>VYBN01000017.1:0-173100 GCA_009844425.1 Gammaproteobacteria bacterium | reverse complement strand
GCTGTTTCATGCAGGAACGCATCTTGGCTAGCGGCCGTCCCGCACGGCCTCGACGATAAACCTTGCCATCAGCTCTCCCATGCGCGGGTCGTCGTTCGGTGGACGCCACATCGCCCAGGTGCCGCGGTACTGCTGCTGGACCGGATGGTCGTCCGACGGGCGGCCCAGCGCCGGGTCATAACCGATATGGCCGAATGCGGGTATGTCGTAGCCCAGCGACGGGTCCATGTCGTTGCGCCGCCGATCCGGAGGCGTCTGGCGCGCCGGCGGATAGGGCCGTCCGTCGGCGCAGCCACCCATTTCCAGGCAGCAGGCGACTGTTGAATCGCCATTTCTGCATTCCGTGTTTACCCAGATGCCCCAGTAATCGGCGAACGGATGCCCAACCTTGGGATAGCGATCGAAATCGCCCTTTTCGTAGTAGAGCCAGTTGCGGTAGCCCACTTCCTTGCCGATCTGGTTGGGCACCTCGACCATGTTGAGCACCGATTCGGCCACGATCTGCGGGAAGGCCACGACGATGTGCTCCACGCCGTCGGCGCGCAGGTAGTCCAGCGCCTCCCAGTAGCGGTAGCCCCACTTGCCTTGCGGATGAACGCCCGGCTGCTCGTACAGCGCCGCGTAGCCCAGGTTCTCCCCGCGCATGGGCCGACTCCGCTCGTAACCTCCGGCAGGCGTGTCCGTCAGCGTTTCGTTCAGGACCATGTCCCCGGCCCAGGCGCCCACGATCCTGTGTTCCTTGAGCTCCGGGTAGGTGCGCAGCAATTCCAGCGCTATGGTCTGGTGAAGCGTCAGGGTGTCGTCGATCTTCGGATCGAAATACTCGTCGTAGCGGCGCAGCGCATGGCCGAGAAGCACGATGCCGGTCTCGGCTTCCTCCACTTCCGGGTTGAACCGCTCGGCGATACCTTCGGCATGCAGCAAGGCCAGCAGCGGCGAGGAAACCACCGGGTTGGGCGCATCTTCCAGCGGCACGCTGCGGTCGGCCGCCGGGGGGCCGAGAGAACGCGTCCATCCGGCCGGTTCGACCGGATAAGAATCGCGCATCAGGTCCCTGGGGTCGTTCAGCCAGCGCAGCCGAACCGGTTTCCCGCCCTCACCGGCCTCGGCGGCAAGGCGCGCACGCAGCGTCCGGACCACGTCATGCGTCTTGGAGAACCGGGCGCCGCCAACGGTCATGTCGATGACCACGATCTCGGTCACGCCCTGTTCCAGCAGCCGTGGGATGGGACCGTCCACGTTGTGCCGCTCGGGATCGCAGTCGGGCCACGGATCGTCGGCCGGCCCGCAATACGTCAGGGGCTGGCCTTGCGGGCTGCCAGGCCCATAAACGAGGCGCGGCCAGGGGTGGTGCTTGGGGTCCGCAGCCATCCAGGACGCCAGGTCCACAACGAAGCGCACGCCCATCTCCTGCGCGCGCGCGTCCAGCGCCGCCTCGAGCGAGCTCATCTGCGAGAAGGTGATGCCGTAGAAGGGGCTCGGCCCGTCGATCCGGTCGTACTCGAAGCGATACTTCAGGGCTTCCTTGGGCCCGTTGCCGAAGTCCATGAAGCGCGGCCAGATGCGCGGGTCCCAGAGAAAGCGCTGATAGACGGCGCTGTTCTGATCGTACGAGAAAAGCTGCGCGGCCGTGTCGAAGGCCCCGCGGTCGGTCCAGTCCTGCGAACCGCCGTGGATCACGAACAGCACGCCCACCACCCGCTCGTCCGCCTCCGCAGCGACATGTAGCGGCGCAAGCCCCAACGTAAGGCACAGCAATATCGAAAGCAGGCAAGCGTGGGGGGCTGTTGACGCTGGCGTCGCCCTCCATCTTTGCCCCCTGCTTCCCGGAGAAGCCACCCATGGCTCGGTTCCGCCATCCATGGCTCCAACGCTCCCGGAAGCAGGGGGCAAAGATGGAGGGCATCGTAGCATCATGCTGGAGCTACCCCCGCCCCTTGCTTCCGGGAATGTCTGAGGCAGGGATGCCGAAGCCAAGCCCACAGGGATGTGCTTGCCGGCGGTTCCCGGAAGCAAGGGGCGGGAGTAGCGGGCCACGAGCGAACTGATGTCCAAGTTCAGGACGTGCCGAGGCCGAGTGCGCCCGGGTTCATGAGGTTGTTGGGGTCGACGCTGCCCTTGAATTCGCGGAGCAGCCGCTCGGCTTCGGGCTGGCGTCCGCGCAGATAGGGGTAGGTCTTGCCAACCTGCAGGTGCGAGGCGCCCACCTGCCAGAAGATGTCCAGGATGCGCTGGCGTAGCTCCGCCACCAGCGCCCGGCCTTCGGGGTTCTCGTCGTGTTCCGGCAGCGTCGCCAGATAGTCCTTGGGCATGAATCGTTTGTGGAACACCGTCTGGCTGTCCTCCCAGTAGAACACCGGTTCGTAGAGAAACGCGTTGGAGTTGATGGTCATGAACATGGCGCCCTTGTCCACCCGCAAATCCTTCATTCGGTCGGCGTTCTCCTCGTACATGGCCATGAGCCGGCGGCGGAACTCGGGAACCGCCGAGAACGGCATGATGCCGTGCAGCGGCACCCATCGTTCGCCGTTGACGCCCAGCACGGAATACATCGGTATGAACGGCATGGCTCTGAGCACGGTAGGCACGGTATTGGCTATTTCGGTTCCATGCGGCCGCATGGTTTCACGGACCAGTTTCAGTTTGGACTTGACCTCCGCCGCGCTGTACCCCTCCACGACGTAGTGTGCGGAGTGGCTGAAGCCGGCAAAGAAGCGCTTGCCCGCCAGCGCCATGCGCGTAAGCCGGCTGACGGCCTCCACCGGATTGCTGGAGTCGCGCGTTACGTTCCACACGGCGCGCAGCGCATCGCCGGTGTCGGTCTTGGTGAGCTGGCCCTGCTGCAGCTTGGGGTCCAGTCCGTAGTTGTCGGCGACTATGCCCAGGCGCGCCACCGCCGACATGCCGGCCGCCATGTCGTCAAAGGTGTCGAAACCGAAAGAAGCGGTGCCGGAGCGTTCCGGCCGCCTGATCAACCGCAGTGTGATCCGCGCCTTGATGCCCATGGCGCCGGTGTCGCCGGTGAAAAGGCCGGTCAGGTCCGGTCCGTACCAGCGGAAGAACGGCTTGGAGGTGCTGATCGATGCGGACCCCGTCTTCAGCAGCTTGCCGTTGCCCAGCACGACGTCGAACGAAAGCACCGATTCCGCGGACAGGCCGTGGTTGCCCGTGCCCATGCTCGCGGAGTTCTGCGAAGTCGATCCGCCCACGGTCGCCTTCAGGCCGGAGAACGGCCCCCAGAACGGCGTGCGCAGCTTCTCCTTGGCCAGCGCCGCGTTGAGCCTCTCCCAGGTCACGGCCGGTTCGACCGTCACGTACATGTCCGTTCCGTTGATTTCCACGATGCGGTTGAGGCGCGAGGTTTCCACCAGCAGCGACTGCGACGTGACCGGCAGGTAGCCGTCCGTGTACGAAGCGCCGCCGCCTCGGGGCACGAGCGCGACATTGTTCTTCAATGCAATCCGCGCCGCTTCCTGCAATTCCTCCACGCTTCCCGGCCGAATGACCGCCAGCGGCAGCTCCCGGGAGTTGTAAACGTCGGTCGTGAAGTAACGGCGCTCGGCATCGTCCGTGATCACGTGTTCGCTGCCCAGCAGGCTGGAAAGCTCCTGAAGGATTTCCTGGCTCATTTTCCCCTCCCGTCTACAGGTCCCGCCCTGCGTTGCACCAATGGGCGAGATGCGAGATTCTATTCGATCAGCCGTGCGCGCCGGCAGCGATGTCCTGCTCCGCTTCCATCCGGGGTTCTCCGCTTGCGAAATCGATCCAGCGTGCGGGTTGCGACGGTATGCGCCGGGGCGACAACACGCCGGTCAGGTTGGCCGGATCCGCGCTGGAGATGCGGATGCGCGAAGCAAAGTCGTTCCTGCGGCGCATGGCGCGCAGTTCCTCCACCGCGGCCGGTGCGGCGAACTGCTCGCCGCTGAACCCGCCGACGAAGCGGCCGCCGCGCAGCTCGCCCCGGGCTTCCATGCGCCGGTAAACACGCAGCCACGCGCGCCACGGCGGCAGCCCGCGGTCGCGCACCAGCAGGGCGCGGAACACGATGCCGTAGCGGCGAACCATCGCTTCGGCCAGGTACCGGACCCGGTCCTCCTCGTTGACATCATCGCCAGCCGGGGCGGTCAGTGCGGACCATCGGCCCCCGGCCTGCACGCCGCTCAGCCGGGCCCGCAGTCCGCCGAAGCGGGGACGCTTGTCGGCCCGCGTGATCAGCGCGCGAAGGCCGGTGAAGCTGTCCGACGTGACCAGTCCCGCGGCGGCCAGTTCGCCCAGCGCCATCTCCACCTGGCTGCGCAGCATGCCGGTGTTACGCACCAGGCCGAGGAAGAAGTCCGCACCCTCCTCGCGGAGGACTTCGAGAACCTTGCGCGCGCCGAACGATAGCCCTTCCATGCGGCCGGGCGCCAACGGCCAGCAGTCCCAGCATTCGCGCCTGATCAGGCTTATCGGCGTGTTGGCGGCCAGACGCCCGCCCGCTCGCCCGGGAAACGGCTCGGACCGCTTCCACAGCCATTCGCCCGACGCGAGCATTTGGTCCAGCAGCGCCGGGGAAAAATCGCTGATTCTCGACGGCAGCACAACGCTTTCCCAGGCCGACGCCGGGGCGCCGCAGCCTTCCAGCCGGTCCAGCGCCAGGCGAAGGCTCTCCGGTCCCTGCCGCCGGTCGTTCCCAAGCCCCTGCCAATGCAGCAGGAATGAGGTGAACTCCGCGGCGCTGACCGGTTTGATCTGCCGGCGCAGAGACTTCAGCGTTCGCCGGTGGATGCGCGCCAGCAGGCCGCGTTCGCACCACTCTTCCGGTCCGTCGGCTTCCGCGCTGGTGCGGAAACGGCCGCGAACCGCGAAGCCTTCTCCCTCCAGCGCAACCAGCGCTTCGGCCGCGGCCGCCGTTTCCAGATCCAGGGGCTGCGCCAGTTCCGCGGCGGTTGCGGGACCCAGGACTTCAAGCCGGCTGCGCAGCAGTTCGCGAATCGCCGTTGCCGCCTCGTCCGGTCTTGCCAGGGCTGTGGCCAATTCGTCCCGGCGTTCGATGCAGCCCCAGATCTGCTGGTCGTCGCCGGCCGCAAAGGCGAGCGCCCTGCCCTGCGACGCCAGTTGCGCCAGAAAATCGGGAAAATCCGCCAGTTCGGCGTCGGTGAGGAATCCCGCCAGGTTCAACGCGTCGTGCAATTCATCCGCATTGCGGGGGCTCGGCCAGGCTTCCGCGCACACCTCGGCGATCGCCTGCGGATCCGGCCGCGCCAGCGTTGCGGCGTCTTCGACATCCAGCAGATGGCGGGTCCGGATCGCCTGGGTGCGGCGTTCCTCGGCCGGCGCATCGTCGAGGAACGCGTAGGGCTTGGCGGTAATGACTTCCTGGGCCAGGACCGATGGCGAGGCGGGCTCGGCAAAGCGCACTTCGGCCTGGCCCTGCTCGAAGGAGCGCAGCAGGGCCAGCAGGCCGTCGGCATCCATCAGCTCGTGCAGGCAATCGTCCAGGGTCTGGTTGACCAGCGGATGATCCGGGACCGCACGGTCCCCCGTGAGATTCTCGGCGCAGGCGACCAGATCGGGGAACAGCGCGACCATGAGGTCCTCTGCATCGCCGCGCTGAAACTGCGCCGGGCGTCGCTCTCCCTTCCAGTTGCGGAGTATGGCCAGCGCCGTCGAGGCCGTCCATCGCCAGCGAGTCGGGAACATCGGCGAGTCGAGCACTGCCTGTTTCAACAGCTCATGCGCGGTCGAGGAATGCAGCCAGCCGCTGATTTCCTTCAACGGGAAGCTGTGTCCCGGACCCAGTGAAATCACGATGCTGTCGTCCAGTGCCGCTGCCTGCGGTTCGATATTGAACTTACGGCAGATGCGCTTGCGCAGCGCCAGGCCCCAGGCGCGGTTGAGGCGGGAGCCCAGCGGCGAATGGATAACGACGTGCATGTCGCCCAGTTCGTCGAGAAAGCGCTCGATCACGAAGCGTCCTTCGCCGGGCAAGGCGCCCAGGGTGGCCCGCGCGGACTCGAGATACTCCACCGCCTGGCGGGCGGCCTCGGGCGAACCGCCGGGGACGGATGCGAGCCAGGCAACCGCGTCCGAGTTTCCGGACAGACGCGTCTCCACGCCGTCGAGAAGTTCCGCGACCCGCCCCGACAGTTCAGTGCTGCGGCCGGGCGCTTCCCCGAACCAGAACGGGATAGTGGGCGGCGCTCCATGCGCGTCCTCGGCGTATACCTTGCCGGAAGCGACCCGCTGAATGCGGTAAGAGGCGTTGCCGAGCTGGAAGATGTCTCCCGGCAGGCTCTCGAACGCAAAGTCCTCGTTCAGGGTGCCGATGCGGTTCTCCGAGGGCATCAGCACCACGTCATAGTCGAACTGGTCCGGGATGGTTCCGCCGTTGGTCAGGGCCGTGATGCGCGCCGAGCGGCGCGGCCTTAACGTCCGCTTCACGCTGTCGAGATGCAGGTAGGCGCCGGAACGCCCGCGCCGCGTCGAGTAACCGTCCGCCAGCATCCGGGCCACGCGGGCAAAGCGCTCGCGGTCCAGTTTGCGGTACGGCCAGGCCAGCGAAAACGCCTGGTGCAGCTCATCGAGGCTCTTCTCGCCGCAGGCCCCCTCGGCCACGACCTGCTGCGCAAGCACGTCCATGGCGCCCGGCGGGATGCGGATTTCCTCGATTTCGTTTTTGCCCGCCGCCTTCAACAGCGCCAGGCTCTCGACCAGCTCACCACGGGTCAGCGGGAACAGGCGGCCCCTTGGGGTCCCTCCGACCGCATGGCCCGAACGCCCGACGCGCTGCAGAAACCGCGAGATGCCGCGCGGGGAGCCCAACTGGCATACGAGATCCACGGAGCCGATATCGATGCCCAGCTCCAGCGAGGCCGTGGCGACAAGCACCTTGAGGCTTCCGCGCTTGAGGCGCTGTTCGCCCTCGCCCCGGTGCTCCTTGGACATGCTGCCGTGGTGGGAAGCAACGGCGTCCTCGCCCAGCCGTTCGCTCAGCTGTCGCGCGGCCCGCTCGCAAAGCCGCCGCGTGTTCACGAACACCAGCGTCGAATCGTGACCGCGCACGAGGTCCGCAAGCCGGTCATAGAGATCCGACCAGACCTCCAGCGGCATGACGGCCTGCAGCGGCGAACCGGGCAATTCCAGCGCCAGGTTTCGCTCGCGCGCGGCGCCGGCATCGACAATCGCGCAATCGTGGTCCCGCGCCCCCAGCAGGAACTGCGCCATGCGGTCCAGCGGCCGCTGCGTGGCCGACATGCCGATTCGCCGCAAAGGCCGTCCGGCGAGCATTTCCAGGCGCTCGAGGCTGAGCGTGAGGTGGGCGCCGCGCTTGCCTCCCGCCAGCGAATGCAGTTCATCCAGGATCACGGTGCCTGTGTTGGAGAGCAACCCCCGGCCGCCTTCCGATGTGAGCAGCAGGTAGAGCGACTCCGGTGTGGTTACCAGGATGTGGGGAGGTTTCCGGAGGATCCGGCGACGGTCGGCCGCGGAACTGTCCCCGGTGCGCAGGCCGGCGGTAATTCCCGAGGCCGGCAGGCCCCGGGCCTCGAGACGCCGGTCGATTCCGGCGAGCGGTGCGCGGAGGTTGCGGCGCACGTCGTTCGAAAGGGCCCGCAGCGGCGAAACGTAAACGACTTCGGTTTGCTGCGGCAGATCGTCCCGCAGGCTGCGGCGCAGCAGTTCGTCGATGACGGAAAGAAAGCCCGCCAGGGTCTTGCCGGAACCCGTGGGCGCCGCCAGCAACGCATGCCGGCCGGCGGCAATGGCCGGCCAGGCGCCCTCCTGAACCGCCGTGGGTTGGTCGAACGACTCTTCAAACCATGCGCGAACCGCTTCGTGAAGGCCGTCCAACGCCGTCGAGCCTGGTTGCGCCCTCGCCCTCATTCCAGCTCCCGCCGCCGCTTTACCGCCTTCCCTTTCCGGGACACGCCGGCAAGCGCATCCCTGTGGGCTCGGCGTCGGCATCCCTGCCTCCGACGTTCCCGGAAAGGGAAGGCGGTAAAGCGGCTTGCTCCAGATGGAATGGTAGGCGCGAGTGGAATTGAACCACCGACCCCTTGCATGTCAAGCAAGTGCTCTAACCCCTGAGCTACGCGCCTACGAAAGCGGTCGCGTGAATATACACGAACGGACGGCCCCGAGCGCATGCCTCAGGACAGCACGCCGGCGGCGCGGCGCTCCGCCAGTGCTTCGGGCCGGAAGCGGTAGAGGCGCGCCGGGCGACCGCCGGTGTCCGGTTTGCGCACACCGGTAGCCTCGACCAGTCTCTGGTTCGCGACCAGTCGCCGGAAATTCTGCTTGTGCAGACCACGGCCACTGATCGCCTCGATCACGCGCTGCAGTTCAAACAGGGTGAATTCCGGCTGCATGAGTTCGAAAACGACCGGGCGGTAGCGCAGCTTGCCCCGCATCCTGCCCAGGGCGGTGGCCAGTATTCGGCGGTGATCCAGGGCCATGCAGACCCCCTTGAGTATCCGTCCTCCCGGCGCCGCGGCGCCCCGGTCATGCCAGGATTCGGCCACGAGCGCGGCCTCATACACGAGCTCATAGCGCTCCAGCACGAGGTCCGGCGTCCAGCCGGCCTGGTCCAGGCCCAGGCAGCGCTCGATCCGCTCGCTGCGCTCTTTGCGGGTCGCATCGGCCCGGGCCCTGTTCCTCCATTTCTCAAGTCCGGCGCTCAGCGGCGCCGCGGAGTCCCGTTCGGATCGCTGGTCCTCCCAGGGAAAGAACTCGTAGCAGTCCCTCCACCGCCCTCCGGTGGAGCAAAGGTCGTGTCGAACCAATGCGAGGTAGGCCACCGTGATGGTGCGATCGGGGCTGCGCGGCCAGAAATTACGGCGCCGGTCGCCGAAGGTGTAGAGCTGTTCCAGCCAGGACGGCTCCAGTCCGACCTGGCGCCTGAGCAGGCGCCGGGCGCCGAATTCCAGCGTTTGGTCGCGCGTGCTGCGAAGTCCGTCGGAAGGCAAACGGGCCAAAGGACCGCCCGGCAGGACCAGGACCCGCGGCTCGTCGTCCACGACGGTCAGCACCACGGCGCTGAGTTCCACGCTGATCGGTTCGGTCACGCAGCCATTTTAGACCCGCTCCGTTTTGCGGGAAGGGATTTGACAAGACTTATGCTCACTTATAGCATTACAGCCCCGCCAATGGAGTAAGCCAATGCAGGCACAGGTGACAGGAGCACTGGAATACACCCCCCGGGTGCAGGAGATGACTGCGGCGGTCCGCAGCCGCCTGACCGACGTAATTCCCGACGTGGAGTGGCCCGTGCATGCGCCGTATATCGCCCGCATCAACGAACTGAAGAAAGAGCGTGATGCCGTAATCCTGGTGCACAACTACCAGACCCCCGAAATTTTTCACGGCGTTGCGGACTATTCGGGCGATTCGCTCGAACTGGCCCGCCTTGGCGCCAGGGCCGGCGCCGGCGTGATCCTGATGTGCGGCGTTCACTTCATGGCCGAGACATCGAAGATCCTGGCGCCCGAAAAAACCGTGCTGATTCCCGATCTGGAAGCCGGCTGTTCGCTGGCTGCCGCGATTACCGGCGAGGACGTGCGTCTGCTGAAGCAGAAATACCCCGGCGTTCCCGTAGTCACCTACGTCAATACCTCCGCGGAAGTGAAGGCGGAGTCGGACATCTGCTGCACTTCTGCGAATGCCGTGAAGATCGTCGAGTCGCTGGGCGTGGACCGCGTGATTTTCCTGCCTGACGGATACCTGGGACGCTATGTGGCCGGCAAGACGGACGTGGAGATTATTCTCTGGGAAGGGAGCTGCGAAGTGCACGAGCGGTTCACGGCGGACGAAATCCGTTCCTATCGCCGGTCGCACTCCGGCATACAGGTCATCGCCCATCCGGAATGCCCGCCCGACGTCCTTGCCGAGGCCGATTTCGTCGGCTCCACATCGGCAATGATCCGCTACGTGGGCGAAAACAAGCCGCGCCGGGTCGTCATGGTGACCGAGTGCTCGATGAGCGACAACGTGGCCGTGGAGCATCCCGGCGTGCAGTTCGTGCGCCCGTGCAATCTCTGTCCGCACATGAAGCGCATAACCCTTCCCAAGATACTGCACACGCTGGAAACGCTCGAACCGCGGGTCGAGGTTCCGGCGGAAATCGCGGACCGCGCGCGGCTTGCCGTGGAGCGCATGCTTCAGGCCTGATCGGCGGCAACCCCGCCGTATCGCCCATATACAATGGGCATTCATTTGTGGCCACAAGCAGGCTGAATTGCGATGCAGGCGCAACACAAGATTCTGATGGTCGATGACGAGCCGGACCTGGAGCAACTGGTCCGGCAGCGGATGCGGCGCGAGATCCGCTCCGGGCAGTACGCGTTTCTTTTCGCTGGCGACGGCGTCGAGGCGCTCGAAACCCTGGGCGAACACAGCGACATCGACCTGGTGCTTTCCGACATCAACATGCCGCGCATGGATGGCCTGACGCTGCTGGAGAAGATCCCGGATATCGATACCGATCTCCGCTCGGTCGTCATTTCCGCCTACGGGGACATGAAGAACATTCGCGCTGCGATGAACCGCGGCGCTTTTGATTTTGTTACCAAGCCGATCGACTTCGACGACCTGAGAGTCACGATCGACCGCGGCCTGCGCCAGTTGGAGATGTGGCGCGAGGCCGAAGCCTCGAAGGACAAGCTGCTGACGCTGCAAAGCGAACTGGACGTCGCCAACAGCATGCAGCAGTCGATCCTGCCCAAGCAATTTCCGAAGAACGAGCAGTACGAACTGTACGGCAGCATGGCGCCGGCCCGGAACGTGGGCGGCGATTTCTTCGATATCATCCGGCTGGAGCATGGGCGCCTGGGAATGGCCATCGCGGACGTGTCCGACAAGGGCATACCCGCGGCGCTGTTCATGATGTCCAGCCGCACCCTGTTGAAGGGCGCGGCGCTCGGCGATGAAGACCCCGGCACCGTCGTTACCGTGGTCAACGATCAGCTCCAGGACGGTAACGAAGCCAACATGTTCGTGACGCTTTTCTACGCCGTGTACGATCCGGAAACCGGTTTGGTGCGTTACGCCAACGGTGGACACAATCCGCCACTGATCGTCCACAAGGACGGGTCCTCGACCATCCTGCCGCTCACCGGCGGGGTGGCGCTGGGGGTTGCTCCGCAGTTCGGGTTCAGCACGGATCAGGCGCAGCTGGAACCGGGCGAGGCGCTGGTGATGTACACGGACGGCATATCCGAGGCGGAAGACCTGGGCAGCGAGGAATTCGGCATGGATCGCCTGCTGGAGGTTTTCGCGAACGCCACGCTGGAGAGCGCGCGGGCGGCAAATGACGCCGTGTTCGCGGCGGTGCGGGAATTTGCGGGCGACCGCCCGCAGTCGGACGACATCACCTGCCTGGTGCTGCTGAGGACTGATTCGCAGTCATGAGCGGCGAAATCCGCCTGAAGATTCATGCCAGCCACGGGCAACTGGAGCTGGTCGAGAAAGCCATTGACGAAATGGCCCGGCTGGAACAGTGGCCGGACGAACTGGTCTTCAAGGTCAAGCTTGTGGTGGAGGAACTGGGGCTGAACATCATCGACCACGGCTACGGCAACGATGAATCCCAGGAACTGGAATTCCGACTCCTGGCCGCGGATGACAGCGTAACCATCGAATTCATCGATGAAGCCAGTCCCTTCGATCCCCTGACGGAATCACCAGCCCCGGACCTCCACGCAGGCATCGAGGAACGGCGAATGGGCGGCTTGGGCGTGTATCTGGTGCGGGAGATGATGGACGAGGTCAAGTACGCCCGGGAGGGCAACCGCAACCGGCTGACGCTGGTAACCCGGCTTTAGCCGCCCGCGGCGGATAGCGTGGCGTTACGGGTGGGCATGCGCGGGCTGGTTCTGGTCGCCGGGCTGGCGGCTTTTGCGGGGGTTTCGGCCGAGCCGGGCGTCGATGCGGAGCGCATTCTGTTCGGGCAGTCGGCGGCGCTCACCGGACCGGCCAGCGGGCTGGGTCAGGCGATGCGGGCCGGAATCGAGGCTGCTTTTCATGAGGCCAACCGGAACGGAGGCGTGCACGGCCGGCGGCTGGAACTGATCTCGCTCGACGACGGCTATGAGCCGGAGGCCGCGATCGAGAACATGCGCACGCTGATCAATGAGCGTCAGGTGTTCGCGCTGATCGGAGCGGTCGGCACCCCGACCGCGCGATCGTCGGTGCCGGTCGCGGCGGCTGCCGGAGTGCCCTACATCGCACCTTTCACCGGCGCCCCCTTTCTGCGCGACGGGCAATGGCGGAACGTAATCAACCTGCGCGCCTCCTACTACCAGGAAACGGAGGCGATGATGGAGTTCCTGACCCGCCGGGGCCTGACGCGCGTGGCGGTCGCTTATCAGGACGATTCGTTCGGCCGCGCGGGTTTCCGCGGCGCCCAGTTGGCCATGGAGCGGCGAGGACTCAAGCCGGCGGCCATCGCGGTCTATCCGCGCAACACCATCGCGGTCAAGACGACCCTGCTCGACGTGATGGAGGGCGATCCGGAAGCGGTCATCATCGTGGGCGCTCCGGCGCCCGTGGCCGCCTTTCTGAATTGGAGCAGCAAGCTCAGGCTGGACATGGTTTTCATGACGACCTCCTTTGCAGGCGGCAACGCATTGATCCGGAACCTGAGCAGCGAAAGCCTGGGTTCCGCCGGGCTGCTCATGACGCAGGTGGTTCCACCCCTGATGGGCGAGGCGCTTCCGGTAGTGCAGGACTATCTTTCGGCGCTGAAGGAGACTTCTCCGGAAGCCGAGCCCGGATTCGTTTCTCTCGAGGGCTACCTGGCCGGACGCATGGCCGTCGTGGCGATGGAGCAATGCGGACCGGACCCGCGCCGCGACCTGGTGCTGCCAATGCTGCGCGATGCGGGACGGATCGATCTTGGGGGATTCTCGCTCGAGTTCGGGGTGGAGGATTACCAGGGATCGGATGCGGTTTACCTGACCGTCGTGAGCCCGGACGGTGAATATCTGCCGATGGATACACCCGGGGCGCGGTGATGAATACCGGAGGGGACAACGGTAACGGCGCGCTCAAGTCGCGTATTGCGCGGATTCTTGAGAAACGGCACAAAATTTCGGTCCGCATGTACATGGGGATCAGCGCGGCGCTGCTGCTGTTTGTGCTCGCGAGCGTCAACAGCTGGTTCGCCTTCAACACGGTTGCCGATGCCCAGCGGGGCGTTGTCGATCGCAGCCTTCCCCAGATTACCGGCGCCTTTGCAGTAGCCGAACAAAGCCGAACACTGGTGGCCGCGGCCCCGCGGCTTGCGGCGGCGGGAACATTGGAGGAACTGGAGAATGTGCGGACCTCGGTGGCTTCGAACCGGGAGATATTCGAATCGCGGATAGACGCGCTTGAAGCGCAGGCCAGCGACAATCCGGTCATTCAGCGAATGCGCGACCGGGCCGGCGCCCTGCTGGCCAATATCGAGCAGCTGGATCGGTCGGTGGAGGAGCGGTTTCTGATCGCCGATCAGGCCGGGCGGCTGCAGCAGGAAATTCCGGTCCTGCACGAAAGCCTGCAACGACTGCTGGGACCGGCAATCGACGACCAGTATTTCTTCACCGTGACCGGCTATCGGGACCTGGATTCCGAGCCGGCGCCCAGAGAGCAGCACATCTCGGAGGGCGAGCTGGCCCGTTACAGGCGCCTGGCCGATCTCAAGGTGAACGTGGATAACGCCGTGCAATTGCTGGACCGGGCTTTCATTGTTGGCGATCCACAATTGCTCGAACCGCTGCTTGAGAGTTTTGAATCAGCATCGGAGGCGATTACCAGAAACCTGGCGGCCCTGCGCGACCCGCCTGAACCCGCGGAGTTGATGGCGGCTACCGAACGCCTGCATGAACTGGGCAGCGGCGGGGAAGCGGCGTTTGCGTTGCGCCGGCGCGAACTCGACCTGGCCGCACAGGAAAGACGTTTGCTGGCGGACAACCGTACCCTGGAGATCGAGCTCGGCGCCGAGGCCGAAAGCATGGTGAGCGGCGCGCGCGACAGCGCCCGCGAATCGACCGGCATCGCCAACGAGGCCATCGATACCGGCCAGGTCCTGTTGCTGAGCGTTACCGGAGTGGCGATTGTCGCCGCGCTGCTCATGGGATCGCTCTTCATCGGCAGCCTGTTGCGCCGGCTGGAGGGGCTTTCGAGCCGCATGCGCCGAATGGCCGCGGGCGATCTCAAGACCAGGGTGGATGTGAGCGGACGCGACGAGGTCGCGGACATGGCCGCGGCGCTGGAAGTATTCCGCGAGGCCTCTCTCAAGGCCCAGAGGCTGGACCTGGTCGAGCGCATGGCGCAGGAACTGCGCGACAAGAACGAAGAGCTGGAGCAGGTTCTCGATGACCTGAAGCGGGCCCAGAACCAGATCGTCATGCGCGAAAAGCTGGCCGAGCTGGGAGAACTGACCGCCGGCGTAGCGCACGAAATCCAGAACCCGCTGAATTTTGTCAAGAACTTCTCCGAGGTGTCGTCGGAACTGGTGGTGGAGCTAAAGGAAGTCTTCGACGAAGGCGACGGGAGCCTGAGCGAGGACGACCGGGGCCTGATCGACGAAATTTGCGGCGACCTCGGTTCCAACCTGGAGCGGATCACTCACCATGGATTGCGCGCCAACCGGATCGTGCGCGACATGCTCAAGATGGGGCGCGGCTCAGGTGACCCCCAGCCAACCGACATCAATGCCCTGCTGGAAGAACACGCGAGGCTTGCCTACCACAGCGCCCGCGCCTCCAACACCAACTTCAACCTCGCCATTGAAGAAGATTACAGTCCCGAAATGAGGCAACTGAACGTGGTGCCGCAGGACTTGGGACGCGTGTTCCTGAACATCGTTACCAATGCCTGCCACGCCACGCATGACCGCCGGGTCAAGGAAAACGCCGAGGGCGGCAACGGCGCCTACGAACCGTTTCTCAAGCTGTCGACACGCCGGACCTCAGACAGCGTCGAGGTTGCGATTCACGACAACGGCGGCGGCATTCCAGACGACATTATCGGGAAGATCTTCAATCCGTTCTTCACGACCAAGCCGACCGACCAGGGCACCGGCCTGGGGCTGGCGCTGTCGAACGACATCGTGCGTCAGCACGGAGGTGAAATCGCGGTCGATACCGAACCGGGAGAATCGACCCGGATGGTAGTACGGCTCCCGCTCTCGCTGGAGGTTGAAGACTCTTCGACCTGAGCGCTTCCTGGGAGCGAAGTCGTCCCGACCTCGTGGAGGGCGGGACGCCCTCCCACCACGAGGGGCCGCGCGGGCCTATCCCAGTTTTGCCAGCGCGTCGTCCTTGCTGTCGTGGATTTCGATGATCTTGTCGAAGCCGCTCATCTTGAACACTTCGCCTATTGAGCCCGACAGTGAGCACAACATGAACTTGGCCTTGCGCTGCCAGAGCGCCTTGGCGATCATGAGAACGGCCCGCAAACCCGCACTGCTTATGTAGTTCAGACCGCTCATGTCAACCAGCACGGCCGTGTCGTCGCCGCTGATGGCGCCGGTCAGGGTCTGGTGAAAATCCTGGGCGTTAAAGCCGTCTATGCGCCCTGCCGGAGCGGCGATCAGCGTTCCGTTGTTGCGCTCAATTGGGATATCCATTCTTGCTCCTAAAGCAGGTCAATCAATCACTATCGGGCATCAGCACGAATTCGGGATAGGCCTCTATGCCCAGTTCGGCAACATCCTGGCCCAATTCCTCTACCGTCTCGGTCACCCGGGCTCCCATGGCTTTCGCAATCAGCGTCCAAGTTACCCACGAAGCGCCGAAAACGAACACTCCGATGACCACGACGCCGAGCAATTGTACTCCGAAGCTGTAGCCTCCGGCAATGCAGACCGCGAGCGTGCCCCATATGCCGGCAAACAGGTGGGCGGGCACGGCCCCCACCACATCGTCGATTCGCAAGCGCTCGAGCAGCACCATTCCGGCGGTGCAGACCACGCCTCCCACGGCGCCGATCAGGATGGCCAGCCCATGCGGCAGAATGTCCGGGCCGGCCGTAATCGACACCAGGCCGGCGATGGCGCCGTTCAGCACCCCCATAAGGTCCACCCGCTTGCGCAGCGGTCGCGATACGATCAGCGCGGCCAGCACGCCCCCGGCGGCGGCCAGGTTCGTGTTGACCAGCACGATGCTCATCGCCACGGCGTTCTCTACGCCGCCCAGCGCCAGCTGCGAGCCGCCGTTGAACCCGAACCAGCCCAGCCAGAGTATGAAGACGCCCAGCGTGACCGCGGGTACGTTGGAAGGCGGAGTCGGCTTCACGCCGCCGGCGGCGCGGAACTTGCCGAGACGCGGGCCCACGACGATGGCGCCCGCCAGCGCGGCCCAGCCACCGGTCGAGTGCACGATGGTGGAACCGGCAAAATCGCTGAAGCCCAACTGGCTCAGCCAGCCTCCGCCCCAGGTCCAGGCGCCCACCAGCGGGTAGATGATCATGGTCAATACCGCGGTGAAGACGAAAAAGGACCAGAGCTTCACGCGTTCCGCCAGCGTGCCGGAAACGATCGACGCGGTGGTCGCTACGAAAACCATCTGGAAGAACCAGTCCGACATGACGGAATACTGGTTTGCGGCCGCCGCTTCCGCCGCCGCCGCGATTTCCGGCGCGGGGGCTTCCGCGCCCACCGCCTCGAGCAGCGCAAGTTCTTCGGCGGACGGCCCGTAGCCCAAGCTCAGCGTTCCGGCGAGGTTGCCCACGTCCAGGTACATCAGGTTATAGCCGGCCAGGTAGAAGGTCAGCCCGGCGATGGAATAGAGGCCGATGTTCTTGAGGCAAATGACCGATGCGTTCTTGGTCCGCACCGAACCGGCTTCCAGCATCGTGAAGCCGGCGCACATCCACATGATCAGCGCTCCCCAGACGAGGAACGCAAAGGTGTTCAGGACAAAGTCAGTGTTCATGAATCAGAACTCCGCCGAAAGGCTCAAGACCACCCGCGCATCGCATGATCCGGCACAGTCCGGCGCGTCCGTATCGTGATACCTGAGATCGAGCGCAAGCCGGGAGAACGCATAGCTCAGCCCGAGGTTCCAGTCCAGGTAGTCCTCGCCGAAATCTTCCGTCACCTGCGAGAAGCCCACGTTCGCATCGACGCTCAGGGCGTCCGTCAGCCCTCTCGAAAGACCGCCGGTCATATACCAGCCGGCGCCGGTTTCGCCGAAATTGTCCGGCGTGTAATGCACGGCCCCGGACAGCGAAACCGCCTTCAGGTCCAATCCAAGGCCGGCATAGGCTTCGATGAAGTCATAGCCGGAATTGCTGTCGGCGCCTGGGTACGCGTAGTACAGCAAACCGACGTCATAACTCACGCCGTTCGCTTCCCAGCCATATCCGGCGTAAATGTCCACTTCGATGGAGGCGTCGTCGCCCGGACCGAAATCGATATTGGATGCCCAGGCGCCCACATACCAGCCGCTGGAATCCGCCCAGTCGAGTCCGCCCTGTATCGCCGGATCCTCGCCTGTTTGCGTGTAGCCGCGGAATACGTAGTCCGTCGTTACGGCGAGGTTCGCGGATATCGGGGACTCGTCCTGCGCGCCGGCCGCGCCCGATAGTCCAAGCCATGCAGCCAGGACGGCTACCGAAAGAATTCGTCTACTTAGCGCCATGTCTTCCTACCACCCTTAGCGCTTCAGCGTGAATGATAGTGCAAACTCAAATGAGCTCCCCCGCGCGCATACTAACCGCCGATGTAATACATTTCCACTTTTCTGTCTGTCCCCGCTCCCGCGCGGCCCGAACTGCGCAGCTCGCTGTAGCGGTCCGCGCGCCTGGACCAGCGGCCCCTCATCAGGTCCAGCAGCGCATCGTCGGGTGCGCCATCGCGCATCGGGCCGCGCAGATCGAGCCCCTCGGAGGCGAACAGGCATGTAAAGAGCCGCCCATCGGAGGACAGGCGGGCGCGGTTGCAGGAGCCGCAGAAAGGCTGGGAGACGGAAGTAATGAATCCGATTTCCCCCTGGCCGTCCACGAATTCGTAGCGCCGGGCGACTTCGCCATGGTAGTTGGCCTCCAGCGCCCGCAGGGGCCAGCGCCGATGGATCGTTTCCACGATTTCCGCGGCCGGCACGGTCTGCGTTTCGTTCCAGTTGTTGATCGTGCCCACGTCCATGTACTCGATGAACCGGAGTATCGTTCCGGTCCCCCGGAAGAAATCGACCAGTTCGGGCACATGGCCGTCGTTCACGCCGCGCTGGATTACGGCGTTGATCTTTATCGGGTCCAATCCGGCCGCGCGCGCCTCGGAGATTCCATCCAGTACGGCCTCGAGGCGTCCCCTGCCCCCGCTCATTCGCCGGAACAGCTCTTCGTCCACTGCATCCAGGCTGACCGTCACACGGTCCAGCCCGGCGGCGGTGAGCGCCGCCGCCTGCTGCGCGAGCAGCACGCCGTTGGTGGTGAGCGCGATATCCTCGACGCCTTCGAGCCGCGAGAGGTCGCCGATCAGGTCGGCGAGGCCTGCGCGCAACAGCGGCTCCCCGCCCGTGATACGCAGCTTGCAGGCGCCCATTCGGGCGAACAGCCGGGTCAATCGCACAATTTCGGAGAAAGACAGGCGTTCGCGGCTGGAAAGAAAGCGGAAATTGCGATCGTAGATGTCTTCCGGCATGCAATAGGGGCAGCGGAAATTGCACCGGTCCATGACCGAAATACGGAGATCCCGCAAGGGCCGTCCCAGCGTGTCGCGCACGCCCGAACGCAACTCGACGATGTCTGTATCGCTACCGGCTGGTTTCTGCATACGCTAATCTTAAGACATGCGCGTAGTCGCCATTTCCAGGCCCGGAGGCCCCGAAGTCCTGGCTGTCGAAGATCACCCTCGTCCGGTCCCGGGCCCTGGAGAAGTGCTCATCCGGGTGGCCGCCGCCGGGGTAAACCGGCCCGATTGCATGCAGCGCCAGGGCATCTATCCGCCGCCCGCCGGCGCGCCGGAATGGCCGGGGCTGGAAGTGGCGGGCCATGTCGACACGGTCGGTCAGGGGGTGGAAAGGCCGGCCGTGGGCGAGACCGTCTGCGCATTGGTTCCGGGTGGAGGGTACGCCGAATATTGCGTGGCGCCGGCAGCCCTCTGTCTTCCGGTTCCGAGCGGCGTTTCCATGACGGAGGCCGCGGCCATTCCGGAAACCTGGTTTACCGTCTGGACCAATCTGGTGGACGCCGGGAGGTTGCGGGAAGGTGACACCGTTCTGGTGCACGGGGGAGCCAGCGGAATCGGAACCGCAGCCATCGGGATTGGCACGGCCCTCGGCGCGCGTGTCTTCGTGACCGCCGGCAGCAAGGAGAAGGTGCGCTTCTGCCAGGACCTCGGCGCCTGGGGCGGCGCTTGCTATCGGACCGAAGACTGGCCCGCGGTGCTGAAAGCCGCAACCGGCGGAAAGGGCGTGGATATCGTGCTGTGCATGGTGGGCGCGCCCTATCTTCGCGACAATCTCCGTAGCCTCGGGGCCGGCGGCCGGCTGGTGCTCATTGCGGCCCTGGGCGGGCCGAAGACGGAACTCGATATCCGGCGAGTGATGATGTCGCGCTTGTGGATTACCGGCTCGACGCTGCGGCCGCGTTCGAACGAAGAGAAGGCGGAAATTGCCGTTGCGGTGCGCGAGCGGCTGTGGCCGCTGCTGGAGTCCGGCGAACTTCGCCCCGTCGTGCAACGCTCGTTTCCGCTGGAACAGGCCGAAGCGGCGCACGCCATGATGGAGGCCAACCTCACCCGCGGCAAACTCGTCCTGGAGATTCGCTAGGCCTCGATCGTAATACGGGGTCTTCACGTCCTATCCCGTTCGGGAGACGCATGAATCCATCCATGGAGCTTTGTTCCGCTCTGACGGCAGTGCCGCCAGTGGCTCACAAACTCCCGAACGGGATAGGACGTGAAGACCCCTCCGGCTACGCCCGGGGGTGATGCTTGCGGTGCAGGTCGCGCAGGCGTTTGCGCGCCACCTGCGTGTAGATCTGCGTCGTCGACAGGCTGCTGTGCCCCAGCAGCAATTGCACGACCCTCAGGTCGGCGCCATGATCCAGCAGGTGCGTGGCGAAGGCGTGCCGCAAGGTATGCGGAGTCAGACCTTCCGCGATACCGGCGGCGGCGCCGTGCTTGCGCAGCCGCTGCCAGAACGCCTGACGGGTCATGGCCGCGCCCCTGCGGGTGGGGAAAAGCGCGTCGCTGATCCTCTCCCCGAGGATTTCGCGGCGGGCGCCATCCAGGAACTTCCGCACCCAATCGGCGGCTTCCTCTCCCAGCGGGACCAGTCTCTCTTTCGACCCCTTGCCTTCGACCCGGAGTACTCCATTGGCCAGGTTCATTTGAGATACGGTCAGACCGATCAGTTCGCTGACCCGCAGGCCGGTCGCGTACAGCACCTCCAGCATGCACCGGTCGCGCACTCCGAGCGGGTCCGACAACGAGGGCGCGGCCAGCAGGTTCTCCACTTCGTTCTCCGACAGGGAGTGCGGCAGCGGTCGTCCCACGCGCGGGGTGGCGATCTGCGCCGAAGGATCGCGATCGATCAGGCCCTCCCGCACCAGGTAGCCGTAGAAGCGCCGCGCGGTGGAGAGTTGCCGCGAAAGCGTGCGGGCATTGACGCCGTCCGCGGTCCGTTCGCCGATGAAGGCCAGCAGGTCCGGCTTGCCGGCGTCCGTCAGTTCCTTGCCGCGCCTGCCCAGCCACCGTTCCAGCAGCCGGAGGTCGGAACCGTACGCGGCAAGCGTGTTGCGGGCGAGCCCCTGTTCCGACCACATCGCGTCAAGAAAGCGATCAAGAAGTTCGGGGTCAGTGT
This sequence comes from Gammaproteobacteria bacterium, assembly GCA_009844425.1. Taxonomy (GTDB): domain Bacteria; phylum Pseudomonadota; class Gammaproteobacteria; order Steroidobacterales; family Foliamicaceae; genus Foliamicus. The sequence goes on along the minus strand of VYBN01000017.1, from coordinate 152,335 downwards.
GCTGTCCCATGAGTTCCTTGCCTTTCAGCGTGTCCCATGTGGCGTGTGGCAAGGCGCGTTCCGCCGGTAATGGTTTCTCCCATTGCCAAGGGACGCAACGCGGCCACGGGCCACAGGAGACACGCCCTGCGGGAGCGGGCCTGAAGCGCCACTGCGGCGTTGCCGTCCTGGGCAATACGGACGTATTCCCTGCGGACGGCGCCTTGCATTGACGCTTCAGGCCCGCTCTGAAAGGCAAGGAACTCATGGAACAGCACACTAGCCATAGAATTCCAATTATGACGCGGCTTCGGAAAATCCCTTACACGCTCTGGGGCTGGGCCGTGTTCTGGACGATCGCGCTCACCACGTCCCTGGTGATCGTGGTTCTACCGGGAGTGGAACGATGCAGCAGGTTGGCCCGCAGGGCTTCGCGGGTCATATTCCGACTTGGCGGCGCCTGGCCCCGGGTGCATGGACTCGAGAACCTGCCGGCGGAGCCTTGTGTGGTTGCCGCCAATCATGAGAGTTTCGCCGACGGAATCCTGCTATGCGCCCTGTTGCCTCCCGGCTTCCGGCTGGTCATCAAGCGCGAGATGCGCTCGGTGCCGCTCGCCGGCCGAATGCTCAGCCGTATCGGCGCCGTGTTCGTGGAACGGGAGCAGGGGAAGGAGCGCATCGCCGATGTGCGGACAGTGCTCAGGGCCGCCCGCTCAGGACAATCGCTGGCGATTTTCCCGGAGGGAACCTTTCGTCCGGAACCCGGACTGCTGCCCTTCCGGCCAGGGGCATTTGCCGCCGCCGCCGCCGGAGGACTGCCGGTCGTTCCCGTGGCCATTCGCGGTTGCCGCCGCCTGCTGCCTTCGGGTTCCTGGCTGTTCACGCCCTCCGGAATCGAGGTGCGCTTTCTGGATCCCATCAGCGTAACGGGGACCGGGTCCCGTTCCCAAAAGGCCGAGCGGCTCGCGCAGGAATGCCGGAAGGCCATGAAGGCCGCGCTGGCTCAGGATTAATTCCGCCGCACTCCCACCGTAGCCTTCTCATTGCTCCCTTCTTCCGGGAGACGCATGAATACATCCCTGTAGCTTGCTCCGGCATCCCTGCCTCCAATACTCCCGGAAGAAGGGAGCAATGAGAAGGCGGAATCGACGCTAAGAAGAGCTGTCTCCGGTACGGTCCCTGACGTAGCCGATCCAGGCATTGGCGTTGCGGCGTATGTTGTCGGATCCGTCGCGTTTTGCGCTTTCGAACGCCTCGATGGCCTCGTCGAAACGCCGCAGTTCCGCCAGCGCCACGCCCTGCAGTATCCATACCTCGCCGGGATTCTCCAGCCCGCCTTTCTCCAGCGCACGAGCGCAGGAGTCCACCACGCCGTCCCAGTCGCCGGTCTCGTTCAGCAGCATGGCCTTGCGATGGAAGAACTCGCCGTCGTCCGCGAGTTCGGCGAGTTTGTCGATCGCGTTCACGGCGCGGTTCATTTCGCGCGCCATGGTCCACGAGTTCAGCAGCAGGCGGAGGTTATCGAAGTTCTCCTCGACATGGCCCCGCTCCATCGCCTGACTCAGGATTTCACCGGCCCGTGCCGGGTTCTCGAGAAAGAGGTTGAGCCGGGCAAGGCTCAGAATGTCCGATTCCACTTCAAGCATGCCGCGATGCCAGGGAATGGTCAGCGCGGAAAGTGCGCCTTCGTCGTTGTTGGTCTCCATGTACAGACCGGACAGAACCTGGTAGAAGCGCAGCTTGTCCGGCCAGATTCCGATGTTTTCCTTCAACAACTCGATGGCTTCGGGAACCTGGCGCAACTCAACGTGGATGGCCAGTTGCAGGTTTCGCCAACTCTCGTTGGGCGTCTCGGCCAACTCGTTGGCGCGAATCACGTAGGGCAAGGCGTCCGGCATCATTTCCTGCTGTGCGAAATTGGCGCCCATCAGTATGTAAGCCTCGGACCGGGGTTCCGCTTCGTAGCGGAACCAGCGCATCAGCGTGTCGTTGGATTCCCGGAATCGTTCCTCGCCCGAGTAGTAGCCCGCGACCGAGTACACGATGCCCTGTTGCACCATAGTCGGCAGGGCGTCCAGTTCAAGGCATCTCTCGAACGCTTCGAAGGCATCGCCTTCCCTTTCCATTTGCGAGTAGACGAAGCCGTAGGTCTGATAGAGCTGGGCGGCCTCATAGTCGCTTAGCCGGTCCGTACGGATGCGGTCCATCAGGTCCAGCGCTTCGGTCAGATTGTCCTCGTCCAGCAGTTCATGCGTGCGCGAAAGCCGTCGATAGAAACTCTCGCTCATGGACGCAGGCGGCTCCTCCCGTTCTTCCGCCACGCGGCCGGCCCGCAGCGGGTGCCACTGCGGCAGGTTGCCGAGATCCGTTTGCGCGGCCGCCAGCGGCGCCAGCACCAGCAATGCCAACGGCGCCAGGCGTCTGCCCATTCAGGCGCTGTCCAGCTGGAAAATGATGCTCGTCGTGGCCCACCGCTCCACGGCGACGCCATCCACTATCCGCGGCTTGAATTTCCAGCGGCGCACGGCCCGCACCGCGTTGCGCACGAACAGGCGGCCAGGAGCGGCCTCGATTACCTCCACGTCCAGCACGCTGCCGTCCGGGCCGATCAGCACTCTGCACCTGACGTAGCCCTCGGTGCCGTCCATCAGGGCCTCGCGGGGCCACTGCGGGTCGATGCGCACGATTGGCACCGCTTCGCCCTCGGCCGCCGGATCGCCGGGTTCCCACCTGCCGATGAAGGGGCCGCCACCGGCAGCTCCCGAAACATCGATCCTGGGGAGATCGAGGCGCATGGGATTCTGTTGAGGCTTGGCTTCGCTGGATACCTTCAGCTTCGGCGGCGGCGGCGGATCCTTGGGCGGCGGCGGCTTCTTGGGCCTGACCCGCTTCTTGGTCTGGACGATCTCGTCCTCCTGCACGCGTATCAGGTCCACGATCTGTCCCGCTGTGGCGGCGCCCTGCTGGCCCCCCCCTCCGGTAATCAGTGTGTTCATGAACAAAAAAAGCACCAGCGCAACGAATACGCCGCCGCCGATCGACCCGGCCATACGCCATCTTGTCCGGTTCATCTCTATTCCTCGCCTTCCGCAGCCAATGCAATGCTGGTCACGCCGGCAACCCGGACCTGGTCCATCAGGTCGATCACCATGCCGGTGGACGCGGATTGATCCGCTACGATGATAACGCTGCTCTCCGGGTTCTCCGCGCGCGCCGCCTCGACCATCTGGCGGACCCCGGTCAGTTCCACGCGATTCTTGTTCATCCAGATATGATCGTCGCGCGAAACCGCGATCATGATGTTGCCCCGTTCCTTGGTGGCCGCCGTCTGCGCGAAGGGACGGGAAGGACTGATGCCCGGCTCCTTAACGAAGGAAGTGGTCACGATGAAGAAGATCAGCATGATGAACACGATGTCCAGCATCGGCGTGATGTTGATCTCGCCCTCTTCTTCCGGTTTTCGTCTTCGTATCTGCGGCATTCCGGTTCGCTCCTAGTTTGATGCGGCAGCCAGCGAAACCTTCGCGGCGCCCGCTACGCGCGCCTGGTCCACGACCGTCACGATGAAGCCGGAATCCGCGTTCCGGTCCGCGATCACGACCACCGTGGCGTCCGGCTTGCCGGCCAGTCCCGAGACGATGTTGGCGCGGATCGCGCCCACGTGCACAAGACGGTCCTCGACGAAGACCTGCCCGTTGGCGTCTATCCGGACCGGGATCACTTCGGAACGCTTCTGCTCCTGTACCGGCGCGTTCGACGGCCGGTCAAGGTCCACTCCCAGCTCTTTCACGAAGGAGGTGGTCACGATGAAGAAGATCAGCATGATGAACACGATGTCCAGCATCGGCGTGATGTTGATCTCGGCCTCTTCCTGGGACCGCTTGCGGTGCTTGCGCTCGATCATGCGGACGCCTCCCGGGGCTGTTCCTCGAACCGCATTTCCAGCGCGTCTTCGAGCTCCTCCATCTTGAGCTTGGCCCGCTGCCTCAGCCAGGCCGACAGGTACAGCCCTGACAGCGCGGCGACCAGCCCCGACATCGTGGGGATCGTGGCCTGCGAGACGCCGCCCGCCATCAGGCGCGCATTGCCGGTGCCGAACACCGTCATGATCTCGAACACCTGGACCATGCCCCACACCGTGCCCAGCAGGCCCAGCAGCGGCAGTATCTGCATCAGCGTCTGTATCAGCCCCAGGTTACGCTTGGCGCTCAGGCCGACCTCGGAAAGAATCAGGCGCCGAAGGTTCGCGGCGAACCACGAACCGTCGCGGCGTCCGCTTTCCCACAACTGCCGGGCGCCGCGCATTTCTTCGGGCAGAACGCCGAAGAAATACCAGAGCCGCTCGACGATCAGCGTCCACATCAGCATGGTGACGGCAAGAATTCCGTAAAGCACGGGCCCGCCCAGCTCGAAAAAGCCGCGGATGGAAGTCCAAGCTTCGAACAGGAAAGTCATCTGCCAGTGTCCCGCCGTTATCCCGCCTTGCTCTCCTCAAGCCTCCGCCGCGGCGGCATCGCCTTCCGCCCTGCGCGCGATCAGGCCGGCGCTCTGCTCCTCCAGAATTTCCACCAGCGCCTGGCTGGAACTGGAGACCACGCTGTGCAGCAGCACCAGCGGGATCGCGACGATCAGGCCCAGAACGGTCGTAATCAGGGCCTGCGAAATGCCTCCGGCCATCAGCTTCGGATCGCCGGTTCCGAACAGTGTCAACTGCTGGAAGGTGATGATCATGCCGACCACGGTGCCCAGCAGGCCCAGCAGCGGAGCGACGGCGGCGAAAACCTTGAGTATGCCCTGGTAGCGTTCGAGTATCGGCGCTTCCCGCATGATCGCCTCATCGAGCTTGAGCGCCAGAGCATCCAGATTGCCGGTCTGGTGTTCCTCGTAGACGGCCAGGATCCGTCCCAGGGCATTGTCCCTGTTCGCACTGGAACTCTTGAGCTGCGAGCGTATTCGACGGCCGGCGCCCTGCAACACGACCAGCCGCCAAAGCGCGATCAGCAGGCCGATGGCGCCCATGCCGATGATCGTGTAGCCCACGTATCCGCCCTGTTGCAGGCGCTCGCCAAGATCCGGAGCCTGGATCAGCATCCCCAGTAATTGCCCGCGGGTCGGGTCGACCGCCATTTCGACCGGCCCGGCGGTGGCTTCGCCGAGGTCTTCGGCCATGCTGAGATACCTGCCCGCGGGCTGACGGGGAAGGATCTGCAATGCGCCGGTCCCGTCATCCCGTGTCAGGAACTTGCCGTCGTGGATCAGGTTGAAGGCGCCGACGCGGATCACGTTGCCCGCGCTCGTCTGGCCGGACGGATCGGTAATTTCCGCATCGAAACGTACGACCTGGCCGGACTGCGCCATTTCCTCCAGCAGCATCAGCTGCAGGCCGCGCAGGTCCTCCAGGCTGGGCAGTTCCTTCGCCTCGGCCATGCCGCGAACGAGATCGAGGCGGTCCGGATACTGCGCCGACACCAGTGACGTCACGACCTGGCTGACGGTATCGCCGGCCACGTCGCGTACGACGCCGAACAGTTCGCCGAAGTTGCCGATCCGGATCTGAAGCCGTTCCTCCAGGTCCGCAAGCTCGTTTTCGTTCTGCTCGTAGCGGCGGTTCAGCGTATTGCTGCGGCGCTCTTCCGCGGCCAGATCGCGGGACACTTCCTCAAGCATGCGCTGGCGATCGTCGCGAGCCTGACGAAAGCGCTCCACCCGTTCCCGGTTGAGGCGGGAACCTTCCCGGGCCTCCAGGCGGACCAGTTCGAGAAGTTCGAGTACCGAATCGGCCTGCTCCCCGGGAGCTTCCGGCTGTGCCTCTTCCTGGGCCGTGGCGGGCCCCGCCAGGATGATCGCCAGACCGGACAATGCAAGCAAACGGTTCATGACCGACCTCCTTCGGGCGCGGCAATTGGAAGGGTCAGGATGTCCGGCGGCGCCAGCCGGCGCGCCATGCGTATTCCCACGGTGATGGGGCTGCGGTAACTGTCATCCAGCGAACGCCATTCCCCGCTGCGCGTATCCCAGTAGCCGGTTTCCTCGCGGTCGGGCGTCTGGTAGGCCAGAAGCACGCGGCCGACGCGCAGAAAGTCCACCTTGCGGTTGACTCCCCCGATCTCCAGTTCACCGGGATAGGACTCCATGTTGCGTCCGATTGCCGCCTCCGTCTGGTATGCGCCCATGACCTGGCGGTATTTTTCGGCGATGCTGACATCGGCCCGGTCCATCAGGTCGCGCAGATCCGTGAGCATGTCGCGGCGCGTATCCATCAGGAACGGGACGTCGAGCGAAATGAACCGGTCCAGGTCCTCGACCATGTCCATGAGCAGCGGAACGATTCCCTGTTCGAGATCGCCGAATTCGTTGATCTGCCTGGTGAGCGAAGCCTTTTCGCGATCCTGGTCGTCGATGGTGCGCTGCAGGTTGTCGTTGTAGCGGCGAATCCGGTCCAGCTCCTGCAGCCGCACTCGGTACTCGCTGACCGCCTCCTGGGTCTCGTCGGCCAGGGCATTGACCTCGGCCTGCGCCTGCCGGTCGTCTGCCGTCGCGCTCTGCTGTACCGCGAGCATCTCGTTGACGCGCTGGTCTCCGGCCGCCGGGCCGGCCAACAGGCAAAGGCCGCCGGCAATGACAGCGATCCGGGGTACTTTTCCCGGCCCAAAAAAGTGATAACGCATTTGGCTCCCCACCTACCCTTTTTCGAACAGCCAAAATAACATATCCGTTTCGGCTTCAGGCATAAGCGGCGTGTCAAGCGCATATTTTCGCATCAGCGCGACTCCCCTGGCCCGTGGCAAGGCGCGTCCCGCCGGGAATGGCGCCTCCCATTGCCCAGGGGCGCAACGCGGCCACGGGCCAGGGGAGTCGCGCCCTTCGGGAGCGTGCGTAGTGCGCCCCTGCGGCGTTGCAGCCCTTGGAAATGCAGGCAGCATTCCCTGCGGGCTGCGCCTTGCAGGGACACGCTGCGCACGCTCTGATGCGAAAATATGCGCTTGACACGCCGCTTGTTTGTCGACTGATCGATTATGAGCACAGAAAAAGCCGTCATCGCCGCCGCCCGGCGAACTCCCATAGGCGCCATGCTGGGCGCGTTGTCCCGGGTTTCCGCTACGGACCTGGGGGCGACCGCTATCCGTTCCTGCCTCGGTGACAGCGGCCTGCCGCCCGGCGAAATCGATGAAGTTTTGATGGGCTGCGTGCTGCCCGCCGGGCTGGGCCAGGCGCCGGCGCGTCAGGCCGCGCTGGGTGCCGGCCTGGCCAGCGCTACCCCCTGCGCCACCATCAGCAAGGTGTGCGGGTCCGGACTGTTTTCGGTGATGCTGGCGCACGACCGGATTCTGGCCGACCCCGGAATGGCCATCGTGGCCGGGGGCATGGAGTCGATGTCCAATGCTCCTTACCTGGTCGAGAAGGCGCGGGACGGCCTGAGGATGGGACACAAGGAACTGCGCGACCATATGTTTCTTGACGGACTCCAGAACCCGTATGACGGAAAGATGATGGGCTTCTTCGCCGAGGAGACGGCCCGCCGCTACCGGTTCAGCCGCGGGGAGCAGGACGAGTTCGCGGTGGAGTCCGTAACGCGCGCGCTGGCGTCTCGCGAGGCCTTCGAAACCGAGACCGTCGAAGTGAATTACCTGTACCGCGGCAAAACGTTGACGGTGAGCGATGACGAGGAGCCGGGTCGATGCGATCCGGAGAAGATACCCGCCATGCGTCCGGCCTTTGCCCGGGACGGCACGGTCACGGCAGCGTCCAGTTCCTCGATTTCGGACGGCGCCGCGGCGCTGGTCCTGCTGAGTGAAAGCCGTGCCGAGGAGTTGGGCGTCGAGCCCCTTGCGAGCGTGGCCGGTCACGCCACCCACGCAGACGAACCGGAGTGGTTTACGACCGCGCCCGGTCCGGCAATCGAGAAGGTCCTGGCGAGAGCGGGTTGGGCCGTCGGCGACGTGGACCTGTTCGAGATCAACGAGGCCTTCGCCTGCGTCACGATGGCCGCCATGCGCGACCTGGCCCTGCCGCATGAGAAGGTGAACGTGCGCGGCGGCGCCTGCGCGCTGGGCCACCCGATCGGCGCCAGCGGCGCCCGCATCCTGGTCACGCTGATCCACGCCCTGCGCGACCGCGGCGGAGGCCGCGGCGTCGCCGCCCTGTGCATCGGCGGTGGCGAGGCGGTAGCCGTCGCCGTCGAAGTCCCGTAACTCCTGGGGGCGCCGACATCGCCCGGGAGGGAAGGCGTCCCGCCTTCCGCGAGGGCGAAACGCCCTCGCTCCCGACGTTGGCCTACATTCCGGCGTAGTTCGGGCCTCCGCCCCCTTCCGGCGCAACCCAGTTGATGTTCTGCGCCGGGTCCTTGATGTCGCAGGTCTTGCAATGGATGCAGTTCGGCGCGTTGATGACGAATCGCGGAGTGTCGCCTTCCCAGGCCACTTCGTAAACGGCCGCCGGGCAATAGCGTTGCGCGGGCTCCGCGAAGCCCGGCAGGTTGTCCCGTATCGGCAATTCCTCGTCCTCCAGGACCAGGTGGCATGGCTGGTCCTCTTCGTGATTCGTTGCCGAGAGGTAGACCGAAGAAAGCCGGTCGAAGCTGATTTTGCCGTCCGGCTTCGGATAATCGATGCGGCGCGCCTTTGACGCCGGCAGCAGATCCTCGTGGTCCGGCGTTCGGTTATGCAGCGTGAACGGCAGCCGCCCCCGAAAGATGTTCAGGTCCAGCCAGGTAAACGCCGACCCGGCGAGCAAGCCGAACCGGTGCTGGGCCGGACCGAAATTTCGCGCCCGGAACAATTCTTCGTGCACCCAGGATCCGCTGATCCGGTCCTGATAGTCCTCCAGGACCGCCGGCGGCGAATCGCCCGAGAGCGCATCGAAGACGGCTTCGGCAGCCAGCATGCCGGTCTTCATCGCCGTATGGCTGCCTTTGATCTTCGCCCCATTCAGGAAGCCCGCATCGCATCCGGCCAGGAGTCCCCCGGGAAAGGCGAGCTTCGGAAGCGATTGCAGGCCTCCCTTGTTCACAGCACGCGCTCCCCATGAAATCCTCTCGCCGTCCTCGATGACCTCGCGAATGCGCGGGTGGTGCTTCCAGCGCTGAAACTCCTCGTACGGATCGAGGTACGGATTGCGGTAGTTCAGCGCCACGATGAATCCCAGATAAACAAGGCCGTCATGCGCGTGATAAAGGAAACCGCCGCCTTCGGTCGTCTGTCCGAGCGGCCAGCCCAGCGTATGCACTACGGCGCCCGGGCGGCGCCGTTTCTCCGGCGCCCGCCAGACCTCCTTGATGCCGATGCCGTAGTGCTGCGGATCGCTGTCTCTGCGCAGATCGAAGCGCTGCATCAATTCCTTGCCGAGATGGCCACGGCAGCCTTCCGCGAAGACCGTGTACGGAGCGCGCAGCTCGATTCCGGGGTCGTAGCCGGGTTTTTCGCTCCCGTCGCGCCCACGGCCCATCTCCCCCGTGACCACGCCCGCGACCCGGCCGTTCTCGTACACGACGCCGGAAGCCGGATACCCGGGAAACACGTTGACCCCCAGGTTCTCCGCCTGCGTTCCCATCCACTGGCACAGCGCACCCAGGCTGACGATGCAATTGCCGTGATTGCGCATGGGATGCGGGATGAATGCTCCCGGCAGGCGCAGGGATCGGCCGGGAGACAGCAGGAAGTGAAAATCGTCGGTTTCGACGGGCGTTGCGGGCGGTGCGCCCTGATCGCGCCAGCCCGGCAACAGCTCATCCAGGGCCCGGGTTTCCAGCACCGCGCCGGAAACGATATGCGCGCCGATTTCCGCGCCCTTCTCCAGCAGGCAGATGTTCAGTTCGCGCCCGGTTTCCCGGCCAAGCTGGGCCAGCCGGATTGAAGCCGCCAGGCCGCATGGCCCCGCCCCGACGACGATGACGTCGAATTCCATGCTTTCCCGCGCGTTCATTGCGCGGGCAGTGTACACGGCGCCGGAGCGCACACTGTGAAAGAAGGGGCATTTATCGGCCTGCATGCTATTATCCGGCGCGGTCATCTGTACGAACTGGAGGGGACCCTATGGCCCGAACGCTCCGCTTGCGCCTGCTTGGCGTCGCAATTCCCGCCTTTGCCCTGTGCATCCCGTTGGGAGCTGCTGCGCAGGAACTTGAGGAAATCATCGTTACCGCCCGTAAGCGTGACGAATCGCTGCTGGAGGCGCCGCTGTCGATCACCGTTTTTTCGGCCGAGGATCTCAGCCGGGCGGGGCTGGAAACGCTGGGAGATATCGCCCTGCAGACTACCGGGCTGTCCTTCCAGGACAACATCGCCAGCAATCGGCCGGGGCGGCAGAACACGGTGATTCGCTTTCGCGGAATGTCACCGCCGAGAGGATCGCCCCATCAGCAACTTGCCGGCCTGTTCGTGGACGGCGTGTTCGTCACCGGCGGTTCGCAGTCCATTCCGATGCTGGACGTGGAGCGGGTGGAAGTCATCAAGGGCCCGCAGTCCGCGTTTTTCGGGCGCAACACGTTTTCGGGCGCCATCAATTACGTAACCCGCAATCCGAGCCTGACGGAATTCGAAGGCAAGGTGCGGGCCACCGCGGGCCAGTACAGCCAGTACAACGTTGCCGCCAGCTACGGCGGGCCGATTATCCAGGACAGGCTGGCCTTCCAGATCGGTTTCAGCGACTACAACAAAGGGTCAATGTACACCGCCAACGACGGCGGCGAGCTGGGCAAGGAATCCTCCGATTCCATGAGCCTGACGCTCCTTGCCGCGCCGAGCGACAATTTCACCGCGCGCGTTCGCCTCTTCTATCATGAGGACGACGATGGACCGCCCGCGGTCGGCTACCTGCCCGGTTCCGACTGGGACACCTGCACCGGCACGACCATCCGGCGCCCGGACAATGACGGCAACATCACGACGCTTCATCCCGCTCAATACATATGCGGTCGCGTTCCCTTGCCGGGGGAACCGGGCGCGCCCGATATTTCCGTAAATACCACGCTGTATCCCGAGATCTTCACGCGGATAACGCATCCGACTCGCTGTCCGGAGGATTGCTCGAACTGGCTGGTGCAGAACCTCGTGAACCATACGACGCTGGACGGCGTGCCCTCCCGCACCACGATGGGCATGAGCCGGGAGGTTTTCCGCTCCAGCATTGAACTGGACTACGGGTTCGCCAACGGCATGGACGTGTCGTTCAAGGCCTCGTACAACGACCATGGCGTGAACTGGATTCGCGACTTCGACATGACCGATTTCGAATCCTTCTGGACTTCCGACCCGCAGAGGAATGAAGACAAGGGCGCCGAGTTGCGCCTGACCTCCTCGCCGGACAGCCGGATCAGCTGGATGGTGGGAGCGAACTACACCGAGCAGGAAATCGCGCTGTCCGGCGTCGGGGGCGACGTGGTGGTGGCATGCTTCCTGCCGGAAGCCATCGGTTGTTTCGGGCCGCTGTTTGTATCGCTTCCCCCCGCCCAGGGCGAGACTGCCAAGACACGCGGCATATTTGCCGCCACGACCATTCCCCTCGGAGACCAGTTCGCAATTGACGTCGAGGCCCGCTACATGGCGGACGAGCGGGTGACCGGCGGTCTCGCCGCAGACTACAACGAAATCGTGCCGCGGGTAATTCTTCGCTGGCATCCCAATGACGACCTCAACGTTTATGCCAGTTATTCGCTCGGTGTCCTGCCCGGCGTTTTGAATACCAACCTTATCTTCGCCTCCCGCGAGGCGTTCAGGGAGCCGTATATCGACCGAGATACCGGAATGCCCAGCACGGAATCGGAGTACGACCAGATCCGGCGCAAGGCCCCGGAAGCGGGAGAGTCCACCCCGACCCAGGAACTGGACGCCATTGAAATCGGTATCAAGGCTTCCCTGCTGGACGGACGCGGCCAGATCAGCGCGGCGGCCTACTACTACGAATGGGTGGCACAGTTGTTTACCAACTTTGTGGTCTATTACCAGGATGACGAAAACCCCGCCAATCGTGATGGTGTGGCCGGACCACAGCAGCAGCCCCGCACGCTGGAATTCAACTTCCCGGGCGACTCGGAGCTCTGGGGAATTGAAGTGGAGAGCTCCTGGGCGCTTACCGATAACTGGCTGATCGGCGTCAATGCCGCCTGGCAGGACAACGAATACACGACCTTCGCCGCGACCTTCGTGCAGGACATCACCGGCAGCCGCAACCTGGCCGGCAACCAGTCGGGACGCTACCCGAATTTGATGGGTAATGCCAGCCTGACCTACATGGACACGCTGACGGCCGACTGGGACTTCTTCGTGCGCGGAGATTTCATGTATTACGGCAAGACCTGGGCGGGCAACGGCGGCAACCTGGCCAGGCTGGACGCCTATTGGCTGACCAACCTGCGCGCCGGAGTCGAGCGGGACAACCTGCGCGTGGAGTTCTTCGTCAACAACGCCCTGGAGCAGGACACCTGGGTCGCTGCCGTGCGGAACACGAATTTCACGCAGTTCACAGGTTTCCGGTTCAACATCCACGGCGTCATGGTGGCGCCGCAGGACCTGCGGTCCGCCGGAATACAAGTGGACTGGAGCTTCTGATTCCCGTTACCGGGAGGGCGTGCGCCCTCCCGGTAATTCCGGCGCCGTGAGCGCTCCCCTCTGGACTCCGCCGCCCGAAAGGGCGCGGGCCAGCGCCATGGCGCGGTTCATGCGCGAAGCCGGCTTCTCCGACTACTCTGCCCTGCATCGCCGGTCGATTGACGATCCCGAGGGCTTCTGGGGCCGGCTGTGGGGCTTCTGCGGGATTCGCAGCAGCAGGAATTTCAACGTCGCCCTCGCCGAGGGCAAGCGGATGCAGGACGCCAAATGGTTCTCCGGCGCGCGCCTCAATTTCGCCGAGAACCTGCTGTGGCAGGAAGACACAAGGCTCGCGCTGATCTATCGTGACGAAGCCGGCCGGCGGCGGGAAGTGAGCTACGGGCGATTGCGCGAAGAGGTCGGGCGAGTCGCGGCAGGTCTGCGCAGCCTTGGAGTGGAGCGCGGCCACAGCGTTGCGGCCTGGATGCCGCACGTTCCGGAGACCATCGTCTTCATGCTTGCCGCTGCGAGCATCGGGGCCGTATTCAGCTCGTGCTCGCAGGAATTCGGCGTGCCCGCGGTGCTTGAGCGGTTCGGGCGACTGGAGCCCAGGGTGCTGCTCGCCGCGGACGGCTATCACTGGCGCGGGCGGCCCGTCGATCGCCTGACGGAACTTCAGGAAATACGCAAGGGCCTGCCCGGACTGCAGACGACGGTGATGGCGCCCAATCTCGGTAGCGCCGGAGATCTTCCGCGGGATGCAAGGACCGTGCCTTACGACGAGCTGGGCCGGGCGGAAGCGCCATCCTACGAACAGCTCCCCTTCGACCACCCTCTTTACGTGGTGTTTTCCTCCGGCACGACCGGAGCGCCCAAGTGCATTGTGCATCGCGCCGGCGGGGCGCTCTTGCAGCATGTCAAGGAGCATCGCCTGCATGCCGACGTCGGCCCCGACGACCGGATGTTCTACCTGACGAACTGCGGGTGGATGATGTGGAACTGGCTGGTCAGCGGACTGGCGTCGGGATGCACGCTGGTTCTGTACGAGGGTTCGCCCCTGCATCCGTCGCCGGACGCACTCTGGAAGATTGCCGGTGAGGAGAAGGTGACCGTGTTCGGCGCCAGCGCCGCTTACGTGAAGGCCATGGAAAACGCGGCAGTGCGGCCGCGGGCCGTTTCCGATCTTTCCCGTTTGCGGGCGCTTCTTTCGACCGGTTCGCCGCTCGCGCCCCGAAGCTTCGATTACGTTTACCGGGAAGTGAAAAGCGACCTCATGCTGGCGTCCATTGCCGGCGGGACGGATCTGCTCGGCTGCTTTATCGCCGGCAACCCAATGCTCAGCGTTCACCGGGGGGAAATGCAGTGCCGGGCGCTGGGAATGGCGGTTGACGTATTCGATTCCGATGGCCGGCCGGTTCGCGAACGGACCGGCGAACTGGTCTGCACGCGTCCGTTTCCGTCCATGCCGCTCGGTTTCCTTGACGATCCCGGCGGCAGGAAATATCACCAGGCCTATTTTGCGAGGTTTCCCGGCGTGTGGGCCCATGGCGATTACGCCGAGATTACCGGCACCGGCGGCCTGGTGATTCACGGGCGATCCGACGCGGTGCTGAATCCGCGCGGAATCCGGATCGGCACCGCCGAAATCTACCGCGTGGTGGAGGCGCTGGACGAAGTCGCGGAGGCGCTGGCCGTCGGCCAGGAATACGACGATGATGTTCGCATCGTCCTGTTCCTGCGGCTGACCGATGAAGCCGTCGACCGGGAATTGCTGAAGAAGCGGGTGCGGGAAGCGCTGCGCCTCGACGCCAGCCCCCGCCACGTGCCCTCAAGAATCATCATTGCCCCCGATCTTCCGCGAACCATCAGTGGGAAAATCAGCGAACTGGCGGTTCGGGAAGTCATACACGGCCGGGAGGTCGCCAATCGCAAGGCCCTGGCGAACCCCGAATCCCTGGAGTTTTTCGCCGGACTGGAGCAGGAACTGGCATGAAGAAGGCGCGCATCGAAGTGGACGGGCAAACCGTGGAAGTCAGCGTGGCCGGGGACGGAAGTTTCCGCCTTGCCGGCGGGGAACCGTTTGAGCCCGCGGCCTGGCGCTGGCTTCCGCCGCCCCACACGGTCATCTACGGCCTGGCCCTGAATTTCGCCGACCATGCGCGCGAACTGAAGTTCGCGGAGTTGCCCACGGAGCCCATACCGTTCATCAAGAATCCGTCCTCGGTCGTGGGCCACCTGGCGGAAGTCGTCCGGCCGGCGGGGGTCGGCTACATGCATTACGAAGGCGAGCTGGGCGTCGTGATCGGCCGCGCGGCCCGGCGCGTGAGCCGCGAGGACGCGATGGACTACGTGTCCGGCTACACCATCTGCAACGACTTCACGGTGCGGGATTTCGTCGGGAACTTCTATCGACCGCCCATAAAGGCCAAGGGCTTCGATACCTTCGGCCCGGTCGGTCCATGGATCGTCGATGCGGCCGAAATCGCCAATCCGCACGAGATGTCCATTCAGACCCGGGTCAACGGAGAAATGCGTCAGGACGGCAACACGCGCGACCTCATTTTCGACATTCCGACTCTGATCGAATGGTTTTCCGAATTCATGACGCTGGCGCCGGGGTCGATCATCTCGACCGGCACCCCGCACGGACTGTCCGACGTCAAGCCGGGCGACACGGTCGAAGTTCGCATCGAGGGCATCGGCAGCCTCGTGAACCCTATCTTCGGCGAGTAGCTGCCGCTATTGGGGGCGGCGGTAGATCATCAGTACGCCGATGCCGCCGGTCAGGGCGCAGGCGCAAATCAGCAGGGTCATCGGCGCCGGGGTGCCGTTCGGCAGCCAGCCCATCAACTGGAACCCCACGCCGCCCGCCATGATCTGCGAAAAGCCGACAATACTGGAGGCGGCGCCCCGCCTCGTAGGCGCGGCTGACAGTGCGGCGGCCATGCATTGCGGCTGGGATATGCCGTTGGCGAAACTGAGCATCAGGGCCGGGCCGACGATGGAGTAGAGGTTGACCACGCCATTCATGACAAGCCCCAGCATCAGGCCGCCGCCGATCGCGTACGAAAGGATCCCGCAAGCCAGCAGCCCGCGGCTGGCCAGCACGCCCCAGCCGGAAAATGCGGTGCCCAGCAGGTATCCGAGCGTCAGGTAGACGAACACGTAGCCGAAGTGGAACGGCTCGTAGCCCAGCATGTCTATGACCAGGTACGGAGAGGCGGACAGATAGCCGTATACCCCCACCTGAACGGCGATCAGGATCGTCAGGTGGCCGATAAAGCCGATGGTGAGGAAAGGTGACTTGCCCATTGCGCCGCCGCCGTTCCCGTCCGCGGCGGATGGCTTGCCTCTTTGGGGCTTGTGGGTTTCCGGCATCCACCTGATCGCCATGAGCAGTAAAAGCGCGGAGCATGCGCCCAGCAGCAGCGGAATGCTGCGCCAGCCGATCGTGGATACGAGATAACCGGCAATCACCGGCGCCAGCATCGGACCCATGACCAGGGCCATGGTCATGAAGCTCACCGCCCGGGCCAGTTTCTCCGGCGGAATCACATCTGCCGCCACGGCGCGCCCCATCGTGGAACCCGCCGCCACGCCGATCGCCTGCACCACCCTGCCCAGGACCAGGATCGCAAGAGAATCCGCCCAGTAACTGATGGCGGAACCGATACAGAACACGGTAAGTCCCAGCAGGACGACCCGCCTTCGCCCGAAGCGGTCGGAAACGGGCCCATACGCCAGCATCGCGAACGCAAGCGCGGCGGAGAAGCCGGATATGACCCATTGCGTGTCCGCGACCGTTGCGGAAAAATTCTCCCGGATACTTGGGAGCGCCGGGACGAAGATCTGCATCGCTAGGGGGCTCAGCGCATGAATCACCGTAACGATTACGATAATCGTTCCGGTGCGCGCTTTACCTAAATCAGACATTAAATAACAGTTGTAAGTAGCTGTAATGTAATCAATATAAATCCGGATATCGCGCCCGCCATAAGATCGTCAAGCAGAATCGCGGCGCCTCCGGTGAATCGCTTCTCCATCAGGCTCACCGGCCAGGGCTTGAGGATATCGAGCAGCCGGAACAGCACGAAGGCCAATGCCACCCACGGCAGCGACGGACTCAGGAACAACAGCGCCAGGTACATGCCCAGCACTTCGTCGAGGACGACGAAAGACGGATCTTCCCGCCCGGACCCGCGGGCACAGGCGCCGCAGGCCAGCGCGGCGGGCACGACGGCCAGGATGAGCAACAGCGCTTGCAGTCCCCGGCCCATCGGCAGAGTCAGCCACCAGACCAACAGGCCTCCGGCCGATCCCCAGGTGCCGGGTGCGACGGGCAGATAGCCCAGCCCCAGGCCGGATCCGGCAAGTTGAACAAGCCGCGCTTTCATGAAAAATGCCGAAAACCGGAGTCGGGTGGTTCCCAGTACCGTCCGCCGCGGGTCAGCACCAGTCCCTCCCCCTCGTTCGCATCGCCGATACGGGTGAGCTGCAGATCATCCGCTAGGGCTTCCAGCTGCTCCTCGTTCTCTTCTGGCACTGTAAGGCAGAGTTCGTAATCATCGCCACCCGCCAGCGCGAGCCGACGAGAGTCGTCCGGGCCGGCAAAATCCCGCAGGGCGTCTGAAATCGGCAGGTTTTCCGTCTCTACGAGCCCCTGAAGTCCGCTGTGGCGCAGCAGGCGCGGCAAATCGGTCAACAGACCGTCCGACAGGTCCATGCAGGCGGTCGCGATACCGCTGAGCCGCCTGCCCAGTTCTATCCGGGGCTGCGGATAGCAGAAGCGGCGGACCAGAGTTTCTTCAACCGACTCGCCCCGGCGCCCCGGGTGGGAAGGCGTCCTCGCCTTCCCGGAGGGCGGGGACGCCCTCCCGCCCAGGGGCTTGCCCAGGCGTTGTTGCAGGATCTCCAGACCCGCGGCGGCTTCGCCGAGAAAGCCGGACACCCAGATGCCGTCGCCGGCGCCGGCGCCGTCGCGGCGCAATACCGCGTCTTCCCGGGCCGAACCGTGGGCGGTCACCGTGATGCTGAGCGGGCCCCGCACAAAGTCGCCGCCCACAACTCTCAAGCCATGTTCATCCGCCAGCGCGTAAAGCCCGTCGGCGAATCCACCTAGCCAGTCCTCGTCGGCAGCCGGGACCGAAAGCGTGACCACCGCCCACAGTGGGCGAGCGGCCATCGCGGCCAGGTCGCTGAGGCTGACCGCCAATGCGCGGTGACCGACGGAACGGGCGGGCATGCCCGCGGGGAAATGCACCCCCTCGTTGAGCGTGTCGGTAGTGATCAGCAACTGCTCCCCCGGGGGGCAACGCAGCAGGGCGGCGTCATCGCCCGGTCCGATCAGCACGTCGTCGCCATTCGCCGAATGACGGGCAAACAGGGCCTCGATCAGCCGGTCTTCCCGCTCAGTCGGCATGATCGGTTTCCGGATCGGTCTGGCCTTCAGGAGTGGCCCTGGACCAGCGATCCAGCACCGCGTTGACGAAGCGGTACCCCTGGTCGGCGCCGAACTCCCGCGCCAGTTCGATCGCCTCGTTGATGGCTACCGCCCGGCGCGTGCCGCGGCCCTGCATTTCGGCCAGTGCAGTCCAGAGAACCGCGCGTTCAACCGGATCGATTCGTTCGATCGGGATATCGCTGGCGGCCGAGATCTGCCGGTCCAGCTCGTCGCGACGCGTCGTTGCGGCGCGCAGGAGGTCGGTGAAGAACTCCGTATCGGCATGGCCATAGTCCTCGCACAGGCGGAACTGGGCCAGTATTTCGTCCGCATCGGAACCGGTGAGCTGCTGCTGGTACAGCGCCTGCACCAGTAGCCGGCGGGCCCGGCGGCGGCGTTCCCAGCGCACCGCTTAGTCCGAATCCGCGGGCAGGATGCGAAGGATTGCGTTTGCGGCCTCGCGCCCCTTGTTGCGCTCCGGACTCCGCACGCCGCACCGGTCTTCGGCCTGTGCCCGGTTCCCGCAGGTCAGTACGCCCAGGGCGACGTGGACGTCCTCATCGAGGCCTACGCGCATCAGCCCGGCGCAGCACTCGCGCGCGATATGTTCGTAGTGGTCGGTTTCACCGCGAATAAGCACGCCGAGAGCAGCCACGGCGTCAGGCGCATGGCGGCGTACCAGGCGTAGCACCTCCAGCGGCAACTCCCAGCAGCCCGGCACTCGACGCAGCAGGATCCGATCTTCAGCCACGCCCGCTTCAAGGAAGCGTTCGCGGGCGCCCTTCTCCAGAAGTTCGGCGAGATCCTCGTAGTAATCCGCCGTAACGATCAGGATCTTCAGTTTTGACTCCCCGGCAGCCACGGCAGCTAATCCACTGCATCGACGAACTTGACGACTTCCAGGCCGAAACCCGACAGCGCATGGATATTGCGCGGAGCGCCCAGCACGCGCATTCGCGTCACCCCGAGGTCCCGAAGAATCTGCGCTCCGGCGCCGATCGTGCGCAAGTCGGTGACTTCCTCGCCACCGGCCCTGGCCGGGCCGTTCAGCGACGACATGGCGGCCATCATGCTTCGCGGCGATTCCTCGTAGCACAACAGCACGGCCACCCCCGCTTCGGATGCATAGATCTGGTTCAGCGCGGCGTCGAACGGCCAACCCAGATCGGCCTGCACGCCTGCCGCATCGCGCAGCGTGTTGTGGACGTGAACCCGGACCAGCGGCGCATCGTCCTTGCGGAGATCGCCGTGCACCAGCGCCAGATGCACCGTGCGGGCAACCTGGTCCTCATAGGCAATCAGCCGGCAGGGGCCGAACCGCGTCCGGGCGTTTCGTTCCTCCAGGCGTTCGACGAACTTGTCCTTTTCGAGGCGGTAGCGGATCAGGCCGGCGATGCTGCCGATCTTCAGGCCCCGTTCGGCAGCGAATTTCTCCAGGTGGGGCCGTCTCGCCATGCTGCCGTCCTCGTTGAGGATCTCGACAATCGCCGCGGAGGGCGGCAGTCCGGCCAGGCGTGAAAGATCGCATCCCGCCTCGGTGTGTCCGGCGCGGCTGAGCACGCCGCCCGGCTGGGCCATTACGGGGAAGACGTGCCCCGGCTGGCGCAGGTCCTCCGGCCGGGCGTCCGGCGCGGCCGCGACCCGTATCGTATGGGCCCGGTCGTGTGCGGATATTCCTGTGGTAACGCCCTCCGCGGCCTCGATCGACACGGTGAAATTGGTGCTGCGCTGGACATTGGTGTCCGCCACCATCAGCGGCAGGCGCAGGCGGCGGCAGTGCTCGGGCGTGAGGGTCAGGCAGATCAGGCCGCGGCCGTGCAGGCTCATGTAGTTGATGTCCGGGGCGGTTACCCTGGACGCGGCCATCACCAGGTCGCCCTCGTTCTCGCGGTCCTCGTCGTCGACGATGATGACCATGCGGCCCGCGCCGATGTCGGCAATGATTTCTTCGGTGCTGGAAAACATCGTGGGTTCGGCCCTTCAAGAGGTCGCCTTCAGTCGTGCGACGTAACGCGCAATGATATCGATTTCCAGGTTCAGCCGGCTTCCTGCGCGGCAATCGGACAGCGTGGTCTCCCTGAGCGTGTGGGGCACCAGGTTGACCGAAAACGAGTCGTTCGATACGTCATTGACGGTCAGGCTCACGCCGTCGAGCGCAATCGATCCCTTGGGTGCGATGAAACTGTTCAACTCCCCGGGCGCGGACAGGACCAGCTCGACGGAGCGCCCGTCCTCGCGAACCTGAAGCACCTCGGCGGCGCCGTCCACGTGGCCCATCACGAAATGCCCGCCCAGCGCGTCACCGGCCGCCAGCGCCGGCTCGAGATTGACTCTTTGCCCAACGGTCCATGCCCCCAGCACCGTATCGGCAAGCGTTCTCGCCGAAACGTCCATGGCCACGACGCCCTTCGTGGATTCCACGATAGTCAGGCAGGCCCCGCTGACGCACAGGCTGGCGCCGATTTCGAGCGCGCGCGCGGCAATTCCGCGTGTGTCGATGCTCAGCCGCCGGTCGCCGCTGTCGAAGGCGTCCACTCCGATAACCGTGCCGATGGCCTGGACAATGCCGGTGAACACTTCAGTCCTCCGCGGGCGTGAGTGCCGTGCCAGGCTCATATTGCCGCATCAGCGCTTCTCCCCGAGCCTGTGGCAAGGCGCGTCCCGCCGGGAATGGTTTCTTCCCATTGCCAAGGGGCGCAACGCCGCCACGGGCACGGGGAGAAGCGCCCTTCGGGAGCGTGCGTAGCGCGCCCCCGCGGCGTTGCAGCCGTTCGCAATACAACGAGTATTCCGGGCCGGCTGCGCCTTGCAGGGACACGCTACGCACGCTCTGATGCGGCAATATGAGCCTGGCACGGCACTAGTATCAGCCGAACGTCGGGCCCCACCCTGCCCGCTTCCAGCACCCGGAACGAAGGCCGCTGGCTCATGTCCTTCAGCGGGGCGAGCCGGAAGAGACCGGCGGCTCCGTCGCCCAGCAGGACCGGTGCGGTATACAGCACCACTTCATCGATGAGCTTCCCGGCCAGCAGCGCTCCGCACAGAACGGCGCCGGCCTCCACGTGAATCTCGTTGAATTCCATATCCGCCAGCAGTCCCATCGCGGCGGGAAGCGAAACGCGCCCGTCGTCTCCCGCGGGCAGGCTGCAAACGGCCGCCCCGGCTTTCGACAGGGCAGACGCCCGGCGTCTTGCCGCCTCGTCGTCCGGCGCACAGTGCAGTACGTGTATGTCGCCGGGACGCTCGAACAGGCGCGCGTCGGGCGGCGTCCGCAGGTTCGAGTCCAGGACAACGCGGGCCGGCGGCTTGATCTCGCCCAGGTCATCGCGTCGCGCATCGAGGCGGGGATTGTCCGCAAGCAGGGTCCCGATGCCCGTGAGCACCGCCGAGCTGCGGGCGCGCCAGCCGTGTCCGTCACGGCGTGCTTCGGAAGAAGTAATCCACTGGCTCACACGGTTGGCCAGCGCGGTGCGGCCATCCAGGCTGGCGGCCAGCTTTATGCGCACCCAAGGCCGGCCGCGTTCCCAGCGCGACAGATAGCCGGGGTTCAGTTCCCGGGCCTGCGCTTCCAGCAATCCGCCATGGACGTCGATGCCGGCTTCGCGAAGCCGCTGTGCGCCGGCGCCCCGAACGCTCGCATTCGGATCCGTGACGGCGAATACCACGCGGGTGACGCCGGCGGCCACCAGATTGTCCGCGCAAGGGCCGGTCCGGCCGCGGTGCGAGCATGGCTCAAGGGTCACATAGCAGGTGGCGCCCCTGGAGGCCGCTCCGGCCTCCTTCAGCGCGCGGATTTCGGCGTGATCTTCGCCTGCGCGTCGATGCCATCCGCCGCCGATTCGCTCTCCGTCCTTTACCAGGACACAGCCGACGCGGGGGTTGGGGTCGGCAGTGTTCAGTCCCCTTGCGGCAAGCTCCAGCGCCTCCTTCATCCAGCGCCGGTCGATGCGGGGATCGGCGGATTGAGCGGGTTTGGCACTTTGCGAAGACATGAGCGAGACACGGCACTACGAATAAACCGGAAATCGCCGGCAGGTCTCCAGCACCCGCTCCCGCACGCGCGCAATCAGGGCTTCATCATCGGGGCTGCCCACCACCGAGGCGATCGAATCCACCAGCATCGCGATCTCCGGTTCGCCGAAGCCGCGTGTCGTGCAGGCGGGCGTCCCGAGGCGCAAACCGCTGGTGACCATGGGCGAGCGGGGATCGTTCGGCACGGTGTTCTTGTTGACCGTGATGTTGGCCCGGTCCAGCGCTTCCTCCGCCTGGGCGCCGGTCACTCCCGTCCCGCCCAGGTCCACGAGGAACAGGTGATTCTCGGTCTTGCCGGAAACGATGCGCAATCCTCGCTCGCTCAGACCATCGGCGAGCGCGGCAGCGTTGCGCTTCACCTGCCGCTGGTAGTCGCGGAAATCCGGCTGCAGCGCCTCCTCGAACGCCACCGCCTTGGCGGCGATGGCGTGCATGAGCGGGCCGCCCTGGGTGCCGGGAAAAACCAGCGAGCGCAAGCGTTTGGTGATTTCCGGGTTGTCGCGCGCAAGAATCAGCCCGCCGCGCGGACCGCGCAGCGTCTTGTGCGTGGTACTGGTGACCACGTCGGCAAGCGGTGTCGGGTTGGGGTATTCGTCCACTGCAACCAATCCGGCCACGTGCGCCATGTCCACCATCAGGTAGGCGCCGACTTCATCGGCGACCTCGCGGAATATCTTCCAGTCGGCGACCCGGGAATAGGCCGAGAATCCGCCTACGATCATGCGCGGCCGGTTCTTGAGCGCCTGGTCGCGCAGATGGTCGTAATCGATCAGTTCCGTCTTCGGGTCGAGCCCGTAGCTCGATACCTTGAACAGCTTGCCGGAAATGTTCACCGGCGATCCGTGCGTGAGATGACCGCCGTGGCTCAGATCCATGCCGAGAATCCCGTCTCCGGGCTTGAGGAGAGCGAGGTATGCCGCCGTATTGGCCTGCGTTCCCGAGTGCGGCTGCACGTTCGCATAGTGCGCCCCGAAGAGACGCGACGCGCGTTCTATGGCCAGCGACTCGGCCACGTCCACATGCTTGCATCCGCCGTAGTAGCGGCGGCCCGGGTAGCCCTCGGCGTACTTGTTGGTTAGCACCGAGCCCTGTGCTTCCATCACGCGGCGGCTGGCATAGTTCTCGGAGGCGATGAGCTCGACAAAGTCTTCCTGCCGCTTCACTTCGGACTGCAGCGCTTCGGCAAGCTGCGGATCGAATCGGGCGATTTCGGGGTATTCAGTAGCCATGGGTCTCCGTCGCGTAGGTCGGTTCTCCGGACGTCTCGTCGTAACGAAAAGCGGGTGGTTGCGTTTCGGGCAAGTGTACCGGTAAAGACCCGCACGGGGGCGTTTCCCTGGGCGAGAAGGCGTCCCGCCTTCTTGGGAGGGCGGGACGCCCTCCCCCCAAGTCAGAAACGGCCTTCCACCAGGTTCCTGACCACCGCGGTCCAGGCGGAAGCCAGGTTTCGGCGCGAGTAACCGCCCCCGCCCATGGCCAGGATCCGTCCCCGGCAGGCCGACCGCGCAAGTGCGCACAGGCTTTGCGCCGCATGAGCGTGCGCGCCGGCGCTGTAGTTCAGCCTGCCCAGCGGGTCTCCCTGCAATCCGTCGGCGCCGCATTGCAGCAGTATGAATTCGGGCGCGCATTCGCGAACGTGCGCCTCGACCTTCTCGAATGCGGCGAGGAAATGCGAATCGCCGTCACCCGGTTGCAGGCACAGGTTGATCTTGCTGCCGAGCGCCGGCCCCCTGCCCCGTTCGCTCTCGCTGCCCGTGCCGGGGTATTGCCAGCGCCCGTCCTCGTGAATGTCCGCGAAGAACAGGAGCGGATCCTCTTCGTAGGCATAGTAGACGCCGTCGCCGTGATGAACGTCGATATCGACGTAGGCGATGCGCCGCACCGCATGGACGGAACGCAGGGTCTCGATGACCACGCCGATGTCGTTGAGCACGCAGAATCCCGCGGCGTGCTCCCTCCCGGCGTGATGCAGCCCGCCTATGGGCAGGAAGGCATTGCTGACCCTGCCCTGCATAATCGCGTCTGTGGCGTGGAGCGCCGCGCCCGCAACGTGGCACGCCGCCTCGAACAGCCCGCTTCGGGCCGGCGTGTCGCCCCCGTCCAGGAACCCCTGGTCTTCCTCGCAACGCCGTCTGGCGAACTCGAGGTAATCCCGGCTGTGGAACCGTTGCAGTTCTTTCGTGCCGGCCGGTGGCGCCGACTCGAACCGGATCGCGTCTCCGAAATCGAATTTCGCCATCGCCTGCTCGAAGGCCCCGTGCCGATCCAGCCCGAAGGGATGATCGCCGGACCAGCCGTAAGCGGACAATTGGCTGCCGCCCATGACCAGTGTCGGAGCCATGCCGGTCGCCTCAGTCGATGGCGGAACGCGCGTTGAGGAACATCTGCATCCATGGACCATGCTCGCCCCAGCCCCGTGGATGCCAGGAGTGCTGCGCGGTCCGGAACAGCCGTTCCGGGTGCGGCATCAGGGCCGTCACTCGCCCGTCGCTCGATGTCAGCCCGGCCAGTCCGCCCGGCGAACCGTTCGGATTGGCCGGGTACGCGTTGGTGGGCGCTCCGTGTCCGTCCACGAACCGGCAGGCGGCCAGGCTTGCCGCTTCACACTGCTCCCGCTGCCGGGGCGTGGCGAATTCGGCCCGTCCTTCGCCGTGCGATGTCGCGATCATCAGCAGGGAGCCCTCCATGCCGGTCAGCAGCGCCGAAGGGCTGGACTCGACCCGGACAATGCTGAGCCGCGCCTCGAACTGCTCGGAACGGTTGCGGGTAAAGCGGGGCCAATGCTCGCATCCAGGAATCAGTTCGGAAATCAGGCTGAGCATCTGGCATCCATTGCAAACGCCCAGCGTAAACCGGTCCGGCATCTCGAAATACCGTGCAAATACCTCGCGCGCCCGTTCGTTCATCAGGATGGAGCGCGCCCAGCCGCCCCCGGCGCCGAGTACGTCGCCATAGGAGAATCCGCCGCAGGCCGCCAGACCCTGGAATCCGCCCAGGTCCTCCCCGCCGCCGAGGATGTCCGACATGTGCACGTCCACGGCCAGAAAACCGGCTTGCGTGAAGGCCGCTGCCATCTCCGCCTGTCCGTTGACGCCCTGCTCGCGCAATATCGCCACCCGGGGCCGGGCGCCGCCCGCGGGCGCCTTGCGTGCCTCGCGCGGAGGGTAAGCAGCCACCCCGGTCAAACCGGGATCGCTCTCATCCAGCACGCTTCGGTATTGCTCTTCAGCCGTCTCCGGATTGTCCCGCAGCGACTGCATTCGGTAACTCAGCTCCGACCAGCTCCGGTGCAATTCCACGCGGTCGAATTCCAGGATGCCGTCCCGATGTCGAATGCGGATTTCGCGCGGACGCGGCGAGCCGCCGTGCGAGGCCGTGACCCCGCCCAGGTCCTCAAGGCAATCACCCAGGCCGTTTTCACGGCAAAGCGACCGGACCTTCTCCAATTGGTCCTCATGGACCTGCAGCACGCCGCCCGGCTCCTCGGCGAACAAGCGCGCGAGGAGATCCTGGCCCCCTGCATCTGAAATTTCGAGCTGCAGGCCCAGGCGGCCGGCAAAGGCCATTTCGCACAAGGTAACGAAGAGCCCGCCGTCGGACCGGTCGTGCCATGCCAGCGCAATGCCATCGGCGGCCAGCTCGCGCAAGGTCCTGACCAGCGCGGCGAGCAGGCGGGAGTCGTCCAGGTCGGCGGGCTCGCCGCCGCGTCGGTCGAACGCCTGGGCCAGGCAGCTCCCGCCCAGGCGGTTGCGGCCGTTCGACAGGTCCAACAAAAGGAGGCGGGTTCCGGGACGGTCCTCGAGTTCCGGCGTCAGCGTGCGCCGAAAGTCTGTGACCGGGGCAAAGGCGGTCACGACCAGCGAAACCGGCGCCGTAACCACATGCTCCCGGCCGTCGGCGTTGTTCCAGGACGTCCGCATGGAGAGCGAATCCTTGCCGACCGGCGCCGCAACCTTCAGCTCCCGGCAACAGTCCGAAAGGGCTTCGACAGCCGTTCGCAGGTCCGATGCCTGGCCCGGTTCGGCCGGCGCCGCCATCCAGTTGGCCGAAATACGAACGCGGGACGCCTGCCCGATGTCGGCGGCTGCGATGTTCGTCAATGCCTCGGCCAGCGCAAGGCGGCTGGCCGCGGCCGGATCGATGACCGCCACGGGCGTGCGTTCCCCGACCGCCATCGCTTCCCCGGCACGGCCGTAAAAGTCGCGCGCCGTCACGGCCACGTCGCTGACCGGGACCTGCCAGGGCCCGATCAATTGATCTCGCGCGACCAGTCCTCCGACGGTCCGGTCCCCGATGTGGATCAGGAAGGACTTGTCGGCCACCGCGGGCATCGACAGCACTCGCCTGACGGCCTCTTCAGGATCGATACCGTCCAGTTCCAGGGAGTCCGTATGCGTGCGATGTTCCGACAGGCGCATGGTCATGCCGGACGCTCCGCCGAACAGCAGGTCGAGCGGCATGTCCACCGGCGGCTGGCCCGGATCGCGCAGCAGCCGTATTCGGCCGTTGTCGTCCATCCGGCCGAGCAGCGACCAGGGACAGCGCTCACGCTGGCACAGGGCCTCGAATTCCTCGAGCCGCGCCCCATCCACGGCCAGCATGTAGCGTTCCTGCGCCTCGTTGCACCAGGTTTCCAGCGGCGACATGCCCGGGTCGGCGCTTGGAATGGCGGCATAGGCAAGGTCCGCGCCCCTTCCGCTGTCGTGCAGCAACTCCGGAATCGCGTTGGACAGCCCCCCGGCCCCCACGTCATGGATGCCGAGGATCGGGTTCTCGCCCTCCTCCGCAAGGCCTAGTTCGCAACAGCGGTCGATGACCTCCTGCGCGCGCCGCTGCATTTCGGCGTTGCCGCGCTGCACCGATGCGTAGTCGAGTTCCTCGTGGTCGGCGCCGCTGCCCCTGGAGGAAGCGGAACCGCCGCCCACGCCGATCCGCATGGCCGGTCCCCCCAGGACCACAACCAGCGTGTCCGGCGGCGACTTGAGTTTGTGGACGTCGGGGTCGCGAACCGCGCTCACCCCGCCGGCGATCATGATCGGCTTGTGATAACCCCAGTGCCGCGCGCCTTCCTGTTCGAAACAACGGAAATACCCCGATACCGCGGGCCGGCCGAACTCGTTGTTGAAGGACGCCGCCCCGATCGGCGCTTCCAGCATGATCTGCAGGGGAGAAGCCAGCCGTCCGGGCCGCTCTATTCGGTTCTCCCAGGGCCGGACCGCGCCGGGAACCCTGAGATCGGAAACCGTAAATCCGGTCATACCAGCCTTGGGCCGCGCGCCGCGTCCCGTGGCCGCGCCGTCACGAATCTCGCCCCCCGCCCCCGTCGCGGCGCCGGGGAAAGGCGAAATCGCCGTGGGATGGTTGTGGGTCTCGACCTTGATGCAGGTATGCGCCGGCTCGTCAACGACGGTGTATTCGTGCCCGGAGCCGTTCACGAACAGACGCCGGGCCGGGCCACCCGAGATGACCGCGGCGTTATCGACGTACGCCGACAGCAAGCCCTCCGGGCTGCGCGCCGACGTCAGGCGGATGAGATCGAACAGCGAATGCTCGAGCCGCTGCTCTCCATCCCACCAGTCGGCATTGAAAATCTTGTGTCGGCAGTGCTCGGAGTTGACCTGCGCGAACATCATCAATTCGGTGTCGGTCGGGTCGCGTCCCAGCCCGCCAAAGCCCGCTTCCAGATAGGCAATCTCCTCCGGCGACAAGGCCAGGGCCATCTCCCGGTTGGCCCGTTCCAGCGCCTCGCGGCCCTCCGAAAGCAGGGGGACAGTTTCCGGCCGCCGGGGAGCTTCCGGGGCGAACAGTTCGTCCAGCGGAAGGCCCTCGGGCAACAGGTCCTGGGTCATGCGGTCGAACAGCTCGGCGCGAGCCTCCCGGCCCAGCGGCGCAGAAGCGGCTATCCGGAAGCGCACGGCGCGTTCGATTCGCTGCGTATCCGGAAATCCGCACAAGCGTGCGATCTCGCTGGCCTTTGTGGACCAGGGCGAAATGCTGCCGCGCCGGGGCAATGCGAGAAGAACCTCTTCCCGGCCGTCGAATGCCGGCTGCGGCCAGTCCGGCCCGTAATTCAGCAGATCCCGGAGTCGGTCCAGCTCGGCGCCCTGCGGCTGCGGATCGATGCTGACCAGGTGAAGGAAACTGGCGCCTACTTCCCGGACGCCCGGTTCCCGTGCCCGCAAACGGCTCAGGAGTTGCTTGCGTCGGAACGGGGATAGTGCGCCGGAACCTGGAAGCGCCAGCATCCCCTATGGCCTACTCGGAACCGGTTCCGCCGGGGGCATACAAGGGCGCGGGAAACTGCGTCACGTTGCTCTCCTCGGCGGACGAAATCTTGCTCACGCCGCGCTTCTCCACTTCATCAATGCGCAAAACGCAATGCATGGGAATATAGGTGCGGCGCACACCGGAGAATTCGGATTTGATCTTCTCCTCGCCCGGGTCCACGACCAGCGACGTGCGCTTCCCGAACTCCAGTCCGTCCACTTCGACGAACCCGAACATGCCGCCCTGGGAAACCCCGCGGGCGTACATTTCGTAGACCTTGCCCTGGTTCAGGAAGCTGATGCGATAAAGGGGCTTGGCCGCCATGATCGGGGGCAATTATAACGGTTCGAACCCTGGCGACTGAAGATGGTAATTCAAGACGAATAATAATGATTCTCATTTATGTTAGACTCGCAACAAGCTCTATCCCCCAATTAAATCACTTTGGCGAGAGAAATCGGTCTTGACGAATTGCCCAACGGCTGCGGCAGTGAAATCCGTGCCGTCCGGGGCGAAGGACGGGTCACCCGCGAGCTCCTGACGCTGGGCCTGGTTCCGGGAGTTCGCGTCCGGGTGCTTCGCCGCGGCATAGGCGGCGACCCCCTGGAAATCGTCGCCGGCGGCCATCCCGTCTGCCTGCGGCGGGATCAGTCCCGCATGATTCGCGTCGTGGCCGCCACTGACGAATCCTGAGTCCCGCCATGCCCCGCCGCCGCCCGCTCGTCGCGGTCCTGGGTTGCCCCAACACCGGCAAGAGCACCGTTTTCAACCGCCTTACCGGTCTCAGGCAACGGACCGGAAACTACCCCGGCGTAACCGTCGAGAAGATCACGGGTATCGCGCGCCTCGAAAAGCGCGACGTGGAACTGGTGGATCTGCCAGGCACCTACTCGCTGGCCGCGGACGGGCCGGAATCCGGAATCACGCTGGACGTCGTGCTTGGAATGGCCGAGGGAATCCCGAGGCCGGATGCCCTGCTGCTCGTGGCCGACGCCACCAATCTGCGGAGGAGCCTGTATCTCTTTTCCCAGGCCCGGGAACTCGGACTGCCGGTAGCGGTCGCGCTGAACATGCAGGACGTGGCCGAGCGCCAGGGGGAAGTGCTGGACACCATGGCCCTCGCGCGACAGCTTTCCGCCCCGGTCGTACCGATAACGGCCAACCGGGGAAAGGGAATCCGGGGACTTCGTTCAGTCCTGGAACGCCTGATTGCCGGAACGCACGCCACGGCGGTTCCGGTCATGCCCGAGGTGCGGGAGGCGGCCGCGCAAATGCGGACGGAACTGGCTACGCCGGCGCCTGAAGCTCGGTGCCTGGAACGCGCGATCATCGACACCGGGGGCGAGTTCGAACGGCGCCTGATCCTGACGGGCGGCGACCAGTCCGGGCGCCTGCTCGAAACCACCCGGCGCCGGCTGCGCGGGCAAATCGGTGAGGCAAGCCTGCAAAGCTGCGAAGCGCGCCGCCGCTACCGGGTAGTGGACCGGTGGTTGGCGCGGGCCGGAGCGACCGATTCCCCGGGCGGTCTGGCTCGGACCGGCCGGCTGGAGCGCCTGGTAAGCCATCCCGTTTCCGGGCCCATCGTGTTTCTTGCCGTGATGAGCGCGGTGTTTCAGGCGGTGTTCGCATGGGCCACGCCGCTGATGGACGCAATCAGCGCATTCTTCGAAGAGGTGGGCGCCCTGGCCCTCGCGACACTGCCGGCAGGCGCCCTCTCCAGCCTGCTGATCGACGGCTTGTGGTCCGGCGTGGGTGCGGTAGTCGTCTTCGTTCCGCAGATCGTGTTCCTGTTTGCCCTGGTTCTCTTCCTCGAAGACTGCGGCTACATGGCGCGGGCTTCGTTTCTGATGGACCGGCTGCTGAGAATCTGCGGGCTGTCGGGACAATCGTTCATCCCGCTTCTCTCCGGCTTCGCCTGCGCGGTGCCCGCCATCATGGCCACGCGGGTGGTCGGAGATCGCCGGGCACGGCTCGCGACCATCGTGGCGATTCCCCTGATGACCTGTTCGGCCCGCCTGCCGGTCTATGCGCTGCTCATATCCGGCTTCGTGCCGCCCGCCTACTATCTGAACGGATGGATCAATCGCCACGGCCTGATCCTGCTGGGTCTGTACCTGCTGGGAATCGCCGGCGGAGCCGTAAGCGCGTTTCTTACGCGGCGCATTGCATTGCGTGGCGCGGGCGCTTCGTTCTTCATGGAAATGCCGCCGTTCCGGTGGCCGAACGCACGGGTTCTCGCGCTCAAGCTGACGGCAAAGGTGCGGGTGTTCCTCACCCGGGCGGGAACCGTTATTGCGGCGGCCTGCGTAATGATCTGGGCGCTCGGATACTTCCCGCGTTCGGACCTGATTGCGAACGACTTCGCAGACCGGCGCGCGGAAGTTTCCGAGTTGGCGCAAGAGCCGGCTGAGCTGCAAGCCCGGCTTAGCCGTCTCGACGCGGAAGAGCGAGCGGCCCAACTGGAATACAGCCTGCTGGGCCGCATGGGCAAGACCATTGAACCGGTCTTCAGGCCGCTGGGATGGGACTGGCGGGTATCGGCCTCCGTGGTGGCGGGATTTCCGGCGCGCGAGGTCGTGATCGGCGTGATGGGAACTGTCTATGCGCTCGGCTCCGAGGCCGAAGGCAGCGTCGGCCTGAGGGAGCGATTGCGGGCGTCGCGATGGCCGGACGGACGCCCTGTGTTTACCCTGGCCATGGCGCTGGGGCTCCTGGTCTTCTACGCCTTTGCCCTGCAATGCGTTTCGACGGTCGCGGTCATAGGCAGGGAAACGAACAGCTGGCGATGGGCCGCGGGAGCCTGGATTTACATGTCCGGCTTGGCCTGGCTGGCCGGCATGCTTACCTACCGGTTGGCGTCGTGACCGTGGGCCTGCAGGAAGCGTTGGCGCTGTTGATCGTGGCGCTGATCGCCGACGCCTTCATATTCCGGAGGATACGCGCCCGGCGCCGCAGGAAGCAGTCCGGCGAGGCCAGCGTTTCGCCGGACGAGATCGGCCGCCGCCGATAGCCCCCGGGTGGGAAGGCGTCTCGCCTTCCCGGAGGGCGGGACGCCCTCCCGCCCAGGCGCAGTCACGGGGTGTAGCGAAGGATCAGCTTCAGGCGCCGGCCCTTGGGGTTATGGGTCATGCCGTCGTAGGCGTGCTCCACGTTGGCGAAGGGAGGGTCTTCGTCGGTGAGATTCAGGGCCGAAAGCGTCAGGTTCAGCCCGTAGCGCGGCAGGCGCCACTGCAAGCTCAGGTCCACGGTCGTGAAGCTGTCCACCGTAAAGCTCTCGACCGGCACGCCGCCGTAGCCGTCGTGCGCGCCGTCGTCCTTGTAGGAAGACACGTGGTTCACGTAAGTTGACAGGCTGTAGTCGTTCCAGTGGTAGGCGAGAAATGCCTGGCCTTTCCAGTCGGGAATGGGCACTGCCAGCGGATTTCCGAAGTTCAGCCTGCCCGCCGCGGCGAGGAAGTCCTGAATCAGAAAATCCTCCAGGTACAGGGCGCGAATGTCGTACTCCAGCGTGTAGGTGCCGTTGATGCCGGCATCCAGCACTCCGGGGCCGACATCGAAGGAGCCGCGTGCCTCCCAGTCGATGCCCGAAGTCTTGACGCCGGGCCAGTTGACCAGGGGCACCTCCACGCGCGTTATGGACCTGGAGCCGCAGGGTTGCGACAGCGTGTCCGCCCGGCCGTCGGCGCAGTAGATGTAGTGCAGCACCTGATGAGAGGTGGCGGGATCGGCGTACAGGTCGTCGATCGTGTCGTGCGGCAGGCCGCCGATAACGTCCTTGAAGTCGTAGTTCCAGTAATCCAGGGTCATCTCGATGCCGGATTCCAGGAAGAAAACGAACCCCAGGTTCCAGGTAAACGCGCTCTCGGGCTCCAGCGAGGGATCGCCGTAGATGTCCACCGGGATCCAGGCGCCGACCTGGCTGATGTAATTGGTGACGGTAAGCGGCACTTCCTGGAGAAGGTCGTCCACCGAGGGCGTCCGGAAGGTGGTCTGGACCGACCCCCGCAACGTCACCGCGTCGCTCAGTCGCCAGCGCACCGCGAGCTTCGGGTCGATGCTGTCGGCCTCGTCGTACCGCTCGTAGTTCGCCGCGACCTGGACGTCCAGCCGGTCGCTGAAGTTGATCGCCAACTCGGCGAAGACGCGATGCACGGTCTGGTCTTCGTGGTACGGGTTGTAGGCGTTGATGAAGGTGAACGGGCCGAAATTGCCGGTCAGGCAGCTCCTGTCGCCCAGCGCCGCGCAGGGATTGATGCTCAGGTTCCCGTGCGGGTTGGGATTGCCCTGCGCGTTGAATCGCCGGAACTGATAGCCCGCGGCGTATCCCAGCACGTCGCTCAGCCAGTTCCCGCTGACGGTCGCATCCGCAACCAGCATCGTGGTCTCGCTGTCCAGATCGGAAACGCTGTTCATCCATGCGAACAGTTCGGGGGAGTTTGCCTGGGCGGGATCGTAGTGAGGGTTGGGCGTGTCGTAGAACGGCGCTCCCGGCAAGGAAGAGAACTGGCTCGCGCTGCTGAACGGGTTGTAATACTGGCAGCCGCCCGTGCCGGGCGCCTTCTGTGTGTCTTCCAGCCGCATTCCGGGGCCCAACGTTGCGTCAGGCACCACGCCTACACCACAATCCGGACCGCCGTAGCCGCGAAACGCCAGGAACAGCCGCTCGGTGAGAATGGCAGGTATCGAGACGTTGCCCTTGCTGCCGGACCAGGAAAGCCCGAGGTCGTAGAAGGTTCCGCGGCCGCCGAGGCCGGCGAACGATCCCTCCAGGCTTCCGGCCACGCGCCAGGTGCTCGTATCGCGCCGGTCCGTCCGGGCCGGATCGCCGTTGCCGAAGGGACGGCCCCGCCAGTACCAGTTCTCGCTGCCCATGCACTCGGCGCGAAAGTCGCGGCTGAATTCCTCGTTTGCGCAGAAGGCCACCCGGTTGGGATGATCGGGAGCAATTTCCATTACGCCGCGATGCAGCAGGGGAAACGGGGGATGGGAAGGCTGTGTCTGCCACTTCGGCATGACCGCTTCCGACCACAGCGCTTCGACGTGGTAATCGGCATTCGTCCCCAGGGGACCGTTCAATTCGGCAAAGACCCGCGTGAACTTCAGTTCCTCGATCAGGTTGTCGAACGGCTGGTAGTTGAAGATGCAGTAAAACGGATCGACCGCCGGGTTTTCCGGGTAACCGTTCAGTTCGTTGCACATGGGATCGGTCTTGCCGCTCCACTGGACCGCCTTGAGCGTGTCGATGACCTGTTCCCTGGGGGTGGTGGCGGTATCGATTCCCTCGGGGAACCAGAAATAACCGGGATTGCCGACGCTCGACCAGCCGGCCCTCCAGGGGTCCACCAGCGGACGCAGCGCCCAGTCGCGGTCCTCTGCTTCCAGCTCGCCCCGCCGCTCGTGCTCGACCGAAATGACGAAGTTGGCCTCGCCCACGGCGGCGCCCCAGATCACTCCCGCCATCTGGTCGCTGGCGCTCTCGTAGCTGTCGTAGGAAGCAATGACTTCCAGGCCCACGAAATCGCCGCGGGTGACGAAATTGGCGATACCGCCCACGGCGTCCGAGCCGTAGATGGCGCTGGCGCCTTCCTTCAGCACTTCGATACGGCCGATGGCGATGGCGGGCAGAACGCCCAGGTCCACGAACCGTCCGCCGATCAAGCGCGCGGGCAGATAAGTCTGCCGGCTCCCGTTGAACAGGACCAGCGACCGCGATGCGCCCAGGCCACGCAGGTTGACGTTGGAAACGCTCTCCAGGACCGCTGCCGGCAAACTGGTGTTGTACCAGCCCGAGCGCTCCCCCACGACGCCGTTACTGGCCCCCAGGTGCTTGAACAGATCAACCATCAGCGGTGCGCCCTGCTGCTCCAGCGCTTCGCGGTCAACCACGCTTACCGCGTGCGGCGCGTCGATGGGCGTGCCGCGTATCGCGGTGCCGACCACGACGATCTCCTCGATCGCTCCGGGTGCCTCCCCGGTCTCCTGGGCGGCGGCCGGCAGTTGTGCGGCCAGGGAATGCAATACGGCTGTCGCGGCAAGTCCCGTTGTTCGTTTCCGCCAATTCATGTTCCCCCACAGTCCCGGACAGTGCCGAGTTTCGTTCAAAGTCTAATGCACGTATGATGAGCGCTGCCGGCAAATAAGCCGCGAAATGCTGTTCCTTTTCCCGCAAGTCAGAACGCTGGTCACTCTATGAATCGAATATCGGCGCCGTTGGCGCAAGTCCTTTGCCTGTGCGGCATGCTCCTCTTCTGGGGCTGCGAGTCGCCGCGGGAGGCGCCGGAAGAGGCGCAAGCGCCGCAAACTGCTCCGCGGAGCGAGGAGAACATTGTCATGACCGACCCGGGACAAGACTTTCTGGAGCGCAACGGCGCCCGCGAAGAAGTAACCACGACCGACTCCGGTCTCCAGTACGAAATTCTGGTTTCCGGTGACGGAGCGAGTCCCGCACCCACCGACCTGGTAACGGTGCATTACACCGGCACGCTGATTGACGGGACCGTCTTCGACAGTTCCGTGCAGCGCGGCCAGCCGGCGGAATTCCCGGCCAACCGCCTGATCGCGGGCTGGGTGGAAGCCCTGCAGCTCATGCGGGTCGGCGACAAGTGGATGCTCTACATCCCGCCGGAGCTTGCTTACGGCGACAGCGGGTCCGGACCGGTCATCGGTCCCGGCGCGACCCTGATTTTCGAAGTCGAACTTCTGGGCGTTCGTTCCGCGGCTTAGCCCTCCGCGCGGACGGCGGCGCTGCCGTCAGGCTGCCGACTCGGACCAGCGCACCCAGCCGGTTTCCTGGTGGCCGAAATCGAAAGATTCGGGGTGCAGGAGTTCCGCCAGGATTTCCGCCGACTCGACCAGCCGCGGCCCCGGACGATTGAAATACTGGTTCCCGTCGGTCACGAACACCCGCCCGTTTCGCACCGCTGACAGCCCAGCCCATTCGGGGCGGTTGGTGAGCGCCGGCATCTCCTTCATCGACTGCGCGATATCGAAACCGCAGGGCATTACGGCTATAACGTCGGGATCGCTGGAAGCCAGTTCGTCGAAATCGAAGTAACCGGAATGCCGGCCGGCCTGGCCCATCGTGATCCGGCCGCCCGCGATTTCCACCAGGGAAGGCACCCAGTTGGCGGCGAACATGAGCGGGTCGATCCACTCGATGCAGGCAATGCTCGGCTTCTCCGCAAGCCGTTTTGCCCGTCTGCCGAGGTCGCCCAGCCTCGCCGTCAGGCTGTCCACGAGCACCTCGCCGCTCCCGTCGTCTTTGAGCGCCCCGGCCACGCGGCGGATGTCCTTCCACACGTCATCCAGGTCCATCGGTTCCAGCGACACGACCTTCGGCCGGGAGGACACCAGTTCGCCCACCGCCTGCTGCACGTCGGCCAGGCTCACGGCGCAGACCTCGCACTGCGACTGCGTAATGATCAGGTCGGGCGCCAGGCGGTCCAGGAGTTCAGCGTCCACCCGGTAGACCGACAGCGCCTGGTCCACCAGCGCCTTGACCTGCGCGTCGATATGCCGGCTGGACGCCTGGGCGTCTATCTTCGATGCGGAACAGACCGGAATGCCGGCAACGGCCGGCGGAAAATCGCACTCATGGGAGCGTCCGACCAGTTGCTTCTCGAAACCCAGCGCGGCCACGATCTCCGTGGCGCTGGCGATAAGCGAAACGATCCGTTGTTCGCCCATCGAGTCTCTTGCTTATGCGGTGCGGACGGCCGCTACCGGTGCGGGACTGCGCAACGCCAGCCGGCTGAACAGCAGCGGCAGGAAAACTCCCATGCTGATCACGGTATTGCGGAAGAACGGAATCGCCATCACGTAACACTCCACCAGTCCGGCCCAGGTCTTCGGGTAGGTCGCGCCCAGCGCCCAGGTGCCGAAGTTCGAGACGACAAAGAAAAGGACTGCCGAACCCAGTCCGGCCACCGCGATTCTCCCCCAGGAACGCTGCGAGCGCACGATGAATCCGCAGCTGACGACCAGGATAACGGAAAGATAGGTTACCGGCTGATCGGCGTAAAACGCCCAGTCGGCACGCCCCGAAATCGCCCAAATGCCCAGGTCGCCCGCCAGGTAGATCGCCAGGGGCGCAAGGTAGGCGACGCTGCGCCTGGCGAAACAGGCGGCGCCGAAAATGCAAAGCGGCAGTATCGGCGAGAAATTCCAAGGATAGACGGTGTTTTCCGGGTCGATGGGAACACCGAGCGTATGCAGCAGATACGGCATCAGCCGAAAGCCCACCGCAATAACCACGAGCATCGCCAGCGTGACAGGTCGAGGTTGCAACATCAAACTCTTCTCCCAGGACGCACCTGTTCGCGCAATTCTAGCAGCCCGGTGGTTGTCAACGCTCCCCGGAGCATCGACCCCGCGTGGCGCCGGATCAGGCCGAATACGCGTAGTATTCGATCCCTTCGTCCTGAAAATCCTGCCCGGTCTTCGTTCCGATGCTCTCCACGCGGAAACCCGGCGGTTTCGGCAAATCATCCACGCCAAGGCCGGCGTGCAGCGCCTCGTATTGACTGCGGCCGAGGTCGTAGGCCGGCTCCAGGGCCCGGTTGAAGTGAATGCGGCCCGCCGCTTCCCTCCAGCCGTCGCATACGCGCATGGGCAGCGCCTCGGCGGCATCTCCGCTGCCGTAACCGATCAGCAGGATCTCGTCGCCCGCCCAGTTTTCTCCGGCCCGGGCGGCTTCCTCGAATCCGGCCGCCAGCCAGGCGAACAGCGCGCCCGAATAAATGTTCCCCAGTTGCATCATGCTGTCGTCACCCCAGCGCAGCGGATGCAGCACCAGTTCCTCGAATTCGGGCATCGCGCGCAGCCCTTTCATGAGTTCGTTGGTCCTGGGAAACGGGTTCCAGGCGCTGGGCCCGTCCGCATCGTGTTCCGGCAATTCGTGCCTCCCGCGCATTTCACCGAGGGCTTCTTCGAGCGCGATTCCGGATTCGGGACAAAGCCGTTGCAGCAGCCGGGAACCCTTGCCATGACTGAGCGCCTCCGCGCACAGGCGCACCAGCGCAAAGGCGCTTTGCGGCATTCGCCGGTAGGGGCGGTGAAAGAACACAGCGCGCAGTTTCTGCAGCCACTCGGCAGGCGACACCCCCCGCCGCTGGTACAGGTGCGACAGCGCGTTGCGTACCTGGTCCAGGTAGCAGTAAGTCGAGAAACGGCCGTTGAACACCGGATAGTGAAGGTTGGAGCGCGGCCGCCGGTCCGCGTCCATCAGAGGCTTGCGGAAATCGGAGATCCGGTAGTCCGAGGCACGTCCAGCGTGGCCCAGGTCCAGGCTGGCAAGGGCCGGGTTGCGTTCCACCAGCAGCGCCACGGCGCCGGCGCCTTGGGTGGGTTCGCCGGAGCTGCCGCGGGCGTAGAGGGCAAGATCGGAACAGATCACGATCGCCGCGGAATCCTCCAGCAGGCAGTGACGCACGGCGTTCTTGAGCGCATAGACGCCGCCCAGACAGGCGTGTTTGATTTCCGGAACTTCGCAATGCTGCGAAAGGCGCGGCAATCCATGGTCATCCAGCGCCTGGTCGAGCATGCCCTTGATGATGATGGACCCCGCGGAGTTGTCGTTGCTTGATTCGGTCCCCAGCGCCAGCAGCCCGATCCGGGCCGGGTCCACATCACTCTGGCGAAGCAGCTTCAGCGCCGCATTCGCGGCCATCGTATAGACGCTTTGCGCGGGACCGGGCACCCGGAAG
Source organism: Gammaproteobacteria bacterium (assembly GCA_009844425.1). GTDB lineage: Bacteria > Pseudomonadota > Gammaproteobacteria > Steroidobacterales > Foliamicaceae > Foliamicus. The sequence continues at coordinate 114,389 of VYBN01000017.1, read as the reverse complement.
GCATGGCCGACCACGGCGGAAATCTTGTCCCAGGAGGCGCCGGTCCACCCGCACCAGTCCTCAAGGCTGACCCGATACGGCGGCAGGTCCATCGCCATGCCGCTGATGCCGGCGGTGATCCCTGCGTCTTGCGGTGCCCTGCCGGGCGGAGGGGTTCGCTGAAGTGCCATGAAGTGCTATTACCCTTTTGTCGAGCGCGCGCAGGGCGAAATGTGCTCATGACAAGCCCCCCGCAGTCAAATCGATTATAAGCGAGGCGCTTCCCCGGATGATTGGCTTGTGCAGCCTTGGCGGGCGGCGGTCCAGGCATCCATGCCGCCCTCCAGATTCATCGCTTTCCTGAATCCAAGACTGCTCCAGAAACTGGCGGCCTGGAGGCTGCGCATTCCGGACTGGCACACAAAAACAATCTCGTCATTCGGATCATAGTCTGCGACAACATCGGACAGTGCCGTCAGGGGGACATTCCTGGCGCCGGCGATGTGACCCTGCTTGAATTCCACCGGTTCCCGCACATCGATCAATATCGGTCGATTGCCCAGTTTCAAAAGCTCGCCAAGTCGTTCCGGCGTAATCAATGAAGTCATGAAATACCTTTCAAAAACAGATTCTTACGATTGAGGGCCATTCAGTTCCTCAAAGGATTGACGATATTTTTTCAAAATCCACGGAACGGCAAGAAATAGAGGAATGCCGAAAATCACGGGCAGGGATGCCATCGAGTATCGCAGATTGTCGTATCCAAACACATGATCGTTCATAAGCCCGATACATAGCGGGCCAAGGCCCTGCCCAAGCAAAGCGGTGGCCATGTAATAGATTGCGACGGACTGACCGCGGATATTGGATGGAATGATGTTCAGGAGCGCGGTTACGCCCGTTGCGGTGGACAGGGCGACAGCCGCAAGCATCGCGCCAAGGAAAACGAGCCCCAGGCCCGCGGACGGCATCAGGGGCCAAATGACCCCGGCAATCGTCATTACAGGCACTCCATACAAGCCCACAAGCAAAGGCGCCGCGGTTCTGCCTTTTTGCAACAGCCTGTCGGACATCCAGCCGCCAAGATTTACGGCAAGCGGCCCCAGCGCAATGAACAATATGCCGATGGCCTGACCGTATTGAACCGGCGACCAGCCCCATGTCCTGGCGAATGCCGCGGCCCCCCAACTGGAGCTGAAGCCGATCAGAATCACATATCCAAAAACCCAGACCACCCCGAAAAGACCGGCCGGACGGCCGCGGATATAGCTGAAGACGGCACGGTATCCGATGCCCTGCGCATTGGAGGTGACCGTGTCCACCGTGCGTTCAGGTTCTCTCAGTAATAAAACCAATGGCACCAGCAAAAGACCCGGCAAGCCCACAACCAGCAGGCTCACCCTCCAGGGCGCCAGATCACCCAATCCCGGAACGGAAACGTAATCCGATTGCGTAGCCCAGGCGATGACCGCGGCCCCCGTCAGGGCGGCAATACCTGCTCCAAGGGAAATCGCCATCGAATAAAAGGCAATGGGTTTCCCACGTTTCTCTTTCGGGAAACAATCGGCCATCAGGGACATGGCGCATGGGCTGAGAGAGGCTTCACCCACACCAACCGACATGCGCGCTATGAACAGCCCCAGGAAGGACCGCGCCAGACCGGACACTGCGGTCGCCGCAGACCATATTGCCAAACCGGCAGCCACAATGAACGTTCTGCGTTTGCGGTCCGCCAGCCAGCCAAAGGGCAAACCCATCAGGACATAGAAGATGGCAAATGCCGGCCCCAGCAATAGGCCTATTTGCGTATCCGTGAGACCAAGATCAGCCTGTATGGGCTGAATGAGCAGGCCAAGAATGAATCTGTCGATGAACGAGAAAATATAGACAATGGTCAGCAGTACGACCATGTACCAGCTATAGCCTGGCGAGGGCCACCGTCGATCCGGTCCGGCTTGACCGCAAGTGTTACCGTCGATCAAACTCAACGTCAACACCGGGGGTGGGCAGTAGACATGGAGAAAACACCGTGACCGAGACACCGCAGATTCGTGGCTTGTACGAGAGTTGCATAGGCGTGCCCGACCTTACGGAGAGCATGAAGTTCTGGGGGCAGTTTGGATACAAGGTTGTCCGGCAAGGCTCACTGTCCGCCCAGCAAGCCAGAGGTCTTTACGGTGTCGATTCAGCGCTGACTTCGGTCCAGATGCAGCACCTGGACACCGACCACAGCTTCCTGCGTCTCATGCAGTGGGACAAGCCGGTCAATGCCGGGATCGGGATCACAAGGCACTTGCGCCAGGATGGTGGACGGTGGGGCGTTGTCCTGACACGAAGTATTCTGAACATTCTCAACCATGTGGAGGATGCGATCGCTCTGGGGCAACCCTGGAACTACATAATTCCGCATTGGTTACAAGTGTATGCGATGGACAAGGGTCAGCCCTTTTTCTCCAACCCCATCGGTATTCGTGAAGGCATTGTCACGCATCCCTTTCATCGGTTGGCGCTGTTTGAGCGCTACAACTACGAAAAGCCGACTTACGGCCTGATTGACGACGACAGCTTCCTGAAAACCAGTCAGTTCACCCATCACGGCATCATGATCCGCTCGGACGACCCTTCAAATCTCGCGTTCTACGATCAGTGCCTCGGACTGCTGAAGCAGAAAGAACACAGCCTTGGAGGCAAGCCGACCTGTGCTCCCGGCAACAAGGCGACTTTTGCCCTGAGCGACGACGAGGTTTATCACATTCATGACTTTGATGACCCGCGCTCGTCACTCGACATTTCAGGCCATTTGTCCGGGCGCCTGAAGATCGTGCGCATGGCCGAAAGCGCGGAAATGCCCGACGTTTATGACAAGAGTCGTCCGGGTTCGCTGGGTATGTCGCTCTTCACTTATCAGGTTCGGGACATTGACGATTACCGTGCCCGCGTTATTGACGGCGGCGCCACTGACGTAACCGGCGTATGCGGAAACGAATACGGCGCCCCAAGCATTTCGTTCGTCGCGCCGGACGGAAATTCCTGGAACCTGGTCGGAAACCTGTGATCCCACAGATTGTGGCGGAGGGCTAGGCGACCCGCCTGTTGATGTAAGCCACACCGCCAAGGGTTGCAATGACTGACATAATTGAAGAAATTAACATGGCACTAAGACAACAAAATGGTGGTTCGCGCCGACAAGGACTTTCGCGGTCACCTAGCGTAACCGAGTTCACAAGCATAGCCCCCATATTCCTAGAAATAGACTTCAGCATTCGAGAACGAGCTATTTTTCAACAACATGAATTACATTCTCAGCGAGTTCCTGTGTCTTACACCGAGATAGAAGCGTTTTGCCCAAGTGGGTGAGCGCGAACCGACATTCAGGGAGTGACTTTAGCAAGGGATTTCGTGATAAAAGTAGACGTCGCTTGTAGGTTCCTGTCCCGCTACCGGCCATAATCAGGGACTCGAGATAGTCTGCAACCTTGGCGAACGTCTCGTAAGTCGGCGCTGCATCACTACCCAGGACTCCAATAGGCAGCCCGGCGCGAGTCTGGTATTCACTCAAGTTGCGTCCTGTACTCAATCCGATGCAACGGAGCCGGAATAGATTTTGAATGGCAATATCCTTTTGGCTTTCTGAAAAGCGCCGATAAACACGATCGGCAAGTGCAGCCAATTCAATCGTCCATTTCTCTCGATCCTCATGCACCTGCTGACGGATATCGGTTATTTCTTCTGGGCTTGCGTTCTTCAAGTCCGAACGACTAGGTTCTTTTGGGGGATGGCTAATCTGAAAAAGAACCAACAGCAATCCAGCTTCTACTGGACCTATCGCCTTGAGAATTTCTACGAACGCTCGGGTCGAAACCGCTTCCTTCGCTGGATCCATTGCGCTGGCAATTAAGCCTGCCCACAGTTCCTGTACCAACTCGTCGTCTTCAAATGAACAGGCTTCCGCGAGGCGATACGCTTCGCCTTCAGGCAGAGATTTCAAGGAATCGTCGGAATTGCCCCTAGCAGTTTTCTCCCTTTCGTACCGTTCAGCTATTTTTGCGAAGTTGTCTTGTCTCCAACGCCACTGCCGTAATCTCTCTGCTAGGTATTCGCCCATTTCATCGGAAGCAGGCCCAAAGAGTCTTTCAATGAGTTTTCCCGCCGAGGCGCTCAATGATGACGGTTGGGACACTGGTGAGCTCCCTCCATCATTATTGTTCATGTCACCTTGTCCTTGATTTATCTCAACTCGCCTAAACGGCAATATGACTTGCCCAATCTGTTCGGCGAGCGCGGCTCGGATCCAGTGGAACGGTCAGTAAGAAAGCCGTTCCTAAATTGTAAGCGTGCAAGCGCTCAACTACCGCATCAAATTGGACCGGTTTATGGGGGGAAGATCAGGACCCTCGTCCGGAGTCCGACGGGCCGCCTCCTGATCGACATGACGACGACGAACCTGCGCGCAGGCTGAACCCCCATGCGAGTTGCCGAACTCTACCACTTCGCGGGCCTTGCTGAACCGCGCGCGGAGGTCGCGATCAGACCCGAACCGAGGCCAGGAATTCGGCAAGCGAGTCGATCTCGCGCTCGCTGGTTCTTCCGTTCGTGACGCAAGCGCGCAGCACCGGTCGGCCCTCGAAGCTCGCTTCTGACACCCAGTACCGACCGTCCTCGAGGACGGCGTCGATGTAGCGTCGAACCGCCCCGTGCCCTTGCGGAGGCACCAGGCAGGCGACGGCCATGGGAGAAGCATTGACGAGCGACCATCCGTGACGCTGCAGGTGCCGGGCGAGTCGCCCGGTCAGACGAATGGAGCGCGCGACATGTTCCGCGAATCCATCCCACCCGGCCGCGCCGAGAGCGAGAAACAAACGCAAGCCCACAAACCGCCGCGACCACTGGTTGGAATTGGCGTAGAAGTCCTTGCCGGCCTCGCCGGCAGGCATGTAGCTCGTGTAGACGCGGAAGACCTGGGCGGGGACTTCTGGCCGGGCGGTGAGGAACATCCCCGCCCCCATGGTGGTGGCGAACCACTTGTGCGCGTCGATCGTTACCGAGTCCGCGCGCTCGATACCGTCGAGGGCTTTGCGGTGGACCGCGCTCGCGATCAGCGCGCCGCCCCAGGCGGCATCGACATGGAACCACACGCCGTGGCGTCGGGCCAGTTCGCCGCAGGGTGTCAGCGGGTCGATCATGCCAGCGTTCGTGGTGCCCGCGGTCGCCGCGATCATGACCGGCACACGGCCTTTGCCGATGTCCGCTGCGACGGCTTCCTGCAAAGCCCTCGGGTTCATGCGCCCGCGCCCGTCCGTCGCGATCAGGCGAACGGCGTTGCGACCTATCCCAGTCGCGTGGGCGATCTTCAGCCATGCCAGATGGCTTTCCTTCGACACGTAGACCGACGGTGGCCCGGCGAACGCCGACACCCCGCGCTCGCCGTAGGCGGGGCAGTTCGCCTGGAGCGCGCAGAGCGTCGCCGCATGGTTCGCCTCGGCCCCGCCGCTCGTGAAATGCCCGCCCGATCCTTCCGGCAGCCCCGCGCGCAGCGCGACTTCCCGGATCACGTGCAACTCGATCTCTACGGCAGCGGTAGCATGGGAGTAGACGCAGATCTGGGGATTTAACGCCGCGGCGATGCGGTCCGCGCACTCGGCGGCGAACGTCGGTGCGGGATTGAACAGGCCGAGATAGCCGGGATGCGTCATGTGCACCATTCCGCTTTCGAGGCCCTCGATCACCCAGTCCATCAAACCCGGCAGTTCCCTCGGCCCGTCGAAACGGGTGTCCCGCAGTTCCTGAAGCCAGGCGGCTGACGGAACGCCGGCGACCGCCAACTTGCGCGAAACCAAGGCGCGGCGCACGGCATCGAGCTTCTCGGTGAGGTCGTTCTCGGCTGACGTCAGGGCAGCGTGGTCCGGAAACAGGGGATCGATCATAGTGGGCTCCGGTCTATGTGGCCGGGTGTCGCGGGCCGCGAGACAGAGTCCCGAGTTCGACGTGACATCGCGCCGGCGGGCCGGGTCTCAGGATGAGGCCTCGAGGGCGAGCAGAGCCCGCTTGCGTTCCACTCCCCAGCGGTAGCCGCCGAGCGTGCCGTCGTTCCGGACGACCCGGTGGCAAGGAATCGCGATGGCCAGCGGGTTCGCGGCGCACGCCCGCGCAACGGCTCGGGCAGCATTCGGCGAGCCGATGCGATCGGCGATGACGCCGTAGCTGGCGGTCGTACCTGCGGAAATCGCCCTCAGCGCCTCCCAGACCCGTCGCTGGAACGCCGTCCCGCGGATGTCGAGCGGCAGGTCATGTCCGAGCGCGGGGGCTTCGACGAGGCCCACGATTCCCGCCACGACGGATTCGAACTCCCCGTCTCCGCCAACGAGCTCGGCACGCGGGAAACGGTCCTCCAATTCCCGCACCAAACAGGCCGGGTCGTCGCCGAGTAGGATCGTGCAAACCCCTGTGGCTGTCGCAGCCACCAGGATCGAGCCGAGCGAGCACTCGCCAACGGCGAACCGGATGGTCTCGCCCACGCCGCCGTCCCGGAAGGTCCTCGGGGCCATCCCTAGCATCCCCGGCGCCGCCGCGTAGAAGCGTGCGCTCGAATCGAAACCAGCGTCGTACATGGCTTCGGTGACCGTCCGCGATGCCTGCAGAGCCGTGCGCGCCCGTTCCGCGCGGTACGCGGTTACATAGGCGCGCGGCGTGAGGCCGGTGACGTCCTTGAACACCCGGTGGAAGTGGAACCGGCTCATGCCGGCGGCTTGCGCAAGCTTGTCGAGTGTTGGCACCCCCTCCGCCGTCTCGACCATACGGCTCGCGGCAGCCACCGACCGCGCGCGGCGTTCAGCGAGCGGCGGCTCGTTCGGGCGGCAGCGGCGGCAGGGCCGGAAGCCCGCATTCTCGGCGTCCTCGCAGGAAATGTGGAAGCGTACGTTCTCGCGACGTGGGCGCCGCGCCGCACACCCGGGGCGGCAATAAATGCCGGTCGTCGTGACGCAGTACAGGAACTGCCCGTCCGCCGAAGGATCGCGACTCAGGATCGCCGACCAACGTTCGTCGTCGTTCCGGAATCGAGCCGCAAGCAATTCTGATGGTGCGAGCCCCTTGGCCATCCTCCCCTCCGTTTGTCGATGTGCTCTTCGCGTTGGCGCCAATGGTAATTGATTCTGACACTTCGCCCACGCTGTCCGCATCTCGATTCTTGCTCTCAAAGACCTCGCATCCACGAGATTCTTGGGTGGAGCCTGGAACGATCACCCACTCGCAATGGCGTAGCGGTTTGTCCGCTGAACGTCGCCCTGTCCTGGCGGCAGATGCCTGTCTGTCGGACCCCACCGGCTGTTACCGACACACCACGACTGCAGCCTGCCCGGGCGAGACACTCGGCGCTGTGGGCACGGGCGAATGAACGCCAGCCGCGTGGTCGGCAGCGACGTCCTGCAGGACGCCTAAACTAATCGGTCGTCGGCACGCGCGGTTGCGCCGCCACTCGATCCGGCCGCGCCACCAGAGACCGAAGAACACGCCAACCACGGGGTAACCGCTTCCGTGTTCCGCTCCTTCGGCCCGGAGATGGCCCCGAGGCCCTTGGAGTAGCATCAGAAACTAGACGCCCCCGCGGCCAGTATTACCGCTGCAAGGCATGCGGGAGACACCTGCTGCTCTCCCGCCCCGTGCTGTTGCACCACAACCACCGCGCCCGCGCAGCCGACGTGTTCGGCCGAATCATCAACAAGGCGCCGATGCGCTGCGCGGTATCGGGGGCCAAGCTCAAATCCAACGCCGCCTACTACTGGATACTGCGGTTCATCGAGGCGCGCTGCCGCTCCTGTTCCGGTGCGGTTGACCGCGCGCTGATGGACGGAAGGATGCGCCTTCCCAGGCAGATCACCGTCGAAGCCGACGCCCAAGTGTACCGGCTGAACTGGCTCAGCCGCCTGGATCGGAGGAACGTCGAGCTGTCTACCTATTGCACCGTCGACGCCGAGTCGCGATTCGTGCTGGGAATGCACGCGAACTTCGACTCGAACGTGGACCCGTTCGAGACCAACGCCAGCGCCGCCAGAAAGAACGAACTGGAAATACCGGAGGCATTCCGGGAGCACGCCCACTACTGGCTGGCCGGAGACGAGCTCAAGGCAGGCCGAGCGATGGAGCGAGACGGCGACATCGTCGGCTTTTGCGTCACCATGGGGCCGCTGGTCGACCTGCTGATGGTGGCGCCAGCCCACCAGAGGCGCGGCATCGGACGCGTGCTTCTGGCTGACGCCGAGGCCCGCCTGTTTGTGGAACACGCTGCCATCCGGTAGGAGAGCTTCGCCGACAACTCGGCCACCAACGCGTTCTACGTGAGCCAGGGCTGGCAGGCAGATGGCCCAGTCGCCGGCTAGGACACTGGCATCAAGAAGATCGGTTTCGCGAAACGGAGGGCGGTGCACGCAGTACCCTGACACCTCCGGATGCAAAGTAGTGTCCCGAGTCGTCGCTGATGATGTCCGGCAGGTATGTCTGGCCATCGGCTAGTACCGGGCGAGGGGTCCGGGAGTCGGCGTCGGGTTAGCCCGACGCGAATCAGGTCCCTTCACCTACCGGGAAACGACAAGCGGTGCGTTGGCCTTCCACTCAACCACTTGGCGAAAGACGGGTATCTTGGGATCCTGAAGTCCCGCCGTTTAGTGCCGTACCCTGCTATTGCCGGACGGCGGCACCAGATTCGATCGGACGGCAAGAAACGCTGGTCGTGCAGTCCGGTTGAACTTAGACGAGGCTCTCGGCAGGCTTGAGATGGACAGGGCCGCCCGGAACCAGACGCCCAGCGCCATGCAGACATTGGCGGCGACGTTGCGGTAGCGGCCAGTGATCCTGTACCCGTCAGCGGAGGCGCGCTGGAGCTTGGGGAAGCGGACGTCGACCCACTGGCAGGCCAAAGCCACCAGCACCGCAACAAGCAGTATCCGCTGCGCCGTCTCGCCCCTCCATCTTCGCCAGTACCTCGCACCCGACACCGCCCTATGGCCAGCACGATGCGGCGCACGATCCATGACGGAAGTGACTCACACCCCCCTCACTTCCGCCGACGGCCGTGCTCCACTTCCATGCACCCTCCGGCGGATCTCCTTCGGCGGAGGGAGTGGGATTCGAACCCACGTGGGGCGGATCGCCCCCATCTGATTTCGAATCAGCGCCGTTAGGCCTCTCCGGCATCCCTCCGGGGGCGGATTATATTGCGCGGACCGTTGATCCGCTGTCGCGTCCCGCTAATCCAGGCGCTTGGTGAATCGCAGAACCGGAATCGCCATCGACACCAGGAACAGGCCCGAGATGGCGTACATCTGCGGCGCCATGTCCGCCAGGGTCGCGCCGCGAAGGATGATGCCCCGTACCAATTCCACGAAGTGCGTGATCGGGAACAGCAGCCCCACCCACTGGGCCACCCTGGGCATTCCGTCGAACGGGAACATGAAGCCGGACAGCAGCAGCATCGGCAGCATGAAGAAGATCGCTCCCTGGATCGCCTGGAACTGCGATTTGGCGAACGTGGATATGGACAGGCCGATGCCCAGCGTGGCGGCAACGAAAACAAGGCTGGCCAGATAGAGATCCAGCAAGGACCCCACGGTGGGCACGCGGAACAGCCAGGTTCCGGCGAAATAGACGATCGACACCTGGATCAAGCCGATCAGGATGTAGGGGGCGATCTTCCCCAGCATCAGCTCGTAGTTGCGCACCGGCGTGGTGATCAGGAACTCCAGGTTGCCGCGCTCGCGCTCGCGCACGACTGCGACGGCCGTAAACACGATCATCGTGAAGTTGAGAATCAGGCCGACCAAGGCGGGCACGATCTGCACGGCCGACCGTCGTTCGGGGTTGAAGTAGAAGCGAAGCGCCAGGGGCATGTCCGGCTGTCCGGTTTGGGCGCGCGGCGACGGAAGAAACTGCACCAGCCGCTCGATCGCGCTGATGATGGTCGGATCGCCGGCATCGACCATCAGTTGCGCCAGCGGACGGTCGCCGTCGCTCAGGCGGCGCTCGAAATCCGCCGGGATGTAGAGCACGGTACGCAGGTCGCCGCGGCGCATCTGGCCCAGCAATTCGGCCACGTCGCCCGACCGGCTGACGAAATCCAGTACCTGGCTGGCCTCCAGGGCGCCCGCGAGCTGCCGCGACATCGAAGTGTCCGCGTGGTCCACCAGCCCGGCGGCCATGTGCCGCACGTCGGTGTTGATGGCGTAGCCGAACAGGATGATCTGAATGAGCGGTAGTCCCACGATCATGCCCAGCGTCAGCCGCTCGCGAAATAACTGGCGCATTTCCTTGTCGACGATTGCCGAGGTCCGCCGGAACCAGAACCGCGCAAGGGCCAGCAAGGGGGGTATCCAGGAAAGGCTGAACACGAAGGCCCGCCAAAGGCCCACCACGATGAATGTGAACGCCCGCCAGAGGTTCACCCGGATGGCCTTTGAAAGTTCGTGGCGGCGACGAATACGTCTTCCAGCGTGGCGCCCGTTCGCCGCACCGCGCCCTGCAGCGACGCTTTCCTGAGCAGGGCGTCGATACGTTCCACCGGGGACTCCGTATCTGGATCAAGCATGACGCGCAGACGATTGCCGAGCTGCGTCACGGCCAGCACCCAGTCGTTCGGGTCCAGCAATGCACGGGTGCGCCTGGGCATCCGGGTCGCGACTTCGACCGTGATTGCCTCGAGCCGGTCCATCAGTTCCTGTGGCGGGCCTTCCCGCACCATCGCGCCCCGGTCGAGAAAAGTGAGCCGGTGGCATCGTTCCGCTTCGTCCATGAAGTGGGTGGAAACGAGGATCGTCGTGCCCTGGTCGGCCAGTTCGAACAGGCGGTCCCAGAAATCCCGCCGGCTCTGCGGGTCCACCGCGCTGGTGGGTTCGTCCAGCAACAGCAGCCGGGGCTCGTGCAGCGTGACGGCGGCCAGGGCCAGCCGCTGTTTCTGGCCGCCGCTCAAGGTCCCGGCGAGGCGTGAATGCAGGTCGTTCAGTTCGTACAGGGAGCTGTTGACCTTGATGCGCTCCCGCATGCGCCGCAATCCCAGGTCGAATACGCGGGCGACGAAGCGCAGGTTTTCGAGGACGGTCAGGTCCTCGTACAGCGAGAACTTCTGGGTCATGTAGCCCATCTGCAGGCGCAGTTTCTCGGCTTCCTCGGGCACGCGGCAGCCGAGAACGGTGGCCTGCCCCGCGGACGGCACCAGCAATCCGCACAAGAGCCGCATGGTCGTGGACTTGCCGGAGCCGTTTGGCCCCAGGAATCCGAAGATGCGGCCGCGCGGGACGTCGAGATCGAGATTGCTGACCGCGGTTACGGGACCGAAGCGGCGCGTCAGGCCGCGGCAGGAAATGGCAAAGTCGTTTTCGGTCACCTGAGCGAAGGAAAGTCGACTTCCACCGGCTGCCCCACGGGCAAATCACCGTAGGCGTCTTCCCTGACCGAAACCTTCGCCAGGTAGGCGAGCCGGCTGCGGTCGCGTTGAGTCAGCGAGAAGTAAGGCGTAAACGCCGCTTCCGAGGAAACGAAGGTCACCGTGCCTACGATTTCGTTTGCAAGGCCATCCACCCTTATCCGGGCGGCCAGTCCCGGCTTCACGCGCGCCCGCAATGGTTCCGGCACGTAGATCCGCGCATGCAGCGTGTCGCCGGCCAGCATCACTGCCAGCGTCGCCCCGGGTGGAGGCCGTTCTCCCAGCTCGTACGGCAGCGCCTCGACCCGGCCATTTCTGGGCGCCACGATTTCCAGGCGTTCGGCGCTGATCCGCAGGCGCTCCAGCCGGGCCTGCGCTTCGTCCACGGCGGCCTCGGCCTGCCCCAGTTCTTCCACAGTGGCCCCGTCCAGCAGGTCCTCCAGAACGGCGCCCAGCGCCTCCACGTCGGTCCGGGCGATTTCCACGGCTCGCAATGCGCGATCCACGTCGGTCTGGCTGGCAATGTTCTGTTCCGCCAGGTCCCTGATGCGCAGGTGTTCGCGGGTGCTGACCTCGAGAATTTCCCTTGCGCCGTCAAGGCGCGCGCGGGCAGCGCGAATCGCCTCCTCCCGCGGGCCGCGAACGAGTTCCGCGAGCCGCTGGCGTGTCCGCGTAACGGCCGCTTCCGCCGCCTTGAGGTCCTGATCGACCCGGGCGCCGTCCTGTCGCATCAATAGCTGCCCGGCCTGCACCCGCTCCCCTTCCGTGACGTTCAGTTCCACGATGGTCTCCTGGAACTCCGCCACCAGCTCCATCCGTTCGCGCTCCAGCGTGCCGACCAGTGGAAGCGGCGATGAGTCGCCCGTGCAGCCCGCGGCGAGAATGGCGCATGCGATCACCCCGGCGTACGCTGCCTTTTGCAGCGCGGTCTGGGGTATTTCAGGACTCACTCTTGTTACCGATGGTTTTCGAAACCAATGATAACGAAAGCTTTCCTAGCGGCGTGCGCGGAAAAAGGCGCGCAGCAGTTCGGCTGACTGCTCCTCGAGCAGGCCGCACTGCACTTCGCAACGGTGATTGAGCGCTGCGTTGTCCAGCACGTTGAAAACGCTGCCGGCGGCGCCCGACCTGGGGTCGTGCGTTGCGAATACCACGCGTGACAGTCGCGCCAGGATGAGCGCGCCGGCGCACATCGCGCAGGGTTCCAGCGTAACGAAGAGTTCGGCCCCCGGGAGGCGGTAGTTGCCGGCCGACCCACAAGCTTCGCGCAGCGCTTCCATCTCCGCGTGGGCGGTAGGGTCCGATGCCCCGATCATTCGGTTCCTGCCCTGGCCCGCGATGCGGCCGTCAAGGATCAGCACGGCGCCCACAGGCACCTCGCCCTCTTCGCCCGCCTGCTCGGCAAGCTCCAGCGCTCGCCGCATGTAACGCTCGTCGTCGCCCGCAGGCCGCGGCCCCGCGTTCATTCCCACTCGATGGTCGCCGGCGGCTTGGAGGATATGTCGTAGGTCACGCGGGAAATGCCGGACACCTCGTTGACGATGCGGCCGGCGACCCGTTCAAGCAATTCCATCGGCAGCCGGCTCGGACTTGCGGTCATGAAATCGGTCGTGTTGACGCAACGCAGGGAAACGACCGGCTCGTAGCGGCGGCCGTCGCCTTTCACCGCAACGCTGCGCGAAGGGATGAACACGGCGAAGGCCTGGGCCACGCGGTCGTACCAGCCGGCGCTGCGCAACTCCGAGATAAAGATGTCGTCAGCGCGCCGCAACAGCTCGACCGCCTCCTCCTGCGCCTCGCCCAGCACCCGCACGGCCAGCCCGGGGCCCGGAAAGGGATGCCGGCCGATCAAGTCCGCCGGCAGGCCCAGCTCCAGCCCCACCTTGCGCACTTCATCCTTGAACAGGAGGCGCAGCGGTTCAAGCAGCTTTAGCTTCATCCTCTCCGGAAGGCCGCCCACATTGTGGTGCGACTTGATCAGGTGCGCCTTGCCGGTGTGGGCGGCGGCGGACTCGATGACGTCGGGATAAATCGTGCCCTGCGCCAGCCACTCGACGCCCGGGATCCCGGCCGCCTCCTCCTCGAACACCTCGATGAAGCAGCGCCCGATGGCCTTGCGCTTGTCCTCCGGGTCGCTCAAGCCGTCAAGCGCCGCAAACATCCGCTTGCGCGCGTCCACGACGTTCACCCGCACGCCCAGTCGGCCCAGCGTATCCACGACCTGCGCGGCCTCGTTCAGCCGCAGCAACCCGTGATCCACCAGAACGCAATGCAGTCGGTCGCCCACGGCCTTCTGCAACAGCACCGACAGCACGGAAGAGTCAACGCCCCCCGACAGGCCCAGCAGTATCTTGCCCTCGGTTGCGGTCCGGCGAATCTCGTCGATGGTGCTTTGGGTAATGGCGGACGGCGCCCAGTCGCTGCCCAGGCCGCAGATTTCGTGCACGAAACGCTCGATCATTTGCTGCCCGTGCCGGGTGTGGGTCACCTCCGGGTGGAACTGCACGCCGAACAGGCCGCGTTCCCGGTCGGCGATAGCGGCCAACGGCGCGTTGTCGCTGGCGCCGATGCCCTCGAACCCCTGCGGCAGACCGTTTACGTGGTCGCCGTGGCTCATCCATACTTCCAGCGGCTCTTCGGACAGGCCGGACAGCAGGGCGTTCTCGGACGTCACGCGCACTTCGGCCGGACCGAACTCGGACCGGTCGGCCAGTTCCACGCTGCCGCCGAGCTGATGGGCGATGGTCTGCATTCCGTAGCAGATGCCCAGCACCGGCTTGCCCAGGTCGAATACGCTTTGCGGCGCGCGCGGCGTGCGTCCGCCCGTAACCGAAAGAGGCCCGCCCGACAGGACGACGCCCGCCGGGGCAAATTTCCGCACGGCGTCGTCGCCGATGTCCCAGGGCATTATTTCGGAATACACGCCCGCCTCGCGGATACGGCGGGCGATCAGTTGCGTCGTTTGCGACCCGAAATCAAGGATCAGGATACGTCCCTGTGTCACACGCGACCCCGGTAATTGGGGGCCTCCTTGGTGATGGCGACGTCGTGGACGTGGCTTTCCTTCATGCCGGCCCCGGTGATCCGGACGAATTGCGCCCTGGAGCGCAGTTCGTCGATCGACGCGCAGCCCGTATAGCCCATGGCTGCGCGCAGTCCCCCGTTCAACTGCTGGACGATGGTCACGAGGCTGCCCTTGTACGGCACCCTGCCCTCGATGCCTTCCGGAACCAGCTTTTCAAGTTGCTCGGTCGAGTCCTGCTGGTAGCGGTCGGACGATCCGTGTTGCTGGGACATGGCGCCCAGCGAGCCCATGCCCCGGTAGGACTTGTAGGAGCGTCCCTGGTAGAGCTCAACCTCGCCCGGGGCCTCCTCCGTTCCGGCGAACAGGCTGCCGATCATCGCGCAGTGGGCCCCGGCGGCCAGCGCCTTGGCGATGTCGCCGGAATAACGCACGCCGCCGTCGGCGATCACCGGAACATCGTGCTTGGCCGCCGCCGCCGATACGTCGGCCACCGCGGTGATCTGCGGGACGCCCACGCCGGCCACGATGCGCGTCGTGCAGATCGATCCCGGACCGACGCCGGCCTTAACACCGTCCACGCCGGCCTTGATCAGCGCTTCCGCGCCTTCGCCGCTGATCACGTTGCCGGCGATCAGGCGCATGTCCGGGTAGTTGGCTCGCAGCCATTCGACCCGCTCGATGACCCCGCGACTGTGTCCGTGCGCGGTATCCACCACCAGGACGTCAACGCCCGCCTCGCTAAGCAGCGCCGCCCGCTGCTCGGTATCGGCCCCGGCGCCCACAGCGGCGCCTACCCTGAGCGCGCCCCGGTCGTCCTTGCAGGCGTTCGGGAAATCGCTGGCCTTCTGGAAGTCCTTGGCGGTAATCAGTCCCTTGAGCTGAAAGTTCTCGTCCACCACCAGCACCTTCTCGATACGGTGCTTGTGAAGCAGCGACAGGACCTCATCCTCGTCGGGATTTTCCTGAACCGTGACCAGGCGCTCTTCCGGCGTCATGACTTCGCGCACCGGGCGCTCCAGGCGGGTTTCGAAACGCAGGTCGCGGTTCGTGACGATCCCCGCCAGGCGGCCCTTGTCCTCCACCGGCAGACCCGAAATATTGTTCCGGCGCGTGATTTCCAGTACCTCGCGCACGCTCTTGTCCGGGCTCACGGTGATCGGATGAGACACCACGCCCGATGCGTACTTCTTGACCGCGGCCACGTGTTCCGCCTGACGTTGGGGCGTCATGTTCTTGTGGATGACCCCCAGCCCGCCCTCCTGCGCCAGCGCGATCGCGAGCGCCGATTCCGTGACCGTGTCCATCGCCGCGGACATCACGGGAATATTGAGTTCGATGCCCCGCGCCGCCGCCGTTGCCAGGCTCACTTCCCTGGGCAGGACCTCCGAATAGGCGGGCGCCAGAAGGACATCATCGAAAGTCAGGGCTTCCTGAATGATTCGCATGGACCGAACCAATTGCGCAACAAGCTATCATTTTACAAATGCGTGGCGAAGTGGTAAATCTCGGTGCAGGCGAGCGGACCGAAGACGCGCCATTGCTGCAAGTCGGGCAATTGGTCCAGCTCATTGCGGCCCGCCTCAGGGACGAGTTTGCGGCAGTAAGGGTGGAAGGCGAAATCGCCGATTTCCGGCATGTCCGCGGGCTTCACATGTATTTCAAGCTGAAGGACGAGGATGCGCTGATTGATTGCGCGATGTTCGCCACCGCCAATCGCCGCCTCAACTTCAAGCCGACCGACGGCCAGCGCGTCATCGCCACCGGCCAGGTCCAGGCCTATACGCCGCGCAGCAGCTATCAGCTGATCGTCTCGGACATGCGCGAGACCGGCGTCGGCAAGCTGCTGCAGCAGTTCGAGGCGCTCAAGCGCCAGCTCAGGGAAGAAGGACTGTTCGACGAGGAGCGCAAGCGGGCGATCCCCCTGCTGCCGAACCGTATCGGGCTGGTCAGTTCGCGGGAGAGCGCGGCGGCGCGAGATGTCGTTACGGTACTGCGCAACCGCTTTCCGGCATTGCCCGTGGTGCTGTACCACACACAGGTGCAGGGCGTGGGGGCTGCCGAACAGGTTGTCGCTGCGTTGCGCACCGCGGCGGAGCAAAAAGCCTGCGACCTGGTGATACTGGCGCGCGGGGGCGGCGATCTCGAAGACCTGGCCACGTTCAACGACGAACACCTGGCGCGTTTCATCGCGGCCTTTCCGATTGCGCTGATCAGTGGTGTCGGGCACGAAACGGATTACACGATCGCGGACTTCGTTGCCGACCGTCGGGCGGCCACCCCGTCGCAGGCGGCCGAGATCGCCACGCCGGACGCGGCCGACTGGCTGCGCCGGATCGAGCGAGGCCGGAGCAGCATTGAGCAGGCGACCGCATCACTGCTGTCGGGCCGGGGCAGGTCCCTGAATCAACTGTCGGGCAGGCTGACCCGCGCCGGACCGCCCGCGCGGCTGATGCAATGCGGACAGCGTCTCGACGAACTGCACGACCGATTGCGCAGCGCGGCCGTGCGGTTGCCGGGTCCGCGCGCGCAAGCGCTTGCTACGCTGCGGGCACGGCTACTTTCCGGATCGCCCCTGACCGTGGCCGACCGCCATCGAATCCGGCTTGAGTGGCTGGTCCCGCGTCTCGGTTCAGCCGCGCAAAACCTGCTTGCCGCCTCCTGCCGCCGGGTGGACGTGGCCCGCTCGGCGCTGCGCGGGCTGGGTCCGCAGAACACGCTGAATCGGGGCTACGCCATCGTGACCGGTCCCGAAGGCCAGGTGCTCACCGATGCCTCTCAGGCGGATCCGGGGAGCGACATCCAGGCGCGGCTCGCGCGCGGAATCCTGCACGCCAGAGTGCGAAAGAAGAAAGACTCAGACTGAAGATTCCGCGTAGGGATTGGATCCGGTACGCAGCTCGATGCGCACCGGCGTGCCCCGCAGACCGAATTTCGTACGAACCCGGCGCGCCAGGTAGCGGCGGAAACTGGCCGGCAGGTGCTCCGTCTGCCGCCCGTGAATGACGATCAGAGGTGGCCGTTTGCCTCCCTGGTGGGCGTAGTTCAGCCGAATCCTGCGTCCACCTCGCCTGGGCGTCGCGTGCTCTTCCACGGCCCTTCGCAACACCGCGTTGAGTTGCCCGGTCGGCAGGTCCCGGCTGGCCGACTCCACGCCCGCCAGCGTGCTGTCGAGCAGCTTGTTTACGCCCCATCCGCGCAGGGCCGACACCCGGTGCAGATCCACGAAGTCCAGGAAGTTCAATTGCCGCGCCAATTCGTCGTTCAGGCGGGCCCGGTCGGAAGCCGGGACCCGGTCCCATTGATTGGCGCCGATCACCAGAGCCCTGCCCCGGTCCAGCGCCAGGGAGATCAGCCTCAGGTCCTGTTCCGTTGCGCCTTCCCGGGCGTCAAGAAGAACGATGACGGCGTCCGCCTGCTCTATCGTCTGCAATGCCTGAGTTACCGACAGCCGTTCGGGACCGGGATCGACCCGCGCGCGCCGCCGGATGCCGGCCGTGTCCACGAGCGTGCAGGGTTCGCCGCCATACTCGAAGTCCAGCGGCACGCTGTCACGCGTGGTGCCGGCCTGGTCCCGAACCAGCATCCGCTCCTCGCCCAGGTAGCGGTTCACCAGGGTCGATTTGCCCACATTCGGGCGACCGATGATCGCGATCCGGATTCGTGCCTCGTCCGCCTCGGGAGTTGCCGCGTCAGCCGGCAGAGCGCCCGCCACCGCGTCGGCAAGCGACGCCACCCCGTCGCCGCGAAGCGCCGATATGGCAAAAGGATCTGGGATGCCCAGGGCATGAAACTCCGCGACGCTGATTTCCCGCGGCTGCCCTTCGCTCTTGTTGACCGCGAGGATCACGTTACAGCCGGCCTCGCGCATCCAGCCCGCCGCAGCTTCGTCGGCCGGGCAAAGTCCCTGGCGGGCGTCGGTCAGCAGCACGGCGAGATCGCTCTCGGCCAGCGCCCGTTCGAACTGCCCGCGAAGCGCCTTGTCCCAATCGCCTCCCTCGCCGACGCCCGGCGTATCGACCAGGATTACGCGCCGGGCGGCCAGCCAGGCCAGGCAGTGGCGGCGGTCGCGCGTCAGCCCGGGATAATCGGCGACCAGGGCTTCGCGTTTACCGGCCAGCCGGTTGAAGAGTGTGGATTTCCCTACGTTGGGCCGCCCGGTAAGGGCCACGACCGGTAACATGGCCCTGCTCCACCAGGATCACGAGCCGGCCGCGGCAGCGGAGCGCCAGGCGGACAGTTCGCCGGATACGGTGAGCGCGAACAGCCTGTCGCCCATCACCAGCGGTTGCGAGCCGATGCGGCTGTTCCCTGCACGGGCGCGCGCCTCCAGCCTTCCGGTGAAGACGTTGAAACCGTGCAGATACCCCTCGAGGTCGCCGACCATCACGTGGGCGGCGTACAGCGCCGGACGGGAAAGGTCCCGATAGCCCAGCGAATCGGAGCTCCACAGCGGGGTGCCGCCGGTGCGCGCGTGGGCGCTGATCTGCCCGTCTTCGCTGACCGAATAGACATTGTTCGCGTCCACCACCAGGCCGTTGTAGCCGGAGAATTCCCGCGACCAGAGCAATTCACCCGACTCCGCCGCCACCGAGGTCAGCAGACCGTTGTAGCCTGCGACATAAACGTCGTTTCCCACCACCTGCACGTCGCCGTTGAGGTCCACGAGGCGTTCCAGTTCGTTGCGGCCCGCCGGCGCGGCGAGCGGCACGTCCCATGCCTTGGCGCCGTCGGATTGCTGATAGGCCGTCAGCCGCCCGTTGTCGAATCCGCAGATCACCATCTGCGCCTGCACTACCGGCGCGGAAGTACCCCGCAGGCTAAGCCGGGGCACGCTCTGGGAAACCGACCAGAGTTCCTGGCCGGTGGCAAGACTGAACGCGTACAAAAAACCGTGCACCGTGCGCACGAACAACCGTCCGCCGCCGATGGTCGGCGCCGCCAGCACTTCGCCGCTGACATAGGCGCGCCATTCCTCGATGCCGCTGTCCGCATCGAGCACGACGACCCAGCCGCCCGAGGAACCCACGGCGACTACGCCGTCTCCGACAACGGGGCCGGCGGAGAGGCTGAGGTCCGTGTCGCGCCGCCAGCGCTGCCTGCCGTTCGCGGCGTCGAAGGCATGGACCACGCCGTCCACATTGGCTGCGTAGATTCTGGTACCGTCGCCGTCCAGCCGCAATGCCAGTCGCAACTCGTCGCCGCCGCCACCAACCCTCGCCGACCAGACACGGCGAATCCGGAACTGTTCACTGAATTCCATGAGTTCGCGGGGTGCACGCGCCTCGCTTTCATCGTCACCGCCGAAGATTCCGCAACCACCAACCGCCAGGGAACCCGCGGCAAGGACCAGCAGGGCAAGAGTCTTCTTCACTGGCCTTCCCCGACCGGCGTACTTTCATCCGCCGGGTCCGGCGCAGGCGCTTCCGCTTCGTCAGCGCCGACCGCTGCCAGGTGGTCCAGCTTCAGGCGAATCCAGGCGGCGTCGATCTGCCCGCTGTGTTCCAGCGCCGCCTGGTAGGCGGCATGCGCCGCCTCCGTCTGCCCCAGCGCCTGGTGCAGGTCGCCGCGCATGTCCTCGGTCAACTGACGCCAGGCGGGCGAATACACGTCCGCGTCCAGCGTTTCCAGACCATCTTCGGGCCGATCCATGTACAGGTACACCCGCGCCAGGCGCAGGCGCGCCAATTGCCGCAGGTCACCGTTCGACGTCGTTTCGATCACGGCCTGCAACTCCTGCTCGGCCCGGGAAGGCTGCGTCGTATCGACATACTCCTTGGCCATGAGCAGCCGGGCGTGATCCGCATAGCCGCTGCCTTCGTAATCAGCAACCAGGCTTTCCAGCAGCGTGCCGGCGGAATCCCGGTCGTCGGACTCGATCGCGGCCCGGAAATCCTCGTAGAGTTCGGAAGCTTCGGCGGCCTGACGGTCCTGCCGCACCTGCCATTGGGTATAGCCGAAGTAGCCGCCAATTCCTATCGCAACGGCCAGGATCGCGGACGGCGCGTACTCGCGCACCCAGCCCCGCACGCGCGCCGCCTGCTGTTGATCGGTAAGAAAATCATCCATGGTCCCGAATTGTACGGTCGCCGGGACCGCGCAGCACGCGCGAAAGTTCCTCGATCGGGATGTCCTTCTGTTCGCTTTCCTCGCGCAGGTCCTTCAGACCAACGGTTCCCGCGCCCAGCTCCCTCTCTCCGACGACCAGCGCGTAGCGCGCTCCGGAACGGCTTGCGTGGCGCATCTGGGCCCGGGCGCCGCCCCCGCCGCAGTGCATCTGCACGGGCAGGCCTGGGCATTCGTTCCTGAGCTTCTCGGCCAGCTTCAGACCGGCCTCACGCACGTCGCCTCCGCCCAGCAGGACCAGGTAGGCGCCTTCGGCTTCGGCCGTTTCAGGAAGGTGCGCGAGTTCAAGCACGCGTTCAATTCCCATCGCCCATCCGATTGCGGGCGTCGGCGGTCCACCTAGCTGCTCGACTAGTCCGTCATACCGCCCCCCGGCGCACACCGCGTTCTGTGCTCCCAGCCGGTCGGTCAGAAACTCGAACACGGTCCTGCTGTAGTAGTCCAGGCCCCTCACCAGGCGGGGATTAACGCGGAAATCCAGCCCGATTGCGCTCAGCAGCGATTGCAGTTCAGTGAAGTGATCGGTGGATTCCGGTTCGAGAAATTCGGACACCTCCGGGGCCGCGCCGATCAGAGCGGCCATCTCCGGGTTGCGGCTGTCGAGTATGCGCAGCGGGTTCCGGTCCAGCCGGCCGCGGCTGTCCGCGTCCAGCGACTGCATGTGGTCCCCGAAGTACTCCCTCAGGCGCTCCCGGTACGCCGCGCGGCAGCGGGGACCGCCAAGACTGTTGATTTCCAGCGCGATGCCGTCCACGCCCAGCCTGGCAAAGACGCGCGCGGCCAGCGCGATGAGCTCCGCGTCGATGTCCGGCCCCGCGAACCCGATGGCTTCCACGTCGAACTGGTGGAACTGCCTGAGACGCCCGCGTTGCGGCCGCTCCCGGCGGAACATCGGCCCCGCGCACCAGACGCGATGGCGGCCGCGGTGCAGGCCATGTTCCAGCGCGGCCCGGACGATGCCGGCGGTTGCTTCCGGACGCAGGCTGATGGTCCGGCCCTTGCTCCCCTGGGTCGTATACATTTCCTTCTGCACGATGTCGGTGTCCTCGCCCACCGAGCGAAGGTAGAGTTCGGCGTGTTCCAGGAGCGGAACGCGGAATTCACGGTATCCGTGCTCCTCCAGCGTTCTGATTACGATCCCCTCGGCGCTGCGCCAGACGGCGGCGTCCTCTGGAAGAAGGTCTCGAACGCCTCGAACCGATTGAACGGATTTTCCCGGCACGCGCCGCCTCCGGCCTGGCTTGGATCCTGCTGGCGCCGGTTCGGAATCAGCCCGAGAACCAGCCAAGCACCATGTCGCCCCAGAATTGATAGGCGACCAGGCAAAGCGCCGTAGCAACCAGAATCCAGGTAACCAGCTTCAGGCGTCCCCAGCGCTGGGCCCGGGACGGCGCCAGGCCGACCTTTGCTGGAAGGCGGTCCCAATCCGGGTACTTGCGCCGGTAGTCGGAGATCAGCTCTTCCGCGTTGATCTTGAGAAGCTTGCAGTAACAGCGCAAATGCCCCACGACATGGGCATGGGCGCCGAACATCTCGATCTGCCCCGCCTCGAGCGCACTGACGGCATCGGCCGACAGCCGAAGTTCCTGGGCGACGTCCTCAACCGTGATCATCTGCGCCCTGCGGGCGGATTGCAGCCGCTCGCCGTAGGAACCGGCCGGATTCTGGGTCGTTTCTGCCATCTCAACAAATCTCCTGATCAATTCCGCGCTCTGGAGTCGTGTCACGACTCCAGTCGCTCCAGCAGCAATTGTGCCTCGACATGAAGAGGATCGAGCGCAAGCGCGCGCCGAAACCACTCTGCCGCGCCTTTCCTGTCCCGCGGCAGTTCGCACACGCCGCAGTTCGCGTAGACGTCCGCCCGGCGATTTCCGACGGCTTCCCGGGCAGCGCGTTCAAGCAACTTGAGGCCTTCTTGCGGCTTTCCGGCCCTGCACTGGAAAACGCCCAGGCTGTTGAGCGCCTCGACGTCGCGCGGCGCCAGCCGGAGCGCGCGCCGGTAATGCCGCTCGGCCCGTTCCAGGTCTTCCAGGCGCTCGTAGGCAATGCCCACCAAGCGGTGGGCCTCCGACGAACGGGAATCCTGCCGCGTGGCCCGCAGCAGCTTGTCGCGAGCCAGTTCCAGGCGGCCCTGGGCCAGGTACGCCGCACCCAGTTCCAGGTTCAAGGCCGCCGCGTCCGCACCGGCATTCAGGCCCGCCTGGCATCCGGCCGTCAGCAAGGCCGCGGCCATTGCCCCCAGCAGCCCGTGGCGTGAGCCCCATGCCCTCATGCCCGCGCGCTCATTCCGGCCGGAACGCTCCTGCCGTTCAGCACCGTTCCGCGCAACTGGCCGCAGGCCGCGTCGATGTCGTCGCCGCGGGTCTTGCGCGTTATGGTCATGACGCCGGCGTCGAGCAAAACCTGGCGGAAGCGGTCGATAACGTCGCGCGGCGAGCACTTGAACGGGGCGCCTTCCACCCGGTTGTAGGGGATGAGATTCAGTTTGGCCGGCCGGTCCCGAAGCAGTTTCGCCAAGGCCCTGGCCTGGTGGGGTTGGTCATTGACGCCGTCCAGCATCACGTACTCGAACGTGATTTCACGGCTCTCGGTCTCCCGGGCATAGTTCCAGCAGGCATCGAGCAACGGCCCCAGGGGATAGCGCTTGTTGAGCGGAACCAGGAAGTTGCGCAGTTCATCGTCCGGCGCATGCAGCGACAGGGCCAGGGCAACGCGGGACACCTGCGCGAGCTTGCGGATACGCGGCGTTATTCCGCTGGTGCTCAAGGTTACCCGCCGTCGCGAGAGTCCCAGACCCAGGTGGTCGACGAACACCGACGCGGCGCGGACCACCTCCCGGAAATTCGCCAGCGGCTCCCCCATCCCCATGAACACGATATTGGTGATGTCCCTTTCACCGGCCCCGATTTCCCGGCGCGCGACCAGGACCTGGGCAACGATTTCGGCGGCGCTCAGATTCCGGTTGAATCCCATCTGGCCGGTTGCGCAGAACGGGCAGTTGACCGCGCAGCCGACCTGCGAGGACACGCAGAGGGAGCCGCGGGGGCGCTCGGGAATGAAGACCGTCTCGATGACCTGCCCGCCGCCCGCGTCCAGCAGCCATTTGCGGGTGCCGTCCGCCGAGCGCTCATGCCGCAGCACGTCCGGAAGGGCGAGGCCGGCCGTCCGTCCCAATGATTCGCGCAGCGACAGCGTCATGTCCGTCATCCTGCTCGGCTCCAGTTCGCCGCGGTGGTAGAGCCACCGCATGAGCTGGCGGGCGCGGAACGCCGCCTCGCCCCGCGACACGAACCACTCTTCCAGTTCGCCTCGCGGCAAACCCAGCAGTGAAACGGCGCCCGCTTCCCTGGTCACTGGTGTCGCGTCACGCCCGCAGGCCCGACGTCAGTGCGGATGCAGTTCGGCGCGCCGGAAGAAGAAATCGATTTCTTCGCCGGCCGTCCCGGGGCCGTCCGACCCGTGAACTACGTTGCGCTCCACGCTCTCGCCGAAGTCCGCGCGCACCGTGCCCCGGTCGGCATCGGCCGGATTGGTGGCGCCCATCAATTCGCGGTTGCGGTCAATCGCATCTTCGCCTTCCAGGACCTGGACCATGATCGGGCCGGAGGTCATGTAGGCAACCAGGTCGTCGTAGAACGGGCGTTCGCAATGCACGCGGTAGAAATCGCGGGCCTGCTGGTCGTCCAGGTGCAGCATTCGCGCGGCTATGATCCTGAGCCCCGCGTCCGCGAACCGCTTGTAAATCTCTCCGATCAGGCCGCGCGCAACGCCGTCCGGCTTGATGATCGAAAGGGTCCGCTGGCTCATACGGTGAAGCTTTCGCCGCAGCCGCATTCGCCGGTCGCGTTCGGGTTGGTAAAGACGAACTGCTCGTTCAGGTCCTTCTGCACGAAGTCCACCTCGGTCCCTTCCAGCAGCGGCAGGCTCTCGCGCGCCACGACGATGTTCAGGTCGTTCTGGCGCAACACCACGTCGTCGCTTCCCACCTCATCGGCGTAATCCAGCACATACGAATAGCCTGAGCAGCCCGTCTCCGTAACGCCCACGCGCAGGCCCAGGCCGCTGCCGCGGCGTTGCAGGTATTCCAGCACCCTGGCTTCGGCGCGGGATGTAAGGCGCAAACTCATGCGTTTACCTCACAGTCAATCCAAGTATCACTGACAATCAATTATCCTCGCCCCGCAGGCAGGCTTGCAAGGCGTCGCGGGCGCACAGCAGCAGCGAGCGCGCCTCGGGCGGCGGCTTGAGCTCCTCGTTCAGTCGCGCGGTCCATTCGTCCACAGCCAATCGCCGGCCGGACGATTTCAGCGCCGTGGCGCCGTTGCGCGCGGCGGCCGCCAGTATCGAAGGGCCCAATACGCGAAATGCGGTCTCGACCACCTCGTCACGGTTCCAGCGCGCTTCCAGGCGTATCCAGTTGCCGGCGCTGCGCCGCCCGGCTTCACCCCGGGTGATGCATCCCGGACCGTGCAAGGCCGGTCGCTCGTCCGACAGCGCGCGCAAAGAGGCAACTGCTCGTTGAAATATCCCGCTCACCTGGTCGATTTCCTGTTCCGTGCTGAAGCGTCCCACGCTGAAGCGGATCGTGCTGCCGGCCAGAAGCGGGGATCGGCCAAGGCATCGCAGGACGGCGGACGGCTCATCCTGCGCCCTCGAACAGGCGGAACCCAACGAGAAAACGACACCCTCAAGCGCGTCCACCAGGCTGGTGCCTTCCACGTCCTCCACGCTGACGCTGAGAATCCCGGGCGCCATCTCCGCGCCGGCGCCGTTCAGCACCACGCCTCCGACTTTCCTGAGCCCCTGCCATAGCCGCTCGCGCAGCGCGGCGACCCGCCGGCTCTCCTCTTCCATGTCCCTGCCGGCCATCTCGCAGGCGGCGCCCAGCCCCGCGACCTGGTGCGTCGGCAAGGTGCCGGGGCGCAGCGAGCGTTGCTGCCCGCCGCCGAAAAGCAGCGGCTCGATGCGCGGGATACGCTCGCGATTGATGCACAGGGCCCCCGCGCCCTTCGGTCCGTACATCTTGTGCGCCGTAAGCGACAGCAGGTCGATGCGCTGCCGGCGCATATTCAGGGGAAGCTTGCCCGCGCTCTGCGCCGCGTCGACGTGCAGCCAGGCGCCATGTTCCGAACAGAGGCTGCCGAATTCAGCAACGTCCTGAACGACGCCGATTTCGTTGTTCACGTGCATCAGCGACACGAGCACGGTGTCGGGCCGCATCGCGGACCGTAGCGCCTCACTGGTCACCACCCCCCGCGAATCGGGTTCGAGGCAAGTCACTTCGAATCCTTCGTCCCGCAGGGCCAGGCAGGATTTGAGCCCTGCCGGATGTTCGCTCAGACCGGTGATGACGTGGCGCCCGTGCCGCGCTCGATAGCGGGCTGCACCGATCACCCCCAGTCCGATGGACTCGGTCGCGCCGGAGGTGAAGATGACCTCCTCGCCCGACAGCCCCACCAGGGCGCCGACTTGCGCCGCCGATTCGGCGATCAGCTTCCCTGCCTCGATCCCACCAGTGTGCCGGGCGGAAGGGTTGGCGTGAGGCCCGGCCAGGAGCAGCGCGCTCATGCGTTCGGCCACGCGCGGATCGACCGGCGCGGAAGCGGCGTAGTCCATGTAGATCGGCGCGGCGGGAGGCATCAGGCTCGACCGGTTAATGGGGCGGTAGGATACCAACAGGATCGCATTAGAATAGGGCCACGGGGACAGGAAAACGCGGGGAGAATCAGCTTGCAGGTATTTGATCTCGTAGAGCGCGGCGCAAGGGCCGCGAGCGAACCAAATCCCGGCGCCGCCATGCACGGCATGCTGACAGGACTGCGTGACCGGCTCGACGACGTTTACGATGCGCTGGATTTCTGCGGCTGCAGCGAAGCCGACGACACACCCGACCGGCAGATCTTCTACCGGTCCCCCGACCTGCTGATGATGCGCATCTGTTTCTGCCCCGGCCTCCGCACCCCGCCGCACGATCACTCGACCTGGGCGGCGATACTGATGCTCAGCGGAAGCGAGCGCAACATTGTGTACCGCCGATGCGGCCGGCATGGGCTGGAAAAGACCGGAGAAGTCCTGCTCAAGCCCGGTTCTATCTTCCGGATGCAGGAGGATACGATCCACGTGGCGGAATGTGCGACGGACGAGCCGGCCATCGCGCTGCACGTATATGGCGGTGACCTGGACAACCTTCCGCGGCGTATGTGGCATCCGCATTCGCTGGAGGAATTCCCGATGGAGCTGGACCATTACCAGGAACTGTCGGCTATTGCCTCGAACGACCTGCACGCTCCCCTGGCCGGCCCACCGATTGCCGCTACCGCCTGACACGCCCGAACCGCCGTTCAGCCGCACCCGCCGATTCCGCCCGGCGCGGCTCTGTGCCGCTGAACGACAATCCCTCCTGACCGTTCCCGGTACTGCACGATGATGCCCCTGCTCAACACCGCGACGGCCGCCGCCCGGCGGGCCGGCGACATGGCCCTGCGCTACGCCGACCGGATCGAGCAGCTGACGGTGCGCAGCAAGAGCCCCAACGAACTCGTGACGGAGGTCGATGAGGCCGCCGAACGGATCATCGTCGAGCACATTCGCACCGGCTACCCCGACCACGCTTTTCTCGGCGAAGAGGGCGGCGCCAGCGGTACCAGCGAGTACGAGTGGATCATCGACCCGCTCGACGGCACGACCAACTACATCCATCGCTTCCCGGTTTTCTGCGTGTCGCTGGCATTGCGCCGAAGAAGCGAACTGCAGCTCGGCGTGGTTTACGATCCGATGCGGCAGGAAATGTTCACCTGCACGCGCGGAGGAGGAGCGCGGATGAACGAGCGCCGGATCCGGGCCAGCCGCCAGGAGACCCTTGCCGGAAGCCTGATCGGAACCGGTTTCCCCTATCGCCGCAACCTGCAATGGGTCGACATCTATATGCGCATGCTGCGCCAGGTCATGCGCCACACCTCCGGAGTGCGGCGGCCCGGAGCGGCCGCGCTCGACCTGGCCTACGTCGCAGCGGGACGCCTCGACGGCTTCTGGGAATTCGGGCTGAAGCCCTGGGACATCGCGGCCGGAGCCTTGTTGATCGAGGAGGCGGGAGGCTGGATTTCGGGACTGGAACCGGACACCGACTGCATGGAAACGGGCCATGTGCTGGCAGGCACCCCGAAAGTGTATGCGGAGCTCAGAAAGCTGTTCGATAAATCCTTCGGATAACGCTCAGGTCACGGCGCCGTCGTTGGCGGTTTCCTTCTTCGGCGGCAACAGGTCCACCGTGCTCACATTGAGCGCCAGCGCGGTATTGCCGGCGACGTAGATGGAGGAGTAGGTTCCCACCACGACGCCGATGATCAGGGCCGAGGAGAACCCCTTCAGGGCCTCTCCACCGAACAGGAACAGCGCAATGAGAACCAGCAGCGTGGTCAGGCTGGTGATGACGGTGCGGCCGAGCATCTGGTTGACGGACGTGTTCATCACTGCCTGCGCGTCACTCGTGCGGATCCTCCGGAAGTTCTCGCGTATGCGGTCGAACACGACGATCGTGTCATTGAGGGAATAGCCGATCACGGCCAGCGCCGCCGCCAGGATGGTCAGGTCGAACGGCAGCTGGAACACGGAAAAGATGCCGAGGATGATGATCACGTCATGCGCCAGCGCCGCCACCGAACCGACGGCGAATTTCCACTGGAAGCGGAACATGACGTAAAGCAGGATCATCAGCAGGGCGAACAGGACCGCCAGGCCTCCGCGCTCGGTCAGTTCCTGGCCCACTTGCGGCCCCACGAATTCGACGCGGCGCAGGTCCACCTGCTGGCCACTGGCGCGCAGTACGCCGAGCAACTCCTCGCCCACTCCCTCCGCGTCGATGTCCTCGCGCGGCGGAATCCGGATCAGCACGTCGCGGGCCGCGCCGAAATTCTGCACCTGCGCGTCGGCGTAACCGGCTGCCTCCAGGTCCGA
The DNA here is from genome assembly GCA_009844425.1 of Gammaproteobacteria bacterium. Classification (GTDB taxonomy): domain Bacteria; phylum Pseudomonadota; class Gammaproteobacteria; order Steroidobacterales; family Foliamicaceae; genus Foliamicus. The sequence goes on along the minus strand of VYBN01000017.1, from coordinate 85,899 downwards.
TCGAATGGCTCCGAGGTCGGCGTCCGCCTGGTAGCCGGCTTCCAGCAGGACGCCGCCGGTGAAATCGATGCCCAGGTTGAGCTGCCGCGTCGCCAGCGAACCCAGGGAAACGAGCACCAGTATCACGGACAGAATCGTGGCGATCCGGCGTTGGCCGAAGAAGTCGATTTCGCGGCGCAGGCGCAGCAGTTCCATCGTTATACCGCCAGCCTGCGCAGGCGCCGCCTGCCGTAAACGAGATTGACCACCGCCCGGGTTCCCACGATGGCGGTGAACATGGACATCAGGATGCCCAGCGACAGCGTGATCGCGAAGCCCTTGATCGGTCCGGTGCCGAAGGTAAACAGCACGATCGCCGCGATGAGCGTGGTGATGTTGGCGTCGGCGATCGTCACCAGGGCCTTCTCGTAACCGGCCCGGATGCTGGCCTGCGGCGAATTGCCATTGCGCAGTTCCTCGCGAATGCGCTCGAAGATCAGCACGTTGGCGTCCACCGCCATGCCCACCGTCAGCACGATGCCGGCGATCCCGGGGAGCGTCAGCGACGCCTGCAGCAGCGACAGCAACGCCACGATCAACACCATGTTGGCGGCCAGCGCCATCGTCGCGATCATCCCGAACACGCGGTAATAGACGCTGATGAACAGCACCACCAGCATCAGGCCCACGAGAATGGCGCGCATGCCCTGATTGATGTTGTCCTGTCCGAGCGACGGCCCCACGGTTCGCTCCTCGACCTTGAAGATCGGCGCCTCCAGCGCGCCGGCGCGCAACAGCAGCGCCAGGTCGCGCGCCTCAACGACATTCAGCCCGGTAATCTGGAAGCGGCTGGAGAACACGCCCCGGATAATGGCGTCGCTGATCACCGTTTTCTCTTCCCGCGTTACGGGTTCGCCCCGGTCGTCCCATTCGCGCTTGGTCTCGATGAACAGTACGCCCATCGGACGGTTCAGGTTTTCCTGGGTGGCTTCCAGCATCGCGTCCGCTCCGCGCGCCGCCAGGTTGACGTGCACCGCGGGCTGGCCGTTTTCGTCGAATCCCTGTCTGGCGTCCACCAGCTGACCGCCATCGGCGATCACGGCGCGGCGCAGGAGGATCGGCCGCCCGTCCGTGTGATACTGCAACTCGCAACCCAGAGGCGCGCGCCCCAGGCGGTCGGCCTCCAGTGCGTTCTCTTCGTAGCAGGTAATCCGAAACTCCACGGTGGCGGTGGAGCCGAGAATCCGCGACGCCTGCGCCGGATCCTGCACTCCGGGCAGCTGCACGACGATTCGTCCCTGGCCCTGGCGCTGTACCAGTGGTTCCGCCACTCCCAGTTCGTTCACGCGGTTGCGCAGTATCGTGATGTTCTTGCTGACGGCGTTGTCGCGCAATTCCCTCAGGCGCGCCTCGCCCAGCGTCGCGGTGATCCAGGCGGCTTCGCCGTCAAATCCCGAATCGTATTCAAGATCGGGCTCGATCTCGGTGAGCAGATCTTCCGACCGTTCCAGGTCCTCGCGGCGGCGCAGTTCGACCCGCACGGCGCCATCCTGTGGCTGCACCGTGCGCCGGATTCCGTCTTCGCGCAGGCGCCGACTGAAGTCGTCGGCGTAGCCCTCAACGCGCTTGGTCACGACCGAATCGGTATCCACCTCGAACAGGAAATGGACGCCGCCCTGCAGATCCAGTCCGAGGCTCATGGGCCTCAATCCAAGCGCTGCAATCCAGTCAGGCGTCCGGGGCACGAGATCCAGCGCCAGGATGTAACCCGGTCCCAGTTGCTCCACCAGCAGGTCCCGCGCGCTCAACTGCGCTTCCACCGAATCGAACCGGATCAGCAGGGAGTTGCCGCGCGTCCTTGCGCCAAGGATTTCAAAGCCGGACACGGCCAGCGCCCGGCGGGCGGAGTCGGCCTCCATTTCGCTGATCGCCCCCTGGTCTTCGCGCGAGATCAGCACCGCGGGGTCGTCGCCGTAAATATTCGGTAGCGCAACCAGCCCACCGCCGACCACGGCGATCAGCACCAGCAGGTTCTTCCATAGAGGATAGCGATTCATGCGCGCAACGGCGCCGGCGCGCCGCTTTCGTGGTTCAAATGCCCTTGATCGTGCCCTTGGGCAATACCGCGCTCACGCTTTGCCGTTGCACCTTGACCTGCACGTCGCTGGCCACCTCCAGCGTAACGAACTGCTCGGCCAGGCCGGTAATTCGGCCTACGATGCCGCCCGAAGCCAGCACCTCGTCTCCTTCCGACAGCCCGGCCACCAGCGCGCGGTGGGCCTTGTTGCGCTTGCTTTGCGGGCGAATCACCATGAAATACATGACCGCGAAGATCAGCACCATCATGAAGATCATCGGCAACATGCTTGGGCCTTCGCCGCCCTGCTGGGCCCAGGCGGGAGAAATCAGTATGTCGAGAAGCATGACGGGTGGGTCCGTTTGTGGCTCATTCCTGACCGCAAATTATCGCACAGCGCACGCTTCGATCACGAGTCGTAGGGGGAGAAGGCGTCGAGGGCGCCTGCGTCTATGGCTTCGCGCAGGCGGCGCATGAGGTCCAGGTAGAAGTGCAGGTTGTGCAGCGAGTTCAGGCGCAGTCCCAGGGTCTCGCCGCAGGCGTCCAGGTGGCGCAGGTAGGCGCGACTGTAGTTGCGGCACGTAAGGCACTCGCATCCGGGATCGACCGGGCGCGGGTCGTTGCGGTATTGCCGATTGCGGATGCGTATCGGCCCCGTGCGGGTGAAGAGCTGGCCGTTGCGCGCGTTGCGCGTGGGCATGACGCAATCGAACATGTCCACGCCCAGGCGCACGGAATCGACGATGTCTTCCGGCTTGCCCACACCCATCAGGTAGCGCGGCTTGCCTTCGGGCATGCGCCGGGCCAGCTCCGCGAGTACGGCATTGCGCAGATCCGCGCCTTCTCCCACCGACAGGCCGCCGATGGCGAGGCCCGGGAAATCCAGGTCCTCGAGCCGCTCAAGCGACTCCCGCCGAAGATCGTGGTGCATGCCGCCCTGAACGATCCCGAAGACGGCCGCGCCTCCGGCGGAGTCGAAGGCCGCCTTGCATCGCGCCGCCCACCGCATCGACCGCAGCATCGACGCGCGCGCCTCGGCGTGGCCGGCTGGATACGGCGTGCATTCGTCCAGGACCATATGAATATCGCTGCCGAGCTGCGCCTGGACCCGCATGCAGGTCTCGGGGTCCAGATGCACCTCCGCGCCGTCGATCGGCGAACGCAGCTTGAGTCCGTCCTCGCCGATCCCCTTGCCGCAGGCCAGGCTGAATGCCTGAAAGCCGCCGGAATCGGTCAGTATCGGCCCTTGCCACCGGCCGAACTCGTGCAAGCCGCCGAGTTTCTCGACCAGTTCGGCGCCGGGGCGCAGCATCAGGTGAAAAGCGTTGGCGAGGATGATTTCCGCACCCAGGTCATGCAGGTCTTCCACCGAAATCGCGCGCACCGCGCCGTAGGTCCCTACCGGCATGAACGCGGGCGTGCTGATCGCGCCGCGTGCCAGGTCGAGCCAGCCCCGCCGGGCGCCGCCGCAGGTTGCAATTACCGAGAACTTCATGCGCTCCGACCCGATTTCTCCAAAAGCATGGCGTCGCCGTAACTGAACAGGCGGTAACGCTGTTCCACGGCATGCCGGTATGCGTCGAGTACGCGCTGCCGGCCCGCAAACGCGCACACCAACATCAGCAACGAGGACTCCGGCAAGTGAAAATTCGTGACCAGCATGTCCACTACGCGAAACTCGAAGCCGGGCATGATGAATAGCCGGGTCTCACCGTGAAACGGCTTGATTTCGCCATCGGAAGCCGCGGTCTCGAGCGCGCGCGTCACGGTGGTGCCGACCGCACAGACGCGCCCTCCCCGGCGCCGGCACGCCTCGATCTTCCCGCATGTGCCCCCGGAGACCTGCATGCGCTCCCGATGCAGCTCTCCCTCCTGTATCTGCCTGGCCGTGACCGGCTTGAAGGTTCCCGCGCCGACGTGCAGCGTGATTCGCGCAATCTCCACACCGTGGCCGGTCAATGCGCCCAGCATGGCGTCGTCGAAGTGCAGGCCGGCCGTGGGGGCCGCAACCGCTCCGGCGTGCCGTGCGAACACGTTCTGGTAATCCGTGCGATCCGCCGACCGGTCGGGGCGGCGGATATACGGCGGAAGCGGCACGTGCCCGTGGCGCCGCAAATGCTCGTCGAGGTCGCGGTCGAATTCGAGCACGAAGAAGGCGTCCTCGCGACCCGCGACCCGGGCCGTTGCGCCACCTTCAAAGATCAGTTCCTGTCCGGCGCGCGGCGAGCGATTGGCCCGCAACTGAGCCAGCGCCCTGTTCCGGTCGAGAAAGCGCTCGAGCAGCATCTCCACCCTGCCCCCGCTTTTCCTGGCCCCGAACAGGCGTGCTGGAATGACGGCGGTATCGTTTACGACCAGCAGGTCCCCGGGCTCAAGCAACCGGGGAAGATCCGCGAACCGCAAGTCCCGCGGTTCGCCGCCGGCAGGAAGGTGCAACAGCCGGCTGGCGCCCCTGTTCTCCAGGGGCCGTTGCGCAATCAGTTCCTCGGGCGCGTGGTAGGAAAATTCTTCAGCCGCCACGCGCGCATTTTAGGGAAAGCCCTATCGGCTGTCGCGCCCGCGCATGGGCGGAGCTTCGGGAACGGCGGGCGCGGGCGGGCTTAGCAGATTGCCGCGCGTGATCCGGCCGGAGCGCTCCGGCAATTCGAAACGGATCGTGCGGCTTCGCTTGTGCCGCATCACTTCCAGCTCCACTTCCTCGCCGGGTTCATACGAGCGCAGTATGCGCGTAGCCTGGCGCGCGTCCCTGAACGTCCTTCCGCCGATCTTGCGGATCACGTCGCCGTCCTCCAGCCCGATGTCCTCGTTCTCAGGGGCGCGGACCACCAGCAGGCCCTCGTCAACGCCGAAATACTCGCCCAGGGCGGGGGTCAATTCGGCGACCTGCAATCCGCCCAGTCGCCAGGCCATGTCGGAGAAAGACAGCAGTTCGGCGGGTCCCCGGCGCACGCGCACCGTCCGTCGCTCCCGGCCGCCACCGTCATCCACGTCAACTTCCACGTCCACATTGCCGCCGCTGAAGCTGTTCGCCAGCCTCCGGGCCCAGTTCTCGGCCCGCGAGGCAAAACGGCGAGGCGCCACGAGGTCCCTGCCTGCGACGATCTGCGTCCACGCGTCGGTCGTGACCTGAACTTCCAGGTCGTCACCTTCACGCCGGTATCCGATGGAGATTTCACTGCCCGGCTCCGTTTCGGCAAGCATGTCGCGAAGGTGCTCGTAGGACTGCTCACCGCTTGGGCCGGCCAGGGATTCCCCATTGATCGAGGTCAGCAGGTCTTCCGCCCGCAATCCCGCCTGATCGGCCGGTCCTCCCGGCGATACCGACAGCACGTTCAGTCCCTCGACCGGGCCGTCGGCCCAGTTGCCCAGGCTTATGCCCAGGCGCGCGCCCTTCGCGCGTTCCTGCAAGGCCAGGACTTCCTGGCGCAGCATGTCGGCGAACTGCTCTTCGGGCAGACCGCTCTCGTGCGGGTGCGCCTGAAGCCCGACGGGGGCCAGCATCAATGTCAACAATGGCGTCAGTGCAAGAAATCTCATGATTCGTCTCTCCAATCTTTCTTTTTCGGACACGCTAGAAATCGGCGTAAATGAAGCCGGCCTCCGCCGCCTCGGCGCGGCGCAGGTCAAAAAGGTCTTCCATCAGCAGGGCCCGCTCCTGCAGCAATCGGCGGGGAACCGCCTGATCGCCGGCATTCAGCGTAGCCGGGATCAGTCCTTCGTCCAGCAGCGCAATCTGGTCCTCGAGCTCGGTCTTGAGTCCGAAGGAACCCACCTCCACGACCCGGCCCGGCCGGGCCGGTTCGAACAGCGGCAGCGACCTCAGGCGCTGCTCCTGAAATTGCGAGATGGCGACCAGCGCGTCCATGTCCATCCGCTCGAGTTGCTGCCCGAATTCCGCCGTGATTCCGCCAACCGTCTCGGACGCGGCCCGGGAGGGAGGACCAACCGCCCTCCAGGAAGGCGAGACGCCTTCCTCTCCGAACGCGGCTGCCTCCGGGCCGGGATTGACGGCATCGGTTTCAATCTCCGGTCCCGCAAAGAAGCCTGCGCCCAGCCTCAATCCAAGCACGGCGACCGCGATACTCGCCGCGGCCGCCATTCCGCCGCCCCAATAGCGCCGGCGGCGGGAATCGAGCTGCCTGCGGGTTTCATGCCGGTCCAGCACGCGTTGCCAGCCGCCCTCGGGGGCCGCTATCGGGGGCATTGCCCTCAAGGCCTCGGCAATGCCGCCGCCTTCGGCGGAACGGTTCTCGGTTTGACTGCGTGTCATCGGACCTCCTTCAGGCGATCATCGCCTGCCGCACAGGCGCCGCGGACGCTTCGGCGGCGGGAGCCAGTCGCTCCCGCAGGCGCTTGTGGGCGCGCGCCAGTTGCGATTTGGAAAAACTGCTGGTGCGATTCATCATTTCGCCGATTTCCTTGTGCGTGTATCCCTCCACGTCGTGCAGCCATACGACCGCGCGGGCCACAGGCGAAAGGCTGTCCAGGGCCGCCTCCAGATCCATGGCCAGCTCCGGTGTTTCCTCGTTGGCCCGGATTTCGAACGTTCCCTCGTCGCCGACGATCTCGGAGAAGAGCAGGCGCCTGCGGTTCCATGCGGCGCGCATGTGCATCAGGCATCGCGATACGGCGATGCGCCGGATCCAGGTAGCCAGAGAGGCCTCTCCCCGGAATTTTGCAATGCCCCGCAGCACTTCCACGAAACTCTCCTGAAGAATGTCGTCCGCCACCGCCGGCGACCCCGTCATCCGAAGCGCCAGCGTATAGACCGGGTCCGCGAACTGGCGGTAAATGATCTCGTGCGCCTTCATGTCGCCGCGCTGGGCGGCACGCACGAATGCCGGATCGATGGTCCTGTTGGCAAACCCCGACATGCTCGGATAGATGCGATTCCCTTGCGTATGGTTGCAATGCACTGTGTTGCAACGCACTAGTGTATCCTTCCGTTCCGGCGCCGGGATGGCGGAATTGGTAGACGCACCGGACTCAAAATCCGGCGGGGTGAAACCCGTGCGAGTTCGAGTCTCGCTCCCGGCACCGTCCGAAATCAAATTCTTCACCTCGATCGAACGCCCTCGGAAAACCCCGTGCCTGCGCCTCCCAACAAGTTCTGCGGCCAGTGCGGCGCGCCCGTGACCAGCCGTATTCCGGAAGGCGAAGACCGAGAGCGTGAAGTGTGCCCGGTATGCAACTTCATCCATTACCGCAATCCCATTCCGGTCGTGGGCTGCGTGCCGGAGTACAAGGGGCGCATTCTGTTATGCCGGCGGGCCATCGATCCCCGATTGGGCTACTGGACCGTTCCGGCCGGGTTCATGGAACTCGACGAGACCCTGGAAGAAGCCGCGTTGCGCGAAACCCGGGAGGAAGCCTGCGCCGAGGTCCGCCTGGGCGAACTCTTTTCGATTGTGGATGTGCCGCGCGCGGGCCAGGTGCACTTCTTCTTCAGGGCGGAAGTCATCAACGGCCAGTTCGAGCCCGGTGTCGAGTCGCTCGATGTCCGCCTTTTCGCGCCTGACGAAATTCCCTTCGACAGCATTGCCTTTCGAAGCGGCATCATCGCGCTGCGCCGCTACCTGGAAGGTCCGGAGAAGGGCCTGGTCCTGGATGCGGTTCGTCCCGGCGCTCCGGATTGAATATCATTAGGGATTGGCGCCGGAAAACTCTCGGAATACCTGATCAATGACCTTCCTGGTACTGGAAAGCTGCATCAAGTGCAAACTGATGGACTGCGTGGAAGTCTGCCCCGTGGACTGCTTCCACGAGGGCCCCAACATGCTCGTGATCGACCCGGAGGAATGCATCGACTGCACGCTGTGCGAACCGGAATGCCCGGTGGACGCCATCGTTTCCGAGGACGAGATTCCAGCCGGCCAGGAGCAGTTCCTGGAGCTGAACGCCGAACTGTCGCAGGAATGGCCGGTCATCACCGAGGCAGGCGAACCGCCACCCGACGCCGACGACTGGCGCGAGACCCCCGACAAACTCCAGTACCTCGAACGCTGACTGATTCGCACGGTTTGCAGCAGCGAAGGTTTCTCGCCTTCGCGGAGGGCCCGGACGCCGAGAGGGCAGTGCCCTCTCCCCAGGCTACTCGGAAACCGTCTCTTCGTTGAGGATCGCGGCCAGGCGAATGGGCGGCACGTAGCCGGGGATCAGTTCGCCGCCGGGGGTCAGTAGCGCCGGCGTGCCGCTCAGTCCGATTTCCCGTCCCAGTTCGAAGTGCCGCTCCACGGAAACGGAATCGCATTGCCGCTCGGGCACGAAGCCACCGGCCTTCGCCACGGTCAGCGCGGCGTTGCGATCGCCGGAACACCAGATCGACTGCATCGTGGTCCAGCTGTCGGTGTCCGGTCCCGAGCGGGGGAAGGCCACGTAGCGCACCCCGATGCCCAGTTCGTGATATTCGGCCATCTGCTGGTGCAACCTTCGGCAATAGCCGCAATCCACGTCGGTGAAGACGAGCAATTCGTGCTCGGTCCTGTCCGGCAGAAAGTCCAGCGTGTCCCAATCGTCCAGGCCCGCCAGCAGTTCGCGGCGCATGTCGGCGCGGCGCGATTCGGTCAGGTTCTCGCCGTTGGACACGTTCTGCAGATCGCCCGACCCCAGGAACCCGAACTGCCCTGTTGCATCGACGTAGGCGATTCGGTAGCCGAACTGCAATTCGTACAGGCCCGGCACCGGCGTTGGGCGCACATCGTCCACGTTCGCATACTTCTCCTTGAGGTAAGCGATATCGGCATCGGTGTCGGCGGAGTCGCTGGAGGACAGAACGATCGGCGCGAGCAGCAGCATCAGCGGTGCGATGCGCCTGATGGATATCGTCTTCATGCTTGTCACTCTATGGTCTATGCGGAAATTATAGTTACCGTCCCGGCCCCGGCCAGTATCAGGAAGCCAGGGCCCGGTCGGAGTCCGGCAGGCCGAGGCCGTCGCGCCGCAGCAGCAGGATTTCGTCGCGCAGCGCCGCCGCTTCCTCGAATTCGAGGTCCTGGGCGTGCCGGTACATGCGCTTTTCGAGCTGCTTGATCTTTTTCATCACCTGTTCCGGCGTCAGCGCCCGGTATTCGGACACGCGTTCCGCCACCCTTCGCGCAGGCCCGCGGCGTCTCCGGCCCCGGACCACCGCCCCCTCCATGATGTCGGGCACGTCCTTCTGAATGCCGCGCGGCTGGATGCCCCGCTCCTCGTTGAACGCAAGCTGCTTGCCGCGCCGGCGGTTGGTTTCGTCCAGCGCCCCCCGGATCGCCCCGGTGCGCCTGTCCGCGTACAGGATGGCCATGCCGTTGAGGTTGCGAGCCGCCCGCCCGATGGTCTGGATCAGCGAGCGTTCGGAGCGCAGAAAGCCCTCCTTGTCGGCGTCGAAGATCGCGACCAGCGACACCTCGGGCATGTCCAGGCCCTCCCGCAGGAGGTTGATGCCCACCAGTACGTCGAAGGCGCCCAGGCGCAGGTCGCGGATGATCTCGACCCGTTCCACCGTATCGATATCGGAATGCAGGTAGCGGACCCGGACGCCGTGCTCCTCGAGGAACTCCGTCAGGTCCTCCGCCATGCGCTTGGTCAGCGTGGTGATCAGCACCCGCTCATTGCTCTCGACGCGCAGTGCGATCTCGGACAGCACGTCATCGACCTGGCGTGACGCGGGGCGCACTTCGACCCGCGGGTCGATCAGCCCGGTGGGCCGCACGACCTGCTCCACCAGCGCGTCGGAATGTTCGTGCTCGAACGGGCCGGGCGTCGCCGAGACGTATATGGTCTGCGGCGAGATCCGTTCGAACTCCCTGAACCGCAAGGGGCGGTTGTCAAGCGCCGACGGCAGCCGGAAGCCATACTGCACGAGCGTTTCCTTGCGCGAACGGTCGCCGCGGAACATGCCGCCCAGTTGCGGCAGCGTCACGTGGCTCTCGTCCACGAACAGCAACGCATTGGCCGGCACGTAGTCGAACAGGCACGGCGGCGGCTCGCCGGCGTTCCGGCCGGACAGGTAGCGGCTGTAGTTCTCGATTCCGGTGCAATAGCCGACTTCGAGCATCATTTCGATGTCGAACAGCGTGCGCTGCTCCAGCCGCTGAGCCTCCACCAGCCGCTGCTCCGAGCGCAGGAGCGTCAGGCGCTCCCTGAGCTCCCTTCTGATCTTGTCCACCGCGCCCTCCAGGGTCTCGCGCGGCGTCACGTAGTGCGTCTTCGGGTAGATGGTGACGCGCGGCACGCGGCGGCCCATTTCGCCCGTCAGCGGATCAAAGTAGCGGATGTCCTCGACTTCGTCGTCGAAGAGCTGAACGCGGACCGCTTCGCGCTCGGACTCGGCGGGAAACACGTCGAGGACATCGCCGCGCACCCGGAAGGTGCCCTGCCTCAGTTCAGCCTCGTTGCGCGTGTATTGAAGGTCCGCCAGGCGCCTAAGCAGGTCCCGCTGATTGACCCGGTCGCCCCGCACCAGGTGCAGGATCATCTGGAAGTAGGTGTCCGGATCGCCCAGGCCGTAGATCGCAGAAACGGTGGCCACCACGATCGTGTCCTTGCGCTCCATCAGCGCCTTGGTCGCCGACAGCCGCATCTGCTCGATGTGCTGGTTGATCGACGCGTCCTTTTCGATGTAGGTGTCGGTGGACGGCACGTATGCTTCGGGCTGGTAGTAGTCGTAGTACGAAACGAAATACTCGACTCGGTTTTGCGGGAAGAAATCCCGAAACTCGCCGTAGAGCTGGGCCGCCAGCGTCTTGTTGGGCGCCAGCACCAGCGCCGGTCGCTGCTGGCGGGCCACGACGCTGGCCAGCGTGTAGGTCTTGCCGGACCCGGTCACGCCCAGCAGCGTCTGACGCGCCAGACCCGCATCGAGTCCCTCGCAAAGCCCTTCAACGGCCTGCGGCTGATCGCCCGCCAGCTCGAAATCGGCCTGTAGTTCGAAGCGGTCCGCATTCATGCCGGCACTGTAGCATTTCCGGCGGGGCGCGCCGATAAAATACGCCCCGCAGAAACAAGCGAGCCCGATCATGACTACCGTCCAGCTTTCCGAGCGTGTTCAACGCGTCAAGCCGTCAGCCACCATTGCCGTATCGTCCCTTGCCCGCGAAATGCGCGCGGCGGGCCGGAACGTGCTCAGCCTGAGCGCGGGCGAGCCCGACTTCGACACGCCGGAGCATGTTTGCGCCGCGGCGGTTCAGGCCATGGAGTCCGGCGACACGCGCTACACGGCCGCCGACGGCACACCAGCGCTCAAGCAGGCCATCTGCAACAAGTTCGAGCGCGATAACAGGCTGGACTTCGAACCCGGCCAGATCAGCGTGGGGGCCGGCGCCAAGCAGGTGCTGTACAACATCTGCGCGGCAGTGCTGAACCCCGGCGACGAGGCCATCGTGCTGGCGCCCTACTGGGTGTCCTACCCCGACATCGTCAAGCTGTGCGACGGCCAGCCGGTGGTCGTGTCCGCCGGACTGGAAGCCGGCTACAAGGTGACGCCGGAGCAGATCGAACAGGCGATCACCGAGCGCACCCGGCTGATCTTCTTCAATACGCCGAACAACCCCACGGGCGTCAGCTACACCCGCGCCGAGCTCGAAGCGCTGGGCGAGGTCCTCGCCGCGCATGAGCAGGTATTGGCGGTGTGCGACGACATCTACGAGCACATCTACTGGGGCGACGAGCCGTGGCTGACGCCGGCGCAGGTCTGGACCGGGATGCAGGACCGCATCGTCACGATCAACGGCGTATCCAAGGCCTTCGCGATGACCGGCTGGCGCATCGGCTACGCGGCGGCGAACGTGGACCTGGTCAACGCGATGCGCAAACTGTGCAGCCAGAGCACTTCCAATCCCTGCAGCATCTCGCAGGCGGCCGCGGCCGCCGCGCTGGAGGGCGACCAGTCGATTCTCGCCACGATGCGCGACGCCTTCAGGGAGCGCTACGAATACATGTACGAGGCCGTCAACGCGCTTCCGGGAATGCGTTGCGCTCCGGCCCAGGGGGCCTTTTACCTGTTTGCCGATGCGCGCGAGGCAATCCGTGCCAAGGGGCTGGACAACGACACGCAGATGGCCGAGTTGATTCTTTCCGAGGCCGAGGTCGCACTGGTGCCCGGCGCGGCCTTCGGCGCCGAAGGCCACCTGCGGTTCTCCTTCGCCTGCGGCATGGACGACCTGAAGGAAGCCATCAGCCGTATCGGCAGATTGCTCGCCTGAAGCGCCCGATCCGGCTAAAATCGCGCCACGCTTCCCCGGTAGCTCAGTAGGTAGAGCGGTTGGCTGTTAACCAATTGGTCGCTGGTTCGAGTCCGGCCCGGGGAGCCATCTAACTTTCACCACGCAACAGCTCTTCAAGTGGAAATCGTGGACTATCATTGAGAGGAGGAACGAAATGCGTGAACCCATACATCCCGGTGAAACATTGCGCGAGGACCTTGACGCGCTCGAAATGAGCGCGGCGGAGTTGGCGCGGCGGATTGAGGTTCCCGTGAATCGGATCACCGAGATTCTCAACGGCCGGCGCTCCGTAACCGGCGATACCGTCCTGCGCCTGGGCCGTTTCTTCGGCACCTCCGGCGAGTTCTGGCTTAATCTCCAAAATCTCTACGAGTTGCGGCTGGCCGAACAAAAGAACGGCGAGCTATCGCCCGGCTGCCGTCCCTCGATGCTGGGAGAAAGATGTTAGATATTGTGAGGGAGTCAGGAGCCGATGGAAACGACCGCAAGCCCGACTGAGTCAGACTGGGTCAACCTCTCCAAGTACCTCTCCAAATGCAGCGGCAGCGGCGTTTACGTGATCTACGCCGCTAGGGGAGACGACAAGATTCCATTCTACGTCGGACAGAGCGAAAACATCGCCGCGCGGCTGGGAGACTACGCTAGAGCTTCTTTTGCAGTGGACACGGACTTCAAGGTAGGGCGCACGGTTCAGCTTCTGGAGGAGAGAGGCTACGAAATCCTCGTCGAGATTGAGCGGACATCGGACCGATGGCCCCGCGAGAAGGAACTGATTGAGAGGCACCGCGGGCGGCTACTGAATGACGAACCTGGCTACAACTACAACACTGCGAACGCAGACGAGATAATGTCCAGACTGGAAGAGTACGTCCGCGAGAACTTCTCTGCGCCCCAGTCAGGCTAACAGTCGATCCGTCAAGAACACGCGGCGACCGGAGCACGATTTGTAGTGCGGAGACGCTTGACCGACCTTGCCGCGTTACCGATTAGCCGGCTGGAAGCGCCGCGCGCCCTCTGTCTATCGACTCAACTTTGGCGTGTATCAAGCTGCGAGACGATAGGATCCGGGGATCGATCCATCGATCCGCAAGTCGCTCTTTGCACACGGAGTGGTGACGCACCGCGCGCTGATCGCCTCCAATTGGTCATCGTCAACGCTCTCCAGCCCCAGTCGGTGCGCAGCAAAGATGCGAATCAGCGCGTCAGCGGCGCCATCCACCGTGCTTTCCTCACGTTCCCAACGCGAAACGGTGAGCCGCTTGCGGTGAATCAACCGGGCAAGCTCTGTCTGAGTCATACCCATCTCCGAACGCAGGAATCGCATTTCGGCGCCGGTCAGGCGACCGTCGCATCCGACGATGGCGTGAGCAATCAATCGGTGAAGCCCGCGAATGTTGGGGATGCGGATGATTTCGTCGCCATCGTCGTCGACCGCATGCACGCCCTGGATCCACACGTTGGGCAGCCCGCACTCCGTGTAGTGATAGGCATTGGTTTCGCTATTCATCGCACATCCTTCCACATTACCGTGATCAGCTTTATGGCGGGCCTGCCTGGGTCCGGAATTACAACCAGGCAGATTTCCCTGCCACCCGAGTTGGGGGATTTTCCGCAAATCCTGTACTTGCAGTAGCCTGGACGAGTGGACGCCGTCGGTTCATCGTCAATGCGGCCTGCCGCAAGGACATCCAGTATGTCTGAAACGATGATGCCCCTTTCCTCCATGCGTTCCGCGGCATGGCGCGTAAGGGCCAACTCAAGTCCGTCGTTCCCGAGGGCGGCGTATGCGTGGAGACGCGCCTCGGCCTCCGAGATGCTCCAGCAGTCCGACTCTCCAGACGACATGTATCATAATGATACATCATTTGTCAGTCGATTCCAGTACTCGCCCGTTTCGACCACGTAGCGCTCGCCATCGAGGCCGCCGCCGACGAAATCGATGAGATAGGTGCGCGCGTCGCCGCGTGGTGCGTGTGCGGCCTGCATGGTGCTGTGCTCCTTCGTAAGGTCGAATGGGAACGGCGGGAGCGGCTCCCTCGGGAGTGCCGGGCTCCGCCCGCTTTCGGCCGAAATTCGTCTCTCGCTGGTGCGAGGCCCGTGCCCGGCTGCCGTCCCTCGACGCCAACAGGAACCTGCACGCTACGGGACGAGCGCCAACCGACTACACGTACACAGCGTTGTGACATCCCGCGTACATTCGGCGCACGAAATTCGCTACAGCGACCCAGTATCGTTATCCAGATGCTGGCTGCGGAACGTTTGTAGTCTTTCCTGCTTCGAGATAACGATGTAACGCATATGGCGACAAGCGAGATTATTTTCGAGGTCACCGAGTTGATGGAAGGCGGATACGAAGCGCGTGCCCTGGGGCATAGCATTTTCACCCAAGGCGAGGACTGGCACGAGTTGAAGGAAATGGCGCGGGATGCCGTCCTCTGCCACTTCGATGAAGCGGACGTGCCGAGAGGCATCCGCTTGCACCTCGTCAGAGAGGACGCCTTCGGCGAATGAAGGTTTCGAGCGACCTCACCGACAAGAAGTTCGCAAGGTTGGATATCTCGGGGAGTATTAGCTGGACGAGGAAACTGGAGTCGAATTAGAGCTTCCGGGACAGCTGACTATCTCACAAGCTCGCGTCCCGAATCTCGCGTAGCAACTCGGCTAATGGGCGCCGTAATCGCGGCATGGTGGCCCGAAACGCCGCCAACTCCTGCATCGGGAGCGGCTTTTTGCGACCGGCAGTGGGCGAAAGATACGCGACCGTCTTGCCGCGGCGGGTAATGACAATCTTCTCGCCGGTCTCCACTTTGTCCAGAAGTTCGCTCAAGCGAGCTTTCGCTTGAGCCAGAGTAACTGTGAGCATCTCAACCTCGGTTGGTCGGGAAACTGGTCATAATGCTAGCGTGATACGAGCGAACAAACCACAATCCTTGTTCCTGTTCGATCTGGGCGGAACGATCAGTGATCCGATCACGGGCATTGCCAAGCCGATCAACTATGCCCTGGAGGCACTGGGCTTTGATGAAGTCTCCGAGAGCAGGATAGCGAGATATATCGGCATACCGATCGATGAAACGCTTGTGGATTTGTGTGAAACCGAATCAGGCAAGCTCGTCAATCGGCTCGTAATCAAGTACAGGGAGCGATTTTCCGCAGTCGGATACTCGGAGAACGTGCTGTATCCGGGGGGGGGGCGCAAGGTTTTCTGGCCGACGGGAAAATCACCGGGAACGCAATGATGATCGGCGACAGGTCCGTGGACCTGGCGGCCGCGCATGCCAGCGGACTTGCGTCCGCGGGAGTGCTCTGGAGGTACGGCTCACGCGAGGAGTTGGAGAGGGAGAATCCGTCTCGCCTTTTCGGGGCTCCTGCCGAATGGCGCATCCTTGCGGATCTGGCGGCAGATTGTCCGAAGGAGCACGATTCGCGCTAGGATAGCGGGCGCTCGCCGTCGCAATTGCACTTTACGCCGTGGAAGTAATCAGGGAAATCCTGCAAACGATTCTGGATACCGTCCTTTCGGTTCTTCCGGAAGGCGTTACGCTGGAGGAAAGCCTGCTGCAGGCCGGCCTGGCCGCGGCGCTTTGCCTGGGTGCATGGCTGATCAGCCGGCGCATGCATCCCGCCATAGTCGAGTGGTGCGAGTCCCGTCCGCGCTGGGAGAGTGCGCGGCGCGCACTGGAGCCGCTGATCTGGCCAGTGGCCTGGCTCGTTTTTCTCAGCCTGTTGCTGGGTCTGTTCGTTGCGATACAGCAGGACACGTGGCTGCAGGAAATACTCACCAGCCTCCTGGTCGCATGGATCGTCGTGCGCACGGTGTCCCGGGCGATTCGCAATCCCGTGCTTTCGCGCGTCGCGGCTGTCATCGCTTATGGAATGGCCGTGCTCAGCATTTTCGACATGCTCGGTCCCACAATCACAATCCTGGATAGCTTCAAACTCGAGCTGGGCAAGGAATTTAGTCTAAGTCTCTATGAAATTCTGACGACCGCCTTGCTGCTGGCGGTGCTTATCAGCCTTGCTTCGTTTGCCTCCCGGGTGACGGAACGACGATTGCGGGATGCCGACTGGGTGACTCCCACGGGGCGGGTCCTGCTCAACAAGACGATACGCATCGGTTTGTTCGTATTCGCCATCCTGATCTCGATCAGCACGGCGGGCATCGACCTCACGGCGCTGGCGGTGATCGGCGGCGCGGTCGGTTTCGGTATCGGTTTCGGGTTGCAGAAGGTGTTCTCCAATCTGATCAGCGGGCTCATTCTGCTGATGGACAAGTCGATCAAGCCCGGCGACGTGATAACCGTCGAGAACACCTACGGATGGGTCAACAAGCTGGGCGCCCGGTACGTCTCGATTATTACGCGCGACGGAATCGAACACCTGATACCCAACGAGACGATGATCACCGAGCCGGTGTCCAACTGGACGCATTCGGACGCCAATACGCGCTTGCGGATACCGATTGGCGTGCACTACGAGACTGACCTGGAACTGGCCACGCGGCTGGGCGTGGAAGCGGCGCAGAGCCAGTCGCGAGTGCTCGGCGATCCGGCGCCGCGCTGCCTGGTGAAGGGCTTCGGCGAGTCGGCGATCGATCTGGAGATCCGGTTCTGGATCCAGGACGCCGACAGCGGTGTGTCGAACATCAAGAGCGCCGTCATTCTGGAGGTCTGGCGGCTGTACCAGGAGCACGGGATCAGGATTCCGTATCCGCAGCGCGACCTGCATATCAAAAGCGGCGAAATATCGCAGGGGTGATTGGAGGGCGGGACGCCGCGAGGGACATGCCCTCGCCCCCCAAAAAAAAGCGGCAGGATCAACCTGCCGCAAGCCCTTTATCAGGGAGGGGGGATACAGTCAGGTTGCGATCATCGCGCCATCACGAGGAATCGCCGGATTCGGGTTCTTTATTGTCCGTGAGGAGAATATCTTTTTTGTTATCCTCCAATACCTTAGGGCCGATACCTTGAACCTTTAGAAGGTCTTCGACCGTTTCGAAGGGGCCGTTTTCCTCACGGTAGGTGACGATGGCCCGCGCCTTGGCTGGTCCGATGCCCCGCAGCTCACGGGCTATCGTGTCGGCATCGGCCTCGTTGACGTTCACCGGTCCGCCGAATACCCAGACCGGCGCCAGGGCCGCGACAATCATTACGATCCATTTGTTCATGCTTGCGTCTCCTCTTAAGCCAGGCTCCGCTCCAATGGGGAGCGCAGACAGCGCAGGAGTTTGTTTTGCGCGGGACTGCAGGGAAAGCAGGAAAATGGCCGCGTTTGCCGAATTAGGCCGTACTCGGGCGATCAGGGCGCAAGAACCGAGATTAGGCGGGCCGATTCCCAGGCGCCGCATTCATTGCATCGCCACCCATGCGCTTCATCCTGATGTCCGCAGATGGTGCATCGCCAGCGAGGCGGCCCACCGCTTGCCGCGCCCAGCTCGTCAATCAGCGCGCCGAGCGACTCCTTCGAGAACTCCGCGGGCTCGCCCGCTCCATACATTCCGGCGAAAGCGGGCAACCTTTCCTCCAGTGCGGCAAACAGGCACCGGGCCGAGGCCGGACACAGGAGCGCGGGCTCCATCAGAAGGGCGCAGCCGACGGCCGGACCCAGTGACGGATGGTCCGCCAAAAGGCCATCGAGCAATTCGTCGATCTGCGGCCCGGCAAATTCATGCCGTCCAGCCAGACCCAAAAGGATCAGCACGGCGGCTTCGGGGCTGGCAGCCGTAAGAACCAGGCTTCGCTGCGGATCGCGCGGGTCCAGAACGGCCGGGTCAACCAGCAGCCTTGCGCTTCCGTCGGCCCCCCGCGACGCCTTGCGCCAATAACTGCGGGCCCTCCGCATGTCCCCTGCCCCCGCGGCCTGCGCCGCCAGTTCGCCCAGGTAGTGGGAACGTAATCTGGATCCCAGCGAGCTGTCCTCGCTGCGCACCTGTTCGGCCACGCCCACGGCCCGCTCCCAGTCGGCCAATTGCTCGCAAACCCCCAGTTGCCGCTCCAGGGCGTTCAGGCGCAAGGGCAGGTATTCGGCCGTGCGAATGTAGGCCTCCTCGGCCCGATCCAGCATTCCTGCGGCCCGGTAGTCGTCGCCGATTTCCAGTCCGGCGTGGGCCCGCGTGGCGGCATCGAGATCCTCCCGCGCAGCCAGCGATTCGTGAATCTGCAAGGCCCTGCGCCAGTCGCCGCCGGACCGGAAATAGGCCGCCAGTTCAAACGCCGCGCCGGGTTCGCTGCTCTCCTCTTCCGCCTGCGCCAGGTATGCGCTTACGGCCTTTTCCGAGCGCCGCGGAAGTTGCTGGGCATATTCCCTGAACCGCCGGTGCAGGCCCCGCCCTGAATCGCCGGAGCGCGCATACCAGTAGCCCAGGGCGGCTGCAAGAATCAGACCACCCGCCATCGACACAAGAAAATCGGGAGGCATGGCGGACTTTAGCGCACTAACTAGGTTTCGACCGGGAGGGTTCCTTTGGCGTCCTGGCGCGATTTCCTCCTGGCGGCGCGCCTCCTGAGCACGGCGCCACCGGCGCAAAGCAAACCGAAGAGCCAGCCCAGGCCGAAGGCGACCGTAAACGCAAGTGGCTTGGACAGGCCGACCTCAGCGAAAGCGAGATCCAGTTCCACCGTCCCCCGGTTAAGCAGTGCGAGGATGCCGGCGATGGATACGACCCCGGCCAGCAGCAGAAAGTATATGCCGCGTTTCAGCCAGCTTCCGGCTTTCATGTCACGGCCCTGGTGTTCTACCGGCGCGCGGCGTTGACTCGTTCGCGTAGCCGCTTCCCTGGACGGAACTTGGGGACGTATTTGCTCGGCAGCGCCACCGCCTCGCCGGTGCGCGGATTGCGTCCGATCCGCGCGCGGCGATAACTGAGGCCGAAACTGCCGAATCCCCGGATCTCGATGCCCCCTCCGGAAGCCAGCGTCTGACCCATGAGGTCTATGACGTGCTTGACCGAAGCTTCCAGGTCGGAGGACGAGAAATAGCTGAAGCGTTCGTCCTCCAGTAATCTGCGCGTGACGATCCGCACCAGCTCCGAGCGCGTTATGGCCTTGCTGGCGGCGGAGGCGCTCATGTATCTTCGGCGTTCTCTTGCTGCTGGCTGCGCAGGAGCTCGCCGAGCGTCGCTCCCTTGATCCGGTCTCCCACTTCGGCTTCGTAGTCCCGCAGGGCCTGCGCCTCGGCCTGTTCCTCCATGGCCCGCACGGACAGCGACACCGTCCTGGACTTGCGGTCCACACCCACGATGCGCGCCTCGATGGACTGCCCGGGCTTGACCACCATGCGCGCGTCATCGACATGCTCGCGCGACAGCTCCGCGACCCGCATGCGCCCCTTCACGCCTTCGCCCACCTCCAGTTCGACCATGCGCTGCTCGACGTTGGTAACGACGGCGGTCGCGACGCTGCCCTTGGGATGGTCCTTGAGAAAGCTGGCCAGCGGGTCGCCCTGCAACTGCTTGATGCCGAGCGAAATGCGCTCCCGGTCGGCGTCCACCGAAAGCACGACGGCTTCGACCTCCTGGCCCTTGCTGTAATTCCGCACCGCCTCGTCGCCGGGAAGGTCCCAGGAGAGGTCCGACAAATGCACCAACCCGTCGATATTGCCCTCGAGACCGATGAATATTCCGAAATCCGTCATTGAACGGACCTTGCCTGTCACGCGGTCGTCCCGCTTGTAATTGTTGGCGAAGTCCTGCCACGGATTCTCCAGGCATTGCTTCAGCCCCAGGGAAACCCGGCGCCGCTCTTCATTGATGTCCAGCACCATCACTTCGACTTCCTGGCCGACGTGAACGATCTTGCCCGGATTCACGTTCTTGCTGGTCCAGTCCATTTCGGATACGTGAACCAGCCCTTCCACGCCTTCCTCGATCTGCACGAAGCAGCCGTAGTCCGCCACGTTGGTGACCTTGCCGAACAGCCGCGTGTGCGGCGGATAGCGCCGTCCGATGTCCACCCAGGGGTCGTCGCCCAGTTGCTTGAGCCCAAGCGAGACGCGATTGCGTTCGCTGTCGAAGCGAAGGATCTTGACTTCCAGTTCCTCTCCCACGCGAACCACTTCCGACGGGTGCTTGACGCGCCGCCAGGCCATGTCGGTGACGTGCAGCAAGCCGTCGATGCCTCCGAGATCAACGAAAGCGCCGTATTCGGTGAGATTCTTGACCACGCCCTTGACCACCTGGCCTTCCTCCAGGCTGGCCAGCAGCGCCGCGCGTTCGGCGCTGTGCAGTTCCTCGATCACCGCGCGGCGCGAAACCACCACGTTGTTGCGCCGCCGGTCCAGCTTGATGACCTTGAAGTCCAGTTTGCGGCCTTCCAGGTAGGTCGTGTCGCGGATCGGATGCATGTCCACCAGGGAGCCGGGCAGGAACGCCCGAACACTGGAGACATCGACCGTGAATCCGCCCTTGACGCGCCCGCTTATGGCGCCCTGCACGATCTCCTCCTGCTCGAAAGCCGACTCCAGGCTCTCCCAGACCCGCGTGCGCTTGGCGCGCTCGCGCGACAGGCGGGTCTCGCCGAACCCGTCTTCCATCGAATCCAGGGCGACTTCGACCTCGTCTCCTATGTCCACTTCCAGTTCGCCGGTCTCGTCGGTGAACTGGCTGGCCGGGATCAGCGCCTCGGACTTGAGTCCGGCGCTCACGGTTACGATCTCCGGTGAAATATCGATCACCTGCGCCGAGAGTATCTCTCCCGGCCGGAAATTCTTGTCAGCGAGATTGGCCTCCACCAACTCTGCGAAACTTTCTGCCATCAAGGGCCCCAATGTAATGCGGGCGTGCAATCCAGCTACGCTCGCGGTTGCCATTCCACGCGCCAGCCATCCTGGCCGGCGCCAATTCCGCTATCGGGCCGCCTTATCGGGCCACACTTCCGTTACAAGACGCCACGCCGCTTTCCTGGTTTGCCGGATATCCAGCTTGGTGGTGTCCAGCACCACCGCATGATGTACTACCTTCAGCGGCGCCAGCGTGCGAACCGAATCGCGATGATCACGATCGGTGAGATCGCGAATCAGGTCGCGCATATTAGCATTGATTCCCTTTTGCTTCAATTGTTTATGGCGACGCCTGGCACGCTCTTCGGGGGTCGCCGTGAGGTAGATCCGCAGCTCGGCATCGGGAAAAACCACCGACGCCATGTCGCGGCCCTCGGCCACCAGTCCGGGCTCCCTGCGAAAGGCGCGTTGCCGCTTGAGCAGAAAGTTCCGCACCGCCGGCAACGGGGCGACGACCGACGCCGCCACGCCCGTTTCCTCTTCACGGATCGCGCTGCTGACGTCTTCGCCGTTCAGGTAGATCATTTCGCCGTCGCTGGCGGCTTCCAGATCGGGTGGCGAATCCGCCAGGTGTGCGGCGATCCTCTCCTCCCCCGCGTGGACCAGCCCGGCGCGCAGCAGAGACAGCGATACGGCCCGGTACAGGGCGCCGCTGTCCAGTCTCCGCCAGCCCAGCCTCTCCGCAAGATAGCGCGCGATCACTCCCTTGCCCGCCGCGGCAGGTCCGTCAATGGCGACCACCGGCGCCTGGGCGGGAGGGCTATTCGATCGGCTCAAGGTTCAGGCCCAGCTGCAATGCGGTATCGGCGAATCCCGGAAACGAGGTATCGACGCACTCCACGTCACGAATGACTATCGGGCTCTTCGCCACCAGCCCCAGCACCGCAAAGGCCATCGCCACGCGATGGTCGCCCCTGCAGTCGATTTCCCCGCCCCGTACGCGACCGCCACGTATGCGCGCGCCTTCGGGAGTTTCCTCGCAGTCCACTCCCATTTTCCTCAGGCCCGCCACCATGGCCGCGATCCGATCACTTTCCTTGAGCCGCAGTTCCCCGGCGTCCTTGATCACGGTTTCCCCCATCGCGCAGGCCGCAGCCGCAAACACCACCGGCATCTCATCGATCGCCGAAGGAACCAGAGAAGCGGGAAGCAGCGCGCCCTGTAGCATCCCGGGCCTGGCCATGACGTCCGCCACCGGCTCGGACCCCGAAGTGCGCCGCGCGGCGACCTGCAATGTGCCTCCCATGGCGTCCATCATCCGAAGAAAGCCCGTGCGGGTGGAGTTCACGCCCACGGAGGCGACCTGGATCTCCCGCGGACCGATCAGTCCCGCCAGCAGCAGGAACGCCGCCGAGGAAAAATCGCCCGGAACGTCGATTCGCGCAGCCCGCAGCAGCTGCCTTCCGGTGAGGCAGGTCCAGCCATTGGTCCGCTCGATCGACATCCCGAAGCTCGGAAGCATCCGTTCCGTGTGGTCGCGCGTCGGCACGGGTTCTCCCACACAGGTCTCGCCCCGGGCGCCCAGGCCCGCCAGCAATATCGCGGACTTCACCTGCGCGCTCGCCACCGGGAGTTCGTAGGAAACGCCCCTGATCCCGGAATTGCCCGCAATGCGCAATGGCGGCCGCCCTTCCTTGCCCAGCGCGTCGATGCGCGCGCCCATCCGGGCCAGGGGTTCGATGATCCGGCGCATGGGCCGGCGGCTGAGCGAGTCGTCGCCGTGCAGTTCGGCGGCCATGCCCTGACCGGCCAGCAGGCCGGCGAGCAGCCGCATCGAGGTCCCGGAGTTGCCGCAGTCCAGCGGGCCGCCAGGCGGCTTCAGGTTCGCTCCGCCACGCACAAGCAAGCGGTCCGGAGCCAGCCGGGATATCCGCACACCCAGCGCTTCCAGCGCCTTTGCGGTAGCGACGCAGTCGTGCCCCGGAAGGAAATTTACGATCTCGCTCTCGCCCTCCGCCAGCGCCGCGAGCATCACGGCGCGATGGGAGATCGACTTGTCTCCCGGTACCGTTAAGGGTTCGGGCGACGGCGTGGCGGGAATGCGGCTGACGCGCCAGGACCTCAGAAGCGTACTCCTTTCAAGATCTCGCCCCCAGATCCCGTACCCGCAGGATCCCCTCCATGCCGCGCAGGCGCTTGAGCACCGGGTCGGGAGCCTGGTCGTTGAGGTCCAGCATCGTGTAGGCAAGCCGGCCGCGCGACATGTTCATCATCGACTCGATGTTGAGGTTCTCCTGCGCCAGCACGGCGGAAACTCTCGCCACGATCCACGGCACGTTTTCATTGGCGATCGTCAGCCGGAAACCGCCGCCGCGCAGCTGGTCGATCACCGGGAAATTCACCGATCCGCGCACATTGCCGTCTTCCAGGTAGGCCCGCAGGTTCTCCGCGGCAATCACGGCGCAGTTCACCTCGGCTTCGGACGTGGAAGCGCCCAGGTGCGGGAGCAGGATCGCGCCCGGATGGCCCATGAGTTCGGGCTCGGGGAAATCGCAGACGTAGGCCGACAGCCAGCCCGAATTCAGGGCCTCGATAACGGCGCCGCTGTCCACGATGCCGCCGCGGGCGAAATTGAGCAGGACTCCCCCCTTGCGCATGCTGCTGATCAGTGCTCCTCCCACCAGCCCGCGGGTCTCGTCCATCAACGGAACGTGCACGCTGACGAAATCCGCACCGGCGAACACGTGCTTCAGGCTCTGTCCCTTGCCGACCTGCGAGGACAGCTCCCAGGCCCGGTCCAGCGCCAGGGCGCGGTCGTAGCCGAACACCTTCATCCCCATCCCGATAGCGGCGTTGGCCACTTTCACGCCAACCGCTCCCAGGCCCACCACGCCCATGACCCGGTCGGCAAGTTCGCGGCCCGCGAACCGCTTCTTGTGCGCCTCCACGGTCTTGCGCAGTTCGTCGGCGGGCAGGTCCATGGCCCGCAGGTGGTCCCAGGCCGGCAACAGGTTGCGGGCCGCCATCAGCATGCCGGCCACGACCAGTTCCTTGACCGCGTTGGCGTTGGCGCCGGGCGCGTTCAGCACCGGGATCCCCCGCTTTGCCAGGGCATCCACCGGGATATTGTTGACGCCGGCGCCGGCGCGCGCCACGACCTCGACGCTGTCGGGGATCGTTTCCGAGTGCAGGTCATGCGAGCGCAGCAGGATTCCGTCGGGCGAATCGGACCCGGACGGAGCCTTGAATCGCTCCGCGGGCAGGCGTGCGAGACCCTCGTTGGCGATGCTGTTGTAAATCCGGATGTTGAACATTGCTTGCTTCCAGTAGGGACGAAGCCCACGGAGGACGCCCATGGGTGTCCGCCCCGGCGTTCGCCTCAGGCCCTCCTTTCGAACTCCTCCATGAAGCCGACCAGCGCCTCGACGCCTTCTTCCGGCATGGCGTTGTAGATCGAGGCGCGCATGCCTCCGACCGCGCGGTGGCCCTTCAGGCCATGCAGGCCCCGGGCCTCCGAATCTTCGAGGAAGGCGCCGTTCAACTCGGGGTCGGCTAGCGTAAACGGCACGTTCATCCACGAGCGCCATTCCGGGGCAACGTGATTCGCGTAGAAATCGGAGCCGTCGATGCAGTCGTACAGGCGCATCGCCTTGCGCCGGCTGCGTTCCGCCATCCCGGCCACTCCGCCCTGCCCCGCAACCCAGCGAAACACCAGCGAGGCCACGTACCAGGAAAACGTCGCCGGCGTGTTGAGCATGGACCCGGCGGCGGCGATCTTCCGGTAATTGAAGGCCAGCGGCGTATCCTCGGGCACGCGCTCCAGCAGGTCGCGGCGAATGATGACCACGGTTACGCCGGCCGGGCCGAGGTTCTTCTGCGCGCAGGCGTAGATCAGCCCGAAGCGATCCACCGGAATCGGCCGCGAAAGCAACGTGGAGGACATGTCGCAAACCAGCGGGGCATGGTCCACGTCCGGCGGCGGGTCGATCTCGAGTCCGTGCAGCGTTTCGTTCGCGGTGTAGTGGAAATAGGCCGCGTCGCCACCAAGCGCCCATTCGCCGCGCGCCGGCACCGAGCGGTACTGCAGCGCCTCGCCATCGGCAACGACACGCAGCGGCCTGAGTTTGGCCGCCTCGGACGAAGCCTTGCGGCCCCAGTGACCGGTTATCAGGTAGTCCACGCCCTGCCCTTCGCGGGCCAGGGTCATCGGGACCGTTGCAAACTGAAGCGTGGCGCCGCCCTGCATGAACAGCACGGCGTATTCATCGGAAACCCCGAGCAGCTCGCGCAGGTCCCGTTCGGACTGCTCGGCGAGCTCGATGAACTGACGGCCCCGGTGGCTGTCCTCCATGACCGACAGGCCGCGGCCCTGCCAGCTCAGCAGTTCCTCGCGGGCCTGCTCCAGAACGGCAAGCGGAAGGTTCGCCGGACCGGCGCTGAAATTGAAGATCCGGTCCATGCCTACTGCCTGGAAGCGGATTCTTCCTCTTCCCCCGCCAGGGTGCAGAAGCCGGCGACGTGGTCGCCCTCGTCGGGCCGCATCAGCCGCACGCCGTGCGAATAGCGCCCCTGAATGGAAACGTCGCCGACCGCCGTGCGCAGCAGGGTGCCTCCGGCGGTCATCAACATCGCCTCGTCGCCCTCGCGAACCAGGGCGGCGCCGATCAGCTTGCCGTTGCGCCCTTCGGTGCGGATCGAAATCACGCCCTGCGCCGCCCTGCCCTTGCGCGGGAACTCGCTCACGGGCGTTCGCTTGCCGAAACCCTTGGTCGTGGCCTGCAGCACCCAGGCATCGTCTTCGCCGTTCACGATCAGGGCCGCTACGACCCGGTGCTTCTTCTTGAGCCGCTGGCCGATCACGCCCGCCGCGATACGGCCCATCGGCCGCACGTTGGATTCGGAGAAGCGCGCGGCCCGGCCATTGCTCGCCAGCAGGATGACATCGCTGTCGCCATCGGTGATGGCCGCCTCCACCAGGCGGTCCTTCTTCTTGAGGCTCAGCGCATAGATCCCGGTGCGGCGGATCTTCGCAAACGCGTCCAGCCGGGTCTTCTTGACCCGCCCCTTGCGGGTGGCCATGAACACGAAGCGCCCATGATCGAAGGAATCGACAGGCAGGACCGAATTGATCTGCTCGCCTTCCTCGAGCCCGGGCAGCAGGTTGGCGATCGGCAGTCCCCGCGTTGCACGGCTCTGCGTGGGTATCTCGAAGGGCCGCAGCTGGAACACGCGGGCCCGGTCGGTAAAGCACAGCAGGGTCGAGTGCGAATGGGTCACGAACAGCTGGTCGATGAAGTCCTCCTGGCCGACCGAGGCGCCGCGCTTGCCTCGCCCGCCACGTCCCTGGGTACGGAAGGTCTCCAGCTCCTGGGTCTTCACGTAACCGCGCCACGACAGGGTGACGAGCACCTCGCGCCGCGGAATCAGGTCTTCGTCCGCCGTGCGCGTGTAATCGGCGATGATTTCGGTGCGGCGCTCGTCGCCGTACTCGCCGCGCAGGTCAATCAGTTCGTTGCGCACCACTTCGAGCAGCCGGTCCGGATCGCGCAGGATGTCCGTCAACTCCTCCATCTTCCGCAACAGTTCGGCGTATTCGTCGAGGATCGCTTCCTGTTCCAGTCCGGTCAGGCGCTGCAGGCGCAATTCCAGTATTGCGCGCGCCTGGCGGTTGCTGAGGCGGTAGCCCCGGTCGCTGAGATTGGGAAGTTCCGTCAGCGCGGCCTGCGCCCGCTCCAGCAGCCCCCGCACCGCCCCCGGCGCCCAGATTCTCGCGGTGAGCGCTTCGCGCGCCTCCTGCGCGTTGCTCGAAGCCCTGATCAGCGCCACGACCTCGTCAATGTTGGCCAGCGCGACCGTCAGGCCTTCCAGGACATGCGCGCGCGCCTTGGCCCGGCGCAGATCGTGGACGCTGCGCCGCGTGACCACGTCGCGGCGATGGTCGAGGAAATGCTCAAGCATCTGCTTGAGGTTCAGCAACTGCGGGCGCCCTCCGCACAGCGCGACCATGTTGATGCCGAAGCTCGATTCCAGCGGCGTGCGTCGATACAGGTTGTTGAGGACGATCTCGGCGCTGACGTCGCGGCGCAATTCCACCACTACCCGGGTGCCGTCCTTGTCGGACTCGTCGCGCACTTCCTGGATGCCGGCAATCTCCTTCTTGCGGGCCAGCATCGCGATTTTTTCCACGCAGCGGGCCTTGTTCACGCGATACGGAAGTTCCGTGACCACGATCGAATCGCGCGTCTTCCCCTCCTCGATCTCCGCCCGCGCCCGGAGCTGAATCGTCCCGCGCCCGGTCCGGTAGGCCTCGGCCATGCCGGCTTCGCCCACGATCTGGGCCGCGGTCGGAAAATCCGGTCCCGGCACGTGTTCCATCAATTCGGCAATGCCGATACCGGGCTCGCGGCTCAGGGCCAGCGCGGCGTCGATGACTTCGCGCAGGTTGTGCGGCGGAATATTGGTGGCCATGCCCACGGCAATCCCCGACGCGCCGTTGACCAGCAGGTTGGGAAGCCGCGCCGGCAGCACCGTGGGCTCCTGTTCCGCCCCGTCGTAGTTGGCGACGAAGTCCACCGTATCGCGGTCGATGTCGGTGAGCATCAGCGCGGCGATCGGCGCCATGCGGATCTCGGTGTAGCGCATCGCCGCCGGGGCGTCGCCGTCCATGGAACCGAAGTTACCCTGGCCGTCCACCAGCGGGTAGCGCAGCGAGAAATCCTGCGCCATGCGAACGATCGCGTCGTAGACGGCCGTATCGCCGTGCGGATGGTAGCGGCCAATGACGTCGCCGACGATCCGGGCCGACTTCTTGTACGGCCGGTCGTGCAGGTTCCCCAGCTCGCGCATGGCGTGCAGGATGCGCCGATGAACGGGCTTGAGGCCGTCGCGAACGTCGGGGAGGGCCCGGCCCACGATGACGGACATCGCATAGTCCAGATAGGACCGGCGCATCTCCTCTTCGAGCTTTACCGGTACGATTTCAGGGGCTGGCCCGGCCATGCACAAAACGCGCCGCTTCAGACGCGGCGCAGTACGGCTTCTACAGGGTCAATTCTACCATCAGGGGCATGCCGCTAATACGAGCGCGGCATGCCGAGGACGTGCTGGCCGATGTAGCTCAGGATCATGTTGGTGGACACCGGCGCGACCTGGTAGAGGCGGGTCTCGCGGAACTTGCGTTCCACGTCGTATTCCTCCGCGAATCCGAATCCGCCGAAGGTCTGAACGCAGGCCTCCGCCGCTTCCCACGCGGCTTCGGAAGCCAGTAGCTTGGCCATGTTGGCTTCCTTGCCGGCGGACAGACCCTGGTCGAATTTCTCCGCCGCGCCGGTGACCATCAGAGCCGCCGCCTCAACCGAGGCGTAGGCCCGGGCGATCGGAAACTGCACCCCCTGATTGCGGCCGATCGGCCGGCCGAACACCTCCCGCTCGCCGGCGTAGGCGGCGGCCCTGTCGATGAACCAGCGTCCGTCACCGATGCATTCCGCCGCGATCAACGTGCGTTCGGCATTCATTCCGTCCAGGATGTAGCGAAAGCCCTTCCCTTCCTCGCCGATCAGGTTCTCCGCCGGCACGCGCACGTCATCCATGAAAACCTGCGTGGTAGCGTGATTCATCATCGTGCGGATCGGGGTGATGCTCAGGCCCGGCGCCTCGCGCATGTCGACCATCAGAACGGAAAGGCCCTCCGTTCGGCGCTTTACCTCTTCACGCGGGGTGGTCCGGGCCAGCAGGATCATCAGGTCGGAGTGTTCCGCCCGCGACGTCCAGATCTTCTGGCCGTTCACGAAATACTCGCCGTTCTCCAGCCGGGCGCTCGTGCGCAATGCCAGCGTGTCGGTGCCGCTGCCCGGTTCCGTGACGCCGAAGGCCTGCAGGCGCAGATCGCCCGACGCTATGCCCGGGAGCCAGCGCTGTTTCTGTTCCCTGCTGCCGTAACGAAGCACAGTGCCCATCGTGTACATCTGCGCGTGGCAGGCGCCGGCGTTGCAGCCGGAACGGTGAATTTCCTCCAGAATCGCCGTTGCCGCCACCAGGCCCAGGCCGCTGCCGCCATACTCCTCGGGGATCAGCGCGCCCAGAAAGCCGCTCTCGGTCATGGCCCGCGTGAATTCAGTGGGATAGGCCCGCTCCCGGTCCAGTTCGCGCCAGTACTCCCCCGGAAAGTCGGCGCATACCGCCTGCACCGCCTCCCGGATGTCGTTCAGCTGTTCCTTGTCCACGAGCTTCAACTCCGCTGAAGGTCAAAGAATTGCGCGGGATGCGCCGCCGTCGGCCGTAATCGATCGGCCGGTAACGTGCGGGGCGGCATCGCTCGCCAGAAATGCAACCAGCCGGGCGATTTCGACGGTCGTTCCCAACCTCTTCTGGGGGATTGCATCCAGAAAACCCTGTTCCTCCTCTTCGGGCGTTTTCCCGCTGCGGGCGGCGAACGACTCCATCATGCCTTCCCAGCGGCCCGTCCGCGTGGGACCGGGATTGACGGCGTTGATGACCACGCCGTGTGCGGCCACTTCGCGCGCCAGTCCGGCGGTGACCGCGAGCAAACCCGCATTGGCCGCGGCGCCGGGCAGCATCCGCGAGTCCGGTTCGCGACCCGAATTGCCCACCAGGGTCACGATTCGTCCGTAGCGCCGCTCGATCATGCCGGGCAGGACCGCGCGGATCATCCGGATGGTGGCCATGAACTTGAGCCCCAGGCTGTCTTCCCAGACCGAATCCGGTATTTCCCAGAAAAGACCGCCGGCCGAGGCCCCGGCGCAGTTCACCAGCACATCCACCCTGCCGAAGGCCTTTTCCGCAGAAGCTGCAACGTTGATTGGCGCCTCAGGGGATGTCAGGTCCACTGCCAGGCAGCGCACGTTATCGCAACCGGCCTTGACCAGTTCCTCCGCCAATTCCTCAAGATCGCTCTCCGTGCGGGCGCAGAGAAACAATGTCGCGCCCTCGCGAGCCAGTTCACGCGCGCAGGCCGCGCCCAGGCCGCCGGTGGCCCCCGTAATCAGCGCAACCTTTTCGTTCAATTGCAAGTCCATACCGCCGCGCATTATCCCGCAGTTTTCGCTGTGGCGGCCCAGCGTGGAACAGCTTGCGATGTTCGCTGGTGCTTCTGTGCGGCCCTTCCGGGAGTGTGTGAGCCATGGATGGCGGAACCAAGCTCCATCGATGGATTTATGCGTCTCCCGGAAGGGCCGCACAGAAGCACCAGCGCGCCGGGCGGCCGGGACTCAAGGCCAGTCGCGGGAAACGCTGACGAACGATCCCCGGGACTGCGAAGCCATCAGCCAGTAGTAGCCGGTCGCGGCCGGGTCCCCGTCCATCGGGTAGAAAAGCACATTGACCGGAATCCCCGAGGGCAGGTCGCGCACCGCGCGGGTAAAGAACCGTTCCCGCGCCCGCGTATCCACCCATCCGACGCGCGACGGGGGACTCGCGCCCTGCGTCGGCAGCCCGTCGGTCAGCAGATAGACGTTGTCCGGTAAAGGCCGCATGGCGCGTATGGCGCGCATCGCGGCATGCAGGCTGGTTCCGCCGTTCGGCGCAAACTTGCGCAGGGCCTCGACCGCTTCGCTGACCCGCGCCCCGTCGGCCACGCTCAGCCACTCGCCGTCCGTGCCCTCGAGAATGCTCCTGTGTTCCACCCCGAAAATGTAGACCTGAAATCGCTGCTGCGGCTCCAGCCGCGTCGTGATCCAGTCGACCGAGTTCACGACCTGGACCCACTTGGGCGCGCGGGGTTTGAGTTCCTCGTCCATCAGGCGAAAACGCAAGACGTCGATATAGGTGCGCCCCAGCATGCTGGCGGACGCATCCACCAGGATCATTACGCGGTCGCCGCCCATCTGCATGCCCGTCAGGTATTGCCGCGCGCCCTCGCCTTCAAAGCCACGCACGCGCTGCCCCGTTCCTTCCTCCGCCTCGGCGACCCGCGCCTCCAGTTCCGCCTGCATTTCCCTGAGCCGGTCGACATCGGCCCGCAGCCTCTCGACCGACTCCTGGCTCTGCGTCCCCAGGCGCTCGTATTCGGCCAGCTCCGCCAGCAGCGCGGCAAGGCGTTCGCGCAGCTTTCTCGATTCCTCGATTGCCGTTGCGCGGCGCTCGTCGAGCGTGTCGCGCTCTCCGCGCAACGGCAGCAGGTCCTTTCGCCCTTCCAGGACCTCCTCTTCAAGCCGTGTGGATTCGCTGAGCAGATCGACACGCTCGGCGTCGGCCCGCAGGCGCACCTGGGCGTTGATGATCACGAAGAACAGCACGACCGCGCCGAAGCCGCAGGAAATGATGTCCAGAAACGACATGCTGAATACGTGAAAACGCCTACGAGCCATCGTCCCCCACCTCGCGCGCGATCAGGAACTCCAGCGGTCCCACGCCCACCACGTCGCCCCCGCGCAACGGCGCCGAATCGGCCACCGGCGCGCCGTTCAGGCTGGTTCCGTAACGGCTGTGGTCATGCAACACCACCTGTCCATTCTCCAGCACCACGGTGCAATGGTTTCGCGAAACCCCGCCTTCCGGCGACAGCACGATCGACAGGCCACCGGCTTGCGGCGCCGAGCCGAGATGCAGGCCTTCGGCGCCGATACGCCAGGCGCGGCCACCGAACACGACATGCGTCGGCGTCCGTTCGCCCGTTTCCCCGCCTCCGATTGCCGACGGAGCGCCGGCATCCGGCCGGGCAGTGCGCGCCGTATCCGGCCCGCCAATCGTGTCCACGGCCGGCAGAGACTTGAGCAGCACATATCGGTCCCTCGCGCCCGCCACCGGACGGAAACGCTCCAGCGCACCCAGCGCCGCGGCGCCCGCCGGCAGTACCTCGACCCCGGTGGCGAGCAGGCGGGCAAATGCCTCGGCGCAGCCGGGGACCTCCGCGAGGGCGCCCGACAGGTATACGTCCGCGGCCCCGGGGCCCGTGCACCAGGATCGCAAACGATTCCCAGCTGCCCCCAGCAAGCGCTCGATCGAAGCAAGGAATTCATCGCGGCCCAGGACCGCGGTAGCGGTCACCGGCGCCGCCTCCAGTTCGATCCTGAGGTTGCCGCCGGATAGGACCGCCTGCAGCCACGCATCCAGTTGCCCGGACAGCTCATGTTCGGTTGCTGGCAGATCCAGCGGATCGAAGCGGGAACCCGCCACGAACCGACCGGCAACGTAGCCGGTCATGGCGGTCCGCAAGTGGCGCAAACCCGGACGGCCGTCGAACAGAATTTCCTCGCGCCGGACTCGCCCGTCGCCCGCGATGAGCCGGGAAACCGCCAAACGTTCGGCGGTTGCTTCAATGTGCAGGCAGGCGCGGCCTTCCGGAACGCTCCGCACCGCGGCCACTCCGCTTTCCACCAACCCGGCCACGGGCAGCCCGGCCTCCTCGGCGATCCCCAGCAGCAGCGCAAGACGGTCTTCCGCAACGCCGGCAGGAATGACCAGAACCACACCGCTTATGTCTCCCACCGAATCCCGGAAGCGCTTCCACAACCCCTGCATTTGCCCGTGGGCAAGGTCGGCATAGCTGCGAAATCCCCGTGCCGGCCTCGGCAGGGGCTCGTCCGACAGCAATTCCCAGTAATTCCGGTAACTGCTCGCGGGGTCACGCCGCGCGTCTTCGGCCGCTTCGCGTCCAAATGCCACCCGACGTCCTTGCACCAGCGCCACGCCCGGCTCGTTGAACAGCACTCCGGTGGCGGTAGCGCCTGCCAGCGCCGCTCCATTGACTTCCAGGGCGACCAGCGCCATGCCGGCTTGCCGCGGCTCAGTCGCCCTGCAGGCGGCGGATCAGCCGTTCGTCACAGTAATCCGAGGTCTCGAAAACCAGCCGCTCCTGCAACAATTGAAGTTGGTGGACCAGGAACATGATGAAAATGCTGACCAGCAGCGCAAAGAAGGTGGAATTGAAGGCCACGCCAAGGCTCTCGGTCACGCCGCTGATGTCGCCTTCCACCGCGCGGTAGGCCAGCGTCAGGGCCTGGCCGATCCCGCGCACGGTTCCGATGAAGCCGATCGAGGGAATCGCCCAGGCGATATACCGGATCATCGACAATTCCGATTCCAGCCGCTCGGCCTCGGCGTTGACCAGCGTCTGGGTGGCCGAAGAGACGTCCTGCACATTGCCCGTTGCGCCGAACCGCTGCAGCGCGCTGAGCAATACCCGCGGCAGCAGCAGGCGTTGCTGCGATTCGGGCAGCGCGCGTAACTGGCGCGCGTGTTCGCGCGTGTCCTCGGGCAGGATGCGCACTCCTTCCGCCAGCGGCAGCAGGTCGCGCTGCAGCAGCGAGCGCTCGCGCAGCGCCCCCCGGGCCTTGTAGCCCATGATCGCAAGCGCCCAGAGCGCCAGGATCAGGCAGGCCTCCTGCTCGAAATCGCGCACGATCACGTACAGCGAGCGTTCGGGCACGTAGCCGGCGTCCTGCTCCAGCATTATCCGTTGCTCTTCCATGACCGCGTTCGCCTGCGGGCGGATCCAGGCCACGTACATGGCATGCACCAGGATGACCGACAGGAACAGCGAGAAAAGCTGAAAAACGAATTCGACCGGTAACTGTCTTCTCATCGATTGCTCACTAGTGCCGTGGGGGGCGGGGCGTCATGACACGCCGGAGAAACGCGCTGCCCTCGTCCCAGTCCGTCGCGTGCGGCGACTCGGGAAATTCCAGCTCGGCCACCGCGCAGGTGGGAAACTTTCCGTGGAGCACGTCGAAAGCCTCCTCTTTGCCCCGGCCGGCCAGATACAGCGCCAGTTCCTGCAAGGCCGGATTGTGACCTACCACCATGACGTCGCCGGCGTCCTCCGGCAGCGCTTGCAGGCACTGCAGCACGGTCCCCGGACTGAAGGTGTAGAGCCTCCGCATCACGTCGATGCGGAGATCGGCGGGAAGACTGGGCAGAACACCGCACATCGTCTCCACCGCCCGGCGTCCGGCGGAACAGAGAATCCTTCCGGGAGCGCATCCCGCGGCCGCCAGTTTCTCGCCCATCGCGGGCGCGTTCTTCCGGCCCCTGGGGGCCAGAGTCCGACCGAAATCGTCGGCGGAATACGGCCCGGCCTTGGCATGCCGCAGCAGCCACAGGCGCTTCATGCCGGACTACCTCGCTCCCCGGAATTGCTCATGACTCCTGTATGCTACCCCCATCATGGGACACATTCCACGCCATCCCGGAACGCCCGAATGACGCCTGCGTCCGGCAAACCACGGGCGCTGAGCGAGGCTGAGCGCGCCGCAGGACGCCTGATCAACCGCGAACTGTCCTGGCTGGAATTCAACACGCGGGTACTGGAGGAAGCGGGCAACGGGAACCACCCTCTGCTGGAGCGCGTGCGGTTCCTGTCCATTTCGGCCAGCAACCTGGACGAGTTCTACATGGTGCGGGCGGCCGGCCTCATGGCCCAGGTAGCGGCGGGAGTCGCAAAGACCAGCGACGACGGACTGACCCCCGGCGAACAGCTTGAGGCCATACGCGAACAGGTAAAGAAGCTCCTCAAGGCCCAATCCAGGCGCAGCGCGCAATTGCTGACCGAATGCCGCGAAGCCGGAGTGGCGGTCGTAAAACCGGAGGAACTGGGCGAGCGGGCCCGCGAGTGGCTGTCGCGCTGGTTCGAAAACCAGTTGTTTCCGGTACTGACGCCCCAGGCAGTCGACACGGCGCACCCCTTCCCCTTCATACAGACCGGCTGCCTGGTTTACGTGCTGCGGCTGATGCGGCCCACGGACAAGCACGAGATCAACGGCCTGGTGCTGGTCCCGCCCCAGATCGAGCGGTTTGTGCGGGTCCCCGGCAAGGCCCTGCGGTTCGTCGCCGTCGAGGAAATCATTGCCGAGAATTTCAGGCTGCTGTTCCCCGGCATGAAGATCCTGGACCACGGCATCTTCCGCATCAGCCGTGACAGCGACCTTGAAATCGACGAGGAAGCCGAGGACCTGGTGCGGACGTTCGAGACCGCCCTGCTGCGCCGGCGCAGGGGCAACGTCATCCGGGTGGAAGTGGCGGCCGGCATGCCGAAGAACTTCCGACGGTTCGTGCTCAGGGCGTTCGATGCCTCGCACGCGCATGTCTTCAATATCGACGGCATGCTGGGGCTGGCGGACATCAATCAGATCATCACCGCCCAGCGCCGCGACCTGGAGCACGAACCGCTCAACGTGCGCTTCCCCGAACGGGTCCGCGAATACGGCGGCGACATCCTCGCCGCCATACGCGCTAAGGACTTCGTCGTGCAGCATCCGTACGAGAGTTTCGACGTGGTGGTGCAGTTCCTGCGCCGCGCCACCGAAGACCCGGCGGTCGTGGCGATCAAGCAGACGCTGTACCGCACTTCCGAAGACTCGCCGATCGTCGAGGCGCTGATCGCCGCCGCCGAGGCCGGCAAGCTGGTCACCGCCATGGTCGAGCTCCGGGCGCGTTTCGACGAAGCGGCGAACATCCGCTGGGCGCGCGAGATGGAGCGCGCCGGCGTGCAGGTCGTGTACGGCTTCATGGAACTCAAGACCCACGCAAAGGTCTCGCTGGTGGTGCGCAGAGAAGCGGGAGAACTGCGCACCTACACCCATTTCGGCACCGGCAACTACCATCCCGTCAACGCGCGCGTGTATTCGGACCTGAGCTTCTTCACCTGCGACGCGGCCCTGGGGCGCGATACCGCGCGTCTGTTCAACTACATGACCGGCTACGCGACGCCCGAGGACATGGAAAAGCTTGTCTACGCGCCCGCCCAGCTGAAGAACACGCTGGTGGAACTGATCGAGGACGAAATCGGCCATGCCCGCGCCGGGCGTCCGGCGGCAATCTGGGCCAAACTCAACTCGCTCGTGGATCCCGAGATCATCGACTGTCTCTACCGCGCGAGCCAGGCCGGCGTGCGAATCGAACTCTACGTCCGGGGCATCTGCTGCCTGCGCCCCGGCGTGCCCGGCATGTCGGAGAACATCCAGGTGCGCAGCATGGTCGGCAGGTTCCTGGAGCACTCCCGCGTCATGTGTTTCGGCGCCGGCCACCAGCTTCCTTCCACCGAAAGCAAGGTTTTCGTTTCTTCCGCCGACTGGATGCCCCGCAACCTGCACCATCGCGTGGAGACGCTGGTTCCGATCGAGAACGAGACGGTCAAGCGGCAGCTCGTGGAGCAGGTCCTGATGGCGAACCGCTTCGACGTGATGCAGAGCTGGCAACTTGGACCCGACGGCGCGTACCGCCGCCTTGACCATCAAACCGGCGATTTCAGCGCCCACACCTGGTTCATGACCAACCCCAGCCTTTCCGGCCGGGGCAGCGCCCTGCGGGAGTCGCGGCCGGCCATGCCCGGCGAACTGTTTCCCGAGACCGGGGACGACGACGACGCGGAAGACAAACCCCGCCCGAAACTGGTCAAAGCCGCCGTCTGAGCGCCAGTGCCGGGCGTATTGCGAACCAGCCCCGCGACCCCAAGCGAGGCGCCGGTAGCCGTGATCGACATCGGCTCGAACTCCGTGCGCCTGGTTGTCTACGAGAACGGCGGACGGGCGCCCTTGCCGATATTCAACGAAAAGGTCCTGTGCGGGCTGGGCCGCGGACTGGACCGGACCGGAAAAATGCCCGAAGACGGGGTCCGCATGGCCCTGGAGAGCCTGCATCGATTCGCCCGCCTGTGCCCGCAAATGGGCGTTCTGGAAGTGCAGGCGGTGGCGACCGCGGCGGTCCGGGAGGCGAGTAACGGGCAGGAGTTCCTTGAGACCGTGCGCAGCGAGTGCGGCCTCGATGTCCGCTTGCTGACCGGCGACCGGGAAGCCGAAGTCTCGGCCGGCGGAGTCCTGAGCGCCATTCCCCAGGCGAGCGGCATCGCGGCCGACCTCGGCGGCGCCAGCCTGGAACTGACGCTTCTGGACAAGGGAAGCGTGGCGGAGCGCGTTTCGCGGCCGCTGGGCACGGTGCGCAGAAACGGAGAGGAGTCCATCGGGGAGAGCCGGGCGGCCATTCGGGCCCAGCTTGACGGACTGGACTGGCTGCCGCGGGCGCACGGACAGTCCCTGTACCTGGTAGGAGGCTCCTGGCGGGCACTGGCCCGTATCCACATGGACGAATCCGGCTATCCCCTGCATGTCATCCATCACTACGCGCTGGAAGCCAGCGACGCTTCGGAATTCTGCGCGAGGCTGGCCGGCTGGCCGCGCCCGCGCCTGGAATCGGCCAAGGGACTGCGGACCGACCGGCTGGAGTCCCTGCCTTTTGCGGCGGTCGCCCTGGAATGCCTTTTGCGGCTAAGCGGGGCCGAGCACGCCGTATTTTCCGCCAACGGCCTTCGCGAAGGCTGTCTGTACGAAGCCCTTACGCCGCTTGAGCAGCAGATAGACCCCCTGCTGTGGCTGTGCGAGAGCGCCGCCCGGCGCATGGGCCGCGGGGGTTCCGGCGGCGACTTGCTGGCCGGCTGGATCGCGCCGGCGCTGGAAGGACTCGTGCCGGACAAGCTCAGGCTGGCCGCCTGCCACCTGTCCGACATCGGCTGGTCCGAACATCCCGACTACCGGGCCGAGCAGGTATTCCTGCGGATACTGCGC
Organism: Gammaproteobacteria bacterium; assembly: GCA_009844425.1. GTDB lineage: Bacteria > Pseudomonadota > Gammaproteobacteria > Steroidobacterales > Foliamicaceae > Foliamicus. Next base: position 48,412 of record VYBN01000017.1, on the reverse strand, counting down.
ATGCCGCTGACCGGCGCCGATCACCGCGAGCGGATCATGCTCGGCCTGGCCGTCGCTTCGCGTCACGCCGCCATTACCCCTGCCTTGAAACGCCTAGGCCTCGGCGAACTCGTCGACAAGAAGGAGAAACGCCAGGCGGTCTGCATCGGGCTGGCCATGCGGCTTGCCTACACGATTTCCGGCGGGGCCGTCAGCGTTCTCGAGCAATTCCGCCTGCAGCGGGAACCGGAAGAACTCGTGCTGACCGCGCCCGAAGGCGCACATATCCTGGTCGGGAACACCGTCCAGCGGCGCCTGCGCGTCCTGGCGGAAAAGCTGGACCTGGACTACCGGATCCGCCTGCGAGCCTGACCGGGCAATCGCCCGCTCAGATGTCGGTGGGCCAGACTACCGGGTTGTCCGCCGAAAGGGGCTCCGACGGCGTGAACTCCTCCAGTACCTCATCGCTGCCCAGCGCTTCCTCAATGCGGGCCAGGTCCTCTTCGATCGAGGTGACTTCGGTGGACAGTTCCGGCTGTGCGGGAGACCCGTCTTCTCCCTGGGCTGGAGAATCGGCGGAAGCTTCAATCGAGGGCGGGACGCCCTCCCCCCCAGGAGGTATGGCCTCGTTCCCGGGGGCGCTCGTATTGTCGGATGCGGTGTCCTCGACGGTCCCGTCCTGCTGAGTGAAACCTAACCAGCCGCCCACCTGTTCGGCGGCCCAGGTCAGGCCCACAGCCAGGCCGATGACTGCGGCGACTGCGATGACCTTCTTCATTCCGGTTCCTGCAATTCGGCGTAGCGCGCCAGTCGAAATCCTACATCGAGCCTTGCTTCATCTCCACGATCGCGATATGCCCAGCGAAGTTCGCGTAGCGTGCCATGCTGCCAACTCGAACCGCGGATCACGTAAAAACGCCCTTCCTGCGGACCGCGCGGGTCCACCTCGAAGTCGGGATATAGCGTATCCGCACCGTAGTAGTCGGCCGTCCACTCGGCCGCATTGCCGCCGAGATCGTAGAAGCCCAGCGGGTTGGCTGGAAACGTGCCGACCGGGGCCGTAAAGGGGAAATTGTCGTTGTAGGCGTTCAGCACGATGGGTATGAGGCCGCTGGCCGACTGGTCGGCGTAGTTGCCCGAGCGCACCGGAGGCGGCATACGCTCGCCCCAGGGATAACGCGAATTCCCCGCGCCGCCGCGGTAGCGGGCCGCCCAGACCCACTCCGCCTCGGTCGGCAGGCGGTAGCCGGTCCCCGGATCGGCCACCGGAATCAGCCGGCCGGAGCGGCTCTGATACTGAAGCGGCAGGTTTTCCTGCGAACTCAGCCAGTTGCAAAAGGCCGCGGCGGCCTGCCAGTCGACGTTCACCGCGGGGCTGCTGTCGGCCGCCAGCGACCGGAAGCGCTCCGCGCCGGAGGTGTGGTTGGGAATGAAACCGCGAAATTCCCGGTTGGTGACTTCCTTCACGCCCAGGTAGTAGCGCTTGGTGAGCCTCACCCTGCGGCGCACCTCGTTGTTGCGCCACCCCTGCGATCCGCGCTGCGACCCCATCTCGAACTCTCCCGGAAACAGCATGACCATGGTCGCGCCCTGAGACGTTTCGATTTCCGTGGGCTGAGCGGCCAGCATCTGCTGGCGGGGCGTCAGGAGTTCGACTTCCACCTCCTGGGGATAGGCGGGCTGCGGCACCACCTCGCGCGCCTGCGCCACATAGCCTTCAAGGCTGAATTCGAGTTGCTGTTCGGTGGAAGGCAATTGCAGGTCCAGCGGGGTCCGGCCCGCGGGCCGCCCATTGACGCTCACCTGCGCACCGGCCGGGCGGCTCAATACGCGGACCTTTCCCAGTCGCGGCTCGAGGCGAATGTTCAGGGCCCGCTCCGCGCCCCGCCCCAGCGTTACCGTGCGTTCCTGCGACTCGTAGCCCGCCCGCGAAACCACTACCCGATGCGCCCGGTCCGGGCTCACCTCCACGGTTGCGGGCGATCCTCCGCGAAAGTCCCCATCCACGGTAATGCTCGCGCCGGGCGGGTCGGTCCGCACCCGAAGCACGCCGGCGGCAGGCTGCAGGCGGATGGTCGGCAGGGCCTGCGGCGAGCCCGCAACCACGGTCAGCCGTTCGCGATGCGTGGCGAATCCCGGGCGGAAGAACGACAGCACGCGCTCGCCCGACAGCAATTCCACCGTTGCCGGAGTTGCCCCCAGGACCTGCCCTTCCGAACGCAACTCGGCCCCGGGAGGATCGCTGTTCGCCGTGATCTCCGCCCAATCCGGCTCCAGTTCGACCGTGAACGGCTCCAGGCCCCCGCCGCCCGCCACGGCCAACGGAACCTCCAGGTCCTTGTAGCGGGGCGCGCTTACGGTGAGGGCGTAAGTGCCCGAATCCAGAGAAATTTCCTCACCGGGCGAAAACACCCCGTCCATTCCCTCGATGCGGATCTCCGCGCCGGCGACGGCATTCACGACCACCCGTCCGGGCAACAGCCGCATCGCGAAGCGAAATTCCTGACCGCCTTCGCCCCGCACCTCGATCTCTTCGTCCAGAGGGAAATAACGTTCCCGTTCCGCCCGGACCCGGTACCTGCCTTGCCAGAGAAGATAGCGGGACCCCACATGCGGAGTGGGAAGCAGCGCCTCGACCTCAACGGCGACGTCGGCGGGCTCGACTTCGATCAGCACGCCTTCGGCGGTGAACACGAACACGGCGCTGCCGCCCAGGAGCGCCAAAAGCACGCCTGCCGCCAGGCGCAGCCACAGGCGGCCCTTGTGCGCAGGCGCGGAACGCGATTCCCCGGCGGGCCTGCGGGCCGCTATTGCCGCCGGGGCGTCGTCTTCGTCCGTCAATTCGGGCGGCCTGGTGTCCCAGGCCCTCGCCAGATAGCTGACGATCAGTCGCATTGTTTCCGGAGAAACCGAATCCAGCCTTACCTCGACCCCGGCAATGGCGAGACGGTCGCCTTCCTCCAGCCACTGCGCGCCGCTGATCGGCCCGCCATTCAGCAGAAGGCCGGAAATGCCCGGATAGCACTGCACCAGGGCACGGTCGTCGAGGAGATTGATGCTGGCCGCCGGAGGCGCGCCGACCGGGCCGGGGAGGCGGATGTGCGCGCCCTCGCCGCTGCCCAGCAGAACAGGCAGCTCCTCCGGAGCCAGTCTGCGCTCTCCCTCGGGCAGCACGAGAATCACGTCACGCCCCATGTTTCACGCCCCCGGCGTCAGATGGGATCCGTGCAGATCAGAACCAGCGGTTCCGGCAGTCCTTCCGGCGCCACGATGAACTCGCGGCGCACGTCACGATAGCCATCACGGGTTCCGACGGCGATGTACGCACCGGGGCGAAGTTCAAGCATGCGGCTGTCGAAACTTCCCAGGCGGCCGACGTGAAAAATGGTCACTTCGGTGAGGCCGTCCGAACGCAGCCACACCGGCGCCGGGGTGGCAGCCACGGCCAGGGCCTGTTCCAGGCGGTTGAGCTGCCCGTCAAGGCGCGATCCGGGAGCAGGAATCGCCGCGGCTTCGTCCAGCAGGCGCCTGCCGCGTTGCCAGGCGTCGTCCCGGTTCAACAACCGGGCGTTGGCGATGGTGTTTTCCAGTGCCTCGTCCAGGCGCGCGCGCGTCTCGGCCTCGGCCAGTCCGCGCTGCGCTGCGACGATATTCGAGTCGATCTCGAGCATGCCGCGGTAATTATCGGCCGCCCTGGGCCAGTCTTCCGCGAATCTGCCCGCCATTGCGGCCGCCTGAAGCTGCGCCAGCCGCTGACCGCGTTCCTCAAGTTCCAGCGCGGCAAGGGCTTCGACCGGCCCCGGGTCGTTCGGGCGCTGTTTCGCAGCGGCCTCGAACTCGGTCCGGGCCGCTTCGACATTGCCCTCTCCCAGCGCCGCATGGCCCCGCGACATTCGCGAGTTGAACAGTTGCTGATCGATCCGCGCATTCACCGCCGACAGCTCCCTGCGTGCCGACTGCCGCTCGGGGGCGATCCCGAGCACCGCCTGCCAGGCGGTCCGCTGCTCCTCCAGGCTGCCTTCACGCCCGCTGGCCCGCGCTTCGGCCACGGCCTGCATGGTTTCCGGCACCCGGGCCGCGCGCCGGGACGCGGACTGCACTTCCGGATCGGTTGCCCCGAGAAGGATCCCGGCCTTTTCGAGTTCCGCCAGGGCGGTGGCCTGATCGCCCGATTCGATAGCCTGCAGCGCTTCTTCCAGGGCCGCGCGGCCAATATCCGGCGCTTGTTCGCGCAGCTCACGCAGCATCGCACCCGCTGTACCGTATGCGCCCTGCGCGTCCGGATACTCGCGCCGGCGATAGAATCCGTCCCCTTTCTCCTCCTCGGCAATGGCCTGTTCCCAGGCGCCGCCCGACCACAGGGAAGGCTGCAGTGTCGCGAGGTAGTTCCGGTCCTGCAACATGTCGCCCATGGCCGCGTCTGCCGCTTCGCGCTGGATTCTCAACAGCTGCATGTCCTGGCGGGGCGCCTCGGTCTCCTGAACAATGCGCTCCGGCGGTGGGCGCCGGCTTGCGCGTTCCTCGGCGAATCTCGGCAACACGAAGAACAGGACCGCCGCCGCCGCCAGCAGGATACCTCCCAACGCGTAAGCCACCCATATGGGTACTCCGGAACTGCGTTGCAGCGCCGGCGCCGGCGGCCCGTCGGCTGCATCGGTGCGGGCGCCGGCGCGAGCCCTCGCGACGATGGCGGCGGCCTCTGACGGCGTTTCGGTGGTGGCGGATTCCGCCAGAATTTCGTCCAGTGCGGCCCGTACGGCCTGGATGGTCACCGGTCTTGAGTCCTCGTCGCGCGCGAGCATCGCGGTAACCAGTTCGGCCAGCTCATCGGGAAGTTGCGGGCGCCCTTCGGGCGCGGCGAGGGCGGCCAGTTCGCCGCCGCGTATGGCTTCTTCGCTTATATCCGGCGAGAACGGCGGAAAGCCGCACAGCAACTCATGGATGACGCAGCCCAGCCCATATACGTCATCGCTGGTCCGGGCGGAGCGGCCCTCAAGCCGTTGCGGACTCATATAGGCCAGCGAGCCTCCCGGGCGCCGGACCCGCCCGTCTTCGGCCGCATCCGGCAACACGGCGGCGCCGAAGTCCGTCAGGCAGGCCGCGCCCGATTCGTCCAGCAGGATGTTCTGCGGTTTGATATCGCCATGTACCACGCCCTTGCGGTGCGCATACGCCAGGGCGTCGCAAACCGGCAGCAGGCGTCTTGCGGCGTCGCTCCAGGGTTCACCGGACCGCCCTCCGACATGGCCGCCCGGAAGGACGGGCATCGTGAAGAAATGGCTGCCGCCATCGGAGACGAACTCCTCCGGGCGCACGATGGCCGGGTGGACCAGCGACTGCGCGACCGAGAATTCGCGCCGGAAGCGATCGATATGGGCCGGATGCCGAGCAAGGTCATCCGCCAGCAACTTCAGGGCCCGTTCACGGCCCTTCCGCACATCTTCCGCAAGCCAGACCTCACCCAGTCCGCCAGAACCCAGGGGGCGGACCAGGCGGAACCGGTCCGCCAGCATCTCGCCTTCTTTTCGATCGGTCATTGAATCGCCGGGCACGGGCTTCAGTATGGCTCCAACGTCCTCAAATGATACGAGCGGTTGCCATCCGCTCCTGGGAGCGAGGTCGTCTCGCTTTCCCGGAGGGCGGGACGCCCTCCGCCCCAGGCGCTATCGAGACCGTTTCAGGGGCGTGACGGGGACGTGCCCTCAGGCTCCTGCACACCCGGTGTTGCAAGGTTGCCGGTCTCTTCAGCATAAATTTCATGCAACAGGCGGCGCCATTCGCGAAACCTCTCCTCGGCGGAGCCGGTCAGGCGGCGCGTCTGGCCTTCGAGTTCCACCACCATGGGCTCGGCCTCGGCATCGAAGGACTCGCCCACCTCGCGCAACGCCTCCGCGTGCATCCTGGCCTCCTCGCGCCGGCTCAGGCTTCCCTGTATTCCCATGAAGCCGCCCTGGATCATCGTGCCGGTAACGCCCATGTTGTCGCCGCCGCTGGCTTCGTATGCAACCGCGCCGAGGATCCCGAGAACACCGAGCAGCATGCGCGTGTTCGCCGACCTGCGCATCTCCTCGTAACTCAGGCGGCCTTCACGGGCCATCCGCCGCCAGTCCGTGTAGGGCCGGTCCAGACCGTAATACAGGTTGGCGTAATGCTCATTGACGGCGTCGATCAGCGCGTACTCCCGCTCGCGCACCTCGCGCATGCGGCTGACCATGGGCTCGTCCGCGGCCGGCAGGCGCCTGACCTCGTACTGCCCCTTGCCGGTCTCTTCCAGGTAACCGCTGAAAGCCTGCGGAACCAGGCTCTGTCCGTAGCGCAGGTCGCTGATCTCGCGCACGCGCTGCAGTTCGCCGGAACTCAACTGCGCGCGCGCCTGCAGCAGGTCATTGGCGATCTGGTTATAGAGATTCTGATAAGGGTCCTGGCCGGGGCCGGTGTTGCGAATGTAGGCCTGCTCCGCAACCAGCATCTCATAGTTCTTTTCGAACCACTGCCGGCCGGAAGAGTCCCAGGCGCCGACTCGAAGTTGCGCGCTGTATCCGTCCGATTGGTCGATCCTGCCCGAAATCACGACATCCGCCACCGGGCTGTGTTCGGGAAGCACGCTTACGGCGCCCCAATAGCCGGTAGTCTCAAGCGTGCTCTTGAGGTGGTACGGCATGTAGCGCGCCTCGGCGCGCCGAATCTCCGGAAAGATGAACCGGTCGTTGAGTTTCTGGTCGCTCGCGCCCTCGGGCAGCCCCGGGTCAAAAACCAGAATGCCGACGTTCAGCAGGGATTCCGATGCTATTTCGGCTTCCGCCCGCTGCAGCCCCACCTGTGTGTACTGGACCTCGCGCGCCGACGTGCAGGCGCCCAGCACAATGATGCAGGCAGCCACACCGAGAGTCGTGATCAACCGGTTCATCTTGTTTTCAGTCCCATGTGCCTGCGATATTCGTCCCACAATGCCTCGCGTATGCGGGGGTCTTCTTCCTGCTCCGCCGCTTCGCGTATCTGCCGCGCCACCTGGTCTTCATTGCCGGTAGCCTCCGCAATGTCTTCCGGAATTTCGATCTTCGTCTCCGGTTGCCCGCCCTGCGCACCGTCTTCGAGCGGCCCGCCTTCGCCTGAGCCCCCACCCGAGCCGCCACCGTTTCCGGCACTGCTTCCGCCCGCGTCGCCGCGGGCCGATTCGCCGCCCGTTCCCTGGCCCTCGCCGCCAAGTCCACCGCCGGCCGCATTGGGTATAGTCACCATCGCACCGCCGGAGCCGCCGGGCTCGCCGATCATTCCGCCCGCGCCTCCGGAACCGGCGGCGGAACCCTGTCCGGCTGACGCCATGGCGCCGCGCTCACGGGCAATTTCGCGGTCGTAACCCTCCATGGATTCACGCAGGATTCCCTCAAGGTCGCCCCCGCCCTGTGCACCGCCCGCACCGCCTCTGCCGCCGGGCTCGCTGCCCTGCCCGCCTCCGAAACCACCGCCGACTCCCGTGGAACCGGCCTGTTGACCTCCGGAACCACCCGGCCGGCCTGAAGGTCCGCCGGTCGATCCGCCGGCGCCACTCATGGAACCCATGGAACCCTGTGAGCCGCCTTGCGAGCCCATCGAACCCTGTGAGCCGCCTTGCGAGCCCATCGAACCCCGCGACCCGCCTGGTGTTCCCATGGAGCCCATCGAACCACCGGCAGAACCCATAGAGCCACGGGCAGAACCCATCGAACCGCCCATGGAACCACGTGATCCATCGGTTGAACCGACCGAGCCGCCCATGGAGCCTCCTGCGGATCCCATCGAACCGCGAGAACTGCCGGTCGAACCCATCGAACCTCCCATGGAACCCTGCGAGCTGCCGGAGGAACCCATTGAACCGCCCATCGAACCCCGGGAGCCGCCGGAGGAGCCCATGGAGCCTTGCGATCCACCCATCGAGCCCTGGGAACCGCCCATGGATCCTTGCGAGCCCCCGGAGGAACCCGAACTGCCGCTGGGCGAGGGCATCGAAACCGGAGGGCCGCCGGACGGCGACGATACGCCTCCCGTCGTCTGGCAATTCGCCAGAACCAGCACTGCGGAGAGCGCCACACAAAAACCTGAAATACGCACTGTTGCTTTCATTGCAGCTGGCCGACCCTCACATTTCGAACTAGCATACCACCGGCAGGGCTCCGGGCCCTTTAGGCATTTGATGCGCCAGTCAGCCGTCGCGTCGCTTTCTGTACTCTTCGTAATTCAGCCGGCCCGACCGCACGGCGGGCGGATAGTGCCCGTATCGCTCCTGCTGGCGTCTTTGCCGGACGCGCCTCGCTACCCAGGCAGCCAGATTGAACAGCACGAAGGCGAGCGCAAACAGCACGCCCACGTTGTCGAAGAAGAAGCTGAACAATTCCACGTGTCACTCGCCTCACTTGCGCGATAGGGTATCGGCAACAGGCTTTATTTTACGCAGATCGCGGTAGTACCATCGAGTCCATGTCGCTTGCCGCCAAACGCGGGAACTGATGCGTCCGCGCTACCGAAACCTGCTGGCGGCCGTTTTCCTGGCCGGCGTTCTGATCATTGTCTGGCAACTTCAGGGCAGCGAGGCAACCACTACAGTGCTGCTCGTGACAGCCGCCGAGCGTCAGGACGGCGACTCCGCTTCGCTCAGTGACGCCGGCCGGGGCCGCGCCGAGGCGCTTGGCCGGCTTGCGGGCAACCTCGCGGCCCCCGACCTGCTGGCCGGCATCTTCAGCGCAGGCGGGGAGCCCGAGCGCGAGACGGTCCGCGCGCTTTCCGAACGCCTTGAGCAGCCCATTACGGATGTGCTGATCGAGGACCCCGCCGCCTTCGCGCGCGGTCTGGCCAGGCAGCACCGCGGAAAAATCGTGATCATCGTGGCCGGCGCGAACCTTGCGTCGGCTCTGCTGGCCGAATGGGACCCCGCCGCGCTCGGAGCGGCGGAATTTGCACCGGGACGAATGCACCTAATCAGCCTGCCCTCATTCGGGCAACCGCGCACCCTCGCCCTGAATTACTGAGCGCGTGCCGACCTCTCCGGGGCCGGCGCCGCGTAAGCCGTTCTTCGTTCCCCTTTCTCTGGGAGCTTGTGAGCCAGGGATGGCGGAACCGAGCTCCATGGATGGATTCATGCGTCTCCCGGAGGAAGGGGAACGAAGAACGGCGCGATCAAAGCGCCCTTGCCCGAAGTCAGTTGATGAGGCGGCTGAAGGTGGCCAGGTCGATGTTGGATCCGCACAGCAGCACGCCCACATGCTTGCCCTCCAGCCGTTCGCGCAACGGTCCGAGGGCAGCGGCCGTAGCGGTCGCGCAGGCAGGCTCCACCATCATCTTCAGTTCCTGCAGGATCAGCCGCATCGCCTCGCGGATCTCGTCATCGCCGACCCGTCCGAGATCGTCCATGTGGCGGCTGGCCAGCGAAAAGCTGTATTCCCGCGCGTTGGGCGCCCGCAGGCTGTCGGCGATCGAATCGACGCGACTCGCGTCGACCGCCTTGTTGCTGGCGAGGCTCTGGAACATCGAATCGGCGCCAAAAGGCTCCGCCCCGTACACGGCAATCTCCGGACGAATTTGCTTGACTGCCGCGCCCACACCGGCGATCAACCCCCCTCCTCCGACGGGGATCACGAGCGCGTCCAGGTCCGGCGCCTGCTCCAGCCACTCCATTCCGAGAGCGCCCGTGCCGATGGCGATCGAACGTCCCTCGAATGGATGCACCAACGTCTTGCCATCCTCCTTCTCGATGTTCAGGACCCGCTGAAAGGCGGCTTCCGCGTTGTCGATCAGTTCCACTTTGGCGCCCCAGGCCCTCGCCTGTTGGATCCGCGCCGGGTTGGCCGGAGAAATGATCACGACGTGGGCCGGCGCCCCCATCACGTGCGCCGCCCAGGAAACGGCAACGGCGTGGTTGCCGGCGCTGACGGCGGTAACGCCCTTCTTTATCTTTTCCTTTGGCAAGGAAAGCATCCAGGCCAGCGCGCCCCTGGCCTTGAACGTGCCGGTCATCTGCAACAGCTCGAACTTGATCGATATGCGCATGTCCGGCGCGCGTTTGCCGACCTCGGTTCCGCGCCATTCATGCACGGGAGTGCGCACGATACGGTCTCTGACGACTTCCCTGTAGGCGCGAATCTCGGCGAGTGAGGGGGGGCCTTGAACAGTCATTTCCCGCCTCCTTGATGTCCGACCTCCCGCACGTAGCGCCCGTCGAGATCGCGGGCGCGCACACAGCCCAGCAGGGCAATATCTCTCTCCACCTCGTCACGAAGAATTTTCAGGGCCCGGTCCACGCCGGCCTCGCCGCCCGCTCCCAGGCCATACAGGTAGCCGCGTCCGGTGGAACAGGCGGTTGCGCCCAGCGCCAGGGCTTTCAGGACGTGCGTTCCCCGCCGCACTCCGCCGTCGACGATCACCTCGGCGGCGTCGCCGATGGCGTCGCGGACCTCTCGCACGAGATCGACCGGAGCGGGCGCGCCGTCCAGTTGCCGTCCCCCGTGGTTCGACAGCATGACCGCGCTGGCGCCCGCCTCCACCGAGCGGCGCGCGTCCTCCGCGCACATCACTCCCTTCATGGCGAAAGGCCCTCCCCATTGCTCGATCATGCGCGCGGCGTCGTCCCAGTCGACCGTCATGTCGAACTGGCGCCCGACATAGCTCATCAGGCCGGTGTCCTCCGAGTCGCGGATGCGATGGGCGAAATTGGCCATTTCGGCGGCGCCCGACCTCATGTAGCGATACGACCAGCCGACATGCCGCGCCACGTCGAGCTTGCTCATGAAGGTCAGCCTCGGCGGCACCGTCATGCCCGTGTGGAAGTCCCGCTCGCGGTTGCCGCCCACGGGCACGTCCACCGTGAGGCAGAGCGCGGAATAATTCGCTTCCCGGCAGCGCTCGATGAACTCCCGGTTCAGCCCCGGGTCCCTCAGCACATAGATCTGGAACATCCGCGGCCCTTCGCTGGCCGCCGCAACGTCCTCAATGCTGGTGGAACCCAGCGTGGACAGCGAATACATCGTGCCCGACCGATGCGCCGCCCTTGCCGCGCCGATCTCGCCGTCGTGGTGAAAGATGCGCGACATCCCGGTGGGCGAGAGGAACAGCGGCCACTCGAGTTCCTGGCCCAGCACGGTAACCCCGGCGTCGATCTTCTCCACGTTGACCAGGTAACGCGGGAGCAACTCGTACCGGTCGAAAGCCGCGGTGTTGTTGCCGAGCGACCACTCGTCGTCGGCGCCTCCGCGCATGTAGTGATACATCGGCGAAGGCAGGCGTTTGCGCGCCTGCTTGCGCAGATCCTCCAGGTTGTAGCAGCGATCGAGTTTGCGCGACATCAGTGTCGAATCTCCTGGCCGAACCTAGACAATTCATATCCGGCGAGCGAAAATTCCGGGCGCTCGCCCAGCAGTTCCTGCGCCACCGCCTTGCCCGTTCCGGCCGCCATCGACCAGCCCAGGTGGCCATGCCCGGTCGCCAGGGACAATCCGTCCACGCCGCTGGCGCCCAGGATCGGCACGCCGTCCGGCGAGGCCGGACGAAGGCCGCACCAGAGCCGCATTTCATCAACCGGAATACGCTCTGCGTGCCGCGGAAGAACGCCGGCCAGCAGCCTGCGCAGGTTTGCGACCCGCCTGGACGAAAGCTCGAGGTTGAAGCCGGTGAACTCCACCGTTCCTCCGACCCGGATCCGACGGCCGCCCAGCGGCACTACGCCGGCCTTGTAGCGGTCATCCAGAACGGCATGGCCCGGAACAGGCAATCCTTCCGGCATGGGCGCGGTGAGCGAGTAACCCTTGGCCGGACACACCGGCACGCGTACGCCCAGCGGGCGCACCAGCCCCGGCGTATAGCTGCCGGCGGCAACCACGACCTGATCCGCCTCGATCTCCTCGCCACCGTGCAAGCGTACACCCTGCGACCGCCCATCCCGCGCCAGCAACCCTTCCGCGCTTTCGCCGAAACGGAAGTTGGCGCCATGGCGTTCAGCATGTTCCTGCAGGCGGCAACTGAACTTGTAGGCGTCCCCGACTTCATCCGCCGGATAAAAGAAACCGCCGGCCAGATCGTGCTGAATCGCCTCCAGGGCCGGTTCCATCCCCACCAGCGCCGCCGTACTCAATTCCTTCACCGGCACCTGGTTCGCCGCGAGGATGCGGGAATGCTCCCGCCCGCGTCTCATGGCTGCTTCGTCCCGGCATACTTCCAGGACGCCGGTGAGGGTAGCCTCGTATTCGATGGCCGTATCGGATCGTATTTCCGCCATTATATCAATAGAATAATTACATAGATTAAGGTTCTTTCTAAAACTGATCTCATGGCGCGCGGGCCGGCTGTTCCGCAGAAACCGGTAGCCCCAGGCCAACAACGAGGGGAATGCGGCCGACCTGACCAGCAGCGCCGCTTCCTCGCGGCCCAGGTACTTGAGAACCGTCAGCCATACGCCCGGTGAATTCCAGGGCGCGGAAAGACTCGGAGTAAGCATGCTGCCGTTGGCGAAGCTGGTCTCCAGGGACGGTCCCTCCCTTCGTTCAACTACCGTAACCGCGGCGCCTCCCCGGGCGAGATACCAGGCGGTAGTGACGCCTATAACGCCGCACCCCACAATCAGGACATGCATGACCCCGCTCCGGCAGGTCTCAGGCGGCGATCATGCGGGCAAAGCGTGTATACACGCGCCGACCCAGTTCTTCCGAGCGGCTCATGTAGGTGTCCGTGTCGGCGAGAATGCGCGGGGCGCTGATGCGGCCCTCTTCGCCCAGCCAGCCGCGCGCGGCGTCCCGCCGGACCCATTCGCGGATCATCGATTCCAGGATTTCCAGGTGAAACTGCACCGCGTAGCCGTTTTCGCCGTAACGAAACGCCTGGTTGACGCAGTCCGGCGACGACGCCAGCAGGACGGCGCCCTTCGGCAGATCGAAGGTGTCGCCGTGCCACTGCAGGACCACCTCATGCGGTTCCAGTTCCGAAAACAGCGCGTCGCTGCCGGCGCCCTCCGCCGTCGTGAGGTCGTACCACCCTACTTCGCGTACCGGATTGGGGTACACGTCGCTGCCCAGGACCTTCGCCATGATCTGCGCGCCGAGACACACGCCCACCAGCGGCACCGATTGTTCCATGGCTTCGGAGCAAAGGCGCTCCACCTGCAGCAGGCAAGGGAAACGATCCGTATCGTTGGCGCCCATCGGGCCGCCCATGACAACCAGGCCCCCGTAGCCGTCAAGACGCGGTTCGGCAGCGGGATCCTTCTGGAAGTCGACGATATCGAGCGACAGGCCTTCGTCGCGAAGAAGCGATTCCAGCAGGCCCTCGGTTTCGTAGCTGACGTTACGGATTACAAGTACTTTCTTCATCACTGCCTATCGTGTATCGGGCCGATTGATTGTACTTCGCGGCGCCCGAAGGCAAGGAATGACGCGAAGCGTCCCCTGGAGCCCGCGCAACGCTTTCCGGCCTCTCCTGCATCCCATTATCGGCACCGGGCAATTCAAAGCGGGAGAACGTCATATGGCCTTGAGAATCGTGGCATTCGCTGCCGTCGCAGTGCTGAACCGGCAGGCCCAGCGCTATGGATTGACGCGGACCCTGTACACCGTTTCCGTCAGTCTGGCCAGGCCGCGCTCCTTCAATCCGGAACCCAGGACCTCGACTTCCCTGCTCGCGCACCTTTCCACCCGGCAATACGGCGACAGCAGTTGGCGTAAACGGGCCTCGTCGATGGAGAACGGCGGTCCCTCCATCGCGTCCGACGGATACTCGACACAGTTCACGATGCCGACCGTGCCCGGAGGCAACAGTCCGATCAGTTGACGGACGTAGTCCGGCTGCATGTCAGGGGGCATGGCTACCAGCGCGGCACGGTCGTAGAACGCGTCCACAGCACCGATGTCCGCAACGGTTGACGCGAAGAAGTCGCCCCGCAGCAGGCGGTAGGGTCCGGCGCTCATGCTGAGCAGCTCTCCCGACTCTTCGATGCGCGGCTTGAGTTCCAGTCCGGCGAAGAAAGCTGTGCAGGCCAGCGCGCTCACCTCGATGCCGATTATCGCGTGGCCCTGCTCCGCCAGCCAGCACATGTCCAGCGACTTGCCGCACAGCGGCACCAGCACGGCGCCGCCCGCCGGCGCCCGCACCGACGGCCAATGCGCCTGCAAGGACTCGTTGGTGGATTCCTGGTGGAACCCGATCTCGTTCAGCTTCCACTTGTCAAGCCAGAATTCGGCTTTCATGGCTCTCGTAAAGCGATTCTGTCAGGTCGGTCTATAGCAAGCCTTATAGCGATGGCTGCTCACCCACTACCAATGTCAATTAACCGCTCAAGTTCGCGGACAATTACAAGTGCAGATTCAGCAGACGCCGACGAAGCGTGCTGCTGCCCCTCCAAGCGCCTTCTCAGACGCTGCAAGGCTTCACGGGCCGATGCATAAGTCGTGCTCTCCTGGAATGTCTTTAGGAAATCTCGCCAATACACTGTGCTTATGCCGCAAAGTGGGATGTCATCAAGCTTTGCCTTGTAATCGTCCATTAGGCCAGTTCGCGCAATCCGACCAAAATTACCCCCTCCATCCTGGGCGGGCTTGTCCAATATTTGATCTGATTTTGCCGGGTACGGAGTGACACCTTCCGGAACTGTAATCCTGGTGTCCTGGCTCGTCCTTCGAACCTCTTGCCAGAAATAGTTGCGGAACTCCGCCGCATATTTCGCAGACTCCACAAATGGTGCAAACAACACCGGCGACCCACCGATGACATTGCCCAAGACCCACGGTACAACCACGACCAAGTCCTGTTTTGCACACGCCGCAGCTGTTGTTTGAAACCTGAGGCTGGGCTCAGCTTCCTTTGCGAGCAGGTACCAGCCCTTTAATTCAATGCCGAGCAATATCTCCCTGCTTGCTGTGCTGCGCAAGAGAACATCCGGGAATGTCTGAGCCTGCCTTACAAAGCTGAACAGCGCATACCGATCTTCAGGATCCCAAGTATTTCTCAGTAGATTCATGGTGCGAACCACTTGCTCCTCAATCGTCGCGCCCAGAACCGTATTCAAAGTATGCAGATCTGTCGCCATGATGCCTGCAATATTGGTCTCTGTCCGAAAATGAATGGGAAGGCTGCTTATTGCTTCCCGCACACCCTGATAGAGTCGGATATGTTTCCAATCCTTGCGCGGAAGCTTTCGTGTCGGTTCCATGTGGTTCGCTGCCGCTTAAGCGGATCGGAGTCTTTCGACTGCGGCGCTGAAGAATTCCGAGTTCATTTCTGCGCCAAAATACGTGCGACCCAATCGGTACGAAATAACGGCCCCGGGGCACAGGCCCCCAAAAGGCTCCCACACTGTGTCGCCTCGTTCCGTAGAGGCTTTAATGATCAATTCCATGAGCCTTAGAGGCTTCTGACTGCCGTGGAGGCTGCTGAATTTGTAACGCATCCCGGTTCGAGTTCCTTGAATTCGCTCGGAACCGCTTACCTGAGGCTCACGCCAGACATTTGTAATTCCGATTTCGCAAGAGAACTTGGCGCGCATACGAGCCCATTGATCGCCGGAAACGGGACTTCTGCAGTTTATGCTGAAATAAGGTCGGCCGGCAGGGTCGCCGTATTCATTGGCGAACTCAACCAGTCTTACGAAAGTCTCAACGGGCGGGTAATACCAATGGTGATCTGCCGTCAAGTACTTTCTCGTCGCCGCATTGGCTACGCCGCATGCCTCATTTGCGAGCCGTAGCGGAAGGCCGGTGCGCCTCCACTCGCTTCGAAGCCACTGCTGCATGGTAAGCGGCACTCCACCCGTGTCAAAGCGAGGTGAATTCACGTAATGTGCGCATACCTCGGTAACTACGGGGAATTTTCTCAAGGTGCGGGTATTGCTGTTTCCCGCAATATGTCCCAGCCCTTTGTCCCAAATATTGCAACACCGGTAATCCCAGCCGTATTCCACGAGGATCGGATGTACATTCGCCCACCCAACTTCCGTGCCCCAGAACCAGAGCGTAGTTTCCGGCGTAGCGCGGTTACTCCATGCCTTGATATGAGGTTCATACCATTCGGCCAATTCACCAGCAGTTGGCATGTCACCCGGAAACCCATTAACGCCGTATGGACCATCAACAACAATACACGTCGGCGCAGGCCAATCCTGATAGCAGTGTTCTGCTAAATCAAAGTGAATCGTAGACTGCTGCCGAACAAACTTCTGTCCTGCAGTCAGTTCGGACGGCGGCGAAACACGCCCGGAAATCAGTTCACGCTGTAACAACTTCGCATCCTTGCTTGATCGGCGATTAGTGGCTGCAATAATACCCTTAATTGCCAATTATTCAGTCCCGCGCAGGCTGCGGACGATTACTGAATCGCCATTCTTGTAGGAATAGACCCAGTTGCGCCTTCCTTCGGTGACAGCGTATTGCCTGCCTCCAGCCATATAGGCTGGTTATTCGGAAAATTGTGCATCCATCCGTCCGATTCAGGCTTGCGCCGAGAAATGCCGGGAAAGCGCCTTGAATCGGCGCTGCAGGGACTGTTCGGACAAGGGCGCAGGCAATTTGTCGAAGCCGTGCGGAGCCCCGGGGACGACTTCGAGTTCCACCGCAACTCCGCTGTCCCGAAGCCGGCGCGCGTAATCGATGTCCTCCTCGTAGAAGAGGTCCTGGTCTCCGATGCAAAGGTACGTGGGCGGCAGGCCGTCGAGTCGACTGGCCGCCGCCGGAGAAGCAAACGGCGAAACGCCATGAGTCAGGTCATTCGGCCCCAGATAAGCGTTCCAGGCGAAGCGGTTGTGATTGGCGCCCCACAGCCAGTAATCCCGTGCGCTTTCCGCTTCCGAGGCGCCCGTGCGGTAGTCGAGCATGGGATATATCAGGCACTGAAAGGAAATCGCGCCGGGCCGGCGGTCCCGCGCACGAAGCGCCAGCGCGGCCGCCAGGCCGCCGCCGGCGCTCGCGCCGCCGAGCACCAGCCTGCTCGTGTCCACGCCCAGGTCGGCGGCGTTCTGCAGGATCCATCCCAGGGCCGCATCGCAATCGTCGAGCGCTGCCGGATACGGATGCTCGGGCGCCAGGCGGTAATCGACGGCCACGACCAGGCAGCCCAGCTCGTCGGCCTTGCGGCAAAGAAGCTGCTCGTCCATCTCCGGACAACCCAGAATGTAGCCGCCGCCGTGGATCCACAACAGACACGGCCGCAAGCCCGGTGAATCGCCGCGCGAATACAGCCGGAGCCTGAGCGACTGGCCGGAGGACGGGCCCTCGATCTGCCTGTCCGCGACGTCGACGTGATCGAAACCTTCTATCGCCGCCGCCGTCTCCAGCGTCATCCGGTTCAGTTCACCGCGCGTCTGCACCAGGTTTTCGCCGGTCAATTCCAGCGTCGGGAATTGATCGCGAAAGGGCAGCAGTTCCGGGTGAATGCTCACAAATACTCCTCTTGGTGTTGTGTCTCACAGATGCCTTTACCCCAGCGGGTTCACACGCATCTTGACATGTTTGGGCTCGAGAAACGCGTCCAGGCCCTCCGGACCGAGTTCCCGGCCGAAACCGCTGAGCTTCCAGCCGCCGAACGGCGCCTGGAGTTCCGAAGTGTCGGACACGTTGATGCCGACGGCCCCGAATTCCAGGCGGTCCGCCAACGCCCAGGCCAGCTCCAGGTCCTCCGAGTACACATAGGCGGCGAGCCCGAAGCTGAGGCTGTTCGACACGGCCAGCAACTCATCCAGCGACCCGCAGCTTCGGATGGCGGCCACCGGCCCATAGGTTTCCTCGGTCATCGGAAGGCTGTCGAGCGGCGCGTCGTCGACCAACGTGGGCTGAAAGAACAGGCCTTTGCCCAGTTCTCCGCTTGCGGCGCGGCCTCCGCCGGTGACGATCCTGGCGCCTTTGGATACGGCGTCTTCGATGTGGAGTTGCGAGCGTTCGATTACCGAGGCCGTCGTGACCGGACCGTACAGCCGGCCGGGATCGAGCCCGGGGCCGAGCTCGATCGTTTCCGTTTCCGCGACCAGCGCGTCCACGAACGGCGAGTGGGCTTCGGGGTGGGTGAGGATGCGGTTCACCGTGATGCAGATCTGCCCCATGTTGGAGAACGAACGGCGCATGGCGGCCTTGGCGGCCGCTTCGATGTCCGCGTCGGGCAGCACGATGAACGGAGAATGCCCGCCCAGTTCCAGCGACAGTCGTTTCAGGTTGCCGGCCGCATTTCGCATGATGTCCTGTCCGGCCGCCACCGAGGCGGTGGCGGAGATGCAGGCGACGTCCGGGTGGCGCGCCAGTGCGGCGCCCGCATCCACGCCGGTGCCCGGCAGATTGGCCAGCACGCCCGAAGGAACGCCCGCCTCCACGAAGCACTCCAGTACCGCGGCGATGGCGAACGGGGTTTCGTGCGGCGGCTTGACCACGATCGGACAGCCGGCCGCCAGGGCCGGCGCCACCTTCCAGCAATACAGGTCCACGGGGTAGTTCCAGGGCACGATGGCGCCCACCACCCCCACCGGGAAATACGAAACCACGTTCTTGACGTTCGGCAGGGAGGAAGGCCGTAGCGAGCCGAACTTGCGCCGGCCTTCCTCGGCGTAATAACGGATTACCTGGACCCCGAAACCGATCTCCTTGCGGCTGTCGCAAAGCGGCTTGCCCTGCTCCCTGGTAAGGAGTTCCGCGATCTCGTCGATGCGCGCCTCGACCCGGTCCGCGGCGCGATGGAGGACCGCGGCGCGCTCGTCCGCGTGAATTGCCGCCCATGAGGATTTCGCCCGCAACGCATGGCCGACGGCCCGGTCAATGTCCGCGGCGTTCGCGAGCGCACAGCGGCCGACCCGCGAACCGTCCGCTGGATCGTCTACAACGTGCCACTCGCCGGACGCCGGGGCGTGAAATTCGCCCCCGTAGAAGGGCAGGCACTCTAGTGACGCTGGCATTCGCGGGAGGTTACCGCGAGGACAAGCGCCGCCACAACTCCTCGTAGTTCAGATCGTTGAGCCGGTTCGCCCGGGCCTTCTCGGTGGTGTTCGGACTGACCATGATCATCGGCTGCGCGCCGCGCGCCACCAGCTTTTCCACCGTGGCGGCGTTGATGGCCTGCCCCACGGCTATCGCAACGCTGGTCGAAGTGGCGCCGACGCTGCCTTCCAGGCCGTCGATGGAAATGCCGGCATCGCCCAGCGGGGCGCCGGTATCGATCACGACATCGGCCGCTTCGAACAGGCGCTTGCCGGAAGAATGCCGGGACGGGACTTGCGAAGAGTGCGGGACACTGGTTACGCCGATGACCTTCATGCCGATCTCCCTGGCGCCGACGGCGATGTCCATGGTCACGGCATTGATTCCCGAATGCGAGAAGATCAGCATCGCATCGTCCGGGTCGGTCTGATGCGAGGACAGTATCGCCTTCCCGTAGCCTTCCTGGGCGTGAATGAACCGGTATTGCCTCGCCCCCATGTCGCCCAGAACGCGATGAAAGGAGATCATCGTGCTCTCGACGATCGGCCGGAACCCCACAGCGGTGCCGGTGCGGGGGAACATCTCCAGCGCGGCGAACGAGCCATGGCCCGTTCCGAAGGTAAACACCAGTTTGCCCTTTCCGATGCTGGCGGCGCAGATCTCCGCCGCCTTGTCGATCGTGTCTTCCTGGTTGTCAAACACGAGAGCCAGCTTCTCCTCCAGCAATCGCCGGTATTCCTGAACAATGCTCATGATTCGTTCTTCACCCTTGATATCAGTATGGCCAGCATGCTTGCGGCAACGACGGCGCCGGCCACGATGACCAGCAGGCGGTATCCGCCGGCGTCCGCCGCGGCGCCCCCGGCAAACGGTCCCGCCGCCGACCCGAGCCCCTGAGCGGCGGCAATCAGCAGCACAAACCGGTTATCGCGATCGAGCGCGGCGAGATAGCCCATCTGGTAGGGCATGACGAAGCCGATGGAAAGACCCAGGCCGGCGACCGCCGCCGCATAGGTCGAAAAACTGTCCACCGCGGCCAGGCTGACGATGGACACCAGGATCGCGAGCATGCCCGCGAACAGCGGCAGCATGCGTCCGACCCGCATCCCCAGCAGGGTCGCCAGCACCGAGCCGCCCGCCGAAGCCAACAAGTTGGACGCGATGACCGGGCTGATCTGCGACGTATTGAAACCCGCGTCGATGCCGATTCTCTCGGTAAAGGCCCACACGGCCGCAAAGCCGAAACTGGTGCCCAGGATCGCCAGAAGCGCCAGCGCCACCGGCAGCGAAGGCCGATACGAGGCCTGGCCGCCGTCGTCGCCCCCCGATTCCAGGCCCCGCGGCAGCAGCAGCGCCGACAGCGCCAGCACCAGCACGACGCCGCCCAGCACATAGCTGGAGCCGCTCAGCCCGAAGTCGGCCACGACGTAGTCGCCGATGATGAAGGTCACCAGCGCAAGCGCGCTGTACGACACGACGATTCCGATCGAGAAGGCGCGTTCCGGGTTTGCCGAGCCGCTGAAGATCCGGTACGCGACCGTCCAGAAAGCGCCCATCATGAGCCCCACGATGGGCACGATCATGAGACTCAATCCAAAGCCCTCGACCCTTGCCAGAAGCAGCAGCGCTGCGATCACCACGGCGGCCATTACCCCGGCCAGTTTCCGCCAGTCGAAACGGCCCGCCCACCAAAGCGCGGTCATGGACGCAAGCGAAAAGCCGATCAGGTAGGCCGAACCGAGCGAACCTGCCTGCGTCTGGCTGAAACCGCCGGTCGACACCTTCAGCCCCACGAAGAACGGCAGGAACGCCCAGAACAGCCCTCCGATCGTGTAGATGCCCAGCGCGCCGGCGAAGTTACGGTTGTCCAGTTTCATAAGTTCAGCACCTAATGCGGATGGCCCAGTGTCCGGACGCAAGTGAGGAAATGAGCTTGCGGACAGCCGGCGCGTCGGTCACGTCGAGCGGATAGCAGATCGCCGCAGTGCCGGGGCCGATATCTCGAATCTCCGCCCGCACTCCCTTGAGCGCGCCCTCGTCGCGGGCGGCCAGCATCGCCTCACGTCTCTCGCGCCGCCGGCCTAGAAGGTACGGGTCAGTTCGAGCCCGAAGGTCCTTGGGTAGTTGTAGTTGCCGGCCGCGATGTAGAAGCCGAATCCGAGCACTTCGTACGCTTCGGTGAGGTAGGTCTCGTCGGTCAGGTTCCGCACCCAGAAGGCGGCGTCCCACTTGCCGTCGGTGGACTGCAGCGCCAGCCGCAGGTCCACGTCGATGTGGGCTTCGGAGTACAGCGCCGGAGAGGCGCGCAGGTCACGCGGGATGTCGTCTTCCCAGAGAAAATCCAGCTGCCCCATGAAGGTCCACCCCGCGCTCACCGGCCATTGCACCGTGGCCGCGGAATTGATGCTCAGTTCCGGCGTGTTCGGAATGCGGTTGCCGGTGAGGTCCGCCAGCGTGGAACCGAACACCGGTGCGTTGTCGGGATACGGACTGCCCGTGCCCGTGCCGGCAATGGAGGTGATGAGATTGCCGTATTCGCTGTCGATGTAAGCTGCGCCGAAACTCAGCTCCAGCCAATCGGTCGCGAGGGCCCGAAGCTGCAGTTCGGCGCCCTGCATCTGCGAATCGTCGGCGTTGATCAGGAAATTGGCCGAGATCAGGCTCAGAGGCTCGACCGCCACCACCTGCGGGTCGGTCGCGTCATAGAAATAGACCGCCGCCTCGACGCTGGCGCGGCCGCCGGCGAGCGTTGACTTCAGACCCACCTCGTAGGCGGTAAGGGATTCCGATTTCGTCGGTTCGAGGTTATCCACCGTCGCCAGGAACTGGCTGTTGAAGGTGCCGGCGTTGAATCCGCGGGATATGCTCGCGTACACCAGCGTGTCCTCGTTTACGCTCCAGTCCAGCGCCAGCCTGGCCGAGTAATCGCTGTCCGAGAAGGTGCTGGACGCTCCCGCCTGCAATTCCGGGGCGGCAAAAAATCCGGTCGTTTCGTAGTAGAAATCGCGCTCCACGTCCGTCCAGCGGCCGCCGACGGTCACGACCAGATTGTCCGCCAGCGGATACTCGACCTGCCCGAACAGGCCGAGGGTGTCGGTTTCCAGCACCGAGAAGTCCTGCCGGCCGCCCGAGTCAAAGGCCGGATCGCCTTCCAGTTCGTCGGAAGAGTAGTAAAGGCCGGCCAGCCACTGCAGGCCCTCGCCGGCGTTCGACGCGATGCGAACCTCCTGCGAGAACTGCGACACGTCCGACTTGCGCACGTCGTCCAGCGCCACGGTCGGGCCTGCATCTTCATCCAGCACGTCGTGCCGCTCGAAGTCGTCCCAGCCGGTCACTGACGTTACCGTTCTTGCGCCCAGGTCCCAGTTCACCTCCGCGGAAATACCGCTGGACTTGTACGCGTGTTCGCCGATGAAGTTCTGGTTGATAGTGTAGGGGTCGCCATCGGTGTCGTTGAAAGTGTCGCCGCTGACAAAGGGGTCCCGCGCCAGGCAATTCATCTGGGCGGCGGGAACGTCTCCGCGCGCATATTCGGGACAGACCCGGTCCGGAATGCCGTCGCCGTCGATGTCCTGACCCGCGGGTATGGTCGCCCATGGCCAGACGTCCGAATCGTCGCGTCCGGCATAGACCCGGACCAGCACTTCGACGTCGTCGCCGGGCCGGAACAGCAGTGAGCCTCTGGCCATAAGCTGATCCAGCTCGCCGCCATCGTCCCTGTCCGGATGCATGTTGGTCAGCGGGCCGTCCGTCTGGCGAAGGACCTTCACGGCAAACCGCCCGGCGACCGTGTCGGAAATGGGTCCGCCGTAGGCGCCCTCGAACGAGGCGCGGCTGTAGCGGCCGAATCCCACCGTGGCGTAGCCTTCCGGCTCGAACGTGGGGCGTTTCGAGATGAGATTGATCGCACCTGCGATGGTGTTGCGGCCGTATATGGTCCCTTGCGGCCCCTTGAGCACTTCCATTCGCTCCAGATCCAGCAGCCGGAACGCCTGCATGGGCGGCTGCGATACGTAAACGCCGTCGGCATACACGCCGGTCGACTGCGGCAGCGTTTCGATGAACCCGTCGGTATTCACGCCGCGGATCGCGATCAGCGGATAGCCGAATTCCCCGAACGGCGTCTGGATGTTGAGGCCCGGAGAGTAGCGGGCAACGTCGATCAGCGACACGGCGCCGGCCTCGCGCAGCCGGTCGCCGCTTACAACGTCAACCGCAATGCCCACGTCGGCGAGCGATTCTTCGCGCTTTTGCGCGGTGACGACGATCTCTTCGAGCACCACGGTCGATTCCTGCGCGACGGCGGATTCCGCAATCACCAGTTGCAACGAGAAGGCGGTAAGGACCAACAGTATCTTTCGCATGGCGTGTCCCCTTGTTGGATGAGTTTGTCGCATTAGCCGACAGCGATGAGGTTGAAGCACGGGTAAGGCTTGAAAATATAATTATTCAGTTGACTAGTCAAGTAGTCATTTTGCACAATCGCAGTTCCACACAAGGAACCCTCCCGATGACCCCACACCGGAACGCAGGAAAACCGCGCTACGCGGTCCTGGCGGACGAGCTCCGCGACGGCATTCGCGCAGGCAAATGGGTGCCGGGCGACCTTCTGCCCAGCGAAGCGCAGCTCTGCCTCAAGTTCGGGGTGAGCCGGGGCACGGTCGTAAAGGCCATTGACGTGCTGCTGGCCGAGGGGCTATTGCAGCGGCGCCAGGGCGTCGGGACCTTTGTGTCGCGGCCTGCCCTGCACCGCTCTCCCGGCTACCTGCTCGGCTTTTCGGAAACCGTGCGCCGCCAGGGCCGGGTTCCCTCGCATCGCCTGGTGGGGCAGCGGCAACTGGACCGGAGCGAGGCCCTGCAGTATGGCTGCGACGAACCCGCATTGCTGCTGGAGCGGATCCGCCTGGTCGATGGGTTTCCGTGGGCCATACACACGGCGCTGATACCCATGCGCATCGCAGCCGCGGTGCCGGCGCTTGCCGGCCCGGACAGCCGCGTCGCCGATTCGGATTTCTCGCTTTACAGGACCTTCGACGAGGCGGGGCTCGAAATCGACCACGCCGACGAAACGATCAACGTCCGTCTGGCCACGGAGGACGAGGCCGGGCAACTCGGCACGGAACTGCCTTCGGCGGTGATGCTCGTGTATCGAAAGAGCTTCGACCGAAGAGGCAATCTCATCGAGCTGATCGAAGCCGTTTATCTTCAGGACTGCTACACGTATGACGCTCGCCTGGTGCGCTCGAATCCGCTGTCGGTGCTGTACCATGAAGGAGAGCCGACCGACCCGCGCAAGTCTTCGTGAGCGAGCACATGGGAAACGCCACAGCCGTCGCGCTGTTGCTCATCGACCTGCAGAATTCCTTCTTTCACGAAGACGGCCGGAACTACTATTCCGAAAGCGCCGAGGTGCTGCCCGCCTTGCGGAAACTGCTCCAGAGCGCCAGAACCGCGCAGCGTCCCGTCATTTTCGTCGCCGAGCGGCATCGGCCCGGGCTTGCCGACTTCGAGCAGGCCAAGCTTCCGGTCCACTGCGTGGACGGCGAATTCGACTCGCAGCTGGTGGATGGCTTCTCACCCCGGGGCCAGGGCGAAATCCTGCTGCCGAAACGGCGCATGAGCGCGTTTCAGGCCACCGACCTCGACCTGCTGCTGCGCGAACTCAACGTAGGAACACTCGTAATCGGCGGCGTCAAGGCCAACGTGTGCGTGCGCGCCACGGTTCAGGACGCATTCTCGCTGGGATATCG
This sequence comes from Gammaproteobacteria bacterium, assembly GCA_009844425.1. Lineage (GTDB taxonomy): Bacteria > Pseudomonadota > Gammaproteobacteria > Steroidobacterales > Foliamicaceae > Foliamicus. The sequence goes on along the minus strand of VYBN01000017.1, from coordinate 23,781 downwards.
CTGCCACGTCGTGCGCGATGCCGTGAATTCCAATCGCCCGCACCTGGCGGACGCATCGCTGGAGGACATCGAACGCTACCTGGGCTGGGTCGTGCCGCTTGAAGAGGGCGTCAGGCTGCTGTCGTGAACAGGGTGGCGGTAATCGGATACGCGTCGATCGACTTTCCCGCGGTGCTGGATGGCTATTTTTCGGGCGACCGCACGGTAGTGATCAAGCAGCGACCCGCCGACGCTTTTCCCCGGCCCGGCGGCTGCCCCTTGTATGTGGCCCGCCCCATCGCCGGGAAAGGCATTGACGTTTCCATCGTGACCTGGGTCGGCGCGGATCATCACGGCGAGCTGTTTACGTCGTGGACCGAAGGCGACGGCGTCGGTGTGGAAGCGATCGCGACGATAGAGCCGGGCAACACACCCGTGTGTTTCATGATTTACCAGCAGGACGGCAGTTGCGGCTGCCTGTTCGATCCGGGCATGCTGGGCCGGGAAACGCTGACCGGCCGGCAAAAGGAGGTAATCGCCGCCGCGGATTTGCTGTGCGTTACCGTGGGGCCCCCCGGAATCGCCGGGGAGGCCCTGGGCCTGATCGACGGTGATTGCAAGGTGGCATGGGTCATGAAAAACGATCCGCTCTCGTATCCGATCGAACTGCGCACGGCGCTGGCCGCGCGCGCCGACTACATCTTCTGCAACCGCCAGGAGCGTGAGTGGGTCGATGAAGGGCTGGCGGCAACGACTGCGCACCGCCGTCCGGTGATCGTGGAAACCGCCGGTGGCGAAGCCGTCAAGGCGGAACGGGACGGCATCAAGGTTCGGGTGGACGTGGAACCGCTGACATTCGACGATGCCTCGGGCGCCGGCGATACCCTGGCGGGCGGCTGCCTGGCGGCCCTGCTTGCCGGTGAATCGGACTTGCGCACCGTGGTCGCGAGCGGCATCGACGCAGCCGCATCGCTGTTGCGGGAACGGTCTTATGGGTAGCGGCAAGTGAATTCGCGAAAGGCCTGGTACATCGGATGCAGCGCCGAACAGGTGGCCGAACGGGTGATTCTTCTGGGCGATCCGGGCCGGGTGCCACGGTTCAGTCAATTCCTGAACGACGTGGAGGCAATGCCGGTCAACCGCGGACTCGCTACCGTGACCGGGATGTACGGGGACACGCGGATCACGTTGTCGGCATTCGGGATGGGCTCCCCCATTGCCGCAATCGTCCTGCATGAACTGGCCAACCTGGGCGCTTCGGTCTTCCTGCGCATAGGGACCAGCATCGGGCTCTCTCCCGTCAATATCGGCGACATGATCATCGCCCGGAACGCCAAATCGTTCGAAGGAACGTCCTCCGCATACGCCCACGGCGCCGGAAACTCCAGCGCCGATCCCAGCCTGGTGAGTGCCCTCACCCGCGCTGCATCCGGGCATGAAGCCACCTATCACGTCGGCGCCTTTGCCAGTTTCGACGGCTTCTACCAGGACATGTTCGCGCTGGATGACGCCACCGAAGACCGGGTCCGCAATAACCTGGAACGACTGGCCGGGCAGGACGTGCTGGCCGTCGACATGGAGACGTCCGCGATCCTCACGGTCGGCAAGTCCCTGGGGTGCAAGGCGGGAAGCATGTGCGCATCCACCGTCAACAGCCTGAAGAAGCAGAAAATCGGCAAGCAGGAGCACGCCGAAGCCGAGCGCACGCTGATCTCCATCGCCCTGGAAGCCCTGAAGCAGGTCGATCCGGCCTGAGCGACCGCGATCTCGACCGCCCGGGCACAAGCGAAATGGACCTGCACCTCGGCCAATCGCGGGCCATCGTTACCGGAGGCTCCCGCGGCATAGGACGCGCCATCGTCGAAGGGCTGGCTTCCGAAGGGTGCCGTGTCGAGTACTGCGCCCGTTCGCTGCCCACCACGATACCGTCGGGCGGCGCTTCCCCGGCCGCGGTTCAGGGCGCCGCCGTCGACCTTGTGGACTCCGGGTCGACACTGGAGTGGCTGGAGCAGGCCATCGCCCGCCTCGGCGGCCTCGACCTACTGGTGCTCAACGCCAGCGCCATGGCCGCCGGCAATTCCGGGCAGGCCTGGCGGAGCAATTTCCAGGTCGAGATCGCCGCACTGAACCGCATCGTCGACTTCGCCGCCCCGCATCTTGAAGCGGCCGCGCGGGAATCCGGCGACGCCGCCGTTGTCGTCATCGGCTCGACCTCGGCCGCTGCGTCGCGCAAACGGGATGCCTACGGGGCCACCAAGGCCGCGCTCGCGCACGCCGCCAAGGGTCTTTCGCATGAGCTTGCGGCAAGCGGCGTAAGGGTCAATATGGTCGCGCCTGGCCCGACCTGGGCCGAGGGCGGGATCTGGGCGCAACTGGAAGCCGAAGACCCGGAGCACGTCCGCAGGAAGGCCGAGGAGATTCCGCTGGGCCGCATGGCCACGCCGCAAGAGATTGCAAACGTCGCAGTGTTTCTTTGTTCGCGCCGGGCACGGTTCGTCGTCGGCGCCAACATCACGGCGGACGGCGGGCGCTCCGACCGCGTCTAGCGTCGTCTCCCGCCCGTAGCCCCGCGACACCCGCTCAGAGCGCGTCCGCGAATCGCCGGCGCTACTGTGCTAGGTTTGCGCAATGAACCATAGAAACGTGCGGGGCAAGATTGCCTATATTTTTGATCCTGAAGGAGAACGGCGCGATTTCGGGCGGGAATGGTGGTCGGTCACCTTCCACGAGGACGGTCAGCGCACGCTGCGGGCGCATTGCGAAATCGAACCCGGCGTCGTCGCGGACAGGTCCGTCCTGCGGGAGACGGTCTATACGACGGACAGCGACTACCATCCGCTGGATTGCTTTGTCCGTTTGCACCAGAGCGGCGAGTTTCTCGGCAGCGGCTGGTTCCGTTTCACCGACGGCGGCGCCGAGTGTGAGGCCGTCAACGTCACGACGGGACGCACGAGCCAGCGCATGGACCTAACCTCGCCGCCGCTGTCCTTCGGGGCGCATCCCGTGTCCTGCGACGCGATCCACTGCGCCCGATTTGTTCACTCCTCGAAACAGAACCCGCAGCCGTGCCGCGGCGTGCTGATGTCCTCGCGCGAACATGACGGATGCTCCGGCCCCAACCTGTGCACCACCGATTTCGACCTGGAATACGTGGGACGCGAAGAGATCACGGTCCCGGCCGGGACCTTCGAGACCGACCATTACCGGTTCCTGCTCGACTATCACCCGACCGAGGACGTGTGGTGCACGCCCGACGGGTTCCTTTTCGTCAAGATCACCGTGGGCGGATACATGAACGCCCACTTTGATCTCATCGAATACGATGAGGAGTATTAGCGCCTTCGAGGGAGGAACCATGTCTTCAACTGTGTTAGCGTCGCTGCGGGCGACTTTTGCATTGGGGGTGGCATTGACCATGACCGCACTTGCCATTCACTCGGCCCATGCCGCCGAGCAGGACGAAATCGAGGCCGTAAAGGCGCTCGTTCACGCGACCGCGGAACGATGGAACTCGCAGGATTACCGAACGGTTCTGGAACTCTGGGACCCCGACGAAGAGGTGCCCTTCTACCTTGCCGAGGAGCAGGACGACTGGTTCATCGGCTGGGAGCCGCTCAAGGCCTATCTTGCCCCTCCCTTTCCGAGCCCGGCGGTCGAAGGCCTGCGCGAGGAGATGCGCGACATTTCGGTCAAGCTCATCGCCGACGATCTGGCCATTGCCGCCTGGAACATGCATTTCGAAATGAAGATACGGGGCCGCCCCCCGATAGGAGAGGAGGTCCGGGTGAGCGCGGTCATGCGCAAGAAGCCGGAGGGATGGCGCTATATCCATTGGGCCGAGTCCCCGATGACGGCCCTGGTCTATATTGAGAAGCTTTTCCAGCGGGACGTGGATCACGAAAAATTCACACCCCTGATTGAACGCTCGCGCAAGGTAAAGGAATCCTGGAGAGCCGAGTACGCAGAGCAGGCCGCCAGCGATTAGCGGCCGCGGGAAGGTTCCCAATGAAACTCTATTCGTTCTCGCCCACGCCCAACAACCGCAAGGTCGAAGCCTTCATCAAGCACTTCGGCCTCCCGGTCGAGATTTACTCGATGGGGTTCCGCGAACAGGAGAACAGGACGGAGGGCTATCGGCGCATGAACCCGATGGGCAAGGCCCCGCTGCTGGTGGACGGCGATTTCTGCCTGTGGGAGTCGAACGCGATCCTCTGCTATCTCGCCACGCTGCACCCGGACACGGGCATGCTGCCCGACGACCCCAAAGGGCGTGCGGATTGTGACCGCTGGCTCTACTGGCAGGCGTTCCACCTGATCAATACGGTCATCGCGGTGCGCGCCAGGAGCAAGACCGCCGAGAAGGACGTCGAACTCAATATCGGAGTCCTGAATGGCCAACTCGAGGGGCGGGAATTCGTGCTCGGCGGCCTGTCCATCGTCGATTTCGCCATTGCGCCGTATCTGATCGGCCGTCACGGACAGGCGATCGACTACGAACCGTTTCCCAATGTGCGCGCATGGCTGGACCGCTGCAACCAGCTCGACGGCATCGCGGCGACGGTATTCAGACCGGGCAAAAAATGATTGCGGGCGCGCAGCGCTGCGAGCAGAGGCAGCGTTTCCAGCGCACAGAGCGGCTAGAATGCCGATTACCCGGATTAAGCGGAGTCAAATGCATGACCAAATCCGTCACTCTACGTTTGGACGAGGATGTCTACACGGAATTCCGCGAGGCAGCCGTAGCCGAGCGCCGCCCCATTCCCAATCTCATTGAGACAGCCGCTCTGGAGCGAATCAGGGAAACCCAGTTTGTCGATGAAACTGAAGCAGCGGAAATCCTGAGCGATCGCGAACTGATCAAGAGATTGGAGGCCGGCTCCAGGCAGGCCCGAGAGCGCACAGGAAAGTTCGTTGAATGAGTACCAGATTTTCGAGACCCGACAATTCCGCAAGGATCTGCGCTCAATCACCAAAGCCGATCACAAAAACATCGTAAGCAAGCTGCGTCGAACCGTGCACCCCAGACTGCGAGAGCACCCGCATTTCGGCACGCATGTTCGCAAGCTGAAGGGATACGAGCCGGAGACCTGGAGATATCGGATTGGACCTTGGCGGTTCTTCTACGAAATCGACGACAAGGCATATATCGTGTCCCTTATAACGGCATCACATAGCGGCTCCGCTTATTGATCACGGGAATGACGGAGAGGGTGGGATTCGAACCCACGATACGGTATGACCGTATACCTGATCTCCAATCAGGCGCCTTCGTCCACTCGGCCACCTCTCCGGCCTTGCGCCATTATCGCGCTCCCGGCTGTTCGATCCGCGGAGGCTCTTCCAGGCAGGAGCCGTTGTTCCGGCGCGCCTGACCCTCGAGTATCTCACCTTCGGGAATTTCGAAATTGCCGAAAGCCTGCGGAGTCTCCAGTCCCTCGGGCGCAACCATGGGGCTGGCGGCTTCGGCGGCCAGGTACTCCTGCGGACTCTCGCACGGCGGCGTGCCGCCTCCGAACAGGCCGCCACCGATCATTCCGCATCCTTGCAGGGACAGGGAGAGCGCAATCAGCCCCGCCGCTGGAACCCGGCTTCTCACGACAGCGCTCCCGCTTCCGTCAGCGCGCCCTGCACCTGTGCATGGTGCGGACCGGAAAGCTCGGTGAGCGGAAGCCGGATGCCTGCTGCGATCCTGTTCATGCGATTGAGGGCCCATTTCACGGGAATCGGGTTGGATTCCACGAATAATGCGTCATGCAATGCGGCCAGAGGCGCGTCGCGTTCCGCGGCGCGCGCGGAATCACCGGCCAGCGCGGCCCCGCACATGTCCGCCATGGCCCGGGGCGCAACATTGGCGGTCACCGATATCACGCCGTCGCCGCCGGCCAGCATGAAGTCCCTCGCCGTTGCATCGTCGCCGCTGTACAAGGAAAACTCTTCTCCGCAAAGCGCTCTCAAGCGTCCCACCCGTTCGACCTCGCCGGTCGCTTCCTTCAAAGCCCCGATCCGGGGATGTTCCGCCAGGCGGCCCACCGTCTCGGGCAGCAGGTCCACGGCTGTGCGGACGGGCACATTGTAGAGGATCAGGGGCTGCTCAACAGCGTCCGCAATGGCCGTGAAATGCCGGAACATGCCTTCCTGGGTGGGCTTGTTGTAGTACGGCGTAACGACCAGGAAGGCGACGATTTCCGAGCCGGCCACGGCCTGCGAAAGGGCGATCGTCTGCGCCGTGGAATTGGATCCGGTGCCGGCCACGACCGGAATCCTGCCGCGCGCCTGCCCCGCGACGTACCGAATGAGCTCCGCGTGCTCGTCATGGGTCAGCGTTGCCGATTCGCCGGTGGTCCCGGCCACGACCAGGGCGGCCGTGCCTGAATCCGCGTGCCAGTCGATCAGCCGGTCCACGGCCGGATAATCCACGGCGCCGGCGGCGTCCATGGGCGTGACCAAGGCTACGAGGCTTCCGCGCATATCGGCGCGGAATTTTATCGCCATGGCGTGTAAGCTTGCCGGAACATGGAAAAACTGTTGGCGATATCGGCCCTGGGCCCGCAGGAAGAGGCGTCCGCGCGCGAGCTCAGCGAAGTGGTCAGCGAGGCGGGCGGAGACATCCGGGACGCCCGTATGACCCAACTGGGAAACAGCTTCGGCGCCCTGCTGCTGGTCAACGGCAACTGGCATGCGATGAACAAGGTGCGCACGGCGCTGGAGCGCTACAGCAAGCGCACCGGCTGCGAGATTTCCGTCAGCGAAACGGCCTCGCGTGAGCCGCAGACGCCCGCGGCGCCCTATCACGTGGAGGCGGTGGCGCTGGAAAGGGACAACCTCGTGCTGGCGCTGGTGAGTTTCTTTGCCCGGCGCGAGCTGGCCGTCGCCGAGGTCCATGCCCGGCGCTACAATGCTCCGAGTACCGGCGCGGCCATGCTGGCGGTGCGCCTTGAGGTGCATGTGCCGCGCGAGGTGGGCATTGCCTTGCTGCGCGAAGACTTTCATGATTTCTGCGACAAGAACAACTTGGATGCGGTCATCGAACCGATACACGGCTAGCCCGCAACGGAGGATCCGCAAGGAGGACCAGAATGAGCACGACTGAAGTGGGCGCGCCGGCGCCGGATTTCGATTCCGCCAGCACCGGGGGCGGCCGGCAATCGCTGGGCGATCTCAGGGGCAGCAAGCTGGTGCTCTATTTCTATCCCAAGGACAACACTCCCGGGTGCACGACGGAAGGGCAGAATTTCCGTGATCTGCACGACGAATTCACGACCGCCAACGCCGTCATTCTGGGCGTTTCGCGCGAGTCCATCCGTTCGCACGACAACTTTCGCGGCAAACAGGGCTTCCCGTTCCACCTGCTGTCGGACCCGGAGGAAACGCTGTGCAAGGCCTACGACGTGATCAAGGAGAAGAGCATGTACGGGCGAAAGTACATGGGTATCGAACGCAGCACTTTCCTGATTGACGAAGAAGGCGTTTTGCGGCGCGAGTGGCGCAAGGTGAAGGTGAAGAGACACGCCGAGGAAGTGCTGGAGGCTGCTCGCGAGTTGTGAACTCCCCTCCGCGAGCGCATGGGAAAAGTGGAGCGAGGGCATGACCCTCGCAGCGTCCCGCCCTCCACGAGGACGAGACGTCCTCGCTCCCAGGCGCGCCACCAGCGCGGCGCTCATGCTGGCCCTCACTCTGCAGGCCCTTCCGGCGGGCGCCCAGGTGGGAGGTGGCGCGGAATTGCCCGACATGGGCAGCGCGGCCGACACGGTGCTGACGCGCGAGCAGGAGCGGGAAATCGCGCTGAGCGTCATCGAGCAGTTCCGCAGCGCCGGCCGGCTCGTGACCGACCCGGAGATCAACGAATACGTCGCCAACCTGGGCAGGCGGCTTGCCTACCGGGCGCAGAACGGCGACCATCAGTTCCACTTTTTCGTCGTCAAGGCCCAGTCCATCAACGCGTTCGCGCTGCCGGGAGGCTACATCGGCGTGCACACGGGCCTGATCGACGCGACCGCCAACGAGAGCGAACTGGCCGGAGTTCTCGCGCATGAAATCGCCCATGTGACCCAGAATCACATCTCGCGGCAGATTCAGGCCATGCGCGGGACCTCGATCATGACCATGGCCACGATGCTCGCCGCCCTGCTGGTGGGCGGATTGATGGGCGGCGGAGGCGACTTCATGCAGGGCGCCCTGATGGCCGGCACGGGCATGGCGCAGCAGCAGCAGATCAATTTCACCCGGGCGCACGAGCACGAGGCCGACCGGATCGGCATCGGCACACTCTACGCCGCCGGTTTCGATCCCCGCGGCCTGCCCTCTTTCTTCGAGACGATGTCGCGCGCGGAATCGCTTTCCGCAAGGGCCATACCGGAAATCCTTCGCACGCACCCCGTCAGCGTCAATCGCATCGCCGAGGCGCGCTCGCGGATTGCGCCGGACATGCTGCGCAACGTTGACAACAGCCTCAGCTATTACCTGGCCAGGGCACAGGCGCGGCTGCTGGGCAGCGACAGCCCGGAAGAGGCCATGCGGCAGTTCCGCTCGCAGCCGCTCACCGAGACCGAGGCGGATGTCGGCCGGTTCTACGGACAGGGCCTGGCCCTGCTGGGCATGGGACGCGCCGATGAGGCGCAGGCTGTTCTGAACAACCTGCTGGCGGACCATCCGGACTCCATCCCGTTGCGGATCGCGGTTGCACGGGCCCATGCGGTTGCGGGGGACGGCCGCGCGGCGCGGCGGATTTTCGAAGAGGCGCTGGCGCTGTTCCCCGGCAACCCGAGCCTGGGGCATCGCTATGCGGAAGCCCTGCTGGCCGAAGGACAGGCGCCGCTCGCCCGCGAACTGCTGATGGGCTATCTGCTGGACGACAAGCTCGATCTCGAGACCATGCGCCTGCTGGCCCAGGCAAGCGGAGAGTCCGGCCAGACGGCCGATGCCCACTACTACATGGCCGAGTACGAGATCATGCGCCGCAACCTGAATGGCGCCCACACCCAGCTTCAGCTCGCGCTCAAGGCCGCGGAACATGCCGACGATGTTCGGCGCAGCCGCATCGAGGCGCGCCTGGAGCAGGTGGAGCTGATGGCCGAAGACGGCGGCAGGCGCGAACGGAAAGACGAGGAATCCGATGAGGAATCGTCGGAGCAGAGGGGATAGGAGGGGGATACCTACTATGGCGAATCGACTACGGGAATGGTGGACCTTGCAGCCGGAGGAGGAGCGGCAAAGCGCCGACAATCCGCTGACGCCGCTCAGCGACGCCCAGCGCCGCAATACGCTGCCGCTGTTGACGCTGGCCTTCGGCTGGGGTTTTCTGGTGACCGGGCTCCTGACGGGGGGGGCGCTGGGCAAGGGCATGAGTTTCTGGCCCGATGCAGTGCAGGCCTCCTTCTACGGCAACCTCGCAAACTTCGCGATTGGAGCGGTGGTCGGTTACATGGGCTACAAGACCGCCTGCAACAGCGGCCTCTTGTACCGGCTCGTGTACGGACGCTTCGGCGCCTATATTCCGGTGCTGTTCATCGCACTGTTGACCATCGGCTGGCAGGGCATCGTGGTGGGCGCCTTCGGGTTCGCCTGGGCGCAGGACTTCGACAGCACGGCGTTCTACGTGGTCGCCCTGCTGGCGGGCCTGCTGTTCACGGCCACCACCTATTTCGGCGTCAGGGCGCTGGAATGGGTCAGCGTGCCTTCGGTTGTGGTGCTGGTGGCGGTGGGACTGTATTCGATCGACCTCAACATCGGCCAGGCCGGCGGCTGGGACGCCTTCCTGGCGCTATCGGTCGACAAGGCCGCGAATTCGGAATCGCCATTGAGCGTGCTGAACGGGGTCAATGTCGTTATCGGCTCATGGATCGTCGGGGCCGTGGTGATGGCCGAATACACCCGTTTCGCCAAGCGCGCCTGGGTGGCCATCGCCATACCGTTCATCGTTCTGATCATCGCGCAGTGGTTCCTGCAGATCGTAGGCGCGCTGGGCGGCGTCGTGTATGGCGGCGATGGCGATTTCACTTCGTACCTGCGCGAACAGGCCGGATTTATCGCCTGGCTGGGCGTTATCGGAATGAGCGTCGCGCTATGGACCACCGGCGACGCGAACCTCTACCTCCCGGTCATCCAGACTTCGAGCATCATGCGCCGGCCGCGCCGGGTCATGACGGTGATCTGCGGGCTGCTGGGGACCATTCTGGGGCTCGGGATCTACCAGCAGTTCCTCTTCTGGATCGGCGCGCTGGCAATCTGGGTTCCGCCCCTGATCGGACCGGTCATCGCGCACTACTACTTCGTGGCCCGCGGGAAAATGGACGCCGGCGAGGACGCGCGCCTGCCCGTCATCAACTGGGCTGCGCTGTTCGCCTACCCGCTGGGGTTGCTGAGCTACTACTACGCGCCCGAATGGCTGGTGCCGGCGCTCGCGGGCCTGGCAGGCTCGATGGTGGCGTACCTGGTCCTGTACTACCTGATCCCCCCGCTGCGCGGCATCGCGAAAGCCTGATCTCCGGGAACAAGGGCACCCCGTAAGCCTTCTATTCGCATCCCTCTTCCGGGAGTGTGTGAGCCAGGGATGGCGGAACCAAGCTACAGGGATGTATTCATGCGTCTCCCGGAAGAGGGATGCGAATAGAAGGCGGCATCGGAGCGCCGCTGCTTACGCGGCTTCCAATTCGGGGCGGTAGTCGCCGGTGCGGGCCAGGCCGTTGAGCCGCGCCCGCTCGCCGAACGCCCGCTGCGCGTCGCCCAGCTGATCCGCCCTGCCCTGCCAGGCGGCCAGCGCCGGCGCCTGCAGCGCGCGCCCATAGGAGAAAGACACCTGCCAGGGGTGCGGTCCCCGCGCATTCATTGCGCTCAGGTGCGCGGTCGCCTCTTCCGCCGACTGTCCGCCGGACAGGAAAGCGATGCCCGGCACCTCCGCCGGCACATGCGCCTTCAGGGTCCGCAGGGTGACCTCCGCGACTTCTTCCACGCCGGCCTGCGCCGGGCACTCATTGCCGGATACCACCATGTTGGGCTTCAACACGATGCCCTCCACGTCCACCCGGTGCCGCTCCAGCTCGTCGAAGGTCTGGTCGAGCACCGCGCCGGTCACCTGCTCGCAGCGGGAAATGGGGTGCGGCCCGTCCATCAGCACTTCCGGCTCCACGATGGGCGCCAGGCCGGCCTCCTGGCATAGCGCCGCATAGCGCGCCAGTGCATGGGCGTTGGCGTGCACGCAGCAGTCGCTGGGCGCGCCCTCGCCGATCGCGATCACCGCCCGCCACTTGGCGAACCGGGCGCCGAGACCGCGATATTCCGCCAGCCGCTCGCGCAACCCGTCCAGCCCTTCCGTCACCTTCTCGCCCGGGCAGCCGGCCAGCGGCTTGGCCCCCTTGTCCACCTTGATTCCCGGAATCATTCCCCGGCCCGCCAGATACTGCGGAATCGGTTCGCCGTCCGGCATGGTCTGCCTGAGGGTCTCGTCGAAGAGGATCACGCCGCTGATGTAGCGGTCGGCTTCCGGTGCGGCAAACAGCATCGCGCGGTAGTCGCGGCGCAGCGGCTCGGTCGATTCCACCCCGATGCCGGCAAAGCGCTTTCCGATCGTTGGAGTGCTTTCGTCGGCCGCCAGGATGCCCTTGCCGGGCGCCACCATGGCTTGCGCGGTGTCGGCCAGGTTCGCGTTCGTCATCTGTGAATCTCCCAAGGTCCGGAAACTTGTAGCGTGTAGTGTATTCCCTCCCCGAAAAACCCACCACCTACTCGCTGCCTACGCGCTGCCGGGGCCGCGATAATCCCGGCGTTGGGAAGTCACCCTGAACGGTTGCGAACCAATACGTGGAAGATCGTCGCGCCCACCTTCCTGTAGCGTCCGCGGTCAGCCCGCCTGATTGGTCCGTGAAGAACGGGCGTAATCCCGTTTCATGAGCACATTGAATCCTTCCTGTTCGAAATGGCGATCGCTGGTGAGAATATCCGTAACCGACTGATCCTCCATGACGTTCATCGACACGCAATCCTGAAGACTGTAGCTCTTGTCGGCACGCGCCGCGTAGCGGTCCAGCGCCTTGCAAAACGACTCCCTGGACTGCGGCATGAGCCGCACCCTGGGATCGTTCTGCAGCGCACGCACGCTGCGAACGGCGCGAAGACGAGCCTCCGGCCCTGCCTTGGAGAGACTGGTAAGGAACTCGGTCAGGACTTCGTCGGTAGTGATGATACTGACTGGTCCCAACTGCCGCAGCGCATTCCGGGCCGCCGAGCGCCATTGATCGCGCGGCCGGGCCATGGCGACCCAATAGGCCGTGTCAGCGAAAACGTTCTTCATTGGCGGAAGCGGTCGACGCCGTACAGATACTCGTCAAGCCGGTCGATCAGGTCGTCGGGCAGGTTCGCCCATTCCTCGTCCGGAACGTTCTTGAATGCGTCCGAAAATAGTTTGTCCATTTCTTCAAGAGTTATTCCGCCGACATGCAGCTCCGCCCCCATGAGGTGGTCTATCGCTTCGTCGATCTCGCCGGGATTGGTCAGGAACCATGCGTCTCCCGACGCCTCCTCAAGCTGTTGCCGACGGTCCGTGAACCACGCATGCAGCAGCATTTCCCGCCTGCGGGCTTCGGCATCGTCGGCGCAACCCAGCCTCAGCAGGTAGCGGGGCCGTTCAGGAAGGTTTTCGTGAAAATCGCGCAACTGGCCCTTGAATCCTTCGGCTCCGGCCCTGCCGATTCTTATCGGCCAGCGGCCGTCCCGGGTAGCCCCATACCCGGGCATGCACCAGGCGTACACTTCACAGGGGCCTGCGCCGATATCACGTTCGGGAGTCGGCGCGTAATCCATGGGAGCATCGCGCACAGCCCCCCCCCCAACACCTGCGCCCGTGTATCGCTCATTCCCTCTCTCAAGACCAAGGAAACGATAGCGCCCCCGCGCTTCTCTGCGAAACGGGCTGGCGCGCGTCAGGAGCCACTTCTTCAACACGTTGGCCACGGCTGCATTCGAGGTGCCGGAAGCCCCGCCCCGCCGAACAAATTCCCGTCGCATCGTCTCGCTGATTTCGATGCGCCTGTAAAGCCGGCCAGATTCAAAAGGCCCGCTTCTGCGGCACAACTCGCGGGCCGCGGCGGCCCCAAAAGAGTCCCTAATCAGATCATCCAAGAGGTCCATTGGCGCCTTTATCAAACATAAATAGCCCTTATGGCCCCACATTATTACATATAGGCCCGGCAGAGCGGCGTCGCATAGGATTAACACGCTCTACCAAATAAGACAACATCACGGGAATAACTCCTACCTGTAAGCGCATAGCAAGGTAATAGCTGGCGCTCCGTTCCGCCAGTTTCCTACACTCTCCCTTGAAGTCATTGTGCAGGAGGCCTTGTCGGGCTGCCTGCCGAATACAACAGCCGTAATCTGGCTGGCGGGTAGCTCCCCCCGGCCTGGCGAATAAGCAGGTTCTCTTGCAACTCCTTGCACGATGACTTTACGGCCCGGCGCCTTGGCCGGGCGTCTCGCGAAGAACAGGGGAAGCTCATGGGACGACAATTCGCTGGCGGGGTGGCCAGCGCTTTCTTGCTATTGTCCGGTTGCGGCGGTGGCGGCGGCGAAAGCAGCCCGCCTGCGCCATCCCTCGCGGTTTCGCCGGTCAGCCTGTCCCTCACGGCCAGCGCTGGCGGAAACCCGGTTGCGGAAACATTCAGCCTCCGCGCCACGGGCGGCGCCTTGAACTTCAGCGTTGAATCAGACACCGACCTTATTTCCGCGTCGCCAACCAGCGGAACCGCAGAAGCCACCGACATGGAAATCTCCGTTGAGCTTCGCTGCACGGAGCCGGAAAGCCGCACGGGCACGATTACCATCGCTGGAGGGGCAGCCAGCCCCCGCACCGTAAGCGTTTCTATCGAATGCGAGCGTCCGGCCATCGAAGTAACGATCGAGGACTCTCCAGCAGCGGCGACGGGCAATCCGCGCAAGTCGGCCGAGTCCCATTTGAGTTGGCGCGCCTCGTCGATCTGGAACGGACAGGGCGCGGTGCCGTACTCAATTCGCAGCGACCGGAACGATGTCATCGCCACCCCCGATTCCGGCACTGTCGAAATGAATGAGCTAACCAGGATGGACCTGCAGGCCCCGTGTCCCGATCAGGATCGCTATGAGACGATGCTTACGCTGGAGGTTGATGGCGCGCCGGCAGATCTGGCCTGGAATGTGCGTTGTCAGGCAGGCGACGCGCGCGTGGACCGGCTGCAACTTTTCCAGGGCGTGATGACCTGGCATTGGGACGTGCGCGGTGGCGCTACACAACACATTGACGGAGTCGCTGACAGGCATACCGTCCTCGCCGCGGCCGTGACTCACGAATCGGCTACCGTTCCCGAGATTCTGGCGCGCGCAACGGATGGCGACGGCGAAGTCCTGCAGGAGTCTTTGGAACCAGTAAGCACAAACACGGTGAAAACGGACGACCTGGAATGGACGACGGAGCATGTCTATGACGTCAGCGAGCATTATCTGCCTTCGCACCGAATCACGCTGTTGGTGGACGAGTCCGGCCGCCTGGATGAGACGCGGGAGGACAATAACCGGCAGTGGGTGGAATTCAGCGGCGGGCGGCGCCTGCCTCCGTTCAAGATCGTGTTCTGGCCGATTCGCACCGACGCCGGCTCCCCGCCTGCCATCCAGGTCGAGGATTACATGAAGAGTGTTCTTGATCTGCTGCCTATCGGCAGTCACGAGGTGCGCGTTGGCGAAACCCTTTCTTTCCTGAACCAGGCGGCGGACACGGAAGCCGTGCTCGATTTCCTTGGGCGGGAATGGAATCGCGGCGCGCCCGGCGACGAGTACTACTATGGGATTTTCCTGGAAACCTATGACGACGAATTTTGCGGCCGCGCGATTCGCCCCGGCAATGTCTCGGTGCAACTGCCGCTTGAGGACTGCAGCGATGAGACGCCCGCGCACGAGATCGGGCACAACCTGTCGCTGATGCACGCCCCCTGGGATTGCTGGGGCGAATACAGCATTGAGAACATCGATCCGGACTACCCTTACGAAGAAGGCGGGATCGGCCCCCGGCGGGGCTGGCTGCCGAGCGCCGAGGCGTTTGTGGGAGGCGGCTCGGAAGAGACTCACTTCGACGTAATGGCCTACTGCTCCCCAAGGTTCATTTCCGATTACCACTACAGGAAGGCGCTGGAACACCGAGTCGGGAGACCACTTGGCAACGTGCGCCCGGATCTTGCACAAGCGAAGGAACCTCGGGGCCCAAGTCTGGCGCTCGGAGGCGGCGTCGAGTGGGGAATGTGGACGCTCGATTACGTGGACCACAGTCTTATGCCTTCGCGCAAGCCGCCCGTTGAGGGAAAGCACTTCCTTACGCTGCAAGCCGCTTCAGGCCGCGAGATATACCGGGAACGCTTGCGCCTGGCTGCCATCACGCATAGCGCGAAGCGCTCCTGGGCTGCCCGCGTGCCGGTTCCTGCCGAGCCTGTGGCCAGAGTGATTATTCTCGACCGGCAGGAAACCCCGGTTTTGGTTGAGGCGCTACGTTAGGCGATGGCAACCTGGAGAAAGCTGCTGGCCGCAGCCGTGACACTTACCTCGTGCGCCGGGGCAATTTTGCTGTTGGACAGGCTCGCCGATGCTTTCGGCGGAGAAACACAACTGGCGCGTAAACCCACGCAACTTGAGCTCGTGCGGCCTCCGACCGGCCTTGAGCGCCTGCATAGAAAGGCGAGCAGAGGCGATGCAGGCGCGCAATACCGATTAGGTGTGGCTTATCGGGACGGTCACGGAACACCTATAGACTACGAACAAGCCACGTTCTACTTTCGGCAGGCCGCCGAGCAGGGTGACGCCGAGGCGCAGTTCAGTCTCGCCATGCGCTATTACAAGGGCGAGGGTGTCGGCAAAAACATGGCGCTCGCTCACAAGTGGTTCTCGCTGGCGTCCGAGCAGGGACATGAGCGAGCCGCCGCAGGCGCCGAGCAAACGCTTGCATGGGTGGACACTGTCGACTAAGCAGGCTCTGCGGGCCTCTTTCGGGCGCAGGCGCGCTGCTGGGCTGGAGCAACCAGCCCGCCGCCCGGTCGCTGTTCGGGGCCTTGTTCATATCTTTACTCAACCAGCGCCATCGTGGGACTGAATCCCATTGAGATAGAATCATTTGGTCTTCAGATGGGATCGGGGATGATCGGTAACGGGCAAAGCGCGGGGCGCAGCGGCAGCCAGCTTTGGGCCCTGCTTTGGGCATTGACGATGTCGGTTGCGAGCCTGCAGGCGGGGTGGGCGCAGCAGCCGGTTCGCGCCTACCTGATGACAAGCACGGCAGCAAGCCCTTTGGGGCCTTCGGTGGAGCTGCATATCATCAACACCTCCGACTACGAGTTACGGTTTACCGGAACGTTGTATAACACTCAGGGGGCGCGGCTCGGCGAGTCAGGCAAGGCGTTGAGCGACCTGCCTGTCAACGCCAAGGGCCGTCTGGTTCTGACATCCTCAGAACTGGAAGAGCGCTTCGGCGTTGGCGCTTGGGTTCAGCCGGCAATGCTGGAGATAATGTCCGATATTGATGGCGCGCCCTTTGTGGCGATGGTCAAGCTGCGCAGCAGTCCGGGCGCGGCGCCCACCAACGTCAACTGCGTTGCCGAGGGTGCGGTGCATAACATCGCGGGCATGGATCAGCCGGACCGCACATTCGTGCGCTTCATCAACACGGGATTCGACGCGATATCCGATGTGCGCGGAACGCTGCGCGATGCCGGCGGCAACATCATCGGGCTTGCCAACAGCGCGCTGCTTCCCTCGCTCGGGCCGAAAGAGCATATCTGGGTCAGCGGGCAGGAACTGGCAACCCGGGTTGGCGGCGCATGGCAGGGACAGGCCAGCTTGTACCTCTCCCCCCACTTCGGGCTTGAATTGATGAACATGAACCTGTCGGCCACTGGCGCTTTCGACAACTTTTCCTGTCACGAGAAGGCGCGTGACGGGAATCGGTTCGTGTCCGAGGCCAGTTACACGGTCACGTTCACCGCCCGGTGGACCAGCGAGATTCATGACTCCGTTCCCGCTTCGTCCCATTTCACAACCCTGGTGGGCGCGGCAACGAATGGGCGGGCGAATCTCTGGATGCCTGGGGAATTGGCGAGCGCAGGCTTGGAGAATGTGGCGGAATTGGGACAGACCGGGCAATTCCTGAACGAAATTGGCGAAGCCATGTCGAACATGACCGCGGCTTCGCCGGTAATCAGCGGCGGCACCGGCAGTACGGGCACGAGCGTGTTCGAATTGAACCTGAGCCGGGCCATGCCGCTGTTTACGTTCGCCAGCATGGTGGCGCCGAGCCCCGACTGGTTTGTGGGCTTGAGTGAATTCCCGCTGCTTGACAAGCACGGGGGCTGGGTCGGCGACACCGGTCATATGAATCTCGCGGTTTGGGATGCGGGAACGGAAACCGGCAACCGATTCAGCCTCAGCGGAACGGCAACCAATCCACACCAACCCATAAGACAGCTGACGGCGCAAATCGGCGATGCGGACATCGTCAACGGTGTTGTGAACGGCAAGTATCTGGCCACTATCCGATTCCAGCGCAATCCCTGAGGCGTTCTTCAGCGGATCCGCCCGCGGGTTCTCCTCCTGTTGAAATTCTGATGCAGCGGGCGGCAAGCGCCGTATGGCGCGCATATCCAGCGCATGACCCGCACAACAAATGCGGGCAATCCAGGCTGGGATCTGATTTTGGACTAAAATAGTCCTGATTGAATTTGGAGTGCGCGCAAATGCTCAGAGTCAGCAGGCTTACGGACTACGGGACCATGATCCTCGGCTGTCTGGCGCAGGCCGAGGGCCAGTCGCTTTCGGCCAAGAAAATTGCCGCCGCGACCCACCTCAGGCTACCGACTGCGCAAAAGCTGCTCAAGCAGCTCGCTGCTCGCGGGCTGGTGCGTTCCGAGCGCGGCGCGTTGGGAGGTTACCGGCTGGCCCGAGCCGCCCGCGAGATCAACGCGGTGGAAATACTCGAGGCGCTGGAGGGACCGATGGCGCTCACCGAGTGCAGCCATGCGGAAAGCCAGTGCGAGCTGGAGTCGTTCTGTACCGTGGGCGGCGCGTGGCGGCAGATCAACCGGGCGATCCGCGGCGCGCTGACGGAGGTCACGCTGAGCGACCTGCGGCGGTCCGCTCCCGGTTTCAGGACCCGCACGCTGTCGGCCGACCTGAACGCGAGGATGGGGAGATGAGCCGCACCGCCGAACGCAACCCGGAAGTGCGCGAACTGCTCGAGCGCAAGTACCGGCACGGTTTCGTTACCGACATCGAGTCCGACACTCTGCCCCCGGGGCTGGACGAGGACGTGATACGCGTGATTTCCGCGCGCAAGGACGAGCCGGAGTTCCTGCTCGACTGGCGTCTCCGCGCCTACCGCTATTGGCGCGAGGCAAGAGAGCCGTCCTGGGCCAAGCTGAACATCCCGCCGATCGATTACCAGTCCATCTCCTATTACTCGGCGCCCGGTCCGGCAAAGGACGCGCCGAAGAGCCTGGATGAAGTCGATCCGCGGCTGCTGGAAACCTACGACAAGCTGGGCATTCCCCTGCACGAGCGGGCCCGGCTGGCGGGCGTGGCGGTGGACGCGGTTTTCGACAGCGTGTCGGTGGCTACCACCTTCAAGAGCCGCCTGGCCGAGGCCGGCGTGATCTTCTGCCCGTTCTCCGAGGCCGTGCGCGAACACCCGGACCTGGTGCGCAAGTACCTGGGCAGCGTGGTGCCGTACCGCGACAACTATTTCGCAGCGCTGAACTCGGCCGTATTCACCGACGGTTCGTTCGTCTACATTCCGAAGAACACGAAATGCCCGATGGAGTTGTCCACGTACTTCCGGATCAACGAGCAGAACACGGGCCAGTTCGAGCGCACGCTGATCATCGCCGACGAAGGCAGCGAAGTCAGCTACCTGGAGGGCTGCACCGCGCCGATGCGCGACGAGAACCAGTTGCATGCCGCGGTCGTGGAACTGGTGGCGCTGAAGGACGCCCGGATCAAGTATTCGACGGTGCAGAACTGGTACCCAGGCGATGAAGAAGGACGCGGCGGGATCTACAACTTCGTGACCAAGCGGGGCGATTGCCGCGGCGACAACTCGGCGATTTCCTGGACCCAGGTGGAAGCGGGCTCGGCCATCACCTGGAAATACCCGAGCTGCATCCTGCGCGGCGACAACTCGACCGGCGAGTTCTACTCGGTGGCCGTGACCAACAATTTCCAGCAGGCCGACACCGGTACCAAGATGATCCACATCGGCCGCAACACCAGCAGCAACATCCTGAGCAAGGGCATCTCCGCCGGCAAGGCGCAGAACACCTACCGCGGCCTCGTGAAGGTGTTCCCGAGGGCCGAGGGCGCCCGCAACTTCACCCAGTGCGACTCGCTGCTGATCGGCCACGACTGCGGCGCCCACACATTCCCGCACATGGACATCGCGCATCCGCAAGCGGTGGTGGAGCATGAAGCCACCACGTCCCGGATCTCCGAGGACCAGTTGTTCTACTGCCGCCAGCGAGGATTGGACGAGGAGGACGCGGTGAACCTGATCGTCAACGGCTTCTGCAAACAGGTGTTCAACATGCTGCCGATGGAATTCGCGGTCGAAGCCCAGGCCCTGATGAACGTCAGCCTGGAGGGCGCAATCGGATGAGCGCGCCGCTGCTGGACATTCGCGGCCTCAGGGTCAGCGTCGAGAACAAGGAAATCCTGAGCGGCCTGTCGCTTGAGGTCCGGGCCGGCGAAGTGCACGCCATCATGGGGCCGAACGGCGCCGGCAAGAGCACGCTGGCGCAGACGCTGGCTGGACGCGACGGCTACGAGGTCACAGGCGGCGGCGTATTGCTGGACGGCGAGGACCTGCTGGGCATGAACCCCGAAGAGCGCGCCTGCAAGGGGCTTTTCCTCGGCTTTCAATACCCGGTGGAAATACCCGGCGTGAGCAATATGTACCTGCTGCGCTCGGCAGTGAACGCGCAGCGCAGGGCGGCGGGCAAGGAAGAAATCAACGCCGCCGCTTTCCTGAAGCAGGCCCGCGCCGAGGCGGCGCGGCTGAAACTGAAGCCCGAGCTGCTCAAGCGCGGCGTGAACGAAGGCTTCTCCGGCGGGGAGAAGAAACGCAACGAAATCCTTCAGCTCGCGGTGCTCAAGCCGCGCCTGGCGGTACTGGACGAGACCGATTCCGGGCTGGACATCGACGCACTGAAGGTTGTCGCCTCGGGTATCCGCGCGCTGCGCAACGGCCGGCGCGCGTTCGTGCTGATCACCCACTACGAGCGGATCCTGAACCTGGTTTCACCCGACCGTGTGCACGTCCTGGCCGGTGGAAGCATCGCCCGTTCGGGCGGCGCCGAGCTCGTGAGCGAACTGGAGGCTTCAGGATACGAACCATTCCTAAGGGAGGCGGCGTGAGCGGCAAGGCGCTGGACATCGTCGTGAAGGCCGGTGAGCGGCGCGCCGAGACCCTGCGTCTCAAGCACCGCGCCGATGCCCCGGCGGCGGATGCCTTGCGAATCGTGCTGGAGCCCAGAGGCGCGCTCGACCTTGAAGAGCTTCACGAGGGCCAGGGAGAGTTCGCCGCACACCTTGAGGTTCACGTTGAACTGGGCCGCGGCGCTCGAATGCGTCACGTCGCCGTCGTGGACGATTCAGGCGAAGGCCGGATCGAGATAGACCGGCAGGTTCGCCTTGCGCAGGAGGCGCGGCTTCGGTTTGTCCGCGTGGGTTCGGGCGCAAGCCTCGATCGCGAATCCCTGCGAGCGGGCCTGATGGGCCCCCGGTCGCGCTTCCGGCACGGCCACCTGATGATGGCGGACACCGGGCGGCGCGCGGAACTGGACCTGGAAATCGCCCACCATGCCCGCCACGCCGAGAGCGAAAGCCTGTGCCGCTACGTTCTGGGCGCGGAGAGTCACGGCGGCTTCGCGGGAAGGATATTGATTCCGCCGGACGGCCAGGGCGCCGACGCCCGGCTGCGGAACGACAATCTACTGCTCGACGAATCCGCCCGCATGGAAACCCGCCCGGAACTGGAGGTCTACGCCGACGAAGTGCAATGCGCCCACGGCGCCGCCACCGGCGCGCTGGATGAAGCGGCGCTGTTCTACCTCAGAACCCGCGGATTGCCGCCGGATCGGGCGCGGGCCCTGCTGGTGCGGGCGTTCGCCTCCTCGATCAGCAACAACATCGAAATGCCCCGGGCGCAGGAAATGGCAGACGAAATGCTCGGCCGCGCGCTTCGGGAGCTGGCGCCGCAAAGGCTGGCGGCCTGAACGTCATGAGCAGCGCCACCGCACGCCTTGCCTCAGTCCAGGAGCCGCTGTCGGCGCAAGCCCTGCGTGCGGACTTCCCCGGCCTGGCCACGACCGTGCATGGCTGTCCCCTCGCCTACCTGGACAACGCGGCTTCCACCCAGCGGCCGCAGGCGGTCATGGACGCACTGACCGCCTACGAAGTCGAGATGCACGCCAACGTGCACCGGGGCGTGCATGCCCGTTCCGACCGGGCGACGGCGGCCTTCGAGGGGGCGCGCGAACGCACGCGCGGCTGGTTGAACGCCGCATCCGCCGACGAGATCGTCTTTACCCGCGGGGCCACCGAGTCCATCAATCTGGTGGCGCGCTGCATGGACGGCCGCATGGATGCGAAATCGGAAATCGTGCTCACGGGCATGGAGCACCATTCCAACATCGTGCCGTGGCAGCAGCTCTGCGAGCGCACCGGCGCGAAAATCCGGGTGGCGCCGGTACTGGACTCGGGCGCGCTCGACATGGCCGCACTGGCCGGACTGATCGGCGGCAGGACACGGCTCGTGGCGGTAACCCATGTGTCCAACGCCATGGGCGTTATCAATCCGGTTGCGGAGATTTGCGAACTGGCGCGGCGCGCGGGCGCGACCATCCTGATCGACGGCGCACAGGCCGCCGGGCATATTCCGCTCGACATGCAGGAGCTGGGCTGCGACTTCTACGCGCTGTCGGGCCACAAGATGTACGCCCCCACCGGGATAGGCGCGCTCTACGCGCGCAAGCCCTGGCTGGACGAGCTGCCGCCGTTTCTGGGCGGCGGCGAGATGATCCTCGAAGTCCGATTCGACGGCGCCGCCTACAACGATCCGCCGCACAAGTTCGAGGCCGGCACCCCCAATATTTCCGGGGCCGTCGGCCTGGGCGCGGCAATGGACTACCTAGCCGGGCACGGGCTCGAACGCCTCGCGGCCCTGGAGCACGATCTGCTGGAGTACGCGACGGAGCGCTTGCAGCATGTCCCGGGGCTGAAGATCATCGGCACAGCGCCGCCGAAGTCCGCGGTTGTGTCATTCGTGATCGACGGCATTCATCCGCATGACCTGGGCACCATCCTGGACCATGAAGGCGTCGCCATTCGCGCCGGCCACCATTGCGCGATGCCGCTGATGGACCGCTTCGGCGTGCCCGGCACCTCCCGCGCGTCTTTCGCCTTCTACAACAGCCAAGAAGAGATTGACCGTCTTGCCGCCGGGATCGGGACCGCGCGCAAGCTGTTGGGCCAGGCCCGATGAGCAGCGAACTGCAAAGTCTCTATCAGCGCACGGTGCTGGAGCATTGCCGTTCGCCGCGCAACTTCCACGCCATGGACGAGCCCGACCGGGTGGCCGAGGGTTTCAATCCCCTCTGCGGCGACAAGGTCACCGTATACCTGCGCACGCCCGGGGAAGAGCAAAGCGGGAGCGAGCAGCCTGGGAGGGAGGGCATCCCGCCCTCCCGCGAGGACGGGACGTCCTCGCTCCCAGGGGTCATCGCCGAGATCAGCTTCGAGGCCGCCGGCTGCGCGATCTGCCTGGCTTCGGCATCGATGATGACCGAAATTCTCGACGGCGAGACCGCGGATCAGGCGAAGCAGCAGGCGGAGAAGGTCCTGGATGCATTCGAACCCGGCGCCGGCAACGGCTTGGGCGATCTGGGCGAAATCGTCGCGCTGGGCAGCGTTCGCGCCTACCCTTCGCGGATCCGCTGTGTCACCCTGCCCTGGAAGACCTTTACCGCGGCGCTGGACGGCGAGCCGGACACCGTGAGCACCGAGTAAGTTCCATGTTCGGCGGCCAGAGCGAGCCCGTCACCCTGACCCGCGACTGCAGGGCGGTCATCATTCCCGCCGGCGAGGAAGCGCAACTCCACGCCGGACAGCTCGTGTTCATCACCCAGTCGCTGGGCGGCAGCTTTACGGTCTATGTGGACGGCTGGCTGTACCGCATCGCCGGCGCCGACGCCGGCGCGCTCGGCAAGAAGCCCGCAGAACCGCCGAAACTGCCGGCCAACGCGGGCGACTCCGACGTGGAAGCGCTGGTATGGGAACAGATGAAGACCTGCTACGACCCGGAAATCCCGGTCAATATCGTCGACCTCGGCCTCGTGTATTCCTGCGAGGTCAAGCGCCGCGACGACGGCAGGCGGGACGTGGCCGTGGAAATGACGCTGACCGCCCCCGGCTGCGGCATGGGCGAAATCCTGGTGGAGGACGTGCGCGAGAAGATCGCCCTGATCCCCACTATCGACGACGTGGCCGTCGCACTCGTCTTCGACCCGCCCTGGAACCAGAGCATGATGTCCGAGGCCGCCCAGCTCGAAGCCGGCCTGATGTAATTGGAGGCGTGGGCGGGAGCGGGTCTGCCAGCCGGCGCGGAGGTTCTATAATTGAAAGGCATGGTTAACGGGGATCCACGAAGGAAGGCACGGTTCAGCCTCTCGTCCGTAAATCAACACTGGCTGATTGCCGCTATGCTGGCGTTGCTCTGGGGGTGCGGAGGCGGCTCATCGGATTCTTCAGGCC
>VYBN01000005.1 GCA_009844425.1 Gammaproteobacteria bacterium | reverse complement strand
TCAGAACTGCCTGACGAAGCTGATCTCGGCGCCGGTTCTCCTGTAGTCGGCCTGCTGTGCGTTGCTTCCGCGCCGCTCGTGCGTGACGGAGAGCTGCGGGCTGAAGCCACGGATCGTCAAGTCCCTCTTTAGCACGGTGAGGCGGATCGAGCGTGTCACGTCTTCGCGCGGCATGCCGTCCAGGACGTTGGTCGGCGGCCGTCCCGGCCCTTGGTAGCCAGCCCACCGTCCGGTGAGGGTTCCCGACACATTGAAACCGCGCGGAAGCGCTGCGCTCGCGCCGAGCGAGACCCAACGCGTGCGACTGTGCAGGTCTTCGGCCTCGGGCCGCTCGCGCCCCCAGCCGGCACGGAAGTCCGTCTGCAGGATGGGCGTCGCCGCCCATGACAGGCTAGCGGACAGGTCCGTCCCGGGCCCATCGAGATGCGTGCTGTCGTCATTGCGCTTCTCGGTCAATGACGCGTGGAACCGCCCCGAGAGGCGCGGAGAGAGCCGCCTGGAGGCCTCCAGCCGGAAACCAAGGCTCCGGCTGGTGGGATCGCCGGCCTGCCAGTCCCGGCGCGCTGCGAGCAGCAGGCTCGCCTCGGTGCGCGGGCCGATCAGCCAGCGCGGACCGACATGCCCGCCGAGCCCCATGCGGTCGAACCGCGAGCCGGAATAGTCGCGCAGAAAGATGTCGCCACCCAGGCGAAGTCGCCAGTTCGGCGCGAGCGGCTCCTGGCGTTCGCCGCCGGCCCAGAGTGCGAGTCCAACGCCGGACTTCTCCCCGCCGTCGTCCAGCGTGAACGGCAGGCGCTGCCCGAAGACGTCGAGCAGGACCGTCTCGCTGGCCGAGGCCGCGCCGATGTTGGTGTCCGGCGCCAGCGCCATGCCGAAATGCCCGCTCCAGCGCCTGCGCGCCCGCATCTCCGCAAGGTGGAGGTTGATGTTGGCCACGACCGGCGCAGGCGGATTGGCGGCAAGCGCGAGCTCGAAGTGCCGTCTTGCCAGGCCGTCCCTTCCCCGGAGGAAGAAGGCGCGTGCAAGCTCGAGACGCACGCGCACCAAGTCCGGACGCTCGGCCAGGATCGCGCGAAAGATGGTTATGGAGGCGTCCAGGAGCGCCTCGCGCGCGGCAGCCTGCGACGGGTGCGTGGCCTGGGCGGAGCCAAGCATTGTCGTCCCTGCATCGAAGAGCAGGTTCACAGCCCGTGCGTCCCTGGGCAGGTGCGGACGGACGACGGCGACCGCCTCCTCGACTTCGCCCCGGAGCAGGAGGTCGACGGCGGCGTTCAGGTCGCCCTCGACAGAGCCAGGGACCGGCGCCTCCGCGGCAATGCCCGGCTGCGAGGTCGGGAGATGTTCCGCGCTGCTGAGCGCCGTGCCGGAAAGGCAGAGCAGGGACGCCGCGAGGAGCGGGGCAAGGGCGGAAACGGGACTGCGCATCGGGCATTCTCCTTGGGGGTTGCAGGCATGCAGTTGCCGCTGCACCACTAACCTAGAATCATGGCCTTGAAAACCGGCAGGAAGAGGCGAGCGGAAAGAAGCCTTGCTTGGCCGAGGTTCCGAACGTCTGGGCTGCCAGATTTCAGGATGGGAGAGTGCGATCTGCCCTGATTCGCCGGAGCAGGACCAGCCTGACAGATCAATGCCTGGTGCTGGGCATGGTCTCGTTACCCCTCAGAATCCAACTCGAACGCAGTTGTCTTTGCGGCCTGCGTCGGTCCCCTTAGCAAGTTCCGGCCGGGAGAGACCGACGCTTGAAAGGACAGGCCACGTGCCCCAACCAAAAGTTCCGGTCGGATCCCAAAATCGACTAACTGGAAAGTTCTGCGGAAGAGAAACCCCGGCCCATTACAGGCCGGGGTATGGCATGTCACAGAAGCGACTATTGCTTGTTGGCCCCAAACGCGCCGACCAAACTTCCGGCAGTGCCGTACGTCGAGTAGAACGTGCCGGTCGCGATGGCGGGAACGCCGGAGTTGTCGTTCTCCTGGAGACTTCCTGTCCACGACCCAGCATCATCAGCGGGAGTTCCGTCTATGGTCCACTCGGTTTGTATCGCCGCGCCACCGATCGTCCCGGTGTCAGTGATGGGAGACCCGTTCAGCTTGACCGACCAATTCTTCGAATCACCGTCCCCATCGACAAACTGGTCGATGGTGCCGGTGATGGCGTTCTCCACAGTATCGCCTGAAGCAGTAGTGAAGTCGGCCTCGAGCGTCGCCCTCGCACGGAAGTGGCCGGCATCGTTCGTGCCACCCGTAGCGCTGCTCAGCGCGTACTTGCCTGCAGCACCGCCCACGTAGGTCGCTTTTCCGTTCAAAGAGTTAAGGCCTGAAGCAGCACTAGCTGCGCCCCGTCGAGCCACGAACGCGCTCGCGGTGTAGGTATTGTCGTCCGCCGACTTGTGGAGCCACCACCCATACGAGGCGTAACTCGAGTCGCCTGCATCCGTCACCCGAGCATTCGGATCGCTGGGCCGGAACATCCATGCCCCACCACCGTCTGTGAACGTCGCATCAGTCGCCGATGGCACCGTCCCAAGTTCGAACCCGTCACCGGAGACGTTAACTGCGCATACGGCGGTGGTGCCAGGTGTGCAGCTGTAGGTGCCGGACACGCCGTGGAAGCTACCTGGTATGGTCCTTATGGTCTCACCAGTCGGGTTCGGGCTTGAAAGCGGAAACCGCTTCACCCCCGCCTCGTGGTTGAATTGCGAGCCGCCAACCAAGTCCACATACGCAGTAGTTGAAGACGTGTCGACTGCGAGCATCCCGCTGGTCAGTGCGTACTGGAACTCATCGTCTGCAGTGGCACCACCGAACTTTTTGCCCATCGTCGCTTCAATGTGGGAAAAGACATGGGCTTCGTAGGTGCCATCGGCGGCAGGCGTGGTGCGATGATACCGCTTGCCTTCCCACCCACTAAGTGCCCGCACCATTGTATCCTTGTCTTCGGACAGGGCGACATCGTCGTCGTCGCTGATTCCCACCACGATGTCGCCGACACTTGCACCGGCAGGAGTGCCAGCCGTAGTCACGTACCCAGCAAACCGAGTGCCGGTTGCGGTGTCGGTGTCGGCAGTATTGGCATCGGTAGCCGTAGGAGTACTGATACCAGCATGCAGCTTCTTGGCGGTGACGGCCATGGCCGCTGCGGCCGCTTCATTGGCCTTCCGCTGATCGTCCTCGACCTTGTCCAGGTAGGCGGTCCGGCTCGTCTTGGCATTCGCGAGTTCGGTACCGAGCTCCTCGTGCGACGCCATGGCACCGGCGACTTGGTCGTCGCCTTCCGGAAGGTCCGCTGCGCCGTCGATCGCCATCTGCAACATGTCAAGCGCCATGTCAGCAGCCGACACTTCGTCGTCGTCGGACATGTCGTTCACCATGCGGACCTTGGTCCTTGCGTCCTCGAGAGCGGTTTCGATCGCCTCGCGCTGCATCGCCTGGCGATCCATGGTGTCGAGAGCGGCAACGGCCGTCGCCACTGCACCCCTCGCAGTTTCAAGCTGCGTCATGTACGTCGCCTTGTCGGCATCGCTTACATCTTCCGCGTTGTTCAGCGCCGCCTCAAGGCCGTTGATCGCCATGTTGGCTTCGGAAACCGCGTCCCTGGTGCCAAGGTCGGACGTGTCGATGGCGGCCGCCGCCGTCATCAGCGCTTCCTTCTGGAAAGCTTCCCGGGCCATCGTCGCCAGTTCCGCCTTCCGGTTATCAAGCGCCGTCATCAACTGACTGGCCTCGGTGCCGGAAACGTCGTCCAAGGCAGCTTCGTAGGCCATTTGGGCGGCTTCCGCCGTCTCGGCCGTCTCGATCGCCATCTTGGCAGCCTCGTACGCCGTGGGTTCCACGACAACGGGAGGTTCGGGCGTGTCGTCACCGCCGCCTCCGCAGCCCGCCACCGCAAGCACTGCGACAAGCAACGCTGCAGGCAGTAGTTTCAAGTTCGAATTCA
>VYBN01000037.1 GCA_009844425.1 Gammaproteobacteria bacterium | reverse complement strand
CATAATCGGGATCAACAAAATAACACATCCCCTTGTATTTATGAGATAGCCTCTAAAGAGCGACCGGTCTTCCGGTTACATTACTTAGCATCTGCGGCCATCCCAGTGGCCAGCTTTTCAATTAGATCCACGTAATGGAGGACGGTGTCTTTGCGAACAACCAAGCGCTGCCCCGGTTGATAGGACGTGTCGCCGCTACGGGTAACGTAGTCTTTGTCCACTATACCCTGCGTGTGGGCGAGAAGGTGACGTTGCTGAAAGGCGCGCTTCAGTTCGGCCAACTCGACAGCACCCAGATAGTCGCTGTAGTGCTTCCCGGTGGCGACGTGCCACAAGTCGCTGCCCGCGGTGAGGTTCTGAAAGGCGTTGCGATGTGCCTGCTGTGTAGCGGGCATCCGAAAATATAGAACCTCCGCGTACCGCTGGAAGGCCGTGACGACGCTTAGGAGTCCGTACTCGATAATCTGACGCACCGCTGTTTCGGCCGTATCCGGGTCTGCAACGGCGGTCCGCACGGCACCGAGGGCGTTGAGGGAGTCGCGGATGCCAGCCACCGTTTGATCAAACATCATATCGGCGGCGCTGTGACCACACGCGGGGCAGAAAAACGCTGCGCCTAGCACCGCGTAGCGGCATGCACAGGCAGGACAGGTAATCTTGAGTTGCATCGGCTCTGTTGCGGCCAGCGGCAACGGGAGAGACTGGGGACGGCCGTCCACTTTCATTGTCATTGTTATGAAGCTGTCGCGCGGCTGGCGGCGGTTCCAACGGCTAGCATCACGCTTCATGGCAGGGTGGAGACGTTGGCTTATGTGTGCCATGACCGTTCTCTTGTTGTGCTCGTGCTGTTCTTCCGTGCACCAGTTGTCGCTTTCTGCAGTGTGGCCGCAGAAGGGGCAGAAGACTTCCTCGTCCCGCACCTTGTCATGCCAATCTTTCTCGTGAATCTTGAACTGGAAAAGGCAATCTGAGGAGGGACATTGGCGATCAAAGAATCCTTCATCGTCGGTAAGGATCGACACCGGAATCTCATGAACACCCTCAAGGCGCCGGAGTTCGCGCTTCAGTTCGTCAAACAACTTGATCTCCAGTAGTTGGCAGCGCAGTAGCGGAATGCGCGTGTAACTCCGTATTCCGTTGATTCAGAGCCAATAGTACCGCCAGCGCTTCGTCCTCCGAAATATCCGTGCCCCACCCATACGCCTCCGCAACGGCTGCATCGAGATTGGAATGGGCGTCGGCCAGCCACTGCGGATGTGCGTTGTAGAGGTTGGTGAGCGTGCGGGATTTTAGTTGCTTGGCGGCCGCCTCGTCCCGGGCAACGGGCCGCTTGGGATAACCCGGCGCAGGCTCATCTACCCATTCCACCCACTCCGGCGGATTGAGCCAGTTGTCGCGCAGTTCGACCAAGCGCCGTGCCGCCTCGGCTATGGTGATCGCGCGGGGATCGTTCGCATAGTTATCGGCTGGGATGTCCGGGGAAAGGCCCTCAGGGAAAGGGAAAGTCTCGAACGTCGTGGTGGGTGTGTAGCGAGGCCGGTCCTCAAGACTGGTGCCTTGTCGCAGCGACCAGGATTCATGGAACCGGCTATGCAGGATGCCGAAGGTTGTGTCGTCGTCGCGAGCAATGACGATGAGCTGGTGGTCGGGACATACCGACGTGTCGAGCCAAGCAAATAAACGGTGCTTTGCGAGGGTTGGGGTCACGATGCAGCGTGCCATGCCGTCCAACGCTCTCCACATTGCCGGTCGAGGGCGCATGTGTCGCCACCAATTCTCCCTCAGTGGCTTGACACGATTGGTCGCCCGAACCGGCCTTACATGCTCCAAGACATGCTCGAACGGCGCTTCATAGAGTGCGGAGTCGGCCTCGGTCATAGTCGCGCCGAAGTCGATGATCCACTGACCGGAAGATCGTTGAACCAAGTCCTTACCAACGATCCGAGGTTTTAGGACATCAGCGTTAGGTCGTCCGTTCGGGTTGGCTGGAAGCCGCAGCCATTCCCGCGCGAGATGCCCCGGTATATCGAATGCGCCGTTCTTGTTGACGCCAAGAAATGCCGTCATCTCGTTTGTCGCCAGTCGTATCGCTCGCGTAAGGTCGATGCCATCGTCCGTTAGGTTGGCGTAGATATGGTCGGCCTTTAGGCCGTTCAGGGAGATGGGGAGGTCGGCATCGAGCGCACTAAAGCACACCAGCGATACACGCACTGCCGCGCCGTCAACTACCCAAGGCTCATCTGGCCAAGAGTCGAAAATGGCGCAGTCGGAGACGATCCGGTCGAGGACAGGCCGATTGTCGCCGCCCCGGATGGAGTTCGTGGCAACCAAACCGGCGCGGTCGAGCTTACCTTGCGCCACCAGCCCACCCGCCTTGTGGAACCAGTAGCAAACCAGATCGGCGGATGAGGCGACTGCACCCTGATAGGTCTGGCGCAGCCGCTCGGTGTATTCGTGGCCCAGGCCGCCCCGCATTACCCGGCCACCAAGAAACGGTGGATTGCCGATCACGACATCAGCCTGCGGCCAATCCGGTTGACTCCCATCCGGCGCGAGGATTGCATCTCGACACTCAATATTGTCGAGCGGCTTAAGGATCGGGTCGCGCTCCTCACTGAAGCCATTGCGTCGCATCCACTGGATCTCGCCAATCCATACGGACACCCGCGCAAGTTCAGCCGCATAGGGGTTGAGCTCGATGCCCTTTACGTTGGCGGGGCCGACGGCAGGGAAACCACGCTCCAGGCCCATCGCCTCAGCCTCAATATGCGCCTTGTGCTCGATATCCTTGAGCGCCTGCAGCGCCAGGTAGAGGAAGTTCCCCGATCCGCACGCTGGATCCAGCACAATGAAAGTTCGAAGCCGCTCAAGAAATGCACGGAATGTCCCTTTCGCTTTGTTGTGCGCCTTTGATCGCGCCGATGGCGATCCGGCCGCATCCGCCCGCTCCATCGCAGACTCAATGTTGGCCTTGGTGTGCTCCCATTCGGCGAGCAGGGGACGGACGATCACAGGATCGACGATACGCATGATCTTGTCGCGGTCGGTGTAGTGCGCACCCAATTGCGAGCGTTTATCGGGATCCAACCCACGTTCGAACAGCGTGCCTAGGACGGAAGGATCAATTTCCGACCAGTCCAGCGCCGCAGCCTTGAGCGCCGTCTGAATCTCTGCCGCGTCCAGCGGCAGCGCGCTGTCATCGTCGAACAGTCCGCCATTGAACCATGCGACTGGTTCGAATCCGATGCGACCGCCCGTAGACATGGCTCCGAATAGATCTTGCGCAAGCATCACGAATTCATCCGATTGCCCACGTGCTTGTTTCAGCATCCGGGTGAACATGTCATCCGGCAACAAACCGATGTCTTCCGCGAACATGCAGAACACCAGTCGGTTCACGAAGTGCGCTACGGCCTGCGGTTCGTGTCCCCGGTCCCGCAGGGACTGCGCCAGCTCGGAAAACGTAGCCGCCGCCCGTTCCGTCACCATCTGCCGCGTTTCTCCCGGCCGCAGGCGCTCCGGATCCGACATCGCCCATTTGAGCAAGTCTCGGTTCGCGCCGTCCTCGAGTTCGGCCAGCGTGAACTCGCGCACGGCGCTCACACTGTTGGTCCAATTCGTGGTGATCCGGAAACGGGCCATGTCGGAAACGATCAGAAGCGGAGGGTTTTCCAGCGCCAATGCATACCGGCGCAACTGCTGGAACGCCTTATCGAGATTGGCGTGCTTGCCCTTGTACTCCCAGGCGAAGTGGCCCCGCTTCCAGACGTCCGCCCAGCCGTCGCCGCCGGTGTCTTTCCGCGCTCCGCGTTCAAAGCAGTAGTGATCGCCGGTCGGGTCGTCCTCCGCGGGCGTGGGCTCTCCGAGCAAGCGGCAAAGATCGATGAAGTGTTCCTGGGCCGCCGAACGCTCCTTTAGCTCGGCGGCTTGCCACTTGGCAATGAATTCGTTCGGGGTCATTGGGTCTGCCCCTCATACCTATCCAAGGATTCCAAGCCAGGAAGAAGCTTGTGTAGGTAGGGCTGTATGCGTCTCAACGCCATTTCCGATTTGTTTTTGGTGTTTTTCGCAGCGCCGTAAAGTCCCGGCACCGACTAGTCGGATTTCTATTGCCGGGATCGTCCCCTAAGGTTCAACTGCCTGGCGATTTTAATGGTTCAGGTTAGGTGCATGTCGTGGCGATTGTCTGGGTTACCTGTCCTGCCGCTCAATTGGCGATTGAGAAGGTCGGCCAAGAGGCATAATCTGCCGTCCTTCAATCTCAATATTTGAGCCCCTATGTTTAAGGTGAACCTGTCAGAGAATCGCCTCGTCCGGCTTGAGAAGCGGCGATTTAACGATCTGAACCTGCAAGAGCGGCCCCATCTTCAGGAGTGACTGGTGCAGACGCCGGAGGCGCTTGGCGAGGAACTTCTGGTTATCCAGAAGGAATTCGATGGCTTCGCGGACACTCGCGAGCGGCTCGATTTGCTGGCTCTGGATAAGGAGGGCTGGCTGGTGGTCGTCGAGAACAAGCTCGATGATTCGGGCCGCGATGTAGTGTGGCAGGCGCTCAAGTACGTGGCCTATTGCTCCAGCCTCAAGAAGGCGGAGATCGTCGACATCTACCAGAAGTATCTCGACCGGTCGTCGGATGGCCAGAACGCCGCAGCAAACCTGTGCGAATTCCTCGACATTGAAGATCTAGACGACACGGTGCTCAACGCGGGCAATGATCAACGGTTGATATTGGTCGCGGCGAACTTTCGAAAGGAAGTCACGGCGACCGTACTGTGGCTGATCGGACACGGAGTTCAGGCGCAGTGCTTTCGGGTTATGCCATACAGCTTCGGCGAGGAGATTCTGATCGACCTGCAACAGATCATCCCGACTCCCGAGGCGGCAGATTACATGATCGGCATGGCCGCGAAGGAATCCGAGGAAAAATCGGTACAGGGCACCCAAAAGCGCCGCCAGGAGATGCGGCGGGCTTTCTGGACAAGGACGCTGGAGGAACTGCGGTCCCGCAACATTGCGCGATACGCCAACATCAGCCCTTCGAAGGATCACTGGCTGAGCAGCGCCACCGGCGTGTCAGGCTGCGGATTCAGCCTGATTTTCTTGAAGAGCGAGGCGCGCGTTGAACTTTACCTCGCGCGTGCCGAGGCAAGTGAGAACAAATGGATTTTTGATCGGCTTGAACGGGAGAGGCAGGAAATCGAAGAGCGTTTTGGCGCGGAACTCAAATGGCAAAGGCTGGACGACAAGAAGGCGAGCAGAATCTCTCACTCACATCCGTTCGACGGGTTTGACGACGAGAACTGGCCGGACATGATTGAGTGGCTGTGCCAGCACTTCGTCAAGCTGGAGGACGCGTTCTCCGAGCCGCTCGCGCGTCTGAATCCGCGGTTGAGGTCCCAGGGCGGCGTTTCGCTAGGTAATGGGAGCGATTCTCGCTGAGTCTCGCACGCATCGCGGATCCGTGTCGCTGATGCCGAGGTAAGCGATCACTCACGGACAATGAGCGAAACGACAGTAGTGCACGTTGAACCGGGAGAAACGCTCTCGGAAATTGCCGCGCGGTACGGCGTCACCGTCGAGCAATTGCAGGAATGGAATCGGATCGAAGAAGCGGACTATGTGCAGGCGGGTCAGAGAATCGTCGTCCATGACGCGGTGGTTACGCCTGGTTGGGACGAAGCAGCTGGCGCTTGGAGCGGGTGGCTGGGAGGAGCACTCGTCGTGGTGGCACTGTTGCTTCTGTTTCGCCGCAAGCGCAGAACCCCAACTTCGGCGCCTGACACTCGAGTCTCGACACCGAAAGAAGCGCTGCATCGGCACGGTTCGAAACCCACTACGGTATTGCGGACATCCGCGCCGAAGGTAAACGCCGGCGAGCGACGGGTCCAAAAGGTGTTGACGAGGCGTTATCGAGACTGGCCGCTGCTCAATAACGTGCTGCTTCCCTCTGGCGGAGGGACGGCACAGATCGATCACATCCTCATATCGCCCGCCAGCGTATTCGTGATCGAGACCAAGGACATGGGCGGGTGGATATTCGCAAGCCCCGGGCAGCAAAGGTGGACGCAAACATTCAGAGCGGGCCGCTGGTCCCGCATGATGGGAATCAAGTCGAAGCGGTTTCCTTTCTACAATCCACTGCTGCAGAACGAAGGACACGCGAAGGCCCTGGTCAAACTCGGCGTAGTTAAACCGTGGGAAATCCGGCCCGTCGCCGTGTTCGTGGGCGACGCCGAGCTGAAAACGGAGGAGAAGTTCGTGCGGTTTGAAGAGCACGAGGATATGGCAAAGCGGTTCCGTGGCTGGCGTATGCGAGGCGTCGTCTGCATGAGCCTGGCGGAGTTGCACCGCTACATCGACTTCTCCGTTCGCGCCTCGTCGAGTCGAAGCCTGACGCGAGAGAGGATGGAGGCGATCCGGGCAAAGATAACAACGGCTGCCCTTCCCGTGACCGCGGAAACTCACGCAAGACATGTCGAGTACGCCCGGTCTGCGAAACGAGCATCGTGGTGATGAAGCAGAACATCGCTTGTCTGGGCTGGGGTTCTCTAATCTGGGATCCTAGAAACCTGCCAATCCAGCGGTCCTGGTTCAATGACGGTCCGCTGATTCCAGTCGAATTCGCGCGACAATCCAAGGATGATCGAATCACATTGGTCATCTCGCCTGACGCCCGCCCCGTGCGATCACTGTGGACCCTTATGGACAGCGATAGCCTCGAAGTCGCGAAAGAACGGCTGCGGCAGCGGGAAAGAACGAAACTGAAATACATCGACGATTGGTCGAGAGGACGACCCTCGCCCCCCACAATACCTATGCTGAGCGAGTGGGCACATGCAAGAAACGTCGATGCGGCTATCTGGACAGCGTTACCGCAAGGACTCAACGGCGATGACAATGAGAAACCTGGCGTGGAAGACGTCCTGAAGCACCTTCGAGCTTTATCCGGCACCGCACGTGACAACGCAGAACAGTACATTCGGCGGGCGCCTCGGCAGATTGATACAGCCTATCGAAGACGGATCGAGGCTGAGCTTCACTGGTTGCCAACAGCGGGCGACAAGTAGATGCATGGCAGAACGTCCTGCCTTACAACTTCGCGGCCAATGTACGGATCTCTAAAGCACTCCGGCCTCGGCCAAGGCCGGTTCTGGTAGCATTCGTTAATCCAAAGCGCCACAAGGTTGTTGCGCAAGGCAGGAAATCGCTGGAGGGACCACAGTGACAAAGTTGAAAATGGAAAAACGCTCTAAGCCAAAGCGGGCGCAGGCACATGCCGAGATGCTTGAGGCTGCCCTTGCCCGTCCAGGCGTCCGCGAGGTTATGAGAGTCTACGGCGGCTGGCAGGAAAAGGATCAGGGGCTTGATGTTTACCGTTCGGCGACAAAGAAGCCCGAACGGATCACGACCACAAACTCTTCACGCGCCTGCTAACTCATCTAAGCACGACAAGGAGGTCTCCCAGTGCCAATTTGGAGCGAGATTCTCACTGAACTCGCCAGCACACAGGAACAAGGGAATCCGCCGGACTTTGACAGTGTTCGCCGGAAGTATCTCGCTGAAATGCACCGGCACACCGGGCGCAACATCATCCTGTACGCCTCCGGGTGGCTGCAGAAGCCTGATGTGCCGCCCGCGCCCGTCTCGATCAGCGACGAAGACATGCAGGCGCTTATGGAAGTCAGTCAGGGACTTGCCGGCGACCAGCTTGACCTGATTCTGCATAGTCCCGGCGGTTCGCCAGAGGCGGCCGAAGCGATCGTCTCTTACTTGCGGCAGCGCTTTACGCACATTCGTGTAATCGTGCCTCAGCTCGCGATGTCGGCGGCCACAATGATTTCATGCGCCGCCAATGAGATAGTGCTTGGCAAACACTCGTTTCTAGGGCCGACAGATCCGCAACTGCTTCTTCAGACTTCGTTGGGAATAAGGGCCGTTCCGGCACAAGCGGTCCTGGACCAATTCGATCGCGCTACGCGGGAATGCGCAGACCCCGCGAAGCTATCAGCTTGGCTGCCTATGTTGGGCCAATATGGGCCGGATCTTCTGGTTCAGTGTGAATTAGCGTTGGCGATGTCGAAGGAATTGGTCAAGACTTGGCTGGAATCCTATATGTTCGAGGGATTGGACGATTGCGTGGAGCGAGCACAATCGGTTTCTGATTGGCTTGCCGGTCACGACAATTTCAAGAGCCATTCCAGACATATTCCCCGTGACGAAGCGGAAAAACGTCGTTTGGTAGTCTATCGACTTGAAACTGACGAAGTTCTTCAAGACCTTGCGCTTTCCGTTTTCCACGCCACTACGCACACGTTCTCGGGCACGCCCGCCGTGAAGATAGTAGAGAGCCATACTGGGCGCGCGTTCGTGAAACAGCACGTTGTTCAAGCTGTGCCGGCGGTTCAGTTTGGTTTGGTCCCTTCAGGCCCTGACGTTGTCGTTCCGCCCGCGAATGTCGAATAGGCGCGGGAGGCAATCAACTTACTCCAAGAACTCACGCCTCCTCCTGCCAATCGATAAGCTCGATTGAGACAAGCCGAGTAAGCCATGACCTGGACCCAACTCGTCACCTTCAACGTCGTCCTGATAGTCGCTATTGCGAGTCCAGGGCCGGCGATGCTGATGGCGACTCAGACCTCTTTGAGCGCAGGACGCACGGCCGGCATCGCGGTTGGCGCCGGTCTCGGTCTGATGGCCGCGTTCTGGACGATGATGGCGCTCCTGGGTTTCGGCGTGGTCTTCGAACTGTTCCCCTTCTTGTACGTCGGCGCCAAAGCCGCAGGAGCTGCTTATCTTCTGTACATCGCATACGGGATGTGGAGGAGCGCCGGCGTGCCTGCCAAGGCCTTAATCAAACCGGCCAGGCGCGCATTCCGGCAAGGGTTTCTTGTGAATCTCTTCAATCCGAAATCCATGCTGTTCGCTGCCGCTGTTTTAGTCACGGTCTTCCCTGCCGGTATAGGTGTGGCCGACAGTATCGTGATCGTCGCAAACCACTTTCTGGTGGAAATCGCTTTCTATACGGCGCTCGCCTTCGGCATGAGCACGCAAGCCGTCGTGAAGCGCTACATGCAGGCAAAAATCTACATTGATCGCGCCGCCGCAGCTGTGCTCGGCGCCTTGGGCCTGCGAATTCTGCTCAGCCGGTAGTCTGCTCGGCTCTTTCTGCTTGCTTCAGCTTTTCCTCGATGCCCACCAATGAAAGCAAATCGGCATCAGGCATACCACTGCAAGGGCAGCTAAGGCGATCCACAGTCTTGCGCTTACCCAGTCCGCATGGGGTAACACGACGCGGAACATCAAGGCAGGAAACACGACAACGCACATCACGCCTGAGGCAATGCCCAGATAGACTCGCTTGGATAGCCGACCAAAGGATCGGGCATTGCTGTAACGCACACCGAGGAATATGCCCGCAAGACCGAAGCTGCAGCCAAGCACCACGCCCAACATTCCAAGTAATAGTTCATTCATGCGCGTAATCCACCGTCGCCGGCAACGGTGTCCATGGTTGTTTCGATCCTAACATTGCCGAAGTCGTGAAGGATTATTCCTTGTGCATGAATTGCCAATGTCCATCCTGGCCCATCACGGCCTGGAGATCGTCATTCGGATAGTTCACCTCGTCAGTCGTTGTCCGGTCACCGATCTCCAGGAAAACAACTTCCTTGTCGGTATGGTTGACCAGGTGATGCGCCTCGCCTCCCGCCGGGAAACCGGCGCACATGCCGGGCGCCAGCGGTCTCGCTCTGGATTCGGTGACAAGCGTCGGCTCGCCCTTCAGGACGTAGATCAGTTCGTCTTGCTTGCTGTGAGCGTGCATTAGTGCAGACCGACCACCGGGAGCAAGCCGGGTAAGGTTCACGCCGAAATTCCTGAGGCCGAAAAAATCACCGATCCGCCTTTTCTCACGCTTGTTCACTCTGTTGCAAAGTTGGGGCGCTTAACTCAAACCTTCCGTTGGTCATGCAAAAGCGATAGCGTTCCAAAACGTCCATCCCCACCAAGAGTTGGAAGTCCGGATGTTTGAGCCGCATAGGCGACATTCGAATTCGCGTGGATCGGAAGTCATCTATATCGCCGTCACCTGAACTTGAAAACCCAAGCACCAGGCTAACGGGGTATACCGGATCAACTCGGCCTGTCGACCCATCGGAGCCGGCCACGGGCCGCTGGCCAGCAGAAACCAATCCAATCCTGCTGATTTCGTCCTCATAAAGAGCACTGAAATTTGCACCCGTGTCAATTAGCCCTCGAAACTTGCGTCTTCCCACATGCTTGCCGGGATCTCTTACATCAGGCTGAAGCATCCACACGTCCACAATCATTTGGCCGTTTCTTATCCGGCCCCTGAGGAACGACATTTAAGAAACAGCTAGCTAGATGTAGGGCGTCATGGCGCCGAAACACGCCGCCTTCTCGCCGATCAACTGAACGGAAAAACTGCCCAGACCATATTTCTCACAACCAGTGAAGAAAGCATCGTCGTAGTCGTCGAATATCTCAACAAGCCGGCGGTTTCTGAGCAATACCGTCTTGCCCAAGTGTTTGGCTTCGAGTTCTGCTCGGTGTTCTTCGTAAGCCTTCAAATTCTCACGAGCTTGCTTCAAGCCCTGATCGGCGCGTGTCGTCATGTGAAGTCTCCGAGATTGTCTCCAACGACGCAGGGTTGAAGATCGACCCTGCCCCGACGTTCCCATAAATGGAACGATTTAGAAATCTATTGACAGCTGCGAGATTCACACGTCTGGCTCAGAAAAAAGCCCGCATTTCGGTTTCCCGAAATGCGGGCCATAAGCATTTGGCACAGACGGCACCGCGTCCATGGCAACAAAATACTGCCAGAAAGGCCAGTAGTTAGCAATAGCTAACAAGGGGGAATATATCGAGTTTTACCCAACCCGCTGCGCAGCTCGCGTCTTTCTTCTAGCGGTTACTTGATTGTGCCTGAGCATCTTGGCCCAATACTGAATCAAGCTATCCTTGGATTGTCGTGCACACCTCCGCACAGCGGCCCGAAGCACTCTATTGTTCTTTAGGTTTTCGATGACTTCCAGTCGTGGGCGAACGGGTCCCCGATTCAACCATTCCGCTGCGTCCCAAGCCCGAGCACGTTTGCTCTCGGTCAATATCGCTTTTCTTGCCTCTACCTCGATTCGTTGGATTACGTCTTTGGGGACCCCGCCGAATATGAGCGACATTAACGCACGTATCATCTCCCTGTAGATATAGCCGATCATTCCTCCAGGCGTGTTGTTAGTGCCCTCGATACTCGCGTACCGATTGGCTATAAATATTTCGGATTTTCCATGTTCCCGAAAATAGTCCAGGATGTTTGTGTTATGCCTGAGAGGTGTGACACTTTCCAGAAACTGAATGGTGCTGTCGAAACACCGCGCCAGTTCTTTGAATGCCGTCGGGTTGTGTTGCTGGACATCCTCCAACAGTTGGTGTAGCTGGTGCCCGCGAGAACGAACCTGTTTCTCTGACTGGCCGCCGTCTATAAGAATCGCCTTGAGGCCCTTCTCGATTGCTTCGTGAGCATTCCTCGCGTCCGACCTTGCCTTAGCATTTGAATATGCTATGGAGAGTAGTGCAGTCTGAAGGAGTCTTTTGGAGAATTCGTCTTCTGGTTGTTCATATAAGTTGGCTGCATCCTTCAAGCGGCCATGTATATCGAGCGGCGTTCTTTCCAGTTCATCGAGGGCATACCTTAAGTCCGCCCACACGTCTTCCTTGTTCAGCGACATTATGATTTCTGCCTTTCAGCGCACACCGACAAGATTAATTCTGACTTTAGCCAAGCAAATATGATACGAACCTGGTCAAGAACGGTGGCTCCCGATGGGAATTAACAATCTCTCGTATCCGCGCATCTCCTGGCCTATTGCCGGTGTCAATTCAGGAGCGAGTAATGACCAATATCGCATGTCTCGGCTGGGGTTCTCTAATCTGGGATCCTCGCAACTTACCAATCCAGCGGTACTGGTTCAATGACGGTCCGCTGATACCAGTCGAATTCGCGCGAAAATCCGACGATGGTCGAATCACATTGGTAATCTCGCCTGCAGTTCGCCCAGTGCGGGCGCTATGGGCTCTTATGGACGGCGATAGTCTCGAAGAAGCGAAAAAACAGCTGCAGCAGCGGGAAGGAGCGAAGAATCCAGAACACATCGGCAATTGGTCGAGGGGACGACCGCCTCCCGAAAAGATCCCTGAGTTGAACGAGTGGGCGCTTGCAAGAAATATCGACTCGGTTATCTGGACAAAGTTACCGCCGAATTTCAAGGATGGTGACAATGGGAAACCTCGCGTAGAAGACGTACTACGGTACCTTCGGGAGCTAACCGGAACAGCAAGAGATGCTGCAGAACAATACATTCGCCGGGCACCTCGACAGATTGATACAGCCTATAGAAGACGGATCGAAGCCGAGCTTCAATGGCTGCCAACAGCGGGAGACAAGTAGATTCAGAGCAGATCGTCAATGCATTGCGGCGTAAGGTTGCGCCGGTTACTCGGTTTGTTGGTTACTTGAGTTCAATCTCGATCCGGCGATGATCGCTCGGTCCCCATTCCTC
Source organism: Gammaproteobacteria bacterium (assembly GCA_009844425.1). Taxonomy (GTDB): domain Bacteria; phylum Pseudomonadota; class Gammaproteobacteria; order Steroidobacterales; family Foliamicaceae; genus Foliamicus. The sequence continues at coordinate 93,983 of VYBN01000037.1, read as the reverse complement.
CGGCCAGTTGAGGGCGCGCACGGTAAGCGAGTCAGCGAGTCCTCTGGAGGCGAAGACGTAGTCCAATTGGCGGGTAGCGGTCGCCGGCTTTTGGCGGTTGGAATGAAATGTGGGGACGTTTCGACTGTCCCGCGGCAATTCGTCCGGCCACGGATCGGCCTGGCGGCCGTTCGGATCTTCCGGACCGATGCAAGGCAATCCGATAGCCTCCATCCGGTCAAACACAGTCTGGTACCGGGCGGCCCAGTAGGCGTCGCCACGTTCGCCGTAACCGCGCAGGATATTCAGATCGCCGGCGGCCAGAACGCGATGCCCGTCCGCCTTCGTAACGAAAACCGACAAGTCGGAAATGACGTGGTGAACGGAACTATCCGCAAATATGAAGTTGTTTGCCGCCAAACTATGCGTGCGAAGCCACTGCGCATACATCGAGACAGCCAGCACAGGAGCGCCTGAGGCCGGCTTGACCCTCGCCGCGGTAAGCGTGCCGGGCCAACTGACGACTAATTCCCTGGAGTCTGCCGTCCCTGGCGATTTCGCCTCGATCCATTCGACTTCGATGCGGTCAGAGAGCTTGGCTATCGCGGTTCTGAACGAGGGGGCGCAGTAAAACTCGTTATACGCGCACACTTTATGGGTTCCAAATGGCCACGCTGATGTTCTAAATTTCCCTTACACGCCCCCTTTTCCCGGCGATTGCGTTGGCGGATTTCTAAGTGTGCGAACTTACCTACAAACTTGGGGACAGCTCGAAGCCCGAATCCTGTTGCCGATGTGCTCTAAGACAATTGAGAGACAGTTATCTCGGTGCTATATAGTAAGGAATCCCGAGAGGGAGTAATCAACCATGACCACCGAAATTGAACGAAACCGTGCTGCCTATGCAGCGGAGAAAGAGCGCCTCGAGAAGGAGCATTTTGGCCGGGTAGCGCTACTCCATGCTGGCCAGGTTGTCGAGATCTATAACGATACCGGCGATGCTTACCTGGTCGGAATTAATACTTATGGGCTGGGCAAGTTCACCATCCAGAAAATTGGCGAGCAGCCGATTTCCCTGGGCGCCTTTACGATGTGCCTGGCCGACGAAGGAGCCACATAGACGGTGGAAACTTTTGTCGGCAACATCAAGGATCACCAGATCATCTTGGTTGCCGCCGTCTCACAGCCGCATCCAACCTCCTCGACTCCAATCCCGTTTGATGCCCTTCTGGACACGGGTGCCCAGGCGACCCTGATTACTGAGAAGGTAGTCAAGGACGTTGGCTTAGTGTCCATAGGCACCGGGCGAATCATACCGGTCAGCGGGAAGGTCATTGAAACCAACAAGTATCGGATCCGAATGGACATTCCAATTGGTGACGAGATCGTATTGCCAAGCGGGCAACGACGCATGGAGCCTGTACTAAGAGGCATGGAACTTGATGTGTCTCAATTGCCGTACCAGCCTCAGAATCACGACATACTGCTCGGAATGGACTTCATAAATGCGTGTCACCTGACCGTTCACGGTGGAAACTACATACTGAGCATTTGACTAACCGCTTGGTCGCTAGTACGGCGTCCCGTCTTTGCGCATGAATTGCCAGCGTCCATCCTGGCCCATCACGGCTTGGAGATCGTCATTTGGATAGTTCACCTCGTCAGCCGTTGTCCGGTCACCGATCTCCAGGAAAACAACTTCCTTGTCGGTACGGTTGACCAGGTGATGCGCCTCGCCTCCCGCCGGGAAACCGGCGCACATGCCGGGCGCCAGCGGTCGCGCTCCGGATTTCTGAATTACATGCCAATTGGACATGGAAAATGTCCTTGCAATTGCCAAAACCGCTCTATAAGCTGGACTCACCCTCCGGGGCGCGGTGCAGCTTTTTGAAGGATCAAAACATGACGACAGCACGCAGTATTTTTCTGTCCGGAAATACGACGAAGGAAGAGCAAGAGTACTTCAGACTGATTGATGAGATTGCCGGAAAGCAAGAGTCTCGAATAATCAGCAACGGCAAGCCTGCCCATACCATTTATCTGCTCTACAAGTTTCTCCATTGCGCGAGACACAAGATCAGCATTTGCTCCGGTCGGTTGCTGCAAGAGTTGCCTGGCAAAACGGACAGTGTGCTGGCGTACGCAGATCCCGCACTCGCAAGAGCGGCAATCCACTTTTTGGGCAGAGAAAACACCGAGCTCTCAATAGTCGTCGCGGACAAGGACGGGCTGGATACTAAGGGTGAGCCCCAAAATCATCCATTTCTCAAAGCACTTGTGGATGCTGGGGCCGCCATCAAGGGAAGGGTGACGGTTGCTGCCAGTCGGAACGATCCAATGGAAGCGTTCCCTTATCATTTCCTGGTGATGGACGATACGGCTCTGCGTGTTGAAATCGATACCGAGAGTGCAGAAGCGTACGTGAATTTCAACGATCCTGTTCTCAACGAGCGATTGCAAAGCCTTTTCCACCTCTTCCAAGAAGACAGCAAGCCTTTCTTCCAATTCCCTTTGCCCGCCTGATCCTACCGCGTTTGCGCTGCATGGAGGCTTTGAAATGAAGGCCAGTTTCGACGAAGCCATGGCTGAGATTCGAAAGAACATCAAGGCGTATCAGTCCATGGAAAAGGAATTGGAACGCGATCATTTTGGCAGGATCGCAATGTTCCATGACGGAAAGTTAGTCTCGACCTACAACGACCGCGGAGATGCCTACGACATTGGCTGTGAAAAATTCGGCCTGGGTCATTTTGCATTGAAGCGGATCGGCGAGAAACCCGCATCGCCAGGCGCCGCCAGACTATACGTCGAACCGATGGCCATTGATTAATGTTGTCAATGTCGACGTAGTTTCCCCAAATTCCAATGGAATTCCTGCTCTTGATAACGGATTCTGACAGTAAGGACTGACCAAATGAAGCGACCGCCAAAACCGCCACGCCCACAGGCAGTTCCACCCCTGCGCGCGACGCCCATTACAGCTCAGGATGGTGTTTCTCCCAAGCCTGCGAACGCGATAAAGCCGGCGCCGCCCCCTCCTCCTCCGCCCAAGAAGAAGTAGAACGATCCTGCACCTAACGTGGAAGTCGCGCGCCTGCTGACTAATCTAAGCCCGACAAGGAGGAACGCAAAACTATACCGGCATTAATACCGGCATTCAATTGCCATTATATCTGCATCTGAAAATTCTAAGTTACTGATTTATATATATTGCGTTCCGGCATACCAACCGGCATAATTACCGGCACTGTGCTTCCGATAATGATGGAACCAATGCTGCCCCGCGACGACAAGGCGGGCATGACCGACCTTGCCGTGGAACTCGTGGCGAAGGCAAGCGAACTTGCAGGGCAGATTCAACATACCGTGCGAGAGAGCATCGGGGATATCGTGCGCTCCATGAATTGCTACTACTCGAACCTCATCGAGGGACACAATACGCACCCGCGAGACATCAATGCAGCGCTGGAGGACAAGTACTCGCCGGACCCCGAAAGGCGCGCTCTGCAGAAGGAAGCCCGCGCGCATATCGAAGTGCAAAGATTGATTGACAACGGTGACGGTCCCCGGGAATTGCCGGTATCGACCGCGTATATCCAATGGATTCACGAGGAATTCTGCCAACGTTTGCCCGACGAGTTGCTTCGGGTCGAAAACCCGGATACAGGCGCGGAGGTGCGCGTTGTGCCCGGAAAAATCCGGGACGGTGGAGTGGCGGTGGGCCGGCACATCGCCCCGCCCGCCGCCGACCTGCCGCGCTTTCTGAATCACTTTCAAACCGCCTACACAAGGAACTGGCTGTCCAGGACGCGGACCATCATCGCGACAGGTGCGGCGCACCATCGACTCCTGTGGATCCATCCCTTCTACGATGGAAACGGACGAGTGGCGCGACTGATGTCGCACGCCATGCTTTTGCGCTCCGGCGTCGGCAGCAGCCTCTGGTCCATATCGCGCGGGCTGGCCCGAAACGTGACTGAGTACAAGCACAGGCTCGCGGGCGCCGACGCACCCAGGCAGGGTGACTACGATGGGCGCGGAGAAAGGTCCGCGGCGCAGCTGGAAAAATTCTGCGTGTTTTTCCTGCGAACCTGTATAGACCAGGTCGAGTTCATGGGTTCGCTCCTGCAACCCGGCGAACTATTGCGGCGAATGAAACTCTACACCGATGACGAAGAAGCCGCCGGGCGCTTGCCGGCGCGCTCCATGTCCCTGCTTCGCGAGGCACTGCTGATGGGAGAGTTCGCACGCGGACGGGCGCCGGAAATCACCGGCTACCAGGAACGGCGCAGCCGCCAGATACTCTCCACACTGCTGAAGAAAGGCTTGCTCGTTTCCAAAGGCCCGCGCGCTCCGGTGCGCCTGGGCTTCCCACTCGATGTCGTGGAACGCTGGTTTCCAAGACTCTACCCGGTAGATTGAACTGTCAGGTTCAGGCGGTAACGCCCGATTTTCGGCAAGATAAGATGGCCGCGGCATTCCTGATTTACTTGCAATCATTTCACACGTTATACTTGTAGTCGCGCCAAGAGAAAAGTTCGGCTGATTGCCTAAAACGCACCTAACATTTTTTCCAGCAGTGCATTGAGTGCTAATTTACGCAATATACTTGTTGTCATGCCTCAGGATATACTTGTAACCAGGCCCCGGAAACACCCCTTCCCATAAATCTTGCCGTCCTGGCGTTCCGTTAATCCGCCAATGGAGCCATTCCATGCCTTCGCCAAATGAAAAACTGGCTGCCTCGCTGGCAATCCTGCAGGATCTGCAGGGAACGGAGCGGCGTGTTTTCCGGTCCGGAGACTTCGAGCGCGAGCACCGCGAACGGCTGAAGCGCAATGGTTTTCTTCGGCCGATCATCAAGGGTTGGTACATGCTTGGCGATCCGGGCGCATCTCCGAGCGATACGACGCCCTGGCACGCCTCGTTCTGGGAGTTTTGCGCACGCTATGGCGCCCAACGATTCGGAGACCAGTGGCACCTGGCGCCGGTGCAGTCTCTGCTGCTCCATGCTGAGAATACGGCGGTGCCCAACCAGGTCCTATTGCATGCCGTACAGGGCACGAACAATCGGATTGAGTTGCCGTTCGGGACTTCGTTATTCGATCTGAAGACGGCAGAGATGCCACGTGCAGACGACTTGTGCGAGAGGAACGGGGTTCGCGTGTTCACACCCGAGGCGGCCCTGGTGCGCGCGCCGCCGGCATTCTTTCGCGATTGGCCCATTGAGGCGCAGACGGTGCTTGCCGGAATAGAGCAGACGTCCGGACTGTTGCGCCGGCTTCTGGCGGGCTCCAATTCGGTAATTGCCGGCCGATTGGCCGGCGCGTTTCGGCACATCGGTCGAGAAGACTCAGCGAAAGAAATCACGCGCGTGATGCGCGAGACTGAGTATCGGCTGCGTGAAACGAACCCGTTTGTTTCCGGGGACGAAGATGGCCGGAAGCCGTTCCTGGCTGCTCCAACGGCGCCCGCAATAGCCCAACGCCTGCGAGCTTTGTGGAAGGCTGCTCGCGAGCCTGTTCTGGCCGGATTTCCCAAGCCGCCGGGACTGCCGGCCGACGAGGATTCCCAACGCAGGTATCTCAAGCACATGCAGGAGGTGTACGTGCAGGATGCCTATCACTCGCTGTCTATCGAGGGCTACCGGGTAACGCCGGAATTGATTGAAAGAGTCCGTTCGGGCAGTTGGAATCCCGTGGCCATGGCATCCGACCGCAATGATCGAAACGCCCTGGCGGCACGTGGCTACTGGCAGGCATTTCAGGAAGTACAGGAGACCACGCGCCGCATTCTCACGGGCGCTCAAGCCGGGGTACAGTTCAAGAGCGATCATGCCCTTTGGTACCTGCAACTCTTTCAGCCGTTCGTGGCTGCGGGCGTATTTGAGCCGGCGAGCCTGGCCGGCTATCGTAATCAGGCCGTGTTTCTGCGAGGTTCGCGCCATGTGCCACCGCGCTGGGAAATCATTCCAGGGGCAATGACGGCATTGTGTGAACTGCTGGAGGAAGAGCCCGAGCCTGCCGTGCGGGCAGCGGTCGGACACTGGCTATTCGGTTACATCCATCCCTACCCGGACGGCAACGGGCGCATCGCGCGATTCCTGATGAATGCAATGCTGGCATCCGGTGGATTTCCCTGGACGATTATCCGAGTCGAGCAGCGCCAAGCCTATTTGGCGGCTCTGGAAGCAGCCAGCGTGAATCAGAATATAGAGCATTACGCCGATTTCATGGCAAGCGTGGTCCAGGAGGAAATATCATAGGAACCGGTTTCGGGAGGGACCCACATGAACGATGCGAGCACGGGCCTGCCGGTTACGCAAATCGATCACACAGTCGTGCGGGGTGTGATCGCCTATACGTCGAAAAAACCTGAACGCTTGGATCAGGAACGCGGCCGGGAGTTCTACACCATCACCAAATACGGTTGGGGCGGCCGCACCATTGGCGTTCATACGGAAATCGACGACCGCCCCTCCGTTATGCGCGACGCCACTTACACGGTGGACGAAAACTGGATGCCCCAGGATTGTTTCGTCCGGCTTACCGTCGGCGACAAGTTCATGGGCACGGGGTGGTTCAAATTCCATGACGACTATACGGAGTGCGAGACGTACACCGCATTGGAAGGCCGGGTGTCGCAGCGTTTGGACCACAAACACGGCCCATTGAAGTCTTTTCAGAACCATGCCATCGCCTGCGACAGTTGGCACTTCTCCCACTACGACCTGAGCAAAGGTCCCGGCCGGCAAAGCATCGACGAGTTGCTGCTTTGTTCGCCCGACCACAGAGGTGCGACCGGCCCGATGCTTTACCCCCTGCGTCTGGACCTGGTGTATGTGGGTGACGAAAAAATCACCGTCGGCGCCGGCACGTTTGATGCCCATCACTTCCAGGTGCCGACCAACACCGACCTCCCCGAAGAACACCCGCCCTATGAGGTGTATACATCGACAGATGGGGAATACACTTTCCTCAAGGGTGGAGTCGCCGGGTACATGCAGACCCATTACGAACTGGTGGAATATGAAAAGACACTTGGATAAAAGACTGGCGGCCAGGGGACTTCATTCATGATCAAGGAGTACCACCAGCGCGACCATTTGTCCCGCAAGGGGCGCCTGCTATACACCTCCAGGAAGCCGGACCGCATGGGTGAGGAACGGGGCCGGGAAGTGTGGACCCTGACGCGGCATTCCGATGGCCGCCGGTCGTTGATGTCTCACGGTGAAATCGACGACCGGCCCAGTGTATTGCGTTTTGTCCATCTCACCGTCGACAGCGGCTTTTCACCAATTGACGCCTTTGTCCGCATCACCATCGGGGATGAATTCCGCGGCTCGGGCTGGTTTCGCTTTGCCAATGGGGTTGCCGAGTGCGAGACGGTCACAACCACGGAAGGCCGGTTATCTCAACGTGTGCCGTACTCGGGTATTTGCCCCGTCTTCGGCGGCCATGCCATTCAGAATGACGGCTGGGTCTGCGCCGGTGTGGATTTATCCAAACCCGGTGAACCGCAGACGTTTGAACATTTTTTGTCGTCCACCGATCATCGCGGTGCGACAGGGCCGACCATTGCGACAGCCCGGCCTACGGTGATCTATCAGGGGGATGAGGACATCACGGTGGGTGCAGGCTCGTTTACGGCGCATCACTTTCAATTCGTGGCGGTCGGGGGCCTGCCCGAAAAACACCCGATCTACAACGTATGGACCACAAACGACGGTGACTACGTGTTTCTCAAGGGTCAGGTCGACGGATACATGCAGACCTATTACGAATTGGTTGAGTTAAGCGAAGGCCTCTAATCTGCAACTTAAGTTGTCCGGTCGCCGCTCTCCAGGAAAACAACTTCCTTGCGAGCGTCGGCTCCGGCATTACTCCGATTACCTACGAAATGTCGCTTGCTCGTCTTGCCGTGCGAGGGCGTCACGATATTTCGCTTCTCTCGAAAGCCAGAAACTCGCCGTTCCTCCGAGCACTCTTTCGAGGCGAAGGGCAGTATCTCCCGTTATTGATGCCTTGCCCCTTATGAGCAGGCTAACGTGTTTGGCCGTGTACCCCAACCGTTCGGCAAACTCGATCTGCAGCCAGCCTCGTTCTTCCAGAATGTCCAGGAGGGTATCCCCGGGTGGAGATACCCAATTCGGCTCAACCTGAACAGCACGGCCAGCCATTTACGGAAGTTTCGCGAGACCGGCCTGCTTCAGGACGCTGTTTGCCGTGTGTCGGCTCTTGATCTTGCTTGGCACGACAATGTCCAACTCCGGCCTGTTGGGATTGCGCCAAATCTGATGGCTTGTTCGGCCTTGCCGGTGTTTACTCCAGCCTGCGTTTCTTAGTCTTTTTCTTACTGCCCTTTCATACGTCGCCATCAAGAAGGCGCAGCCGCCGGGTCCACATGCTCAACCAGAATGCGCGGACACGAAGGCGCCATGGCGGAGTCCGACATGGGTTCAACGGACGGATCGGTGAAAGTCACTTCAACAACGCATTCTGCAAGTTGGTCTTCCGGTAACTTGAGGTTGTGCGCCAGCAGCTGAGGCACAACATCGGAAACCGCCGCCAGAAGCTGCTTGCGAGAATCCGCTTCCAGCGTAAGGCCTGGAATGTCAGTACTTGTGCCAACGAGAACCCCGCTCTCGGCACAAGTCATCACGGAAATCTGAAAGCGTTTTTCGGCCAAAATCAAGCCTCGCCAAGGAATTGCATCAATCGTTGCATCAGCAATCTTACCCTTGATTTCGTAACGAATAGACGCGCGTAAAATTCTCGCGCCGACCGGCAGGAGGAAACGTGACTGAAGACGAAGTATTGATTGAGCGAATCCGGCCGTTGCTTGACGGGCACGCGGGTTTTTCCGAGAAGAAGATGTTCGGGGGCGTTTGCTTCATGATCAACGGCAACATGTGCCTGGGAACATGGAAGGGGTCGCTGATCGTTCGCCTGGGGAAAGACAAGCACGAGGAAACGCTTGCCCGGCCGCACACCCAGCCGGCCAACATCACGGGCCGCGTCATGACGGGATGGGCGCTGGTCGACCCGGCTGGAATTGATTCCGAGGCGGACCTGAAAACCTGGGCAGGGGAAGCGGCCGCATTCGCCGCGAGCCTACCGCCGAAATAACCGGCAGGCGCCGCCTCGGGGCGCCTGTTATCCTGCCGCGATGATGGCGCTCTACGACAGGATCGGGCGCGGATACGCGGACTTTAGAAGGCCCGATCCGCGCATCGAGAGGGCGATATGGAGAGCGCTGGGTGAAGCGAAGTCCGTCATCAACGTCGGCGCCGGGGCCGGTTCTTATGAGCCCACCGACCGGCACGTCGTTGCGGTGGAGCCGTCGCTGACGATGATCGCGCAACGGCCGGAGGGCGGCGCCGCCGCGACCCAGGCAACGGCGGACTCCTTGCCGTTCGGGAATGACAGTTTCGACGCGGCGATGGCGATCCTGTCCGTGCATCACTGGCGCGACCGGGCGAAAGGGCTTCGGGAACTAAGGCGCGTTGCGCGCGAACGTGTCGTTGTGCTGACATGCGACCCCGAAGCGCGGGGATTCTGGTTGACCGAATATTTCCCGGAACTCTTCGAGATCGACCGTTGGATATTTCCGTCGTTCCGCGACATCGAGCGCGAACTCGGATCCGTAACGGTGGAGACCGTCCCCGTTCCGCACGATTGCACCGACGGCTTTCTCGGCTCCTGCTGGCGACGGCCCCACGACTATCTCGACGAGCGGGTGCGCGCCGCCATGTCAACGTTCTCCAAGCTGTCGGAAACGGAGACCGGGCTGGCGCAACTGAGCGCCGACCTCGAATCCGGTAACTGGCAACGCAAGTACGGAGAGCTTCTGAACGAAACGGAACTCGACATCGGCTACCGCTTGCTCGTTGCCGGCGCCTGACGCGCCCCTCACCCGCGGAAACCGTTTACGATTGCCGTGTTGGCACCTGCGAGGGGAAAATCGTGCGTTCTACCGTGTATGCGTCGCTGCGGGCGACTTTTCTATTGGGAGTGGCATTGACCATGACTGCACATTCGATCGATTCGGCCCAGGCTGCCGAGCAGGACGATATCGAAGCCATAAAGGCCTTTATTCACCACACCGCGGAAGTCTGGAACACCCAGGACTTCCGAAAGGTGCTGGACCTGTGGGACCAGGACGAAGAGGTGCCCTTCTACCTGGCCGAGGAACAGGAACGCTGGTTCCTCGGCTGGGAGCCGCTCAGGGCCTATCTGGCGCCGCCCCTGCCGAACCCGGTGCTGGAAGCGCTGCGCGAGGAGATGTATGACATTTCGGTCAAGCTCATCGCCGACGATCTGGCCATTGCCGTCTGGTACATGCACTTCGAAATGAAGATGCGGGGCAGGAGCGCCCTGGGAGAGGAAATCCGGATGAGCGCGGTCTTGCGCAAGAAGCCCGAGGGATGGCGGTTTATCCATTGGGCGGAGTCGCCCCTGACACCCACGGCCTATATCGACAAGCTCAGGGAGAAGGAAGTGGATTATGAGAAATTCACGCCCCTGCTTGAGCGCGGGCGCGCGGTAAGGGAATCCTGGACGGCCGAGGCACAAGAACAGGCCGCCAGCGAATAGCCGGACGGCCGTAAAGGCTCAGATGCGCGCAGAGGACCCGAGGGCGGTCGAAGCGCGAACCTTCGCTGCCGCAATCCTGGCAGCGGCAGTGCTTTCCCTGCCGGCTTCCGTGAAGGCTGGACAAGCGTCCGGCGCGCAGCCTGAAGACCCGGACATCGAGCAACTCGTTGTTGAAGGGGAGCGGCTCCCCGAAGGCGCGGCCGACCCGTTCGGGGTGCTGGACGCCGCCATCGGCGATACGGTTCTCGGCCTCGACAAGACGGCGTGGGAAACTCCCCGCTCCACCGCGTCCCTGAGCGAAGAGCTGCTGACGCGGCACGGGATCGAGACGGTGGAGGACTTCTCGCAAATCATCCCCGGCGCCCATACGGCCTCGTTCTTCGGGCTGGCAGCCAGCATCGACCTGCGGGGCGCCCTTGCCGACACGCATTTTCGCGGCATGCGCCGGCTGGTCAGCGCCGGTGGATGGCAATCGATCATTCGGGCCGCCGACCGTGTGGACGTCGTGCGCGGTCCGGCCTCGCCCATCCACGGTGCGGGATCGATTTCCGGCTACATCAACCTGGTGCCCAAGACCGCACGCGCCGACGAGGACCGATTCATCGAGGCGCCCAGGGGCGACGTGGCCCTCCGGGTCGCTTCCTGGAACCGCTATGCCATCGAAGGACAGCGCGGCGGTCCCGCGCGCCTGTTCGGCAAACCGGCAGGCTATCACGTGTTCGGCCTCTGGGAGGACGCCGGAAGTTACTACCGGGAACACCCGGGACAGCGGCAACTCATGCTGCAGGGAACCCTGGTCGTGGACCTGCGCGGCGACGTCTGGATCGAAACGGGGCACCAGTACCAGCGCTGGCGCGGCGCGGAGAATGCCGGCTGGAACCGCGTCGATCAGAAGCTCATCGACGAGGGCCTGTACCTGTCCGGCGAGCCGCTGGTGAACCTGGACAGCGACCGCGACGGACGGATCAGCCAGCGCGAAGTGCTCGCCGTCAGCCCGCGCAATCGGCTGGCCGTGTTCCAGCCTTACGGGCAGAGCGGCCTGACGTTCGCCAGCGAGGCCGAACGTCAGGCGCTGCGGCTCAACCCGGACACGTTGCGGCACGTGCCGATCGGCGCCGAACATTGCCTTTGCGCGCTGTCGGACAGCGGCGCGGCCGAGTCCCTGGCCGCCTACTTCGACGTGTTCGCGGAACTGGGCCGGGTGACGCTGCGCCAGAAGCTGTTCCTCGATTACGCCGACCGGCACATCGTGTCCAGCTACGGGTTTTCGCAGCAGCACCGCACGGTGCTGGTCGAGGAGCGTCTGGAAGCCGTATTCCGCGGTCTGGAACTGGGCCGGATGCTCACCGCCGATCTGGTTCTCGCGCCCAACCTGCGCTACTACGACACGCGGGCCCGCCAGGACTTCTCCTACGAGTTCTTCAACCGCAGGGACATCAGCAAGCCGCCGTCCCCGCTCGACCTGCGCGACTCGTCCTTCGCCAGTCCAGGCGAGGAAGCCCACACTGCCGATGTCGCGACGAATTGGCTGAACCTGGGCGTGGCGGCGCTGGCGGACGTGACTTTCATGGAACGCTGGTCGGTGCTGGCCGGCGTCCGCTGGGACCGATACGACCTGACTTCCACCAACGGCCCCGGGCCACTCGTGACGGCCACGCCGAATGCCTCGGCTTCCAGTGTGCAAAGCAAGCTTTCATGGAGCGTGTCGGTCAGCGTGACGCTGGGCGGCTGGCGTCCGTACGTCACCATCGCCGAGCAGGCCCTGTCCCTGGGCGGACAATCCGGAGAGATTTCCGTGCGCAACGCCAGGGAGGGTCCGCTGGGAACCTCAAGGCTTCGGGAGGCGGGGCTGAAATTTGCCGGCCTGGGCGGGCGTGTGCAGGCGGCACTGGCCTGGTATGAGCAGAAACGCGTCGACTATTCGGCGTTGGCCGACGCCAATCTGGCCGTGCTGGGCCGGGGACTGGAGCTGGATTTGCGCGCCGCCGTGAGCGAACGTCTTGGATTGCTGTTTTCCGCCACGCGCTCGCGCATCTATCGCGAACCGCTTACCGGGCGGTTCATTTTCGCTCCGACGGCGATCACCGGCCTGGCCCCCGAAGACCATTACGGCGGTCACGTGGTGACCGTCCTGCCCGCCGGAGACACCCGGTTCCGGGAACGCGGAGCCCTGCCGGAATTCGCGATCAGCGCCGGCGGAACGTGGCAAGCAGCGCGCGATCTGGCGCTGACCCTGAGCGTCAGCCGGGTGGGCCCCGCCTGGTCCGGAGTGGCGCGCACAGTGCGGCTTCCCGCATACACGCTGGCGAACGCATCGGTTTCGTGGACCATCCGCCGCTGGAGCGTAATCCTGGGAGTCAACAATGCGCTCGACGAACTCTATTTCCAGGGCAATTTCCCGCAGATATTCGGCGACATGGTCGTACTGGCGCGGCCGGAGCGAAACTGGCAGCTGACTCTGCGGCGCAGCTTCGGCTCCTGAACCGTGCTCAGCGGCAGGATCGGGAGCGGGTACTCCGGTTCCCGAAGGCACGTATCCGCTAGGCGATGCCGCAGCGCTCCAATGCGGGCCTAGTCAGATTCCGGCTGCCGGTCTCGGTTACCAGCACGTCGTCCTCAATCCGGATTCCCCCGTAGGGCTGCCACCGTTCCACGTTTTCCCAGTTGACCGCACTGCGGAGGGGCCCGTCGCGGATCTCGTTCAGCAAGGCGGGTATGAAGTACAGGCCCGGTTCGATAGTCACGACGAACCCGGGCTCCAGGGTCCGGGTCAGGCGCAGGAACGGATGCTCGGGCGGGGGATTGCGCTCGGCTCCGTCGGGCGACTCCAGGCGGCCGCCGGCGTCGTGGACCTGCAGACCCAGCAGGTGGCCGAGTCCGTGCGGCAGAAAGGTGCGCGTAAGGCCTCGTTCGTAACCCTCCGCCGCGGCGCAACGGATGATTCCGTGTTCCGCCAGCACTTCGGCCAGCAACTGATGCGTCCGATCGTGCAGCGAGATGAAACTCGTTCCGGAACGGGCCTCCTCGCAAATCGTCTGCTGCAAGGCATCCATTGACGCGATCAGGTCGGCGAAAGGATCGCCCGGGGACGTCCAGGTGCGGGTGATGTCCGACGCATAGCCGTTGTGATTGGCCCCGGCGTCGATCAGGAATGAGCGGAACTGCTCGGGCGGCTGCGTGTCGAGGTTCTGATAGTGCAGGACCGCGGCGTGTTCGTTCAGGGCCACAATGCTCTGATACGGCAGCGACGACTCGCGCTGTCCCGACGAGCGGCAATAGATGCCGTTGAGTTCGAACTCCGACGGCTGTCCCGTCAGCGCTTCGCTGGTGGCGGCATGTCCCGGCGCCGCCACGCGGTTTGCTTCCTCCAAGCATGCGACCTCGTAACGCGTCTTGCAGGCGCGGTGGTAATCCAGGTGCGTAAGCAGCTTCTTGTCGTTGACGCTCGCCAATCCCATTGCTCCGTGCGCTTCCTCGCCGATGCCGGCCAACCGCGACACCCCGCCCAATTCCTTCAGCAGGTCTCCCTTTTCCGAAACGCTGCGAATCTCCACGTATTGGGCCCAGAATCCGGAAGGCTCGGGCGCCGGCATGTGCCAGAAGTCTTCATGCTGCAACCAGACCAGCACCGGGGTTTCGCCCGGAACGATCTTGAGGGCCGAGTCGGGATACGCGTTCGGCGCCCAGGCCTTGAAGTAGGGTTCGGCGAAGAACGGATACTCGAGATCGTCCCGGTGGCGATACTTCGCTGCGCCCGAGAACACGACGACCCCGTCAACTCCGCATGCGCCGCACGCACTGGCGACTCGCTTGTCCCACTCCGCGATATGGTCGCGATACAGGGATGCCCAGGAACCGGGCACGGACCCTTCAGGCATTTGCGGCCTCCATCAGCGCTGGCTTGCGCACTCGCCAGAGTGTACCGAAGATTGCAGCGCGCCAACCTGCCCAAACGGGTGGGTTTCCTCACAGGCATTGATCGCTAACCTAGTTCTAATGAAGGTTAGGCCTATTGCGCGCGCGGCCAGCGACGTGGGCGGCACATTTACCGACCTCGTGCTCTACCGCGTCGGGAAGGATGGCGGTGAGGTCCGTTGCTCGAAGGTTGACACCACGCCACCGGACTTTGAGGTCGGGGTTATGTCGAGCCTCGAAAAGCTGGACCTGGCGCCTTCCGAACTCGATTTCTTTGCCCATGGGTGCACGGTGGTCATCAACGCGCTCACGGAGCGCAAGGGAGCAAAGACCGCACTGATCACGACCCGGGGCTTTCGGGACGTGCTGGAAATAGCACGGGGCAACCGGCCGGATCTGTTCAACTTCAATTTCCGTAAACCCAAGCCCTTCGTGGACCGATACCTGAGGCTGGAGATTCCGGAGAGAACGACCTATCACGGCGAAATTCAAGAGCCCGTGGACTTGAGTTCGCTTCCCGAGCAGATCGACTACCTCAAGAGCGAAGGCGTGGAAGCGATCGCGGTCGCCTTTCTTCATGCCTACATCAACCCTTCCAACGAACAGCGCGCTGCCGAGGAAATCCGGCGCCTGTGGCCGGAGGCTTCGGTCATCGCTTCCCACGAAGTATCGCGCGAATGGCGAGAGTACGAGCGCACCAACACCACCGTGCTGGCGGCCTACGTGCATCCCATAGCCGAAGCCTATATCGAGCGGCTGCAGGCGAGCCTTGAGCAGGGCGGTTTCCGACGCAGCCCCTACATGATGCAATCCAACGGCGGCATCACAACAGCGGAGGCCGCCAAGCACAACCCCATCGCGATGGTCGAGTCCGGGCCGGCCAGCGGCATATTTGCGGCCGCGTACCTGGGCCAGCTGATCGGCGAACCCAACCTGATCGTGCTCGATATCGGCGGCACCACGGCCAAGTGCGCACTGGTCGAAAACGGCAGGGTCCGCGTAACCACCGAGTATCACATCGAGAAGACCCGGAAGTCCCCCGGCTACCCGATCCAGACGCCGGTGTCCGAAATCGTCGAAATCGGCACGGGCGGCGGGTCGATAGCCTGGGTGGATGCGGGAGGCAAACTCCATGTGGGCCCCCAGTCGGCGGGCGCGGACCCCGGACCGGCCGCGTATGGCCGGGGTGGCACGCGCGTCACCACCACCGACGCCAACCTGGTTCTTGCCCGTATCGATCCCGACAGCTTCGTAGGCGGGGAAGTCGATCCCGACTGGTCGTCGGTGAATCGCGCCTTCGCATCCCTGGAGGACGTTCTGTCGCTCACCCGCGAGGAAATCGCCCGCGGCGTTGTGCAGATCGCAAACGCCAACATGGTCAATGCCCTGCGGCTGGT
Source organism: Gammaproteobacteria bacterium (assembly GCA_009844425.1). Lineage (GTDB taxonomy): Bacteria > Pseudomonadota > Gammaproteobacteria > Steroidobacterales > Foliamicaceae > Foliamicus. The sequence goes on along the minus strand of VYBN01000037.1, from coordinate 78,097 downwards.
GTCCACCAACAAGGGCCACGATCCGCGCGAATTTGCGCTCATCGCATTCGGCGGGGGCGGAGCGATGCACGCCCTGCCCCTGGCGGAAGAGCTGAAGGTGCGCAAAGTGATCGTGCCCGTGAATTCGTCGGTGTTTTCCGCATGGGGCATGCTGCTGACCGATCTGCGCCGCGACTATGTACAGACTCGGCCCCTTTACTTCAACGCCGAAAACCATCCGCAGGCTCTCGACACGTTCGCGCAGCTCCGGGACAAGGCCGAAGACGACTACGTAAGCGACGGAGTCATTTCCACCGCTCGGGAACTGAGCTTCGAACAGCATGGCGACATGCGCTACGAGGGCCAGGAGCATACGGTCAAGGTGCCCCTGAAGCTGAGCGGGCAAGTGCTGGAGCAGGAGTTGGAGGCGGCGACCGAAGATTTTCATCAGGCCCACGAACAACGCTACACGTACCGGCTCGATAACCCGGTCCAGATCGTCAACTTTCACCTGGTGGCGACGGTGGAGGTGGACAAGCCGGAGCTTGCGGAACGCAGGCCTTCGGGAAAAACGCTCAAGGATGCGCTCCTCGGAAAGCGCGAGGTGGATTTTCATCCGTATGGGCGTCACGAGGCCCGAATCTTCGACGGGGGCCTGCTCGACTCGACGATGAGCGTGGCCGGACCGGCGGTCATCCAGGAGGCCTCCGTGACGCTTCCGGTGCCTCCGGGCCGGACGGTAACCCTGGACCGCCACGGCAACTACCACATCGAGCTGAAACAACCGGGCAAGGAAACAGGAGAACGAGCATGAGTTCCACGTCATTCGATCGGGAAGTCATCAAGGACTGCATCGTGGCGGTGGGAGACGAAATGTTCGAGGCGGTCATCCGCACCAGCATGAGCCCCATCATCTATGAAACCACCGATTTCGCAGTGGGCGCCACGGATGCCAGGGGCAATCTCCTGGCCCAGGGCAACGGGGTCACCGCCTTTCTGGCCACGCTGGATACGGCCGTTCAGGACCTGTTGAACCACTATCCGGAACCGGGAGACATCGCCGAAGGCGACGCTTTTATTACCAACAGCCCCTATTGCGGCGGCGGGACGCATCTCTCGGACGTCGTGATCATCGTTCCGGTGTTCCACGAGGGGAGGCTCATCGCCTTCACGGTCAACAAGGCGCACTGGACCGAGGTGGGAGGCGCCCAGCCCGGCAGCGTATCGACGGAATCGACGGAGATTTACCAGGAAGGGCTGCATTTCCGGTTCCTCAAGCTCTACTCCGGAGACGAGCTGAACAATGCCCTGGTGCAGATCATTCGGGACAATGTCCGCCTTCCCGAATCCACCATTGGCGACATGCATTCGGGCGTGGCGGCGGCGCGCGTCGGCGCGGCCCGAATCCGGGAACTGGCCGCCAAGTACGGGGTGGAGTCCGTCCTGGAAGCGATGGAGGACCTTCTCGACTACGGCGAACGGATGACCATCGAAGAGATCCGCAAGCTGCCGGCCGGCTCCTTCAAGGCGACGGACATTGTGGAAGGCGACGGCCTCGGTAACGGCCCCTTCGAAATTCAGTGCACGGTGACTATCGGAAACGACCGGATCACCGCGGACTTCACCGGCACCAGCAAGCAGGCCCAGGGGCCGATCAATTGCGCCTACACAGGCCTGATCACCGGCGCGCGCTGTCTGTTCAAGGCCGTCACCAACACCGAAATCCCGGCTAACGGCGGCTGCTTCCGGCCACTCGAAGTGATTTGTCCGGAAGGCACGGTCATCAGTGCAACCTCGCCGGCGCCGGTGTCGCTGTATTACGAGTCCCTGATCGCCGCCATCGACGTGATGTGGAAGGCCCTTGCTCCGGCCATGTCGGACCGGCTGTCGGCGGGACACCAGCGCACGGTGGGGGCCAATTTCATTTCCGGCATGCATCCGGACACCGGCGAGTTGTTCGTCATGGGTCAGCCGCTGGTGGGCGGCTGGGGCGCCTCGGCCGGCGTCGACGGCGACAGCGGACAGTTCTGCTGCGGAAACGGCGAAACCTACAACGTGCCCGTGGAGCTGTTCGAAACCCGCTACGGGCTGCAGGTGGAGCAATACGCGTTCCACAACGAAGCCGGCGGCGAAGGACAGTACCGGGGCGGCAAGGGCGTCGTTCTCGATTACCGCGTAGTCTCGCCGGAAGTGTTTCTCACCTATGCCGCCAGCCGCACGGAAGCGCGTCCGTGGTCGATAGAGGAGGGTCTTGAGGGATCCACCAACTACGCCAAGGTCCTGCGCAAGTCCGGGGAAGAGGAGCGCTACTCGATGTGCACGATGGTGCGCGCGGAGCAAGGCGATTGCATTCGGCTGGTGTCGGCGACGGGCGGTGGCTACGGCGATCCCAGGCAACGCGAGCGCGCGCACATCGAACAGGACATCAAGAACGGCTATCTGACCTGCGAGCGGGCGGCTGACGTGTTCGGGTTCAGTGGATGAGGCGCCGCGCAGCTCCGCGGATTTTCTGACCCCAGGAGTCGAAAACGCCGGCGGATGGATTTTTCCAGGTCTCAGGTCCCCGCCTCGGCCACCTATACGGGCTGGCACATCGCGTTCGTGATCGTGGGCGGCACCATCGCGGTGCCGGCGTTCCTGATGGCGGCCAATCTCGGCGCCAGCCTCGGCTTGCGCGATGCGGCAATAGCGTTCGGTTGCGGCTGTTTCATTCTCGGCTCGATGGCCGCGCTTACCGGACTCTGCGGTCAGAAGTCCGGGCTGTCGGCCTACATGCTCAACGAATTCGCGTTCGGACGCTGGGGCGGAAGAATCGCCAGCACGGTAGTCTCCATGACCCTGATCGGCTGGTTCGGCGTAACCAGCGCGCTGTTCGGCAGGATCGCCAACCTGATGGGCCGCAGCGTATTCGGCATCGACTGGCCGGTAGAACTCTACATGGTCCTGGGCGGCGGACTGATCGTGGCCGTCACCGTCACGGGGTTCAAGGGCATAGACAAGCTGGCCCTGGCGCTGGTTCCCGTAATGCTGGGTTTCCTGATGATGGCGGCCTGGATGTCACTGCCGCAACTGGAGCAATGGACCGAGCCGACCGGAGGAACTCCGATGACGCTCACCACCGCCATCTCGGCGATCGTGGGCAGCTACATCGCCGGAGTGACGATACAGCCCGACTACGCCCGGTTCGCGCGGTCCAGGCGCGCCGCGCTGGGCTCGGCCTTCGTGGCGCTGGCCATTTCGTTTCCGATTCTCCTGTTCTGCACCGCCATTCCGTCCATCGCCTATAACGAACCGGACCTGCTGAATGTGATGATTGCGCTGGGTATCGGCATTCCGGCTTTTCTGCTGCTGATACTGGCCGCCTGGTCCTCGAACGTGCTGTCGGTCTATTCCGGGGCGCTGGCGCTGGCAACAGTCTTTCGACGCCTGGATCTGCGTGTGCTCATTGTGGCAGTGGGGACGCTCGGTACGTTTCTGGCCTTGGCCGGGGCCGGCGACTACCTGATCGAGTACCTGGTACTGCTGGGGATCACGATTCCGCCGATCTCAAGCATCTACCTGGTCGACACCCTGCTGTTCCGCAAACGCTTCGACGAAGTGGAATTGAGCAAGCGTCCCCGCCTCGCGCTGAAGGCCCTGGTAACCTGGATCGCGGCAGTGAGTGTAGGAGCCTGCTCCCATTTCGGCTTGTTTACGCTGACCACCGTCGCCGCGCTCGATTCCATTGTCGTTGCGGCTGCGCTGAGCGTGATTGCGGGTGGTGGTTTTCGTCGTGCGGGCGTCTTGGTGCGTTCCACATGATTTGATAACCTGAATTCTCCCTGCGACCCCCGTTCGGTCGTCCCTTGCACATGGGCGTTAAAACAACATCAGGCAATAGCGCGAAAGGCACCGGTCCCTGGGTGCTGCGCGGCAAGTTGAGACCGCCTCTGGGACATCATTCCCTGCTTGAGCGCTCCGACCTGGTCGCCTCGCTCGACGATCTTTTGAACTACCAGGCGTCCATCGTCATTGCTCCGGCCGGCTACGGCAAGACCACGCTCCTGACGCAGTGGCGCGAGCGGCTGTCAGCGGACGGATGCAGAGCCGGCTGGCTGACCCTCGACGGACAGGATGCGGACACCTACCGCTTTCTCTGCTATTCCATCTTCGCGCTCGCGGAAGCGGGCGTGGACCTGGGCCAGCTCGAGATGTTCGCGGAACAGGGGCTTACCGAACTGCCGCTGGAGTCGGCTCTGGTCCGTTTCCTGTCTTCGGTCGAGGCGGCCGGCAAACCCGTGGTTCTGATCCTCGACGATTACCACCGGCTGGAATCCGAATCGATCGACCAATTGTTGGACAAGCTGATCGACAATGCCCCCGGCAACCTCCATCTGATCATCAGCTCCCGTCACCGGCCCGCTTTCAATGTTGCGCAGCTCTGCCTTACCGGGCGGGGAATTGAAATCGGCGCCGAGATGCTGCGTTTTTCCGATGCCGAAATGCAGCAGGCCCTGGGCAACATCCGCAACGAAGAAGTGCTGGGGACCATTCAGTCCACAACCGAGGGATGGCCGGTGGCCGTGCAGCTTGCCCGCCTGGCCTACGTGGGCGGCGGCTCGTTCGACATGCGCGCCATGACCGGAAGCGAGGGACACATCGCGCACTTCTTCTCCGAGCAGGTCGTGCGTGGCCTGGAGGAGAAACACCAGCAGTTGCTCACCCGCACGGCCATTCTGGACCAGTTCAACGTTGAGCTCGCCAACGCAGTGTATGGCGGCGCCGACGCCTCGAAGATACTCCACTCGCTGAGCGACCTCAGCGCCCTGATCGTGCGGCTCGACGAAGAGGGCGAATGGTATCGCTACCACCACCTGTTCGCGGAGTTTCTGACGGGTTTGCTGGGAGAGCGCGAAGCCGACCACGTGGAGGAACTGCATGCGCGGGCGTCGCTGTGGTTCGAGCACGATGGCGATACGCAGCACGCCGTGCGGCATGCCGTCCTGGCCGGGGACATGCCGAGGGCGGCGCACCTTATCGAGTCGGCGGGCGGCTGGGAACTCATCCTGTTCGGCGGGATCGGCTACCTGCGCAACCTCCTGAACCTCATTCCCGAGGACCAGGTCACGCTGTTCCCGCGGCTTGAAATCGCAAAATCCTATCTGCTGTTGAAGATGGGCAACGTTGCGTCGGCCCGGGGCCACTTCGACCGCGCCTGCGCACAGCGCGAACAAACCGATGGCGACCCGGAATGGGGCAAGTGGTTTGCGCGCGACGCGCTCAATATCGGCTCGCTGCTCTCCGCCTACGAGGACGATGAGACCGCCCTTAACGACGCGATCGGGCAGAAGCAGGTCGCGTTGCCCAATGGCGAACCCGACCGCGTGACCGACGGCGTGCTTGCCTGCCAGAGAGTGGTGACGCACATCTACTGCGGACGCTTCCGGACCGCCGAAACAACCCTGCGTGCCGCCATGCGCTACATGCGCCAGGCCAACTCAGTGCTCGGCCTCAATTACTGCTACGTGCATGCCGCGGTCAACAATTTTCACGTGGGCCGAATCAACCAGGCGCTCGCCGATGCCCGTGAAAGCAGTTCGATGGCGTCGGACAACTTCGGCAGCGACAGCGGGCTCAAGTCGCTGTCGGACGTGGCCCTGGGCGCGCTGCTTTTCTGGCGAAACGAACTCACCGAAGACGACTGGCGAAGGTTCGAGTTGGCTCTCGAACACACGGCGCGCTACGACGGGTGGTTCGAAATCTATGCGATGGGACTGGAAACCACGGTTGACCGCGCGCTCCTCCATGGGGACATCGAAGCGGCAAACGGCATCATTGAACGGACAAGGCGCCTGGCGCGGGAGCGGTCCATGGAGCGCCTCGACCGGCACGCGGATTCCATGGCATTGCACGTGGCGGTCGAAAAAGGCGACCGCCTGGCGGCCGGACCGATTGCCCGGAAGCTGCGCGACAGGCATCCCCCGGGGTTGTGGCGGGAGAAACGTTTCTGGTGGCGCAACCATGTACACGCGATGCTGGCGCTTGCCAACCATTGCGGAGAAAAGGACCGCGCCGATGGCGAGGCCTACTTGCAGGACGCCGAAGAATGCTGCAGGAAACTGGGTGCGGGATTCCTGCTGCTGCGCGTGCGCGTCACCTGCGCGGCGCAGCTTCACCGGCTCGATCTGCGCCGGGAAGCCCTCGAGCAACTGGCGCGCGCCATACGAATGGCCAGGCCCGAGGGACTGACCGGTGCGGTCGCGAGACCCGGCCCGATGCTTGCGCTGCTGAGGCATGCCCAGAGCTATTGGCGCAGAAAACCCGGCGAAACGGCAACCCGGCGCTTCGTGGGCGAAGCCATCAACCTGATTCAGCAGTCGGCTGAAAAGCGCCCCGATGCATCCAACCGCGTCTCCCTGAGTCCGCGCGAAATGGAAGTGCTGTGGGAGCTCTCGCTGGGCCGCTCCAACAAGCAAATCGCCCGAGCGCTCTACATGACCGAGCACACGGTCAAGTTCCACCTGAAGAACGTCTTCCGCAAACTCTCCGTCAACCGCCGCACCGAAGCCATGCGGGTCGCCCGCGAACACAACCTGATCTGAATCGACATTCATGTCTTCCAGCGCTCGGCGCGGCGAAGACTTTCGCGGAAGGGCCGGACACCTGCGCTGAGGATGCCGGCGGCCAATAAGCCGGCGACACACCCCACGATCGCCATCGAATACTTGAGGTCGCCGGGATTTCCGAAGCCCCGCTCCGTAATCCAGGCCACGGCGGTGGGACCCAGCCCGATACCGATCAGGTTGACCGGGAACAGGTACATCAGCGCGGAAACCTGTCCGCGCAACTCATTGGGCGTGATCTGCTGAATGGAGGCTACCGCGACGCCCCAGGGCGCGGCCGAAAGAAACACCATCGGAATCATGACGAGCAAAGCGTTGGAAGGGGTTTTCGCCAGCGGAAAGAGCGTTGCAGGCAGGATCGCGAGGACAGCGCAGATCGCCGCGGTGCGAAAGGTGGCCGTGCGCTGCCCGCGCGCCTGCAGATAGTCCGCCAGCCACCCGCCGCAATAGATCCCGCCCGCTCCGAATACGAGAAGAATGGCGCCGTAGGCGAATCCCGCGTCGACCATTTCCCAGCCGTAAGTGCGGACAAGGAAGGTGGGCGTCCATAAAGCCATCCCGTTGACCAGCACCCCCAGGCACCCGTAGCCGGCGGCGTGGCAGAGAAAAGTGCGCCGGTTGGCATTCACGAACGCGAGAAACTCCCGCAATGGCACGCCCTGCCCGCTCGCGCCGTGCTTGTACAGACGGTCGCGGCGATAGGGTTCGCGAACAGTCATCAACAGCAGCAGGAGCAGTATCCCGGGGGCGGCAACCAGGAAAAACGCCATTTGCCAAGAATAGAACCGGCCTAGCAGTGGAATCTCGAAGTCCGGCATGTCCTGCACGACGCCCAGCACCCAGGCGCCCACAAGGTAGGAAACGCCGAACCCCATGTAGGTTCCCATCACGTAGGTACTGATTCCACGTGACAGTTTTTCGCGCGGGAAGTAGTCGGCAAGTATCGAATAGGCGGCTGGATTCAGCGCCGCCTCGCCAACGCCGACACCCACGCGGGCCAGGAAGAACTGGACGAAGTTTCGGGCGACTCCGCACACCGCCGTCATCAGACTCCAGACCGCGATACCGATGGCGATAATGCCGACGCGATGACGCCTGTCGGCGATGCGTCCGATCGGAAAGCCCATCAGCGAATAAAACAGCGCAAACGCAAGCCCGTGCAGGAGGCTGATCTGTATGTCGCTGAACCCCATGTCACGCCGGATCGGTTCGACCAAAAGGGTAAGAATGGAACGGTCCACGTACGAGACCATGTAGGCCAGCATCAGCACACCGGTCACGAACCAGTAACGCGCCGGACCGTAAACAGGCGGAGGTCCGTCCGCGCCGGTCACGGGCTGCTCATTTCAATATCGAAGAGGACTTCAAGGTTGCGCGGCAGCGGCGGCAACTTCGGGAGCCACTCGATAGGTCTCCACAGCCTCCCGGACGGACACATAACCGTTCCGCAAGTCCTGCAGGATGCGTTCTCTGCTGCGGCGAGAGGGGTTGCCGAACCCGCCGCCGTTGCCGGTAACGATCCGCACCACGTCACCCCTGGCCAGTTCCGCGTTGTTGAAGGCCGCGCGAGCTTCCGGTGCCTGGCCGCGCCGCTTGATCTCGATGCGGTTTCCGGTTCCATCCATACCGCCGGCGAGTCCCCATGCAGGGACCGCGCAACGCGTGTATCCGGCCGTGACCCAGCCTCTGCGTCCGACGATTTCGTACTGCAGCTCCACGCCCTTCCCGCCTCGAAACCGGCCGGCTCCCGCGGCTTCCGGATTCAGCGCGTAGCGGCGCACATGGATACCGTTGCGGGATTCGTTGACTTCCACCGGGCAGTTGAACGTATCGCCGTGGGAAATGGAAAACTGCGCGCTGTCGCCATCGCGGTCGTGACCTGCCCCCCAGCCGCCCAGCTGCGGTTCGACGAAAGTCAAGTCCGGACCGCCCGGCGTCTGCGAACGAATCACGGTTGCGCAAATCGAGGAAAAGTGGCCGGCGGGAAGCCGGTCCGGCATGTGTGGCGCGAGCGTCTTGAGGATCAGGTCCTTGGACCGCATCTTGTTTTCGTAATAGAGCCCCACAGCCGCGGGACGAAGCGCATCGAATATCGAGCCGGGACGCGTCAGGACCTTCAGAGGACGGAAGCAACCGGCATTGGCCCATGGCTCCGGCAGGGTGATCGACTTGAAGACCGCCCGGGCGCCGACCAGTGTGGCGTCGCGAGTGCCGTTGACGGGACCGTCGTCCTGGTCCGGATTGTCGCGCAGATCGATGGTCATCTCCCCGCGGCCTATTCGAATCAGCGCCCTGATCTCCCGGCCGTCATCCAGCCGATCCGCGCCCCGGAACTCGCCTTCGGGAAGCGAAGCCAGGCCATAGCGGGCCATGGTCTCGCCGTAGTCCATGTAGCGCCGGATCGCATCAACCAGTGTGGTTCGACCGTACTTGCCGCACAGCTCCCGCAGCCTTCGCTCCCCCAGCCTGAGCGCCGCCACGCCTGCCCACAGGTCCCCCAGAGCCTGATCGGGCAAACGGCTGTTCGCGCGAATGATCTCGAATATCGCCTCGACGGGACTGCCGGCCTCGAAAAGTTTGAGCGGGGGCAGGATCAGGCCTTCCTGGAACAGTTCCGTTGCCTCGGGCGACATGGAGCCCGGAGTCATGCCGCCGATGTCCACCCAATGCCCCTTGTTCGCGGTCCACGCGATCAGCCGGCCATCAAAGAACACGGGCATGGCCAGCACCACGTCATTGGCGTGGCTGACGCCTCCCTCATAAGGATCGTTGGCGATGAAGATGTCGCCCGGCTGTATCGACGGCCGGGGATGCCTGGTCAGTACCGCGTGCACGGCCGGCGCCAGCATTCCCACGAAGCCCGGAATGCCGGCGCCCACGCTCGCCAGGTTGCCTTCCGCGTCGGTAATGGCAACGCCGAAGTCCAGTACCTCGTAGATCACCGAACTCATGGCCGCCCGCGCCATGGCGGCGAACATTTCCTCGGAGGTCGCGGTCAGCGAGTCCTGAATGAGTTCCTGGGTGAACGAATCCATATCGCCGGCCACCCGAACGCTACCGTGTGGCCGGCTCAGGAACTTCAGAAGTTGTAGCGGAAATCGACTCTCCAGACCCGCGGCGCCGCCGGGTGCACGAACAGCGGAGTGACGACTTCGGAGTTGTACTCCTTGTCCGCCGCGTTGTTCACGTAAAGCGACGTTGCCCAGTTGTCGCCTTCCAGTCCCGCCCGCAGGTTCACCAGGCTCAGGGTGTCGCGGGGATGCGTGTTCTCAGGAGTCCAGAATTGCTCCCCGCGCCGTTCGTAGTCCGCCCGGGCAAAGAACGTCAACCCGGCGCCCAAATCGAACTCGATCCGGGCGCCGGCATTGAACGTATCCTTGGGGACATAAGGAAGGTCGTTGCCCACCGTTCCGGGGCGCTCTGCGTATGCGGTGATCTCCGCATTGGTCTTGCCGTAGGCGGCATAGAGATCCAGATTCTCCAGCGGGCGCCAGGCAGCTTCCAGTTCGAATCCGTCCAGGTCCGCTTCGTCGATGTCCTCGAAAACCTGCACGAAGGCGAGCCCGTCAAAGGGAAAATACTGCGTGTTGTCCACCGATGAAGAGAACCACGCGGCATTGAACCGGAAATTGCCATAGTCGCCTTTCACGCCGACCTCGAAGGCCGAATTTTCCTCCTGCTCGATGAACTCGTTCGCCGTGGCGCTGATGATCCCGATTCCGGGATAGTTGAATTGCCCGGCGCGATAGCCGATGCCCCAGCTTCCGTAAAGGTTGATTTCGTCGGTGGCGGCATAAGCCAGCGTAACCTTGGGCTGGAACTTGCTGAATTCCGCCTCATTGGTTTCGCGCGAAGGACGGGTGTTGGCCAGCAACTCGCTGAACGTCGCGTAGGCGCCGCAGGTGACCCCGGGCATGTCGCCCGGAGCGCCCGAGCAGGCTGCCGCGCCGTAGGGCCGATTCACGCCGGACGCGTCAGCCCGGCTGTAGACCCGGCCCGCGGTGTTGTAGGGATTCACAAGCTGCTCGCGGTTTTCGCGGTCGTAACGACCGGCAACGTTGACGGTGAACTGATCGGTCATCGCCCATTCCACGCTGCCGAACACGGCCTGGGCGTAACTGTCCTCGACAAACGAAAGGAAGGAGCCGGGGTCAACGCCTGTCGGGTTGGTGCTGTCCTCGAATTCGGGCACGTCGATGGCGCGGATGTTCCCCTGGCCCTTGTCGATCCCGGAAACGGTGGAGCGCAACCGTTCCCAGGCAAGGTAATAGCCGCCGAACTGCCAGCTCAGCGGGCCAGCGGAATTCGAGGTGAAGCGGATTTCCTGGCTCCAGCCGTCCACGTCCACGAAGGAGTGCTGCGTGCCGTCGAAGTACGACAGGTAGGGTGCACGATCCGCCACCGACGAAGTCTGCAACTCATCGTAGGTGGTAACGGACTTGATGTCCGCGAAGTCGAACGAGGCATCGATCTTCACCGAGAAGGTCGAAGTGTCGCGGGTGCCGCTATCCGGATTGTTGGCCACGTAGGGCAACCCGGTCAGATTCGCGCCTTCGCTGACCACCTGGTCAACGGTCACGCCCAGTTCCTCGGCCGTGCCCAGGAAGACTCCGAAGATCTCGAACTGAGCGGCGCCCGGCCAATGAAAGCCGATGCCCTTGCCGGAGTGCTTCGACACCTGTCCCTTCAGGTCAACGGATATCGTGTCGCTCGGCGACCAGCTAAGCCGCGCGCGCAGCGTGCGGTCCTCGTAAGGGTCAACGTCCTCGTCCCGGGTCACGTTATGGAAATAACCGTCCCGGTTCACCACGCGACCCGACAAACGAAAGGCGGCGTTATCGCTGATCGGGCCGCTGTAGGAACCCTCCACGCCCATTTCGTCGGCCGTCCCGTAACTCAGCTTTACATGGCCTTCAGGCTCTTCGCTGGGCGCCTTGGTGGTAACGATGATCGCTCCGTTGGAGGCGTTGCGGCCATAAAGCGCGCCCTGCGGACCCTTGGCGACCTCGATCTGCTGGGTGTCGAACACCTGGCCGATGAATTGGCGCGCGTTGACGATAAGGACATCGTCCACGACGACCGCCACGGGCAATTCGCCGTTGCGCACGCGGCTCAGGCCCCGCACCGTCAGGAATGAAGTTCCGATGGTCTGCGATTCGGCAAGCGTCACGTTGGGAATGAACTGAATGTAGTCCGCCGTCTGGGTAACCCCCGCGTCCTCCAGTTGCGCCGCGGTCATGGCATTCACCGTGATCGGCGCGTCCTGAATGTTCTCCTCGACCTGGCGGGCGGTAACGACGATTTCCTCCAGCATGGCCTGGGCCGCGGCCTGTTGAGAAAGCGAGATCGCAAGCGCAAGGGTCACCCCCAACCCCAGCGCGCCTCGTAGAGAAAGTGCGAAGTTCTGCATGATAGAGCTCCTCCGGCAGTCAGGTCCGGGACAACGAATCCCGTGGAAGCGCTCTGCTCGGCGACCCCTCTACGGACTCATTGCCACGTTGCTTTCACGCAAAACAGTAGCCGTCGAACCAGGGGCTGCCAACTACTCGGAAGTGTAGTCTTGGGGCCTCCCGCAGCGGGTCGGATCAGTCTGCCGGCACCTTGATCAGGTTCCCGAATTCGTAGTCACGGCGAAAGATTTCGAACCGCTCAAGCTCGTCTTCCGGCGGCGGCTCCATGCCCCAGACACGGCTGTTTGTCCAGCCGATCCGCTTTTGCCAGGCGGCGCTTTCGGCGGCCTTCAGCGCTGCGATGGAGCAGTCGATGACCGGGACATTGGCGGAGAACCGTGCACGCAGGAACTCCTGCAGTTCCGCATAGAAACCCACCTCCAGCGTGCAACCCAGGATGATGGACTCCGCCTTGCTCTCCTCAACCGCGCGCACCGCAGCGAGTTCCAGTTGCTTCCTGGTTTCCTTGAGATTCTTGTGAAACTCCTCGACGCGAAGCCCCACGGCCTCGAAAGATGCGAGCTTCTGTCCGTATCCATACTCATGCACGGTCTGTTTCATCTGGTCTTCCCACTTGGTGCGGCCGATGATGATCGAGAAGTTGTTGGCGACATTCAAAGCCGCCGTAATCGACGCCTGGCAGGGCCCGACAATTGCCGTGTCGCCGGAAATTTCCCGCGCGTCCAGCAGCGCGGGATCATAGAAGCATCCGATGGCCATGGCGTCGAATCCGCTCAGGGCCGCCTGCCGCGCCGCCTTGACCGTGTCCGCCACGATCAGCGACTCGTAGGCGCGATACTCCAGGTTGTTCATTTCCGGAGCGACCGAATTGGGGTTGAGCGACGCGATGTGCACCTCTGTGTCGGGACACTTGAATTTGCGCGCCATATCCGCGAAGACGTCATCGTAGGCCGATGTCCCTACCGGATTGAGGTACATGACCTTGGTTCGGGCATTCATGGGCGCTCCTGAACTTCTCAGACCGATCCAAAAAATCCTACTGGGCGGCGGAAGTGAAGGAACCCACTCGAAAGAGTAGTTTGCGCAGCGTTTGCCGACCGCTAGGCTTTCCCGGCAATCGACAGACTGCGACCGGCCGAACCGCGGAACATGAAAGCACGTCCGGAATCCACCGGCGACCATACGCGCAGCCGGGTGCCCGACCAGGCCACGATCGGCGGCTTCCGGATCGCGGTTGTGGTATTCGGGATCGGCGTAACCCTCCCAATCTTCTACATCGGGTCGGAAATCAGCCTCGCTCTCGGTTTGCGAAGGGCCGCGCTTGCGCTGTTCGGCGGATGCGCGATCGTGGGCCTGATGATGATCGTTACGTCGATCATCGGCGCGCGCACGCGGCTGTCGACTTACATGATCATTCAGTTTGCGTTCGGCCGCAGCCTGGTTCGCTTTCTGGTCAATCCACTGCTGGCGATGACCTACGTCGGCTACTTCGCCGCCACCGGAGACATTTTCGGCGGGGCCATCCGCTAGGCGGTTAACGCCTTCTACGGAATCGCGATACCCAGGGCTTTATGCGCCTTTGTCGGCTGCGTTGCCATGAGTCTGACGGCAATGTACGGCTTCCGCTTTATCGAACGGTTTTCCAGCCTGGCGGTCCCGCTACTGGCGCTGTTCATGCTCTACGTGGTCTATCTGGTACTGCAGCGCATCCAGTTGCAGGACCTCTGGTCGGCCCCCGGCGCCGGGGGAATGTCGGTGGGCCTGGCCATTTCAACCGTAGTGGGGGCCAACATTCTCATGGCGGTGTCGGGACCGGATCTGACCCGTTACGCACGCACCGGGCTGGAGGGCGTGAAATCGGTCTCCGGGCTCGCGGCCGGCTACCCTCTGATCATGTTGGCATCCGGCATTCCGGCCCTCGCGTTCGCCGAATCCGACATCATGAAGATCATGGTTCTCCTGGGTGTGGCCCTGCCCGCCTTGTTCATATTGGTCTTTTCGACCTGGACGACGAATACCGTCAACCTGTATTCGGCGGTACTGACACTGGCCGCCTCCTTCCGCCGGTTCTCGGACAAACAGTTGGCGATGGCGGCCGGCGCGCTGGGCACACTGGGTGCGGTGCTGGGCATCATGGACGTGTTCCTGCCCTTCGTACTGATTCTCGGAATCGCCGCTACCCCGATTGCCGGCGTCTATATCGCCGACTTCTTCCTGTTGAGCGGCTCTGACTACAGGCTGGAGCGCCTGTCCGCGCGACCGCCGGTCGGCTACTCCGCCTTGCTCGCATGGATAGCCGGAACCGGTGTGGCCGCTGCCGCCAACCAGGAGCTGCTGGCGCTGACGACGGTCCCGGCAGCCGACGGCATGATCTCGGCCTTCGTACTCCACGCCGTACTGTCGCGATGGGTCCTGAAGGGTAAGCGCTGAAGGCCGATCCCTTCCCCGCACTCGACTTCGGTTACCGCTTGATCGTTGCCGGCGCCTGGCGCACTATTGCGCGCGCATACCAACGCAGCATCGTCATGAATGGATCAAGGATCGGGGCCGAAGGCGTACCGGCGACTTCTTCGCTGGCGGCAGCAGTGCTCTTTTGGACGATGCTGTTGGGCGCGGCGCCTGGTTCTTCTGCCGCCCGGGAGTCCGATTCGAGTGAACACGCAAGCTCGGCTCCCGCGGGGACGTGTCGGTTCACGGCGGGCGGCTCCGAATCGGAGAGGACGCTGATCATCGGCAACCTGCTGACGGGCATGGACGGCGCGCAGTATGGCGCGGTGCTCATCTCCAGGGGCAGGATCGTCGAGCTGGTTTCAGAAGACGGAATCGGGTCCGCGGCGGGCAGCGCCGCGGTATTCGACTGCGGGGGGAACTACGTGTCCCCGGGGCTGATCAATCCGCACGCGCACACGCGCTACAGTTTCCAGATGCTGACGGCGCGGGACCGGGCGAAGCTGCCCGTTTATGCGCATCGCGACGAATGGATTCCCGAGTCCGGCGTCGGGGACGGCGAGGACAAGATTCGTTACAAGGACGGCACGAACGATGCGAAGACGCTCTTCTGGATCGAGCTTCGGCACCTGATTGCCGGCACGACGCTGATCGCCGGGTCGGGCGCAGTGCAGGGTCTGGCAAAGAACGCCGGTTCCCGGCGGCGACCAGGATACGAGTATGCCGCCGACATGAGGACGTTTCCCTTCGGCCAGGAAGCGATGCAGCGCATCCGCCGGTTGCCGTCTTTTGCCTACGACGGCGAGGAGGCCTTCAGCCCGGAGTTGACCGAGGATCTTCCCGCGCACGCGCCCTACGTCCCGCATGTGGCGGAGGGCACGGACCTCGTCGCCCGGTTGGAAGGCCGGTTCTTTCTGGACTATGTCGCGACGCGCAATTCCGGTCGGCGCTTCTCGGTAATCCACGGCGTAGGCCTGGATTCCGGTGACATTGCAAGACTGGGCGAGATGGACGTGACGCTGATCTGGTCGCCGCGCTCCAACGTCGCCCTGTACGGCGAAACGGCGGACATTCCCGCGCTGCTTCGCGAGAACGTGCAGATCGCGATCGGCACGGACTGGTCGCTCTCGGGGTCGTACAACATGCTTGAGGAACTGCGATGTGCGAACGACCTCCACGGGAGCGGGTCGGGCAGCCCGGCCCTGTCTTCGGCGGACCTGTGGCAAATGGCCACAGGCAACGGCGCCTACGCGCTGGGGCTCGAGGCGGTCACGGGCGAACTGGAAGCGGGGCTGGCGGCGGACATCATGGTGTTCCGGAAGCAATCCGACGATCCCTTCGACGACCTGCTGCGCAGCACGGCGCGGGAAGTGCTGGCCACGTTCGTCGACGGTCGGCTGCGCAGCGGAAACCGCGAAGGCTTCGCCGGAGCCTTGCCGAACGACTGCCGGTTTGCGGTTGGCGCCCATTTCGTTTGTGCCGAATTGCCGGACGCCGCCAAAGGACTCCCTTTCGAATTCGGGGAGGTGCTGCAAGCCAACCGGAAAGAAGATATCGTGCCGCTCTATCGTGAAGACCATCAACCCTTTCCCAACCAGGTGAAGTGCGCCCTGCGGACACGCGCATCCCTGCAGCCGTGAGCAAAGTGCCTGAGCGGTCCACGGCAAGCGGCTCGTCCGGAGCGCTGCTGGACGTGATCGTGGTCGGCGCCGGGTTCGCCGGCGTCTACGCGCTGTACAAATTCCGCCGGCTGGGTTTTTCCGTGCGGGCCTTCGAAGCGGGCGGCGACGTGGGGGGCACCTGGTACTGGAACCGCTATCCGGGGTGCCGCTGCGATATCGAGAGCATCTATTACTCGTACCAGTTCGACGACGACCTTCAGCAGGACTGGGAGTGGACGGAGCGATATGCGTCGCAGCCGGAAATCCTCTCCTACATCCGCCACGTGGCCGACCGGTTCGACCTGCGCCGCGACATACGATTCAACACGCGCGTCACGGCGGCCACCTTCGAGGAGGCTGCCGACCAGGCCCCCTCGCACTGGATGGTGACGACCGACGACGGGCAAACGCACAGGGCGCGCTTCTGCATCATGGCGAGCGGCGTGCTGTCAACGCCGAATCTGCCGGATATTCCGGGGCGCGACACGTTCGCCGGCGCCACGTATCACACCGGCCAGTGGCCGCATGAGCAGGTCGATTTCTCTGGCCTGAAGGTGGCCGTGATCGGCACCGGATCGTCCGGCATCCAGTGCATTCCGCTGATCGCGGCGCAGGCCGGGCATGTGTCGGTGTTCCAGCGCACGCCCAACTACGCCGTTCCGGCCAGCAACCGGCCGCTGGAGACGGATGAACTGAACGACGTGAAGTCCCGCTACGGCGAGATTCGGGCTGCATCGAAGAAGGGCTTCACCGCGCTGCCGTTCAAACCGGCGGGCCGGTCCGCGCTGGCCGTTTCCGAACAGGAGCGCGACGACGTGTACGAGCGCTGGTGGGGGGACTTCGGGCTGGCGTTCCAGGGCGCGTTCGCCGACCTGTTGTTCGACGCGCAAGCCAACCGGACGGCGTCCGACTTCGTGCGCCGCAAGATCCGCGAACTCGTGGACGACGAAGAACTGGCCGAACTTCTGACTCCCGACTTCCCGCTGGGCTGCAAGCGCATGTGCGTGGATACCGATTACTACCCCACCTACAACCGCGACAACGTGACCCTGGTGGACATCAGCCGGGATCCGATCGACGGCATCGTGCCCGAGGGCATTCGCGTTGGCGAAACCGTGCACGCGGTGGATGCCATCGTGTTCGCGACCGGCTACGACGCGATCACGGGCGCGCTGCTGGCCATGGATCTGCGCGGCCGCAACGGCCTGTTACTGCGCGAGAAGTGGACGGACGGCCCGCGCGTTTATCTCGGCCTGGCGACCCACGGCTTCCCCAACCTGTTCATGGTGAACGGCCCGGGCAGCCCGTCGGTGCTGATCAACATGGTCACGGGCGTGGAGCAGCACGTGGACTGGATCGCCGATTGCCTGGTGCACATGCGCGAGCGCGGACTGGATGCGATCGAAGCCGAGGCGCAACACGAGGACGCCTGGGCGGTCCACAACGACGAGGTCGCGCAACGCTCGATACGCGGCGATTGCGCGTCCTGGTACACGGGCGCGAATATCCCCGGCAAACCGGGCGGCTTCCTACCGTACGTGGGCGGCTTCCCGGCCTACGTGGAGCGATGCGATCAGGTCGTCGAAAACGGCTACGCGGGCTTTGCGCTGCGGTCTTTTCGCTCCCCCGTCCTGTGCGGAGACGCATGAACCCATCCATGGGGCTCGGCGGCGGCTGTCCTGCCGCCGACGCTCCGCACAGGACGGGGGAGCGAAAAGACCGGAAGTTAAGCGCCGGCCAGTGCTATGGCGCCGAGATAAAGGCTTTCCTCGCCCAGTTCGAACTGCGCGGATGCGGCGCCTGAATCCGCCTTGAATTCCAGTTGGTACGAACCGCTATCCGTTTCCAGCCTGTCGAAGCGGAAGTCGCCAAACATGTCGGTGGCCGTTCGCGCCACCTCCGAGCCGTCCCGGCTGAGTACGACTTCGACGTCGCCGGCGCACTCCTCGACGCCATTCACATCGACCACGACCGACCCGGCCACGAAGCAGTGGGTCATCAGGTGCATGTTCTTGTAATACACGCGCGGCCGTGAGCCCAACTCGGGCTTCAGGACCTCCAGGTCCTCTTCCTCGGCGATCCGCTGCATTTCCTTGTCCTCGACCTTCAGCGAGCGGAACACGTTGGTGGGGCAGGCCTGCTCCACGCGGGTCTTGTCCCAGCCCCCGTCGAGCAGGTGCGCATCGAAGAACCAGGCCTGCGGCACCTGCTCCTCCTCGTTCCAGTAGATCGCGCCGTACGGGCAGGCGTCCACGATCTCCTTCTGGCCCTTCGACTTGACCGGATCGATGAGCACGATGCCGTCGGCGCGCTTGGTGATGGCGCCGTCCTTCGCCGCCTTCATGCAGGGCGCGTCGTCGCAATGGTTGCACATCACCGGCATGAAGTGCGCCTCGACCGCCGGCCAATTGCCGCGCTCGTGGCGCTTGATGTCCACCCAGCTGTGCCCGCGGTCCGGCTGCGGGGCCGAATAGCCGGGGAACTCGTTGCCGATGTGCTCGTCTTTTGTCGCCAGGAAGCAGTTGCGGCAGTTATCGCAGCGCTCGATATCGACGATCATGTTCCATTTCTTCGCCATCACGCCGCCTCCGACCGTTGCCAGGTATCGACGCCGGTCCATTTCTCGAACTGGATCAGCGACGTGTTGGGCGCCATGCCGCTGGCCTGCTCGGTAATGGTTTTCTTGGGATTGAGCATGTTCACGCAGCCGCCCAGGTCGGTCGAGTTGCCGGGCTCCCCGACGGGCCGGTACTGCGCCGACCCGGTGCAGGCGCTGACCACGCCGGGACGCAGCCGGTCCGTCACCTGGGCAGCGCAGACCACCGAGCCCCTGAGGTTCCACAGGCGTATGAGGTCGTCGTCCTGGACCCCTCGTTCTTCAGCGTCCTCGCGATTGACGCGCGCCACCAGGTAGGAATGGCCGTTCACCGTGACGCGGTGCTCACGGATGTCCTGCAGCGTGCAGCCCTCGTCGTCCCCCATGATGTGGAACGGATAGCGCGTGTGCGGCGTCAGCAGTTGCAACGGAAAGTCCGCCAGGGCCGGGTCGGCCTCGGCGTTCTCGTAGCTCTTCTGGTACTTGTTGAGCGGCGGCCGCGCCGGGTCGTCGATCTGGTTCAGCGTATCGGGCAGGAACTCGAACTTGCCGGACGTCGTCTGCAGTCCTTCGCCGAACTCGCCCACGTAGTCCGCCGGCAGCGGATAGGGCTCGGGCGTGTCCTTCTTCCGGCCTTCGTAGTACCAGCGGTTGGCGGTGGGAGCGCGCGCGTCCTCCGGATCCGCCGGCACGACGAAATAGCCCTTCTTCAGGAACTCCTTCCAGGTGGTGTGCTTGGCCACGTCGGAGGAATCGAACACGCGCTTGCACCAGTCCAGTTCGGTGTTGCCGCCCTCCGAGTACATCGCGCCGAGCCCCAGGCGCTCGATCACGGCCAGGAAGATGTCGTAGTCGGACTTCGACTCGCCCAGCGGTTCGATGCACTTGTGCTGCAGCGACACCACGCGGTGGTTGACCATCGAGAACATATGGTGCACGTAGCCCGCGCCGACGTTGTAGTACTCGCCGATGTCCCAGCGCTCGAATACGGTGCAGGCCGGAAGAATGACGTCCGAGTACGGCGTCTCGCCCTCCCACCAGATCGACTGGTTCACGACGAACGGCAGGTTCTCCGACTGGTACATCTGCACCCAGCGGTTGGAATCGACCATCGTGCCGAAGTTGGGGCTGCCGTACTTGTACATCATCTGGATCTTCGCGTGACCGGGCGCCGGATAGCCGTAGCGCAGGAACTGGCCGCGCACCGAGGAAACGTCGGTGAGGAAACCCATCGCGCTGCCCTCCATGATCGCCTCGGGCAGCCGGATCTTGGGGATGTTCTGGCGCGACGAGTTCATCGTCACGACATGCGGCATACGCTGGTAGTTGTTGGCCGCATTGGCGCTGTAGGTCAGTTCGCCCGACATGCTGCCTTCGGCATAGCCGGGGAAGTAGAAGGAGAAGTCCAGCGGGGCCCCGAACTGCAGATTGCCGAAGTTCACGCCTGCCCGGCCGAAGCCCTGCATCGCGCCCAGGATGGTCATCATCCGCGCCCATTGCACGCCCATGGGGCCGCGCCCTGCGCCGCCCAGGCCGCAACCCCAGCCGCCGGCGCCCAGATAGGTCTTCTTGCTGCCCCATTGGCGGGCCAGCGCCCGGACTTCGCGCGCCGGCACCCGGGTCTCCGCCTCCTGCCATTCGGGCGTCTTCGCCGTGCCGTCGGACTCCCCGAGGATGTAGGCCTTCCATTCGTCGAAGCCGGTGGTGCGCTTCTCGACGAACTCCTTGTCGTAGAGGTCCTCGGTGATCCAGACGTAGCAGAGCGCCTGGGCCAGCGCCGAATCGGTGCCCGGCTTGGGCGAGATCCACTTGCCGCCCAGGTGCGCGGCCGTGTGGTTCAAAAACGGGTCGATATGGACCATGGGGATGCCCAGCTCCCTGGCCCACTCGCGCCGGACCGTGCCCTCGTAGCCGTAGCTGGCGTCCGGGTCGCTCGACCAGAACACCATCAGCTCGGCTTCCTTGAGGCAGTCCTCCACGGTGCCGTAGAACTCCGGGGTGCCCAGCCGCAGGCTGTTGCCCCAGTGGTGCATTGCGCCCCAGTACCAGCCCTCCCAGCTATCGGGATTGTTGTGCAGTTTGGAGCAGCCGATCAGGTTCCAGAAGCGGTTGAAGGCGCTCAGGTAATGCCCCAGGTTGCCCCACTGGTGGTGCGAGCCGTGCGTGACCAGCACCGCGCCCGGGCCATGCGCCTTGGAGCGCTTGATTTCCTTGACCACGATGTCCAGCGCCTCGTCCCAACTGATGCGCACGAATTCCGACTTGCCGCGGTTCTGGATGTTGCGCTCGCCGTCGACGTCGAAGTCCACCCGCTTCATCGGATGGAGGATGCGGTTCTTCGAATAGACCATGGATTTCTGGCACAGGCCGTGCGCGGCCAGGGTGGTGCGCCGCGGCGGCGTGAATTCCTTGCCCCGGGCCTTGATGGTCCATGAGGGCGCGTCGTCCTTGTCGAAATCCACCGGGGTAATGCGGATGATCTTGCCTTCCTTGACATAGACGAAGATAGGACCGCCGTTGGTGCCGTTGGTGTAGCGGGTCACGCCGTTGCCCATGTCGGTGCCGATCTTCCAGCGGATCGACTGCATGCGGTTCAGCGTGATCATGAACCACACCGACGCCTCGTCCGATCCTTCCACGGTCAGCTTGAAGTTCTTGGCCGCGTCCACGCGCACGAGCTGGTCGAATGGAGGCGTCAGGAATTCCTCGGCGATCGCCCGGTTCTTGAAGACCACGGCGAAGTCGGGGTTCTCGTGAATGCCCGTCCCCGAGCGGATCCTGCCGTTTTCGATCTGCACCCAGCGCCCGGCGGAATTGTTTTGCAGCTTGAACTGCGCAATGACGTTTCTTTCCTTCAGGCGGTCCCTGAACTCGGCGTAGCGGAGCCTGGTGAACCGCAATGCCTGCACCATGGCCCAGAGAATGATCGAAAATCGCATGTAGTCCTCTCCCGGATGCGGGGTCTGGCAGACCGCTCAAGAGGCCCCGGATGATAGCAACCTTGCAGGCCGCCGTCACCTGAACGGGGAGCGGAACTTGATGGCGGCCGTGCTGGTGAGCACGCGATGCAGTCGGTAAAATCTCCTCTGT
Organism: Gammaproteobacteria bacterium; assembly: GCA_009844425.1. Classification (GTDB taxonomy): domain Bacteria; phylum Pseudomonadota; class Gammaproteobacteria; order Steroidobacterales; family Foliamicaceae; genus Foliamicus. The sequence goes on along the minus strand of VYBN01000037.1, from coordinate 56,310 downwards.
TCACGGCCAACCGGATCCTGATGACCGCGCAACTGATTGACGGCAAGGCCATAGCGTCCGCGATCCGTGAGGAAATCCGGCAGACGGTCATCGAGCGGCTTGCCGAGGGCCACCGGGCGCCGGCGCTGGCCACGGTGCTGGTGGGAGCGGACCCGGCCTCGCAGGTTTACGTGCGGAACAAGCGGCGGGCCTGCGCCGGCGCCGGCATCGCGTCGCTGGATCACAACCTTCCGGCGGATACGGACGAGCCGACCCTGCTGGCCCTGATCGACGAATTCAACGCGGACCCGAACGTGGACGGCATCCTGGTGCAGCTGCCCCTGCCCGAGCGCATCAACTCGCTGAACGTCATCCAGCGCATCGACCCGGGCAAGGATGTGGACGGGTTTCATCCGCTGACCTTCGGACTGCTGGCGCTGCGCACGCCCCGATTGCGGCCCTGCACCGCGGTCGGGGTGATCCGCATGCTGGAGAAGATCGGCGTCGATCCGAAGGGGAAGCACTGCGTTGTGGTCGGCGCGTCGAACCTGGTGGGGCGCCCGCTGGCGCTGGAGCTGCTGCTGGCCGGCGCGACGGTCACGGTCTGCCACCGGTTCACGACCCGCCTTGAAGAACACGTCCGGCAGGCGGAAATCCTCTGCAGCGCGGTGGGCAAGCCGGGGCTCATTCCGGGCGCCTGGGTGCGCGAGGGCGCCATTGTGCTGGACATCGGCATTACCAGAATGAGCGACGGGAAGCTGCGCGGCGACGTAGAATTCGAGGCGGCGCGCAAGCGTGCGGCCTGGATTGCGCCGGTGCCGGGCGGAGTGGGGCCGATGACCGTCGCCATGCTGTTGCAGAACACGCTCGATGCCGCCATTTTCAACATGACGTAATCGCAGGACCAACCGAAATGAGATATACGAGAATTCCAACCCCCCCTGGGAGCGAGGGCGTCCCGCCCTCGGCGAAGGCGAGACGCCTTCGCTCCCACGTGTGGGCCGCCGCGCTGTGCGTGCTGGCGCTGGGCGCCGGCGCCGCCGGCGCGCAGGAACCGGCCGAAGCGGAGGCGGAAATGGATCCCTTCCCGCGGGTGCGGGTGGAAACGACCGCGGGCGCCTTCACGCTGGAGCTGTTCGCCAACGACGCCCCGCTCACGGTACAGCAGTTCCTGCTCCTGGCCGGCAGCCGCTTCTACGAAGGCACGATCTTCCATCGCGTGGTCCAGGACTTCGTGATCCAGGGCGGCGGATGGTCGGTGGATTTCCAGGAGCGCCTGATCGACGAAACCCTGCCCAACGAATCCGGCAACGGCCGCTCCAACGTGCGCGGCACGATCGCCATGGCCCGTACCGGCGATCCGCATTCGGCGAAAAACCAGTTCTACATCAATCTTCAGGACAACGTGGCGCTCAATCCGCGCCCGGGTCGCTGGGGATATGCCGTGTTCGGACAGGTAGTCAGCGGCATGGAGGTCGTGGACGAGATCGGGAACCGGGCCACCGGGCCGGGCGGCCCGTTCGATCGCGACGTGCCGGCGGCGCCGGTGATTATCGAACGGGTCCTGCGCGTGACTGAATGAGCACCCTTTTCATCTCCGATCTCCACCTGGACGCCACCCGACCCGCCGCAACCCAAGCCTTCCGCGAATTCCTGAAGCATCGCGCCGCCGAAGCGGAGGCGCTCTATATCCTGGGCGATCTCTTCGAGGCCTGGGTGGGCGACGACGACGACGATCCGCATGCCGGCGGGATCATGGACGCGCTGGCGGAACTGACTTCAGACGGGGTCCCGGCGTGGTTCGTGCACGGCAACCGGGACTTCCTGGTTGGGGACGGCTTTTGCGGCCGCACGGGGGTGACGCTGCTTCCGGAAACCAGCGTCGTGAACCTGGGCGGAGAAAACGTGCTCCTGATGCACGGCGACAGCCTGTGCACCGACGATCATGACTACCAGGAGTTTCGCGCCATGGTCCGCGATCCGAAGTGGCAGGCGCAGTTCCTGGCCCTGCCGCTGGCCGCCAGGCGTGCGCTGGCCACCCAGGCGCGTGACGCCAGCCGCATTTCAACCGGCGGCAAGCCGATGGAGATCATGGACGTCAACGCGGACGCGGTGGCCGAGGCGATGCGCGCGAGCGAAGTGCGGCGCTTCATTCACGGCCACACGCACCGTCCCGATGTGCACGAATTCGAACTGGACGGCGGACCCGCCACGCGGATCGTACTGGGCGACTGGTTCGAGCGCGGCTGGGCGCTGGAACACGACGGGAAGGAGTTCCGGCTCGAGGCGTTCGACCTTTAGCCGGTAATTCCCCCTGGGAGCGAGGGCGTCCCGCCCTCCGCGAGGACGAGACGTCCTCGTTCCCAGGTTCGTTTAGCTGCTTTTGACTTCGAGGGCGGGCAGCTCGGCCATCTTCGGCGGGCGGGCGGCGGCCACCGGTTCGGCGCCGGCCACCCGCGCGGCCTTCCTGGCCTTCCGCTTGCGCGATTTGCGCTTGGCCCGCACCTTGTCAGCGCGCTCCCTGGCGACCCGTCGGAGCAGCTTGCCGTCCACGCCGCCGGTCACGTACTGGCCGTTGAAGCATGAAACGTCGAAACCCGTGATCTCCGCACGCCGGAAGTTGACCGCCGAGATCAGATCGCCCAGGTCCTGGTAAACCAGCCAGTCGGCGCCGATTCTTTCCTCGACTTCCTCCACCGTGCGGTTGGCCGCGATCAACTCCTCCGGCGCCGGCATGTCGATGCCGTAAACGTTCTGGTAGCGGACCGGCGGGGCGGCCGAAGCGAAGTACACCTTCCTGGCGCCCGCCTCCCGCGACATCTCGACGATCTGCCGCGAAGTCGTGCCGCGCACGATGGAATCGTCCACCAGCAGCACGTTCTTGCCGCGGAATTCCAGGTTGATGGGGTTGAGCTTCTGGCGCACCGAGCGCTTGCGCTCGTCCTGGCCCGGCATGATGAAGGTGCGGCCTATGTAGCGGTTCTTGATGAAGCCCTCGCGGTACTTTACGTTCAGCCGGTTCGCAACTTCCATGGCGCTGGTGCGGCTGGTGTCCGGGATCGGAATCACGACGTCCACGTCGCTGGTGTCGTGCTCGCGCTGGATCTTCTCCACCAGGCGCTCGCCCATTCTCAGGCGCGCCTTGTGCACCGAAATGCGGTCCATGAGCGAGTCCGGGCGGGCGAAATAGACGTATTCGAAGATGCAGGGTGTGTATTGCGTGCGGGCCGCGCACTGGCGGGTCACCGCTTCCTCGCCGTAGGGGAAGACCCAGGCCTCGCCCGGCATCACGTCGCGCTCCAGTTCGAAGCCGAGCTGCTGCAGGGCAACGCTTTCCGAAGCCACCAGGTATTCCGGCCCCTTGCCGCTTTCCCGCCGGCCGACGACCATCGGCCGGATGCCGTAGGGATCGCGGAAAGCGACCAGCCCGAAGCCCAGGATCATGCAGACGACCGAGTAGGCGCCCTTGCAGCGCTTGTGCACGCCGCGCACCGCACGAAAGACGGCTTCGGTGTCCATCGACCGGCGCGAGGTGCGCAGCAGCTCGTGGGCGAACACGTTGAGCAGCAGCTCGCTGTCGGAATCGGTATTCAGATAGCGGCGGTCGCGCTGGCGCATCTCGCCGGCCAGCTCGTGCGCATTGGTCAGATTGCCGTTATGCGCCAGGGCGATCCCGTAGGGGCTGTTGACGAAGAACGGCTGGGTTTCCGAGTTCTTGTCGGACCCGGCGGTCGGATAGCGCACATGGCCCAGGCCGGCCGAGCCCCGCAGGTTCTGCATGTGGCGGGTGCGGAACGTCTCGCGCACGAGTCCGCGGGCGCGGCGCTTGCGGCACATGCCTTCATCGTCGGTGAGGATGCCGGCGGCGTCCTGGCCCCGGTGCTGGAGCATGATGAGCGCGTCGTAGATTTCCGGCGCCGCCGCGCCGTGACCCATCAGGCCGACGATCCCGCACATCAGCGGCCACCCAGTGCCTTGAGCAGCAGGCTCAGGGCGTCGCTGACCGGTTCAAGGACAGGCAGGCTCATCGAATCCCGCACCCAGGTCTCGGGCCCCACGTGTATGCACAAGAGCAGAAGTCCACCTGCAATCAGCCAGCCTTTGGCTGCGCCCAATAATACGCCCAAGGCGCGATTCGCGGAAGCCAGCACGCTGTTTTCCACGGCCCGGGAGGCCAGGCCCGCCAGGGTCGAGCCGATCACGAGCACGACCACGAGCACGCCCAGCCTGGCCGCCCAGAGCGCCACGGACTCGGCGACCGACGGACCGCGAAAAATTGCGCCGGCGAGCGGATTGTTCGCGAGCCAGACCTCGATCTTCGCCGGCCACCCGGACAGCAGCGTGTCCACGACCATGTCGCCGAAGGCAAAGGCCAGAAACACGCCCGCAACCCAGGTCGCAAGGCTCAGGGCGGCGGACAGGAAACCGCGTTTCATTCCGAGCCAGGCGGCGGAAATGAAAATCACCAATACGATCCAGTCGAACAGGGTCACGGCGATGCATTCTCCCAATCCGAAACGAAACCGTCACGTCCCAGAAGAGCCAGCTCGGCGACCGCCGAATCGGCGTCGCCCCTGGCTGCATAGGGGCCCACGCGTACCTTGTGCAGGGTCTGGTCGCCGTCCTGCCCGGTCACGACCTGCACGCCATATCCCTGTTCACGGCACCATTCGGACAGCGCATCGGCGTTCGCGCGCGAGGAGAAACTGCCGAGCTGCACGGCCCACTGAAGCGCGCCCGCGGCCCCGGCCACGGGCGTTTCTGAAGCTTCGCTTGGGCTCGGCAAGGGCGCGGCTTGTTCGCTCGTTTCCGGTGGTGCAACGAAAGCCCTGGCGGGCTGCGGCGCGTGGGGCACCGAACCCGGCGGCACCCATTGGGCGACGGTGCGCGGACCGGGTTCCAGGCGGGTTTCGTCCGACGCGGCGATGTCCGGTTCGGCGGGTTGAGGTGCGACGTCAGCCACAGGGCGTTCAGAACCCTCTTCGTCCGGCATGCGGACCCCTTCCCGCGGGCCGATTGCCAGGGCCAGCAACAGGAGCAGTCCCACCAGGACCGCCCCGCCCACCAGCCGCTCAAGCACCGGTGATTGCATCGCTTTGAATTATATGCGGGCCGGGCGAGCAAAGGCGCCCCCGCCTCACGCCCGGGAGCAAGCGCCGGCGTCAGCCAGCCCGCTTCAATTGTCTTCCACGCCGGGCGGGCTGGCGTGGATCAGAGGAACCTTACGAATTCCCTGGAACGGTGAGGCAGGGTTGAGGGTCGTCAGCCCGCAAGGCTGATCATGATGCCGGTCATGCTGATGATGAGCGTGGCCAGCGCCAGGCTCTGAACCCACATCATGCGTACCATTTGCGCCCGCAGAGCTTCAACGCTGACCTTGGCGGACATGTTCAATTCCACGCCGTCAGCGCGCAGCGACTCGACACGCTCCGTCATGCCGGCGCGCAGCGACTCGACGCGCTCCGTCATGTCAGCGCGCAGCGACTCGACGCGCTCCACCATGTCGGCGCGCAGAGAGGCCAAATCAGCCCTGGTGGCCATGTTGGCTTCGATATCGTCAACTTTCGATTCCAGCCGCTCGAGGCGGCTGACGATCTGCGCGTTCAGGGGAGCTCGGCTGACCAATTCAACCATGGCTTCTGCTTGCTCCTCCGGGCAGCCAGCCTGTTTGAGTTTCCGTACTTCCGCGTGAGTGTCGAGAGCGGGCTGCGGCATATTGATCCTCCTTGAACGATTTTCTGGAACGCCCCAGCGGCGGTCCATCCACGTTCTGTTTTAGCCGATTCCAGCAGGCAATGTCAAACGAAAGAGCAATGGATGGGCTCTGGAGGGAGGAAACTATCCCGGGAGCGAGGCGGGCGAGCACGCTGTAATTCAGAGGAATCTTATGGCGGCGATGATCAGGGTCACACAGCCCAGACTGCCGAACAAAAGATAAGCGAATAGAGCTCGTGTACGCGACTCATTGACATATACGTATTGATGACTATGCTATACGTATCTTTGTGGTACTGAAGCCATGAAAAGGAAACTTACCCTCACAGTGGATGCGGAGCTGCTGCCTGTCGCCAAGCAATATGCGCGCTCGCGGGGCGTATCGCTTTCTTCTCTCGTGGAAGGCGCGCTGCGCGCAATGGCCGCGGGCCACACTCAGTCATTCGCCACGCGCTGGCGCGGCCGGCTGCAGTCGGCCGGGCGCGACGATGGGCGATACGAGGCCCTGGCCAGGAAATATCTGTAAATACTGCTGGACACGGATGTCCTCATCGACCTGGCGCTGGATCGGCGCCCCCATTCGGAAACCGCCGCGGCCCTTCTCGATCGTATCGAGGCAACCGGGCAAACCGCGTTCATTGCGTGGCATTCCGTCGCCAATTTCCACTACCTGGTGTCCCCGTCGCGCGGACGGAAAAGCGCACGCAACTTTATCGCCGAATTGACCCGCTTCATCGGCGTAGCGGCGGGTGACGCGGAGGCAATTCGTTACGCTGCTTCCTTGCCCATGAAGGACTTTGAGGACGCGATGCAGGTAGCCGCTGCAAGGTCCTGCGGCGCTTCGCGCATCGTCACCCGCAACGTCAGGGACTACCAACGCTCCCCTATCCCGGCCATCACACCCGCGCAAGCCTTGAGCCGTCTGCCCGCCTAGCCGCAACGCTAGTTGCTGCCTGGGATGAGATCGCTAGCCAGTAAGCAGCGATCTTGACTAGTATTCATACTAAAGGCAATATCTGGCCTATAAAATCTCTATCAAATATTAAGAGGCCATATATGGCTGCTTTATACAATACGACGGCGCCCGAAGTAGCCGCTGAGCTGGGCCAGCGCCTGGCGCAGCTGCGCCTTGCAAGAAACGTTACCCAAAAGACCCTGGCCCGCGAAGCCGGAATTGGACTGCGAACGCTTCGCCGGCTGGAAGCCGGGCAGCCCACCAGCCTCGACAGCTTCCTGCGGACCGCACTCGCGCTGGGGCTGGGCGACGCCCTGCTGGCGGCTCTGCCCTCGCACGGCATCCGGCCGATCGAGCGCGTGGAACGCCGCGGCTCAGAACGGCGCCGCGCCCGCCCGAAGCACGCCGAAGCGTCGAACGCGCCGTGGACCTGGAACCAGCCGTCCCGTGACTGATGCCTCCGTAAAACTGTGGGGTCGGCGTATCGGGGCTGTGTCCTGGGATGCCGAGCGCGCCCTTGGCGTATTCCAGCACGACCCCGCCTTCGCCGCGGCCGGGATCGAGCTTGCCCCTTTTGTGATGCCGGCCCGCGAGGCGCCGTATGAATTCCCGGCTTTGGGGCGCGACGCGTTCAAGGGACTGCCCGGGCTGCTGGCGGACGCGCTTCCGGACGATTTCGGGAACCGGCTGATCGATGTCTGGCTGGCGACGACCGGACGGCGCGTGGAGGATTTCAGTCCGGTCGACCGGCTCTGCTATATCGGTTCGCGCGGCATGGGCGCCCTCGAGTTCGAGCCTGCAATAGCGCGCAGCGGCAAGGATGGGGAAGTGGAAGTCGCCGAGCTGGTCGATCTGGCGAATCGCGTGTTGAAGTCCCGAGCGCAGCTTCAGGGCGCTTTGGACGGAGTCGACGACCATGCCGCGCTCGAAGACATACTGACCGTGGGAACATCGGCCGGCGGCGCCCGCGCCAAGGCCTTGCTGGCCTGGAACCCCGGAACCGGAGAGTTTCGGTCCGGTCAGGTCGAGACGAAGAAGGGATTCGAGCACTGGATTCTGAAGTTTGACGGGGTCGGCAACAACCGCGATCGAGAACTCGCCGACCCGCAGGGTTACGGAAAGATCGAGTACGCCTACCACCGGATGGCGCGGGATGCCGGGATCGTGATGTCGGAGTGCCGGTTGCACCATGAGGGCGGGCGCAGCCATTTCATAACCCGCCGGTTCGACCGCGACGCGGAGGGCCGCAAGATCCACATGCAGTCACTCGGCGCGCTGCGGCATTTCGACTACTATCAGCCTGGCGCCTATGCCTACGAACAGGCAATGGAAACGATTCACCGGCTTGGCCTGGGCATGGCCGCGGTTGAACAGCAGTATCGGCGCACGGTGTTCAATATTGCAGCCCGCAACCAGGATGATCACGTGAAGAACATCTCGTTTCTGATGACACCCGACGGCAAGTGGATGCTGTCTCCCGCCTACGACATCGCCTACTCCTACAATCCCGGCGGCGCCTGGACCGGCAAGCATCAGATGAGCGTTGTCGGCAAGCAGGACAATTTCGAGCGCAGCGACCTTCTGCAGTTCGCCCATTCATCCGGCATCCGTCGCGTGTCTGCGAACCGGATGGCCAACGAAGTGATCGCAGCGGTAGCGGATTGGCCACGGCACGCCAGGGAAGCCGATGTCCCGCAAAGCGACATTCGCCGGATCGGCGCGACACACAGAACCAGGGCGCTGGTGCCATAAAAAACGAGGCGGGCATGTAGCCCGCCTCGCTGCAACGCTAGTTGCTGGTTGGATTAGACGATATCAAGCCCGTCGTCGATCGTGAGGAGAAAATCTTCGAGCAGGTCCTGTTCGCCTTGGTCCATGTTATCGATGAAGTCTTCGATGATCCCGCCGAGTGACATTCCCGGAGGCGGAGACTCATTCGGCCTACCGAGGGTTTGAACCGCTTTCCGAAGGGCTGAAAAATGAGCTTAAGCAACTCATATAATTGAATAAACGCCGATTTTCATTGAGCGTATTCCCGGAGGGCCGTCCAGGCCCTTTCATTGTTTTTCGGCCCATTTGTAATAGCAAATGTGATACACCGCAGGCGGGATTCAGGAGCAAATACATGTGTTTGTGAATGGGCCAACTCAAATCCTGTAATAGCAAAAGTGATAATTCATGAAACGTCCACGCAGACTTTCCCCATCCTTCGTGAGCGCCATCAAACGTCCAGGCCGGTATGGCGACGGCCATGGCGGGCTTGGCCTCAGTCTTCTCGTGAGACCCAGGCGGGCGGGCGGACTCTCCAAGACCTGGGCGCAGCGAGTGATCCTGGGAGGCAAACCGACAAACATCGGTTTGGGCTCGTACCCCGTGGTGAACCTGACCGAAGCCCGCAGCCGGGCGTTGAGCAATCGCCGCGCGATCGAACACGGTGGCGACCCGCGGGCAAAATCGCGCGCAGTGCCAACTTTTGCGGAAGCAGCCGAACGGACGATTGAGATTCAGTCCCAGGCATGGAAGAAGGGAAGCAAAAGCGAAGGGCAATGGCGTTCAACCCTGAAAAAATACGTGCTCGCCCAGTTGGGCGGCCAGCCGGTGGATAAGATCCAGCCGCGGGACGTGATGCGCGTATTGCTGCCGATCTGGGCCACGCTGCCGGAATCGGCGCGGCGCATTCGCCAGCGCATCAGCATCATAATGCGGTGGGCGATAGCGCAAGGCTACAGAACCGACAATCCGGCAGGCGATGCGCTGGCCGTGGCGCTCCCCCGGATTGCGAGCGCGGACAATCATATGCGGGCGCTGCCTTACGTTCGAGTGGCCGGCGCGCTGTGCAGGGTAAGGGCCTCGGGCGCCCATCCGGCGCGGGCGCTGTGCTTTGAGTTTCTTGCCCTTTGCGCGGTCCGAAGCTCCGAGGCCAGGTTTGCCCGCTGGTCCGAGATTGATGAGGAGAACGCCATCTGGACAATACCGGCCGAGCGTATGAAGGCAAACCGCACGCATCGTGTGCCACTGTCCGCGCGGGCGTTGCAGGTGTTGTCGTTGGCGCGGAAGCTGGCGGACGCAAGCGGATTTGTATTCCCGTCCGCGACCGGGCGGCCTTTGGGCCAAAACTCCCTTACAAGACTGTGCAGGAAACTGGGCCTGGACTGTGTTCCGCACGGCATGCGCAGCAGTTTTAGAGACTGGTGCGCGGAACGTTCGGACGCGCCGCGCGAAGTGTGCGAACTCGCGCTCGCGCACGTCAATTCCAACCGCGTGGAGCGAGCTTATCGCCGCAGCGATCTTTTTGATCGCCGGCGGCAACTGATGGAGGAGTGGGCGCAGTATCTTGTCGGCCCCGATTCCCGAGGCGAATCCGGCGGCAGATAACCTGCGAACCTTCGGCCGCAAGCCTGGGAGCAAGCCTGGGAGCGAAGGCGTCCCGCCTTCGCGGAGGGCGGGACGCTGTGGGGAACATGCCCCCACTCCCAGGATTACAGGCGAGCGTAAAATAGGGTTTTTCGCCCACCGCCAGCGGATTACGGCATGTCCGGCAACACCATAGGACGCCTGTTCAGCGTCACGACTTACGGCGAAAGCCACGGCCCGGCGCTGGGCGCCATCGTGGACGGCTGCCCGCCCGGCATGGAATTGTGCGAGGCGGACATACAGGTGGACCTGGACCGGCGGCGTCCCGGGCGCTCGCGCCATACTTCGCAACGCAAGGAGGCGGACCAGGTGCGGATCCTGTCGGGGGTCTTCGAGGGCGTGACCACCGGCACGCCGATCGGGCTGATGATCGAGAACACCGATCAGCGGCCCCGCGACTACTCCGCCATCAAGGACAAGTTCCGTCCCGGTCACGCCGATTTCAGCTACCAGCAGAAGTACGGCATCCGCGACTACCGCGGAGGGGGACGCGCCTCGGCCCGCGAGACGGCCATGCGGGTCGCCGGCGGAGCGATCGCCCGCAAGTGCTTGAGCGAGCGAACGGGCATCACGATTTTCGGCTACGTGGCGCAACTTGGACCGATCCGGCTGGAGTGCCCGAATCCCGAGATCATCAACGACAACCCGTTCTTCTGCGGCGACCCCGCCCGCCTGAAGGAACTGGAGTCATTCATGGACGAACTGAGGCTGGCGGGCGACTCGATCGGCGCGCGGATCAACGTGTGCGCCCGCGGAGTGCCGCCCGGGCTCGGCGAACCCGTGTTCGACAAGCTCGAGGCCGTGATCGCGCACGCGCTGATGAGCATCAACGCGGTCAAGGGCGTGGAATTCGGCGCCGGCTTCGCGGCAGTGGAACAGCGCGGTTCGGAGCATCGCGACGAGATTGCGCCCGGCGGCTTCCTCAAGAACGACGCCGGGGGCACGCTGGGCGGCATTTCGTCCGGACAGGACCTGCTGGTGAGCATCGCGATGAAGCCCACCTCCAGCATCCGCAAGAAGGGCGCCACGGTCACCCGCGGCGGCGCGGCCACCGAGATCAGCACCGGCGGGCGGCACGATCCCTGCGTGGGACTGCGCGCCACGCCGATCGCCGAAGCGATGCTGGCGATCACGCTCATGGACCATTACCTCCGCGACCGCGCGCAATGCGGCGACGTCGACCGGCAGGCTGCCGCGGGCGCTCGCCCGGCCGCCGCGGCGCGGACCGCGCGGGGCTGACATGAACGGTTACAACGTCGCTGTGGTCGGCGCCACAGGGCTCGTGGGCGAGACCATGATGCAGATCCTCGCGCAGCGCGAGTTTCCCGTGGACCAGCTACACGCGGTCGCCAGCGAACGGTCGGTCGGCAAGACCGTGGAATTCGGCGAACGCCAGGTTGCGGTTCAGGCGCTGAACGACTTCGACTTCTCCGGCGTGCACTTCGCGCTGTTCTCGGCCGGCGCGGGAACCGCGATCGAGCATGCGCCGCGCGCCGCCGCCCGGGGAGCGATCGTGATCGACAACTCGTCGGCCTTTCGCTATGACGACGACGTGCCGCTGGTCGTGCCCGAGGTCAATCCCTCGGCCCTGGCCGAATGCCGCGCGCGCGGCATCGTGGCCAATCCGAACTGCTCCACGATCCAGCTCGTCGTTGCGCTGAAGCCCCTGTACGACGCGATCGGTATCGACAGGATCAGCGTGGCCACCTACCAGGCGGTTTCCGGCGCGGGCCGACGGGCGATGGAGGACCTGGTCAGGCACACGGCCGACATGATGGCCGGCAAGGGCCGCCCGGAAGAACCAGCCGAAGACGGGGAGGCGGAACCGCCCGCAAACGGGGGGCAGCTTCCCGCGGCGTCGGCGCCCAGCGCGGCCTTCAACGCGGTGCCGCATATCGACGATTTTCAGGCCAACGGCTATACGAAGGAAGAAATGAAGATGGTCTGGGAGACCCGCAAGATCCTGGGCGACGAAGAGCTGCGGATCAGCGCCACGGCCGTGCGCGTGCCCGTGTTCTTCGGACATTCCGAGGTCGTGAACGTGGAGCTGAAGCGCAAGGTCGCCGTGGAGGAAGCGCTCACGCTGTTTCGGGCCGCCCGCGGGGTGGTCGTCATGAGCCAGGACCGGGCCGGCGGCTACCCCACTCCCGGGATCGACGCGAGCCGGTCGGACGCCGTGTTCGTGGGCCGGGTGCGCGAGGACATCTCGCATGACCAGGGCCTCAGTTTCTGGGTTGTGGCGGACAACGTGCGCAAGGGGGCCGCGCTCAACGCCGTGCAGATCGCCGAGCTCCTGATTCGCGACGACGCATCGGCTTGATGGAGCTCTAGGGCGTGTTAGCACTAGCATGAAAGGCAGAATCGCGCCGCTGGCCGTTTCGCTGTTCATTGCGCTTTTGGTCTCGCCCGCGGTTCCTCAGGAAGGCCTGTTCTCGTCATGGGTGCTCTGGGGCGCGCCGCTGCTTTCGGCCGCGCTGGTCTTTTCGGTCCTTTCGGCGATTGTCCTCGGCCCGCCGCGCCTGGTGCGGATATTTTCAGGCGGCGGTTCGAAGAAGAAGGACGAAACGTCGCAGGGCCGGGATGGCGGGAAGGGGGAATCCGGGGAGCCGGAGCGATCCGCCGACGCCATCGCGGTGGCGCCGGACGCCGCCCTGGCGGATGCCATGAGCGAACTCGATCCGGAGAACTACATGGACCTGGCGCGGGCGCTTGAGGAAATGGGCCGGGACGCCGACGCGCTCGAGGTTCTCGCCCATATCGTCGAAGCCCGCGAGGGCGAGAACGCCGAGGAACTAGCCGAGGCGCTGCGCCGGATGCGCCAAAGACTCGGGCCGGAGAATTCCGGGGAAGCATGAGCCGCGCACGGCTCGCCGTGGGGCTGGAATACGACGGCAGCGGTTTCCACGGCTGGCAGTCGCAAAGCGGCAGCACCAACGTTCAGGACGCCGTCAACCGGGCGCTCAGCCGGGTGGCCGACGAAGAGGTGCGATGCATGGGCGCCGGGCGGACCGACGCCGGTGTTCACGCCATCGAACAGGTAGCGCATTTCGATACCGGCGCCCGGCGGAGCCGGCGCGACTGGCTGTTCGGCGCCAATACCTACCTGCCCGACGACGTCAGCCTGCTCTGGGTTCGGGAAGTGCCGGGCGATTTCCATGCGCGCCACTCGGCGCTCTCGCGCACCTACGCCTACCTGATCCTGAACCGCAGCGTGCGCTCGGCGCTGGAGCGCAATCGCGCCTGGCTTATCCGAGACCCGCTCGACGACGAGGCGATGAACCGCGCGGCGCAGGCGCTGGCCGGCGAGCACGACTTCAGCTCGTTTCGGGCCGCCGATTGCCAGGCCCGGTCGCCGGTGCGCAGGATCATGGACATCCGTGTGCGCCGCAGCGGACAACGCGTATGGATCATTTGCCGGGCAAACGGCTTCCTGCAGCGCATGGTGAGGAACATCGCCGGCTCGCTGGCGCTCGTCGGGCGCGGCCGGCAGGCGGCCGCCTGGATTGCCGGAATTCTCGAGGCGCGCAGCCGGGAGGCCGCGGGACCGGCCGCGCCTCCCCAGGGCCTGTACCTTCAGGAGATTGGCTATCCGCCGGACCTGCTGCCTGAACGAAACCCGGTAGGTCTTGAAACGTTTCCGCCGATTCTGAAAGATATTTAGGCTAAAATCAAAGTCTTATGGCGATTTCCTGGCTGCGGAGATTAATGCCGTCGCGGATCACGACGCGACGGCCGAAGAAGAGCGTGCCGGAAGGCGTCTGGGTCAAGTGCGATTCATGCGGGACGCAACTGTATCGAACCGAGGTGGAGCGAATACAGCATGTGTGCCCCAAGTGCGAGCATCACATGCGCCTCGGGGCCAGGCGAAGGCTCGAGTTGTTCCTGGACAGCGACTCGGCCAGAGAGCTTTCCCCCCGGCTTCAGCCCAGGGACCCGCTGAAGTTCAGGGACACCAAGCGTTACCCGGACCGGGTCGCGCAGGCAAGAGACAACAGCGGCGAGCTTGAAGCCCTGGTGACCATGAGCGGCAAGCTGTATGGGCAGCCGCTGGTAGCCAGCGCGTTCGAGTTCGGCTTCATGGGAGGTTCCATGGGTTCGGTAGTGGGCGAAAAGTTCGTCCGCGCCGCAAGCTATTGCCGCGAACATCGCATGCCCCTGGTCAACTTTTCCGCCTCCGGGGGCGCGCGCATGCAGGAGGCGCTGTTCTCGCTGATGCAGTTGTCCAAGGTGACCGCCGCTTTGCATGCTCTCGCCCAGTCCGGCCTTCCGTATGTTTCGGTTCTCACCAACCCCACGATGGGCGGCGTGTCCGCCAGTCTGGCGATGCAGGGCGATATCGTGATCGCCGAGCCGGGCGCGCTTATCGGTTTCGCCGGCCCGCGCGTAATCAAGCAAACCGTCCGCGAAGACCTCCCGGAAGGATTTCAGCGCGCCGAGTTCCTTCTCGAGCATGGCGCCCTGGACATGATCCTGGACCGGCGCGTGATGCGCCTGGAGATCGCCCGGCTGCTCGCCAAGCTGCTCAAGAAACCACCTCCGGAATAACCCCCTGGGTGGGAAAGCGTCTCGCCTTCGCGGAGGGCGGGACGCCCTCCCACCCAGGGAGACGCCTTCCCACCCAGGCTAACTCAGGTCTTCCGCGCGAAGCAGCAGCACGCCTTCGCCGCCCCGTTCCAGCGAAGGCCAGAGGAACGGCAGTTCCGGGTGCGACGCCGCAAGTTCGCCCGCCACCTCGCCGACCTCCAGCGCCAACAGCCCGCCCTCGGCGAGGTAGCGGGGCGCTTCCTCGAGGATGCGGGACGCGATCGCGAGCCCGTCGGCGCCGGCCGCCAGCGCCATTCGCGGCTCATGCCGGTATTCACGCGGCAGGGAACCGCACGCGCCGGCAGGCACATAGGGCGGATTGGCGACAATGAGATCGAATTTCCCCTGCGCGCCGGCGAAAAGGTCTCCCCTGCGAAGCTCGACGCGCCCCGCCAGGCCGAGCCGGCTCGTGTTGCGCTCCGCCACGCACAGGGCGGCCGGCGACAGGTCGGTCGCCACGACTTCGGCATCGGTGAAGGCGAACGCGCAGGCGGCGGCGATGCAGCCCGAACCGGTGCAGAGATCGATGATCCGGCGCGCTCCGCCCGGATTCAGCCAGGGTGCGAAACCCGCCTCAATCAGTTCGGCCAGCGGCGAGCGCGGAATGCAGACGCGCTTGTCGACGTAAAACCGCATCCCGGCAAACCAGGCCTCGCGGGTCAGGTAGGCCAGCGGCAGACGGCGCGACACACGCGCAAGGACCATTGCCCGCGCCCGCGCCTGCGCGCCCGCCGACACGCGCCGCCCGAGCAGGGAACGACGCTGCCACAAGCCCGACCGGCAAACGAAATTTGCGAGCGCCAGGGCCTCTTCCTCCGCGCTGCCCATGCCGTGGCCGAAATGGACCCGCCCGCCCGCCAGGCGGTTCGCCAATTCGTCCACAAGGTCACAAAAGCGCATCATCGGATAACGAAATTTTCAAAAGGTGTCGGCTCGCCAAGGCTACAATCGAACGTCCCGTTTGAGGCGACCGACCTTGCTTGCCCGACTGCTTGTACGCCTGCACTTCATTCTGCCGCTGCTGACGCTCAGCCGTCTGGCGGCGCGCGTTTCGCGCTTCAGGGGGCCGGGAGGAATCTTGATTCGGGCCTTCGCCTGGCTCTTTTCCATCGACAGGGAGGAGGCCGCCAGTCCCGTGCCCCAGGGATACGCCAGCCTGTCCGAGTTCTTCTCGCGCGAACTCAAGGAAGGCGCCCGGATTCCGGAGAACGGCGAGGAGTGCGTCGCCTGTCCCGCCGACGGATTGTTGACGCGGATCGGGGAGATCAACGGCACGTCACACCCGCAGGCGAAGGGAGCCGGCTATTCCATCGAGGAGTTGCTGGGCGGCGTGCGTTGCGCCGCGCCTTACGAGGACGGTCATCTGGCGGTCATCTACCTGCGACCGTCGGATTATCACAGGGTGCGCATGCCTCTTGCGGGCCAGTTGCGCGAAGTCGCATACCTGCCCGGAAGGCGGCTGTCGGTCAACCCCGCGATCATCGATGCGGCGCCCGCGGTGCTGGCGACCAACGAGCGGGTGGCGCTGCACTTCGACACCGGCGCAGGGAAGTTCTGCGTGGTCATGATCGGCGCACTCAATGTCGGCTCCATCAGCACCGCATTCGATATCCGCACCGACGCAAGCATTCCGCCGGTGCCCACCCGCTGGAGGTTTCACGGCCCGCGCGGCGCGAAGTGCGAACGCGGCGACTACCTTGCACACTTCAATCTCGGCTCCACGGTAGTGCTCGTGGCCACGCGGGACCTGCTTGCCTGGCTGCCGGAGCGCAAACCCGTGGAAGAAGTCCGCTGCGGCCAGGCCCTGGGGCAACGGTTGCCCCTGGAAGTCTGACCCCGGCGCCGTTTCACGGCACTAGGCGCGGCCCATGTATTCCCCGGTGCGCGTGTCCACCTTGATGACCGCGCCTTCTTCCACGAACAGCGGCACGCGTACGACGGCCCCCGTCTCCAGGGTCGCCGGCTTTACGCCCCCTGTCGCGGTGTCGCCCTTCATTCCCGGATCGGACTGCGTGACCTTCAGCTCGACGAAATTCGGCGGCGTGACCGTCAGCGGCGCGCCGTTGAACAGCGTGACGCGGCAGCGGCTCTGATCCACCAGCCAGCGTTCGCAGCCGCCCATGGCCGCTTCGTTCGCTTCGTACTGCTCGTACGTCTCCGAGTCCATGAATACCCATTCGTCCCCGGTGCTGTACAGGTATTCCATTTCGCGGTCGACCACGTCGGCGGCGGGAATCGATTCGCCGGAGCGGAAGTTGCGTTCGATCACGCGGCCGGTGCGGAGGTAGCGCAGCTTGACGCGCGTGAACGCCTGGCCCTTGCCGGGCTTCACGAACTCGGTCCCGAGGATCGCGCAGGGCTCGTCGCCCAGCATCACCTTGAGCCCGTTCTTGAACTCGTTGGTCGAATACGAAGCCATCTACTTTCGGACCCTGGGAAAGAGGGCGTCTCGCCCTCAGGGAAGACGGGAAGTCTTCCCACCCAGGCTAGCGTCCTCCTCAATCAAACAGTTCCGCCATGAAGTTCAGCACCGACTGCCACGAGCGCCGGTCGGCCGACTCGCTGTAGCCGATCCCGTCGGCCAGCGCGGGGGCGTCGTGCGTGAAGCCGTGCAAGGCATGTCCATAGGCATGGATCTGCCAGTCCGCTCCCGCTTCGGTCATTTCAGTGGCCAGTCCGACCACCGTGTCGGGCGGGACCATCGGGTCGGCCCAGCCGTGCAGCACCAGCACCTTGGAACCGATCGAATTGCCCTCCGTGTTCCCGGGCGGATTGAACAGGCCGTGCAGGCTCACGACGCCCTTCACCGGGGCGCCGACCCGCGCCAGGTCCAGCACGCACAGGCCGCCGAAGCAGTAGCCGATCACGGCCATGTTCGCGCCGTCCACTTCCGGCTGCGCCGCCGCGCATTCCAGCCCGGCCAGCAGGCGCGCCTGCAGAAGCGCCCGGTCCTCGATCAGCGGGTTCATCAGCGCCATGTTTTCTTCCACGCTCTGGCCGAGAACGCCCTTGCCGTACACGTCCAGCGCAATCCCGACGTAGCCTTCGCCCGCCAGCTTCTCCGCCGCCTCGCATTCATGCTCGGCGCGCCCGCTCCAGGCATGCGCCACCGCCACGGCCGGCGCCGGCCCGCGCGCGTCGTCCCAGTACATCCGCGCCTCGAAAACCTTGTCCCCGTGGCTGTATTCCACGTCCCGCGTGCGTATCGCCATCCGCCTTTCTCCCGGCAAGCTCCCAATCGGAGCGCGAATTTTATCCCCTGCCCCTCCGGTTCCGGATGAGGACTTCGGTCGAACGCGAATTGAACATACGCCCTGGATTCACGCACGCGTAGCGGGCGTGGTACGGTACCGCGCTTTACGCGGAGGCGACGAAGTTGAAGCACCCTGTTCTGGCCTGTCTTGGTTTGCTGCTGTGCCTTGGCGCTGCGAAGGGCGCGGACGCATCGGGCGGCGCATCCGCCGGGGAAGACGAACGGGCCGGCGGGGAATGGCTGGAAATCGGGGGCCATGTCGACCTGGACTCGGTGCACTCGCGCCCGGAAAACGAGGGCGGATATACCAATACCGCTATATCGGAGGTCGGTTTGAGCCTGGCGGCGGCGGTCACCGACTGGGCTGCGGTGGAGGCCGGTTTCCTTTACGAGCACACGGACCTGGGCGACAGGGAGAATGTGCCCGGCAGCGAAGCGACCTTTCTGGAGACCGCAACCCTCCGCTTCGGTCACCCGGACGGGCCGTGGTCCCTGACCGCAGGCCAGCAGTTTCTGCCATTCGGCGTTTTCGACACGCGCATGTTTTCAGAGCCGCTGACGCTTGAGCTCGGCGAAACCAATGAGATTGCCGTTAGCCTCGGGTGGAGTTCCGGCGGGCTAACGACAACCCTGTTCGGTTTCGGCAAGAACGACGATCTCGAATCGGCCGGCGGCATCGCCGGATACGGAGCGGCGGTTTCCTATACGTCCGAGCGCGAGGAAACCGGCCTGGCCCTGAACCTGGCGCTCACCAGCGATTTCAGCTATTCCGCGAACGTGCAGGGCGTGCTTGCGGATACGACCGGAGATGAAGGGCCCGCCGACCGGATCGCCGGCCTGTCGGCGCATGCCGCCCTGCGCTACGGCGCCGCCACGCTGATCGCGGAATACCTGGGCGCGCTCGATTCGTACGCCGTCGGTGAAATGGAGTTTGCCGGGCGCGGAGCCCAGCCGGCAAGCTGGCTGCTCGAAGCGGCCTACGACTTTGAAGCAGGCGGCATGAACGCCACTGCGGCGCTAGGCTACCAGGCCACCCGGGAAGCGCTCGCGCTGGAACTGCCCGCCCGGCGCCTGATTGCCGTCGTGTCCGTGCAACTCGCCGAGCCGTTCACGCTTGCCGTGGAATGGGGGCGCGACAGCGACTACGCGGCGGGAATCGGCGGAAGCGGCGAAAGCAGCACTTTCGTAACGGCTCAGCTTTCCTGGGCTTTCTGACGATCCCGTAAGCCGTCTTCTCACCCCCTGCTCCCGGGAGTGTTGGAGGCAGGATGCCGGAACCAAGCTCCATGGATGGATTTATGCGTCTCCCGGGAGCAGGGGGTGAGAAGACGGCGGATCGAAGCGCCTTATATGCCCGACAGTGACTTGCCGGCGTCCACGGGCAGGACGGCGCCGGTGATGAAGCGGGCCTCGTCGCCGATCAGGAAGTTGACGGCGTCCACGACGGACTCGACCGGCGGTATGGTCTGGTGGAAACGCGCCAGCGGCATTTCGGACAGTATTTCTTCCCTGACCTCCTCTGCGGTGCGGTGCCCGGAAGTGATGGGGTCGATCAGGCGCTCGTCCATCACCCGGTCGGATAGGATCGGGCCCGGGCAGACGGCGTTCAGACGGATTCCGCGCTCGGCGACTTCCGCGGCCAGCAGCGTGGTCAGGCGGTTCAGCGTCATCTTGCTCAGGGCATAAGCGGCATCGGCCCTGCCGGGCTGCAAGGCGGTTGCGCTGGACAGAAACACCATCGCGCCGCCGGCCTTCATCATCGGCGCGACCGCGGAAGACAGCAGAAACGCGCCCTTCACGTTGGTGTCCATGACCCGGTCCCAGTCGTCCTCCGCCAGCTCGAGCATGGACCTGGGCATGTTGATGCCCACGCAGTTGACGAACACGTCGATTTGTCCGCCGAAGAAATCCTGCGACTCCGCGGCGAATTCCCGGACCTGGTCGCTGCGGGTCACGTCGCACTGGCGGTAACGCAGCTGGCCGGCGTCCGCTTCTTCGAGGGGCCGGAAGCCGAACTCCAGGCTCCTTGCGTCCAGCTTGTCGATCACGAGCAATTTCGCGCCCTGGCGGATGAACGACCGGCACAGGGCCTCGCCAATCCCCCTTCCGCCGCCGGCAATCGCGACGTGCCGGTCCATCATGCTCATGACCTACTCCTGCGCGGGCCGCGCGGTTGCGGTCAGGCGCCGGCGAACTCGGCGATTCCGGCCAGCGAGCGCTCGACGCCCACGTTTGCGCTCGCCGTGATCTCGCCAGACTCCAGGCTCATCCGTACGACCTCGCCGGTAAAGAAATTGCCGCCGAGCACATGCTCCCCGTCCGCCGACACGCACATCGAAGCCCAGCCGAATCCGGGCATGGGCAGTTCCCGCAGCCGCTGGCCCTGTTCGCTCAGGACTTCCACGGCGTTCCCGCGCATGTGAAGCAGCGCGCCGTCGTGTGCGTATCCCACCGCGAAACACATCGCGGCGCGGTCTTCCTCCGGCAGATTCAGCACGTCGGGCAACTGCCCGGAAGCCTCGAGGTCGAAGCGCATGATCCGCTTGCCGGTCTCGGACACATACACGAGCGTCCTGCCGTCCGGAGCCAGCGTGGAATGCGTTACCCCGAGGAAACCGCCCATCCCGCCGGTCGTTTCGGTGGCGTGCTCCGCAACCAGCCGGCCGTCCGCGTTGTATTCGAACACGTGGCCGTCGCCCAGGCTGTCGGTCCCGGGCATCCGCGTGAGCACGGTCTTGAGCGGATAGCGGATCTCCGAACCGACCATGTGCTCGGCCAGGTAAATCTGCCCCTCCGGGCCGAAGTTCACGTTCGAGAACGAGCGTTTGGCGAATTCCATCTGCGGCAATCGCTGCCCGTCGGGGCCCACCCGGATCACCAGGTGGGCATTGCTGTCAAAGGCCCACAGGACCCCGTCCGGATCGAATTTCAGACCGCCCACCAGGTGCGTGCTGTCATCGATCCAGAGCACGCCCTTTTCATTCAGGCCGGCGTCGTACTGGATGATGCGTCCCGGCCCGGCGTGATCGTCGTCCGGATCATTGAGAAGCGTCGCGCCGACGAACACGTCGCCGGCGCTGAAGGGCTGAATGGTCGATTCTCTGCTCATATTGCGGCTCCTTTCAGGAACGGCGTGACCGCCTGGCCCCATTGCGCCGGGTTGTCGGGCAACAGCAGCGAGTCGCAATGCGCGTGCCGGCCGGCGAGGCCTTCGCTCAACTCGCGGGCGACGTCCCATTCCGCCGTGGCCAGCAGCACCGGGATCTCCGCGTCCGCCAGGCGCTGTCCGGCGCGATACCTGAAGTGCGCATGGTACGCCTTGCGCCACATCACCGGCGCCCGCAGCACCTCGACCACGCGGCGGTGCACCATGTCCGGATCCAGGTACGGCTCGCCTTTCAGCATCGACTCCGCCGTGCGCGCGTACCAGGGGAAGTAGATGCCCTGGTCGCGCATCATGTGCCAGGCTTCCAGCAGGTGCCCGCCGTGCCATTGGGGAACGATTTCCGGCGTGTAATTCGCCAGCAGATCGGCCTGCTCCTCCGGGGTGTGATCGATCAGTCCGGTGATGATCAGCCGCCCTACCCGGCCGGGATTCTCGATGGCCAGGTCGAGAAGAACCGACCCGCCGCCCCAGACGCCGTAACCGTTCACCTGCTCAAGGCCCAGCGCGTCCAGAACCTGCGCCAGTGCCTCGCGGTAATCCGCGACGCTTACGTCGCCCTCGCCGATGGTGTTGTCCGAATCGGCGTGACCCGGCAGCTCCACGGCGAGCACCGGGTGCGATCCGATCAGGGACTCGGCAATTCCCTGCACCGTGCGGCCGGAACCGGCCGCGTCATGCTGCACGACGACCGTCGTGCCGTCGGCGTCGGTGTTGCGGTAAACGCGGACCTGACCGCCGGGAATCGAAATCATCTCGCTCCACAGGCGTCCTTGAAGCGCCTGCGCCGGCGGCGAGGCCGGCGGGACCGGAGCGGGATGGGCGGCCAGCAGCTCAAAGCAATTGTCACGCGCCGCCTGGGGAGTCGGGCTGGAATACACCTGGACGCCGTCGGGCGGCGGCGGGATGCGTTCGAGCTGGGACGCCAGAACGTCGCCGACCCAGCAGGTAATCAGGCCCGGCACCTTGAGTTCCACCACGGTTTCCGCGCCGTCGTGCGAGAACGCGCAGCCGTAGGCCTTGCGGTAGTTGTCGCCGGCGCGCAGGAACTCCAGGACCTCGTTCTGCAGATGGTCGGCCGACGGCAGGTCGTACGACATCCGGGAGGCGGCGCGCAGGTCGTACCAGGGGAAGAACATCAGTTGCTGGCGCAGGCGGCTCCACAGCCAGGTGAGATGGGAGCCGTCCCAGGCCGGAACGAAGGCCGGCAGGTAGTTGGCCAGCAGTTCCGCCTGTTCCTCTTCGTTGAAGGCGCCGTAGCCGTTGACCGCCACCGCTGTCACGAGGTCCGGATGCCGGGCCGCCGTCTCGGCCGACATCGCGGCGCCGGTATGGAAGCCGTACAGACCCGTCTTCGTGATGCCCAGAGCACGGATGAATTCCGCCACGCAGTCTGCGAAATCGGCCATGGTCAGGTCATCTCCCTCGGGTGGGTCCGATGCTCCGTAGCCGGGCGTGTCCGGCGCAATCACGGTGAAATGCCGGCCCCACTCCTTCATCAGCGGCACGTATTCAAGCGACGACTGCGGCGACTGGTGCAGCAGCACCAGCGACGGTCCATCGCCCGCGCGCCGATAGTGCACCTGGCGCTCGCCGTACTTGCCGCGGATGCTGACGAAATGCCGGGTAATCGTTACGTTGCCATCACTCATGCTTCGACCTCCTTATGCGGCTGCGCCCGCGAGCCGCCAAACCATACAAGCAGTCCCGCAAGGCAGGGGATCAGAACCAGCACTGAGCCGTACAGCGGCGCGTTGGCGCCCTGCTCCTGGAACAACGCACCCCCGATGGGCGGCGACACCGTCCTGCCCAGCCACTGCGAGGACTGGAACAGCCCCAGCACCGTGCCGCGCTCGGACACCGACGCGTACTTCGATACCAGGCTGCTGATGTTGGGCACCAGCAGAGAACTGCCGCCCGCCAGCGAACCGAGTCCAAGCAGCAGCCAGGGACGCCCGGCCAGGTCCGCCAGCACGTCGCCCATGGACAAGGCGCCCACCGCATCGCGCAAAGGGTCCGGCGCAAAAGGCCCCGCCGCCACCATGCCAAAATTGGCGATGATCAAGAGGCCTGCGGCATAGAACACGATGCCCGCGCCGATCACGGGAACCTCGCCAAAGCGCTGCGACAGCCTCCCGGCCACAAAACCCTGGATAACCGCGACCAGGAGCCCCAGATACAGGAACTGCGCCCCCACGTGGCGCGGCCCCCAATCGAGCTTGTCCCCCACCCAAAGCGGCATCATCACCTCGAACATGCCGGCCGCCGTCATCCACAAGAGGCCGAGGACCAGCAGGCGCGAAACGGCCGGGCGCTTGCTTACGGCGCCCCACTGGCGCATCTCCGCGGCGAACGGCTGAGCCGCCATCCTTTTTTCGGGTGGCAGGCTCTCGCGCATGAACACGAGAATGACAATCAGCAGAACGGCCGCCAGCGCGGCGCCCAGCAGGCCCGGCTGCAGCAGGCTGGCCGTTTCCACGCTGCCGCCGCCCAGCAAGCCGCCCACAAACGGGCCCAGAATGAATCCCAGGCTGATCCCGGCGCCCATGATGCCCATGCCCTTGGCGCGGTTCCTCGGCGTGGTGGTGTCCGCCACCCAGGCCTGACTCACGGAGAACAGCCCGCCGGCCAGGCCGCCCGCCAGACGCGACAGGAACAGCGTAAGCGCGTCGTAGGCGAAGGCAAGGCCCAGGAACGCGATCATGGTGCAGGCCGAGCAGGCGGCCAGAATCAGCTTGCGCCCGTAACGGTCGCTGAGCCGGCCCCATACCGGCGTGGCGATGAGCTGGCCGATCGCGTAGCTGGCGACGATCCAGCCGGCCATGGCCTCTCCCCCGCCGAAGTCCTCGGCCACGAACATGATGGAAGGCAGCACGATGCTGAAGCCCATCGCGCCCAGCAGCACAAGTGCAAAAATAATGAACATAGACCGGGACCCGGCGAAAAACACCGGGCATTATGCCCGCAACGCCGGAAACGCAAGCGGGTAAGATACGCGCGCCATGCCCGAGCGACACGCCGAAGTACTGATTGCCGGCGCCGGCCCGGTGGGCTGCACGGCGGCCCTGGCGCTGGCGCGCGCCGGCGTCTCCGTCATCATGGTCGAGGGTTGCGGCACGCTGCCGCTGGAACTGCGGGCTTCGACCTTCCACCCGCCCACGCTGGATCTGCTGGAGGACCTGGACCTCACCCGACGTCTGATTCCTTTGGGGCTGATCACGCGCGACTACCAGTACCGCGACCGGACGACGGGCGAGGCGGCGATTTTCGACCTGGGACTGCTGTCCGGCGACACCGGGCATCCCTACCGCCTGCAGTGCGAGCAATACAAGCTCACGCAGGTCGTCTGCGAAATGCTCCAGGACTACCCCAACGCCCAGGTCCTGTTCGGACGGGAGGTGATCGGCGCGAGGCAGGACGGCGACGGCGTCCGGATGCTGTGCTTCACCGGCGAACAGGAGGAGCTGTACACGGGCCGCTACCTGATCGGGGCCGACGGCGCCAACAGTTGCGTGCGCAAGAGCATGACGGTGCGCTACGAAGGATTCACCTACCCGGAGAAATTCCTGGTCCTGAGCACGCCGTTCGACTTCGCCGCCCACATGCCGCAATTGAGCAACGTGAACTACGTGGCCGATCCCGACGAATGGTGCGTGCTGCTGCGGACCGTGGACCTGTGGCGGGTGCTTCTCCCCACCGCGCCCGGCGAGCCGGACGAAAAGTTCCTGGCGCCGGATTATGCGGAGGACCGGCTGAACGCGATAGTCCCCCGGGACGAGCCGTACGAAGTGGCGCACCGCACGTTGTACTGGGTGCACCAGCGCGTTGCCGAGACCTACCGGCAGGGCAACCTGCTGATCGCGGGCGACGCCGCCCACATCAACAACCCCCTGGGCGGCATGGGAATGAACGGCGGCATACACGATTCGATCGTGCTCGCGGAGAAACTGGTCGCGATGCTGCGCGAAGGCGCAAGCGAGGATCTGCTGGACGTCTATGACCACCAGCGCCGTACCATAGCCAGCGAGTTCGTTCAGAAGCAGACGATAGAGAACAAGGAGCGCATGGAATCGCTGGATCCCGACGCGCAGCGCAAGCGCCAGGCGGAGTTCATGCGCGTCGCCGCCGATCCGGCAAAAGCGCGCGCCTTCCTGCTTCGCACCAGCATGATCGAGGCCTGGCGCGACAGCGTCGCCCTCGGCCAATCCTGACCAGCAGAAACTAACGCTATTCGCCTGCTATTACCCCACCCCTGGGTGGAGCGTTGGAGGCAGGATGCCGGAAACGAGCCACAGGGATGTGCTTGCCGCGTCTCCACCGAGGGGTGGGGTAATAGCAGGCGCGAGAGTAAAGCTATTTCCGGGCGAAGCGGGCGCGGCCGGCGGTGATGCCGGCGTTGGCCTCGAATTCCTCGAAGAACCGCTTCGCGTCTGAATTGCCGTTAAGCCACGCGTCCAGGAAGGCGGTCGTGACGCCGGCCAGAATCTCCAGCCCGTCCTCATCGTGGGCGCCGCCGCGATTGTCCGGCCCGCCGCGGTCGTCCCGGCAGATCAGCCCTCCGAGGTAGTGATCGCCTTCCTCCAGCACCACGGAGTACTTGCCGCCGGGCGGGGTCAGGCCGAACGCCGACATCCGCCACTCCCAGGGATAAATCGTCGGTCCGCCGATGTTCCCCAGGTCCAGCGTGCCGCCCGTAACGAGCACCGGCCCCGGCACCCGGTCAAAGGAGCCGTCGGCCATCTGCTCCATCTCGCCGACGCCGCTCATGACGATGGCGGCATCGAATCCGAGGGCGTAACTGACGCTCTCCGTACTGTGCAGATCCTTGAGCGGCTGACCCCATACGACCTGGGCGATCATTCCGCCGAAAGAGTGTCCGGCAATCGCCTTGCGGCCGTAGTCGATCCGGCCCGTCAGCCCGGGAATGTCCTGGCCGGGCGCAAAAAGCGCATCCAATACGCGCCCCACGTCGGATATACGGATATACAGGAGGTTGCGGGCATCTTCGGGGCTCAGTTTGCCTTCCGAGGTCGGGCAGTCGGGATGCTCCGGCAACACCACCGCGTAGCCGTGCGAGGCCCAGTGATCGGTCAGCCCCGCGTAGCTCTCGCGGTAGCAATTGAAACCGTGCGAATACACCACCAGCGGAAACGGGCCCTCGGCGTCGGGGTAGGCGATCCTTGCGCGCAGGCTGCGCTGTCCGGGCTCCGCGGGCAGCACGTGATTCTCGATCACGTGAACGCCGTGCGGCCCCCACGCACTCTTGTAGGCCGCGGGCGCCTCGCCGGCCGTCGCCAAATTGGCGATACAGAAAATGCCAATAGTCAGCATCAGGCGCTTCGCGGCAAACGCTCCGGGAGCGAAGGCGTCTCGCCTTCGACGAGGGCGGGACGCCCTCGCTCCCAGCCCCGGCGTAAGGCGCCTCAAGGTGAATGCTTGCATAAGGTAAAGCCTCCCGAGTGTGGGCCGGACGACCGTTAGCGGGGCGCAATCGGCCGATTGCTATACTCGGCAATCAATGATAATCGGATCGTGTAACGGTATATGCATTCAGCGCTTATGGTGAAGAACAAAATTTCCACGGTTTGCCTGTTGCTATCGGCTATCGCCGTTGCTGCCTGCGGGAGCAGCGGCGGGAACCAGACTCCGCCGCCTCCTGCACCTCCCCTGGTCGTTGTCGCGCCCGATCCCGATGGACCGGATCCGCTGAGTTTTCCCGACGAGCCGGGATTGACGCCAGCGCAGGAAAGCGAACGCAACTCCTTCGCCGGCTCGACGGAGTTCGCAAACCAGTGGAGCCTTGCGGAAATCGGAGCGGACTATGCATATGCCCGCGGCTACAGCGGCCAGGGCGTGACAGTGGGAATCATCGATACCGGCGTCGATCCCAATCACAGCGCATTCAGCGGAAAGCTCCACTCCAGTTCGGGGGTCGCCTCGCAGAGTTGCCCCGGCGGCGCCTGTTCCTTCGGCCCCATTCGCGACACCGGTTCGCATGGCACGGCGGTGAGCGGCATCCTTGCCGCGGCAAGGAACGGCGGTCGCATGCATGGCGTTGCCTACAACGCGCAGTTGCTGGCGCTGGGGATCCAGTTGGGGACTGCCCCGCCCGTGTACCGTCCCGTGGATTTGATCAACCCGGCATCATTCCGCAGCCTGGACGAGCAGGGTCAGGGCCTGTACCGGAGAATCGGCAGCGCCACGCGGATCATCAACCACAGTTTCGGCTATGAAGGCGTGGTGACCGACTACACGGCCGCCGAATACCGGGCCGCCTTCGGGCGCACGGTGGACAGCCTGATTCAGGCTGGCACACCGGATTCGGAAAAGACCATCCTGGTATGGGCGGCGGGCAACTCCAACGGCAGGCGCGACGCCAACGGGAACCTGGCCGACGCTTCATCGCCCAACCTGACCGCCGCCACCCCCCACTACTTCCCGGAGTTGAGAGGCCATTTCATTACGGTCGTGGCTACAGGCTCGAACGGTGATATAACCAGTTACTCCAATCGCTGCGGAGTAGCGGCGGATTACTGCATTGCCGCGCCGGGCTCGGGAATATACGGGCCGGCCGCCGGCAGCACGGACAGCTACGGGAACTGGGCGGGAACATCGCTCGCCACGCCCCAGGTGACGGGCGCGCTCGCGCTGATGGAAGAGGCATTCCGCGGTCAACTGGGCTCTACCGAGATGGTCAGCCGGCTGTTCGCGGCGGCGGACAAGTCCGGTATCTACGCCGATCAGGACATTTACGGACAAGGACTGTTGGACGTTGAGAAAGCCACCCGGCCGATTGGCGCCATGAGCGCCTCGCTCGGCCACAGCCTGGACGAGCCGGCCGTCGTCTTGCAGCGCACGACTATCGCAGCGGGTCCGTCCTGGGGCGACGCCTTGCAAAGAGGTCTGGCCGGACGCGAACTGGCGGTATTCGACAGCCTCAACGCACCGTTCTTCATCCCCATGGAAGGCTTCAACGCGCATTGGCCTCTGGATGATGCATATCGGGCTGACCGGCAGTTCGCCCGATTTGTCGAGCGAACCTCGGAAACCGGGCCGGGGGCGGCCGCGCTGTCGGGCGGCTGGACGGTTTCGTCCGCCGAAGGCCTTGCCCGCGCGCTCTACGACCGGGAGAACGCGCAACAGTTTTGGGACCCGCCGGCGCAATTGCGGAACGCCTGGGTGGCGCTGGGAACACCGGGGGTCGGCGTGGCGCGCGATCTGCTGAGACTGGGCGATCGGGGAACGCTTCGCAGCGGTTTGTTCCTTCAGAACCCGGGGGTTGCGCGCGGCGAGCGGCTGGCGGCGCCCGGACGGGCGCAGGGCGCTTTCCTGAACCTGGACCTCGGCGGCGGCGCCCAAAGGCTCTTCGCGGAATTCGGTCTGCTCAGCGAGTCGGAGCGGCTGCTGGGAGCGGGCGCGGAAGGAGCCTACGGGCGGTTCGCGGGCCGCACCTGGTTTTCACGATTCCTGGTGGAGCGGGACATCGCGAAGGGGCTCAGGCTTATCGCCGTGGCGCAGGCGGGCCATACCTCGGGCGAGGCCGGCCGGGGGCTGTTCCGGGAAACGCGGGGCGTGTTGAGCAGCGCGTACAGCGCAGGGCTCGAATGGGGCGGCAGGCGGGAAGGAAAACACGAGCGCGCCTGGCTCATGGCGTCACAACCGCTCAGGAACGAGTCGGGAGGCCTGGAACTGGACTATCCGATCGGCAGGACGCGCGCGGGCGCGGTGCTGCGGGAAACGGCATGGCTGGGCGTTGAACCGAGCGGCCGGCAGATCGACCTGACGATGGGCTACGAAACCACTTTGCACCCGAACGTGAGTGGGACTCCCGCGTGGCGCATCCGAGCGGAGTTCTGGCGCTCGCTGCAACCCGGTCATCGCGCCGCTGCCCGCCCGGAAAACACGCTGTTCCTTGCCCTGTCGCGCCAATTCTGAAGCCCGCTCGAAACAGTTGCTACCAAAAGCAACCTTGAACCGTAATCATGTGGACAATGGTTCAATTGCCCACGCTTCTCCACCGCATGTGGATATATCAGAAGGCTTTCTTCAGTCCGGCCGTATAGCCAGCCATCAGCCTGCCAGTCGAATGGTCTCCAGCCGCCTGGATGTCATACGCAACGGGATCGCTTCCGGCGCCGGCTGATCGAAGAGATGCTGGTTGAGTTCGTAAAGCTCCGGAATCAGATCGCGAATCTTCTCCAGTAGCACGCTCTCCGAGGCTGCTTCCGCCACCAGTCCCGGAAAGTCCGTGTCCGAGACATACCATACACCCGCATCATCATCCCAGGAAATCTCCGCAAAATAGGTATGATCCATGCTGCCTCCCTTTCCGTCACGCTTGGCAGTATGGATTATGCCTTCCGTCAATGCGTAGCAGCGCTACCGTTGCGCTCCAAAACTCCCGTTTTTTCCTTGGCAGGCAGCCGCCAATTGGCAGTAAGGTAAGCGAGGATTGAAATAACAGCATTCGCTCAACCAACTATAATGTCCGCTCCCTTGGGAGGACAAATGTGAATCTCCGTAACAGTTTACGCTGGATAGTTACCGCAATATCTGGACTTGCGGTAGCGGTGCTGCTGGCGTACTTCGCGGGACGGGAACCGGAGAGCGATGGAGAAGCCGCCACGGCGAAGATGGAAACAAGCGCTGCACAGGATCAGGCCATCGCAGAGCCGGCGCACGCTTCGGGCCCGAGTCTGGAGAGTGCCTGGCAGATCGTAGGTCCCGATGTGGTGTACCAAGTGCCGCCTTACAAGGAAGTGGTCCCGGGACGGGTGCTGGTGAGAGTTTCAGAGGCGCTGCGCCTGGGAACGGTCGGCGCTCGGATCGCTTTCGAAGTGCCGCAGCTGGGAGCGATCTTCGAAGGTATCGTTGAGCGTTTAGAAACGGACTCCTACGGAAATGTCTCGTATGTCGGCTTGCTCACGGAAGCGGATGGACGGGACTACCGATTCATCATCACGGCTGGCGCGCGCAACACTTTTGCCCATATCACCACCTCGCGCGGAACCTACGAACTCGTAGCCAAAGGTGAATTGGGCTGGCTCATGCCCACCGCCGGTATGGATCAGCACGTCGATTACAGCGTGCCGGACTACATCATTCCCAGCGCAACCGAAACCCTTGCTCCAGGGCTTGCCGCCGCCCGGCCACTGGAAGCCAGCGCGGAAATCCAGGCCGAGCTGGTGTGCCCGTGCCGGGTGGAGACATCCGGCTCATCGTCCATAGACGTGCGATTCGGTATCCGAAATCTGAAGGATGATCGCAGCACGGGGCCACTGGAAGCCAAGCTGTTGCGCCGGCTAAAGCACAGCCAGTCCGATTCGTGGTTTGTGTTGGGAGAAGTGGAGCTGCCGTCGCTGGCGGCTAATGCGACGCTGAGCCCGAAGACCCATTCCATGCGCTACAGGGCGCCGCGCGAGCCGGGCGCCTACGAACTGCGCCTCGCTCTCCACGGTGAAGATCAACCTTGGCTGGACTCGATCTACTGGCTGTCCGAGCCTGTGGACATTGAAGGCAGCACCGAAATCGCCACCGGCGATGCCGATATCCTCGTGGATATCGATGAAGACGGCGTGTCGGATGTCAACGAACGCCTGATGAACACGGACCCGAAAGACGCCGAGTCGAAACCCGCGGATCCCACAATCGACCTGCTGACTTTCTACAGTTCCAACTTGGCGGATCTGTATGACGGAGACCCCAGCACACGCATTCGTCACGTGACTACGCTGGCCGACGCAATCTTTTCCGACAGCGGCGTTGATCTGAACCTGCGGCTGGTGGGCATTGCGCTTGCCGACATAGACGAAGAATCCGTATTCCCGAGCATCAGCGACACCGAAGCGCAAGAATCGATCGACCGGCACGGAGCGGACCTCGCAGTGATCTTCACGCCATATGTAGCGGACAGCGATGGGTTTTGCGGCCGTGCGTCGCTCAACGGCTTTCGGACTCAGGGGACCGGGATATACGATGGATCGAAACGGCGTTTAGCGCATGTGTATGGCGATTGCGGCGCCGATACGATGGCCCACGAGATCGGGCACCTAATGGGTCTGGCGCACTCCTACGCCCAGAAGGAAGTCGGCACTTTCCGGTGGGCGCGCGGCTACGGCGTAACGAATCAGTTCGCCACTATCATGGCCTACGAGAGATTCTTCGGGAATGCGCCCGAAATCGACAGGTTCTCCACGCCTGAGGGCCAGTGCAAAGGCCTGCCCTGCGGCGTTGAAAAAGAACGCGTGGATGGCGCCGACGCGGTCACCGCCCTCAATACTACGCGTTTTCAGGTGGCCAACTTCGCCGAGCCGAAACCCGACTCCGATAATGACGGCTTCGTCGATCCAGTAGACGCTTTCCCCAACGACGCAACGGAACAGATCGATAGCGATGGCGATGGGACCGGCGACAACGCGGATACCGATGACGACAACGACGGCGTCATGGACGAAATCGACCCGTTCCCCCTGGACGCCACCGAATGGGCGGACACCGACGGAGACGGTCTGGGCGACAACGCCGATGCCTTCCCCTATGACCGTTTTGAAGCGGCCGACACGGATGGCGATGGCGTGGGTGACAACGCGGACCTATTCCCGAACGATCCCACCGAAACGATCGATACCGATAACGACGGCGTAGGCAACAACGGCGACGCTTTCCCCTACGACACGCGCGAATGGCTCGACACCGACGGAGACGGCACAGGGGACAACGCAGACACCGACGACGATGGCGACGGGGTAGCGGACATGCAGGATGCCTTCCCCCGGGATTCCACCGAATGGGCGGACACCGACGGAGACGGTACAGGGAACAATGCCGATGCCGACGACGACGGTGACGGGGTCCCGGATATCGAGGATGCGCTACCTCTGAATCCGGATGAAACATCCGATACAGACAGCGACGGAGTGGGCGACTTTGCGGACGCGTTCCCGAACGATGCTACCGAGTCGGCTGATACAGACCGCGACGGCACCGGCGATAACGCCGATACCGACGACGATGGAGACGGGGTCCCTGACGCCTCCGACGCGTTTCCCCGCGATCCCGGAGAATCGTCCGACGACGATGGGGACGGCGTAGGTAACAACGCCGATGCTTTCCCGAACGACCCCACCGAGACGTTGGATACCGACCATGATGGCGTAGGCGACAATCGCGATGCCTTCCCGGAAAACGGCTCGGAGTGGATCGACAGCGACGGCGACGGTGCAGGCGACAACGCCGATACGGACGACGACAACGACGGAACGGCGGATATCGATGACGCTCTGCCGCTGGATCCGCATGAGACGGCCGACGATGACGGCGACGGGGTTGGGAACAATTCCGATGCCTTTCCGAACGATGCGGCCGAGTCTGTCGACACCGACGGGGACGGGATCGGGAACAACGCCGACACCGACGACGACGGCGATGGGACGCTCGATACGGCAGACGCATTCCCCACCGATGCGTCCGAAACAGTGGACGCGGACGGCGACGGCGTGGGAGATAACGCCGACGCGTTCCCGCACAACTCCTCGGAATGGGCGGACACGGACAAAGACGGCGCCGGAAACAATGCCGACGCGGACGACGACGGCGATATGCACACGGATGGCATAGACCTGTTCCCTCTGGACGCGTCCCGCGCCCGTGTTTTCCACTACCGGCTTTCCGGTGAACATTTGCGCGCTCAGGCGGGCCGCTCCGTAGCCGCAGGCGACCTTGACGGCGATGGGAAGGCGGACATTCTGATCGGCGCGCCGGGCGCCAGCAACGCAATCAGTTCCTCTGGCAAAGAGAGTCCCTTCGGCGCCGTCTATGCGGTGTCCGGCACGGACTTTGTTGGCGCCGACACCGCAGATGGAGCGGCGGACCAGACAATTGAACTCGGCAACATTGCCGCGCAGCCGGCCTCTTACGTGATAAGCGGCCATGATGTAGCCGAAGCAGCGGGCTTCTCTGTGTCGGTCGTCGGTGACATGAACGGCGACGGTAGAGCCGAATGGGTTGTGGGCAACCCGATGTCCGAGAGCCAGCGGGGCGGCACCTACCTGGTTTCCCACGCGGACCTTGACGCGGCCGACTCCGCCAATGGACTTGACGGCGCGGCGCGGCTTCTGGACGTGATTGACGGATCAAATTCCTGGCGCTTTCCGGGTGATTCGCAGGGCGGGCGGGCAGGCTCGAGGGTGGCTGCAGCGGGCGATGTGGATGCAGACGGCAGCTTGGACTTCCTGATCGGCGCCCCACACACGGACCAAACAGCCGGAGCTGTGTACCTTGTCTCTGGCGCCCATCTTGATTCGATGGACGCTAACGACGGTGACGAGGACGGTGTCATCGATCTCGAAGCGCTTTCCGACGCTGAAGCCAACTGGAAGTTCGAAGGCGAGAAGAATGGAGATCTCGCCGGCTCGCACGTGGCCACCGCTGGGGATACGGACAATGACGGGAGGAACGACATCATCATCACGGCGCCGCATTACTCCACCGATCAAAAACACCTCGGCGCCGTGTACCTGATCGCTGCCGCGGATCTGGCAGCCGCTGACGAGGCGGATAGCACAGCCGACGGCGCCATCAGCCTCGGCCGTATTTCCGCCGGAACCGCATCATGGAAGTTGGTGGGCGAAGCAAGCGGCAACTACGCGGGATGGGCGGCGCTGACAGCGGACCTCAATGGCGACGGGACCCTCGAACTGGTCGTGGGCGCGCCCGGAAACAATTCCGGCCGGGGCGCCGTTTACGTCATACCGGTTTCCAGCCTGGACATGGCCGACGACGCTGACGGAACGCGCGACCGCGTAGTGAGTCTCGGCAAGGTTGCGGTACTCGCAAACGCGTACAAATTCAACGGCGATTTGGCTTCGGTAGGGATGTTCGGCAAAGGCGCCAGCGCCGGCCTGACTTTGGCGGCAGGAGACCTGGACGGAGACGGGAAGGTGGACCTGGTGGTAGGTTCTCCGGATTACACGCGGGGCGGGCAGTGGTGTCCCGCCCTTGGCGATCAGCGGCGGTCTGGCGCGGTGTACGTAATCTCGGGCGCACAGCTCGGTGCTGCAGACAGATCGGATGGCGACACCGACGGCGTAGGCCAGCTGGCCAATATCGCCGGCCTAACGAACTCCTGGAAGTTGCTGGGAGAACCGACCGACAGCCTTGGCGGGAGCATTTCCGCGGCAGCCGATCTGGACGGCGACGGGCGGGCCGACCTGCTTTTGGGCGGCCCCGATCAATTCCGGCGCGCCGCGGACTGCGGCAGCACCTTCGGAACGGGTATCGCGATGATGGTTTCCAGCGCTGACCTGGCCGTTATCGACCGCTTCGACGGGGCCGAAGACGGCGTGGTGGATTTCGAGGCATTCCGCGAAGCGCGCTACCAGCTGGACTCCGACTTCGACGGCGCTGAAAACGCGTTGGATACCGACGACGATAACGACGGTGTGGCCGATACGGAAGATGCGTTCCCATTCAACCCTATGGAAACCGCCGATAACGACCACGACGGGACAGGTGATAACGCCGATGCCGACGACGACAACGACGGGACTCCCGATCTGTTCGATGTCTTTCCGCTGGATCCTTATGAGACGCTTGACAGCGATGGCGATGGAACCGGCGACAACGCCGATACGGATGACGATAACGATGGGGCCCTCGACTTAAACGACGCTTTCCCGCTGGATGCGTCCGAGAGTCTGGATTCCGACGGCGACGGGATTGGCGACAATGCCGACACTGATCCCAACAATGCCGCCATAGATACGGACGGCGATGGAATTGTCGATTCCGAGGATAGCGACGATGATGGCGACGGCGTTTCCGATTCCGAAGACGTTTATCCTCTGAATCCGGCCCGATCCGATGACTTCTTCTATCGAATCGCAGGCACGGTGCGCGTCGTGGGGCGAACCGACTTTGACGGCGACGGAAAGGAGGACCTGTTGGCCGGCACGCCCGGCGAACAGACTTTCCTGCTATCCGCCGCCGATCTCGGTGCCGCCGACCTCTCGGACGGGATGAAGGACCGGGCCATCGACCTCGACCAAATCACCACGCCCGCCCGTTCCCGGAAGCTGGACTCCACCCGCCTTGACCTGGTGTTCCCGGCGGGCGACATCGACGCCGACGGCAAGGGCGACCTGATCAGGAACAAGCTCCTGTTGCCCGCCTCCGCCCTTTCGATCCGGGATTCGGCGATCGTTTCCGAGAACCGCGTCGTCAGCTTCGACCGATGGTGGACGCAACCGGGGGTATCGCGGATTGTTGGCGAACAGCTGGGATGGGGCGTTTTTTCGACTGGCGATCTCAACGCCGACCTGCGGGAGGATCTTATGATCGGGGCCAACTACAGGGCCAGGGATCGCGATCCCGAAGTGGCCGTGTATGTGGTGTCGGGCGCAGATCTACTGCACGCGGACATGCTCGACGGAAACGAGGACGACGATATCGATCTCGACAAGCTGGCCTCGCGCCCCGGCTCTTGGAAGCTCACCAGCGAGACGGACGTGGGATTCGGCGCGAACGTGGGACTTGCGGGCGACGTGAACGGCGACGGGCGCCACGACCTGATGATTGGCGCACCGGACATGGGTTTCGGCGCGAATCCCCGGTCCGGGGCCGTAATCATCATCTCGGGCGTGTCGATGGCCATGCTGGACGCCTCCGATGGAACGAGGGACGGCGGCATCAGGATTACGCAGGCGCGGCAGGCGGGTACTTGGAGGCTGGGAGGCGCTGATTTCCTTACGGGCGAGTACGCTTCTGCGGCAGGGGATGTGGACGGGGACGGACTGGACGACATTCTTGTCTCATCGCGTGGCCACCCAGACTGGTCCTCCAGCCGGCGCGTGCATCTGATTACCGGCGCCGGCCTGCTGGCATTGGGCGGCGGCGATGCAATGGCGGCGGTATCGATCCGGTTCGACGGGCTTGATTACGGGCTGGGGCTAGGCGATGTGGATGGCGACAAGCTTGCCGACATGCTCCTGGTGGGCGAGGCGAGCGCGTATTTGATTTCCGGTCGCGATATGCACGCACTGGGGAGCATTGTGGACTTCGCCGCCGATCCCTTCGCTCCTCCGGCCTCATCCTGGCGGTTCAAGCTGAGCGAACCGGATCGCGAATTCGGCGATACGGATCGCTCATATGGGTCCGCCAGGAAGGCGTCGATCGGCGATCTGGACGGCGACGGCATCCTCGAATTGATTCTGCCTACCGCGATTGAGGCAGGGGGCGAGGACACCCGGTCAACCTATCTGCTGTCTGTCGCGGACCTACCGCACCTTGACGCTCTGGACAAGAAATCAGACCGCACTATCGAACTCGACAACCTTGACCGCACCCCGTAACACCGGGGAGGGCGGCACGCTGCGGGGACATGCCCCCACTCCGAGGGTTACTGGCCGGCGGTGAGGGCGTCGCGTTCGACGGCGCGCACCCAGACGCGGCCGTCGTCACCGAGTTCGGATACTTCAAGGCCCACTCCGATCACGTTGGCATAGGCCTGCAGGCGCTGCCGCACCCAGATGTCGTGGACTTCCGCTTCGGTCATGTCGTGCTGGCCAAGCCGCCGGGTCTGCGTCAGCACGCGCGACCAGGGCGACTGCCAGGCGCGATAGCCGGGCTTGCTCTCGGTCTCGAAGATCAGCTGGTAATGGCAGGACGTGCGGTCGATCATCCCCACCATCACCATCTCGAGGTCGCCGGTGCGCTCGTAGTGCGAGCGGATGCGCTTCAGCAGCGGCTGCAGCGTCTTGACCTCGTGCTCGATCAGGTCGTCGATCATGTCGCGGTCCTTGGCGAACTGCATCTGCGACAGCAGCGCCTTCACCAGTGCGTCATTGATCTCATGCACGTAGGACTCGTCCTCGTTCATGGTCTTGAGCACAACGCTGATCGCCATGCCCAGTTCTTGCTCGCGCCCTTCCAGCCCGCTGCTGGCGCCGGCGAACTGCGAATCGCCGCTGGGTTCCGCGCCGCACAGCGAGGAAACCGCCATGACGGCGCAGGCAAACAGGGAAACAGTGGTCTTTTTCATTGGTTCTCTCCTACCAGGGCAGAACCCGGCCGTCGACGTTAATCGGCAGTCCAGGATCGTCAAGCGTAGCGCTGGCGATGATTTCCGCCATTCCCGCCGCGCTTTCTTCCGTCGTCAGCGCCTCGCCGGTGTAGCCGGATTCGCGCAGCAGCCGGGTATCGACCATGCCGGGCGAAATCAGCAGCACGGCAACGCCGCGCGGCTTCAGGTCGGTGCGCAGGGCCCGCCAGCCCATGTTCAGCGCCGACTTGCTCATGCGATAAAAGTACATGCCCCGCATGCGGCCCATCAGTGTCAGCGAAGCGACGCCGCTGGTAATCGCGACGATTTTTCCTCCGGCGGCGGCGACGTTGTCCGCCAGCGCCTCCGACAGGCGCAGCGGAGCGTAAACGTTCACGGCCATGGTCTGCTCGAACCGGTCGTAGTCCAGTCCGCCCAGGCTTTGTTCGGGCAGGGGGCCAAGGACGGCCGCGTTGTTGATCAGCAGGTCGATGGGCTGGCCCGCATGGCGATCGGCCAAGGCGCTTATATGGTCCTCCCGGGTCACGTCGAGCTGCTCGACGCTCAGGTTAGCGTATTCGGCGGCCAGGGCGTTCAGATCGTCGGCCCGGTCCGGACTCCGGCAGGTCGCGACAACGTTCCAGCCCTCCTCCGCATACCACTGTGCGAAGGCCAGTCCGATTCCGCGATTCGAGCCGGTAATCACGACGGTCGGCGGAGCGCCTTCCGCGGCCTGCGCCGCTTGTGCCTGCTGTTCAGCGGCAGCCGTGCCTGGCAAACTGAGCGCCAGCCCCAAGGCCAGGACCGGCAACGGCGCAGTGGACCTGCCCCACGCCGCCATTCTGCGAAGTCGATTCATGCGCAATCCTCCTCCAGCCGTATCAAGCTGATGCAACAGCATGAGCTTGACAGGGCGTTAGCCGCATTGTAAGCCAAGCCGGCGGCGGGTCATTACGGAAGTTTGGGGCTAAACTTGCCTATTCCGCCCGGCCTGGAGCTTCCCGCGGGCGGCGATTGACGGGAGTTCTCACAGGAGTCTTCACAGTGGCGCAGACCAAGAGCACGAGCGCGGCCGCGGCGCAACCCAGCTACATTCCGACACGCGAGGAACTGGTACTCGAGGCGCGCAAGCTGGTGCCGGTACTCCGCGAGCGCGCCCAGGCTACCGACGAGCTTCGTACGCTGCCTGACGAAACCGTGGCCGATCTGAAGGCGGCGGGAATCCACAAGATCTTCACGCCCAGGCGCTACGGCGGATTCGAGATGGACTGGGGCGCGCACGTGGACGTGTCCCGCGAACTCGGCCGCGGCTGCGGGTCCACGTCATGGGTGTCGTCCGTGGTGATGTCCCACACCTGGATACTCGGCCGCTTTCCGGTGCGCGCGCAGGAGGAATTCTGGCCGGACAGGCCCGATGCGATCATCGCGACCGCCTTTGCCGGCGGCGGCACGATGGAGCCGGTGGACGGCGGCTTCGTGCTGAACGGCCAGTGGCGTTTCGCCAGCGGCGTGGACCATGCGAACTGCGCCGTCGTGGGCGGCCGCTACAACATCAAGAATCGCACTTCCGAGGGCAGGTTGAGATACCGCATGGCGCACCTGTTGCCGGAAGATTATGAGATTGTCGACACCTGGCATGCGGAGGGGCTGAAGGGCACCGGAAGCAAGGACATACTGGTCAAGGACCGTTTCGTGCCGGAGTACCGGACCGTGCGATCGGAGGAACTGGCCGGCAAGGAACCCCCGGGAGCGAAGCTGCACGAGAGCTATATCTATCGCACCGAGCTGGGACAGCTTTTCTATACGCTGCTGTGCGGGCCGATGCTGGGGGCGACCCGAGGCGGCCTGGAACACTACCTGGAGCAGACCCGGGAACGCACGGGACAGATGTTCGGCGAGAGCATCGTCGAGCAGGTCCCCGTGCAGATCCGGGTCGCGGAATCCTTCGAGGAACTGCGGGTAGCCGACCTGATCACCGACAACCTGATGCAGTTCCTGCACGAGGCCGGCAGCTCGGGCAAACGGATTCGCGGTATCGATCGCCTGCGCATCCGCCGGGAACCGGCCATGGCGGCCAAGCTCTGCCTGAGCGCCATCACCCGGGTGGCCAACATGATGGGCGTGACCGGGCAGACCGGCAACAACGCCGTTCAGCGCCATTACCGGGACATGCGCACGATCTCGACCCATGGCGGCCTCAACTGGGACACCGGAATGATGCCCACGGGCAAGCTGCTGCTGGGCGTGCCCACCGGCGACCCGCTCACCGACGTTGACCTTGAAAAGCCCTAGTGGGCGCTTCGATCCCGCCCCTTTGTGTGCCTTCCTCTCGTGGGAGGCGCCATCCTGGCTCGATTCTCGCTGTCCCTGCTCCAACGCTCCCTCGAGAGGAAGGCACACAAAGGGGCTACGGCAGGCGCAGGCCCGGAGGAAGGAGAGATCG
Source organism: Gammaproteobacteria bacterium (assembly GCA_009844425.1). Taxonomy (GTDB): domain Bacteria; phylum Pseudomonadota; class Gammaproteobacteria; order Steroidobacterales; family Foliamicaceae; genus Foliamicus. The sequence continues at coordinate 16,768 of VYBN01000037.1, read as the reverse complement.
AAGCGCTTTCTTGCCTCCCGGCGTGTGAATTCGCATGAATCGTAGTCGGCCCAGTCCGCTGGTGGCCTGGTACGCCGTTGGCGTGCTGATGATCGCCTTCATCTTCTCGTTCCTGGACCGGCTGATCCTTTCGCTTCTGGTTCCGCCCATCATGCGGGACCTCGAAATCGACAACTTCGCCATCGGCCTGTTGGGAGGACTGTATTTCGCGGTTTTTTACGCGCTGATGGGCCTGCCGATCGGGCGGCTGGCGGACCGCAGCAGCCGGCGGCTGATCGTGGCCGCGGGAATATTCCTCTGGAGCCTGATGACGGCCGCCTGCGGACTGGCGCGCAACTTCTGGCACCTGGCGCTGGCGCGGGTCGGCGTGGGCGTCGGAGAAGCCACGCTGTCGCCCTGTGCCTACTCGCTCATCAGCGACTTCTTTCCGAAGGACCGGATCGGCACGGCGCTGGGCGTGTTCCAGTGCGCCGCCTTCATCGGCGCGGGCGTCGCGTTCCTGGTGGGCGCACAGGTCATCGAACTGGTCGCGGCGATCCCCTTCGAGCGTCTCCCCGCGGGGCTCGCCGACCTGTTGGCGCAGTTCAAGCCCTGGCAGCTTGCGTTCATCATCGTGGGCCTGCCGGGCGTGCTGGTGGCGCTGTTGGCGCTGACGATGCGCGAGCCTCCGCGCCAGGGCCTGATGGAGGGCGTGGAACAGAAAATTCCCTGGCCGGTCGTGATCGAGTTCTTCTCGAAGCGCTGGCGCATGTTCCTGGCGCACTTCTTCGGCTTCGCCATACTGGCCGCGCCGATCGCCAACCTGCTGCTTTGGGGACCGACGCACCTGATCCGCAACCTCGGCTACACCGCGTCCGAGGCCGGCCAGTACCTGGGCTGGATTCTCCTGATCTGCTCCCCGGCGGCGGTGTTTGCCGGCGGCTGGTTCACCGATTTCCTGAGGAGGCGCGGGCGCGTCGACGCCCCGCTCTGGGTGGGGATCATCGCGGCGGCGGCGCTGACTCCGCTGTGCATTGTCACGACGCAGCTCGACAGCCCGTTCTGGACGATGGTGCTGTTCTGTCCCTACGCCTTCTTCGGATGCTTCGCGGTGGCCAGCGGCCCGGCGGCACTGCAACTGGTGACGCCCAACCAGTTGCGCGCCACAGTCTCGGCAGTCTGGATGCTGGCGCTGAATATCCTTTCGGCGATCGCCGGACCCACCGCGGTGGGCTTCGTCATCGACAGTGTGTTCGGCTACAACGAGGCCGTGGGCAGTTCAATCGCGCTGGTCGGCGCAATCGCTGCGCCCATAGCCGGCCTGTTCCTCTTTTTCGGCCTCAAGCACTTCCGCGCCGCAGCCCGCAACGCATAACACTGCTTCAGAGGGGGTAGGAGCCGGCGAGGGCGCCGGCTCCGTGGCGGCCGCCGTCGAGGCGGAGCCAGCAGTGGGCGGCGGCGAGGGCGCCGGCCTGGCCGGGGCGTTGGGGGCGTACGAGCTTCAGCGCTCCTATTTCGTTGTCGTGGTGGGCCAGCAGGAAGTGTGTGTGGCCTTCGCGCAGGTCGCAGGAGTGTGCGAGCGGCTTGCGTTGGGGTTTTTCGGGCTTCATTGCCAGGATTGCGCGAATGCCGGGCCAGACCAGGAAACGCATGCCCGCGGCGGTGGCCAGCGGATTGCCGGGAAGACCGAATACCGGGGTCCCGTCGTGCAGCAGCGCGAACAGGGCCGGTTTGCCGGGGCGCATCGCGACGCCGTGAAAGACGATCCGGGCTCCCAGTTCCTTCAGGGCCTGCCGCAGGACATCGTGCCTACCGGCCGAAGCGGAACCGCTTGAGACCAGGATCCGGGCGCCGGACTCGCGGGCATCCTGAAACCCGCGCGCCAGATCGCCGGGATCGTCCCGAACGTGTTGCGCGTGCGCCACGGGGACCCGCCGTTCGGCGCACCAGGCAGCCATCCAGGCCGCATTGACGTTGGCTATCTCTCCTGGCGCAAGCGCGGCGCCGGGAGGGCGCACCTCGTCGCCCGTCGTGAGAAGGCCCAGCGGGGGCGGCCTGCGTAGGTACAACTCGTCGATTCCGGCGGCGGACAACAGCGCGATATGCCCGGCGTGAAGGCGCTCGCCGGTGAAATCGAACGCGGCGCCGGCCGAATACTCCTCGCCCTCCATGCGCAGGTTGCGCCCTTCTTCCACCGGCTTCAGAAAGCGCAATACCGTCGCGCCGGGACGCTTGATCACCGCCGCCTGCTCCAGTGGCACGACCGTGTCCAATGGGGGCGGCGTCAGGGCGCCCGTGGCGACCCGCAGCGCGCACGCGGACCCGGGCATCGCCGCTTCCGCGTACGCACCGACCTTCAGCTCGCCGGCAATGGGAAGCTCCACCGGAGAACCTTCCGCGGCGCCCGCCGTGTCCGCGGCGCATATGGCGAAGCCGTCCATGGCCGCGTTGTTGAACGCCGGCGAGGCAAAGGCTCCGATTGCGGGCCGGGACGCAACCGCGCCAAGGGCCCGGCGGGCGGGAACCGACTCCTCGGGACCCGGCGTACAGGCCGCGGCAAGGGTGGCGCAAGCTTCTCGATAGGGGATCAATTTCATTCAACAGCCGGAACAATGGTTTTGAGCCTTTTCGTTATACTCCAACTCAAGAGCGAAGTCAGCGGGGGTGGCGGCGCCAATTTAAGATGAAAGACCGGATCATCGACTTATCGCTTGAGCGTCGGCGGTCCACGCTGCTGGCGATGATCGGCATCGTGATCTTCGGGATCGTCGCGCGCGTTTCGATCCCGGTGGAGAGCGAGCCCCGCATCGAAATTCCGTTCTACGTCATTACCGTCGTTCACGAGGGCATCTCTCCGGAAGACGCCAGGCGGCTGCTGATCCTGCCGCTGGAAATCGAGCTGAAGGCCGTGGAAGGCGTCCGGGAAATAACCGGCACCGGCGCCGAGAACATGGCCATGGTGGGGGTGGAGTTCACGACGGGAATCGACCTCGACGTAGCGCTGAGCGATGTGCGCGAGGCCGTGAACCGGGCCAAGCCCGAGTTCCCGTCCACGACGGAGGAGCCGATTGTCGAGGAAACCGCGACCACCGACTACCCCGTGCTGCAGATCAACCTGGTTGGACGCAACACCCCGGAGGAAACGCTTTACGCCAGCGCGCGGCGCCTTCGCGACCGGATCGAAACGGTAGGCCAGGTGCAGCTGGCGGCGCTGCAGGGGCACCGCGAGGAATTCATGGAAATCCTCATCCGGCCGGAGCAGCTCGCGACTTACCGGATGTCCGTGGAGGAGCTGTACGGGGCGCTGACGCGCAACAACCGGCTGATCGCGGCGGGCGCGATGGATTCCGCCCAGGGGAGCGTCTCGGTAAAGGTGCCCAGCGTCATCGAATCCACCGACGACCTGCTCGACATACCGGTGCGCATCGAGGGCGACACGGTCGTGACCTTAAACGACGTGGCTTCGGTGAGGCGCACGTTCAAGGACCGGGCCAGCTACTCCCACGCCAACGGCGAGCGTTCCATATCGGTGTTCGTCTACCGGCGCTCCGGCGCAAACAGCATCGAAACGGCCACCGCGGTCCGTGAAGTGGCGGACGGTTTCCGCGATCGGCTGCCGGCGGGCGTGAACATGTTCTATTCCCAGGACACCTCCCAGTTCGCCGCCAAGCAGATCGTCGAGCTGCAGGGCAACATCGTGACCGCGCTGGTGCTGGTGATGCTGGTCATATTTCCGGCCATGGGCCTGAGGAGCAGCCTGCTGGTGGCCGGCGCCATCCCGGTGTCCTTCCTGTTCGCGCTGATATTCCTGTGGCTGTTCGGCCACTCGTTCAACTTCATGGTCATGTTCGGCATGCTGCTGGGTCTGGGCATGCTGATCGACGGCGCCATCGTGGTCACCGAGGATGCCGAACGGAGAATCACGGAAGGCGAAACCGAACTCGAGGCTTACGGGGCGGCCGCCAAGCGAATGTTCCTGCCCGTGCTGGCCTCCACCGCGACCACTCTGGCGGCCTTCGTGCCGCTGATGTTCTGGCCCGGCGTGGCCGGCGCCTTCATGGGGTACCTGCCCATCACCCTGCTCTGGGTGCTGATCGGAGCGCTGCTCTATGCGTTGATTTTCGCGCCGGTGCTGGGAACGACGTTCCGGCGCCGCAGTCGGGTATCCGCCCCGGCGGCGGCGGACGGCATGTGGGATCTGGACTGGGCGCGGCTGGGCCGTTTCGCGCGCGGTTACGGCCGGCTGCTTTCGCTGGCCGTGAGCCGTCCCCTGGTTACGGTCGCCATCGTGATCGCGCTGGTACTGGGCATATTTACCATGCATGGCTCGCGCGATCTGGGCGTGCTTTTCTTCAACGAGAACGACCCCACCTACGCCCAGGTGTTCGTGCGCGCCCGCGGCAACCTGGACGTGGAGGAAGCCTACCGGCTCGTGGCCGAGGTTGAGGCGGCGGTCCTCGAGGTCCCGGGCATCAGGAACCTGAACATGTTCACGACGACCGGCGCGGGCCAGGCCCAGGGGCAGCGGATGCAATACCAGGGCGGTTCGAGCGCCGACCGCATCGGCGCCATGTTCATCGAGATGGTCGAGAGCAGCCAGCGGGACACGACCGGCATGGAAGTCCTGGAGGAAGTCCGCCGGCGCACGGAGAGGTTCGGCGGCGTGATCATCGAAGTGCGGCCGTTCGAGAGCCAGATCACCGCCGGCAAACCGATCGCCCTGCAGTTCTCCTCCAATGAGCGCGAGCGCCTTGTTCCCGTGGTCGAAAGGGTGCGCGAGTACATCGTCAACGAGGTCGAGGGACTGCGGGACATCGAGGACACGCTTCCCGTGCCCGGCATCGAATGGCAACTGGAAGTGGACCGGGCCTTGGCAGGCTTGTACGGGGCCGACGTCTCGACCGTGGGACTGGCCACGCAACTGGTGACCAACGGCGCCAAGCTGGGCGAATACCGCCCCGACGACGCGGACGACGCGCTGGACATCAGGATCCGCTACCCGACCGAAGACCGCGGCGTCAACGAACTGGACGACCTGAGGATCGTCACAAGGAACGGGCCGGTACCGTTGTCGAATTTCGTCACCCGGCGCGCAACGCCGCGACTGGACACCATCCAGCGGGCCGACCAGGAGGACATCCACATGATCCGGGCCGGCGTCGCGCCCGGCGTGCTGCCCGACGCCAAGATCCGCGAAATCCAGTCATGGCTGGACAGCCAGACCTTCGATTCGGAAGTGGACATCCGCTTCCGCGGCACGACCGAGGAGCAGGAGGAGTCGATCGACTTTCTTTCCAAGGCCTTTTCCTTTGCCCTGCTGCTCATGTTCGCGTTGCTGGTCACGCAATTCAACAACATTTACCAGAGCTTCCTGATCATGCTGGCGATCGTGCTGTCCACCGCCGGCGTGTTTCTGGGGCTGGTCATCACCAACCAGCCTTTCAGCGCGATATTGAGCGGGGTGGGCGTGGTGTCGCTGGCGGGCATCGTCGTGAACAACAACATTGTGCTGATCGACACCTACAACGTGGGGCGCAGGGAATTCCCCGGCCGGGACATCGCCGAACTCATCGTGCTGACCGGATTGCAGCGGCTGCGGCCGGTGCTGTTGACCACCGTCACCACCGTGATCGGTCTGCTGCCCCTGGCCAGCCATCAATCGGTGGATTTCATCAACCGCAAGTGGGTATCGGGAGGCGAACTTTCGGGCTACTGGGTGCCTCTGGCCCAGGCCGTTGTGTCCGGACTGACCTTCGCCACGATCCTGACGCTGATCCTCACGCCGGCGCTGCTGGTGCTGCCGAGCCGGCTCAAGGGAAGTTTCCCGGGCGTTCTGACCGAACTGCGCAACAGGGCGCCGAGACCGGTCCGGCTTCGCGGCGGGAAAAGTTACGCGAACCGCTCTCCCGGCGTATGATTGGCCTGTGCACTACAGGCAACTGATTCGAGTGCGGGGGTAGTTGTGAGATTAGCCGAAGAGTTGGCGCTGGTTCTTCTGAACGACGACAGCGGCTATTTCGAGCCCGTCGGCGCCTGGAACCTGTCCTGCGTGGTCGCGGGCTCGGTGCTCGCGGACCTGTCGCTCGAATTCCGCATCGATACCGATACGGAAACGCTCACGCTTGTGGACGCCACGGAAACGGGCGACCCCTTGCTGGATCCGGTGCTGGAGGAAATCGCCTCGGCGCCCCCGCCGGTGCATAACGCCCAGTACTGGATCGAAAAGACCGCGCCACGATCGAGCGACGCGCTGGACATCATCCTCGACCGGCTGGTCAAGAAGAACATTCTCGATCACGACTCGGGCGGATTCTGGTCGCTCAGCCGCCGGGTATCGCGCACCGGAACGTACTCCGCGGACGACGGTTCGACGAAACTGCAGGTCAAGACGCGAGTCCTTCGCGCCATCCTGGACGAAGAGATTCCCGATCCCAGGGACGTGATCCTCATCAGCCTGATCGCCGCATGCGACGCCCTGCCGCTGTTTCTCACCGAAGAAGAGCACGAGCAAGCGCGCGAGCGCATCGATCTGCTCTGCAGGATGGACCTGGTGGGACGGGCGATCGGCGCGGCAGTCAAGGAAAGCCAGGGCCGGCCGGTGCCGCCGCTCGTGGTGCGCGAACAGCCGATTCCGGCCGTCAACCTGCTGAAGCTGATTCCGAATCGCAATCTGAGGCGAGGCAATCTTTCAAGGACCCTGACGGATCTGTACCGGGAATACGGTCCGGTTTTCAGAATCAAGAAGCCTTTCTCGAACAAGAGCGTTGTCGCGCTTGCAGGCCCGGACACCAACGCCTGGATCAACCGCAGCGGCCGCGAGTATTTCCGCACGCGCGACCACATGGCCGACTTCGAGCGGCTGTACGGCGCGGCCCGCACCTTGCCCGGCATGGACGGCGCGGAGCATTACCGCATGAGGAAAGCCTTGCGCGCCGGTTACTCCCGCGCGACGCTGGAGGCCAGGCTCGACGAAGTCTATAAATTCTGCCGCGCGTCACTGGAGAAATGGGTTCCGGGGCAACCGATTCCAGGCGCGGCCGCATGCCAGGAGCTGATGAGCGTTCAGGTGTCGCAGCTCATGGTGGGTGTGGATGCTTCGGACCATATCGACGATCTGCTCACGTACGAGCACCGGTCGCTCGTTACGCACGTGCAGAAAGCCTTGCCGAAATTCATGATGCAGACGCCCGGCATGGCCAGGAAGAGGAAGCACATTTTCGAGATGCTCAACCGGGTGCTGAACGCGCACACGCCGGCGCAGCGCAAGGGCAAACCCAAGGACCTGGTCGATCATATTCTGAGCCTGCATGCCAGCGATCCGCAGTATTTCCCGGAGACCGATCTGAGCTTCATGCTGGTCGCGGGCTTTATCGCCAGCATTTACCTCGGCAGCGGCCTGGGCTTTGCCGTGTACGGCATGGCCAGCCATCCCGAAATCTACCGCCGGGTCCGGGAGGAAGCCGAGGCGCTGTTCGCCAACGGCGACCCGGGCAAGGACGACTTCACGAGGTCCGCAATCGACGTCACGCACCGGGTGTTCCTGGAGTCCCAGCGCCTGTATCCGGTCATTCCGATGCAGATTCGCACCACGATGAACCATTGTGTGGTGGAGGGCTACAACATTCCGAAGGACACGCGCGTGGTGTTCGCGCACACCGCCGCGCACCACCTGGAAGAGACTTTCCCCGATCCCTCCAGATTCGACGTCGGCCGCTACGCGCCGCCCAGGGATGAGCACAAGCGCCCGGGAGCGTACGTGCCGTTCGGGCTGGGGACGCATCATTGCCTGGGGTCTAGATGGGTGGAACTGCAAATGGCGATCAACCTGCTCCTCATCGCCTACTATTTCGACATCAGCGTCGTCCCGCCGGACTACGAGATGGGATTCAACCCATTTCCCACCAGCGCACCGAACAGCAAGTTTCGCTTTACCATTGACAAGAGGCGTCACGACTTCTGACCTGCGGGGCTACGGCTGATGCGGAATCTGCAGCAATGAAAATCAGGGAATCCCTGCGCAAGCCGTTGTGGGCCGGGCTGGTCCTTGCAGTTTGCGCCGTGTGGCTGCTGTCCGGAATTCTGGGAAGCGACGACGACGATGGGCAGACGGCGGTCGCTTCGCGCGCGGAAGCGCGGGACGAAATCGTCGTGCGGGTACGAACCAGCCGTGCGTCGGAGCAATCCAGGACGCTGACGCTGCGCGGCCGCACGCGAACCCGGCACGCGGTTACGGTGCGCGCCGAAACGTCCGGCCGCGTGGACGACCGGCCGATCGATATCGGGGCGCAGGTGTCGGCAGGCGATGTGCTTTGCCAGGTGGAAGTCAATGACCGCGAGCTGCGCGTTCGCGAGGCCGGCGACGCGGTCGAGCTGGCGACGCTGGAGTACGAAGGCATGAAGACGCTGCGCGAACGGGGCCTGCAGCAGGAGATCGCGGTGGCCCGGGCCAAGGCCCAGTTGAGTTCCGCGCGCCGCCAGCTCCTGGCCAGCGAACTGGAACTCGAGAATACCGCCGTGGTTGCGCCGTTCGCCGGGTTCGTGGAAGAGACGCATGCCGAGGTGGGCGACTACCTGCAGATGGGCAGCCCCTGCGCCACCATTCTCGATCTCGATCCGATCTACGTGGAGGCCGCCGTCACGGAACAGCAGTATCCGCAACTGGACCTGGGCGCCGAGGTGGAAATCACGATGGCCACCGGCGCCATGGCCCGCGGATCGCTTACCTTTATCGGCAAGCAGTCGGCGGACCAGTCACGCACCTACCCCATCGAAGTGACGGCGCCCAACCCGGACTTTTCGATTTCCTCGGGGTTGAGCGCGGAGGTCGAAGTCTCGCTGCATGCCCAGCCGGCGCACAAGGTGGGAATGTCCTACGTGGTTCTGGACGCCAACGGAGAAATGGGCGTGCGCGCCGTTGACAACGATCAGCGGGTTCTCTTCTACCCGATCGACGTGGTGCGGGAAGATCCGGACGGCCTGTGGGTTTCCGGATTGCCGGCCGAAGTCACGTTGATCACGGTGGGCCAGGAATTGGTCAGCCCCGGCCAGCAAGTCAGGGTCCAGCGCGACACCTCAAAGTAAGCCTCCCGCCGGCGCTTCGATTCGCCGTCACCTCACCCCCTGCTCCCGGGAGACGCATGAATCCATCCATGGAGCTTTGTTCCGCCATCCATGGCTCACAAACTCCCGGGAGCAGGGGGTGAGGTGACGGCTTACCAAGTGCCTTCCTTTCAGGTTGCTCGCCGACGGTAGCCCGTTTGTGCGCCTCCCTCTCGTGGGAGCGTAAAAGCAGGATAGCGATTCCGAGCCATGGATGGCGACTCCAACGAGAGGGAGGCGCACAAACGGGCGAGATCGAAGCGCCCCCGCGAGAGGAAGGCGCACAAACGGGCGGAATCATGCGGCCTACGCCGGTTTGCGTGCGAGAAAACAGTAAAGCGGAGTGAATATCCCGGTCTTGCCGCCGGCCACATAAGCCTCCGCGGTCCGATCCATGAGCCGGATCACGGTGTTCGAACCCTTCGGGAAAAGCCCGATCGCCTCCGTGAGCTTCACCATGCCGATCATGGCCTTGCGGCCCGCAGGCGTCCTGCGCAGGAGATTGCGGAATGTGCCGGTATCTCCCTCCATCGGCTGATACCAGGGTGTGTACGGGTCCTCCTGCACGGCCCTGTCGATTCCCTCGATCACTTCGAACCCCACCGCCTCCAGCGCCCGATCGACCTCGGCGAAGGTTGCGATCCCGTTCAATGCGATCCCGTGCATGAGTTCGCGCTCGATGGCCCGGTGGCGGGCGCTGTTCGGATCGAACTCGTTCGTCAGGCACATTTCCTGACCCCAGAAGAAGGCTCCGGGCTTCAGGACACGGAAGATCTCGGCGAAGGCGCCCTTCTTGTCCGGCGCATGGCAGGTCGATTCGATCGCATAGCCCGCGTCGAATGAATCAGGCTCGAACCTGCTCATGTCCATGAAGCTGCAGTGGGCGTAGTCCGCCAGGTGATCCAGGCCCGCTTCGACGTTCCGCCGCTTCGCCTTTTCCAGTTGCTGTTCGTTATTGTTGAGGCAGACGACGCGGGCGCCTGACTCACGCGCTACCCGGCGCATTGGCCCCCCGACCCCGCAGCCCACGTCGATGACCGTCATTCCCTCCGTCAGCCTGAGCTTGCCGATCATGAGCCGCTGATGCCGGAGGATCGAATCGTCAAGGCTTTCGCCCGGCCTCAAGGGGGCGAAGTGCAGCGATTCGTTCCACCCGAACTGCATGAACTCGCTGCACAGCGAGTAGTAGTCGTTGACCGTCTCGGCGTGGTCATATTTGCGCTCGTCGGAGCCCCCTTCTTCCCGCCTGTCGAGCCAGCCTTCAAACGACTCGACGCGATTGGCCACGGACCAGCCTCGGTAGGCGCTTTTCAGCGACGTGGACAATTTCGCCAGCATGGCCCGCGGGTTACAGCCCTCTCCTGACTGCCATTACTGCTCTGCGCGCAGGCTTACAGGAAGGTGTTTTCAGCGGGTTCAGGAGAAGATTCACATCAGTTTGCCGGACCAAAGCCGCTCAAGAAACGCTTCCCACGGCAGCACTTCCACTGATCCTGCCCGGCGGGCCGCCGGCTCGCCGCAAACCGCCAAGGCGGCGGACGGCTTGTGTTCCTCCACATAGGCGTGCATGCCCTTTATATCTTCCCGCCGGACGCGAGAGCCCTTGACCTCTATGGCGACCTGGCCCGCAGCGCCGAGAACAAAGTCGACCTCAAGACCGGACTTGGTTCGCCAGTAACGGATCGGGAAATCCGCTTCCTGGTAGCTGCGAAAAGCCAGCAATTCCATCAGGATGAAATGCTCCAGGGCGCGGCCGAAATCCGCACCCCGCTGCCGTTCAATACGCCGGCCAATCAGGTTCCCAGCCACGCCCACGTCGAACAGGTAGAACTTCGGCGCGCGCGTGAGGATGGCTCGCGAACGGCGCCGGGCGAATGGCTCAACCATGCAGCCGAGGAGGGTGTCCTCAAGTATCCGGAAATACTGCCGCACCGTCTTGGATTCCACGCCGCAATCCCTGGCGAGACTCGAAAAGTTCAGGATTTCGCCGTGACTGAAACCCAGCGCGTCAAAAAAGCGCGAGAACGCTGCGGCATTGCGCGTGAGGCCCTCGTCGAATACTTCCTCCTTGAGGTAGTCGTAAACATAGCCGTTCAACGCCCGGCGATGTTGCGCGCTGTCGTAATGGGCGGGCACCAGCCCGCGATCAAGAGCACGCAAAAGATCAAAGTCCGGCAATTCCTGCCAGGTAAGCGGATGCAAATTGAAGCGCCACGCGCGGCCGCCTAGCAGGTTGCCGCCTCCGCGCTTGAGCTTGCGGGCGCTGGAACCGCACAAAATGAAGGCAAGCCCCCCGGTTTCGATGAGGCGATGAATCTCATCCAGAATCGCCGGCGCCTTCTGCACCTCATCAACAACGATTGGACGCTGGCGCTGCTCATCCGGGAGAGCAAGCACCTGCTCGGCAAAGAGCCAGGGTTCACGAATGAACCGCACGAGGGTGCGGGTATCCAGCAGATCGAATCGGGCCGAGTTCGGAAATCGTTGCGATAGAAGCGTGGATTTTCCGACCTTGCGCGGGCCCCACAGGAACGCGGATTGCCCGGCGGGAAGGTCAAGCCCAAGCTCGCGCGAGTACAGGCTCATTTGGAATACTCTCCGAATCAGCTTGTCTAAATCGGATTATATTCCCAAATGGTTCGTGAATTTCAATCCCGGAACACTTGGCGTGGATCCAATTCGCCAGAGCGCAGGCCGCTGGTCAGTCCGGATCCAGGCGGGAATGATGCGACGATTCAGCAAGGCCGCCAGCGGACCGGGTGGCACTTGGTTAATTCCCGAGGGAGGGCGCGAACGCCCTCCCTCGGGAATGCGGTCGGTCAGAAGCTGTAGTTGAGGGTTACGCCTACCTGGCGCCCGCGGGGCAGCGTGATGGCGAAGCCGCGCGGCGTGCTGGAAGGATTGCTCAGTTCGCCGGACACATGGCCGGGGATGCGTGCGTTGTTGGGCAAACCGCCGGAGCGCCGGTCGATGTAGCGCAGGATGTCGAGCGGAGTGTCGTCATCGAACAGGTTCTTGCCCCACAGGGCGATTTCCAGGTTGTCGCGACGAATACCTATCCGCAGGCCCACCCGGGTGAGCGCACCGGTTTCGATCAGGTTGTGGATTTGCGAAAAGCGCGAGCCTTCGTAAACAACGTCTCCGGTGAAGAACCAAGCAAAGCCATTCGCCATGGCGTCGCCGCCATAGCGCGCCACCAAAGAGGCCATGTGCTCGGGTATCCGCGGCACTCTTTTGCCGGCCACCGAGCCAAGGCGGGCCAGGTCGCTGCGTGAGCCGTTGGCGCCGTTAAGGTCCGCCTGATCGATATTGACGTATTCCTGAATTTCCGCGTTGGTCCAGGCATAGCCGATATTCACAACCAACTGGTCGGACAGCGCCATCTGAAGATCGACCTCCAGGCCGGCAACGCGGGTCTCGCCCACATTGTCGAGCAGCGACGCGCTGCCCCCGGTGGGCGTCTCGATCACGGTCGTGAACTGCTGGTCGGTCACTTCAGTCAGATAGGCGGCCACATTGAGCGCCGTCCTGCCGTCCATCAGCAGCGCCTTGTAGCCCGCTTCGTAGTTCCAGGCAACCTCTTCTTCCACGGCGCGGAAGGATTCATCGGGATTGCCGTCCGCGCCGATCGGAACCTGTGTGTTGAAGTCGCCGGGCTTGGAACCCTTGGCGATATTCAGATACAGATTCGCGTTCTCATTCGCCTTGTAGCTGAGCGTGAATCTTGGATTGATGGAATCAAACTCGGCTTCGTACTGGCCGCGAAGCGGGGTCCCGCCGGGTTCATAAACGGCAAGCGATATTTCATCGGTCGCGGCTCGCGCCTCCGCCGTGGCGGTCCACTTGTCGTTCAAGTCCCATTCGAGGGCGCCGAAAACGGCCGTGTTGGTGACGTCGTCGTAGTCGATGGTGGAGTTGGGCGACACTGCCCTGGCCACCAGGCCCCAGCCGTACCGGTCGCTCAGCGCCGCGGCCGCGTCAGTCATCACCTTGTCGTCGCGGGTTTCGTGTTGCTCGCCCCGGTAATAGTACAGGCCGACGGTGGCACGGAATGCGCGGTCGGACGGAGACGAAAGCCGGAGCTCCTGGGAGAAGTCGGACTGGTCGGCGCCAAGTATGCGATTGAATTGGCCGCAGAAACCGAGATTTACGCAAAAGAAACGCCCCCCGGGAATGACCAGCGGGCCACCCGGAAACGGCGCAACAAAAGTTTCGCTGCGCCAAGGAGGCGGCAGCCCGTTGACCCAGGCAACCCCGAAATCGTAGCCGCCGTAGGTGCCGTCAAGGCCCGTTTCGGACTCGTCGTCGATAAGTCCGGTAAGGCTGGATACGCGCCAGTCGTTGGCCAGGTCGTAGTGCATGGTCAGCGATGCAGTAATCCGATCCAGGCGGTTGCCCGCACCGGTGTCGGAATCAAGCTCCGCGGTATACAGGGCCACCGGCAGATTGCGCTGGGCCTCGCCAATGTAGTACTCGCGAGCCCTCGGGCCGGTCACGCCGGTAATGTTCGGGCTTCCGGAAGGCTCGCCGCGAAAGCAGCAGTTATTGTGCTCGCGGGCTTGCAGGGCAAGGGCCGGGTGGCTGTCGTCCACCTTCTGGTAGGACAGCGCCAACGTGGCCTCGAACCGCTCGTTGGGCGTGAAGAACAGTTTGCCGGAAATGTTGGTGGTCTTTTGCTCGTTGACCTCATCCCCGGTGAGCGTATTCACGTGTTCGCCGCCGTACTGGTCGTAGCCCGCCGCAAGCCGGAACCAGGCCGTATCTTCAACCAGAGGGCCGCTGATCCAGCCCTGCACCTCATACGAATCGTGCTCGGCGCCGCCCACCGTGATTTCGCCTTCCAGTTCTTCCGAAGGCCGCCGGGTGACATAGTTGATGGCGCCGGCATAGGTGCCCCGCCCGTATTGCGCGGATTGCGGGCCCTTGATTATTTCGACGCGCTCAATGTTAGCCATATCGACGGACGAAACCTTGCCGCCCATGTAGATGCCGTCCACAAAGGTCGATACCGCCTTCACGTTGGCAATGCCATTGATGATCGTGGTTTGTCCGCGCATTGCCGGCCGGTCCTGAGAGGAGCTGCGCCCGAAGCCGGACTGGAACGAGAAGCCCGGGGTGTAGAGCGCAATATCGTCAACGGATCTGATGCCCAGTTCGCGGATGTCGCTGGCGCTGAAGGCGCTCACCGCGATCGGAATGTCCTGAACGGATTCCTCGCGCTTGCGGGCGGTAACGATGATCTCTTCCAGCGCTCCCTCCTGCGCAATCACAGGACGCGGAGCCACGATCACGCCGGCACAGAGAATGGAAATAACGGCAAGTCTGAATCTCATTGGATGTCCTCCTTGTCGGTCAAGCAGCCAACAATTGTCCAATTATGCACAATTGGGCGGCGATGCAAAACCGGCATACCGCTATGCACAACCGGAATACCGCTATGCAAAACCGGAATACGCTTCCAGGCAGGGAAAATGTCCCGTCTTCCCGGAGGGCGGGATGCCCTCTCTCCCAGGGTCAGCCCCGGGGTTCGCCGGGAATGCGGGCGGTAATGCAGGCGCCGCTTCCGGGAGGGCTGGCCACTTCCACCGCTCCGCCGTGCGCCTCGGCGATCACGCGGCACAGGTAAAGGCCGAGACCATGGCGTCCCGTGCCTGCGCCGCGGGACGGGTCCGCCCGGTAGAACGCGCTTGTAACCTGTTCCAGGTGCTCCGGCTCGATGCCGGGGCCGTGGTCCTGCACCCGGATTGCCGCTGTTTTGTCCTCCACGCGCAGGCTGACCTCAACCGGCTTGCCGTCCTGGGGGTTGTAGCGCAACGCGTTCTCCACCAGGTTGCGCACCAGCATCCGCAGCCGAAAGGCATTTACGCTCAGATGCGCGGGGGCCGGCGGAACGCTCAGGGATATCCGGTGACGATCGTTGGGAAAATCGCCGCGCAGCACTTCTGTCATCAGTTTGTTCAGATTGACCCTTGAGCGCGACATCTGCCTGCCCTGGGTATTCAGACGCTCGCCTTCCAGCAATTCCGTGATCATGCGTTCCATGCTGGCAAGGTCGTATTCCAGGTGCGAGCGCACTTCCTTGTCGTGAATGAACTCCAGCGCAAGCCGGGCGCGGGTCAGCGGCGTGCGCAACTCGTGGCTCAGCGACAGCAGCAACTGGCGCTGGCCTTCCAGCATCCGCTTCACCTGGTCCGCCATGTGGTTGATGCGTTGCGACAGCCTTCCGAACTCGTCCTGGCGGCGGATCGGGATCCGGTAGTCGAGCTGCCCCTCGCCGATGCGGCGGGTCCCGATGCGGATGTCCTCCAGCGGATAGAACAGCCGCCGCACCGCCAGGTAGCAGCCGGCGAAAACCACCGCTATCGTGGGGTAACCAACGACACGCACAACATTCATGTTCCTCGGACTCCCCTGGACCGGGAAAATCCAGAAGAGGGCCGCCGTGGCCGCCGAAATGACGATAAAGCTCGCGAAGAAGATCAGGATCAGGCGAACGGGAAGCGAGCGCCAGGCGTTCACCGGCTTGCGCGCCAGCCATTTGAGGGCGCGGACGAATCGGTTATTCATGATTCGAGGGCGGGATGCCGCGAGGGACATGGCCTCGCTCCAATGATCACGACTGCTCATGCTTCTGCCTGTCCTTTCAGGAAAACGTAGCCGGCGCCGCGTATCGTCCGGATGAAGCGCGGATTGGATGGATCGTCGTCCAGCTTCTGACGCAGCCGGCTGATATTGATGTCCACCGAACGCGAAAATATGTTCGGCTCGATGCCGCGCAGCTCCGAGAGTATCTCGTCTCGCGTATAGACGCGCCCCGGCTCGCCGGCGAGCAGTTGCAGGAGCTTGAACTCCATCGCGGTGAGATCGAGCGGGCCGCCGTTCAGGTGCGCTTCGCGGCGATCGAAGTCAAGCCGCAGCGGACCGTGTTCCGCCACGCCCGACGCCGTTGACGAACGCTGCACGCGCCGCAGAATGGTCTGGATCCGGGCGACCAGTTCGCGCGGCTCGAAAGGCTTGGGCACGTAATCGTCGGCCCCCACCTCCAGACCCACCACACGGTCGGTCACGTCGCCGCGCGCGGTGAGCATGATGATCGGCACGCTGCTGGTCTTGCGGATCTCGCGGCACAACTCGAAGCCGTCGCGCCCCGGCAGCATCACGTCGAGAATCACGAGGTCCGGTTCGAAGGCAGCCATCTTCCTGAGCCCGGTATCGCCTTCCAGCGCGGACTCGAGCTCGAGATCGAAACGGCTGAAATAGGCCCGCAGAAGCATGGCGAGCTTTGCGTCGTCGTCGATCAGGAAGATGCGGGAGGGCATTGCGTGCAGATTTTATGGGTGGATTCGGCGATTTCGAGGGAAATTCAATCCACGTTACAAAATGTTACGAATCGTTACCGTGGCGAGAAGAAAAAAGCCGGTTCGCCCGTATCTTGTGCAGTGCATCAAGAAGAGATGCAAAGGAGCAAGAGATATGACATTGATTTCAAGAACTGGCGCCGGCAGCCTGGGCGTCATCGGTGAGGCCGTATTGTTTGCGGTCGCCCTTGTCGCCCCCTTGGCCGCTTTCTCGTCCATCCTGGGCAGCTAGACCACCTTTCACACAGCGGCGCCCTGTTCCCGGTTCTCCCCTCCAAGAGACCTCCCCCCAATCCCGGGAACAGGGCGCCGCTGTGTGAATATACCCCTCT
>VYBN01000047.1 GCA_009844425.1 Gammaproteobacteria bacterium | reverse complement strand
TAGCCCGCATTCGTCACCGATTGTGCTGATCGGTTCATTTTGCCATTGGTGAACGGGGTTCGTTCGGACTCAGCCGACTCAAACGTCATGGATCGTGTCGCGGTGGTGTCTTGAGGGCGTAAATCGAGGTGTTACGGAGGCGGTTTTGGGGTCTGGGCCGACGGGCAGGCGCAGCTCGCCCTTGGCGATGCCTCTGGCCGGTCCGATGCAGTGTTGGTAGTAAGCTGATGCTACCCCGGCGCCAGCCACGGCGGATGTTTTTGCAGGTTGGCCAGGATCTGCGCGAACGTCTGCGCATGGGGGTAGGACTCGGAGAACGACAGCCAGACCTTTCTCACGCTGACCCTCACGCGCGCACCGATCTTCAGCCACTTCAGCCGGATCGTGGTGCACTGGGCCCTGGCATAGGCGGTGCCGGTGAGCCCCAGCCTTCGCAGCCCGTGCATCAGCACGTAGGCGAAGGAAGCAAAATACAACCGCAACTGGTTGGCCCGCAGCGTGGCGCTGCTGGTGCGGTCGGCGAACAGCCCCAGTTGCTGCTCCTTGATGCGGTTCTCCATGTCGCCGCGGGCGCAATACAGGTCTTCGTACAAGCGCTTCGCATCGGCGCGCTTTGGACTGAGGTTGGTGACCACGAACCGCGGGTTGGGCCCCTTGGGCAGGTATTGCGCCTTGCCCACCACGCGCCGGGACCTCGACCAGCTCTTGCGCGTGCGGTAACGAAAGTCCCGATACCGGCGCGCCGGCTCACCCGTGCGCCGGTACTCGGCGTGCGCCTCGTGCAATTGCCGGCCAATCGCCCGCACCAGCCGCGCATTGCGCGCCAGGCCGAACACATAGCCGAGCCCGTTGTCCTCGCACCAGCGCATCAACGCCTCGCGACAAAACCCCGAGTCGCCGCGAACCACGATCCGCGTCTTCGGCCAACGCGCCCGGATCTGCCCCACGATCCGCTCCAGCTCCTCCACGCTGCCGGCCGAGCCGTCGATGTTCGACGGGCGCAGCCGCGCACCCAGCAGGTGCTCGCCGCAGAAGATGTACAGCGGCAGATAACAGTAGTGACGGTAGTAACCGTGAAAGAACCGCCCCTCCTGACGACCATGAACCGGATCGTCCGTGGCGTCCAGGTCCAGCCAGATCTCCCGAGGCGCTCTGGCATACGACTCCATGAACACCTCCACCAGCAACCGGTCCATCGCCGCCGCATCGGCCGCGATGCGCTTGTATCGGTCCGAGGAGGCCCTCTCGGCGGTACCCAACTCCAGGCGGTTCAACGTGCTGGCGCCGGCCAGCGGATAACCCCGGTCGCGGGCTCGCACCCGGCCCGTACCCTTCAGATCCGCTTTGCCCACCAGCAACGCCAACAGGCTGTCGCGGCGTAACTCCTCGTGATCGTTCAGGTCCTCGTACCCCAGCGCCAGTGCGTAAATGCGTTGCCCCAGCAGCGAGCGAACGCTGTGCTCCACGCTGTTGGGGTTACGGTAATCGCTGAAGCACTGCGCCAGACGATCCAACAGACCCAGTCGTAAATCCGTCTCCCGAAGCAGCACGCCGCCGGCATCCGAAGTGATCCGACCGCCGTCGAATCGACCGATGACGTCGCGACGTCCAAGGGCGTGAAAATGAAGTTGCTTGGGTGTACACTGTGTGGGCACGGGACCTCTCCGTCGGCTTAATGTAAGTCTTTGAATCAACTCACATTATCCGACATATCGAGGTCCCGTTCCAGTTGTCGGTGAAAAATGCGGGTTAGCGCGCTGTCCTTGCGTCGAACCATGCTGCATGGGCGCCACGATCAACCCAGACTCTGGGTACTGAACACCGGTAAGCGCACCTGCCATCACGGTGACGCTTTCAGGAAATCACCGCCCGGGGGCATCCACGGGCAGATCGGTGGTCACGATGGCGAAGACGCTCCCCGCATCCCTTGCCGGAACCGAACGCGTAATCATCCAGATCTCGCCGCCGCCGGCATCGAAGTAGGGTGGCGTCCAGACACCCGCATCGGCCGTCAATCGCATCGCGATCCAATCCTGCGCCTCGATGTCGTAGTCGGGCCGTGCAAGATCGAGAGTAACGTAGCCCTCAGCGGTACGGTATACGTAGGGACTGGCGGTGACCGTGCCGTCACGCAGCCGCGCCGTCACGGCTGCCGATGCCGATTTCGGCGAAGCGGTTATCCGCCGGAGACTGCTGGAGCGCGAGTGTCCACGGCCAAGACCCGATCAGTCAGCGACATCGCCCGGCGCACGCCGGCCGCCTCGGTCTCGCCGATGACTCCTTCGGCGACGCCGCGGTCGAGAAACTCCTCCAGGTTCCCGGCATTGACGCTCCTGCCATAGGCCTTGCGAATCCTGTTTTCCGCGGCATCGAAAGCGACGGCCACCTCGAGCGCGAGTTCGAGGGCCCCGACGGGATCGTTTTCGTCTCTGGCAAAGTAAACGCCCTCGGTCAGCCGGTCCCGCGTCTCCGAAGGCTCGAGCAGCGTATCGGCCACCTGGCGGCCCAGTGCGTCGCCCGGTCTTGCATGCACACGTCCGAACGGCATCGCTAGCCGCTTCAGCAGCCGGGCGGCGATCCGGTTGGGAAAGTTGTCGAGAAATTCGCCGAACCGTTCCT
The DNA here is from genome assembly GCA_009844425.1 of Gammaproteobacteria bacterium. Taxonomy (GTDB): domain Bacteria; phylum Pseudomonadota; class Gammaproteobacteria; order Steroidobacterales; family Foliamicaceae; genus Foliamicus. The sequence continues at coordinate 1,383 of VYBN01000047.1, read as the reverse complement.
CGATGCTCGCAAGCGAATCCTGCAAGGCCCACTCCACAACGGCGCGGTCCGACTCCGGCGCGCCGTTGTCGAAGTGATGCTTGACGACGGCGGACCCGAGGTAGAGGTGGCTCAGGACATCGCCGAGGCGCGCGGACAGCGTCTCCCGCCGCTTGAGATCGCCGGCGAGCACGAGCAGGGCGACATCGCCGATGACAGCGAAGGCGGCGCTGAAACGCGTCATTTGCCTGAGGTAACGCGGCGGCAGTCCCGTATCCGGTAAGCTTGTAAACCTCGCGCCGGTTATCCCTAATATGAACCCGCGCACGGCGTTGCCGAGCGTGTGGCTGAGATGCGCGAAGAAGGCGGCGTCGAAATCCCGCAATCCCTCGGCCTCGTCCGCATTCGCCGCCGCGCGCAGTTCCCTCAGCAGATAGGGATGGCAGCGAATCGCGCCCTGGCCGAAGATGATCAGGCTGCGAGTCAGGATGTTTGCGCCTTCCACCGTGATTGCAAACGGCACGGCATCGTAGAGCGATCGCAGGTAGTTGGCGGGGCCGTCGCAAACGGCCCGCCCGCCATGAATGTCCATGGCATGCCCGACGACGCGGCGCATCCCTTCGGTGTTGTGATACTTGAGGATCGCCGAAAGAATCGAGGGCTTCTCGCCCCGGTTGAGCGCATCGGCGGTCACGATTCGCCCGGCGTTCATGCGCCAGGTCTCCCCGGCGATCCTCGCAAGCGCCTCCTGGACGCCCTCGAAACGCCCGATCGGTACCCTGAACTGGCGGCGCACGCGAGCGTACGCGCCGGTCGTGTGGCAGCAGAGCTTGCCGGCGGCCACGCCGAGCGCCGGCAGCGAGATGGCCCGTCCGACGGCAAGGCAATCCATCAGCATGCGCCAGCCCTGCCCGACCTGTTCGCGGCCGCCCACAACGAAGTCCATGGGGATGAACACATCCTTGCCGCGAGTCGGGCCGTTCTGGAACGACATGCCGGGATAGTGCCGGTCTCCGATCTCGACACCGGGCAGATCGGTCGGGATCAGCGCGCAGGTGATGCCGAGTTCCACCCGTTCGCCCAGAAGCCCGTCCGGGTCCCTGGCCTTGAACGCCAGCCCCAAGACTGTGCACACCGGTGCGAGCGTGATGTATCGCTTGTCCCAGTTGAGCCTGAGCCCGAGCACCCTGCGTCCCTCGTGTTCGCCGTGGGCGACGATGCCCTCGTCGATCATGGACGCCGCGTCCGACCCCGCCCAGGTGCTGGTCAGGGCGAAAGCCGGTATGTGCTCGCCGGTTGCAAGGCGCGGCAGGTAGCGGTCCCGCTGCGCGGCGGTGCCGTAATGAAGCAGCAGCTCGCCGGGGCCGAGCGAATTGGGCACCATGACGGTTACGGCGGCGGTCA
>VYBN01000044.1 GCA_009844425.1 Gammaproteobacteria bacterium | reverse complement strand
CGGCAACGCCCGCCACCCCGGCAACACCCGCAACCGCTGCAACGCCCGCAACCCCGGCTGCGCCTGAGACGCCTGCCACACCGGTAACGCCGTCATGATGCAGCCCAAGCGCACCAAGTACCGCAAGATGCACAAGGGCCGCAACCGCGGCCTGGCCCAGCGCGGCAATTTCGTGGCCTTCGGCGAGTTCGGCCTCAAGGCCACCTCGCGCGGCCGCATCACCGCCCGCCAGATCGAGGCTGCGCGGCGCGCGCTGACCCGCCATGTGCGCCGCGGCGGCAAGGTCTGGATCCGCATCTTCCCGGACAAGCCCATCACCCAGAAGCCGCTGGAAGTTCGCCAGGGCAAGGGCAAGGGCAACGTCGAATACTGGGTCTCGCTGGTCCAGCCCGGCCGCATGCTCTACGAGATCGAGGGCGTGCCCGAGCCGCTGGCCCGCGAGGCCTTCCGGCTGGCATCGTCGAAGCTGCCGGTCAATACCGCGTTCGTACACAGGCAACTGCAATGAAGGCTTCCGAACTCAGGGAACTGGACGCCGCCGGCCTCAGGCAGCGGCTGGTCGAACTGCGGCGCGAGCAGTTGCAGATGCGCCTGAGCCAGGCCACGGGGCAGGAGGCGCGCGTGCATCGCCACCGCCAGCTGCGCCGTGACATCGCCCGGGTGAAGACCGTCATGCGCGAGGCCGCGTCATGAGCGCCTCGGAACGCACGGCGCGGGTCCTTCCCGGCGGGTCGGACAAGACCCGGCGCGTGGCCGTGGAGCGCCTCGTGAAGCACCCCATGTACGGCAAATACGTGCGGCGCACCACGCGCATGCTGATCCACGACGAGGACAACACTTCGCGCGAAGGCGACCTGATCTCGATCGCCGAGGGACGTCCCGTTTCGCGCCGCAAGTCCTGGAGGCTGGTGCGCGTGCTTCGGCGCGCGGACGGGAGCAGCGACTGAGTGAGGATCCGCGGTCATGATTCAAGCCCAAACCGTATTGAGCGCGGCCGACAACTCCGGCGCGAGAAAGTTGCAGTGCATCAAGGTGCTGGGCGGATCGCGCCGGCGCTATGCGCGCATCGGCGACGTGATTCGCGTGACCGTGAAGGACTCGGTACCGCGCGGGCGCGTGCGGAAGGGCGAGCTGTATCACGCCGTGGTGGTGCGCACCCGAAGCGGCGTGCGGCGCCCCGACGGATCGCTGATCCGTTTCGACGGCAACGCCGCGGTGCTGCTGAATCCGCGCCTGGAACCGGTGGGCACGCGCATCTTCGGCCCCGTCACCCGCGAACTGCGCTCCGCCCGGTTCATGAAGATCGTCTCCCTCGCCCCGGAGGTGCTCTGATGACGCAGTATGAGAGGCGCTGTCTTGCCCTTCCTTGCGGGGAACGTCGGAGGCATGGATGCCGACGCCGAGCCCACAGGGATGTGCTTGCTGGCGGTTCCCCGGAAGGAAGGGCAAGACAGCGCCGGGGGATAGCGCAATGAAGCGTCTCAAGACAGGCGACGAAGTGATAGTCACCACGGGCCGCAACCGCGGCGCGCGGGGAGTCGTCACGCGCCTGGTCGGCGAGGACCGCGTGCTGGTCGAGAACGTGAACCTGGTGCGCAAGCACCGCAAGCCCAACCCGCAGCAGAACCAGCCGGGCGGCATCGTCGAGGAAGAGCGTCCGCTGCACGTCTCCAACGTGGCGCTCTACAACTCCACCACCGAGAAGGGCGGACGAATCGGCATCAAGACGCTGGCCGACGGTCAGCGCGTGCGTTACTTCAAGAGCGACGGCGAGGTCATCGACACCGTATGAGCGCGCTCGAACAGACCTACCGCACCGAGATGGCGCCGCGCCTGATGGAGCGGCTGAACCTGAGCAATGCCATGCAGGCGCCCAGGCTCGCCAAGATCACGCTCAACATGGGCGTGGGCGAGGGGACCACCGATCGCGGCGCGGTGAAGAAGGCCGCCGAGGACCTGACATTGATTGCCGGCCAGCGGGCCGTGATCACCTACGCGCGCCGTTCGGTCGCCGCGTTCAAGGTGCGCGAAGGCTACCCACTGGGCTGCAAGGTCACGCTGCGCCGCTCGCGGATGTACGACTTCGTCGAGCGCCTGGTCAACGTGGCCATCCCCCGCATCCGCGACTTCAGGGGCCTGAACCCCCGCTCCTTCGACGGCCGCGGCAACTACAGCATCGGCGTGACCGAGCAGATCATCTTTCCCGAAATCAACTACGACAACATCGACGTCATCCGCGGCCTCGACATCGCCATCACCACGACGGCGGTGAACGACGAACAGGGCCGCGCCCTGCTCGATGAGTTCAGGTTTCCCTTCAAGAGGTAAGCGCATGGCCAAGAAGAGCATGGTGGAACGCGAGAAGAAGCGCCGGCGCACGGTGGAGCGCTACCGGGAACGCCGGGCCGAGCTCAAGCGCATCATCGCCGACCGCTCCACGAGCCCGGACGACCTGGCCGACGCGCTTCAGGCGCTGCAGCGCCTGCCGCGCGACTCCAGCCCGGTGCGCCTGCGCAACCGCTGCGCGATCACCGGCCGGCCGCGCGGCTATTTCAAGAAGTTCGGCCTGAGCCGCAACAAGCTGCGCGAGGAAACGATGTTCGGCAACATCCCCGGCGTGAGCAAGGCGTCCTGGTAGGAGTGTTCGCATGAGCATGCAAGACCCGATCTCCGACATGCTGACGCGCATCCGCAACGCGCAGGCGGCGCTGCACGACAACGTGTCCATGCCCGGCTCGAAGATCAAGGAGGCGGTCGCGCGGGTGCTCCAGTCGGAGGGCTATATCGAGGGCTACGAGGCCACCGGCGAACCTGGGCCCGAGCGCACGCTCACCATCGAGCTCAAGTACGAGCTGGGCGAGCCCGTCATCCGCCGCCTCGAGCGCGCCTCGCGGCCGGGGCTGCGAATTTATCGCGGCGCGGACGAGCTGCCGCGCGTCATGGGCGGCCTGGGCGTGGCCGTGATTTCCACATCCAAGGGCGTGATGAGCGACCGCGAGTCGCGCGCGGCCGGGCAGGGCGGCGAAGTGCTCTGCGTCGTGAGCTGACCTGGAAGCGAACGAAGGATTGCCGTCATGTCCCGCCTGGCCAAACGACCGATTCCCGTTCCCGACGGCGTCACCGCCAGCCTGGCGAACGGCACGCTGACCGCGAAGGGTTCCAAAGGCGAGGACTCGATGATCGTGCACAGCGAGATCGAGATGAAGCTCGACGACGGCGCGGTGGTCGTGGCGCCGCGTTCCGGTTCGCGCCTGGCGCGCAGCATGACCGGCACCACCTGCGCCCTGGTGCGCAACCTGTTCACCGGCGTCAGCCAGGGCTTCGAGCGGCGCCTGCAGCTCGTCGGCACCGGCTACCGCGCCGAGGCCAGGGGCAGCACGCTGGCCCTGCAACTGGGCTTCTCGCACCCGATCGAATACAAGGTGTCGGACAGGGTGTCGGTGAAGACGCCCTCGCAGACCGAAATCGTGCTCGAATCGATCAACCGCCAGCTCGTCGGCCAGACCGCCGCCGAAATCCGCGCCTTGCGTCCGCCGGAACCCTACAAGGGCAAGGGCGTGCGCTACCGGGGCGAGCAACTGCGGCTCAAGGAAGCCAAGAAGAAGTAGGCGGGGTGTAGCGTCATGGCCATCGACAAGAGGACCGCCCGCGCCCGGCGCGCCCGCAAGACGCGAGCGCGGATCGCGCGGCTGGGAGCGCCCCGGCTCAGCGTGCACCGAACGCCCCGCCACATCTACGCCCAGCTCATCGAGCCCGGCGGCGGCAATGTGCTGGCCTCGGCTTCGACGCTCAAGCTGCGCGGGGACGTGAAGAACACCGGCAACGTGGAAGCCGCAAAACAGGTGGGCAAGCAGCTTGCCGAGCAGGCCGTCGAGGCCGGCGTGAATACCGTCGCCTTCGACCGCTCGGGCTTCCGCTATCACGGGCGGATCAAGGCCCTGGCCGACGCCGCGCGCGAGGCCGGGCTCAAGTTTTAGTGAGTAACGACAAGTATGGCGAACGACAACGAATCCCGCGAAGACCTGCTCGAGAAGCTGGTGCACGTCAACCGCGTGGCCAAGGTGGTCAAGGGCGGCCGGCAGTTCGGCTTCACCGCGCTGACCGTGGTCGGCGACGGCGCCGGCACGGTGGGCTTCGGACACAGCAAGGCGCGCGAAGTGCCGCTGGCGATCCAGAAGTCGCTGGCCCAGGCGCGCGTCGAGATGAAGCCCGTGAAGCTCAAGCGCGGCACGCTGCACTACGCGATGACCGGGCGCCACGGCGCCACCAAGGTGTACATGCAGCCGGCCGCCGAAGGCACCGGCATCATCGCCGGCGGCGCCATGCGCGCCGTGTTCGAGTGTTGCGGCGTGCGCAACGTGCTGGCCAAGTCGTACGGCTCGCGCAACCCCATCAACGTGGTGCGCGCCACCGTGCGGGCGCTGCACGAGGCCCGCTCCCCGGGGCAGGTCGCCCGGACCCGCGGCAAGTCCGTCAAGGAGATCGTCGCATGAATAATATGGTGGTTGACGAGTGCTTTGCCCATGCTTGCCGGGGTACGCCGACAAGCACATCCGTGTGGGCTCGGCGGCGGCTCCCTGCCGCTGACGCCCCCGGCAAGCATGGGCAAAGCACTCGTCAAGTCTTGATTCCTGGTTATGGCTAAGATGGACAAACGCATAAGGATCACGCTCAGGCGCAGCCTGCACGGGCGCCTGCGCAAGCACCAGGCTTGCGTGCGCGGCCTGGGCTTAAGGCGCATACGCCAGACCGTGACCGTGCCCGCCACGCCCGAGAACCTCGGCATGGCGCGCAAGGTCGCGTACATGCTCGACGTCGAGGAGATAGGACACTAGACTGATGCTGAACTCGCTGAAGCAACCGGGCGGGCGCAAGCACCGCAAGCGCGTTGGGCGCGGCGCATCCGCCGGCGGCGGCAAGACCGCCGGCCGCGGCCACAAGGGCCAGGGCTCGCGCTCCGGTTCCGGCGTCATGCGCGGATTCGAGGGCGGCCAGATGCCGCTGCAGCGGCGCTTGCCCAAGGTGGGCTTCGCTTCGCGCACCGCGCGCTACACGGCCCGCGTTCGCACCAGCGAGATCGCTGGCCTGGGCGAGAAGACCGTTGACCTGGCGCTGCTCAAGGACCGCGGCCTGGCGCGCTTCGACGCGCGCGCCGCGAAGGTGTTCCTGAGCGGAGAGATCAGGAAGCCGGTGAAGCTCGTGGGCATCGCCGCAACCGCCGGCGCCCGCAAGGCCATCGAGGCCGCCGGCGGTTCCATCGAGCAGCGCAACTCATGACGTTCGCAGGCGCACTTGCCCCCTCCTTCCCGGGGTTTGTGAGCCAGTGGGCGCCGATGACCCGGCGCTCACAGCGGAACCAAGCCCCATGGATGGGTTCATGCGTCCCCGGGAAGGAGGGGGCAAGCGCGCCTGCGCGCCAGCCCAAGGAGCATAAATAATGGCGCGGCGCGGACAGGCCGGCGCGTTCAACCCCGCCGCGGCGCTGGGCGAGGCAACGCGCTTCGGCGACCTGCGCAAGCGCCTGCTGTTCCTGGCGGGCGCGCTGGTCGTCTATCGCATCGGCGCCTTCATCCCCGTGCCCGGCGTCGATCCCGAGGCGCTGGCCCAGTTCTTCATGCAGCAGGAAGGCACGATCCTGAGCATGATGAACATGTTCTCCGGCGGCGCGCTGGAGCGGCTGTCGATTTTCGCGCTCGGCATCATGCCCTACATCTCAGCCTCCATCATCATGCAGCTTGCCGGCGTGGTCGTGCCCACGCTCGCCCAGCTCCGCAAGGAAGGCGAGTCCGGCCGCCGCCAGATCGTCAAGTACACCCGCTATTTCACCGTGATCCTGGCCGCCTTCCAGTCCATCGCCATGTCGGTGGCGCTGCAGGGGCAGGGCGTGGTCATCAACCCCGGCCCCGGCTTCGTGCTCACCGCCGCGATCACGCTCACCACCGGCACCGTGTTCCTGATGTGGCTGGGCGAGCAGATCACAGAGCGCGGCATCGGCAACGGCATTTCAATGATCATCCTGGCCAGCATCCTGGCCGGTCTGCCATCGGCCTTCGGCGGCACGCTGCAACTGGTCAGCACCGGCGAGCTGAACGGCGCCTTCGCGCTGATCCTCATGCTCCTGATCCTGGCCGTGACCGCCTTCGTCGTGTTCGTGGAACGCGCCCAGCGGCGCATCCCGGTCAACTACGCCAAGCGCATGCAGGGCCGGCGCATGTATGCCGGCCAGTCCAGCCACCTGCCGTTCAAGCTGAACATGTCGGGCGTGATCCCGCCGATTTTCGCCAGCAGCATCATCCTGTTCCCGGCCACGCTGGCCTCCTGGTTCGGCCAGGCCGAGGGTTTCAGCTGGCTGCAGACGCTGGGCGCGCGGCTGGCTCCGGGCCAGCCCATCTACGTGATGATGTACGGCGCGCTGATCATGTTCTTCGCGTTCTTCTACACCGCGCTGGTGTTCAACGCGCGCGACACCGCCGAGAACCTGCAGCGCTCGGGCGCCTTCATTCCCGGCATCCGCCCCGGCCAGCAGACCGCCAACTACATCGACCGGGTGCTGACCCGCATCACGCTGTGGGGCGGCATCTACATCACCGGCGTGTGCCTGATGCCCGAGTTCCTGATCATGCAGTGGCAGGTGCCGTTCTATTTCGGCGGCACCTCGCTGCTGATCATGGTGGTGGTCACGATGGACTTCCTGGCCCAGCTGCAGGCGCACATGATGTCGCACCAGTACGAGGGCCTGATGAAGAAAGCCAATCTCGGCTCGTACGGGCGCAGGGGCCTGCGCTGAGTGCCGGGCTGAAGGCTTGAAGGAGATGCAACGATGAAAGTACGCGCATCGGTCAAGAAGATCTGCCGCAACTGCAAGATCGTGCGGCGCAAGGGCGTGCTCCGGGTCCTGTGCACGGACCCGCGGCACAAGCAAAGGCAGGGCTGATCATGGCGCGCATAGCCGGCATCAATGTGCCCGTCTACAAGCACGTGCGGGTGGCGCTCACGCACATCTTCGGCATCGGGCCCGCCCGGGCCCTGGAGATCTGCCAGCTCTCGAACGTCCAGCCCGACGTGCAGGTCAAGGACCTGGACGAGCCCGCGATCGAGCGCATCCGCTCCAGCGTGGCCCGCTACCAGCTGGAAGGCGACCTCAGGCGCGAGAACTCCATGAACGTCAAGCGGCTTATGGATCTCGGCTGCTACCGCGGACTGCGCCACCGGCGCGGGCTGCCGGTGCGCGGCCAGCGCAGCCGCACCAACGCGCGCACCCGCAAGGGCCCGCGCCGGCCCATCCGCAAGTAAGGGCTTATCGAGATGGCAAAACCCAAACCCCGGAAGAAAGCGACCCGGCGCCATGTCGTGGACGGCATCGCGCACATCCACGCGTCTTTCAACAACACCATCATCACGATCACCGACCCGCAGGGCAACGCGCTGTCCTGGGCCACTTCCGGCGGCTCGGGCTTCCGCGGTTCGCGCAAGTCCACGCCGTTCGCCGCCCAGGTGGCGGCCGAACGCGCCGCCAACCGCGCCCGCGAAATGGGCATGGCCAACCTGCAGGTTCGGGTGCGCGGCCCCGGCCCCGGGCGCGAGTCCGCGGTCCGGGCGCTCAACGCCGCCGGATTCCGCATCACTCACATCGAGGACGTCACCCCGATCCCGCACAACGGCTGCCGCGCACCCAAGCGGCGCCGCGTATAGGGAGGCTCAAGACATGGCCCGTTACACCGGACCCGTATGCAAGCTCTCGCGGCGCGAGGGCACCGACCTGCTGCTCAAGAGCCGGGTGCGCTCGCTCGAAGACAAGTGCCGGCACGACCGCGTGCCGGGCGCGCGCAGCACCCAGCGCCCCGGGCGCATCTCCGACTACGGCCTGCAGCTTCGCGAGAAGCAGAAGTTAAGGCGCATGTACGGCGTGCTCGAGCGGCAGTTCCGCAACTACTACAAGCGCGCGGCGCGCCAGAAGGGCTCCACCGGCGAGAACCTGCTGAGGCTGCTGGAAGGCCGCCTGGACAACATCGTCTATCGCCTGGGATTCGGCGCCACCCGGCCCGAGGCCCGGCAGCTCGTCACGCACCGCGGAATCCAGGTCAACGGCCGCGCGGTCAACATCCCGTCCTACCAGGTCAAGGCGGGCGACGTCGTTGCCGTGCATCCGCGCGCGAAAGAGCAGCTCAGGATTCAGAACGCTCTGGAGATCGCCCGCCAGCTCGGCTTCCCCGAGTGGCTGGACGTGGACCAGAAAACGCTTTCAGGCACGGTCAAGAGCCTGCCGGAGCGCGAGGAAATTCTGCCCGACATTAACGAAAGCCTGGTTGTAGAGCTTTATTCCAAGTAGCAGGAGTGCAAGCGCCATGGACCAATCAGTACATACCTTCCTGAAACCCCGCATCGTTCGCGTGGAGGAGCGCGGCCACCCGAACCGCGCCCGCATCACGATCGAGCCGCTGGAACGCGGCTTCGGCCACACGCTGGGCAACGCGCTGCGCCGCCTGCTGCTGTCGAGCATGCCGGGCGCCGCCATCATCGAGGCCGAGATCCAGAACGAGGTGCTGCATGAATACAGCTCCATCGAGGGGGTCAAGGAAGACGTTGTGGAGATCCTTCTGAACCTCAAGGACGTGGCCGTGCGCATGCACGCGCGCGCCAGCGCCGAGCTGATGCTGGTGAAGAAGGGGCCCGGCCAGGTCACGGCCGGCGACATCGCCACCGACCATGACGTCGAAGTGGTGAACCCGGACCAGCACATCGCCACGCTGACTTCCGGCGTGGAGCTGAGCATGCGCCTGACCGTGGCCACCGGCCGCGGTTACCGCCCGGCCACGCGCATGGCCGACATCACCGAGGGCAGCGTCACGATGGGCCGGCTGCAGCTCGACGCTTCGTTCAGCCCGGTCCGCCGCGTCAGCTACGACGTCGAGGCCGCCCGCGTGGAACGCCGCACCGACCTCGACCGCCTGATCGTGGAACTGGAGACCAACGGCGCCATCGATCCGGGCGACGCCGTGCGCCGCGCCGGCGAAATCCTGCGCGACCAGCTCACCGTGTTCGTGGACCTGGCGCCGAGCGAGAACGTCGGCCTGATGGGCATCGACCCGCAACTGCGCCAGCTCTACATGTCGCCGATCGAGGACCTGCAGCTCAACGCCCGCTCGGTGAACTGCCTGAAGGCCGAGAACATCCACTTCGTGGGCGACCTGGTGCAGAAGACCGACGCCGAGTTGTTGCGCACTCCGAACCTCGGCAAGCGCTCCCTGACGGAAATCCAGGAGAAGCTCGGCGAGCGCGGACTGGAGCTGGGCTCCGAGCTGCCCGAGTGGCCGCCGGCCGGTCTCAAGACCGCCGCCTAGGCGCGGTTCGCCCGTTCGCGTTCGCCCGTTTGGGAGACTCCTCATGCGTCATCGCAAATCCGGCCGCATCCTGGGCCGCACCAGCGACCACCGGCGCGCCATGTTCCGCAACATGGCGGCCTCGCTGATCGAGCACGAGAGCATCACCACCACCGTGCCCAAGGCCAAGGAGCTGAGGCGCGTCGTGGAACCCCTGATCACGCTGGCCGGCGAAGACGGCGTGGCCCGCCGGCGCCTCGCCTTCAACCGCCTGCGCAACAAGAAGGCCGTGGGCAAGCTGTTCGACGAACTGGGCCCTCGCTTCAAGGAACGCCCCGGCGGCTACCTGAGCATCCTCAAAAAAGGCCACCGCCCCGGCGACGCCGCCCCCATGGCCGTCGTCCGCCTCGTAGAAGACGCAACCCCCGAATAGCACAACGGGCAACGGAAGCCATCTTGCCGATTGGATCCGTTTTTGAGCACAACGGCACGCAGGCAGTCCGTCTGCCCGCTGACGCGCGATTTCCGGCCAACGTAAAGAGAGTTCATGTGCGCGTTAAAGGAAAGGAACGTATTCTTTCGCCCGCGGGGCACGCTTGGGACAGTTTCTTTCTCGAAGGCCCATACACAAGCGAGGATTTGCTGGCGACCCGCGCCGCCCAGCGACAGTCGGATAGAGAACCGCTCTGAAAGCTAGTTTTTTTCTAGCCCGTTATCCGTAGCCTGCCTCCCGGCACAGCGCCTCAATGGCGATGTCGTAGTCCATACGCTCTCCGCGCCAGCCGCAGCGGGCGGTTCCGGCGTCGATATGCAGGCCGCGGGCCGTATTGAACGCCTTGAGTTGTTCGGCGCCGCAAGTGTTTCCGCGGAAACACCTACCATGCGCCTTCCCCGCCGCCGGGATCACCTCTCCATCCGGCCGCGTGAACTTGATCTCGCCCTCGTCCACGTGAACGCGGTAACCCCCTTCATGCACCAGCCGGTGATGGAACGAACACAGTGTCACCAGGTTGTCCAGAGCGGTCTCTCCGCCATCGGCCCAATGCTTGATGTGATGGGCGTGCAAATACCGGGAACGATCGCACCCAGGGAACCGGCAACCCCCATCACGAACGAACAGCGCGCGCCGGATCGCCGGAGGCACAGCACGCGTCCTTCGCCCAACCGCCAGCGGCTCGCCCTTGGCCCCTTCCACCACGCCTACCAGGGCGCCATCGCAACCCAACCGCCTAGCCGTCTCCACTGCCACGGGTCGGCCGTTGTCGAATTCCGCACCGCTGCTTTCCGGCACGTCGCACAAGGCATCGTGAGCGATATGCACCACAACCTCATGAGCACCGGCGGTGGAACGTGAACCGCCCCCGGCTAGAAACCGCTGGACGATGTGCTCCAGCGCGTCCACGCGCCGCTGACCGGCGCTGCGAGGAGGTGTTTCCGCGGAAACACTTTCAGGCGCCGCATTCCAGCACGGCGGCAGCGCAGATGTTTCCGCGGAAACACCGGCGGGAACCGCATCCGCCGTATCCGCGGCCCCGATGCTCTCCGCGTCTCCACCCCGTTCGTCGAGTTGCGCGTGGGCCGCTTCCAGCGCCTTGCGCAACATCTCGCCCGCCTCGGGCGTCAAACGGGCTTCGATCCGTACGCTGCCGTCGGCGTCCTGACGCCAGTCCAGGTAGCGCCGCTCGTGCATCGCCTCGGCCTCGTCACGCTCGAGATAGCGATTGACCCGCCGGAAGCCCCGTACCGTGCGCTCGACATGCGCCGCGGTGCCGTTCAGGGCAATGTGCAGCAAGGTGTCCTCCGTCTCCGCCGTCGCGACCCGCGTGAGCGCGCGCACCTTCGAATACGACAGACGGCCCTCGCCGAATACTTCCGAGATTTTCGGGAGCGATTCCAGGGCTCGCGCCGTGCGCACCTTTTCTCTCGCCGCCACCCGGCCGATGCCGCATTGCCAGTTCAGCCACTGGGCGCAACTGGCCATGCCGTGCTGGGCCCAGCCCTCTCGGCGGTCGAACTCCGCAACGAGGGTCAGAAAGTGCGCGGTGGCCGCGTTGATGTGGCCCCACACCTGGGTGATCTCCGCCTCCAGGGCATTGAGCGCGGTATCTTCGCGCTGCCGCTCGGCCATCCGCACATCGGCGTCCGGAGAAGCGTACACAGCGTCTGCCGTATGAGGCTCGGCGTCGCGAACAGGGGCGTGGGAAGGAGTGTAGTGAAGGTCCATTTCGAGGCTCCGTGTCAATCCGTTGATGAGCCTGCACTATAGCACGAATTACCAATGGAATCAACCTTTTACACTACTTTAATTTGCCCTGATCGTGCACAATAATGCCGCGCTTTCGCACCCGAACGGAGTGCGGGTAGTCAACTGGGTTTAGGCCGCTCCTAAAGGGTGTGTGGCATGATGCGCGCAGCTTTCAGAAGGAACAGGTAGCTCATGACAGAGAACACTTCCGCCCGGCGCTGGAGTTCGGGGCGCACCTTTTTGCTCGCGTCGATCGGGGGCGCGATCGGGCTGGGGAACATCTGGCGGTTTCCATACATCATGGGGGAGAACGGCGGCGGCGCCTTCGTGTTCGTTTACCTGGTCGCCGCGTTCCTGGTGGCGGTGCCCATCCTGTCGGTGGAAGTCGCGATCGGCCGCCACGGGCGCGCCAGCCCGTTCACCGCCATGGCCGCGGTGTCCACCGAGAGCGGCCGCTGGGCCGCCTGGGGGCTGGTGGGCGGCATGGGCCTTCTGACCGGCTACCTGATCATGAGCTTCTACAGCGTCATCGCCGGCAGCACCGTGGACTACCTGTTCCTGGCGGCGGGCGGCGGATTCACGGGGCTGACCCGGGAATCCGCCGAGGCGCTGAACGCCGGACTCAACGACAATCCGCTCCGGCTGGGAGCCTGGCACACGCTGTTCATGGTTGCCAGCTGCGTGATCGTGGGCCGGAACGTTCGCCGCGGCATCGAGGCGGCGGTGCGCCTGCTGATGCCGTTGCTTTTCCTGCTCCTGCTGGCCGTGATTGCCTATGCGCTGGTCGAAGGAGACGCCGCCGCCGGCCTCAACTTCATGTTCGATTTCCGCTTCGGACAACTCACGGCCGCCTCCGCGCTGGAGGCCATCAGCCACGCCTTCTTCTCGATCGGCGTGGCCATGGGGCTGATGATGATGTACGGGGCGTTCGCGCCGCGCGAGGTCTCGCTTCCGCAGACCTGCGTGGGGATCACGATCGCCGACACCGGGGTGGCGGTGCTGGCCGGCATCGCGATCTTCCCGCTGGTGTTCGCCAACGGGCTGGAGCCCGGCTCCGGTCCGTCGCTGGTGTTCCTGACGCTGCCCATCGCCTTCGGCGGAATGCCCGGCGGGACCGTCTTCGGCTCGATCTTCTTCCTGCTGCTGGGGTTCGCGGCGCTCACGTCGGCCATCGCGCTGATGGAAGCGGCGGTCACGCTGGTGCAGGAGCGCCTGAAGATCGGCCGCTGGGCGGCGACCCTGTCGGTGGGCGTCACGCTGTGGGGCCTGGGCTGGCTGACGGTGATGTCGTTCGGGTCCGGCGCCGAGTGGAACGTCGTCGCCGGCAAGAACCCGTTCGAGCTGATCGACTACCTCACGGCCACGATCATGATGCCGCTGGGCGGCGCGCTGATGGCGCTGTTCGCCGGCTGGCGCATGAACCAGGCGCTCCTGCTCGGCGAACTGGGCTGGCAAACCGGCGCGCTGTTCACGGTCTGGCTGTGGCTGCTGCGCGTCGTCGCCCCCGCCGCCATCCTCATCATCATGTACAACGCTTTTTTCGGCGGTTGAAAAACCCCGGGGGCTTTACGGCTGCGCCTGATCGCCGGCGCCGGGATATGGCGCGCGCCAGCCTTCCAGCCAACCTTCGATTCTTGCGGTCCGCTGCTCCAGCGAAGAAACCCGGGAACCTACATCGGACAGATCACGGTGCAGGTCTCTCCAGGCGAAGCCGATGCTTCCGAGAATGGTGATGCCCATGCCCAATATCGCTATCAACTCGTTCGTCATTCCGTTGCCCTCCGCCCCTCTTGGCGCCAGTGAAACGAGTGTAGCACGCAGCAGATTCAACGCGAAGGAAAAAATGCCGCCCGTTTGCATGGATTTTTGTTTTGCTGCGAGTCTCGGCGCAACATAGTCTTCCGGTAATACCGGGGGCGGTAGAATGGGGCGGCAAATCCGGGCTGCCGGATGTTGCGAATAGCCACTTGCACCATGCTTGATTTCCGCCCGACCAAAGCCAAGCGAACGAAATCCGCCGCCGCAGGCAAGCCAGCGGCTCTGGCGGCGCTGGCCATGCTGCTTGCGGGCTGCGGGGGAGAAGAGGCCAACAACATGGCGCGTTTCGGCGGCGGCCCGCCGCCGGTGGTCACCGAAGCCGTCCTGCTGGGCGACATCACCGACAACTACACCGCGCTGGCCACCGCCCGCGCCAACGAGGCCATCGACGTGACGCCGCGCGTATCCAGCGTGGTGTCCGTCATCCACTTCGAGGAAGGCCAGAGCGTGGACGAAGGCGCGGTGCTGGTGGAACTCGACAGCCGCGAGATCCGCGCCGACCTCGACCTGGCCGAGGCCAACTTGCGCGAGCGGCGCAGCCGCTACGGACGCCTGGAAACGCTGGCCGCCAGCCAGGTGGTTTCCGAAGTCGAGCTGGAGGAAATCCAGGCGCAGCTCCAGGTGGCCGAGGCCCAGGTGAATTCGGCCCGCGCCCGCCTGGAGGACAGCATCATCCGAGCGCCGTTTTCCGGCGAAGTGGGCCTGAGAAGGGTCAGCGTGGGCGGCCTGGTGCAGCCCAACACCGTCATCACCACGCTCGACGACACGGCCGTGATGAAGCTTGAGTTTTCGGTGCCCGAGGAATACCTCCCGGTCATGCGCGAGGGCCTGGCAATCGAGGCGGCCGCGGCCGCCTGGCCGGACCGCGCCTTCACCGGCACGGTAACGAGCGTGGACAGCCGCGTGGATCCCATGACCCGTTCGCTGGCCGTCGTGGCCCTGATTCCCAATGAAGACGGCGCGCTCAAGCCCGGCATGTTCCTGCAGGTGGAAATCTACCGGCGCCGCGAGAACGTGGTGCTGGCGCCCGAAGGGGCCCTTGTGCCGCGCCAGGGGCGCCAGTTCGTCTATGTGGTGGACGAGGGCCGCGCCGAGGAGCGCCAGGTGACGCTGGGTTCGCGCCGGCCCGGCCAGGTCGAAATCCTGGACGGCCTCGAGCCCGGCGAACAGATCGTCACGCAGGGCGTGCAGCGGATTCGCGACGGACTGCCGGTGCGGATGGCCGGCGCCCCGGCCGGACCGCCCTCCGGGGGCAGCGCCGCCGGCGCGCGCACCCCCGCCGGCCCCCGCCAATGATTCAAACTCTTACGAAGCCCGCAGCGCCCCGCAAGCCTTGCTCTGTCCCCCTTCTTCCGGGAGTATTGGAGGCAGGGATGCCGGAGCAAGCTACAGGGATGTATTCATGCGTCTCCCGGAAGAAGGGGGACAGAGCAAGGCGAAATCGAAGCGGCGAATCTGAAGCATGCTGATTTCCGATATTTCCGTGCGCCGCCCGGTGCTGGCCGCCGTGATCAGCCTGGTTCTGCTGATCCTCGGCCTGCTGGCCGGCAGCACGCTGTCGGTGCGTGAATACCCCGATGTTCAGCGGCCCGTAGTGTCCATCGACACGCGCTACACCGGCGCGTCCGGCGACGTGATCGAGCGCCGCATCACCCAGTTGCTCGAAGACCAGGTGGCCGGCCTGGAGGGCATGGTGAAGATGACCTCGCGCAGCCAGGACGAGCGATCAACCATCACGATGGAATTCGACCTCGGCCGCGATATCGACGGCGCCGCCAACGACGTGCGCGAGCGCGTCTCGCGCGTGCTGCGCGCCCTGCCGGAAGAAGCCGACCCGCCGCAGATCACCAAGCAGGACAACATGATGGACGCCACGATGTACGTGGACGTGTCCAGCGACACCCGCTCAGTGATGGACGTGACCGACTACGCCGACCGCAATCTCGTGGACCGCCTCGGCGTGGTGGACGGCGTGGCCTCGATCCGCCTGAGCGGCGGCCGCCGCCCCGCCATGCGCGTGTGGCTGGACCGCGACGCCCTGGCGGCCCGCGGGCTTACCGTACAGGACGTGGAGAACACGCTGCGGCGCGAGAACGTGGAGCTGCCGGCCGGCCGCATCGAGTCGGTGGACCGCGAATTTACGCTGCGCGCCGTAACCCGCTTGAATACGCCCGAGGATTTCGGCGCGCTGGTGATCGGCCGCGGCGCCTCGGGCCGCTTCGTGCGCCTCAACGAAGTGGCCGATGTGCGCCTGGAGCCGGAGGACACCCGTTCCATCGCCCGCTCCAACAAGCAGGCCGGCGTGAGCCTGGGGATCGTGCCGCAGGCCCAGGCCAACATCGTGGCCGTCAACCAGGCCGTGATCGAAGAAGTCGAGCGGCTGCAATCGACGCTTCCCGACAACATCAACATGGACGTGAACGTGGACTTTTCCGAGTTCGTGGGCAAGTCCATGGTCGAGGTGATCAAGGCGCTGTTCATCGCCCTGGGCGTGGTGCTGATGGTAATGCTGCTGTTCCTGAACTCCTGGCGCGCCACGATCATTCCCGGAGTCACGATCCCGGTGTCCATCATCGCCGCGGCCATGGTGATGGCGGCGCTGGGCTACACGATCAACACGCTTACGCTGCTGGCCGCGGTGCTGGCCATCGGCCTGGTCGTGGACGACGCCATCGTGGTGCTGGAGAACATCGTGCGCCATCGCGAGCAGGGGCGCCCGCCGCTGCTGGCGGCCATTGACGGCAGCCGCCAGATCGGCTTCGCCGTGATCGCCACCACGGTGGTGCTGGTATCGGTGTTTCTGCCGGTGGCGCTGGCGCCCGGGCGCATCGGCGTGCTGTTCGGCGAATTCGGCATTGCGCTGGCGTCGGCGGTGGTCTTTTCTTCGCTGGTGGCGCTCACGCTGGTGCCGATGCTGTGCTCGCGCATGATGCGCAGCCAGGAAAAGGTCGCGTCGTCCGAACGCGGCCGCAAGCGCGGCCAGGCCTTCCGCGCGCTGGCCGGCGCCTACCGCTCCGGCATGACCCGCGCCCTGCGCGCGCCGTGGATGGCGCTGGTGCTGGTGGCGCTGGTGTCGGCGGGCGGCTATTACCTGTTCACCCAGCTTCCCCAGGAATACGCGCCCCTGGAAGACCGCGGCATGATGATCGTGATGGTGCAGGGCCCCGAAGGCGCCAGCTTTGACTACATGGACGATCAAATTTCGCAGATCGAGGACATCGCAATACGCCAGGTGGAAGCCGGCGAGGCGCGCCGCGCGATCATCCGCAGCGGAGGCTGGGGCGGCGGCAACGACATCAGTTCCGCCTTCATGTACATGCCGCTGGAGTCGCACGATGAGCGCCGCTTCACCTCGATGGAAATCGCCGGGCAGATGCGCGGGCCGATGGCCGAGTTGCCGGGCGTGCGCGCGATGGTTTTCCTGCCGCCCAGCCTCAACATGGGCGGCGGCCGCGAGCTGCAGGTTGTGCTGCGCGGCAACGAATACGAGCAGATCGCCGAATGGCGCGACCGGGTGCTGGACCGGGTGCGCGAGAACCCGCGCATCATGGGCATGACCTCGGACTACTACGAGGCCCAGCCGCAGATCAAGGTGGGCGTGGACCGCGCCCGCGCCACGGATCTCGGCGTGTCGCTGCGCGAAGTGGGCGAGACGCTGCAGACCATGCTGGGTTCGCGCCGCGTCACCACCTTCATCGACCGCGGCGAGGAATACAACGTGGTGCTGCAGGCCTCCGAGGAGGACCGGGTCACGCCGCAGGACCTCAACAACATCTACGTGCGCGCGGTGTCCGGCGACCTGGTGCCCCTGGCCAGCCTGGTGCGGCTGGAGGAAAGCTCCGGTCCGCGCCAGTTCCAGCGCTTCAACCGCCAGCGCTCCATCAAGCTGTCCGCCAACCTCGAACCCGGCTACTCGCTGGGCGAGGCCCTGGACTACATGAACACAGTCATCGCCGAGGAAGTCCAGGACGAATCCCTGAGCATCGATTACGACGGCGAGTCGCGCGAGTACGTGGAATCCGGCGGCCAGATTTACTTCAGTTTCCTGCTGGCGCTGCTGATTTGCTTTCTGGTGCTGGCGGCGCAGTTCGAGAGCTTCATTCATCCGTTCATCATCCTGCTCACGGTGCCGCTGGCGCTGGCCGGCGGGATGCTGGGCCTGAATTTGGCCGGAGGCACGCTGAACGTGTTCAGCCTTACCGGCTGCATCATGCTGATCGGCCTGGCGGCCAAGAACGGCATCCTGATCGTGGAATTCTCCAACCAGCTCCGCGACCGCGGCCTGTCGGTCACGCAGGCGGTGCTGGAAGGCGCCACCACCCGGCTGCGCCCGGTGCTGATGACCAGCATGTGCACGGTGGGCGGCACGATCCCGCTGATCGTAAGCGACGGCCCCGGTTCCGCGGCCCGGCGGACGCTGGGCGTGGTGGTGCTGGGCGGCGTGCTGGTTTCGGTGGTGCTTACCTTGTACATAGTGCCGTGCGTGTACGCGATGCTGGCAGGCCGCACCCGCCCGGCCAGCGCCGTGACGCGCGCCGTGCAGGCCCTGCGCAAGCGCCACCCCACAACCGCCGCTACCTCCACAACTTGACCTGGGAGGGAGGTCGTCCCGACCTCCCATGCGAGCGAGGACGTCCCGCCCTCCGAAGTCGAGACGACTTCGCTCCCAGGATGTTTCCGCGGAAACATCCGCGGTCGCCGCGTCAGTTGCATCACCCGCAACCGTCCGGTGAATGCCGTCTCGCGTGATATATTCGCCTCCATGGACACTGAAATGGAAGCAAATGTCACCGTTCTGATGGCTAAGATGACAGCTATAGAAGTATTGCTGGATATGCTTTGGACAGATCGGATTGCCAAGGAAGAGAACCCGCAGGAAGTTGCGCACGAGTTGGCCGACCATATCAAGCGATTGGTCGACGACGACCTTTCCATTCCATTCAATAGAGACGCTTACGACGCTCTGTCTGATCGCCTGGAGGCCATCAAACAGCGAGTAGAATCTCTGTAGCTGCCAATTTAAGGAGAAATTGATTATGCGACTGCATACATCCAGGGAACGGACCAGTCAGGTTATTCATTACATCATTGAGCACACTCGCCCCGATTTGGGCGCAACCAAGCTGTGCAAGGTGATGTGGCGTGCCGACTTGCATCATTATCGTCGGCACGGCGAAACGATTTCAGGCCAGGCCTCTTACGTGAGGATGCCAAGGGGCCCGGTGCCAAACGGTTTTCATGATGCCTTGCGCAGCCTGGAGAAGCGCAAGGCAATTCAGAAGAAGCCGGTAACCGTCTTCAATTTCACACGCCATGAATTTCATGTTCTGAAGCGAGCAAACAAGAAATGGTTCTCCGAGAGTGCTAAACGGGCACTCCAAGAAGCGATCAATGCCATTACGCCCTTGCGCTCGCAAGACGCAAGCGACGATACGCACGATTCGCTTTGGGAGGAGTTGGAGGACGGAGAACAAATGCCCATTGCTGCGGCAGCCATCGTTCCCGCGGAGGTTCTGCCGGAAGACATCAGGTGGGCGCGACAAGAAAGAACAGTTCCGCTCGAATAGGAAATGCGTTTCGCACGCATTGGGGGAGAGTGGAAGATCAAACTCTCCCCGGCAGTCTTGGCAACCGTAAACTCGGAGAGGTCGCGTAATCCGCTTTTTGAGCGATATTGGGCAGGCGTCCTCGCGCGTTTGAAAATCAATGCCCATCGCGACGGAGAGCCGTTGGGAGAAGACAGGCCAGGCGAATATGTTTTCGTAACGGGTCCTGACCAGGAAACAGGGCAGCCGAGAATTGTTGTCAGCTACCTGATCATGGGCGATACCGTTACCATCGGCAGACTCTTGATCGGTGTCGCTCGCGGGCTTTCAATGAAGTAAAATCCCGCGCGCCATGGCCACGATGATCGATCTCGAAGGCGAGCTCCGCGAAGGCAGCGGCAAGCGTTCCGCGCGCCGCGCCCGCCGCGAAGGAAAAGCGCCGGCGGTGCTGTACGGCGCCGGGCGCCCAGCGCGCATGCTGTCGTTCTCTTCCGAGATCCTCAACCGGCGGCTCGAGGACCCCACTTTCCGCTCGCGGGTGCTGAACATCCGCGTCGGCGACAAGTCGCAGCCGGCCATCGTCAAGGACGTGCAGCGCCATCCGTCCCGCAACGCGGTGCTGCATATCGACCTGCAGCGGGTTCGCGAAGAGGAGACCATCCGCATGGCCGTGCCCATCAGCCTGCTCAATGCCGACGCATCGCCGGGCGTCAAGATGGGCGGCAGCGTTTCCCACCTGCTGAACGAGCTGCACATCATCTGCCTGCCGAAGGACCTGCCCGAGCAGATCGAGGTGGACCTGGGCGAGGTGGATCTGGACGAAATGCTGCACCTGTCCGACCTCGACCTGCCGGAAGGCGTGGCGGTGAACGAGCGCGTTCACGGCGACACCGACCACCCGGTGGTTTCCATCGCCCTGCGCCGCGTCGCCGAGGTGGACGAGCCGGAGGAAGACGAAGAGCTGCTCGACGAAGAGGCCGAGGCCGCCGAGGGCGAAGAGGCGCCGGCCGAAGAGGAATCCTCTGGAGAGGGCTGAAGCCCCGCCCGAGCTGGTCTTCGGCCTGGGCAATCCGGGCCCCGATCACGCTCACGACCGGCATAACGCCGGCTTTCGATTCATCGACCTGCTCGCCGAGCGCTACAAGGCGCCGGCTTTCTCTGGAGACAGACGCGCGCAGGCCGCCGCGACCCGCATCGACATCGAAGGCGCGCGCGTAATGCTGATCAAGCCGCTGGCCTGGATGAACTCCAGCGGCCAGGTCGTGCGCGGCGTCCTCGACTACTTCAAGCTGGCGCCTTCGGCCGCCCTGGTCGTTCACGACGACCTCGACCTGCCGCTCGGCGCGGCGCTGCTCAAGACCGGCGGCGGCCACGGCGGCCACAACGGCCTGCGCGACGTGATCCGCCACTGCGGCCCCGACTTCAACCGCCTGCGCCTGGGAGTAGGGCACCCCGGCGACAAGGACCGCGTTACTCCTTATGTACTGTCGAAACCCACGGCCGCCGAGAGCAAAGCCATCGAAGAAGCCATGCAGGACGCCCTCGAAGCCTTCGACACCCTATATATAAAAGGAATGCAGGCCGCCATGACCCAGCTCCACACTCCCGCGGAGGACGCCCCCGGGAGGGAGTCCCCTGGGGGGGAAGGCGTCCCGCCTTCCCGGAGGACGGGACGCCTTCCCTCCCAGTGAAGGCGGCCATCATCGGCTTGCCCAACGTCGGCAAGTCCACGCTCTTCAACGCCCTGGCCGCCACCGAAGTCCCCACCGAGAACCGGCCCTTCTGCACCATCGATCCGAACGTCGCGCGCGTCCCCATCCCCGATCCGCGGCTGGACGCCGTGGCCGAGGCGTCCGGCATGCAGCACAAGGTGTATGCCACGCTGGAACTCGTCGACGTGGCCGGCCTGGTGAAGGGCGCGTCGCGCGGCGAGGGGCTGGGCAGCCGCTTCCTCGCCCAGGTGCGCGAGGCCGACGCCGCGGTGCACGTGCTGCGCTGCTTCGAATCCGGGCGCGTAACGCACGTGTCGGGCGCCGTCGATCCGGTCGATGACGCCGAAACCGTGAACACCGAACTAATGCTGGCCGACCTGGCCACGGCCGAGCGCGCCCTGGACTCCGCCCGCCGCCGCGCCAAGTCCGGCCACCCCGACCTGAAAAAGCGCGTCGAGGAACTGGAAATGCTCCACGACCGCCTGGCTGAGGGACGTCCCTGGGAGGGAGGGCGTCTCGCCCTCCACGAAGGCGGGACGCCTTCGCGCCCAGGGGAGGACGAGACGTCCTCCCTCCCAGGGACGACGTCCTCCCTCCCACTCCTCACAGCACTCCCCACGCTCTACGCCCTAAACGTCGCCGAAGAACACATAACAAAAGGCGGCCCCGCGGACCGGGCCGAGGAATATGCCGCACAACACGGCAAACCCGCCGTTCGCGTCACCGCGCAGCTCGAATCCGAGCTCGCCGCGATGCCGCAGGAAGAGCAGCAGGACCTGCGCGCCGGACTCGGCCTCCCGCACGAAACCCTCCAGCGCTTCATGCAGGCGCTAAGCGCGCTCCTGAACCTCAATACGTTCTTCACCGCGGGCCCCTCCGAAGCCCGCGCCTGGCTGATCCCCAACGGCGCCACCGCCCACTACGCCGCAGGCCGCGTGCACACCGATTTTCAGCAGCGCTTCGTGCGCGCCGAAGTCACTCCCTGGCGCGAATTCACCCGCACCCCGCAGCCGCAACCCCGCCTTAAGGGTCGCGAATACGAAGTCCGCGACGGCGACGTCCTCCACTTCCGCGCCGGCTGAGTGTGCGCGTTCGTGCGAACAGTCACCCGCTGATTTCATGAACAAGAGAATTCCGGAGCGCAACACGAGCGCAGCAAGCCAGCGGCGCCTGATCCGGCGAAGCTGCTGCTATACTTATTGGCGAGCGGAGCCGCCGGTGGGGATCGAACCCACAGCTCCGGGGTGACAAACACCAGGCTAGGTCCAACCTCGGCGGCTAACGCTCATTCTATGGCCCCCAATCGCGCCCCCGCAGCCAGATATGGAGGGTTTTCATTCCAGAATTGGCGTCCGCATGCAACTATCCTCACCGCCGGATAATTCGGTTACAATGCCGCCGCATGGAATTATCAAGCTAAGCAATAGACTTGCCGCACATTCTTGAAGATGTTTCGCAAGAGCGAGGGAATTTCCCGCAAGCTGTCCCGTCCGGCGCGCCGCACGCAAATTTTTCGTGTAGAATCGTGCCAACGAGACCAAAATGATCCTGGAATCCCTTATGGAGTTCCGGTGATCGGGGGGGGGGTAAGATGCATTACTCACTAGGCCACGGTGGACTAGCAGGGTGAAGCCGCGAACCAGCATGATTGATTTTGGGGCCCCGTTCCGGGGAAGCGTGGATTCACCGATTAATTCGCCCATGCAGCCTATACATCGGAAAGGTGCGTGCTCTATAATCCGCCCGATGGCTTGCTTGACAGGTCACGGAACTGTACTATTGCGTCATTCCGCCCGGGAGGGCTCGACCATTTTTCAACCAATTGAACTTGCTCGGTAAGGAGGCAGGCTCATGTCTAAGTCAGGAACCGTAATTCAACTCTTGCAGACTCGCCTTGAAGGGGCGATACGCCGGCGCAGGGAGAACTCATCGCGCGCGGATATTCTTATCCTGCCCGCGCTGGCGCTGGCGCTGGACGCCTGCGGAGGCGGCGGGTCGCAAAGGCCGACTCCTCCGCCTCCTCCACCACCGCCTCCTCCTCCTGCGGGCTCGTATACACATCT
>VYBN01000022.1:110996-113081 GCA_009844425.1 Gammaproteobacteria bacterium | reverse complement strand
TTGCCGAGGACAGCAAGACCTGAGGGGCCTCATCGTCGTCCTCGATCGTCAGCGTCAGCGATGCCGGATCGCCCGCCAGGCCCTGCGGGTTGCGGGCGGCTGCCGAGATCGTCACCTCCTTGTCCGGCGCATCGATCTCATTGTCATTGGCCGTAATCGTGACTGTCCCGGTGCTGGAGGTGCTGCCTGCAGCAATCGTCAGCGTGGCGCCGCTTAGCGTGAAATCGCCCGAAACGGCGGGAGACACCGGCGCGGCGCTCACCGTGATCGTGGTAACTGCGCTCGACTTATGGTTCAGGCTCGCCGTCACCGTGCTGACGCCGCCGTTCTCGCTGATCGAATCCGGCGACAGGGCCAGCGTCACCGCGGGGTCCGGCTCGTCATCGATCAGGTCCACACGCTCGGTGGCGGGGCTGCCCGCGGTTACACCGTCCGGCAAGGTTCCAAAGTTCAGCTCCACCCACTCGCCGTCGTCGTCGATGGCATCGTCGGCCGCTGTGACCGTGAACGTCTTGGAGGTGTCCGTCTTGCCGAATGTCACACTCGCCGGAATGCCTGAATAGTCGGCGCCCGCCTGACCCTGGGCCGTGGCGCCGCCGGGCGAGGACACAATCGGGATCGTCACCTGGCGCTGAGGCGCAGCGCTCAGGGTCACCGTCACCGTGGCCGAAGAACCGCCCTCGGTAGCGTTGTAGTCCGCCGACACATAAGACACCGTCACATCCGGCACATCGTTGTCTTGGATCGTTACGACAGACGACGAAGGACTGCCCAGCGCCGCGTTCGACGGACTGCTCAGACGGACCGTGAACGTCTCGCCGGGCTCGTCGATGGCATCGTCGGTGATCGATACCAAAATCGCCTTCTCCTCCTGCCCCGCCGTAAAAGTCAGCGTGCCTGAGGCCGCCGTGTAGTCCGCTCCCGACTTTGCGGTGCCGTTGGCAGTCGCATAATCCACCGTCACCGACCTGCCGCTGGCTGCGCTCAGGCGGGCAGTCAGAGTCACGCTGCCCGCGCCTTCGTCCACCGTCTTCGCCGAAGACGAAAGCGATACGGCGGGCGGATCGTCGTCGTCTTCGATCGTCAGCGTGACTGCGTCCGGATCGCCCTGTAAACCCTGTGGGTTGCTCGCTGTTCCCGATACCGTCACCTCCTTGTCCGGCGCATCGATCTCATTGTCATTGGCCGTAATCGTGACTGTCCCGGTGCTGGAGGTGCTGCCTGCAGCAATCGTCAGCGTGGCGCCGCTTAGCGTGAAATCGCCCGAAACGGCGGGAGACACCGGCGACGCGCTCACCGTCACCGTAGTGGCTGCGCTTGAGGCATGACTCAAGCTCGCCGTCACCGTGCTCACGCCGCCGTTCTCGCTGATCGAATCGGGCGACAAGGCCAGCGTCACCGTCGGATCCGCCTCGTCGTC
Organism: Gammaproteobacteria bacterium; assembly: GCA_009844425.1. Taxonomy (GTDB): domain Bacteria; phylum Pseudomonadota; class Gammaproteobacteria; order Steroidobacterales; family Foliamicaceae; genus Foliamicus. Next base: position 111,661 of record VYBN01000022.1, on the reverse strand, counting down.
GATCAGGTCCACACGCTCGGTGGCCACACCGCCGGCCGTCACGCCCGGAGGCAGGCTCCCAAAACTTAGCGCCAGCCACTCGCCGTCGTCATCGACCGTGTCGTCTGTTGCGGTCAACGTGAAGGTCTTGGCCGTGTCGCTGCTGCCGAACGTCAAACCCGGCGGAACGCCCGAATAGTCCGCACTCGACGCGCCGGCCTTACCCGTTACCACAATCGGGATCCTCACCTGCCGTTGCGGCTTGGCGCTCAGATACACCGTCACCGTTGCCGACGAACCGCCTTCGGTAGCTTCATAGTCCGCCGAGGCATACGACACTGTCACATCCCGCACGCTCGGCACGTCGTTGTCGATCAGGTCCACCCGCTCGGTGGCAGTGCTGCCCGCTGCCACACCCGCCGGCAACCTCCCGAAACTCAACGACAGCCACTCCCCGTCATCGTCGACATCGTCATCTGTGGCGGTCACTTTGAAGGACCTGGAAGTCTGCGTTGCAGAAAACGTCACCCTCGATGCCGATAGTTCGTAGTCACCGGAATCTGCACCGCCACCGCCCGAAGCCCGGATCGGAATGTCTACCCGACGCTCCGGTCGACCGTTAAGTCTTACCGTCACCGTTGCCGAGGCCCCGCCCTCTGTGGCCTGGTAGTTTGCCGAAACGTAAG
>VYBN01000022.1:0-110986 GCA_009844425.1 Gammaproteobacteria bacterium | reverse complement strand
GTCACCGTTGCCGAGGCCCCGCCCTCTGTGGCCTGGTAGTTTGCCGAAACGTAAGACACCGTCACATTCGGCACGTCATTGTCGATCAGGTCCACCCGTTCGGTGCCGGGGTTGCCCAACGTTACGCCCGTCGGCAGGCTCCCGAAACTCAACGACAGCCATTCCCCATCGTCGTCAACCGTGTCATCTGTGGCGGTGACGGTAAAGGTCTTGGAAGTGTCGCTGCCGCCGAACATTACGTTTGCCGGAATTCCTGAATAGTCGGCGCTTGAGGCGCCGGCCTTGTGCGTTACGGCAATCGGAATCCGCACCTGCCGTTCCGGCTTGGCGCTTAGGTTGACTGTCACCGTTGCCGAGGCCCCGCCCTCTGTGGCCTGGTAGTTTGCCGAAACGTAAGACACCGTCACATTCGGCGCATCGTTGTCGATCAGGTCCACTCGCTCGGAGGCCGGGCTGCCAGCCTTCACGCCCGCCGGCAGATTCCCGAAACTCAACGATAGCCACTCGCCATCGTCGTTCACGCTGTCGTCGGTGGCGGTCACTGTAAAGGTCCTTGTCGTGTCGTTGTCGCCGAAAGTCAGTTTCGCCGGAATTCCTGAATGGTCCGAGTTTGAGGCGCCGGCCTTGTGCGTTACCACAATCGGAATATTCACCTGCCGCTTGGGTTCAGCACTCAGTTTCACAGTCACCGTTGCCGAGGCCCCGCCCTCAGTGGCCTCGTACGTCGCAGATGCGTAAGACACCGTCACATCCGGCAAATCGTTGTCCCGGATCGTCACGGTGGACGATGCCGCGCTGCCCAGTGTCGCGTTCGATGGATTGCTCAATCGGACTTTGAAGTTTTCATCAGACTCGCTGACGCTGTCGTCGATTATTGACACCGAAATCTTCTTCGGCTCATCGCCTGGGTCAAAGGTCAGTGTGCCCGATTTGGCCCTGTAGTCCTGTCCCGCTACCGCCGTGCCGTTCGAGGTGGCGTAATCGACCGTCACTTTCTTGCCGCTCTCTTTGCTAAGGCTCACCGTCAGGCTCACGTTCCCCGCGCCCTCGACCACCGTTTCGGACGAAGACACTGACACCTTGGGAGCGGGGTCGTCGTCGGTGATTGTCACCGTTATATTGTTGAAATTGTCACTACTTTCGGACGATTCGGCTGAAATCGGTATGGTCTCATTCGGCTCATCGGCGGAATCGCTCACCGCGGTGATTCTGGCGGTGATTCTGGCTTTGGAGAAATGACTGACCAGACGCACGGAACCATTGCTTGGTGGAGACGCAACGCCTTCCAGTGCAGTAACAACAAAGTCAACCCCTGCTTCCGCAGTGCCGCCGCCCACTACGGCCGAGATCGAAACAGGGAGGCCCTCCCCGTCAACTGAGATTAGGGGCGTGATGGTCACAGTTGTTATTCCGCCTGCCTCAACGATTTGGGTTCGAGATGCCGATATCGTTCCGGCTTCCACAATCGGCGCCGCTATTGCGGTGACGAACGTCAGCGCCAGAGCCGCTGAGATGCCGCGGGTGCTGCCCACCTGAGCGCGAATGAGTCGCGTGCCACGCGCGCGAAAGATCCCACGGTCGATTGCTTGCTCCTCTCGCCGCTGCGTATGCAACTTCGTCATCATGCTCACCGTGGTCACTCCCTGGTCACAAGTAGCAATATCCTCATAGAGTTCGGTCGTACTGGGGAAATCGCAGTGAAAAACTGCGGCGTACTTGGTAACAGGTCGGGATTGCTTGTGGTCGAAAAAACCGCCGTCGCGGGCGGTGCCGGCGGCTCGGAAAGTATGACGAGCCGGCATCGCCCCCTTAGGACGATGCCGGTCGTTTGTCGATCAGAAGAAGTGGCGGTAGCTTACGTAAGGAACGCGCCCGTCCAAGCTGTAGAGATCATATACAGCTGGCCTCGGAGACGCGAAGCTGTCGAGCTCCGGGTCTTCGTCCGTCAGGTTTTGCACTCCAATCGTAATCCGACCGTCCCAAGGAGTAGCCCAGCGGTAGATCAAATCGTATTCCGTATGCGAAGGCGCCGAGAACTCCTCTTCCGGTCGCACGTACCCAGCAATGTGTCTAACATACAAGGAAACCGTGTGATCCGTGTAAGTCCAGCGAATCAGACCGCCAGCCTGATATTTCGGACGTGCACTATCGCCAACACCTTCGCCAAGACTGGAACTCCATGTCGTTGCCGAGGCTGATCGGGAGCGCCGCTTCAGCATCCGCGTGCCTAGCAAGGAAAAGGTGAAATCGCCGACGGTATCGGTTTCCCAATCGTAGCCAAGGAAAAGGTCGATGCCGGCATGTTCTTCTTTCGAGGTGTTGGCCCACGGGGCTTCGGCCTCAAGCAAAGCGCCGCTTCCGGGGTCTCGCTTGATTTGAGGCCCGTTCCCGCACTCAGTGATCACGGCCGGCAATCCTTCGTCACGGGTGTTTTCGATGCGGCCCGTGTTAACGCATTGTCCTCTTCGTTCCTGATTGATAAGGCCCTGCAGACTCGGCAGGCCGATCCCTTCCTCAAGCTTGAGCGTGAAGTAGTCCATACGAATGGTTACCGGCTCCCAGTCGATTACGAAGCCGAGGTTGTAACTGTCGGATAGCTCTGGTGCAAGATTCGGGTTTCCCCCTGTCCACGTGGCGTACTGCAATTCAGGGCAGGAATCAGGAGAAATCCCCTGCGCTTCGCAAGCCACCAAATCGGTTCCGCCTTCGTAACTCACCCCCAGCGCGCCATAAAGATTATTCATGTTGGCGGCGCGAAAGCCCTCTCCCCATGACGCGCGGAGCAGCAGCCAGTCCGTAGGCTGGTAGCGCGCAGAAAGGTAGGAGCTGATCTCACTTCCCGCTGAATCGTCGTAGCTGTCCCAGCGAACAGCGGCGCTGAGTTCAAGGGTGCTCAGCACCGGAATATAGCTCTCGGCGAAGAGAGCCTCGATTGCTCTTTCGCCCCCGCCGCTGTTGCCGGCGCTCCCGATCAGGTCGCCGCCCGCGCTCAAAGGATCATATATGTCCTTGAACTCCTCGTCGAAGTAGTCGAATCCGACCGCCCAGCCTACCGGCCCCGCCGGCGCCTCGAAAAGTTCAAAGCTGACATTGCCGCTATACGACCGGAAGTCTGCGCGGGAGTTGCGCGTGGCGTTGGCGGTTATGGCTGCGTACGCGCTGGCATTGCCCGAATTGAGTGGATCGAACGGATTGTACCGCCCCTGCGCGACATATTGCTCGGTCGTGAACCTTTTGGCATAACAGCAACTGTCTTCTCGACCGTCGTAGCGCTGATGACGCGCCTCCAGTTCGTAGTCGAACATGCCGACCGTTCCATAAGCCAGCAGGGCGGTCTCAAATATCGTGTTTGTTCCCTGGAAGTCTCGGTTTCCCAAGCCGATGAACCGATGGCGGAGTGTATAGGGAAGAAACTCTGGATAGGGAATATCGAAATCGAATGACTCCTTCAACCCCGCGGCCGATTCTTCCGTCAGGCGAAAGCCGCCGAGCGGTGGGGCGTAACGACCGTGGTAGTTGAGTGTCGTGAACATGGACTGGACGCGCACGGCGTGGTCCGGAGAGATTTCGTAGTCGGCATGCAAAAAGGCGCTGTTGCGCTTGATATCCTGCGTTTCCCACGCGACCGCGGCGTAATCAAAACCGCAGAATTCAAGGAAGCTGGGCCCGGCCGGGAAGATGTAGGGGCCGAGCAGCAGACGCTCGCCGGTGTCCGGGTCCACAACGTCAGCGCAGTTCGATGGCGACTTGAAGTAAGGCGACCAGATCGTATTTCCGTTCACGCTGATGTTGTCGGTGTCATTGAAATTGTACCAATCCGCTTCGAACGGTGCGTTGGGATAGTCCACCGGTCCTGCGTCGTATCCCGGGTTGCTGCTGGAATAGGAACGGTGCCGCGATGCGATGGGGGTCTTGTTGTAGAAGTCAGCCGAGAACAGAAAACGGCCGCGCGATGTGCTCCCGCCAACGGTTAGAACGCCTGAGTCCTTGTTCGCGCCGTCGCGTGTGGGTCGCGATACGGAGCCGCCCGCTTCCAAGCCGTCGTAGTCTTTGCGAAGAATGACGTTAATCACGCCGCCGATCGCATCCGAGCCATAGATGGCCGACGCGCTGTCGGTGAGAATTTCGATGCGGTCCACGGCGGCGAGCGGAATCCAGTTCAGGTCGTTGGCCTGATTACCTGTGACCGGCGAGCGCGGAGATCGCCGACCGTCCAGCAACACCAAGCTTCGGGTGGAACCGATGCCATGCAGGCTGATTGTCGCCTGGCCGGTCCAGGCGTTACCGGACACCTCGCGCGAGGAGCCGAAGGTGTTGATCGGACTGTTGCGGAGCACGTCCGCCACCGATTCCTGTCCGCTCAGTTCGATATCTTCGCGGGTTATGACCACGACGGGCCGGGCTTCTTCCAGGTCGATGCGCTTGATGCGCGACCCGGTGACGACCTGGCGTCCGAGTTCCAGTTGGTCCTCTTCTTCGTCGTCGCCCTCTTCCTGGGCCATGGCCATGGGCGAGACCGCGAAGGCCGTAATTGCGCCGGTGAAAAGCACCGAACGCATTGCTCTCTCCAGAGCATTATTCTCAGATTTCATCTTTGTCCCCTCACTGGTGCGCGGGCGGGCCTGATCCCACTCCACACGGTTGTATTGTTGGGAACAGGCAAACCTTGCCATTTACCCGGACCCGTATGGTGTGGGACTTTATCACAAGCAAGTCCGCCAAACGCGGGAATGACGGCAAATTCGCAGGGCGTCCCGGCCTTTGGAGAGGCGAACTGCCGCGAGGTTCATGCCCGGAAGAGGCAGCTATTGTTCTATAATCCCCATATTGGGTATGTTAAATGATCTTGCACTTCGGCCGCGCGCAGCGACGGGAAAATCCTTGCCCGGCGCACTGTTTACACGCTCCCAACAGCGCGTGCTTGGCATCCTGTTCGGCCAGCCCAAGCGTAGCTTTCACGTAAGCGAAATCATTGAGGCCGCCAATATTGGACGCGGCGCTGTCTCGCGCGAACTGCTTCGGCTGGAAAGAAGCCGGCTTGCAACCGTAACCAGGCAAGGCAAGCGAAAGCTCTATCGGGCGAACGTCAAATCAGCAGTGTTCCCGGAGCTATGCTCGCTGGTCAGGAAAACCATTGTTTTCGACCATCCGATTCGGGAAGCGCTAAAGCCCGTTGCAGATAAGATTGATCTTGCGTTCATCTACGGTTCGGTGGCCACGGGCCGAGATACGGCAACGAGCGATATTGACCTACTGGCGGTATCGGATCATCTGCATACGTTCGAAATGAATGCTCTCTTTTTCTCCGTAATGCATGAACTTGGGCGGCAGATAGAGGTCCATCATTACACTCGCCAGGAATTCCGCCTGCATAACAGACCGGCCGACTGTTTTATCAGGCGGGTCTTGGCTGGCCCCGCAATCTTTCTTGTCGGATCCAGGGAAACTGCCATTGAAATCTGCAGAACTTGAGAATCTTGTCAAGACGGGTCATCTGATCAAGGAGCCCCCTTTGCCGGGGGAGGTTCGTCATTCTCTCAAGCGCGCGGCAAACTTGCTCCGTGACGCCGGACGGGCCGGCACGTCGGATGGACGGTTCTCATTAGCTTACGAATCTGCTTATGCCTATGCGCGCGCAGCGCTGCGCAGGGCAGGGTTCAGGTCATCGGCCCGGTACATGGCGTTTCAGTGTCTGGTCCACACTGCAGACACCTCGAAGCAGGATTGGCGAGTGTTCGATGACGCACATAGAACGCGCAACAAGATCGCATATGACGGAGAACCTCTGGAAACATTAGGCATGCGTACCGATCTGGTTGAAGAATTGCTGAACGCGACTGAGAGATTGGCGAAATGCTTGCGCGAATCAGAAGACAGTTGTGATCACGAGCGCTGAGGTGTCCCAGAAGTTCACTGGCTATATAAGGCCAAATTCGTGGGCCTGACTACTGTCTGGCGGCGCGGATACGGAGTAGAAAATCTTCCTCACTGCGGCATGAAAGCGCAGCCTGAATGGCCGCCGCGGGGTCAAGGTCCGGCTGCGACAATTGTCGGCGGATGGCGGCAGTCACGGACCAGCCTCGCGATTCGAGCACTTCCTGCACGTTGGCCTGCAGCATTTCGGTTTTGGCCTGTGTCCTCGCTTCGGCCCGTTCTTCGCGCAGGAACAGGTCATCCTCCGGGCCGGCGCCCTCAGCCTCGCCCATGGCCCGGCCCACCCGGCGCAGCGCCGCCACCGTTTGCGCGGACATCGCGGGTTCGTTCAGCGCCGTGTGAATCTCCGCGGCGGTCCAGCCCGGGAACGCGCGGCTGACCTCGGCCTGCCGGAAACCGCCTTCGGAAGCGAGATGAATCGTCAGGCCCGAACGAAGCGAGGCTGGACGGCTCGGCGCCGGATGCTCGGGCACCTCCACCCACACCTCCGGGAACCCCCAGGCCTCATAAAGGCCCAGCTTGCCGCGGCGGACATCCGTGGTGTTGTCCACCTCCAGCACCACGTCGGGAAGCCGGTCCAGCCCCACTTCCACCGCCAGCCCTTCCGGCTCGGCCTGCTGCTGATCCAGAAACAGCATCTGATCCGGCTGCATGATCCGCCACCACTCGCGCCGGGCGTTGCGCAGCAGTAAATCGGACGCTCCCGCAGCCTCGATCTGCGCGCCGCGAACTGCGGCAATCAGCCCGGCAAGCCGGACCAGCCGCTGCGCCGGCACTTCGTGGTACCAGGTGGTGGGTTCGCACACCATCGCGATTTCGGTGTCCGCGTCCCAGAACTCGATGCGGCCTTCCCAGGTCTTGATTTCGGATCGCGATATCCGAACCGGATGGCAGCCGGGAAACTCGGGATATTTCGGTCCGCCAGACCGTGCGGACCGCGCCACATCCTTACTGTGGAGCGCCTCATCCATGACCGTCATCATAACCCCTCGAAGGCCGCAATTCCATCCAGAAAAATCAGGTGGAAAACAGGCTATAATTTATTTGCCGCCAGCACCCCCCGCGCTGGCGGCTTCTTTTTTTCTGGACCAAGTTCCTTTTCAGCGGATTGGCCGAAGTTCGCCCGGATGTTTAATCGGTGACCGCCCGCACGTTGATTTCCACCAGCAGCCCGGGATACGCCAGCGCCGAGACCCCGATGACCATCGATGCCGGTTTGTGTCCGGCGGGGAAGAAGTCGCGCACGTCCTGGTAAACGGGGGTGGGGTCCACGTTTTCCAGGTCAACGATGTAAATCTGGATTTCGACCACGTCCTCGCGCGCGGCGCCCGCCGCCCTCAGCGCACGGTCGATATTGGCCCAGGTCAGGCGCGACTGCTCGGCCAGGCTCTCGGGGAAGCTGTCGTCGGGGTGGATTCCGGCCTTGCCTCCCAGGTAGATGAAGCGCCCCGGGTTCTTGGCTATGACCACCTGCGAGTAGCCGTCGGGCTGGGAAAGCCCTTCCGGGTTGAAGCGCTCGATTTCGGTGGCCGCCGCGACCGGCAGGGCGAATACCAGGCCGGCCAGCGGGAGTGTCCTGCTGTTGTAGGTCATGCTTTGTTCTCCTGATTGTCGGATCGAAAGGCGCCGGCCTGAACCGCCGGGCCGTGCCTATTTTCGGTCAATTGTCCGCCGGGCGGCAGCCTCGGCTGAAAGTCGGCGCAGGACTATAATTTTCGGAAAGCCCGCCGACTTTCCGCAATGCTCCAGGCCTTTACCAAGATGCAAGCCGCCGGCAACGACTTCATGGTCGTGATCGGGCGGTCGCTGCCGGCGCCGTCACGGCAGCGGATCCGCGCGCTGGCGGACCGCCGCCGGGGCGTGGGTTTCGATCAGCTTCTGTGGGTGGACGAGCCCGGAAACGGCGTCGACGCGGTCGGGTACCGGGTGTTCAATGCCGATGGCGGGGAGGCCGGCCAATGCGGCAATGGAGCCTTGTGCATCACGGCCCTGGTGGCCGATCGTCGGCAGGCCGGCGGAGAAATCTTCCTGAAGAGCCGTGGCGGGGAGGTGCGCGCAAGGTTCGTGGGGGAGGATTCGGTCAGTTGCTCGCTTGGCCGTCCCGAATGGAACCCGGAGCGGGTCCCCTTTGTCGCCGGCGGGCGGGAGCCGTCATACGGGATTGCGGTCGATGGAGAGAACTGGCAGGTCGAGGTGCTCTCCCTGGGCAACCCGCACGCGATCATTGCCGTCGCCGATGCCGCCGCTGCTCCTGTTGCGCGCCTGGGCGCCGGCCTGTCCGTGCATGAGCGATTTCCGCGCGGCTGCAATGTGGGCTTTGCCGAGACGCTGGGCGAGCAGGAACTGAAGCTGCGCGTGTACGAGCGAGGCGTGGGCGAAACTCCCGCCTGCGGCACGGGCGCGTGTGCGGCGGCGGTTGCAGGCATTTTTCGGGGCCGGGTGCGTTCTCCCATCAAGGTGGCGATGCCCGGCGGCGATTTGCAGGTCGATTGGGCCGGGGGCAGCGAACCGGTCTGGCTTACCGGGCGGATCGATTCCGTTTACGAAGGCCGGGTGGAGTTATGAGCCCGCCCCGCAAGGCGACTAGCGGCGCCGGCCTCAGCCCGAAGAGCGTGGCCGCTTATCTCAGGGACAATCCGGACTTTTTCGAGCGTCATGCCGATTTGCTGCTGGAACTGAGCGTGCCGCACGACGGCGGCGCCGGGGCCGTGTCGCTGGTCGAACGCCAGATCGAGTTGCTGCGCCGGCGCAACGAGGAGATGCGCCGCACGCTCGACGAGTACGTGGCCAACGGCCGCGCCAGCGATGAACTCGCCGGCAAGCTGAACCGGCTCGTAACCAGGCTGCTGGCCTGCCCCGACCCGGGCGAGAGATTGCGCGCATTGCCGGGGAATCTGCGGGAGATTTTTTCGCTGGATTTCGTTCGCCTGTTGCTGTTCGACGCGGCGCCCGGCGACTATGCCGAAGTGCCGGGCCTTTCGGCGACGCCGCGCGAAGACCTGATGACCGAAGGCCTGAGCGCGGTCCTGAAGGCCAACACGCCGCGCTGCGGCCGCTACAGTTCCGAGCAGCGCGAGTTCCTGTTCGGCCCGGACGCCGGCGAAGTGGCGTCGGTGGCGCTCGCCCCCTTGGGGCATCGCGGCAAGCTGGGCCTGCTGGCCCTGGGCAGCCGCGACCCCGATCACTATCACCGCGGCAAGAGCACCGAGTTCCTGGGCCGCGTCAGCGCCATCGTGGCGGCGGCGGTATCGCCGGAAAGCTCCTGATGCGCGCCGGGGCGCATCGGCAGGTTGACGCGTTCCTGCACCACATCCGATTCGAGCGGCGACTGTCGGAACACACCGTCAGCGCCTATTGCCGCGACCTCGCGGCGCTTTGCGAGTATTGCGCCGGGCGAAATCTCGCCGACTGGTCCGGGTTGTCCACGGGCGATCTGCGCCGTTTCGCCGCGGGCGCCCATCGCCGCGGCCTGGCGCCGCGCACCGTGCAGCGCCGCCTGGCCGGCGCCCGGAGCTTCTTCAATTACCTGGAGAGCGAAGGCGCGATAAGCCGCAATCCGGCGCGCGGGGTCAAGGCCCCAAGGCCGCCGCGCAGTCTTCCGCAAACCCTGGATCTCGACCAGGTCACGCGGCTTCTCGACATTCCGGACCGCGACACGGTTGCCTGCCGCGATCGCGCGATGCTGGAACTGATTTACTCCTCCGGATTGCGGCTGGCCGAACTGGCCAGCCTCGACCTGGGGGGCGTGGACCTGCGCGAGGGCCAGATCCGGGTCACCGGCAAGGGCCGCAAGACCCGCATCCTGCCGGTGGGCCGCAAGGCGATCGATGCGCTGAAGGCCTGGCTGCGCCGCCGCGGCGAGTTGGCGGCGCCTGGGGAGACCGCACTGTTCGTGGGCGTCCGGGGCAGGCGAATCGCCGCCAGCAGCGTTCAGGCGCGGCTCAACTACTGGGCCCGGCGCGCGGGCCTGCCCGGGCAGGTTTACCCGCATATGCTTCGCCACAGTTTCGCCACGCACATGCTGGAATCGTCCGGCGACCTGCGCGCGGTGCAGGAATTGCTGGGTCATGCCGATATATCGACGACGCAGGTGTACACCCACCTGGACTTCCAGCACCTGTCGAGGGTGTACGATCGCGCCCACCCCCGAGCCCGGCGCAAGGCGTCGACAAAGTCATGAACTCTCCGGACCACACGAAAAACCCCGCGGCGGACAAAAGGGTCCGCTCCACGACCATACTTTGCGTTCGCAGGAACGATACGGTCGCCATGGGCGGAGACGGACAGGTAAGCCTTGGCGATACCGTCCTGAAGGGCAATGCACGGAAGATTCGCCGGCTGGCCGAAGACTCGGTGCTGGCGGGATTCGCCGGCGGCACGGCCGATGCCTTCACCCTGTTCGAGCTGTTCGAGGGCAAGCTCACGCAATACGGAAACCTCACCCGGGCTACCGTCGAACTGGCCAAGGACTGGCGCACCGACCGCCGTCTGCGCCGGCTTGAGGCCATGCTGTGCGTGGCCGACCGGCGGCAAACGCTGCTGGTGTCGGGTTCGGGCGACGTGGTGGAACCCGAGGACGGGCTGCTGGCGCTGGGTTCCGGCGGCGGATACGCGCGCGCCGCGGCGCGGGCGCTGCTGGCGGAAACCGAACTGGGCGCCGAGGAAGTGGTGCGCCGCTCGCTGGAGATCGCGGCGGACATCTGCGTCTACACGAATTCGGAAATCGTCATCGACACGCTGAAGAGCGAAGCATGACCCAGATGACCCCCAGGGAGATCGTCGAGGAACTCGACAAGCACGTGATCGGCCAGCACGAGGCCAAGCGGGCCGTGGCCATTGCGCTCAGAAACCGGTGGCGGCGAATGCAGCTCGACGACGAGCTGCGCCGGGAGATCACGCCGAAGAACATCCTGATGATGGGCCCCACCGGCGTCGGCAAGACCGAGATCGCCCGCCGCCTGTCACACCTCGCGCGCGCGCCCTTCATCAAGGTCGAGGCCACCAAGTTCACCGAGGTGGGTTACGTGGGGCGCGAAGTGGACAGCATCGTGCGGGACCTCACCGATACGGCCGTGAAGATGGTGCGCGAAACGGAAATGGACCGCGTCCGCCACCGCGCCCGCGAAAGCGCCGAGCGGCGGGTCCTTGACGCCCTGATGCGGCTTGCGGCGAGTGCGGGCCCGGCCTCCAGGCTGCCGATCAGCGGCGACGAACGGGAACTGAAGGCGGCGCTGAGGCGCGGCGACCTGGACGGCGAGGAGGTGGAAATGGAACTGCAGCTCGCGCCGGTGGGTGTGGAAATCATGGCGCCGCCCGGCATGGAGGAGATGACCAGCCAGTTGCAGAACATGTTCCAGTCGCTGGGCAACCAGCGCACCCGGACCCGCAAGCTCAAGGTAAAGGACGCGATGCGGCTGCTTACCGAGGAAGCCGCGGCTTCGATGGTGGACCAGGAAGAACTGAAGTCGCAGGCGCTGGAAGCAGTGGAGCAGAACGGCATCGTGTTCATCGATGAAATGGACAAGGTCTGCCGCCGGGCCGAGGCACTGGGCGCGGACGTGTCGCGCGAGGGGGTGCAGCGGGACCTCCTGCCCCTGGTGGAAGGCTGCGCCGTCACCACCAAGTACGGCGTGGTGCGGACCGACCATATCCTGTTCATCGCGTCGGGCGCATTCCAGGCGGTCAAGCCTTCGGACCTGATCCCGGAACTGCAGGGCCGGTTTCCGATACGGGTGGAACTGGGCGCGCTCGGGATCGAGGAGTTCGAGCGCATCCTCACCGAGCCGGACGCCTCGCTTACCGAGCAATACACGGCGCTGCTCGGCACCGAGCAGGTTTCCCTGAGTTTCGAGGCGGACGCGGTGCACCGGATCGCCGAGATCGCCTGCTCGGTCAACGACAGCACGGAGAACATCGGAGCGCGCCGTTTGCAGACCGTCCTGGAGCGGCTGCTGGAATCGATTTCCTTCGACGCGGCCGACCGTGGCGGACAGACGCTGAAGGTGGGTGCGGCATACGTCGACGAGCACCTCGGAAAGCTGGCGGAAGACGAGGACTTCCGCCGCTATATCCTCTGAAGATGCAGGGGGAGGCGCCTCTTGAGTTGCGCTTGCGCGGCAAGCGCCGGATCCTGCGCGTGAGTTTCGCCGACGGAGCCGCGTTCGATCTCAACGCCGAATACCTGCGCGTGAAGTCTCCTTCGGCGGAGGTGCGGGGACACGGGCGCGGCGGCGGAGAATTGCCGCGCGGCAAGTCCGGGGTCCGGGTAACGGCGGTTGAGCCCGTCGGGCAATATGCGGTTCGCCTTGTGTTCGACGACGGCCACGATTCCGGCATCTACTCTTGGAAATACCTGCGGGAACTCGGCGAGTTCCGCGATGAATACTGGGCGGGCTACCTCAGGGAAGTGGCGGCGCACAAGGCTCATGCCGGCAACTGACCCCGGAGAGCGAGATTTCGGCTTCAGCCGGGTAAGCCCGCAAGAGAAGACCCGGAGGGTGCGCGGCGTGTTCGACTCCGTGGCGGACCGCTACGACCTGATGAACGACCTGATGTCGCTTGGCGCGCACCGCTTGTGGAAGAGGTTCGCTCTGGCCCGTACCGGCCTGCGCCCCGGTGGCATTGCGCTGGACGTCGCGGGCGGCACGGGCGATCTGGCCATCGGCATGGGCCGGCAGGTCGGACCGCGGGGACGTGTTCTGCTGACCGACATCAATCCCGCGATGCTGCGGGTCGGCCGCGGCCGGCTGCTGGACGCCGGCGCCTGGGGCAACATCAGGGCGCTTCGCGCCGATGCGACCGCCCTGCCCTTTGGCGACGGACTGTTCGACTGCGTGACCATAGGGTTCGGGCTGCGCAACGTTACCGGAAAGCCGGCCGCACTCAAGAGCATGGCGCGGGTCGTCAAGCCGGGCGGCCGCCTGTTGGTGCTGGAATTCTCGCGCCCGGCGCTCAAGTTCATTCGTCCCGCCTACGACTGGTATTCGTTCGCCGTCATTCCTGCCCTCGGGCGCATGGTCGCGGGCGACGCCGACAGTTATCGTTACCTGGTGGAATCGATACGGGTGCATCCCGACCAGGAAACACTTGCCGAAATGATGCGCGAGGCCGGATTCGAGAACGTGAGCTGGCACAACCTGACGGGCGGCGTCGTCGCGCTGCACATCGGTTTTCGTTACTAAGTGCCGTGTCAAGCTCATATTGTCGCATCAGCGCGTCTCCTCTGGCCCGTGGCAAGGCGCGTCCCGCCGGGAATGGCGCCGTCCCATTGCCAAGGGGCGCAACGCGGCCACGGGCCAGAGGAGACGCGCCCTTCGGGAGCGGGCGTAGCGCGCCCCTGCGGCGTTGCAGCCCTTGGAAATACAGGCAGTATTCCCTGCGGACTGCGCCTTGCAGGGACACGCTACGCCCGCTCTGATGCGACAATATGAGCTTGACACGACACTAGGGCCTGCGCTTGTTCGCGAAACTGGCCACCTCGCTGGAAGGCGTGCTGAACCGCAATCTTCACGCTTCGCTGACCGCGCGCCGCGCGGCGGCCGAACTGGAGGGACTGTGTATGGACATGGGCGTCTCGGCGTCGCAGCCCATGCTGCGAATCAGCATGAAAGACGGCCGCCTGCGTTTCACGGAGCCCGACGAAGAGCCGTCCGGGGTCACGCTGTCCGGCGGTTGGCGCCGGCTGCTGGAACTGCTCGGTGGCGATCACACGGGCCCGGGGCTCGACTTGCGGGGCGACCCTGCCGTGGCCGAAGGATTCGCGCGGCTCCTCAAACACTGCCGGCCCAGCCCGGAAGAGGAACTGGCCCGCTTCACGGGCGACGCCTTTGCCCATGAGGCGGGCGACGCCGTCAGGGCCGTCACCGGGTGGGCCGGGGAAGCGGTCGGCTCATTGCGGCGCAACCTGCGCGATTTCGTCCAGGAAGAGGCCCGCTTCTCGCCGACTCGTGTGGAGTTCGACGCCTTCTCGGGCGAAGTGGAAAGGCTGCGCGACCGCGTCGCGCGCATCGGCGCGCGGATCGAGGCCCTGGGCAAGGGCCGGACCCGATAGCCGACGGGGCCGCGGAATCCGGTTCAGTCATGCGCTTGTTGTTCCGAATCATTGGGATCGTGCGCCTGCTGGCGCGCTACGGCCTGTTGCGGGATGCCGGCGTCTCCCGCCCGCTGCGCGTACCCGCGTGGTTGCTGCTGGCGCGGCGCAGGCTGAAGGGAGAATCGCGCGGCCGGCGCTTGCGCGAGGCGCTGCAGGACCTCGGCCCGATCTTCGTCAAGTTCGGGCAGAACATTTCCACCCGGCCCGACCTGCTCCCGCACGATATAGCCGAGGAGCTGACACGGCTGCAGGATGACGTGCCGCCCTTCCCGGCGGAAGAGGCGCGCGAGTTGCTGAGCGGTTTCTACGGACGTCCGGTGGAAGAAGTATTCGCCGAATTCGAGTCCGAAGCCCTGGCGGCGGCCTCGATCGCGCAGGTTCATGCCGCGCGCCTTCCGGACGGCGAAGAAGTCGTGGTCAAGCTGCTGCGCCCGGGCATCCGGGCGCGGATCGGGCGTGACGTGGAACTGCTCTACGGCGTGGCGCGGCTGGCCAGCGCATGGTGGCCGTCCACCTACCGCCTGCGCCTGGTCGAAGTCGTCGAGGAATACGAGCGCACGCTCGGCTACGAACTGGACCTGACCCGCGAGGGCGCCAACGCCGCGCGCCTCAAGCGCAGCTTTGCCGGATCCGACATCATCCACGTTCCGGCGGTGTACTGGGACTACTGCCGCCCGGACGTGCTCGTCCTGGAGCGCATACACGGCGTCCCCATACGCGACGTGCAGGAGCTCAGGGACGCCGGCGTGGACATCCCAGAGCTGGCCGCCCGGGGCGTGCAGATCTTCTTCACCCAGGTGTTCCGTGACAGCTTCTTCCATGCCGACATGCATCCCGGCAACGTCTTCGTGGACATCAGCGATCCGAAGAATCCCCGCTACGCGGCCGTGGATTTCGGGATTGTGGGAATACTCGACGAGCGCGACCATCACTACCTGGGCCAGACGCTGCTGGCCTTCTTCGAGCAGGACTACGCGCGCCTGGCCCGGTTGCACCTGTACTGGGGATGGGTCGCGCCCGATGCGCGGGCCGAGGACCTGGAGGCGGCCTTCCGTGTCATCGGGGAGCCGATCTTCGCCAGGCCGCTGAGCGAATGCAGTTTCGGAAGGGTCCTGGGCCGGATCTTCGCCACCGCCCAGGAATTCGACATGCACCTGCAGCCGCAGATGCTGCTGCTGCACAAGACGCTGTTGAACATCGAGGGCCTGGGCCGGGAACTCTATCCCGAACTGGACCTGTGGGAAACTGGCTATCCGCTGCTGAAGAAGTGGATGGCGCGCCGTGCCGAGCCCGGCCGCGTGATGAAGGAGCTTCGGCGCGACCTGCCGGAGTTGCGTTTTGCCGTTCAGCGCCTTCCCCGCGCGCTGCACCGCCTGCTGGACAGGGCGGAGGGGGCGCCGAGCCGGCGCCGCGAACGCCGCCCGGAAGGGAGGCGAAGACTGTGGCGGCAGCTGACCGGCTGCACGCTGCTGCTCGTGGGGGCCGTGCTGCTTGGTCTTCAGGCCCAGCCGCCGTTCCTGTCCTGGCTTGCCGGCGCGGCCGGCCTAGCCCTGGTACTCAGCGCGCGTCCGCGAGCCTGACCAGCCCTTCGATTCGCCTTCTCATCGCTTTGATCCCGCCTTCACTTTGCTCCCTTCTTTCCGGAGACGCCATCCTGGCTCGATTCTCGCTGTCCCTGCTCCAACGCTCCTGAAAGAAGGGAGCAAAGTGAAGGCTTAAGCAGTGCCTTCCTTAACAGTGTTTTCGCCGACCGTAGCCTCTTTGTGTGCATTCCTCTCGAGGGAGCGTTGGAGCAAGGACAGCGAGAATCGAGCCAGGATGGCGTCTCCCACGAGAGGAATGCACACAAAGAGGCGGAATCGAAGCGGCTGAGGTGGGTGCGGAGCTCAGGTGCGCAGGGAGCGGAGGAAGTCGCCGGCGTCCTCGCCGCGCTCGAGGCAGTCCACGACCGCCGAGCCCACGATAACGCCGTCCGCCACGCCGGCCAGCGTGCGCACCTGGTCGGCGCTGCGCACTCCGAAGCCGGCGCACACGGGCAGCGACGAACACTCGCCGACTCTCTGCATATAGGCCGTCATTTCCTCCGACACCCGGCGCTCGCCGCCGGTCACGCCGGTGACCGTCACGGCATAGACGAACCCGCCGCTGCCGCGACACAAGGTCCGCATCCGCTCGGCGGGCGTTGCCGGCGTGACCATCTGGACCAGCCCGACGCCGTGATCCTCAAATAGTTCCCGGATGCGCTCGCATTCCTCCCAGGGCAGGTCTGGCACGATCAGGCCGCCCACGTGGCACTCGCCGCAGCGCCCGGCGAGGTTCTCCAGGCCGTAGGCAAGCAGCGGGTTGTAGTAGCTCATCAGTACCAGCGGCGCGCCCGGATCGCCGTGCGCCTTCAGTTCCCGCAGGATCCAGTCCAGCGAAACGCCGTTGGCCAGGGCCGTTTCGCTGGCGCGCTGGATCGTCACGCCGTCCGCCATCGGATCGGAGAACGGAACGCCGATCTCGACGGCGTCGCCCGCATCGGCAAGCTTGCTCAGCGTTGAATGAAAGTCGTCCCTGCTCGGGTGGCCGGCGGTGAAGAACGGCAACAGCGCCGGTGAGGGCGCGTCAATGATCGCGCTTCGGAGGCGCTCCGCGCCGGTAGCAGGAGTATTCACGGGCGTACATTGTCCGGTACGGCGTGCCCGCCCGCAATCGGTCGAGGGCGCCGGGAGGGCGGGACGCCCTCCCCCTGTGCGACGTGGAGCGGTTGAGGATGCAACCCCCGGGCGGGCAGCGGCATCTTTTTCCTGTACAGGCCCGCCACGAAGGGAGTTGCCCATGAAACGCCTTGTCTTGCTACCGTGCTTTCTGCTCGTTGCCGCGTGTTCGGCGATGAAGGACCCCAGCGGCGCCATCGTCGATCTGCAGGGCGTTGACCGCAATCGGTATGAGGCCGATCTTGCCGACTGCCGGCGCTACGCGGATGAGGTGCCGGTCGGCAGGCATGTCGCTGCCGGCGCGGCCGGAGGCGCCGCCGTGGGGGCGGTCGGCGGGGCGGTTTCGGGCGCCAACAAACCGGGCATCGGACAGGCTGCCGGTGTCGGCGCCGTGTACGGTGGAACCGTGGCCGGCGTTTCCGCCGTCGGCGAGCATCGCCAGGTGCTGCGCGAGTGCCTGCGCGGCCGGGGCTATCGCGTCCTGAATTGACCCACTAGCCTGGGAGCGAAGGCGTGCCCGCCTTCGTCGAGGGCGGGACGCCCTCGTTCCCAACCGCGGTGAGCGTGGGCATGTCCTTGTCGCCGCGGCCGGAGAGACCGATCAGTATGCGTTTGCCGGGGTTCTTCGCCGCCCAGCGGCGCGCGGCGAAGAAGGCGTGGGCCGGCTCCAGCGCCGGCAGTATGCCTTCCAGCCTGCAGCACTCGGCCAGGCTCTCCAGCGCCTCGGAGTCGTCCGCCGTCACGTAACGGACCCGGCCAAGCGCCTGCAGCAGCGCATGCTCCGGTCCGACGCCTGGATAGTCCAGCCCGGCGGAAATTGACGAGGTTTCCAGCACCTGGCCGTCGTTGTCGTAGAGCAGCATGGAATAGCTGCCGTGCAGGACGCCGGGCCGTCCGGCCGACAGCGAGGCGGCGTTTTCTCCGGGGCCCAACCCCTTGCCGCCGGCTTCCACGCCAAAGATGCCAACCTCTTCGTCGCCCAGAAAGGCATGGAACAGGCCGATGGCGTTGGAGCCGCCGCCGACGCAGGCGAATACCGCGTCCGGCAGGCCCCCGGCCTGTTCCGCGAACTGCGAGCGTGCCTCGTCGCCGATGATTCTCTGCAACTCGCGCACCAGCCAGGGATAGGGATGCGGACCCACTGCCGAACCCAGCAGGTAGTAAACCCCCTCGGGATCGGCCACCCAGGTGCGAAAGGCCTCGTCCGTCGCCGCCCGCAGGGTCCGGTCACCCTTGTCCACGGCCACGACCTCCGCGCCGAGCTGGTGCATGCGCTGGACATTAGGCGCTTGCCGCTCCATGTCGAGCACGCCCATGTAAACACTGCAGGGCAGCCCCACGCGCGCGCAGGCGGCCGCGGCCGCCACGCCATGCTGTCCCGCGCCGGTTTCGGCCACCACGCGGCGGGCGCCCAGCTTGAGCGCCAGGTGCGCCTGGCCCAGGGCGTTGTTGATCTTGTGCGCGCCGGTGTGGGCGAGGTCCTCGCGCTTCAGCCAGACCTGCGCGCCCCAGGCTTTTTCGAGGCCGCGGCCGCGGGTGAGCGGCGTGGGACGGCCGATCCACTGGCGCCGCTCCCTGTCCAGCGTTTCGCAGGCGCCGGCGTCGGAGAAGAATTCGCGCGCCGCTTCTTCCAGCCTGGACAGCGCGGGCATCAGCGTTTCCGGCGCGAAGCGGCCGCCGAAAGGACCGAAGCGGCCGTTGCCGTCCGGCAGTTCGCCGCGGACGACGGCGGCGAGCAGCGAGCGCCCTTCGGAAGCCCCGATCTTCATCAGGACAGGTCCGCCTGCCGGGCGGCGCGAATGAATGCGCGAACCCGCCGGGGGTCCTTCACGCCGGCGCTTGACTCCACGCCGGAGCTCACGTCCACGCCCCACGGACGCACGCGGCGAACGGCCTTGCCGACATTCTCGGGATCAAGGCCGCCGGCCAGCATCACCCGGGCGTGGCGGGCCAGGAGCGCTGCCCGCTTCCAACTCGGCGGACGGCCCTTGCCGCTGACGGCGCTCTCGAAAAGGCAGGGTATTTCAATCGAAAAATTGTCGGTGTCCAATTGCTCATGGTCCCTGTACACAGGCAACCTCCCGACATCGTCGGGCAGGCGCAATTCCGCCAGGCAGTCGGCATCCGCCTGCAGGCAATCCGGTCTGAAACCCTCGAACACCTCGTCCCACTCCTCTTGTTGCGGGCGCAGCATAACCGCAACTCGCTGCACATGCCCGGGAACCGGTCCGGCCAGCGCCGTCGCCCGCTGGGGAGAAAGGAACCGGGGTGAGGGCGGGTGGAAGTTGAAGCCGATCGCATCGGCGCCCGCCTCTACCGCTGCCTCCACCGCGTCGGGACGGGTGACCCCGCAGATTTTCACGAACAGGCTCACGGCTGTCTTCTCCGGCGGCCCTCGGCCAGCATGCCGGCGGCCAGCGCCCGCGGATCCGCGGCGCGCATCAGGGCCGTGCCGATTAGCAAGCCGTCCCAGCCGTGGGCGGCCAGTTCGCCCGCCTGCCGCGCGTCCTCGATTCCGCTCTCGGCAATCATCCGGTAGCCGCCTGCGTCCTGGGGATCCACGCGCCCGAACCGCGCCGGGTCCACCTTCAGGGTGCGCAGGTCGCGGCAATTCAGTCCCAGCAACGCCTTGTCGCGCGGCGCGTCAAGGCGGCCGGCCATTTCCCGCGCGCGTTCAAGCTCCGCTTTCCCGAACGCCTCAAGCAGCGAAAACATGCCGCAGGCCTGGGCGGTCCCGAGCATCGCTTCGGTGTTGGCGTCGTCGGTCATGCCGACGATCAGCAGCACGCCCGATGCGCCATGCAATCGCGCCTCCAGAACCTGGTAGGGATCGACCAGAAAATCCTTGCGCATGACGGGCGTGTGCCCGGCAGTCCCTGCGATGCTGGCCAGCAACTCAAGCGATCCGCCGAAGCGGCTGGGTTCGGTCAGGACCGACAGCGCCGCGGCGCCTGCCTCCGCATACTGCCGGGCCAGCGCGGCCGGCGAGAAATCGGCGCCGGCCAACCGGCCCTCGCTGGGCGAGCGCGGCTTGATCTCGGCGATCAGGTCGAAACCGTGGGGCGAGAAGTCAATGGACGGCGGAGGCGGCAGCCGTTCGACGCGGCGGCGCAGCTCGTCCTCGGTCATGCGCTCCTTCGCTGCGGCGGAGCGCCGGCGGCTGGATTCCGCCATGCGCTCGAGAAATCCGCCGCTCATGGCGCCGCTGCGCCCCGCATGTCCTCGAGCAGTCTTCCCGCCGCGCCCGACAGCAGTGCTTCACGCGCCGCGCTCAGGCCTTCGGGCAGGCTACCGGCCGCGCCGACGAGTTCCAGTACCAGTCCCGCCTGCAACACGAGCGCGTCGTTCAATGCTTCGGCCCCTTTGCCGCGCAGGGCGCCCTCAAGGGTGGCGGCGTTGTAATCGCGCTCGCCGCCCGCCAGGTCGGATGGCTTGCAGCGCGGAATGCCGAAGTCGACGGGGTCCACGGTGCGCTTGCGAACCTCGCCGGGACGAACGTCGATCAGCAGGAATCGGCCCACGGGAGTTGGCTCGTCCCAGCCCGGTTCGCCGTGCACGACGAAGCAGCGCTCGATGTCGAGTCCGCTCAGCGTATCCGCCATCAGGGCTGCCGCCTCGGCGCTGAAAACGCCGACCAGCATGAAGGGAGGCTGCGCCGGATTAGCCAGGGGACCCAGCAGGTTGAATACCGTGCGCACGCCCAGCGCCGCCCGGATCGGCGCGATCGACTTCATCGCCGGGTGGAAATAGGGCGCGAACATGAAGGCGAAGCCGTGGGCTTCGAGCGACCGCGTAACGTCTTCGGCCGTACTCGGCCAGGCCACGCCCAGCGCCTGCAGCACGTCGGCGCTGCCGGTCTTGCTGGACACCGCCCGGTTGCCGTGCTTTGCGATGCGCACTCCGCAGGAAGCCGCCAGCAGTCCGGCCCCCGTGGACAGGTTGATGCTGCCGGAACCGTCGCCGCCGGTGCCGACCACATCGGCAACGGGCCTGCCCGGCGGCAGTTCCGGGCGGATCGCCAGCGCGCGCATTCCCCGCGCGAAACCGCGCAGTTCCGCGGCGCTTTCCCCTTTCAGGCGCAGTGCCGCGAGCAGCGCGCCGGCCAGCGCCGGTTCGGCTTCTCCACCGGCCAGTTCGCGCATCGCGGCCTCGGCCTGGTCCTCGGAGAGGTCCTCGCCGGCCAACAGCCGTTCCAGCATGGAACGGAGCGTTTCAGTCTGCGCGTTCACTGCGTACTTTCAGGAGACGCCTAGAGCGTGTACATCATGGGCAGCAGCAGCGAGAAGCCCAGCCACATGATCAGGGTGAGCGGCGCGCCGATGCGCAGAAAGTCCAGGCGCCGGTAGCCTCCCGCGCTCATGATCAGCAGGTTGGTCTGGTAACCGATCGGCGTGAGGAAGCTCATGTTGGCGCCGAATATCACCGCCAGGATGAAGGGCTCCACCGGCGCGCCCAGGCCGGTGGCGAACGAGTATGCGATCGGCGTTCCGATGATGGCCGCGGCGTTGTTCGACACGATGTTGGTCAGTATCGCCATCAGAAGCATCAGGCCGCTGAGTATCAGCGGAATCGGCAGGTCGCCCGAAAGCACCACGAACACCTGCGCCAGCCAGTCGGCCGCGCCGGTCTTGATCAGTGCCTGGCCGAGGCTCAGGCTGGCCACGATGATGATGGTCAGAGGGACGTTGAAGGCGTCGCGCACGTTCCTCCAGCTCAGGCACTTGGCCGCGATCATCAGACCGGCTCCGGTCACGGCAGTGAGCACGATCGGTACCCAGCCCAGCGCCGCCGGAACGATGATGGCAGCCATGATCCCCACCGCGGCCTTGGCCCTGCCGGCGCGGGGCAGCTCCACGACCCGGCCCAGCACCAGCATTGCGGACTCCGTGGCGAGGCGGCGGATTTCGGCGCGCGATGCCTGCACCAGCAACACGTCTCCGGTGTTCAGCCGCACGTTCAGCAGGTCGTGCGTGGGCGCCTCGCGGGCGCCGGAGCGATGGATGGCCAGCGGCACCAGCCCGTAGATTTCGTCCAGGTGCGCCGCGCGCACGCTGCGCTTGTCCAGCGGCGAGCCCCGCGTCACCACGAGTTCCGCGATCTGCTGGGGTTCGTCGCGGAACCGGTCTTGGCCATGCGGCAACGAGGCGCCGAGCGTTTCTTCGTATTCGCTCAGGCGCTCCATCGTGTCCCGTACGAACAGGCGGTCGCCCGCCCTGATCTGTAGTGTGTCAAGCCCATGAAGGAATACGTTGTTGCCGCGCACGATCCGGGTAATCAGCATTTCATTGTTGGTGCGGGCCCGAATCTCCGCGACCGTCTTGCCGTCCGCGAAGCCGCCGGGCTCGATGATCAGCGTGGACGTGAAAAGAAGATTGGCCTTGGCCAGCGGCAGCGTGCGCTCCGGCACCAGGCGGGGCGCAACGAGCCACAGGAACAACATGGCGACGCTTCCCACCAGCAGCACCGGCAGGCTGAAGGAGAACATGCCGAAAGTGGGAAGACCCAGGTCCTGCTCGGCCAGCTTCACGACCAGCAGATTGGTGGACGTGCCGATCACCGTGGACATGCCGCCGATCAGGGTCGCGAAGCCCATCGGCAGCAGGATCGACGACGGCGCCTGTTTGGCGTGCAGCGCCGCGGCGATAAGCACGGGAAGCAGCATCACCACCACGGGCGTGTTGTTGACGAAAGCGCTGAAAACGGCGGAGCCGACCAGCGTCAGCAGCGCGGCGAGCAGCGGCTGCCGGGTCCAGAGCCGGGTGAAGAACAGGGCTACCGGGCGTAGCGCACCGGTAGTTTCGAGACCCTTGCCGGCCACCAGCAGCGCCGTAATCGTAACGAGCGCTTCATGGCCCAGGTTGAGCAGGAAGTCCGTTGGCCGGACAAGTTCGCCGTCCTGCTCCAGCGGCCAGAAATGGAATACGAGCAGCAGCACCAGCAACACGCCCATGCCGGCGGTTTCCAGGGGAATCCGGTCACGGGTAAACAGGTACAGCGCGAACACGGTGAGCAGCATCACCATCAGCGCGTGTGCGCCCGGGAACTCCGGCAAGACCTGACCCTCCAGCAGAATGGAGGCCGCTATGGTAGCAGCCCCGTTGTCGCCGGGGATGGTTGCTTCAGGGGCCCTGACCGGCGCGCAGCAATGCCCAGGTCGAACGGAGCAGGCGCTCGTAATCGGCCCGGTCGAGCAGCGAGCGAACCTGGCTGCCGTGCATCGTGAGATTGTCCGCAACGCGGACGAGCGGCAGCAGGTTCAGCCATTTGCGGGCCGGAATGGCGCTTGCCCGGCGCGGCAGTACGCAGTACGGCGAGAGCGCCAGGAGCTGGCGGTGACGCGGGCTGCGCCGGGAGATGATCCGGCGCGCGCGGACATCGCCGTAACGCGGGGCAAGCGTGCGCACCAGTTGTTCCGCGTTGAGCGCCGGGTACGGTCCGCGCTCCCGGGCCAGGCGCAGCGATTCGCGCAGCAACTGGCGCTTGAACAGCGTCAGCCAGCGTTGCAGCAGCCGCAGCGTGGAGAAGGACGCCGGATCCAGCCCGTGCCGCAGCACCAGGTCCCCGATCCCGGTGACGTGCGCGGCAAGCCGGCGATTGGCCAGGGCGTCTCGGCGCAGTTGCTCCGAAGGCCACGTCACGGCATCGATCAGGTTGTCGGCCAGTCGTACTCCAACCCGAACGAGCTTCTTCAGGTGTCCCGTGCCGCGCTCGATCTGCTCCGCGGGGATCGCGCTCAAGTCGAATTGCATGCCCAGCCAGGCGGTATCGGCGGGGGCCTCGAACAGGCTCAGCGGCATGATCGCGTCCGGCTTCTCGCTTCCCATCAGGTCCGTCAGCGGCTGCTTCCGGCCCGCAAGGACCAGGTCGATACGCGGATTGGCGTGACTGGCGCAAACCAGTTCTTCCCACAGCGCCGCATCGCGGAAGGTTCCTGCGCCCACCCGCAAGGCTGCGCGCGGGCCTGCCCGGCCGTTATCCTGCACGGCATTCAGCAGGGTGCGGGATGCCGGGTGTTCGGCGCGCAGCGAAAAGACCACCGGTGGAACTGCGGGCCGGTCTTTGGCCTGCCTCCGGATCCCGCGGATCAGCGCGTCGAGCCAGGCGTCGAATTGATCCGGGACAATTCCTGAGAGGTCGACCCCGATCGCGACGTCCTGCTCTCCCGGTTGCGCCAGGCAGTCGCGAAATGCCCGTAGCGCAGGACCGCCGGAATCGGGCGAGTCGTCCGGTCCGACTCGTAGGCGGAAGGCATATTGTCCGGAGACGGCATGGCCTGCCGTAGGTGAGTCCGCGGCATTGAATGGCAGCGGTCCGATGGTTTCGCCGCTCAGCAGCCGCTCGAAATAACCTCGCCAGCGCTGCGGCTCCGCTTCGCCGCGCACGGCAATCGCTGCCAGGGCGCGCGCATGCGCCCGCCGCCCGCCAATGCCCATCGCCCGCGGATCCATGCCCCGAATGTGCCGGGAGAATGCCCGCCCGGCAATCGGGAAATTGGCTGCGTTCGCAACGTTATGGGTGCGGCGGGTCTAGTGTCGTGTCAAGCCTGGATCAGGTCCTTGAGGGCAACGGATTCGTCGGTCAGCAGACCGGCATCGGGGGCGGCGCCCGCGGCGATCAGTTTCTTCCCCGCCATGAAATCCCGCGGACTGGAAACGGCCTCCACCGCGGTCAGTCTGCCTTCGCGCAGGCGGAACGCCGCGAAACGGCCGGAGGATGGATCGCCGCGCAACACGGTGTCGTCGCCGGGCCGGGCGAGTCCCGCGATCTGCAGCTTTACGTGAAACTGGTCCGACCAGAACCAGGGCAGGCCGGAATAGGGTTTCGGATCGCCGAGGATCACCGAGGCGGCCACCTGGCCGTGGTCCACCGCGTTCTGCACCGATTCGAGGCGCACGGCGAACCCCAGGGCGGTATTGACCGCGCGCGCGCAATCGCCCGCGGCCAGTACCGATTCGTCTTCGGTCTGGCAGTGCTCGTCGGTCAGGATGCCATCGTCTTCCCCAAGGCCGCACTCACGGGCAAGGTCCGCCGACGGAAGGACGCCGATGCCCACCACCACGGCATCGGCGGCATACGCGCCATTGGCCGTTTCGACCGCCTCGACGCGGCGCCGCCCGGCGAAACCCCGGACCTGCTCCCCGACCCGAATGCGCACGCCGGATTGCCGGTGCAGGCCGGTGAGCCAATCGGCAACGGCGGCGCTGGCCACTCGGCTCATCACCCGCCTCTCGGCCTCCAGGACGGCGACTTCGGCGCCTGCCTTCGCCGCCGTGGCCGCCACTTCCAGCCCTATGTACCCTCCGCCCACAATCACGATCCGCCGCCCCGGAGCAAGCTCTTCGTGCAGCGCGTCGGCGTCGCCCAGCGACCTCAGATAGTGGATGCCGGGCAGCTCCGAGCCCGGCGCATCGAGCTTGCGCAGAACGCTTCCCGTGGCCAGCACCAGACGGTCGTAGCCGAGTTCCTCGCCGTTGTCCAGTACCGCAAGCTTGTTGCCGCGGTCCACGGTCAGCACCCGGCGCCCCAGGCGCAGCTCGACGTCCCTGGACTCGTAGTACTCCGCCCGGCGAAGCAGCAGCCGCTCGCGCTCGAGTTCGCCGGCCAGGTATTGCTTGGAAAGCGGCGGGCGCTGATAGGGAGGCGCATTCTCGTCGCTGACCAGCGTTATCGGCCCGCCGTGGCCGCCGAGCCGAAGCGAAACGACCAGTTGGGCCGCGGCCTGGCCCCCGCCGACGATCAGCACAGATTCGCCCGACACTACGAAACCGCCGGCTGCAGCGGCCAGAAGATCGGCAGCAGCAGCATCACGATGACGAACACGAGCAGCGTAAGCGGGATGCCCGCCCGGATGTAGTCCTTGAACCGGTAGTTGCCGGGACCCATGATGAGGATATTGGCCGGATGCGAAATCGGGCTGGTGAAGCTGGCCGACGCCGCCATGGCCATGGCCATCATCGCGGTCGTGGGTGCGATCCCCAGCGAGGCGCTGGCCGACAGCACGACCGGCGACATCAGCACCACCAGCGCGGCGGTGGGGACGATCATCGTGGCCAGCGCCGTAACCAGGTAAAGCCCGCCTATCACGTACCACGGTCCCAGCGTCCCCAGCAGGTCGACCGCGGTGCCGGCCAGCAGCCGGGCGGCGCCGGTGTTGGCCAGCGCCGTGCCCAGAGGCAGCATGCCCGCGATGAGGAAGACCGCCCGCCAGTCGATCGCCCGGTAGGCGTCCTCCATGCTGAGGCAGCGGATCAGCACCATGAGGGTCGCGCCGATCAGCGCGGCGATGGAAATCGGCAGCCAGCCGGTCAGCACGGCGCCGATCACGCCGATCATGATCAGTCCGGCATAACGCTTTCTGGGCCGCCGGGGGACGAAGGGAGTCACCTCGATGAACGAGGGGTCCCTGGCCAGCCGGCGGAGATTGTTGCGCGGCCCGACCAGCAGCAGCGCATCGCCGAAGTTCAGCCGTTCCGTCTGCAGGTCGGTGTGCAGGGTCTGCCCGGCGCGCCGGATCGCCACCAGTTCCAGCCCGTACTTCTCGTTGAATCCCATTTCCCCCGCAGTGCGCCCGCCAAGGCGCGACAGCGGCGCCAGCGTGACTTCCTCGGTGGCCAGCCTGTCGGTGGCGTAGAGGTTCAGGGCTGGCGTCATTTCCTCTTCGATCTCGAGCTCCTGGACCGCGCGCAGCGTTTCCAGGTCCTCGTTGCGGGTCTGCAGAAGCAGGCGGTCGTCCTCCCGCAGCACCTCATCCGGATCCGGGATGAAATTGACTTCGTCCTCGCGGTTGATGGCCAGCAGCCGGAACTCCAGCGCCTCCGCCAGGCGGGATTCGCCGTAGGCAAGGCCGACCAGCGGTGAGCCCGCCGAAACGCGAACGCCGATCAGCCGTTCGTTGGGCCGGTAAAGCCGCTCCAGCGTCTCCTGGTCGAGCTCGGTCACCTCGTCGAACTCCTCCATTCTCCGGGCCAGGTCCGCCGTTTCCACCCGGCCCTGGAGCAGGACAAAGTCGCCGGCGCGCAGCGGCTGCCGGCTCAGCCCGGAGCGACGCACGTCGTTCCCGCGCCGAAGCGCGATGGCCAGGCCGCGGGTCTTCAGTTGCAGCTCCTGCCGGTTTACGGGGTTCTGGATCAGCGGCGAGCCCTCGGCGACCCGCGCCTGCACCATCCGGAGGTTCTCGGTCAGGGGCAGGTTGGCGGGCACCGTTTCGCCCCTCCCGATGACCTCTTGCCACGCGCGCAACTCTTCGATGTACTCGCGCTTGCCCTGCACCAGAAGCCGGTCGCCCGCCCTGAGTGCAGACTGGCGCGCGGGCAGCCGGATGATGCGCCGGCCCCGTTCAATGGCGATGACGATCAGCCCAAGGGCTGCTACGCGGCTTTCCGCAAGCGTCCGTCCGGCGAGTCTGGAATCGCCGCTCAGGGAAACCGTGAACATGAATTCCCGCAGTCCGTAGAGCGCCCTGAGGTTGCGCTGGCTGCGCGTCCTGGTGAACTCGCCCGCCTCGCGGGTCGGCAGCAGCCGGCGCCCGAACAGCACGAAGAACAGCACGCCCCCGACCAGGGCGGCTCCGCCCACCGGCAGGAAGTCGAACAGTTGGAACCTGAAATCGCCCTGCTCCGCGAGCGCGGCGCTGACCAGGAGGTTCGGCGGGGTTCCGATCTGGGTAGTGAGGCCGCCGAGCAGGCACCCGAATGCCAGGGGCATCAGCATCCGCGAGGGCGGCACGCGGGCGCGCCGCGCCAGCCCCATGACGACCGGCAGCATCAGCACCGCCACGCCGATGTTGTTCATGAACGCCGAAAGCCCGCCGGACGCGAGCATGATCACCGCTACCAGCGCCGCTTCGTTGCGGCCCGCCAGGCGCATGAGATAGCGCCCGATCAGATCCCCCACCCCGGTGCGCAGCAATCCCTCGCTGATGATGAACATGGCCCACAGCGTGATGACGGCCTCGTTGCTGAAACCGGCCACGGCCTCGGCCGGCGTGACCAGGCCGGTTACGGTGAGGGCGCCCACCACCAGCAGCGCCACGATGTCCATGCGCAGGGCCTCGGTGACGAACAGCACCAGCGCGATCACGAGGATCGTGGTGACCAGTGCGATGTCAAACATCGGGCGTGTTCTCCGGGGCGCCGTAACCGCCGCCGCCCGGCGTTTCGATCATGAACTGGTCTCCCGGCCCCACACGGGTCCGGTCGCGCGCGGTCAGTTCGGTGACGGAGCCGTCGGAGCGCAGCACCCGGCCGCGGCCGGGAGCGCCGTCACCGCCCCCGGCCAATCCGAACGGCGCGGTCCGGCGCCGGTTCGACAGGATGGCCAGTTCCATCGGCTCAAGGAATTCGATGCGCCGCACCGCGCCGTCCCCGCCGCCGCGCCGACCGCGTCCGCCGCTGCCGCCGCGGAGGCCGAACTCGCGCAGCAGCACCGGAAACCGCAACTCCAGCACTTCGGGATCGGTAAGGCGCGAATTGGTCATATGCGTATGCACGGCCGAAGCCCCGTCGAAATCGGGCCCCGCCCCGCTGCCCCCGCAAACGGTCTCGTAGTACTGGTACCGGTCGTTGCCGAAAGTGACGTTGTTCATCGTTCCCTGGGCCGCCGCCATCACTCCCAGTGCGCCGTACAGCGTGTCCACCACGCACTGCGAGGTCTCCACGTTGCCGGCAACCACCGCGGCCGGCCAGCGGGGATTCAGCAGCGTGCCTTCGGGAAGGATAATGCGTAGCGGCTTCATGCAGCCGGAGTTCATCGGAATGTCCGCGCCCACCAGCGAGCGGAACACGTAGAGCACGCAGGCCCGGCAGATCGGCGAGGGTGCATTGAAGTTCCCCTCGGATTGCTCGCTGGACCCGCTGAAGTCGATGACGGCTTCCCGCCGGCGCCTGTCGATGCGGATTTCCACAACGATCCTTTCGTCGCCGTCCATCGTGCATTCAAACCGCCCGTCCTCCAGCCGGTCGATCACGCGCCGCACCGACTCCTCGGCATTGTCGCGAACATGCGTCATGTAGGCGCGCACCGTCGTTGCGCCGTAATGCGACACCAGCGTCTTCAGTTCCCGTGCGCCCTTGGCGTTGGCCGCGAGTTGCGCCTTGATGTCGGCCAGGTTGCGGACGGGGTTGCGCGCCGGCCAGGGACCGCCCGTGAGCGCCGCATTGAGGCGCGCTTCCTCCAGGCGTCCGCCCGACACCAGCAGGAAGTTGTCGAACAGCACGCCCTCTTCATCGATGTGCCGGCTGTCGGGAGGCATGGAGCCGGGCGTGATCCCGCCGATGTCGGCGTGATGCGCCCGGGACGCCACGAAAAAGTCCGGCGCTTCCGCGTCCTGGAGGAATACCGGCGAAACCACCGTGAGATCGGGCAGGTGCGTGCCGCCGTTATAGGGCGCGTTGACCAGGTAGGCTTCGCCGGGGCGCGGTCCGGACCTGCGGGCCTTCAGGACCGCCTTGACGCTGGCGTCCATCGAGCCGAGATGCACCGGCATGTGGGGCGCGTTGGCCACCAGTTCGGCGTTCGAATCGAACAGCGCGCAGGAAAAGTCCAGCCGTTCCTTGATGTTGACCGAGTGCGCGGTGTTTTCCAGCACCGCCCCCATCTGTTCGGCAATGTGCATGAAGCGGTTGTTGAACACTTCCAGCAGCACCGGATCGGGAACGTCGCCGGTGGCCTCAAGCCGGTCCCGGCGCGCGAGGCGGGCAAGGACCAGGTGACCCTCGGGCCGCGCCGATGCCCGCCAGCCAGGCGGAACGACCGTGGTGGCGTGGTCCTCGGAAATGATGGCCGGGCCCGTGATGGAATGTCCGGGGCCCAGGTCCCTCCGCCGGTACGCGGGCGTGTCATGCTCCGCGCCCCCGAACACGGTCTTTGCCGTGAAGGCGGGCAGTGGCTCCTGCGACGGATCGGGATCGTTGCCGGGCTCCCATTGGTATTCCTCGCCGGTATCGCCGCTGGCCTGCACGCGAATCGCTTCGACGATCAGCCCCGTCCCGGGAGGCTCGATTCCGAAGCGGGTCCGATGCGCCTCGGAGAACCGCCGCCGCAGATCCTCAAGCCTAGGGTTCCCGCCCTCCATGGAAATGGGAAGCGTGTTGTCCGAGTCCCGTACGCGGATTTCGGCTACGTATTCGAAGGACAGATTTCCCGGCTCGATGTCCGCTTCCACCAGTTCCCGCCGGCACTCGTCCGCAAGCCGGGCTAAGGCGGCCTTCATCAGTTCGACCGTTTCCGCATCCAGTGACGCTTCCAGCGCCTCCTGCCGGTATGCGCGCAACGGCGCCAGCCCCAGTCCCAGGGCCGACAGCACACCCGCCAGTGGATGAAGCAGCACGGTGTCCATGCCCAGCTCCTCGGCGATGGCGCAGGCGTGCTGGCCGCCCGCCCCGCCGAAGGAGCACAGCGCGAATTCGACCGGGTTCTCGCCCCGCTGCACGGATATCTTCTCGATGGCGGAAGCCATCTGGTTGATGGTGACCCGGAGGAAGCCTTCGGCGGCTTCTTCGACGCTCATCCGCCTGCCGCTGTCTTCGAACACCTCCCCGGCCAGTTTCGCGAATCCCTCCCGCGACGCCTCCTCGTCCAGCGGCTGCTTTCCATCCTCGCCGAACACACCGGGAAACATGCGCGGCTGAATGCGCCCCAGCACCAGGTTCGCATCGGTCACGGTCAGCGGACCGCCATTGCGATAGCAGGCCGGTCCGGGGTTGGCGCCCGCGGACAGGGGACCGGATAGGAACCTGCCGGATTCATAGCGCAGGACGGAACCGCCACCCGCGGCCACGGTGTGGACCTTGAGCATCGGCGCGCGCAAGCGCACGCCCGCGATTTCGTTGTGGGTCACGTACTCGTAGCCGCCGGCGTACAGCGCGACATCGGTGGAGGTTCCGCCCATGTCGAAGCAGATCAACTTTTCATGGCCCGCCTGCCGCGCGGTGCGCACGGCGCCCACCACGCCGGCCGCCGGCCCGGACAGAATCGCGTCCTTGCCCCGGAACCGGCCGGCTTCGACCAGCCCGCCGTTGCTTTGCATGAAAGCCACGTTGCGCGGCGCGATCCCCTTGTTCTTCAGCCCGGCGCTCAGTCCCGCGATATAGCGCCGCAGCACCGGCGAGAGGCACGCATCGACCAGGGTCGTGTCGCCGCGGCTTACCAGCTTGATCAGGGGCGACACCTCATGCGAAAGCGACACCTGTTCGAAACCGGCCTGCTCCGCCAGCCGGCCGGCCTGCCGTTCATGTTCCGGGTTGCGCCAGGCATGCATGAAGCAGACCGCCACCGACTTCAGCCCCCGCCCGCGGGCCGCCCCGAGCCCGTCAAGAAGCGCGCCGGCGTCGAGCGGAGCCAGTTCCCGCCCGTCCGCGTCGATGCGCCCGTCGGCCTCAAGCACGTCCGCGTAGAGGGCGGGCGGGCGCCGAATTTCCAGGGCGAAGAGATCCGGCCGGTTCTGGTAGCCGATCAGCAAGGCGTCAGCGTAGCCTCGGTTCACCAACAGCAGCGTGGGCTCTCCACGCCATTCAAGAAGCGCGTTGGTGGCCACCGTCGTGCCCATTTTCAGGTCCCTGACGGCGCCCGATGCGTCGGCTTCGGCCATCAGGACGCCGATGGCGTGCACCGCGGCGTCGGTGTAGCGGGAAGAATCCTCCGACAGCAGCTTGTGGACTTTCAGCTTCCCCTCGGGGGTGCGTGCCACTACGTCCGTGAACGTGCCGCCGCGATCAATCCAGAACCGCCAATCGGACATAAGGAAATTGTATGTCGCATGGTCGCGCCCACGCCGCTATAGTTGCCCGGATGAACAGCACCGCCACGGTAATCGTCACCCTCGTCCTGTACAAGCTGGTCCTGCTTTCGATCGGCGTGTGGGCCCACCGGCGCAACCAGGATCAGGGCGAGTTCCTGCTGGGGGGAAGGCGCATCGGCGCCTGGGTGACTTCGCTCAGCGCCTGCGCCAGCACCACCTCGGCCTGGACGCTGCTGGGCGTGAGCGGGTTCGCCTTTGCCGTCGGGCCGCCGGCCATCTGGCTGACGCTGGGCATCGTCGGCGGGTTCGTGATCAACTGGTGCTGGGTGGCGCCGCGCATCAACCGGGCGGCCGGGCAGACCGGTGCGCTGACCCTGACCGAACTGCTGCTCGGCGGCGACGATGCCTGTGCGCGTCTGGCCCGGCGGGTCGCGTCGGTGATCATCCTGGTGTGCTTCATGTTCTACGTGGCGGCCCAGTTCCAGGCGGCCGCCAACGCCTTCAACGAGTCACTGGGGCTTTCGGTCGAATCCGGCATCGTGGTGGGCGCGGCGGTGATACTGGCCTACACGCTGCTCGGCGGCTTCCTGGCGGTCAGCATCACCGACAGCGTGCAGGGCGCGCTCATGCTGCTGGTTTCGATACTGTTGCCGGTGGTCACGGTATTCTTCGTGATTGCGCTCGGGGGAAGCGATTACATATTCAGCGTCCGCGGAGAGGCCTTCAGCATTGCGCCTCCGCATGCCGGCCTCGCGGCGATCGGATTCGTCATCGGATCGCTGAGCCCGGCCCTGGGCCAGCCCGGTCAGCCGCACGTCGTGAACCGCTTCATGGCCGCCCGCGACTACCAGGCGGTGCGCCGCGGACGGATCATCGCGCTGGTGTGGGTGGCGTTCGTGTTTGTCGGCATGACCGTGCTCGGCCTCGCGGGACGGGTGCTCTACTCGGACATCGGCAATCCCGAGGACATGTTCTTCGTCGTGACCCAGCGTTTGCTGCCCCCGGTCCTTGCCGGCATCGTGATCGCGGCGGTCCTGAGCGCCATCATGTCCACCGCCGACAGCCAGCTCCTGACCGGGGCGGCCGCCATATCGCGCGACTGGAACCTCAGGCGCGCGCGCCGGGCGGTCGGGCTCAGGTTCACCTATGCCGCCGTCACCGCGATAACGGTCGGAGCCACGCTTCTCGCGCTGTTCGCCCCCCAGTCGATATTCCTGCGGGTCCTTTTCGCCTGGCATGCGCTGGGCGCTTCACTGGCGCCGCTGGTCTACATGGCCGTGCTGGGAAGACAGGTCCGGTCCGGCTACGCGCTGGCGGTGCTGATCTGCGGCTTTACCTTCACCGTTGTGCTGCACCAGCAGCCGGATACGCCGGGCGACTGGCTGGAGCGCCTGGCGCCGTTCATCGTCACGATGTGCATCGCGATAGCCGGTTCGCGCCGTATCGCCGGAAATAATGAGCAGTAACGCGACCGTAATCACAACGCTGATCTGCTACAAGCTGGTCCTGCTCGGCATCGGCCTCTGGGCATGGCGCCGTTCGCAGGACCAGAGCGAGTTCTTCCTGGGCGGCCGGAGCATCGGCGCCTGGGTCACGTCCATCAGTTCATCGGCCAGCGCGGCGTCGGCCTGGACCCTGCTTGGCGTCAGCGGCTTTGCGCTGACCCAGGGACTGCCTGCCGTGTGGCTTTGCGGTGGCGTGATCCTGGGATACGTCATCAACTGGTTCTGGGTCGGGCCGCGGCTGCGCGTCATCGCGAGCCGGACCGGCGCGCTCACGCTTACCGAGCTGCTCCTGGGCGACGGCGACGACGCGGTCCGGCGCGCCTCGCGCAAGGTCGCCTCGCTGATCATCCTGGTGTCGTTCGTGTTCTACGTCGCCGCTCAGTTTCAGGCCGCCGGCGACGCCTTCAGCCAGGCGCTGGGCCTGCCCGGCGACACCAGCATCATTCTGGGGGCCGCGATCATCCTGGCCTATACGCTGCTCGGCGGGTTTCTGGCGGTGAGCGTTACCGACACACTGCAGGGTCTGCTGATGGTTTTCGTGGCAGTCGCCCTGCCGGCGGTCGCCCTGTTCGCCCTCGTGGACCTGCACGGGCCGGTGCAGGCTGCGCTTGCCGATGACGGAGTGCTGCGGCTGACGCCCGCCAACGCGGGCATTGCCGCCCTGGGATTCGTGATCGGCTGCCTTTCCGTGGGTCTTGCCCAGCCCGGACAACCGCATGTGGTCAACCGCTACATGGCGGCGCGGGACGACAAGGCCATTCGTCAGGGCCGGATCATCGCCCTTTCATGGGTGGTGCTGGTCCTCTCCGGCATGACCGCGCTGGGCCTGGCCGGAAGGGTGCTGTTCACCGGCCTCGGAAACCCGGAGACGGTCCTGTTCGAGACCGCCGCGAACCTTCTGCCCCCGGTACTGTCGGGACTGGTGATCGCGGCAGTGCTCAGCGCCATCATGTCCACCGCCGACAGCCAGCTCCTGGCCGGCGCTGCAGCCGCCTCGCGCGACTGGCGGCTGGAGCGCGTGCGCGAGCGCAAGGGGCTCAGGTCCACCTACGTCGTCGTGACCCTGATCACGGCCGGCGCCACGATGATTGCGCTGTTCGCGCCCGAGGCGATCTTCACCCGGGTGCTGTTCGCCTGGCACGCCCTGGGCGCATCCTTCGCGCCGCTGGTGGTGATGACGGTGCTGCGCCGCCCCGTGCGGCCCGCCTATGCGCTGGCCGTGCTGTGCTGCGGCTTCGTGTTCACGGTGCTGCTGAACTGGCAGGAAAACACGCCGGGCGACTGGGCCGAACGCCTGCTTCCGCTGATCCTGACCATGGCCATCGCATACTTCGGATCTCGTCGCTGATTCAGTCTTTCCCCGCCCCTCTTCTTCCGGGAGACGCATGAATCCATCCATGGAACTTGGTTCCGCCATCCCTGGCTCACACACTCCCGGAAGAAGAGGGGCGGGGAAAGACTACAGCCGCGTGATTGCTATACAATGCCGCCCTCAGTCGGCGCTCGCCGGGGAAACACCATGTCACGCGTATGTCAGGTCACGGGGAAACGACCCATGTCGGGGAACACCGTTTCGCACGCGCACAACAAGCGCCGTCGCCGTTTCCTGCCCAACCTCCACACGCACCGCTTCTGGGTGGAGAGCGAAAAGCGCTATGTCAGGCTGCGCGTTTCACGCAAGGGACTGAAGATCATCGACCGCGACGGCATCGAGACGGTGCTGGCGAATCTGCGCGCGGCAGGCGAGCGCGTTTAAGGCGCAGCCCGGGAGTTATCGCGATGCGGGAAAAAATCAGGTTGGTATCCACGGCCGGGACCGGTCACTTCTATACGACCACCAAGAACCGCAGGACGCACCCGGAGAAGATGGAAGTCAAGAAATACGACCCCCGCGCGCGCAAGCACGTTACCTACAAGGAAGCCAAGATCAAGTAGTTTCAGCGCGCATCGCGCACCCCGCCGCGGGTGGCCGCGGGTGCTAGAATGCGGGAAGCGTTGGCTTTTACAGGGGGCGGGGGGAGCCACTGGTCCGATGCAGATTCGCACCGAGACTCTAGACGGAACGCTGATCGCCTACGCGGCGGGCCGTATCGACGGATCGAGCGCTGTACGCTTCAAGCGTTCCATGCAGGCAGTACTGGGCGACGAAAAAACCGTCGTCGTCGATTGCCATGAAGTGACTGAAGTCAGCAGCGCGGGACTGAGCGCTTTGCTGATGATCGCCAGGGAATTGGAGGAGAATGGCGTGAAATTCGCGCTTTGCTCCATGGCGCCGCGCGTCAGGATCGTTTTCGAGATGACCGGGTTCGACAAGATCATCCCGGTGCATGCGACCCGCGAAGGGGCGCTGGACTCGCTCCGCGACTGATTTTCTATAGCGCCCCCAGGCGCGCGAGCGAGGCGCATCCGTCGTGTCCGACGATGAAGTGGTCCAGCACCCGCACGTCGATCAGTTCCAGCGCCTTGCGGATGCGCTCGGTAATCAGGTGGTCCGCCTGACTGGGTTCGGCCACGCCGGACGGGTGGTTGTGGGCAAGTATGACCGCCGCCGCGTTTCGTTCCATCGCGCGCCGCACGATTTCCCGCGGATAGACCATGGCGCTGTCGAGGGTGCCGTGAAAGATCTCTTCAAAGGCCAGCACCCGGTTCCGGCAATCGAGAAACATGCAGCAAAAGGTCTCGTAGCGGCGGTCCCGCAGCCGGGCCAGCAGAAAGCGCTCGCTGTCGGCCGAATTGCCCAGCCGGCGCCCTGTCGTGATCT
This sequence comes from Gammaproteobacteria bacterium, assembly GCA_009844425.1. Taxonomy (GTDB): domain Bacteria; phylum Pseudomonadota; class Gammaproteobacteria; order Steroidobacterales; family Foliamicaceae; genus Foliamicus. Next base: position 75,258 of record VYBN01000022.1, on the reverse strand, counting down.
TCTCCTTCAGCGACCGGGCGTAGCACTCGCGCGCGGCCGCGATCACGGTGGCCTTGGCCGCGCCGATCCCGCGCACCACGGCGAGTTCGCGGGGCGTGGCCGCGAATACCCCGCGCATGCCGCCGAAGCGCACAAGCAGCTCCTGCGCAAGCTCCAGAGCCGACATGCCCGCGGATCCCGATCCCAGCAGAACGCAAAGCAACTCGGCATCCGACACGCTGTCGACTCCCTCGTTCAGGAACCTTTCCCGGGGTCGCGTGGAACTCGGCCACTGGCTAATCCTTGAACCGGCCATGCAGTGCAGTGTGCAAGCCGACGGGCGAACGGCAAAGGGCGAATGGCGGCGCGTTTGCAAAGAAATGACGCGACACCGGCGTTTGCTGGGATAATGGGCGCTGACCATGCACATCCTGACGAACAAGAAGATCCTGCTGGGCGTGAGCGGCAGCGTCGCCGCGTACCGCGCCCCGGAGCTGGCCCGCCGGCTGGCCGAGCATGGCGCCGAGGTCCGCGCGGTCCTGACCGAAGGCGGCGCGAAGCTGATTTCCCCGCTTCTGATGCAGGCCGTTACGGGCGCGCCGGCCCGCTGCTCGCTCTGGGACGAGGCCGCGGAGGCGGCGATGAGCCATATCGAGCTGGCGAGGTGGGCGGACTGCATCGTCATCGCCCCCGCTACCGCCAACACGATCGCGCGCCTGGCTCGCGGCGAAGCCTCCGACCTGCTCGGCACGGTATGCCTGGCGAGCAATGCCCCGGTGCTGGTGGCGCCGGCCATGAATCGCAATATGTGGAGCAACCGGGCCACGCAGGAAAACTGCGCTGCGCTGCGTCAACGCGGATGCGTGCTGGTGGGTCCCGATCACGGACAGCAGGCCTGCGGCGATGTCGGCGAGGGTCGCATGAGCGCGGTTCCGGACATCGTCGAGGCGGTGGAGCGGAGCGTCGGCCTGTCGGACCAACTGGCCGGGCAGCGGGTGCTGATTACGGCCGGACCGACGCGGGAACCGATCGATCCGGTGCGCTTCCTGTCCAACCGCAGCACCGGGACGATGGGATTCGAACTCGCCGAGGCGGCGGCGCGGGCCGGCGCCGACGTTCAGTTGGTGACCGGACCCACGGCGCGGGCGACGCCGCCGGGAGTCGAGCGCCTGGATGTGGTCACCGCCGAGGAAATGCTCAATGCGGTGATGGAGCGGGCGAACGCCTGCCACATATTCATCGCCTGCGCGGCCGTGTCGGACTACACGCCGGCGCAATACAGCCAGAAGAAGCTGAAACGCCGGGATTCCGCGGAGGCGCTCGAACTGAAACCGTCGCCCGACATTCTGGCCGGCGTGGCCCGACTGCCGGAACGGCCTTTCCTGGTCGGCTTTGCCGCCGAGACACAGCAGGTGGAAGAGAACGCCCGCGCCAAGCTTGAGTCCAAGGGCGTGGACATGGTGGTTGGCAACCGTGTCGGCAAGGATCGCGGGTTCGGTGACGTGGAGACGTCGGCGAGGGTCGTATGGGAAGGCGGCGGCCGGCGGATCGGGAAGTGCGCCAAACCGGAGATGGCGCGGAAGTTGATCGGCCTGATCGCCGAACGCTGCGGCCTGGAGAAAGTCACGCTGCTGCGGACCCGGAGTTCGGCGCAGTGAGCCCACCGGCGCGGCCCGCCAATCAGCCGGGTTGCGCGATTCAGCTACGGATTCTCAACAGGAAGGCCCGGCTGCCCCGTTACGAAACGCGGGGATCGGCCGGCATGGACCTTCGCGCCTGCCTGGATGAACCGCTGACGCTTGAGCCCGGCGAGACACGCCTCGTGCATACCGGCATCGCGCTGCACATCGCCGATCCCGAACTGGCCGCGGTCATTCTTCCGCGCTCCGGTCTTGGGCACAAGCACGGCATAGTACTCGGCAACCTGGTGGGACTGATCGACTCCGACTACCAGGGTGAGATCATGATGTCGTGCTGGAATCGCGGCGACAGACCGTTCTTGCTGGAAGACGGAATGAGGGTGGCGCAACTGGTGCTGTTGCCCGTGGCCCGGGCGGGCTTTGAGGTGGTCGAGGAATTCACCGCGTCAGAGCGGGGCGAAGGCGGCTTCGGCCACACCGGCCGCACCTAGCCTGGGAGCGAAGGCGTCTCGCCTTCGACGAGGGCGGGACGCCCTCGCTCCCGGTTCAGGGGGCGCCGTATTTCTTTCGGTAGGCCGCGATCCGCTCCTGTGCATCGGGGTCCATTCCGGTCGCGCGCATCGCGCCGAGCAGGCTGTCCAGACCGAATACCGAGTACACCCCGATACCGAAGCGGTCGGCCAGTTCGCCGGCCGCACTGAGCTTGCCGGAACCGCGTTCCTGCCGGTCCAGCAACAGCAGCAGTCCCACGGGCTCGGCGCCGGCATCCTTCACCAGGCCGATCGCCTCGCGCGCGGACGTGCCGGCGGTCAGCACGTCATCGACGATCAGCACGCGGCCGCCCAGTTCCGCGCCCACCACTGCTCCGCCTTCGCCGTGTTCCTTGCGCTCCTTCCGGTTGTACGCATAAGGGATGTCCAGACCGTAGCCCTGAACCAGGGCCAGCGACGTGATGGCGGCCAGGGGTATGCCCTTGTAGGCCGCGCCGAACAGCAAGTCGAAACGCAGCCCCGATGCGATGGCCGCCTCCGCCAGGGCCTGTCCGGCCACCAGCGAGCCACGTCCGCTGCACAGCTTCGAGGAGTTGAAGAAATAAGGGCTTGCCCGCCCGCCCTTGGTCGTGAAGTCGCCGAACAGCAAGGCGCCGGTGTCGAGCGCAAGGCGCAGCAGATCGGCCTGGCTGGGACGCAGCACGCTCACTGCCGGTCAGTCTCCCCTGAATTCCGGTCGCTCGCGCTTCACGAATGCCTCGTAGGCGCGCCGGAAATCATTGGTCTGCATGCAGATGGCCTGCGCCTGCGCCTCCGACTCGATCGCCTGCTCCAGGGGCATGTCCCACTCCAGGTTGAGCTGGCTCTTGGTCATGGCGTGCGCGAAGTTGGGACCGGACGCCAGTTGCCCGGCCCACTCGAGGCTTTCGTCCAGAAGCCGTTCCGGTTCCGCGAGGCGGTTGAAAAAACCCGTTTCCAGCGCCTCGTCTCCGCTCATCGAACGTCCGGTAAGCAACAGTTCCGTTGCCCGCCCCTGCCCGATGATGCGCGGCAGCAGCGCGCAGGCCCCCATGTCGCAGCCCGCCAGTCCCACGCGGGTGAAAAGGAAAGCGGTCCGGCTGCGCGCCGTGCCGACCCTGAGGTCGGCGGCCATGGCGATCGCCGCCCCGGCCCCGGCGCAAATGCCGTCGACGGCGGCGATGACGGGCAGGGGGCAGGAGCGCATGGCCTTCACCAGGTCCCCGGTCATCCGCGTGAAGTTCAGCAGATCCGTCCCGTTCATTTCCAGCAACGGGCCGATGATCTCGTGCACGTCACCGCCGGAGCAGAAATTGCCGCCCGCGCCATGAATCACGACTGCGCGAGGCTCCGCCTCGCGGTCCAGCGCCCTGAAGGTGTCCCTTAGTTCCGCATAGGAATCGAACGTCAGCGGGTTCTTGCGCTCCGGGCGATTGAGCGTGATGACGGCCACGCGCCCGCGCAATTCCATAAGGAAATGCTCCGGACTGAAGTTCATATGTCCGCTTCCTGCAACAGTGCCGCCCGGGCCGCAAGGCGCTCGGCCTGTTCTTTGCCCGACAGGTATTGTATGGGCCAGTGCTGCCGGCCGTGGCCCAGCGACGTGGAGGCGTGCAGCGTCCAGTACGGGTCGCTGAGATGCGGCCTGGCCAGCGCGCACAGGTCGGCGCGGCCGGCGGCCAGGATGCTGTTGACGTGGTCGGTCTCGTAGATGTTCCCGACCGCGATCGTGGGCACGCCGGCCTCGTTGCGGATCCGGTCCGAGTACGGCGTCTGGAACATGCGGCCGTAGACGGGCCGCGCGCGGGTGGAGGTTTGTCCCGCCGATACGTGAATGATGTCCGCGCCGGCCGCGGTCATGGCGCGGGCAATCTCTACCGAATCCTCGCCGGTGACGCCGCTCTTGACCCAGTCGGTGGCCGAAATCCGCACCGACAGCGGCCGCTCGTCCGGCCAGATGCCGCGCACGGCTTCCAGCACCTCCAGCGGGAACCGCAGGCGGCGCCTGAGCGACCCTCCGTATTCGTCGCGGCGCCGGTTGGACAGCGGCGAGATGAACGAGGACAGCAGATAGCCGTGGGCGCAATGAAGTTCCAGCCAGTCGAAGCCGGCCTCAAGGCCGAATTGAGCCGCCTGCCGGAACTGTTCCACGACCTCGTCCATGTCGGCGCGCGTCATGGGCCGGGGAACCTGGCCGCCCCGCCGATAGGTCTTCTCCGAAGGCCCCATCACCGGCCAGTTCCCGGACTCCAGCGGCTGGTCCATGCCGTCCCACATCAGGCGGGTGGAGCCCTTGGGGCCCGAGTGCCCGATCTGCAGTGCGATCCTGGCCTCGCTGTGTTCGTGCACGAAGTCCACGATGCGCCGGTAGGCTTCGGCGTGCTCCCGGCGGTACACGCCGGCGCAGCCCGGCGTGATCCGTCCCTCGGGCGACACGCAACTCATTTCCGTGAACACCAGTCCCGCGCCGCCCTGCGCGCGCGACCCCAGGTGCACGAGGTGAAAGTCGCCAACGGTTCCGTCCACCGCGCTGTACATGTCCATCGGCGCCACCACCACGCGGTTGGACAGCTCCAGCTCCTTGATTCGATAGGGCACGAACATCGGCGCGACCGCGCGGGCGCTGCCCGTTTCCCGCTGGCTGTACCAGCGCTCCATCCGCTTGAGCCAGCGGCTGTCGCGCAGCCTCAGGTTCTCGTGGCTCACCCGCTGGCTGCGGGTCAGCAGCGAATAATTGAATTGCTGCGGCGCGAAGCGCGCATAGCGGGGGACGTTCTCGAACCACTCGGTGGAATTGCGCGCCGCCGACTGCAGCTTGATCACCTCCAGCCGGCGGCTCTCCTCGTATTCCTGAAGAGCCTCGTCGGTGGCGCCGCCGCCGTTCAGCGCCTCGGCCAGTTCGATGGCGTCCTCCAGCCCCAGCTTGGTGCCGGATCCGATCGAGAAATGTGCGGTATGCGCCGCGTCGCCTGCCAGGATCAGGTTGCGGTAGCGCCACTTCCCGCAATGCACCCGGCGAAAGTTCAGCCAGGCGTGCCCCTCGATATGGCCGGCATTGCTGATCAGCCGGTGTCCGCCCAGATGCCGCCCGAATATCCTTTCCAGCGCCCGGCAGTTCTCTTCCTGGCCCATTTCGCCGAACCCCAGCCGCCCCCAGGTGTCCGGGCTGCACTCGGGGATAAAGGTCGAAAGGCCATCCTCGAAACGGTAGGCGTGCGCCCAGATCCAGCCCTCCTCAAGTTCCCTGAAGATGAAGTTGAAGGCCTCGAAGTGCTTTTGCGTGCCAAGCCACTGGAAGTAATTGGGCCGGGTCTGGATCTCCACGTCGAAGTGCGGAGCGTAGGCCTGGCGGAAGCGGCTGTTCACGCCGTCGGTGGCAACTACCAGGTCGTGGCCGCGATACAGGTCGAGGTCCGGTTCCGCCTCGGTCTCGAAGCGCAGTTCCGCGCCCAGTTCGGATGCACGGCGCTGGAGGATGCGCAGCAGCCGCTTGCGCCCGATTCCGCAGAAGCCGTGACCCCCGGACAGGAGTTTGCGGCCCCGGAAGTGCACCTCGATGTCGTCCCAGTGGGTGAAACGGCCGCGGATTTCGTCGGCCGTCTTCGGGTCGTTTTCGGTCAGGTTTTCGAGCGTCGCGTCGGAAAAGACCACGCCCCAGCCGAAAGTGTCGTCGGGCCGGTTGCGTTCCAGCACCGTGATTCGGTGACTCGACGAGCGCCGCAGCATCGAAATGGCCAGGTACAGCCCGGTCGGTCCGCCGCCCGCAATCAATAAGCGCATCCGCTCAGTTTATCCGCTAGCCGGTCCAGGCGGCCCGTGGCGGAAGCCCCGCTGCATTCGACCGGCGATCCATCCCGCCTGGACTGTGTTGTTCGTCGCTTGCATATGCCCGATATGCGCGCTCCTCGCGCCTTGCCAGGCGGGCGTCTCGCCGGTCTCGGTGCGACGCGGGGTTCCGCCACGGGCCGCCTGAGCGCGACGGTCCGGAGGGCCTTATACTCTTGCGTCCATTCTAGGCACGCGGAGGCGGGAGACAGTGACCAGATTGAATCGGCGCGAGGCGCTAATGGGGATCGGCGCTGCCGCGGCGGTGCTCGCCGGGTGCGTGCGGCAGCCCACCACCGACAGTGACGTAATCGTGATCGGCGCCGGGCTGTCCGGCCTGCAGGCGGCGCGGCTGCTCGAGTCGGAAGGCCTGAGCGTCACGGTGCTGGAATCGCGCAACCGTGTGGGCGGGCGGATCCTGTCCTACAGGCATATTCCCGGTTCGCCCGAGGCCGGAGGCACGAGCTTCGGGGCGGGCTACGCGCGCCTCATGCAGGTCATCCAGGAGCTCGGCGTAGGGCTGGTGAACCTGGACGCGATGGTTGAGCTCTTCGGTGTGCGGACACTGGCGCTGCATGGCGAGATCATTCCCACTGAGGAGTGGCCCACGCACGAACTGAACCCGCTGCCGGAGCAAGCCCGTCAGTTCCCACCCTGGGCCTATCTGAATTTCAAGATGTTCACGAACAACCCCTACCCGTCGCCGCCGGACTGGGTGTCGCCCGAGTTTGCACACCTTGACGTGTCTCTGCGCGAATACCTGACCGGTCAGGGCGAGACCGACGCGACCGTGAACCTTTGCTACAACAACAATCCGGGCTGGGGCAACAACGCCGACGAGGTATCCGCCGCACTGGTGTTGTTTGCCATGCGCTTCGCGGCCGCCCAGCAGGGATTTACCGGGCCGGACGGCGGCAGCGCATACACGGCGGTGAACGGCAACCAGTCGATTCCGGAGGCCATGGCCGCATCGCTGAATTCGGAGGTCCTGCTGGAGCGCCGTGTCACAGGTATAAGCGATACCGGTTCCCGCGTCGAAGTGCATTGCGAGGACGGCAGCCTTCATCACGCCGGTCGCGTGGTCTGCTCGCTCCCATGCTCCCTGCTGCGTCACCTGAACCTGGAGCCCGGGCTTGAAGGATTGCAGGCCGAGGCGGCTCGAAACGTCGATTCGCAGATACTCAATCAGCTGCACATGATCGCGAAGCGTCCCTTCTGGGAGGACGACGGCCTGTCGCCCAACATGTGGACCGATTCGCTGGCCGGAATGGTGGTCGGCGAGCGCAAGGGCGACACGCCGGAAGAAGTCACGAGCCTCACGAGCTGGACGCGCGGCGCTCTGGCGGTGGAGCAGGACCAATTGTCGGACGAGGAAGCCGCCGCCCGCATCGTCGCGGACATCGAGCGCCTGCGTCCCGCCGCGAAGGGACAGCTTGAGGTCATGGCCTACCAGTCGTGGTTCAACGATCCCGACTCGGCGGGCGACTGGGCGGTCTGGAAGCCGGGCCAGGTCATGAAGTACGCGCCAGAGGTGGGGAAACAGCATGGCCGGGTGCATTTCTGCGGCGAACACACGGCCGTGGCCAACCGCGGCATGGAAGGAGCGCTGGAGTCCGGCGACCGCGTCGCCTTCGAAGTGCTCGACCTGATCTGACCGCCCGCATGGGTAAATCCCCCGCGGGACCGAGGCCCGCCGATCAGCCTCCCGGGTTCCGCGTAGCTCCCTTTACAGCACTGCGGCCGGCTGCCGGAAGAGCTGCGGAAACCATTGCCCCGCCGTACGACGTGGTCAGTACCGATGAGGCGCGGGCGCGCGTTGCCGGCCGTCCGCATGACTTTCTGCGCGTGTCGCTGCCCGAAGCCGCCATGCCGCCCGAGGCCGATCCGACCGCTGCGGAGCGCTACACGGCTGCCCGTTGCTCGCTGGACGACTTTCTCGCTAAAGGCGCGATCGCGCCGGATGCGCAGCCCGCCTATTACGTGTACCGGGTGGCAAGCGGTTCGCACGCGCAGACCGGGGTCGTACTGCTCGTGTCGGTGGACTGCTACCGCGCCGGAACACTGCGTCGCCACGAATTGACCCGTCCGGACAAGGAAACCGACCGCGCGCTTCTTATCCAGGCGCTGGAAGCGCAGACCGGGCTGGTCATGCTGGCGCATCGCCGGCACTTCGATCTGGCTGCCGTGATCGAAGAGGCGACGCAGGGCGAGCCGGATTGCCGAGCAAGCCTCAGTCAGGGCGGCGCCGTGACCGAACACAGCGTATGGCCGGTGCGGGATGCGGTAGCCGTGGCGCGAATTACCCGGGCGGTCGCCGAACTGGGGGAACTCTTCATCGCCGACGGGCATCACCGCGTTGCGGCAGGCAACCGGGCCGCGGAGGCGTTTTCGGGCCGCCCGGAGGCGCAGTGGCTGTTGGGCGCCACGTTTCCGGCCGAGGAGCTGCGGATACTCGATTACAACCGCGTGGTTTCCGGTCTGAACGGCCACAGCCCGCAGGCTTTTCTGGCGGCGCTCGGCGAGGGCTTCGAGGTTGCGCCATCGTCCGTGCCGGCGCGGCCCAGGCGCGCGGGGGAATTCGGCTTGTACCTCGGCGGAGGCTGGCATCGCGCCCGCTTGCGCCCGGAACTGGTGCCCGAAGGCGATCCGGTGGGCAGCCTCGATGTGAGCCTGCTGGGGGAACATCTGCTGGCGCCGATTCTGGGCATCAAGGACTCTCGCACCGACCCGCGCATCGGCTTCGTGGGCGGCGCGCGGGGCCTGGAAGAACTGGAGCGGCGCGTGGACGGCGGCGAGGCGTCGGTTGCCATTGCGCTCTATCCCACGCCGATGAAGGCGCTGATGCGCGTGGCCGGCGCCGGCGAGATCATGCCGCCCAAGTCCACCTGGTTCGAACCCAAGCTCGCCGACGGACTGTTGGCCTATAGTTGGGCGAAAGGCGCGTAACATTGGCAGCGTATGAATCAAAGGCGCCGCGCCGCAGTCACACACAAGCAACGAATTTCCGGAGGTGATTCACATGTCCGATGAAGACACAATCCTGGCGGAAGCCAACGAGATCGACGAGGAGGTGAAATTTGCCCCCGACGCCGTGCCGTTTATCTCTCAAGTTCCCGGCTTTGTCCGCGGCGTGGCGCTGAAGGCCATGATCGCCAAGGCCAAGGAAAAGGGCGTCACCCTGATCGACGGCGCATTCATGGACGAGAACAACCCCATGAAATAGCCCTGGGCGCGAGGGTGTCTCGCCCTCGAAAAAGCCGCGCTATCATCCGTCCCCACCCCATGGGAATGCCACAAAATCGGGAGAGGAGGGACAAATGGGACAATTTGCGTTAACCCGGCGGGACGCCATACTTGCGGGCGCCGGAACCGCACTGACGGGCGGCGTGTTTTCCGGATGCGCGGCCGAGACGTCACCGACACTGGACCTCGAAGACCCTGCCGTTCGCGCCCGCGTGCGCGCCAAGGTGTCGGGTTCGGCCGCGGAGGAAACGGTCTACAGGTTCTACCGCCTGCACCTCTACGCCTACATGAACGACGGCAATCTCATACCGTTGTTCACGATGAACAACCTGAACGTCACGCAGTGCAGTCCGCTGGAGGACAACCAGTACGCATTCAAGGTGTTCGAGTGCGGCGTCTATTGCAAGTTCGATACGGACGAGGTGCTGGAGTCCTGGGAAAACCCGATTACCGGAGAAGTCAGGGAGCCCTGGACGTTCCTCGGCGGTCCGCTGAACGTGAAAATGGGCCCCGACGGGGTGGAAACGCCGCCGGAGGCCACGGTCCACCCAACGCCCCTGCGCATGGAAACGTATGGCGGCATGGTGTTCGTGCCCATTGCCTCGCATTTTTCGTATCCCAGTCCTTTCGACCCGGAAGAGTGGCCGAAGGAATCACCGGGTCGCACCCACTACTGGGACTCCTTGTTCGTCCACGCCGCCAGGCTGGAGGACGTGGTCAATCCGGATATCGACAACGCGCCGGCCTTCTGCCAGTTCCAGAACCTGGTCAGCTGGGGTCCGTGGGTCGGCATGGGCGGCCACGCAGGCCGCAGTTACGGCCGGGCCTACGGCACCAAGCTGGCCAGCATCGACGAACTGCCGGCCGGGGCCCGGAAGTCGCTGGAACTGAAGGCGCCGAAAATCTTCGACGTGGAGAACTGGACCGAGTACCACGACTACATTGAGGAATACAAGGACACCTACGGGGCGTAGCAGGCGAACTCGTGCTTCCTCGCCCCTTCTTCATTCCCCTCCTCGTTGGAGCCGCCATCCCTGGCTCGATTCTCGCTGTCCTTGCTCCAACGCTCCCACGAGGAGGGGAATGAAGAAGGGGCTTCAGGCGGCGCGCTTCGCTGTGACGCTAGCTTATGAAGGTCTTTGAAATAGGGGACTACAGCAAGGGCCTGGCCCTGCATGCGGTCGAGCGGCCCGAGCCCGTTCCCGGCCACGGCGAAGCGGTCATGCGGGTGCGCGCCACGGGCATCAACGCCCGCGACCTCACCATCATGCACGGCAGTCTGGGCAAGACCGTCATGCCTCACACCCGCGTGCCCCTGAGCGACAACGCCGGCGACGTCATCGCGGTGGGCCCCGGCGTGGAAAACGTCCAGGTGGGCGACCGCGTGACCATGACTCATTACTGGCAATGGCTGGACGGCGACTGGCACGCGTCGATGGCGGAGCAGGACTACTCCGCGACCCTCGACGGTTTTCTCGCCGAGCAGGTCGTGGTGCCGGCGGCGGCGCTGATCAAGCTGCCCGACAGCCTGAGTTATGAGCAGGCGAGCACCCTGCAGAGCCCGGGACTCACCGCCTGGAACGCCGTGGTGGAGGCGGGCGCGGCCAGGGCCAGCGATACGTTGCTCACCCTGGGTTCCGGCGCGGTGTCCGTGTTCGGAATGCAGTGGGCAAAGATGCTCGGCGCGCGATGCATCATCACGTCATCGAGCGCCGTGAAACTTGCCCGCCTGAAGGACCTCGGCGCGGACCTCGGCGTGAACTACCGCAGCAATCCGGACTGGCCCGCAGAGGTCCTGGAACTTACCGATGGCGATGGCGCGGACATCATTCTCAATAACGTGGGCCTGGAAGAAATGGAGAACTGCCTGATGGCCGCGGCTTCCAACGGCCGCATCATGCACATCGGCGCCAACCCGGTGGTCCACAACCAGGAACCGCTTAAGCCCCCCGTCCTGACGAAGCTGCCGAACCTCATTCTCAAGAATCTCACCGTGCGAGGCATCATCGTCGGCAGCCAGCGCATGTTCACGGACCTGATTCGGGCCATGGTCCGCAACGACATCAAACCCGTCATCGACCGCGTCTTCGACTGGGACGACGTCTACGACGCGATCGACTACATGCAAAGCGGCGAGAAGATCGGCAAGATCGTCATCCGCGTGACGTAGCGCCACGTCCAATAGAGTCCGGGGAACTACGCAGCGGAATTCAGTGCAGCAACTACATGCTCCGGATCGTTCTTGATCGCAATCAGCAAGGCAGCCGCAGGTCCGTCGGGCCGGTGCCGCCCTTGTTCCCAATTTCGAAGTGTGCCGACCGAAATATGGAAGAGACCAGCGAATTTCTCTTGGGACAAACTGGTGCTCTTGCGAATTTCTCGCACAATGTCGGACGTCACCTCGAGAGTCCTGGATGGGCCGCGTTCCCCGCGTGTAATTTCAGCCGCCTGTGAGGCGCTTTCGATCAGTTTTTCAAACAGCTTTTCGTCCATAGTTCCAACCTCTATTTCAACTGTCTGACGATGCCCGTCAGTTGTCGCTTCTGATCCGGAAGGCTACGCCATTGACGCAGATTACTCAACGAGTAAGGATTTGCGTCAATGTGTCTTCGCAGTCAGGAAAGTGGACCCGAAAAAGCTGGTAGAGTTCACGCACAGTTGCCGGTGTCTGCAGCTTTCAATTAACCTTGAAACCATCGCACAAGGAGAGGACAGAACATGACAAGGAATTCACTTAGTTCAATAGAAATATGCGCAGGCGCCGGCGGACAGGCGCTAGGCTTGGAACAGGCGGGCTTTGATCACACCGCGCTGGTAGAGATTGATCGGCACTGCTGCAATACGCTTCGTTTTAACCGGCCTGGATGGCGCGTGTTCGAAAGTGATATTCACCACTTCGCGGCCCGCAGAGCGCTTGCGTTCAAGGGCGTCCAGTTGTTGGCCGGCGGGCTTCCCTGCCCTCCATTCTCGGTGGCAGGCAAGCAACTCGGGGATCAGGACGAGCGCAACCTGTTTCCCGTTGCGCTCGACCTTGTGGAAATTATTCAACCTCGCGCGGTCATGATCGAGAACGTTCGGGGCTTCCTCGCAACCGTATTCGAAGATTTCCGCCGTGCGATCAAGACCCGCTTCGAGAAAATGGGTTACCAGGCAGATTGGCGATTGCTGAATGCATCGGACTTCGGCGTGCCGCAATTGCGTCCGAGGGTGGTGATTGTGGCGCTGCGAAAGGACATAGCCTCAGGCTTCTCCTGGCCGACCAAGAATGGCGTTAAGCCCCAAACCGTTGGTGAGGCGCTTTATGATCTCATTGCTGCAGACGGGTGGAAACGAGTCGACGCCTGGAAGAATCGCGCCAATGACATCGCCCCCACTATTGTTGGCGGCTCCTTGAAGCATGGCGGACCCGACTTGGGACCAACGCGAGCACGGAAGGCTTGGGCTACGTTGGGCGTTGATGGACTGGGAATTGCCAATGCTCCCCCCGAGTGTGATTTTGAAGGTATGCCAAGGCTCACCGTTCCAATGGTGGCGCGACTTCAGGGCTTTCCCGACGAATGGCAGTTCTCCGGGCGCAAGACTCCCGCTTACCGGCAAGTAGGCAATGCATTCCCACCGCCAGTGGCGCGCGCAGTCGGTGAGCGTCTCCATGATTGCCTGTCCATGAGTCATTCAATCGGCATTTCCAGGCGCGCCGTATGACGAGCGAAGTGTTCTTCGCCGAGGCCCGGCGGCGTTTCCATGCGATGCTTCGAGCATCCGTGCTGCGCTCTAAAGGCGGAATCCCGAGCAATGCTGACCGGCATAGCAGGGCGAGCAAGACTATTGCCACGGGCATCCTTGAGCGTCTCGGCGCCGCTGATGGTGGCGAGCGCCTGCCTGGGCAGGAGGCGGGCAGCAAGTTTGAGGAAATCTGCAAGGAATACCTGGAAGAGGTTTTCCCAAGACTCTCACACCTGCGTCCGGGCCAATGGGAAGTCAGCAAAGGCGTGGGCGGTCGAGCCGCGATCGCCCAATTCGACCAATATGAGCATCTGGCTGCCCTTGATGCGGCGTCAAAGGCAAATCCCGAGCTGGCCGCCGCGTTGGGAAGCGACTACCTCATCAAACCCGACGTGGTCATTCTTCGTTACCCTGAGGCGGACGCGAACATCAACTCGCATGACGAACTGGTGGACGAAACTCAGGCGCTTCTCACACCTCTGAGGCGGAACAACAGCCAAAACCCCATTCTGCACGCCAGTGTCTCGTGCAAGTGGACGCTGCGAAGCGACCGGGCGCAAAACGCCCGCTCCGAGGCTTTGAACCTGGTGCGGAACCGTAAGGGACGGCTGCCTCACGTCGTAGTCCTGACCGGCGAACCCATGCCCAGCAGAATCGCCTCGATTGCGCTTGGAACGGGAGATATTGATTGCGTTTACCACTTTGCCTTGCGCGAACTGGTTGAATCAGTCACAGCCCTTGAACTGGAAGACGCCAAAGAGTTGCTGGACACCATGATTGAAGGAAAGAGGCTTCGCGATATCGCTGATCTTCCCCTGGACCTTGCGATATAGACATGAAATAGATTGCGGCCTCAAATTAGACCAATAAATGGCTGATACCGTTACGCGCGAACGCCGAAGCGAGATCATGTCCAACATCCGGGCCAAGGGAATGAAGCCGGAAATGATCGTTCGCCGTATCACGCACGCGATGGGCTACCGTTACCGCCTTCACCGGAAGGACCTTCCCGGCAAGCCGGATCTCGTGTTTCCCGCTCGAAGGAAAGTGATCTTTGTTCATGGTTGTTTCTGGCACCAGCATGCAGACCCTGAGTGCACCCTTGCCCGGCGTCCGAAATCCAATCAGGACTACTGGCTGCCAAAGCTCGAACGCAATGTCGTTCGAGACGCGGACCATCTCACAACTCTCAGATTGATGGGTTGGGACGTGCTGGTGATCTGGGAGTGCGAGATCAAGAAGGATGCCGGGATTGCCAAGCGCATCCGGCAATTTCTGGATACGGAGCCCGGCTACACAGGAATGAAGTCAAAGAGTCTTGACTGAGCAAAATACTGAACTTCCAGTCGGCGTTTTGCCGATTTGCGCTGGAAGCCGCTTTCAACAAAAGTGGTGGTGATGGGTGGGCTTGAACCACCGACCTGCGGGTTATGAGTCCGCCGCTCTAACCAGCTGAGCTACATCACCACTGGTGCCGGAAGAGGGACTTGAACCCGCAACCTTCCGCTTACAAGGCGGGTGCTCTACCAGTTGAGCTATTCCGGCCTGACGCGCAATTCTAACGCGAGCGCGGCCAGCCCGCGCAGCACCAGGTCCGGGGCCGATCGCGCTTCCGGCAGTTCACCGGTGGCGATCAGGGCGTCGGCGCCTCCGCCGGTCAGGAGCAGTACCGGCAAACCCCTTCCCTCGCTTGCCAGCCTTTCCATGCCCGAGCGGATCATCCCCAGTTGCGCTGCCAGCGTTCCCTTTTCCATTGCCTCCGCGCTGTCGGTGCCGGGGGCGAGATCGGGCGGCCGGCCGGCATGATCCTTCAGCCGTGAGGCGAGTTCCGCCGTTCCCTTCGCCATCGCGGCCAGACTCATTTCCCGGCCGGGCGCGATGTATCCGCCGAGATGCCGCCCGTCGGCCAGCAGCAGGTCCATGGTTACGGTGCTGCCCGCGTCGACGATGCAATAGTCGGCGGGGCCCAGCGCGTGCGCGCCGATCAGCGCCGCCCAGCGGTCCGCGCCCAGGTTAAGGGGGTTGGCGTAGGCGGCGGTCACGCCGCAGGCGGAGGCTTGCGCCTGCACGTACAAGAGTTCGACGGCCAGTCTTTCCCGCATCAGTCCGGCCAGCTTGCGGCCGAGTTCGATGCCCGCGACGTTGCAAGCCAATGCTCCGGTTACCTGTTTTTCGCTGTCCAGAAACGGCAGATCGGACAACCCGTCACCGGTGCGCGCGACGCCCGCGTCTTCAGGTTCCGTCCCGTCGCCGGACAGCCAGGCCCACTTGATCCGCGTGTTGCCCAGATCGATCAGCAGGACGCGTGAAGAAGCAGCGTTCACAAGCGGATCTCCGCTGAAACGATGCGTCGCGTAGCGCCGGATTCATCAAGCAGCAGGGCGCCTGACGAATCGACTCCGGCGGCCGTGCCCAAGTGCGTGTCGGCGCCACTCCGTGCCTCGATTCGCTTTCCCGCAAGCCAGTCGCGCGCGTTCCAGTCGTCCTTCCAGCGGTTGAAGCCGTCGACGGGATGGGTCTCCAGCACTCCGGCGATTGCGGTGATCATGGCGGCTGCCAAAGCGTTGGGTTCGGGGGCTTTCCGCTGATTGAGTTCAGAAAGGCCGGCCGGGTGCATGCCGCCTTCGCCGGCGACCAGCTCATGCTGTTCTTCGCTTACCCGGATATTGATGCCCAGGCCCGCCACCACGCGGCTTTCGGTTCCACCTTGCGGAGGGCGGGACGCCCTCCCACCCAGGTTGCCCTGCGTGGAGGCCTCGACCAGGATGCCGCCCAGCTTGCGGTCTTGCGCGACCAGGTCGTTAGGCCACTTCAGTTCCACGGTGTCGGATACGAAGGTCTCCAGGCCTTCGGCGATCGCGACGCCCAGCGCCAGGGCGAGAGAGCCGTCCGGGGCTTTTGGTGCGCTCCGGCTCACGCTAAGCAGCAATCCGGCGCCGTCCGGCGCATGCCAGCTTTTTCCGTTCCGCCCCCGCCCGGCGCTCTGATGACCGGCGAGGCATACCGCCAGGCTGCCGGCAGTCGGCGTTGCGGGAACCTGCAGCAACCGCCCGTTGGTGGACGGCAGCGAGTCGTGAATCTCGAGCAGCGTGATTTGCCGGAGCAGGGCCGGATCGAGCGCTCCCAGCAATACGCGCCGGTCGTACAGGGCCTAGCCGCTCTTGAACCAGTGATCGACCCGCACCCGCACGAAACAATGTTCCGATCCGTCGAGCAGGTTGCGGATATTGTCGCGGTGCGTCATAACCGTAAACGCACCCGCCGCCGCCGCCAGCCAGAAGAGTTCCGGCGGCGCATCGGGCATGAAGAACGCAAGGAACAGCGGCGCGGAAACGGCCGCCACCATGGTCGCCAGTCCCACGTAGCCGCTGAAGATCATCATCATCACCCACACGGCCAGCACCGCGCCCACCAGCGGCGCGTGCAGCATGAGGTACGAGCCTAGCAGCGTCGCGAATCCCTTGCCGCCGCGGAACTCGTGCCACAGCGGATAGCAATGCGCGGCGGTCACGGACGCCCCCGCGGCCACCTGGACCCAGGCCAGCGAAAATGTCGGTTCGTCGGCAAACGAATAGGCCAGCGTGGCGAGCGGGCCCACCGCCACGATCGCCTTGCCCACGTCGCCGATCATGACCGCCAGGGCAAACCAGAAACCGGCGGCGCGCAGGGCATTGGTGGCGCCGGCGTTGCCGCTGCCCGTCTCGCGTACGTCCAGGTTCTTCAGCTTGCCGAGCGCCAGGCTGAAGTTGATCGACCCGATGAGGTACGCAAAAACGAGGGAGAGGCCGAGCTCAAGCATGCGTGGTCATGTTATGGCGAGGACGGGACGTCCTCGCTCCCCGGGGCTAGAGCATGCGTCGTCACGCTCCTTCCTGGAGGCTGGGGCGCTCGGATACGCGGGCGTGCCAGGCTGCCAGCGCTGTACGGTCTTCCAGCACGGTGAGATCGAACTTGCCGGCCATGCGCGCGGCCATGTCCACGGCCACCCGCAGCGTGATGTCGGCGATCGTGAAACGGTCCAGCGCCAGGTATTCGCGGCCGGTCAGCCGCCGGTCCATGAAGTCCAGAAAATGCCGGGCGCGCTTGCGGCCCCGCTCCACCAGTTCCGGAAGCTGGGCATAGAGCACCGGACCCGGCAACGCATGATCCCGGAAGTTGTTGATCCGATTGCGCAGGGCTTCGGCGAGTCCGGGCATGCCTTCCTGCTCGACGATGTGGTTCCACATCAGGACTTGCGCGCGCTCGTCGGGACCGGACCCGAACAGGTTCGGCTCGGGATGCAGGTCCTCCAGGTAGTGGCAGATCGCCACGCACTCGCTTATGCGCGTGCCGTCGTCGGTTTCCAGCACCGGAACCTGGCACAGCGGATTGACCTCCTGGTATTCGGCGCTCAACTGCTCCTTCTTCGTCAGGTCGATCTCCACGCGTTCCATGTCCAGGCCCTTCTCGGCCAGAAAAATATGGACCCGCCTGGGATTGGGCGCATGTTGGTAGTCGTAAAGCTTCATGCCTTCTCCAGCGTCTTCTTACCGGTTTGACCATAAAGCATCTTGCGCTGTTCCTCGGTCAGCGGCTTGTCGGATCGCAGTTCCCTGCCCACGTCCATGCCACGCTCCAGGGCCGGACGCGCGCGGAGCCTTTCAATCCATCCGGCGACATTGGGCAACTCGTCGATGCCCTGACCGAGCCGCTTGTAGGGAGCCGCCCAGGGATAGCAGGCCATGTCAGCGATCGAGTACTCGCCGGCAAGGTAGTCGCGGTCCCTGAGCCTGCGCTCCATGACCGCCAGCAGGCGCCCGTATTCGTTCGTGTAGCGCTCGGTTGCGTACTCGTGCTTGCCTTCCTGGTAGATGAGGAAGTGCCCCGTCTGGCCGGCCATCGGTCCCAGCCCGGCCATCTGCCAGAACAGCCATTGCATCACGTCGAAGCGACCATGCGTATCCGTGGGCAGAAAGCGCCCGGTCTTGTCGGCCAGGTAGACCAGGATGGCGCCCGACTCGAACACCGAAAGCGGTCCGCCGGGCGCGTCGTTGTCGACGATCACGGGCATCCGGTGGTTGGGGTTCAGCGCCAGGAACTCGGGCGTGAACTGGTCGCCCGCGCCGATATTCACCGGCTTGATGTTGTACGGCAGTCCGCACTCCTCGAGCATGATGGTGATCTTGAACCCGTTGGGCGTCGGCCAGTAGTAGATATCAATCAAGTTGCTGCTCCTTGTGTGTAAAAAACCGGGATTATTCGGCGCGCAGCGCCAGAACGGGGTTCATGCGCGCCGCGCGCACGGCGGGCGCAACCCCCGCCAGGATTCCGATCAGCACCGCGATCATCAGGGCCGCAATGGTATAGGCCACGGAAATACTGACCGGTATGACCGGGAACAGCGCGCTCAGCAACCAGGCCGCGCCCTGGCCCAGGACCAGTCCGAGCAGGCCGCCGGCCGCGCCAAGCGCAAGCGCTTCGGCCATGAACAGGCGGCGAACCTCGCGGCGGCGGGCCCCCAGCGAGCGGAACAGGCCGATCTCGAAGATACGCTCCTGAACCGAGATGGTCATGATCGTGAAGATGCCCACGCCGCCCACCACCAGCGAGATGCCACCCAGGGCCGCGACCGCCGAAGTGATCGTGCTCAGGATCACCCGCATGGTGCTGAGCATCTGGTCCTGGGTGGTGATCGTAAAGTCTTCCGAACCGTGCCGCGCAATCAGGAGGCGTGAGATGTCACCTTCCACTTCACTGGCCGACCGGTTTTCGTCGTAGCGCACGTCCACTTCCTGTACGCCCAGCATGTTGTAGATTTCCATCGTGTGCCTGACCGGCACGAATATGATGTCGTTCATGTCGAAGCCGACCATTGTGCCGGCATCGGCAAGCACCCCGACCACCCGGAAGCGCTGCCCGGCGACACGGATGTGAGCGCCCAGCGCGTTGTCCGCTCCGAACAGTTCGTTCTTCATTTCGCTGCCGAGCACCGCAAGCGGCCGCGAGGCCTCGAAGTCTTCCTTCGGCAGGAAACGGCCCGACGCGACTTCCAGCGTGAATATCTCGGGCAGGTCGGGGCCGGTCCCCAGCACCGTGACGTCGCGCTTGATGCCCTCGCGTTCCGCTTCCGCAAATCCCATAACGGCGGGGGCGACGGCCTTGACCGAACTCAGTTGTCCGATCGCGAGCGCATCGTCCAGAGTCAGCGGGCGCACGGTATTGGTGTTCAGGCCCGGTGGGCCGCCGATGGTAACGGTCTTGCCCGGCGTGATGACCAGGAAATGCGTTCCGAAGCGAGTGGCTTCGGTCTCCATGAATTCGTACATGCCCTCGCCGATGGACGTCAGCAGAATCACGGCAGCCACGCCGATTCCGGTGCCGAGAGCTGTCAGCAGCGTGCGCAGACGATGCATGGACAGCGCGCGCAATGCCAGGCGCAAAAGATCCACGGCACTCATCAGATGCGCCCTCTCAGCGCCTGCACCGGGTCCAGGCGGGCCGCCTTGCGCGCCGGCAGCGCCCCGAATACCAGGCCGCTGGCGACGGCGGTAATCACCGCCGCCACCACGGCCCACCAGGGCGGCCGGATTTCAATCGCCGGGAACAGTTGCTGCGCGAACCAGATCAGCAGGTAACCCAGTCCCAGCCCGCACACGGTCCCGATTACCGCAAGGAGCGCGGCCTCGCCGATAAACAGCCGCATGATCTGGCGACGGGCCGCGCCTATGGCCATGTACAGGCCGATCTCCGAAGTCCGCTGGCTGACCGCCACCAGCATCACGTTCATGATCAGGACCCCGGCCACGATCAGGCTGATCCCGGCGATCCCGCCGAGTGCGGCCGTAATAGCGTTGAAGATGCCGTCGAATACCGACAGGACCGCGTCCTGCGTGATGGTTATGAAGTCCTGCTTGCCGTAATGCTGCTCGGTCAGGCGTTCGGTCAACCGGCGGATGACTCCGGGCACCGACTCGCGGTCGCGGGCCTGAACCATGATGTTGGTCAGGGCTTCGGTATTGAACATGGTTGCCGCGAAAGCAACGGGAACCACCACGAGCTCGCCCACGTTGATCCCGATGCTCTGGCCGGTATCGGCCAGCCGCCCCACGATCCGGCAGCGCGAGTCCCCGAGCCGCAGCCAGGTGCCCAGCGCGGGTTCGGACCCGTACAGCTCCTTGACCAGCAGCTCTCCCGCCACGCAAACCGATGAAATGCGGTCCATATCCATGCGCGGAAAGTACGTTCCCGCACTCAGGTCAAGCCCCCGGATGTGAAAGTAGTCCTGAGTGGTGCCCATCACGAACGTTTCCCGTTCCTTCCCGCCGCGCGAGGCGGGCAGGGCGCCCATCATCATTGGCGCCGCCTTCATCACGCCCGGCACGCGCATCACCACTTCCGCGTCGCGGTAGGTCAGGTCCCGGGGGGCTTCGCCGGAAAAACCGAACGGATTGGATCCGGATTCGCCCGGATTGCCCGGCTGCACGATGATGAGCTCAGTCCCCAGGATCCGGAATTCGCCGGTAACGAACAGGCGGCCCGCCTCGCCCAGCGCAGTCAGCAGCAACACCGACACGATCCCGATCGACGTGGCGAGCATCATCATGGCGGCGCGCAGCCGGTGACGGAACATCGAGCGCGTCGCCATCAAGAGCAGGTCGTTGGTCTTCATCTGCCGGGGTCTTCGTGGGCAAATGAATTGTGCCTCATGTGGCTCACGGACGCCGAACGGTTACAGTAGCGGCTTCCGATTGACCGGGGCCCACCATGTTTGCCGGTTTCGAACAACTTCTTCAGGAACACCAGGCCTGGCTGTGGTTCCTGACGGTCATGCTGGACCTCGGGTTCGCGATCCTGCTGTACCGGTTCTTCGGGCGCTACGGCCTGTACGGGGCCATCGTGCTGAGCCTGGTCATGGCCAATATCCAGGGACCGAAACTCACGACCGTCATGGGCCTTGAGACCAGCATGGCGGTCATCCTCTACTCCAGCATCTTCTTCGCCACCGACCTCCTGAGCGAGAAGTTCGGCCGGCGGGAGGCGCAGCGGGCGGTCCTGCTGGGGTTTACCGTGAGCGTGATGGTGGTGGTGATCAGCCGGGTGGGCCTGTTCTATGCGCCCACGTCCGACCCGGACACGGCGGAGTACGCGTTGAGAATGCACGAGGCCATGGCGGCGCTGTTCGACTACACGCCCCGTTTCGTGTTCGGATCGCTGCTGGCCTACCTATTGAGCCAGAGCTTCGACGTGTGGGTGTTTCACCGGATTCGCAAGGCGACCGGCGTCAAGCACCTGTGGTTGCGCAACACCGGTTCCACGCTCCTGTCCCAGGTGGTTGACACGCTGATCTACGGCCTGGTCGTGTGGTGGGGGATCGTCGATCTCGTGACCGCCCTGCAACTGGCCGCGGCCAAGTACGTATTCAAGTTCCTGATTGCCGTAATCGACACGCCGTTCATCTACTGGGCCCGGACCTGGAAGCGGACCGGGCTCGCGCGCGCCGCGGCCGAGAGTTAGCCGCCCGGTTCTCTACCGAAGTCTCGATAGCGCGCGCCCATGCCGCCGAGGATGCCCCGGCGGCATGGGCGCGAAACTAAGCGCCTTTTGGGTGATTCAGAACGCTAATGCGCAAAGCGCGTGAGCGCCCCGAGAATCCTGTTACAGGCTTCCCTTGGATATCAGGTTCCAGGCACGTACGCCCAGTATGCCCGCGCCGCCTGACAGGTAAACGACCGCAACCTGATCGACGATGGCGTCGAGGAAGCCGCCTACTGCCTGGACGTTTGAAAGCACGTCCGCTCCACCGGCGGCGGCGACCACGAGTGCGGTGGTCAGAAATGCCTGCGGATTCGCGGCATCAATGTTCATTACGGCGTAAGCCACTCCGAGCACGACCATGGCCAGCGGGAGAAGGCCGCCGGGAACTGCGCCGGGCGCAAGGCCCTCTACGACAGCAGCAAGGATCGCAAAACCGTAAACGACGCGTGTAGCCATTTCCATTCCTCCCATGTTGGCGAAACAAGCTTCCCAACCTTATCACGCGAAATCGGGAAGAAGGAAAGCGCCGCCCGGCGCGCGGCGATAGCCTCATGGTTGCCCGGAATCAGAGGCGTTCGTCGCCGCCGATACGGCCATCCAGCATGGTCAGCCGCCGCCGCGCGCGGCGCCCGAGGTCCGGATCGTGGGTCACGACAACCAGCGTAAGCCCGTCCTCGTTCAGCGATTCCAGAAGCCGGATTATTTCCATGCTCGAGCGCGAATCGAGGTTGCCGGTGGGCTCGTCGGCCAGCAGCAGCCTGGGCGACATCACGATGGAGCGCGCGATGGCGGCGCGCTGGAGCTGACCGCCCGAGAGTTGGTTCGGACGGTGCTCCATTCGGTCGGCCAGCTCCACCCGCTCGAGCGCCCGCCTTACCTTTTCGCGGCGCTTGCGCCGGCGCCAGCCGGCCAGCGTCAGCGGCAGTTCGACGTTCTCGAAGGCGGTCAGGCGCGGGACCAGGTGAAAGAACTGGAAAACGAAGCCGATCACCTCGCGCCGGGTGCGCGCCAGCTTGTCGTCGGACATCTTCGCGGTGTCTTCGCCGAGCAGGCGGTAGCTGCCGCCGTCCGGCGAGTCCAGCAGGCCGATGATGTTCAGCAGCGTGGACTTGCCCGACCCGGACGGTCCCATGATCGACAGGTACTCGCCCGCCTCGACTTCCAACGTGATGTTGCGCAAGGCATGCACCACCTGTTCGCCGACCGGGTAGTCGCGGAAAACGCTGGTGAGGGCCAACACCGGGCGATACCCTCTGGCCGGAATCGGCCGCGGTCTATTTCGCTGCGCGCACCGCCGGCGCGCCCGGCTCGACGCCCGCCCGGTCCAGGCTCAGGACCACCAGCTCCCCGTTCCTGGCCCCCTTGGTGATCTCGGTGAATTCCCAGTTGCCCAGGCCGATCTCCACCGTGCGTTCCTCGAGAAGACCCGTATCCGTGTTCAGCACCATGATCCGTTCGTCCTCGATGACCGCCTCCGTCGGCACGCGCAGGGCCTCGTCACGCACGTCCACGATCACTTCCACGTCGGCGCTGTAGCCCGGCATCAGCCCGTAGCGCTGCGGATTGTTGATCTCCGCCTCGATCTCGACGGTGCGCGCCTGTTTCTCGAGGTCCAGCACGTAAGGCGCAACGCGTCGCACGAAGCCTGGAAAGAACTGGTCCGGGAAAGCGTCGAGCAGGATGCGCGCTTCCTGCCCCGCCTGGACCAGCGGCGCATCGACCTCGTCGATCGGCGCGGTGATGTACAGGCAGTTGTTGTCGATGACGTCCACCGTGGGCAGGGTCGCGACGCCCATCGGCGACGGGGTCACGAACTCGCCGAGTTCGCCGTTGATCTCGGCGATGACGCCGTCGAACGGAGAGCGCAGGATGGTGCGTTCCAGCCGTGCGCGGTTGACTTCGACGCGGGCCTCGGCGGCGCTTGCGGAGTCGTTGGCCGCCCTGCAGGAGGCGGCCCGCGCTTCGGCCTCAGCCTGGGCCCGTTCCAGTTCCTCCTCGGAGACCAGGTTGTCGTCGCGCAGCTTGGCCAGCCGCACCGCCTCGCGCGCCGCCAGGTCGGCCCGCGTGCAGCTTTCCGCCGCCCGCGACCGCTCTGCAACCATGTTGCGCTGCGAGAGTTCGATTTCCGAGCGCAGGTCCTCGTTCCAGACCTCGAGAAGCATCTGGCCTTCGGTCACGGCATCGCCCTCCGCTACGGGAAGGCTTGCGATCTGCCCCGCGGAAGCCGGCGACATCTGCGCCCGCCGGCAAGCGTCCACCGTGCCCGCGCGGGTGTTCAGCACCGTCTTGCGAATCTCTCCGGTGGTCACCTCGGCCACCCGCACTTCGACGCCGTCCTCGCCGCCCGAAAACAGGCTGAAGGCGCCCACGACCACGACCGCGGCGATCGCGGTCCAGATGCTGTACTTGACGGCCGGGCGCATGGCTGCGTGAGTATAGCCGCGTCCGCCCGGCCACCCGCGTTATATTCCCCGAATGACCACGCGCATCCGCGACACCCTCCCCGAACACGGCCACAACATCCGTGGCCGCGGCGCGCGAGGCAACCTGCCCGGCCGCTTCGAGCGGCGGACCTACGAGCCGGACCCGGGCGTCGCCGAGATGGCCCCGCATCCCGACACCGAGCTGATCCCCGAACTCAGCAAGACCATCATCAGCCGCAACAAGTCTCCGGATGTCGGCTTCGAACAGTCCATCAACCCCTACAAGGGCTGCGAGCACGGCTGCATCTACTGCTTCGCGCGTCCGGCGCATGCCTACCTGGACTTTTCACCCGGCCTCGATTTCGAGACCAAGATCGTGCACAAGCCCAATGCCGCCGACCTGCTCAGGAAGGAACTGGCCAAACCCGGATATCGATGCTCGCCGATCGCCCTGGGCATAAACACCGACGGTTACCAGCCGTTCGAGAAGCAGTTGCGCAGCACCCGCTCGCTGCTCGAGATCATGCTCGAAACCCGCCACCCGGTAACAATCGTCACCAAGTCCGCGCTGGTGGAACGCGATCTGGACCTGCTGGGCGAACTGGCGCGGCTGGGCCTTACCCAGGTCGCGCTGAGCATCACCACGCTGGACGACGAACTCAAGCGCCGCATGGAGCCCCGCACCGCGTCGCCCCGCCGCCGGCTGACGACCGTCGAACGGCTCACCGAGGCCGGCGTGCCGACAGGAGTCATGTTCGCGCCCGTCATTCCCGCGCTCAACGATCACGAACTCGAAGCCGTCCTCGAGGCGTCCGCGCAGGCCGGTGCGCTGTGGGCCGGCTACGCGGTGCTGCGGCTGCCCAACGAGGTCCGCCCGCTGTTCAAGGACTGGCTGGCCGAGCAATATCCCCTGCGCGCCGAACACGTGATGAGCCGCGTCCGCCAGATCCGCGGCGGCAGGGAAAACGACACGAACTTCGGCCGGCGCATGCGCGGCCAAGGCCAATACGCCGACCTGCTCCGCCAGCGCTTCGACCGCGCCTGCCGCCGCCTTGGCCTGAACCGCGGCACCCGCCCGTCCCTAAAGACCACGCTCTTCCGCCCGCCGGCCGCTCCTCAGGGACCGGTTGGCAGACAATCGAAGACGACTCCGGTGGGCGACCAGCAACTCTCTTTACTATCGCAAAGTTAGATTTCAGTCTAGGTTTAGAAATGTCCCCAAATACGCCGAGTACAAACGGCGACGCTAGAGATGTTGCTACGCTGCGTTCCCTTGAAGCGGCACGCCCGCTATACATCCTGCCAGCCGATCCGCTCGCGGAAGAAGTGCTTATTCCGGCATTTGAGTCGGCTATGCAAGTTGACTGCATGGTCGGTTTTTTCTCAAGTCACGTACTCGCCTCTCTTGCCCCGGGCTTGGCTACCTATATCGCGTCTTCCGATCACAGCCTTCGGCTCATCATCAGTCCCCTTTTGAGCGCGGACGACCAAGAAGCGATTGAGAGAGGCATACGTTCGCCGGAAGACGTTGGTGGTGAGGTGTTGGAAAAGATGATCGTTACGGAAGACTTGCTTCAGCACCACACGTTGAAATGTTTGTCTTGGTTACTGCGAAGCGGTCGTATTGAAATCAGAGTCGCCCTGATGAAGACCGCTCTCTTCCACCCGAAGGTGTGGCTTTTCCACAATCGTGAGGACATTGTGGCCGCTCATGGTTCAAGCAATCTGACATATTCCGGTATTCGAGAAAACATCGAACAAGTGGCTATAGCACGGTCATGGCAAGACGCGAACCAACACTATATTGGGCACAAACTGCTAGTTGAGTTCGAAGATCTGTGGGAAGACAGAAGCAGTGATTGCGTAGTTGTTCCGATTCCCGAAGCGATTAGGAAGCGTTTGCTTGTTACCTACAGTTCGAGCATTCCACCTGCTGAAGACGACCTCAGAACGATCTACAAGCGGGTCAATGCGATGGCAGCGAGCAATCCAGATGAAGCCCCTGATACAACGGGAAGAAAGTGGTTCGAAATTCCATCGTGGCTTCGATACGAAGATGGACCCTTTGAGCATCAGGGTAAGGCAGTCAATGCTTGGTGTCAGGCTGGCTTTCGGGGAATCCTTGAGATGGCAACCGGCTCAGGTAAGACCATTACTTCGATGATTGGTGCCTATCGGTTATATGAGAAAAGAAAGCCTCTCTTGATTGTCGTCGCAGCGCCGTACATTCCATTGATCCAGCAATGGTGCGGCGAAATCGAACAGTTTGGGCTTGCTCCGACTAATCTTTCGGCAGCCCCGGGAGCCCGGAATAGAGCAAGACAAATGCAAAAGCTCAGGCGCCGACTTCATAGCGGAGCCTCGGGAATCGAAATTGTCGTGGTAAGCCAAGACACACTTTGTACCAGGGAATTCCTGGATGCGATCGCGTCTTTTCGTTCCCAACGCCTACTAATTGCGGACGAGGTACACAACTTGGGGCGTCAGTCGTTTATTTCAGAACCCCCGGAGTTTTTCGAGTTTCGGCTTGGATTGTCGGCGACTCCCAATAGGCAATATGACGCGAAAGGGACGGAAGCGCTTCAAGAATATTTTGGTCCCATAGTCTTCGAGTTCACCCTTGAGGAGGCCATAGGCAATTGTCTCGTGGAGTACGACTATTACGTTCATCCAGTGAAGTTGACTGAACGGGAAATGGGCGATTGGTTGGATTTAACAGGCACGATCAAATCGAACGCATGGCGTATGGATGAGGGCGAACCAGATACCTATATGGCCAAACTATTGCGAGATCGGCGCGCACTGTTGGAAATGGCTTCGAACAAGATTTCTATGCTTGAAGCTCTTCTTGATCGGGAAGATCCAAGCGAAATTAAATACACACTCATTTACGCATCAGACAAGGGGCCAGATCAACTCAACCAGGTTAATCGACTATTGCGGAAGCGGAATATTCTCTTCCATCAGCTCACTGCCAATGAGACATCGAATCGTGAGGAGACAAATCGAATTATTCGCTCGTTTCAGGATGGCGAGATACAAGTATTAACAGCGAAACGAGTGCTTGATGAGGGTGTCAATATCCCGCAGGTGTGCAAGGCATACATTCTTGCCAGCACAACTGTTGAACGGCAGTGGGTGCAACGACGGGGGCGGCTACTAAGGAGATGCGCTTCGATAGGCAAGAGCGACAGCGTCGTGCATGACCTGTTAGCATTGCCGCCGCATTTGGAGGAGGGGCTTGATGCGGACGCCAAGAAATTGGTCAATTCCGAATTGCTGCGCGCCCAAGAGTTTGCAAGACTCGCACGTAACTCGGGGCGGGCCGACGGAGCGCTGGCGGTAATCGACCGGCTTGCCGACGCTGTCTATCTGTAGCCGGAGAGCCTATATGCCTTGGAACGACCGAAAAATAATCTCAATTATCCTGAAAGAGTGTGATGGTCTGGAAGAGCGATTTGACGGCTACCGAAAAGAAGTCACGGCAGCAGTAGCAGACATACTTCAATATGAGAGACAGCACCGCGTCTCGGCCACTAACATCCAAAAGAAAATTAATGACAAGTGCAACGCCACCGCGCGGCTGTTATTGAGCAAGACGAAGAAGGATAGATCGTGAAGTTGCTGCGTGCCACATTTCACAACTTTCGATTGCTGCGTGACCTTAATTTGGATTTCTCAAGTGATCCTGACAAGAGGTTGACAGTAATTCGAGCAGCCAACGAATCAGGGAAAACAACAATCTTGCATGCGTTGCAATGGGCGCTATACGGAGATAGAGCTTTGCCTGGAAGAGGACAGGATTTTCGCCTGCAACCTCTCGACTGGGATCCGAGCGAGGGAACGACTGTGTCCATTGCCGTAGCCGTCGAATATGAGGTGACTACCTATAGGCTCATTCGGGGTGAGCGGAGAGAATCTAGTCAAAAGTACCAACTCGTACGGGCCGTACACGAAAATATCGACGACCACATTCGCCGTTCTGCTTCTACAGTGAAACTGTTTGAGCTGCACGACAAGGGCACGAGTCCCGTGGAACCTCCGGAGCCTCAAATAAGAGAGCACTTGCCGCCAGAATTGCGGGAAGTTTTTTTTACTGATGGCGACAGGGCCTTGAGCTTTATCGAGGCTGAAGCTGCCGCGATTACCAAACGTGAGCGAGTACAGAGCGCTATTCGCTCATTGCTTGGTCTAGGTGTAATCGAGGATGCCATAAAGCATGTGCATAAGACGGAGGCAGAAGCAAATCGTAGAGCAAAGCGCATTGTTGGGAGCGATGAATTAACGGGTATCGCGTCCCGACTTGAGGAAATGGAGAAAGATCGCGAGTCGCAGGAAGAACAGTTGAAAGATGCCAAGTCGCAGTTCATGGCGTTTGACCAGAAACTTGTTGAAACTGACCAAAAGGTATCCGTTGCACTAAAGAAAGGGGATAAAGAGTCGCTTGAGAAAGATCTTGCACACGAGAAGGAAAATATTTTCCGGTTAGATAAACAACTAAAGGAGGCGAGTAAAGCGCATTCAGCAATATTTCGGAGTCAAACCATTGCAACCGAATTGCTTTGGCCTTTGCTTCGTCAGGCTTTCGGCGAACTAAAGGCTCTTCATGATCAAGGCAAAATTCCTAGCACAACAATTCCTGTCTTGGTGGAGCGACTGTCTGGTGACAGTTGCTTTTGCGGAGAGACACTAGCGGCCGATGATGAAGGCGGGAGGAAACGTCGCGCTCACATCGAAGAACTAATCGAACGAACTCGCCGTTCTGACGAAATTCAGGAAACTCTTACAGATCTTTACTACGAGGCAAACTCGTTAGGGCTGGAAGAATCCGCGAGTTACCAATCTTGGTCGACGGCGTATCAGGAAGTTGTAACACGACGCGACGGGCTTGACGAGATGCGCGATTCCGCAGGTCGGCGACTACGCTCATTGGAGCAAAAGATCGACGCATTGCCAGACACGGATATTAGAGCGCTCCGAGAATTGCAACGAGGTTATAAGACTCAGCGTGACAACCAACTTTCCCGGCAATCGAGAATCGCGACGCAACTCGATGGGATGAAGAAAGCAAAAGTTCAGTTGGAAGCACGCCGGGATCAGCTACTTAAGGAGCAAAACAGGGGGAATCGAATCCTCGCGGAACTGGCCGTAACCAAAGATATTAAGGGCGTATTGCAGACCGCCTATGAGCAAATTACCACGGAAGAATTGCAAAGAGTCAGCGCGCTAATGAACAAGATATTCTTGGAAATGATTGGCGCGGATGACCAACAGAAAGCTCTAATTCGGCGAGCGGAAATCAGTCCGGTTTTCGACATTATGGTTTATGGACCGAAGGACAGAAAGCTAAATCCTGATCGAGATCTCAATGGCGCATCGCGCCGCGCCCTGACTCTTGCTTTCATCTTGGCGCTTACCAAGGTAAGCGAGGTTGCAGCGCCCAACGTCATTGATACACCGCTGGGAATGACAAGCGGTTACGTCAAGAATTCCATTCTCCAAAACAGCGTGCGAGAAAGTTCACAACTAATTCTTTTCCTTACACACGACGAAATCATGGGATGCGAAGAGATCATTGACGAAGAAGCAGGAGTGGTATTTACGCTCACAAATACCGCGCACTATCCAAGGATGCTTGTCAATGATCCAAAAGTCGAAGAACGCAAAGTAATTCGATGCGAGTGCGATCATCGATCCGACTGTATGCTTTGCCAGCGACGTGGTGGGTCGCGCAAGAGCGCGGAAATGGTTTCATAGAGCGTAAAGATGGCAACCCGCTACTCCAATCCTTTCCAGGCCATCGACATTAGTGTGCCGCTCGAATACCACGAAGCATTTGAGCGCTATAGTCAGAGGATCGCTAACGCTAATCCAGATGACAGTCCATTCCCAAGAATGGTTGATCTGTGGTTTTTGTCAGTGTGTATTGCAGCCAGGTTGGGATTGGAACCGGTCGACACAAATAAGCACGAAACTAAGAAGATCATTGATGGATCCATATTTGCAAGTGATCCTTGGCGAGTCGAAATGCTGATGCTGATTGCTATTGGTAGAACGGAAGATGTGACGACCGTATCGGAACCAAGAAAAGTCATGGCGCTTGCTAGTGGATTGGCTGCCGCGGGCCTACCTCGGGTTTTGGAAATGTTGACGGAGGGTGAGGCTCAATCAATCTGGAACCTGTCCGACGCGATTGACACAGTCCTGGGAACCAAATAGGGAGTGTAGATTCCGCTAGTTGCGGTGGTCAGCAGGGCCGCAGGCGTGAGAAGAGAAGATGACAGCGATTGACCTGCACAAGGAATACAACTCGACCGGCGAGTGTGTGCAGGATCTGTTCGATAGCAGGGAGGAAGGTTTCTACGTTCCCCTATACCAGCGTGAATATACGTGGGAGCAGGAGAACATCGATCAGCTATTTGATGACTTGGTCCTTGGTGTAAATCAACTGCCAAACGATGAAAACGCTACAACTTTTCTAGGAACGACGATACTAGCCAATATTAGCGACAGTCAGAAATCGAAAACGGCGGAGGCACGTGCACAGCCAACCGGTGTTCGGATTGTCATTGATGGTCAGCAACGGATATCTACTCTCGCAATCTTATCGATTCAAGTCATCTCGAAGCTTCGAAGTCTCAAGGATCGCGTGCCTCGCGCAAGTCCTTATTCTGATCTGCAAAACGCGACCGATTTATTCATAGACCGGCTGACGAATCTGCACGCTATCGCACTAGGTAGAGGCGCCAAGCCCTCTCAGAAGCCCAAAATTATTCATGCGCGCGACGACAAATGGACCTACAGAGGGCAGGACAGTGCGTACGGGTCGCCGGTAGCACACTACATTGCTCATTACATACGGAACGGCAGCGCGCTGGACGCTCTTGACGCTCTTAGGTCTGATAGTGGAGCGAGGGTACGGCGAAATGTCAAAGTAATAGATGAGTGGCTCGACGCGGTTTGTAAAGCACACTTGCCAAGAACCCCGCTGCACGGTCAATTCCCAGCAGCATCGCGGATGACCGCGAACCGGATACAGGAATACGTGCTTGGTTTCCGTTCCCAAAAGATCAAGAAGCTAATGAATAGAGCTGATTCGAATGGAAATCAGAACGACTCTTCCGCAGCGGCTATGTACCAACTCTTGTTATTGACCCACTACCTTTTGCGTCGCTGTGGCTTTAATCGACTACAGCCGACACGTGAGGAATGGGGTTTCGATATGTTCCAGTCCTTAAATGCGACTGGAACCCCTCTAACGGTGATGGAGACGTTTCTGCCCCAAGTGATGCAGGCGGAGGCTAGGGCGGGAAAAGATTGGCATGCAACGCCATCGCGGCGATCAATGGATGAAATAAAGGAACTATTCGACGCCACAAGTACAAACGAGACAAAGAACCAGCGAACGAACGAACTCTTGCGCGCTTGGGCACTCTGCTACGAAGGCAGGAAATTAGGCAACAAGTTCAGCGAGCAGCGGACTTGGCTTACTAGAGTTTACGAAAAGGGGTTGCCGTCACTGAATGAGAAACGAGAATTTCTTGCGAAGTTCGCGCGATCCGCACAATTTTTCTATTACGCGTGGTACATGGACGATTACGAGTCACCCGACTGCATTAACGGACTTGGCGATCACTCTGACGGCGAATTGGGATCACTTATGGTCCGCTACCTAAGGGATGCTAGATCTAAGTTATCTGCACCGATTCTCATGCGCTTATACAGCCAAGTCGGTGATGGTGATACAACACCCGAAGAATTTATTGAGGGTGCTAAGGCTTGCGCGGCATTCTTTACGTTATGGCGCGCAGCTAATTCAACCTCGGGACTGGACGAAATATATAGACGGTATTTTCGGGGCAGCGAGCAACCGGTACCTGTGGCCAAACACAATTGGAAGGAGCACGCTGACCCAATCACGGTAGCGAGCTTGAAACAGTATTTCCTAGATGTCCTTACCGAAAAAGGGATTGCAACGCGCAAGGAATGGACAGGGGCGGCTGACCGCTTCCTCCTCTATACGGAACTAAGAGAGCTTTGTCGATTCGTGTTGTTCGTTGCGGCGCATGATCGGATTGCAGATGGCTCGCGTCCTGGGCTGACGGTACGGGGCAATAGGGACACGTGCAACCTACTAAGGCTGAAGCGTTGGACGGAGAAGTCTTTCAAATCAATCGAACATGTTGCGCCGCAAAATCCCGACAGCGGACACACTTGGGATCGGAGTATCTACGGGGATCAGCTTGTGCATACAGTTGGAAACCTCATTCTGCTGCCAATTGAGCTAAATAAATTTGTAGATAACAAGAATTGGGACGTAAAGTTGTTGTATTACGCTCATGTAGGCGAGCGTAATAGCCGCAAGTTAGAGCAATTGAGCAATAACGCGAAGAAAAGAGGGCTTGTTCTGAGCAAGAGGGCCACTAATGCGTTGTTGAAAGCAAGCTATAGCTGTGCAATTGAACCCGTGTTGAAAGTGGGTCCTAATGGTGTATGGGATGCGGATCTGATTTTGAAACGCACCCAACAAATCAAAGAACTAGCTTGGGGCACGCTTATTTCCTGGCTTAAATAATGCTTATTTGTGGCAGGCTAGGCAGACTTTTGCCTGTCCATATAAATCGTCAATATCTATAGGCTCAAAATTGGGCCGAAGCGGGTTGCGTTGAGTTCTAGACCGCGCCCTCGCTAAGCGCTCGTCGTGATCAAGTCTTATTTGCCGAACGCGTTCTGGACGTTCCAGTTCTTCTAACGACTCCCCTTGGCTCCATGTAAAGGGAGAGCCGTGCTCCATTGCGTCCTTTTCATAGGACTTCGCCTCCTCGAAAGCGTCCGGATGTTGCTCCTTCAGCCGCACCCACTCAATCTTTTGCTGAAAGAAACAGAAAGTGCATCCGCTACGGGTGCGCCAGGCGTAATAGCTTGGCAAACCTAGACCTGATCCCTCAAGGATTTCCAGCACGCTTTGTTTGTCCAGCCCGGCTTCCTTGAAGGGCAATTTGATTATTAGCCGATCGTGCTTGGAGGAGTATCCCTCTCGGTATTCTTCGTCACTGCGAATGGCAACGTAGCTATACACGGTTTGTCCCGCCTTCAGCATGGGATGAACCCATTGCTCAAAAGGCCGTAGCTTGAGCTGGCGTGTGCACCAGCGACTCTGTGGTGATGGAAGGAAATCGTTGTATTGCTTGAGCCAGAAATCGAAATCTCGATCAGGATTGAGGCGCAAGATGGGACGCCCAAGAAACCCTTCCAGGCGACCAAGGTACTCATATACCTCAGGCAACTCCTTTCCGGTGTCCGTAAAGAAGTACTCGATGTCGAGTTCTGGGTATTGCTGCCGCATGTAGACGGCAAGCGCTGCACTATCACGTCCGCCCGACAATCCGAGCACGTGCCTAACGCTATCAGTGTTCAAGTTGAGACGCCTTTGTTTTATCTTCACTTTCTAGCTCAGGCTTGCTCATGTAACGAGAGCTCAACTGCGCCAGTGCCGCCAGAACGATATTGTTGCCTTTGGCACCGTCCAATGTTTTTCCGACACGGTTCACAAGCCTGTTGACTGCCGGACGTTCGGAATCAGCGACATCAAATTCTTGCAGTAGCGGCTCGGGTTGACCTTCCACATCGATGACCACTGCCATGGCGTGCCGCTTGTCCCGCCTGCCCTTAACACGCGCGTACATTTCAGCCCTCAGGAACTTCTGCGCCAAGTCAGCGACTTCAATCCTGGCTTGGTCAAGATCAAGATCCACCCATTCTTTGGGAGGCTTGCTGGCAGCCAAGCTTGCTATTCCTTCGAAATGCTCATCACTACCGTCGAATGTTGCTAGTCTGCCAATGAATGCGTCGAGCCGTAAGTCGCCGGCGAGTTGCTTGATGTTTTCCGCTCTGCTGCGTAAGTCGGCTAACGATTGGCTTGACGTATTCGGAACCTGCAATTCCGAAAGCATGATGTCGCGTAGCCGGCGAAGCACTGATGGATATGCTTCGACCAATTCTTGCAGGCCCTCCCTGACGCTCGCGGTAATTCCCTGCCAATGCTGTTGACCATTCTCCGCAAGTCGGGCTTGGAGCGTTTCCGGGATGTCGTTGAAGAGAAACTGATTCGGATCATGCGCGTTCTTGAAAAGCTCCCGAATCTTGAGTGCATTTCTTGACAGCCTCATGGTTCTCGTGGTCCATTGGGGCAGTCGGTCATAGATGGCTATGAGCCCGCGCGCCACATCAATCGGCTCAAGTGCTGCAAGGTCGTTGGTGTCATCAAGATCGCGGACGATTTCTGCCATTCCCGACAATAAATGTCGCGCGGTTTCAGAAAGCTCCATCCACCGAAGCTGGATGAAACTTGGGTCCTTAGCCAGGTAGTCAACATCCACATCATCAAATCGGGCTCGAAATACCCCGTTGCGATAAACGGCAAGTTTGTCGCGGCAGGATAGGTAGAAGGCCACTCCCAAGATCGTCATGAGGCCGTCCTTTAAGCCATAGGGCGGCTTGCGCCAAATTTCGTAAAGCTCAGAGATTGCGACTGCTCGGTTGGATTGATCCTTAAGGAGTTGAAGCGCATCTCTCCACATTGGCGCCAGACACCTAAGATCTTCTTGGCGCCTATTGGGGGGGACAAAGCGCCACTGCTCCTGCTCGTACGCATAGAGTCCGGTCGATTCCAGTATTGAGGACAGAAGCCCGCGCTCGGGGGGATACCCCTGCATGCCGAGATGCGGCTCCCCTTCATTTAGCACCATGGCTCGCAAAAGCTTGTTTTGGGCCGCGATCGCGTTGCTGGATGGCAACTGGCGATTCAGTAATTCGTTATGCAGAATTGGCGATTCATTGAATCTCTTGTCGGCTAAGTCCGACGCCAAGGTGTTCAAATCGGCTTGCCGTAGATGCTGTGCAGAGTAGTGTTTTCGGAACCACTTTGCGCTATCGAACGCTTTTTGCAGTTCCGCCTCAATAAGGCCCTGCAGTACCGCGAGCCGCGAAGAAACTTCCCGCCGAGCTACCGGGTCGCCAGCAAGTTCCGGGTGATCGTTGTTTACGCTTTCGAGGGCAAGCAGTTCGCGTGCCAAGGGCATTACCGCCCAGGATTGCTGTGATACGCCCACGATGATGTCCCAAGAACTGCTGCCTTGCGCCGCCTTCCTGCACAGACTTTCCGCATGCTCTTTGTTCTCGTCTTTGGTCGAGATTCCCAATAGGAAATGTCCAATTGCGCCGTTCGACGGCGCCGTTTCTTCGGCGAATTCGATCAACTCCTCAAGGGGGACTATGTTCACTTCAAACCAGCGCATTGCGCCAGTCTCGTGGTAGTGACGCTTAGCCAAAATGGAGTGAAAACCTGCCAGTTGCTTAAGTTCGTTGAAATCAATTTCTTCGATATTGTCGAGCGCGCCTCGGATTGCGGACTCGATATCGAAATCACTGCCGGCGAAAATTGCTCGAGCCTCCAGGTACTTCCTGAATACGGTGAAAGAGCCTTTGTCCAACTGCGTTAGTGTGATTTCGAGATCTGCCGCGGGTACTGTGGGGAAACAAGCGCTTAACAGATCCGTATTGGCTACCAAGCCGGATTGCTCTTTGAACATATCGATTATGGCGATCGCCTTCAGTAATTTGACTTGAAGGTCATCCCCTCCCAACGATTCGCAACGTTCCAGCGCTTCTGCGGCCAGCGCCCACCGGTGCCCATCCGGTGAAGCCAAAATAGTTGGTTCCAGATTGGTTCGGAGGTAGTCCCATAGTTGGTCTGGGCCGTACAGATCAGCAAGCGAGGCTTGATTAAGAAAATCCTGGAACCCATACAGTTCCGAGGAATTGAGAAATCCGAACACGCTCCTTTGTGCTTGCCCGAAACGCCGGCGTGAAATGGGACCCAGGAGACATGCAACAGTGGGATGCAGTGGCCAGCATTCCTTCAATGTGGTAGCCAGGCCCTGAAGATTGCCGGATCGCCTTATCAACGCCATTCCGGCAACATTTCTTGATAACGCGCCGTGATTTTGAGGAATGTCTTCGCATTCGATGGCGCGAGCTATCAATTCGATTTGCTCCTCGCCTGCCACATTGACAGGTAGATCAATGAATCGCCCCTGAATCTTTGCCCACTCATCCCGAGTTTCATGTGACAAGCGATGCGCATACTCTTCAAAGGCTTGATGCAAGACTCCTATTACGAGAAACCGTCCTTCGCTGCGAGACGCGATTTCCGCCAGTTGCTGAAAGACATACGCATCGCCGGTTTCGTTTGCTGCGGCTTCCAGAAACTTGCCCATTTCATCAATGAAAAGGATCAATCCAGCACTGTTAGATGCGGATGATGTTGTCTCGGCGAGTGTTTTAACAAGATCAGTTTCGTTCCATTCGTTGGTTTGGGCTCGTGAAACTACTCCTCGTTCTCTGAGCGCTTCGCCAATGACACTTACCGGATCAGCCCGCGTGCCAACCACGGGGATGATGCGCCACCCTTTTGAGCCGCAAGGCAGTGCGTCTCGTACCGTCTTGGTTACTTCCTCGCCGAAGATCTTCTCGGCTGCCTCTCTCAGTTGGGGATTTGCATCCAGCAATGCGCTCAGCGCAATTACCAGGCTTGATTTCCCGCTGCCGTAGGGGCCAGTCCAGGTAAAGGCACCGTGGCCCGTCTCAGAGACGGCGCGTGCCATGGTGGTCAAGACATCTGCGGATGATTTTGGGCAAATGAAGCCTTCAAGCGCAGCCAGTTCACCGAGGTCCGTGTCAACACGAATTGATCTCAGGAAGCGTCGGGCTATACGCACTTGGTCCCTTAGTGGCATTTTGACTTCTCCTGATACAGTCCTTGTTGGTAATCCCTGTGGGCCCAGGCAAGTGAAGGTTGCTCAGCAACATTGATTGCGCTTACTACTTGTCTTAAGCCCGCGGTTTCAGACCACCGCAATGCACCGTCAGTGACGTCATCGAGTTTCGTTAGACGATCGGCTACATCGTTCTCGTCAAATTGAAAAACACGGCCGGGACTTCCGGGCGCGTGAGCTATTTTTTCGAACGAGAGGGAAGTACCGCGGGGTAAGCGCTTCCAGTAATCCAGAAGCGCATACACAAAAACACCGTCTCCCAGAGTTGACTTGGGACCACGGACAAATCGGAAGCCGTCCTTCTTCCCAAGAGCTTTGATTAGTCCTAGCTCGGTGAGAGGTGACTCCAGTGCTTCATCGTGCCCAGATCTTTTCGTCGAGGGCCGAGCCACGTAAGTGCGAAGGAAACAGAGAACATCGTTCCTGATGGTTGTATCCGCGAATTGCCTCTTGAAATTACGTTCTACGAATCGCTTGATTTTCTTGACCAGATCGTCTCTGTGAAAGGTGACGGAAGGGTAGTGACTGAACGCCCAATACCACGTTGTCTTTTCTTTCTGCGCCGCCAATTGCCAATGAACTAGCCATAGAGTGGAAGGGTGTTCCATATACGGATCGTGACCGTTCTCGCCGAGCAGGAATTTACCCAATTCAGTCGTTCTTACCGAATGTGTGCCGGTCGGCTCCTCAACTATCCGAGTCGATTTCGCCCAATGGCGTATCGATGCCACCATGTTCTTGCCCACGCCGAATCGGGCGATGGCGTCTTCACTCCAACAGGCAGCCCGGTTGTCAGCGTTGACTTGCGTTTTGGCCACCCGGTCATAGGCCTTTTTTAACCATCCATAGCGCAGGGGGAAAGTTTCGTGGCCGGAAAACTGCGGCTTGTAGCCGAGTTGATATATTTGTCGTCCTGACATACGTCTTTGACCTCCTGGATGCTTCCGCCAGTTCGCGAGGAACTTGTGTCACATGCTATTGTCAAGACTTGCTGGAGTCAACCTCCAGCAGCTTGCTTCCGAGAATCAACCGAGCATGAGCGAGGATGAAGCCCATATCCCTATGATATTCCATGAGAAGTCGTAACACGCTCTACTTTGATCATCAGGCGACTACGCCCGTTCATCCGGAAGTTGTCGAGAGAATGGCACCCTTCGCAAGTGTCAGGTTCGGCAACCCTCATTCATCTGATCACGTTTTCGGCTGGAATTCAGCTCGTGCCGTGGAGACAGCCGCCGAGCGGGTGGGTCAACTGATCGGCGCCGATTCGGATGAAATCATCTTTACATCCGGGGCGACCGAGTCGAATAACCTTGCGCTCCTCGGATTGGGTCGCCGGTCAATCGGGGGGAAGCGCCGTCGAATTCTGGTGAGCGCGATTGAACACAAGTGCGTCCTTGCCGCCTGTAGAGCTTTGCATGACCACTACGGATTCAAAATTGAGACTATTCCTGTTGATCGGCAAGGGTTCATCGAGTTAGCCGAACTGGAGGCCGCACTGGGTGACGATGTGCTTGCAGTGTCGGTCATTCTGGTCAATAACGAAATTGGAACAATTCAACGAATCGAGGAAATTTCCGAACTCGCCAGGAAGTGCGGCGCAATTGTTCATAGCGACGCCGCGCAAGCCCCCATCGCTATGCAGCTAGGTACGCTCGCCGAGCACGCCGACATGCTTTCCCTCTCTGCACACAAGATGTACGGCCCGAAGGGAATTGGAGTCACATACGTTGCGCGTGAACTACAGAACCAGATTGAGCCATTGATTTATGGCGGAGGGCAGCAGCAAGGATTGCGTTCGGGGACACTCCCCGTTCCGCTCTGTGTTGGCATGGGAGCTGCCGCTGATCTTTTCTTGAGACAGGATATTCAGGACAAACGTGCCCGATTGATCCGGCGCCGGGATGCTTTCGTGGATGGGCTGAAGTGCCTTGCATTCCCGATTTCCGTGAACGGGGCCGAAGGGTATGCGCGGCATCCCGGAAACGCCAATATAGGGTTTCACGGATACTCGGCGCACGACATTCTTGGCGCGCTGCAACCTAGCTTGGCAGCGTCAACCGGTTCCGCATGCACCACGGGAATTCCAGAGCCCTCACATGTTTTGCGGGCCATCGGATTAGGAGTTGATGACGCTGAGTCGTCGATTCGTTTCAGTCTTGGTTTTGACACTAGTGATGATGACGTTACTGAGGCAATAGGCTTAGTTGAATCAGCGCTGAATAGGCTTGCCGAGGCTGATTTGCCTCGCACGGCGTAGCAGACAGACCCGAGAGCGGTAGTCATGCTCAGCTTTGCCAAGGGCCGGTAAAAACACTGTGTGTTTTGACTATCCCACACTCACATTGCTGAGCGCGATCTGGGCGATGCTCGCCGTTCTCGCGTTCGCAATGAGTTTCAAGGTCCGCGACATCACGGGCCGGATCGGAGGCGCAGGCCGGGGCAAGCACATCGACGCCCGCTGGGGCTGGTTCTGGATGGAGTTGCCTGCGCTCGTCACGTTCCCCTCGGTTTACTTCGCAAGCGGGAATCTCCACCTCGTGGGGAACATTGCAGTTGCGCTGTGGCTGGCGCACTACGGACACCGGACCCTGGTCTGGCCCCTCGTCGTGCTTAGGCCGGGCGCCACGATACCGTCCGGGATGTGGATGAGCGGAGGCGCCTTCAACGTGACTAACGGCGCCCTGCTGGGGTCCTACCTGGCGTTCGCTCCCCAGCTCGGTGACGCATGGCTGTCCGATCCGAGATTCCTGGCTGGCGTGGTCCTCATGATCGGCGGCGCCTGGCTCAACCTGTGGTCGGACTACCGCCTGCTCGCCCTGCGCCGTCGCAGCGGGCACCAACGCGTCCTGCCCGAAGGCGGCGCGTTCAACCTGAGCTGCTGCCCGAACCTCCTGGGCGAAATCATCGAATGGCTCGGCTTCGCCCTCCTGACCTGGTGTCTCCCCGCTCTCGCCTTCGCCCTGTGGAGCATCGCCAATCTCGTCCCCCGGGCACTCTGGCGCCGCTCCTGGTACCACACCAACTTCCCCGATTTCCCCAGGACGCGCGCCGCCCTGATCCCCGGCCTGCTTTAGCATTCAACAGCGCGCAAAGCCGTTTGGTCTAGCTGTGCCAAAAGGTCTTCAAGCGGTTCATCCCCCGGCCATGTGCCCGCAAGTTCGATTGGGTCGAAGGACTGGATTCTTCTGTCGCGATGCGGAAACAAGTCATGCAACTCTTGCCTTGCTGCTGATGGAACTTCCTCGAAAACGCGATCTCCCTCTACTCGCCCACTGATGCGGCGAGCTTCAATCAGCCGGGATTGGCCATTGGCCTTGAAATGGACGATTCCCTCCACTGTCGTTTGCTTTCCCCATAGGGGGCGGAGGCTTTCGACGTTCAATGACGCTGCATCCAAACGTCCGAACAGTCGGTTCTGCTCACTTATCAATAGGCTGAAGCGGCCGTTGCCGTGTTTAATTTCGTCGAGTCTGCCGCTCACAACAAAGGCTCTGGGTTCTGGAAGTGCCTTCAATCGCTCCCTAATCTGCGCGCAGGATTGGATGTCTAGCTCAAATTCTTCATGCGCCCTGCTATTGGGGGTTAACTCGTAGCGCACTTGCTTCTCGCGAACGGCGCGTCCGAAGCTTCCGATTGCCTCAAGCACTGAACTATCGAAGTAGTCGCCGGACGAATTTTCGGACTGCGCCTCGCTTATGGCTCTAGCGGCCAAGTCAAGCGCCGTGTCGTTCAAGCTCAGCTGTGCACTCCAAAAGTCAGGTTGGCCAAACGCTTGTGAAGCGGTCTCTCTCAGAGACGGAGCTTCGATGTCGCAGATCGTGGATCCTGGCCGGAAACCGCTGATCGTGAAGTCGGTGGCTGCCGAAAGCCACTTGGGCCGCGAGCCTCGAGCCGTGCCTGCTCCAGTAGCAAGCAGGCGTGTCGCACGTTCGGCTGTCTTGGTGAGCGCATCCAAAGTGTGTATTAATGCCGCTGCCTTTATTTTCCCGGGCGCTTCCTTAAGGCCACGGATCCGCAATTCGTAGTGTTGCAAATTCACGATTAGGCCCTCCCGATTGAAGCGAGGCTAGCTGAAGTCTGAACGAGCCGCCCAGCAATACTCCCCCGCACTTGGACTGCGAATCTTACTCTGTGAGGCCTGCAACCAAATTTCGATACCGCTATTCGGCGGGCGATTAGGCGGCAACGAAGCGTAGCAGTTCGCCATTGCCGCCCTTGGCGGTGGTGTTCAATACTTGGGGTTCGTGAGGCGTTTACTATTTGAGCTGGAATAGCGCTTCGATCTCTTCGGCCGCCATGTCATCGAAGTTGTCGGGCACGGAAAATTGCCCCGCCAGAAATCCTAGCCGGCGGCCCGGCTGCTTCTGTCGCTGTCTTTTTGCATAGTGGGCGAGAGCTTCAATTGTTTCGTAGGAGATAGACGGGTAATGACTGTGGATGTCTTCTGCGGTCATGCCGTCGTCCAAGCTGACCAAGATGGTTTCCACAAGCACTCGAGTGCCCTTAATGCAGGGTTTGCCGTGGCAGATTTCGGGATCAACCGAAATGTGCTGTTCCAAGTCTATGTCTTGCATTTTGCATTCCTTGCTTCATGAAGCGGTGGGGTCAGGTGAACAGTTCGAACGCGATGAACCAAGCGGCCAGCCCTGCCCCGACCAAATATAAGCGAATCGTCATTCGCTTTTCGAACGAGGCAAGGTCCGCGCGAAACTGGGAATTGAAAGAATGAAGTGCGCCTGACGCAACTCGCTTTTCGGCCCTAAATTCAGCAATCCCCGATCGCATTTGACTTCCGAGCCCGAACAGATCCTCTTTTATTGCCTGGTCGTGGTACTGGCCCTGATGTATCGCTCCGGCGATGGCTTCGGCCTGGGCGCGTTCCACGCCCGCGGCTTCGAGGGCACGGGCGGCTTCGAAGAGATTGAAAGCACCGGAAGCCATGCGCGGAATTGTAGCCGCCAGTGGTGGCACGGATCAGGTGCTCACGGAGCGGAGAAGTTCGAACTTGCGGACTTGGCGCCGGCAATCTGCGCCGGCCGTAGTTGCGAGCGCTGGCGGTCGATATGGCGCTGGATGTCGCGCCTCTGTTCCTTCGGGATATGAAACACCCGCGCGTCTTTGGCCCAGGCGGAGAAGGCTTCCGATACCTCGTCGATGATGCGCAGGGTGGCGGCGCGTGGGATGGACACCGTGTGCGCCAGCTTCAACAGGTCATCGCGGACAAAGCCTTTGTCTTTGCCTTGAATGCTCATGCTGTGGTGGCCGGCCATGCCTGCGTTGTAGGTCAGGTCGTAGGCGGGAGCATTTACCCACTCGCCGCCGGGCTTCATTTCGAAGGCGAAGTTCTTGGTGTGGTCGTCGCGATTGCCGCCGACTACATTGAACACCATGCGCCGGAACAGCTCCATCTTCTCGGCGTGGGAACGCGTCAGCCAGTCGCTGAGCTTGAGCAGTTCGAGGTAATCGAAGTCCGGCATCCGGAAGTCGGAATGCACCATGCCGGCGACGCTGTGGATATGCCGGCGTCGGTTGCCGGAAATCCGGTCAAAGCGTCGGGTCAAGAAGTAGGCGTTGCCCTTCCTGCCCGCGACCAGCCGTGTTTCGGCCATATTGATTCCCGCGGCGCGGGCCATTTGCGAGTACAGGTATTCAATTGCGCCGGCGGACCGGTCGGTGGCTGACGTCCCCGTCGGAAACTTGGCCAGCCAGTGGCCGTAGCCTTCCGGCAGGTCATCGGCGCCGGTAACGGCGGAGCCGCCGGCGTCGTCAAGCCCGATCAGGATCTTGGGGCGCGCGCCGCCCGAAGGGGAGCCGTGCCGGACAAGGGAATCCAGCACTTCGGAAGCGTCGCCCAAATACTGCCGGGTGGCTTCCAGTCCGATGGCCGGAAGATCCAGGGGCGCTACCTGGGGGTCCGCGCCGCCGGCGTCGGGCTCGTATGACAAGGCGCCCATGGAGCGCGCGCCAACCGAAGCCAGGCGGTGCAGCGGAGTTATCGTATCCGGGTCGAGGCCGCGCTGGCGGAAAGCCCGGTCCATGAGGTAGCGCCCCCAGCCGTCGGGCAGCGAATCGTTGAACAGTCCATGCAGTCCGTCAAAGGGGTCCATCGGCGCGGGTTGCAGACCGGTCCGGAGCTCCAGGCGCAAGGGGGAGGGGTTTACTCCGAGGGGCAGGAATTCAGGATCCATTTCGAAATGCGTGTGGCCGTGCCCCTGGCCATAGCCCAGCCGCCCCAGTAGCACGGGTTCAGCGGTGTGCAGCCCGTGGAAATAGACCCGCAGTTGTTTCATGCGCTGTCGTGCGTGGCCAGCAGCTCGTCCATCGTGGTGGGGCCAAGCTCGGGAAACAGCGCCTCGGCCCGCTTCAGGTCGCCGTAAGGAGCGCACAACATCAGAAATTGGCGCAGCGAGATTTCGCCGCTAGTCTCGAACCTGCGAATGGTGGGCGCCGGTACCCCGCTGGCTTCGGCCGCCTTCTGCCGGCTGTGCTTGCGTGCGCGCCGCCGCTGTCGCAGGGCCGCCGCCAGATGATCCTGCACTTCCCGGGGTGACTTCGAGAGGAATCTTATGGTATCCATAATAGATCGTAAATGACTATTATGGATATGATTATATCAATTCTTACTCCTTAGGTGCTGACCTCGCGGAGGAGTTCCACGTTGCCGCCCTTTGCCGTGGTGTTGATGGTGATGGTTTTTTCGACAGCGTAGCGGTGCAGGTAGTGGGGGCCGCCGGCCTTGGGGCCGGTGCCGGAAAGGCCCATGCCGCCGAAGGGCTGAACGCCCACCACGGCGCCGACCATGTCGCGGTTTACATATATGTTTCCTACGCGCGCGCGTGCGATGACCTCGTTCACGCGGGCGTCGATACGGCTTTGCACGCCCAGGGTCAACCCGAATTCGAGGCGGTTGATCGAGTCCACCAGCCCGGCCAGGTCGGCGGCGTTGAAGCGCAGCACGTGCATGACGGGGCCGAAGCACTCGCCCTCGAGTTGCGCCAGGCTCTCCAGTTCGATGGTGTGCGGGCGGATGTACGGGCCTTCCAGCGATTCGTTGAGCCGGCCGCCGGTCCAGACTTCGCAGCCCAGCGAGCGCATGCGCTCGATGTGCGCCTGGATCCGGTCCAGGGAAGGCTGGTCGATGATCGGGCCGATGTCGGTTGAGGGGTCGTGGGGATCG
Source organism: Gammaproteobacteria bacterium (assembly GCA_009844425.1). GTDB lineage: Bacteria > Pseudomonadota > Gammaproteobacteria > Steroidobacterales > Foliamicaceae > Foliamicus. The sequence goes on along the minus strand of VYBN01000022.1, from coordinate 31,386 downwards.
CCGATCGCGAGCTCGGCCGCGGCGCCGCGAATCGAATCCAGCAGCGTGCCGGCTACCTCGTCCTGCACGCACAGCACCCGCAGAGCGGAGCAGCGCTGGCCGGCGCTCAGGAACGCCGAGCGGATGGCGTCGTCGGTGGTCTGTTCGATCAGGGCCGACGAGTCCGCGATCATCACGTTCTGACCGCCGGTCTCGGCGATGAACGGCACGATGGGGCGGTTGGGCTTGCCGGCCAGCGCGGACTGAATGCGCGCCGCCGTGTCCGTGCCCCCGGTGAACGCCACGCCGGCGATGCCGGGGTGATTGACCAGCGCCGCGCCCACGTCCCCGGCGCCCGCCACCAGCCTGAGAACGTCCGCGGGAACGCCGGCGGCGTGCAGCAGGTCCACGGCCATCCTCGCAATGCGCGGGGTCTGCTCGGCGGGCTTGGCCAGCACGGCGTTGCCGGCCAGTAGGGCGGCGGACACCTGGCCCAGGAAGATCGCCAGCGGGAAATTCCAGGGGCTGATGCACACGAACACGCCGCGGCCGTGCAGGCTCAGGTCGTTGGACTCTCCTGTGGGTCCGTCCTGGGGCAGGGGCGTCTCGAAGTCGCGTTCCGCCTGGCAGGCGTAATAGCGCATGAAATCCACCGCCTCGCGCACTTCCGCTACTGCGTCATCCACCGTCTTGCCGGCCTCGCCGGCCAGCACTCGGAAGAACTCGTCGCGCCCTTCCTCCAGCGCATCCGCCGCTGTCTTCAATATGTTGGCGCGGCGTCTTCCGCCGAGTGCGTCCCAGGCCGGCTGGGCTTCGGTAGCGCTCTTGACCCAGATGTCGATCTCTCCGGAAGCCGGGTCCACGGTTCGCGGTTCCGGTATGTCGGCCCGTTCCGAAAGGAGCGCCGAAAAACGCCCCAGTGCGGTTTGCGAGGCCAGGTCGCAGCCGGCCGAGTTGGGGCGGTCCGCTCCGTACAGCAGGTCGGGCGTCGGCAGGGTCGAGGAGGTTCGGGCCAGTGAGATCTCGATCGGGTCGGACACGATGGCCTCCGGCGCAAGCTCCTCGTCGTAGAGCCGGTTGACGAAACTGGAGTTGGCGCCGTTCTCCAGCAACCGCCGGACCAGGTAGGCGAGCAGATCCTCGTAGAGGCCGGCCGGCGCATAGACACGAACCGGCGGGAAGTCGTCGAACATCTCGCGCGCGGTTTCGTGCAGGCGCTCGCCCATGCCGTGAATACGCTGCAGTTCCATGTTCGAGCGGTCTTCGTCCGTAAGCGCGAGCACCGTTGTCAGCGTGTGGGCATTGTGCGTGGCGAAGGCGCAGAACAGGTGCGGGCGCTCGGCCAGCATGGCCTCGGCGCAGGATAGGTAGGACGTGTCGGTGTTGTCCTTGGCCGTGAACACCGGGTAGTCGGGCATGCCGGCGATCTGGGCGCGTTTGATCTCCGCGTCCCAGTAGGCGCCCTTGACCAGCCGAACGGAAATCTGCCGCCGGGTGGCCTGCGCCAGTTCGCTCAGCCATCGGATCACCCGCTTGGCGCGCTTGCCGTAGCCCTGCACGGCCAGTCCCAGACCGTTCCAGCCGCGCAGCGAGGGCTCCGCGCACAGGCGCTCGGTCAGCTCCAGCGACAGGATCAGCCGGTCGGCCTCTTCGGCGTCCAGGCACAGCGGGATGTCGTGTTCGCGGGCGAGCTCGCACAGCCTGAGCAGCCGCGGATACATCTCTTGGTGGACCCTTGCGGACTGCCTGGCGTCGTAGCGCGGGTGCAGCGCGGTGAGCTTGATGGACATGCCGCAGCGGCGCGCCGGCTTGTCCGGCTGCCGTTCCCCCACCATCGGAATCGCCTTGCAATAGGCCTGGAAATAGTCGTCGGCGACCCCGGCCGTGCGCGCGCCTTCGCCCAGGATGTCGAACGAATACTCGACGCTATCGTCCAGCCTGTAGGCGCGCTTTACGGCTTCCTCCATGGTCTCGCCCATCACGAACTCCTGGCCGAGGATGCTCATGGCCTGCCGCACGGCCCCGCGGATGACCGGTTCGCCGAGACGCCCCGCCAGCGACTGCAGCACCGCTCCGCCGGACTGGCCTTCGAAGCGGCGCATGGACACCGCGCGGCCGGTGAGCATCAGCGCCCAGGTGGAGGCGTTGACCAGCAATGAACTCGAATGACCCAGGTGCTCGTCCCAGTGCGCCGGACCCAGCTTGTCGGCGATCAGTTCGTCGGCGGTCTGCGGGTCGGGCACCCGCAGCAGGGACTCGGCCAGACACATCAGCGCCACGCCCTCGTCGTTGTGCAGCCCGAACTCGTTGAGGAAGGCGTCCAGCATGGTGGGGCCTTTCGGCGAAGTGCGCACCCGGCGCACCAGTTCGGCGGCCTGTTCGACGATGGACCGGCGCGTGGCTTCGTCGAGCGTGAATTCTTTCGCCAGCCGCCTCACGAGCGGAATTTCCGGCGCAAACTTGTGTTTGTCGATTCGATTCAGTGCGCTGCTCATCTCACGTCTCTTCGTGTTCGTTCCTGGCCGCCTATTTCACCACTTTTTTCGCCGCCGTCGGCCCGCCGGAAAGAGTAGTATGCGCGCGCCCTTCCCGCGCGGTTCAGCGCCCGGATCCGGACAAGGTTGTCACGCGGCCCTGGCCGCCGCCCAGACCTGCACATGCTCGGCGCCGGCGGCGATAAGCGCCGCCGCCATTGCGTCGGCCGTTGCCCCCGTCGTCACCACGTCGTCCACTATCGCCGGCCGGAGCGGCGACTGCGCGCATGCAAATGCTCCCGCGACGTTCAGGCGGCGTTCCTCGTCGCTCAGGCGGCTCTGCATGCGCGTGTGCCGGACCCGGCGGCAGAGGTCCGGCAGCATCGGCACGCCGATTTCGCGCGCGATGAGGCGGGCGATTTCCTCCGCCTGATTGAAACCACGCTTCGCCAGCCGGCGCGGATGCAGTGGAACGGGAGCCAGCGCTTCGGGCACTTCCAGTACGCCCCGCTCGACTTGCGAGCGAACGCCCTCGGCAATGGCCTGGCCGAGCGCCCGCGCCAAGTGCATCCGGCGGCCGAATTTCAGCCCGAGGAGCAGTCGGTCCACCGGATAGTCGTAGGCAAGCGGAGCAACCATTCGGTGAAAGCCCGGAGGCCGGACCGAACAACGCATGCAAGTGCCCGTGACAGCGGTCCCGGACACGCGGATTCCGCATCGGGGGCAAGCCTGGTCGGCACGGGGAAGGTCCTCGGCGCATGCGTCGCACAATCCCCGACCGTCGCGCGCCACACCGGCGCAGAGCGCGCAACGCCAGGGCAGGAGGAAGCGCGCCAGGCCAGTGTTTCCCGGAGTCATTGCGGTTATGCTAACCCTGCCAGGGAAATACAGGAATCTCTATGCCACGCATCCTGATTACGGGCGCCTCGCGCGGTCTGGGCCTGGAGCACGCCAGGCAGTACCTGGCCAAGGACTGGGAAGTGATTGCCACCGCCCGCAACCCGGAAGCGTCGCCCGGACTCAAGGAGCTCGAATCAAACGGTTCCCGTTCGCTGCGCACGGTAACCCTGGATGTCACCGACCACGAGCGCATTGAGGCATTGGCCGGGGAACTGGCGGGCGACTCGCTGGACATTCTGTTGAACAATGCCGGCACCTACGGGCCGAAGTCGGCATTCGAGGGCATGCATTACCAGTCGCTGGAAAGCATGGATTACGAACTGTGGCGCGAAATGCACGAAATCAACGTCATGGCGGCGTTCAAGGTGGCGGTCTGTTTCAAGCCGCACCTGGAGGCCGCCGCCAATCCGCTCCTGGTGAACATGTCCAGCGACATGGGATCGATCGCCAACAACTCCATGGGACATGCCTACGCCTACCGCAGCAGCAAGTCGGCGCTCAACATGCTGACCAAGGGCATGGCGATCGAGTGGCAGAACATCACGGTCATCGCCATGGCGCCGGGCTGGTGCCGCACCGACCTGGGCGGCCCGGAGGCGCCGGTGGACCCGGTCGAGAGCGTGCGCATGCAGCAGGAGCTGTTCGAGCGGGTCGAGTCTTCCCGATCGGGCGAGTTCATCAACCGTTTCGGAGAAGAAGTCGCCTGGTAAGCACCTGGGCGGGAGGGCGTCCCGCCCTCCGCGAAGACGAGACGCCTTCGCTCCCGGGATGTTCCACGCAAGTGAGCGCGCCTATTTCTGACTCATGCTGAATTTCATCAACCACCCGCTCACGGGCACGCCGTACGGGACGGCGCTCGATCTTTGCGTCGTGATCTCCATCATGGCCTGGCTCACCTCGGTAATCACCCGCGAGTACTCCTGGGCCGACCGGCTGTGGCCGCTGTGCCCGCCGGTCTATTGCCTCGTCGTTGCGGCGGACGCCGATTTCGCCTCGCCCCGCCTCAATCTCATGGCGGTCCTGGTCGCCCTGTGGGGCCTGAGGCTGACCCACAACTTCGCGCGCAAGGGCGGCTTCTCCAGGGGAGGTGAAGACTACCGCTGGGTGGCGGTGCACGAGAAGATCGGACCGGTCGGATTTCAGGCGCTGAACCTGCTGTTTATCGCTCCGGGCCAGATGCTCATCGTGTGGTTGTTCGCATCGCCCGTGCACCAGGCCTGGCTGTGGCGGGAAACGCCCATGACTTTCCTGGATGGAATCGCCGGTGCGTTTTTCGTGGTGTTCTTCATCGGCGAATGGGTGGCTGACGAGCAGATGTGGCGATTTCAGCGTGACAAGAAGCGGAAGATCGATGCGGGCGAGGATGTGGCCCGGCCATTCGTCACGACCGGCCTGTGGGCCTATTGCCGCCACCCCAATTTCTTCTGCGAGATGGGCATGTGGTGGGTGTTCTACCTGTTTGCGGTGGGCGCCTCCGGCGTGTGGCTCCACTGGACCGGCCTGGGCTTCGTGGTTCTGACGCTGCTCTTCCAGAGCTCGACCCAGCTTACGGAATCGCTGACGCTTGCGAAGTACCCCGCTTACCGCGACTACCAGGCCACCACGCCCCGACTCATTCCCCTGCCTTTCCTGCGCCGCGAAGCCGGGCGACCTCGGCGTACAACTGGTCGGTCGTGATGCCTTCCGGCGCCATGGGCTTGCCCACACGCAGCTCCACCGGCGCCCGCAGCCACTTGAGACCGCCGCGGAACGCGCCGCGCCCCTGGTGCGAGAACAGGCTGCCCCACAAACCGCGCAGCGCCATCGGGATGACCGGAACGGGAACCTGTTCGAGCAGTTTCAGCACCCCGGGGCGGAACTCGTGCATCTTCCCGTCGCGCGTCAGGTGTCCTTCCGGGAAGATGCACACCAACTCGCGGTTGCGCAGCGCGTGCGCCAGCGACTCGAACGCCTTTCGGTAGGTCTCGGGATCGTCCTTGCGCGCCGTGATCGGAACGGCGTCCACGCTGCGGAAGATGAAATTCAGCAGCGGCATTTCGTAGATGCGCCTGATCATGACGAAGCGCACGGGCCGGCGAAGCACGCCCAGGATCAGCAGCGCATCGACATAGCTCACGTGGTTGCAGACCAGCACCGCCGCGCCGCGTTCGGGCACGCGGTCGAGATTGCGGAAGCGCAGACGGTAGAGGCTGCGCATCAGGCACCAGATCAGGAAACGGGCAACGAATTCGGGGACTTCCCAGAAGACGAACATCGAAACGCCCAGGTTGACCACCGCCAGCACCAGGAACAATTGCGGGATGCTCATTTCCATGACGACCAGCACCAGGATGCTCAGTCCCGCGCCGGTCACCAGGAACACCGCGTTGACTATGTTGTTGAACGCGATGACCCGGGCGCGGGTCTCCTGGCGCGTGCGCTGCTGGATCACCGAGTACATCGGGACCGCGTAAAGCCCGCCGAAGAACCCGATAAGGAACAGGTCGAGCGCCGGGTTCCAGCCGCCGGCGCCAAGAAACTGCCCCATTCCCGCCGCCGGCGTAACCGGACTCATCGTGGTCAGGGCGAAATGCGCAGCGCATGCCGACAGCCCGAGGCTGCCGATGGGCGTGAGGCCGATTTCCACGCGGCGTCCCGACAGCCATTCGCACACCATGGAACCCACGCCGATGCCGACCGCCAGCGTGGCCATAAGCGAGGTCGTGACCGTTTCGTTGGCGTTGAGGACCTCCTTGCCATAATTGGGCATCTGTGTGAGGACCACGGACCCAAGCAGCCAGAACCAGGAAATGCCCAGTATCGACAACAGCACCGAACGCCTGGCGGCCGAGGCACGCGCCATGCGGGCGACGACGGTGAAGGGGTTCCAGCAGATCCTGCCGGCGCCCTGGGCGGGCGGCGCGGCCGGAATGAAGCGGCTGGCCAGGTATCCTGCCACCGCCAGCCCAACGACGGTGACTGCGATCAGCAGCGGCCGCGATGATTGCGGTTCGGCCGCCGCCAGCGCGCCGCCGAGCACGAGCCCGGCGGGAATGGCCACGAAGGTGCCCATCTGCACCAGTCCGTTGCCGCCGACCAGTTCCGCCTGTCTCAGGTGCTGGGGGATGATGGCGTACTTGATCGGACCGAAGAAGGTGGACTGCGTGCCCATCAGGAACAGCACCGCCATCACCGCCCACACCGAGCCGGACGCCACCGCGAGGCCGCCCAGCAGCATGATGCAGATCTCGGCGATCTTGATCCGGCGCGCCAGGGCCGCCTTGTCGCCGTGGTCGGCGAGTTCGCCGGCCCATGCCGAGAACAGGAAAAACGGCAGGGCGAACAGGCCTGCGCCCAGGTTGGCCAGCGTGTCGGCATTGGCCGCGCCGGCGCCGAACACGATCAGCACGATCACGGCGTTGCGGTACACGTTGTCGTTGAAAGCGCCCAGCGCCTGGGTGAAGAAGAAAGGCGCGAACCGCCGCGTGAGCAGAAGCGAGAACTGCCCGCGCTCCCGGGTGGGTGTTACCTCCGCCGCGTCGCCTGCGCTCATCCGGTCTGTTTCCCGCGTTCCGCCGCGCGCCATGTTAACCGCCGCTCCGGCTTGTCGGGCATAGGCGCGCCCGCTTAATGGCCCGTCCTCAACCCTGGCGTGTCCGGCGCGCCTTCGACCGCGCCGCGGCAGGCTTTGCGGAGCATGATTTCCTCCACGCGGAGATACGCCGCCGGATGCTGGAGCAACTGGAATGGGTGCGCATCGAGCCCGCCTGTATCGTCGATGCCGGCGCCGGCCCCGGGGGTGCGCGGGGCGAATTGCTGCGACGCTTTCCCGGGTCCCGTGTGCTGTCGCTCGACAGTTCGCTCGGCATGCTGCGCGCCGGGACCGGCGAGCGGATTTGCGGAGACATGCAGCAGATGCCGCTGGCCGCCGGCTGCGCGCAACTGCTGTTCTCGAACCTGGCCTTGCACTGGTGTCCGGCCATGGGCGCCGCGCTCGCCGAGTTTCGCCGGGTGCTGGACTCGCCGGGCCTGGTCTTCTTTTCCATGTTCGGCCCGGACACGCTCGGGGAACTGCGCCGCGCGCGCAGCAGAGCTGGCCTGGAGGACGCCCCCGAGACGCTGCTGGACATGCACCACCTCGGCGACGCCCTGGTGCAGGCCGGTTTTGCCGACCCGGTCATGAGCGCCGAGCGGTTCCCGGTGCCGTACGCGGACTACGCGACGCTGGAAGGCGATCTGCGCCGTTGCGGGGCTGGCGGGGCGATGATGCCCCGGTCTTCGGGCCTGGCCGGGCGTCGGCGCCGGCGGGTCGTGGAGGAGGCCTTTGCAGCGCAACGCGGCGCCGACGGCATGGTCGCCGTCAGCATCGAGGTGGTCTACGGTCAGGCTTGGGTCGTTCCGCCGAAGGGCCGCCGGGGGGAACCTACGGAAGTTCCGCTGGAGGAGATCAGTCTGCGGAGTACAGCGAAGCGGCCTTGATCGTGGCGTAGACCGCCACGCCGGGCGAAAGCCCGAGTTCCCGCACCGAGCGCCGGGTGACGCGCGCCCACAGCGTCTGGCCCACGTTGACGACCACATCGGCAAGCGCGCCGTCTTCCTGCACGACCCGCTCGACCGTGCCCTCCATCACGTTCAGCACGCTGCTTCGGCGGGGAGGTTCCAGCGACAGCGACACGTCGCCCGCCCGCACCTGGAGCACGATATCGGCGTCCTGGGAGCGAGGGCGTCCCGCCCTCGGCGCAGGCGGGACGCCTTCGCTCCCGGACTTGAGGTCCAGCCGCGGCAGCAGGATGGTGTGCCCGGAGCACGACAGGCGGCTCAAGCCGTCGCCATCGTCGATCTGCTCAATCCGGCAACGCAGCAGCGCTCCCGCCGTCCGCTGACCGATGACCGCCTGCAGTTCCGGGCGGCCGAGCAGGTCCTGGAGCCCTCCGGACGACCGGACCTCGCCACGATCGATCAGGACCAGGCGGTCGGCCAGCCGCACCACCTCCTCCATGCGGTGCGTCACGTAGACGATGATCCGGTCGCTGTCCCGCTTGAGCCGCTCGAGAAAGCCCAGCACTTCACCGCGGCGCTCTCCGTCCAGCCCGGAAAGCGGTTCGTCCAGCAGCAGCACGTCCGGCGCCGTAAGCAACGCCCGCCCGATCGCCACCCGCTGCTGTTCGCCTCCGGAAAGGCTCATCGGCCGCCGCCCGAGCAGCGCCTCAAGTTCCAGAAGTTCGATGACTTCCTCAAGAGTCGGCGCCGACCGCGATCCGCGGGGGCGGCCGTACCGAAGGTTTCCGCCCACGCTCAGGTGCGGGAAAAGCCTTCCGTCCTGAAAGACGACGCCCACCGGGCGCCGCTCGGGAGACAGGTTTACGTCCTTGCGGCTCGAGAACACGCAGGTCCCGCCGATCGCGATCTCGCCTTCGTCCGGCGTGAGCAGGCCGGCAACCATGTTCACCAGCGAAGTCTTGCCCGCGCCGGACTGTCCGAACAGCGCGGTAAGGCCGGGCCGGATCTCGAGCCGGCCCCGCCACTCGAATTCGGCCAGTTTCTTGCGTGCGTCGATCTTCAGCATGGCGCGCGCCCGGTCAGTTCAGGCGCCTGCGCACCGCGCGCGCAGCCAGCTCCGACGCCGCCAGCGCAGCGATGGCCAGCGCCAGCGAAACGCCGGCCAGCCAGGCCGCGGCGGTCTCGCCTTCGGGCGTCTGCAGCAGCGTGTAGATCGCCAGCGGAAGGGTCCGGGTCTGGCCGGGGACGTTGGATACGAAAGTGATCGTGGCGCCGAATTCGCCCAGGCAGCGCGCGAAGGCCAACAGTGCCCCGCTGAGCAGGCCCGGCGCCGCCAGCGGCAGGGTGACGGTAAACAGCGCGCGCGCGGGGGTCGCGCCCAGTGTTCGGGCCGCCTCTTCCAGACGCCGGTCCACCGACTCGATCCCTAGGCGGATGGCCCGGACCATGAGCGGGAAAGCCATGACCGCCGCGGCAACGGCCGCGCCCTTCCAGGTGAACGTGAAAGTGACGCCGAACCAGTCGTGGAACAGCCGCCCCAGCCAGCCGTTTCGTCCCAGCACGATCAGCAGCAGATAGCCCACCACCACCGGCGGTGTGACCAGCGGCAGGTGCACGAGGCCGTCCAGGAGGATCTTGCCCGGAAAGCGGCAGCGCGCCAGCACCCAGGCGCAGGCGATCCCGACCGGCAGCGAACAGGCCACCGCCCAAAGCGAAACCTTGAGCGACAGCGCCGCGATTTCCCAGACGGGCGTCATCGCTCCCGGGAGGGCCGATGTCCAGCTTTCCCTGGGAGCGAAGGCGTCCCCGCCTTCGCCGAGGGCGGGATCGCCGTGGGGGCAGTGCCCCCACTCCCAGGTGTGAATCCGTGCTTCAGGAAAACCTGCTGCGCTTCGCTGCTTAGCAGATATTCGTAGAAGGCCAGCGCCGACGGGTTGTCGGCCGGCCCGATCAGGGCCAGTTCGTAGCGGATCGGCGAATGGCTTTCCGCAGGGAGCAATGCAGCCGCTTCCAGGCCCGACTCGGCGCGCAGTTCGCTGGCGTAGGTGATGCCGAGCGGCGCCTCGCCGCGCGCCACCCGCACCGTCACGGCGCGCGCGTTGGCGGCGAATGCCAGCCGTCCCTGGAGAGGTTCCCACAGGTCGAGGTGCTCAAGGGCCTCGCGCGCGTACATGCCCGCCGGTACGTGTGACGGATCGGCCAGCATCAGCGGAAAGTCCGCAAGCGCACCCAGCAGCGTCGCGGGGCGGCCGAGGATCACGTTTGCGTTCCCGTCGGCAGGCCGGATCAGGGCAAGCCGATTGCCGGTCAATTCGCGCCGCGAGCCCGCCGCCAGGAAACCGTCCCGCTCGAGACGATCCAGCCATTGCCTGTTGGCGGAAAGGAACAGGTCCGCGCCTGCGCCGTGCATGACCTGCCGGGCCAGCGTTGAAGAGGCGGCGAAAGAGAACCGGACAGGCCGCCCCCGTTCCCGCTCAAATGATTGTGCGAGATCGTTCAGCGGAACCATCGTGCTGGCGGCGGCGAATACCAGGGTCGAAGACGCCGGCTGGGCGGGCGCCGGCACGCTTCCCGCGCAGAACACCGCGCCGACCGCAAGCGCCCGCACGGCCGTGCCCAACAACCGCGCCGTCCCGTTCCGTCCCCTGCCCGAAAAAAGCATGGATGCCAGCATAGCCAATTCGAACCGGGTTTCCCACAAGTGAATCTTTCGGTCCCGGGCGGCACGGATACTCAATGTAGGATGGCCGACACCAATTGAACTACGCCGGCGGACGGGAACGAGCTTGATGCGAGACGGCAAGCACATGGGCTACCCGGGCGACGACCATGACCGCCGCTGGCGGGAACGGGTTTTTCCCGGGAACTACCGCAATCCGGAGCCCCGCCGGAAGTATCACCTGGCCGTGATCGGCGCCGGGCCCGCCGGTCTGGTCGCCGCGATCGCGGCGGCAGGCCTGGGCGCCCGTGTCGCGTTGGTGGAAAGGAAGGCGATGGGTGGAGATTGTCTGAACGTCGGATGCGTACCTTCCAAATCTCTTCTTGAATTTACGCGGCGCAATCCGAACGCCGGCTTCGATGAAGCTTTCGCCTGGCTCCGGCAGGTCCGCTCGGAGATCGCGGCGCATGATTCGGTGGAACGCTATGTTCGAAGCGGCGTGGACGTTTTCCTGGGATCGGCCCGGTTCGCCGGCCGCAACAGCGTTGAAGTGGACGGTCAGCGCCTGGCCGCGCGGCGCTTCCTGATCGCGACCGGCGCACGGGCCGAACTACCGCGGATTCCGGGACTGCAGGAATGCGATGCGCTCACCAACGACTCGTTCTTCGACCTGGTCGACCGCCCCGGGCGCCTGGCGATTCTCGGCGCCGGCCCCGTGGGTTGCGAACTCGCTCAGGGAATGGCCCGGCTCGGTGTCGAGGTGCACCTCTTCGAGATGGCCGGGCGTGTGCTGCCCGGTGCGGTTGCTCCGGCCAGCGACGCGGTGGCGGCCGCGCTCGAGTCCGACGGGGTGAGGCTGCACCTGGACTCGAAGGTGACCCGGATCAGTTCGCAGGGCGGCCGTCCGACGGTTCATGCCCCCGGCGCTTCGGTCACGGCCGACCGCCTGCTTGTCGCGGCGGGGCGCCGCGCCAACTTGGAGGGTTTGCACCTCGGCGCCGCGGGCGTCGAGGTGCGCGACGGACGGATCGCCGTGGACGACAAGCTGCGCACGACGAACAGGAGAATCTACGCGGCCGGCGATGTCTGCTCCGCACTGCCGTTCACGCACAACGCCGACGCCCAGGCGCGCATCGTCGTGCGCAACGCGCTGTTCGCGCCGACCGCCAGCGCGCGGGGGCTGGTGGTTCCGCAGTGCACCTACACGGACCCGGAAGTGGCCCAGGTCGGACGAACGCAAGCGCAGCTTGCCGAGGAAGGCATCGCCTTCGACCGCTACCGCCTGAATTTCGGGGAGCTTGACCGGGCCAGGACCGCGGGCGAAGGCGACGGCTTCGTCGAGTTGTTGACCGCCGGGGGGAGCGACAGGATCCTGGGAGCTACCATCGTCGGACATGACGCCGGAGAACAGATCGCGCCGCTATGCATGGCCATGGCCAATGGCCTGGGGCTTGGCGCCGCGGGCAAGGCCGTGCTTCCCTATCCCACCCGCGCCGAATACCTGCGCCGGCTGGCCGACCAGTACGCGCGCACCCGGCTGACGCCCCGCGCGGCGCGTCTGTTGAAATCGTGGTTTCGATAATGACTGAAGCGACGGAACCGCGCGGCTACATTCAGCCCGGCGCCCTGCGCGAGCTTTGGTTTCACACCGGGACGGCCTGCAATCTCGCCTGCCCGTTCTGTCTGGAAGGCTCCCGGCCGGGAGACGACCGACTTCAGCGAATCACGCTGGCGGACGCGAAGCCGCTGCTCGACGAGGCCGCGTCGCTGGGCGTTCGGCAATACTCGTTTACCGGCGGCGAGCCTTTCATCGTCAAGGATTTCATCCGGATTCTGCGCTATGCCTCGAACCTGGGGCCGTGTTTGGTGCTGACCAACGGCACCGATCCGATGATCCGGCGCCTGGGCGAGATCGATTCGCTGGCCGCCCGGCCTTATCCGGTCAGTTTCCGGATCAGCATCGACTACGCCGACGCGGCGCGGCACGATGCGGCGCGTGGCGAGGGAAATTTCGGGAAGTCCTGGCGCAGCCTCTCCGCTCTGCACGCGCGCGGATTCGCCGTATCGCTGGCCCGGCAATCCGATTCCGGCGAGGATGGCGCGGCGGTGGATGGGGCGTTTCGCAAGCTGTTCGCCGAGAACGGCCTGCCCATGGACACCCGCATCGTGTCTTTTCCGGATTTCCTGCCGCCCGGATCGAACCCCGCGGTGCGGCGGATCACGGAAAACTGCATGACCACGCATCACGACGAGGAGTCTCGCCGCTCGTTCATGTGCTACTTCTCGAAAATGGTGGTCAAGAAACAGGGGCGCATGCGCGTCTACGCCTGCACGCTGGTGGACGACGACGAATCCTTCGACCTGGGCGGCAGCCTTGCGGAAAGCCGTGGGAAGCGCATCATGTTGCGCCACCATCGCTGCCACAGTTGCTTCGCCTACGGCTCGTCCTGCAGCGAACTGGCATGATGCTCTACTTGCTATCGGGGCGGTCCGAGGCGCATCGTGCGCGGATTAGGAGAGAGCGATGATTCAGAGCAACAGACGCAAATTCATCCAGCGGGCGGCCAGCATGGCGGCGGTCGGCACGCTGCCGCTGACCTGTGTGAGGCTGGGCCGCAGCGAGCAGTCGGCGGAGTTCAGCTTCGCGTTCATTTCCGATTCGCATATCCAGCACGTCCGCGGGACGGAGTTCGTGCGCAACTGGGACCGCGGGCTGATCCGGGCAGTAGCCGAAACCAATCTCCTGAACCCGAAGCCGGACTTCGTGATCTACGGCGGCGACCTGGCCCAGCTCGGGACGAAGCCGGAGCTGGACCACGGCGCGGAACTGCTCTCGGCGCTGAACTACGACATCTATCCAATCCTGGGCGAGCACGACTACTACCTCGATCTTGGCGAGTACTGGTCGGACCTTTTCAAGCGCCCCCACTACTACAGCTTCGACCACAAGGGCGTGCATTTCGTGCTGCTCAACTCCATCGTGACGCACGATGAGTGGACGTTCGATCGCTGGCAGACGGCGGAGCAGCGGATGAACGAGATGGCGGGACTGGACAATCCGAACGGCTCGCCATTCATGGTGGGCGACGAGCAGCGCGAGTGGCTCAGGAACGATCTCGCACAGTTGGACCGGCGCACGCCCATCGTGGTGATCTCGCATTCGCCGCTGCAGAAGATCTACAGGGGCTGGAACTTCTGGACCGACGACGCCGAGCAGGTGCAGGCCATACTCGCGCCGTTCGACAAGGTGACCGTGCTATACGGTCATGTGCACCAGATCCAGTACAACCAGATCGGCAACATCGCATTCACTTCGGCCGTGGCCACCGCCTGGCCCTGGCCCTATCCCGGCAGCTATGTGCACGCGGAGCACTACCTGCCGGTGCTGACCGTGCCGATGAACCGCGCCGGCCCGTTCTTCGAGCGCGACGCCACCGGCTGGCAGTTCGTGGACGTGCATACCGGGCGCGCCGCGGTGCACTGCAGGCTTCATGACAACGCCGTGCGCACAGTCGCCTGGAATGAAGCCACCGGGCAGCCCGAGGATCTGCACTTCCAGGATCCCGCCGCGCGAATCCCGAGACGCCGAGGGATGCGGAACCGCGCCTGAGTTTCGAGTACCGGGTCGGATTCCTGGTCCAGTAACAACCATGCCTCCAACCCTCTCGCAAACGCCGAGGCTTACTCTTGGAGAGTTGCGGTTCGAATTGGTCGACTACCGACCGGAGTACGCACTGGAGCTCGTCAAGATGTGGCGTCGATCGTTCCAGCGCGCCATGGGGTTGGCAGAACAGGACGACTTCGGAGAACTGACCGGACAGATGGACTTTCTGTCAGCCATCGACCCTGCCCATATCCATGTCGCCGTGGACCCCGGATCGAGCACGGTCCTCGGCTTCATGGTTCTGTCCGGAACCCGGCTGGACCATCTCTACGTTCATGTCGAATGCCAGGGGCTGGGGCTCGGCACAGCCCTGTTGGACCTGGCCAAGCGGAAATCTCCAGCGGGGCTCGAGCTGTTCACCTTCCAGCGGAACGAGGTCGCACGGGGTTTTTACATACGCAGGGGATTCAAGGAGGTCGAGCGTGGCTTCGCCGGCTTCGACGACAATCCCTGGGCGACAGACAGGGAACAGCTTGCGGACATCAAGTTCAGATGGGAGCCCCGCGCGAAAAGGAAGTAACGCGAACGCGGCTGGCGGCGGGAGAAACTAAGACGCCGGCCGCGTCCACCGCCGACGAGAAGATGATCGGGCTGCTCGCCTACGTGCACTACGAGCGCCGCGGCGTGGAGTTGAACCCCGGCAAGCACTAACCGATAGCGAGGACGTCCCGGGGAAGAGGGCGTCCCGCCCTCGATACTTCGAGTCCTGTAGTTTCCGCCCAGGTGCGGGGCGTCGGAAGGATATATTCGGGAGAGTCGAACTTACAATTTAGTCATTTAATCGTTACCAATCGCCCCAGAGAGTGGTTTTCGCGCTGATCATCCGTTCGACTGCCTTTTTTTCATAATAGTGATCCCAACTTACGCACACGCCAAAGCACAGACACCCAGCCAGTCGATGCCCGATTATTTTGTCAAGACGTAAGGCTCATGATGGCGAATCATTTTCGTTCACCTTCTCAAACCAAAGGATCGCCGCTTCACCTTCCATTCGCGTGATCTCGTTAACACTGCGACTATGGCGGATGGCGTTACGAAGATCTGCGAGTTGGTCGAAGTACTTCCCGAGCGTTTCCTTGTTGACGAAACACGACTCAAAGCGCTTCCAGAGCGTCTTGTTCATGATCGTGTCTTGAATATCGCGTAAATCGGCATACTCCAGTATGCCAGCGAGCGTCTCGTAGCGTTCGCGGTCGAGTGCGGCGTTCTTTCTCGCGGCAGCCTGCAATCGCTCCTTGGTTTTCTGCTGCACATGGGGCGGTAGTCTTTCCGAGTCATGAGCCAGCGCCACGTCAATTCGGTTGCGCAGGGCCAATTCGACCGCCTCGATTCGTGCGTCCAGTTCGCGAAGTGGAACCGGAAGATCCAACCGCTCTTTCACGAGCAGGTATTCGATCGCGTCTACAAATGTGCGCTGCCGCTCGGCAACAAAGTCCTTGAAGTCTTGCGTCGTGAACGGGTCGCGCAATAGTATTTCGAACGCCTCCGGTGTAACAAAGTGGGATTCCAAAATGGCACGAACCCGGGTCTCCCCGCTTTCCTCAATTAGCTCCGGAATGTACTGGTTCGGCAGGCGCTCACGGATTACATTACGGTTGGTGTCGGCGGAGAGCGGGGATCGGTTCAGGATAGTGTCGATATCGCCACTGAGGTCGTTGGCTTTGCCCCAACTCCTCGGAACGATGTGGTGGTCGTCGAGATCACCGTGTTCCGGAACGTTGCCCGTAACCCAATCGCGGGCACCGTTTAGGACCAAAAGGTTGAAGATGCCATTGTAGACTGAGGTGCCGCGCTTAGTCTCGCGGTACAAATCCAAGTTCTTGAAACGTGCCCGAAATTCGGAGATCAGGCCCGGTTTCGCAGCATTATCGTCGAACCAAGCCTTCACATCGAGATAGTCGCGAGCGCTCGTGGATTCCACCGATCCCGAGTAGCGGTTGGTGAAGACGCTGGCCCAGTACCAGTGGCGAAGTTTTCGGCCAGCATCAAGCTGACGCGGAGCAGGGAGTGTGCGTATGACCGCCTGTAGCGCAGAGAACGCCGGAAGGATCGAAACGTAGGGTAGATATTGCGCCGAGATAGCGCCGAATTCTTGCGGATGGCGCAGTAGTTTGATCGCGCTTTCAACCGCGTCAACGGCCTCATTCCAGCGTAGAAAAAAGTCATCGATGTCCGGGACCAGAACTTCGTTCCGCAGTGAACCATCCGCATCGCGCACTTGCCTCTCTTGATTGGGTAGCAGGAAATAGAGGTACTTGGGTGAGCAGTAGGCTTGGCGCAGAATGGACATTACTTGTAGCAGATACACATTCATACGCTTGGTGTCGACGAAATCAAGCCGTGGGGCCGCGTCGCGCCAGAGATGCTTGAGTTGAAGGCCCTTGGGCCTCAAAAGCGCGTTGATCAGATCGAAGATGTCGAGCCTGGACCCGCGACTGTTGATTTGCGTAAAGATGTCGCAGACTTTGTCGATCGCCAAGTCGCGATCGAGTTCGATGTAGGCAATCTTATATTGCTCAAATAGGACCATGACATGGTCCCCGAAAGCCTGCGCATCTTCTGTCCGGCGAGTCGCCTCGTGCACGTTGGCATCGTCGCCAGCGTCTGTTGCGGCCTTTTTCTTGGCGCTCCAGTGCTTCTCGTATTCTTGAACCCAGTTCGGAAGCCCGAAGTGGCCCTGACCGACAATCGAGACGGGAAACATGTGATTCTCGAACTGCGCTGTCTGGTTGGCCAGAAGGTTGACACCCCGCTGAGTCCAATCGTATTCAAACGCCACATCGTAGGCCCCCGCCATGAACTTATCGACTCGAATGAAGTAGAGGAAGCGATTCGACCGGTTCGGGAGCGGCTTTTCTGGAGCAGTGAACACATAGTGCATAGCAGTAAGCCGCTGTTGGCCGTCCAAGACGATATGTACCGGATCGCGGTCATGGCCCTGGTGCCCGTAGATCGGTTCGCAGGCCAGCGCGTCAAAACTCTCGGGTTTGCTTTTCCAGAGAAGTAGGCTGCCTATGTAGTAGTCAAGAAAAATCGACCGCACAAGGTCGCGAATGTCCCATGGCTCCCATTCGAACTCTCGCTGAAAGTCCGGGATGACGTAGCGGCCCTCACGAAGGTGCCCCACAAGCGTCATCAGCTTGACATCGGCGGGCTTCTGGGCATCTTTCATTGGCCCGAATCTCGGAGAAATTCAGCCACGGGTTTGAGTATCTTCTTTTCTAACATCAGAGTATCGGCTCAAATTGCTGTAGTTGTCCGCTCGGAGTGCATCTTCAGGAAGCGGGTATTCTCGTAGGCCTCAGCGCCATCCAGTTTGACCAAGGCATCTGATGCTCAAGGGACTTCGCGTGACATCTACGCCTCCTGGTCACCCGAAAACAATTCGCTTTTTCTGCGTAGAACACACGCATTCAATAGGCAGCGTTACTGCCCCACCCTACGTCGTTCTTGCGATCTTTTGGGCACATTACCGAAGTCATTCGCCACGCGGAGGTAACCGGCGCCGAAGTAAAGTCTTTATCCTTCTGGTGGCCGCAATCCTCGATCATCAATCCACAGGGTTTTGCCTCGTTACTACAGATTGGTCCTGTGCGCGGCTTCGGCGTGCGCAGTGCCGGAGAAACTTGCATCTTTCCCTTGATTTCCTGCGCCGCCGCAACAGCCCTCATTTCAAATTGCGGGCAACGATACACGAAACTAAAGTCACTGTCTTCGACGGGCGTTGCGGCATAATCTCCATGAGCGATAGGCAACGGCGCGCCCGTAGCTCAGCTGGATAGAGCGTCGGTCTCCGGAACCGAAGGTCAGGGGTTCGAATCCCTTCGGGCGCGCCAATTCCACACACGCGAGCTGGCCGAACCGGCGAGCGCATGCAAAGGAGAGTTGGGTGTACACGTGGGAATGCGGCAAGGCCGCCGCAATGGGCCAGTGGTTGTCGTTAGATGGCTTGGTTTGACGCCGAATAGCCGGGAGCGAGAGTCAAATCCGCAACCTCGGAGATTTCCGCCAAGTTCTCCAGTAAGTATTGATACTGCCTCCCCTTTAGCTGCCCTTGTTCTGAACAATCTACGTTCCAAAGTTGAAGAAAATAACCTGCCATCGCAGCTCGTAACTTGATGCTGATTATCGCGCCATCAGTAGCAAACGAAGAGGCATCTTCCAAATTTTCGGAATGGAAACGCAGCTTAAGTTCGACGATTGCATGCCATTGCGTATCTCTGTTGGGATGCTCATATGGATGAATCGAGTCATCGTCAAGCTCCATCACATCTGCAATCCTATGGAGAACAAAGTCCGAAAACCGTTGACGTTTTCTATCGAACGCTCGCAAATGCCACCTAAGCAAATTGTCCCCGAGAGCAACCGGAACAATCTCCCTCTTGGTTCGTCCGCTTGACGCGGAGGAATAGACTATCGAAAGCGGTCTTTCGGCTTGTATTGCTCTTGATATCAGCGCAATCTTTTCTACTTCTTGGTCACTAGTTGGTTCATAGAGCTTAGGAATGGTATATATCGGAACTCGGTCCGTAGGCAGGCGGCCACTAAAAACGGCTTTGAAGGTGGACGCGATCTCATAGCGCTTTTTACGGACGTTGTAGGTCAAATTATGTGGTGCCAGCTGTCCGTATGCGGAAAGCAAATTGGAGGCCGAAGCCTTGGATATGCCAAAACGATTGGTCAGGTCTTCACGATTGACGGACCCACCAAAGTAAAGCAGTAATTCTATGAATCTGAGCCGCTCTACCCGCGCTACTGTTTGTTCTTCCTTTCCCGCCATACACGTTTCCAAAAGCGAAGATCGCTAAGTTGCATCTCGTCTATAGACTGAGATTTAAGCAAATGACGCCGAAAGTCGCGCTTGTACTTTAGAAACAAACGATTAGGGATTTGTCCAGTACTATCCATGCAGTTGCGATATCCGATCTCGACGCCCAGAAGTTTCCGATTTGCTTCAGATTTTGAATGTTTACTAAAGTTGTGTTCGAAAAAATCAGCCTCTCTTATCCAGTTGCCCCATATGGACACGGAAGCTTCGTGGAGGGCAACCTTGGTTGTCCAATGAAAAACTGCTTGGTCCAGCGCCTGAATTAGAGCCACCGAGAGGGGAATTAGGAAGATCGCGGCAAGCACATATTCGTTGGCGAGAATATTTCGATAATAAAGTCCAGACAAAGCGGCAATCAGCAAAGACAATACAGTAATCGAAAATTCCTTAAGATTACGAAATACTGCGTATCTACTTCTCATCTCCGAGTGGCAAAATCGACAAAGTTCCGCCTTTCTTTTTAGTTTTCTAAGGATTTCCTGATCCGTTGTATTTTCGACACCACTCACTTTAATTCAGCCTAGGGCTGGGCGGTGTAACCCGTATCGCATCCGCCAGAACGTCAAAAGTTAATGACTCGGTGGGAAAGGATCTAACAAGTGCCTCGGGAAGGAGCCTCAGGCGAAGGTCCGAAAACGTGTAACCACAATCTCCGTGAAAGCCTCCCGATGAGGTCATCGAAGCAAGGCGTTCTAATTCGTGCTCCGACAATCCTGTCCCGCGTAGGTCGTGAACGAGCAAGTCCAAACATTCTTTTTTAGTTGGACGGTCAAATTGAACCGTTAAGGCCGACCGCCGAACAATTGCTTGATCTATCACGTCGGGTCGGTTGGTGCACAAAAAAATCACGGCCCGACCACCCAACTCACGTATATTGTCAATCTTTTGGATCAGAGTATTTACCGAGGCCTTTTCTTCCTGGTGCATTTGCTCAGTAGTTCGAAGAGTTGCAATAGAATCCGCCTCGTCGATCAATAGATAGGACAGACGCTTCTTGCCTGCTTGAATTTTGAGGTTCTCAAACGCTTCCTGAATTAGCTGGCTCATTTCTCCGTGCAGGCCGCGTCCTCTCACCCGCGTGCTGAGCTTCAAAAGGAAGCCCTCCTTGTCCATTTCGCTGGTGAACCGGTTCGCTACGCACTCGGCAGTGACGGTCTTCCCGGTTCCAACATCACCACTAAACAGGAATAGCGGATGCCTTTGACGAATTACATCGCACAGTGGTATGACCTGACTATGGAATCTCTTGCTCCACTCCTCAACTTTTTCAGGAAGCAATGCGACGAGCAAGTGTTTCTTAATCGTTTGATAGCGTTGCTCAAAGCCGATGAGCGTTCTGCAGACCGATTCGATGTTTGCGGAGGGAAGCTCAATCTGTGCGTCAAGGGTATTCTGAGACATCGCGTTTTTCCTTCAGTTGATGAACGACTGGCGCCGCAATCCGTATGTGTTACTGGAATACAGTCTGCTGCCATCGATTCGCATGCCTGCGTAGTCAGTCGACAGACTAGAATTTGTCCATTGAAGGCGCAATCTTCCAGATTTCTTCAGTCTGCCTAGCTTTGCGCCGTCTGAGGGCTTAACAATTACTGTAAGTAATCCGTCTGGCAATCGTGGCCACTTGTTCTCTCCTGGGCGTTGCGATTCCGACCAAATCCCTTGTTCCACCGAGTACCTGTGCGCCCTTACTAGTTTGTCGTTGGCATCAAGCAATTGGATGTGAACCGCAGTCAAGCAATCTTCTTGGGCCATAAGACAAACATCAGCAGCACAGTCCGAAGCGCGATTCAGTTCCATTGCTTGTGTTCGGAACGCAAGCATGTTGAGGTCCGCGGCGAACATCTCGAACGCAATCCTAATGTCCGTCCTGGTATATGTTCGTGTTGTTGTAATCACATCTATTACTCGGTGACTCTAAAGCTAGGCCCGAACACCTCTTGCCAAAGCGCTAGCGTTTTGCCTCTCTCGCGTACCACTCTTGCATAAGAAATGGTTTCGAAACCAACTTCCGCAGCTGTTAGTACCTCTTGCCATTCTGCTTGGTCCAACCTGAGAGTATTATTTTGGTTGTTGGTTGGATCTGCTATCCAGGGATTGGCACTTGGTTTTATTCCAATGGCCCCGGGAAAGAAAATCTGTATAGGGTTACCGTTACCGAAAAGTTCAAAGAAGGCGACCAATCCAGCCGATATCGAAGTGCTCGTCAGGGCTCCTGTTATCGCCAAGTGGGCTACGCCTAATTCGATCGCAAACGAAGAAAGCTCTAATTCCTGGTAATTTCTCCACGCCTTTAGTACTCGAACGACGGGCGCGTATATACGGTATTTGCTCTTCAGGTCAACTGAGAATGCGAGTTGTTTGTCTACGCTGGTCTTGAAATCACCGGAATTGAGTCTCTTTCGAGGCTGTCGTCCGTATGTGGTGTTACCCTTTTCGGGGATAAAAGGGACAATGTCGACTTCAAGCCCTGATCCCCGAAAAACTATTCCAATGGTCTTTTGCCCACCGGTAAAGTCAGACCGGCTCTTGTTTGGATAGGCTTTGCAAAGGACCCTTATGATCTCGTCTCGGAGTTCCTCGGCGTCGAAAGACGTAGTTTCCTCTACGTCCATGTAGATTACCAAGTCAACATCAAGTGGACGGCCTGATTTCGGCGCCAAAGCCGTACCTTTTTTCCAGGAACCCGCTCGTTTGATCTTGATTACGCGGGTGTTCTCCATCGAGTTCACAGCTTCGATTACGTTCTCCCTCAAATTGTCAATCTGTCGAGAGTACGAAGACTTTTGCTCTTGCGTCAGCTTTATTCGATTGACGTGGTTCTCAAGCTGCTTGTTTGTGTATTCCATCAGCCCTACCTTGTGCGCCTAAATATTAGGACGAGTTTAGAAAATAAGCATACCATAGAATTTATACTATGGCACATTATTCTATTGGTAGCCTGTGTCGGCTCGCCTTACACCCGTCTCACCGTCCACAGCATCGTGTCGACGATTTGCACGTCCCCGGCTGGGGCCATTTAGTCTGCTTACTCGGAGTCGTTTAACTTAAGCGGCAGCTCCGGTTCTACTCCGGTCTCAGCGACGGGTTCCACGCGCGTGACTCCGCGACCAAAGTTGTCCATTTCGACCTGAAACTGCTTACGCAGGTAGCCTTTTACTCCATCAATTCTGACAGCTTTGCCTTGGCAGCATTCGTGCTTGGGTGCAGCACGATAATGTGATCGGGTTCGGACATGAACCAAGCGAAGGAGTGCCACGCGAGTTCGCTTATCGAACTCCTGAACGCTGGGTAGTTGCGGTCCTCGTACGCTGTCACAAACGCTAACTGGCGTTCCGCGAATCCTGCATCCGTAGCTACCGTCGTTAGTGCGTCTCTGCGCGATTCACTTATCGCCCCCGCTGTGGCTACAACCTCTATGAAAACAATCAACGGTTCAGCTGTTCCTAGGTCAACCAGGATCAGATCGGGGAGATTCAGGTCCGGCTGAATCTCCAGGCCGATTGCTTGCGCGAGTTGGTCATCGCGCGCCACAACTCTATTGCGGCTTTCGCTTAGCAGAATGACGCCGGGGCGCTCAAGGAATCGAGGAGCGAATTCTTCCACCACGGCCTTGGATATGACGGAACTCGGGCCTGGTTCCATGTGCCGCGTTTCTCCGTTCGGAAATGTCACGAGCACTCGTTCCTCGGCGGCGACGGTGCCTCGTCGCAATATCGCAATGCGCGCCAGCGCGCTCGCGGACAGGTTTGTCTCTTGCCATGCAGCGATCGATGCTTGAAGCGCTTCTACTTCCAACGCTGGATCGAACAAGGCAGCGAACTCAGGTGCCAGCGCATATCGTGGCCGGGGCGATGTAGTGGGCAAGTCACCTCGTTCTTGAACGGCACCCGTGCGTACCAGTCCTTCGCGCAGAGTTTCGTCCCGAATCGGCTCTCGTGTATTGGCCGCGTACCACCGTCCAGCTATGGACTCATTCGTGGGCCGCAACGATGCGTCGCGCCAAGCAATGCGATCTTCTTCGCCTATTGAAGCGGCTTGATCATCGGTCATTCGCGTTACCTGATCGGGGCGCAGCCAGCATTCGGTTCCATGTACCGCCCCGACGTACAGCATAGTGAATACCGTCTTGGCGGCCATCTCGCGAATCAGAAAATTGCGGTGCGCCGTGCCTTCCGGGAAGATCGTTCCCAATCTTTCGTGGATTTCCGGGACTGGAAGTATTGCCGGCAGCGTCATTATTTCGCCTCGCCGCCGTACAGGTGCTCAATGGCTTGCTCGACGGCCTCTCGGCGTGCGCGCGTTTCGATCAACTCTTCAATGTCCTTGACATCGTCGGGGGAGGGTAGCGGCAACGCTTGCAATTCATAGGCTGACACGGCCACGCTTCCGTTGATGCAGCGGAATACCTGGTCAACTACATCGCTATTCAAGAGAGCTGCCAACGCCGCTGCCGACACCTTGGGAGTGCCGTTTAGCGGCTTGATCATATTCAGATGATTTTCAACGACCACCGCGCCGTGCTTCCGGATGAACTGCTCCGGAAGCTCGGCCGCGATCAGGCGCCGGCACTGTTCCTTGGCCGTTGTTCTTTGCAGCAGCACGCAAGGGTGATCAGTAACCACCCAATGTTCCTTCTTGGCTGGTTGGAAGTACGGCTTGTGGTTGCGCTTTTGCGCCCGGAATTCAAACACGCCGTTGGAGCGCACGGATTCGGCCCATAGCAATGGATAGCGCCCCTCGCCAGGTTCGTCGCGCAGGCCGGACTTGTGCCGATTCCAGACCAGCGGTCCGGTGCTTACCTTGTAGCCGTAGTCAGCTAATCTGTAGGGCAGCCGGGATACCCGGCCGACGAGTTCGCTTTGCCGGTCGCTTCGCGGGATTAGCCACGGCCTGTCCAGTTCTTCGGACAGGTTGAAGGACCCTGCTCCGGTGATCTTGACTGAGCCTTGTTGATCTTGTGTCAGAAAGTGAACGCTTACCGCGCCGGGTTCGCGGCCGTGCTGATACGTCGCCAGCATGGTTTCCTGGAGCACGTCTGCAAAGACGCCCTTGCGCTCCGCAATGAAGTCGATCGAGACTGGCGGCGCTTCCCAGCCCAACAATACACGCAATCCCTTGAAATATTCGCCGGACAGGAAGCTGGTCGGAGTTACGTAAGCGATGACGCCGCTTGAGCTCGTAAACCGCAACGCGAGATCGGCGAACACACCGTACAGGTTCGCGTGGCCGAAAAGGCTGCGCTGAAACCTTTGACGCAAGTTCGGCGACAGAGTGATGCGGCCATAAGGCGGATTGCCGATGACCAGATCGAATTTCTCCGATCCGGGTTCCTGCTCCAGCGCATCGCACACCTGCACAAGCGATTTGAGCGGCCTACCTGCCTCCAGGCACAATTCCGCGAGAATCACATCCAGGAATACCTCGGACATCCAGGCGGCAAACGAATCGATTTCGTAGCCCCGCAGCCGCTGCTCGATGCTCGTCAGCACGGTTTCCGCGGGTTGGTCCTTAAGGCTTGCCGCCATGCGAAGGGCTAGAGGAGACAGGAAGGCGCCGCCGCCGCACGCTGGATCGAGCACGCGTGCCGTGTCCCATTCGGTCCCGGCGTCCTCGGCCATGTCCAGCAACCGCTGGCACAGCGCCCGCGGCGTGTAGTGGGCTCCCAGGCGTGCCTGACGCTCGTCGGGCATCAGGCCCGTGTAGAGAACGCCAATCCTATAACTGGCGTCCAGCACGTCCAGTTCGGCTGCCTTGGTTCCCATTTTTTGGGCAAGCTCGCAAACTTCCGGCTCAAGCGGTGCAAGCGAGATTTCCGACGGCATTTCGCGAAGCTCTGCCTGGCCCCCCAGACGAGCCTCGGTTTCCTTCCAGTAGGCGGAAATGACCTGGCGGACCAGCGACCTAGCGATATCAAGGGGGTCCAATGGTGCGACGGACGACCGAAGCGTTCGCGCGACTGACGCTTCTATTGCCGTGATTTCCCGCTGCGACATAGCTGCCAGTGGCGTCCGTGTTCTCACAGTCCTTGTAAGGTGCATTGCTCATCCCTGCTTCTAGTCAGTCCATTTGAGAGTGCTGGCGCGGATTCTTCCCGGATTCGAGAGAGGATTGCCACCGGTCTTGCACTCATGCGTCGAATTGTAGACTGACTGATTGCCGCCTGATAAGAATAGAAGTTTCAACCCGGATGGGTCGTTGACGACTGCCTTGCGAGTTGATCGATTCGTAGTTTCGATGGGTCGAGTGGAGCGGTCAGGCTTACACTCTCTGTCGATAGCGACACTGGCCCATACCGTCAAGAATCCGATGCGTAAGAGCATCCGTATCCGTAAGCGATCCGGCTTGCATGCCATTGTTCTGGCTGCAGGTGCGTCTCGCCGATATGGTTCGCCGAAGCAACTGGCGAGCTACCGGGGCGAGACCCTGCTGGCGCGAAGCGTGCGTCTGGCTCACGAGGCTGGCGCGGGGACAGTTTTCGTGGTGCTGGGCTACCGCGCCCAAGCGATGCGCCGCGCACTGCAGCAAGGCCGTGTGCCCCCGAGCGGGACGACCATCGTGCGGAATGCGCGCTGGCGGGACGGGATGGGTCGCTCGCTGGCCTGCGGCGCACGATCGCTTGATCGGCGCGCGCGCGCGGTGCTTGTTTGCCTGGCCGATCAGCCGTTGCTGGAAGCCGCGGACCTTGTGGCGCTTGTGCGGGTCTGGCGAGCCAGTCCGCGGTCGGTCGTGGCCTCGCGCTACGCCGGAAAACCCGGCGTTCCCGCGATCTTTCCCCGCTCGCAATTCGATGCGCTGAAATCCCTGTCCGGGGACCGGGGCGCCCGGGTGCTTCTGGCTTCCTCAAACGACGTGCTCAGCGTGCCGGTACCGCTCGCCGCTGTGGACATCGATGACCCTCGGGAACTGCGGAATCTTCCGTCTTGAGACCATCTTTGGCGCCTGGCGCCTCGTGTAAAGTTACGCCCCTTGCGATTAGATAAACACTCAAGGAGTGGCCCGATCATGCGGATTCTTGTCAGCGGTGCAGCCATTCTGGCGTTGTGCGCCTCCATGGCCAGCGCCGAAATCAGCGTCAGTCAAGCCGAACAGGACTACATGGAAGAGCTGTACCTGCACTTCCACCGCAACCCGGAGTTGTCGCTCTACGAGTTTGAAACCGCGGCCCGCATGGCCGAGGAATTCGCAGCCGCGGGTTACGAGGTCACGTCGGAGGTTGGCGGCACAGGCGTGGTGGGCGTGTTGCGCAACGGCGAAGGTCCCACCGTCATGATCCGCGGCGACATGGACGGACTGCCGGTCAAGGAGCTGAACCGCGTGCCCTACGCCAGCACGGTCACGACCCTCGACGAGCTGGGCCGCACGGTTCCGGTCATGCATGCCTGCGGGCACGACATTCACATCACGAACCTGATCGGCGTGGCCCGCAAGCTCGCCGGCATGCGCGACAGCTGGAGCGGAACGGTGGTGCTGGTGGCGCAGCCGGCCGAAGAGCGGGGTCTCGGCGCCCGGGCCATGATCGAGGACGGGCTGTTCAAGCGCTTTCCGCGTCCGGATTACAACCTCGGCCTGCACGTGACCTCCAACCTGCCCGCCGGGCAGGCCGGTTACAAGCCGGAATTCGCGATGGCCAACGTCGATTCGGTGGACATCATCGTGCACGGCACCGGCGGGCACGGCGCCGCGCCGCACCTGACCCACGACCCCATCGTGCTGTCCGCCTACATAGTTACCGCGCTGCAGACGCTGGTGGCCCGCAACCTCAACCCGATCGACCAGGGCGTGGTCACCGTGGGATCCATACACGGCGGCACCAAGCACAACATCATCTCCGATCGTGTGGACCTGCAGCTGACCGTGCGCTCGTACACCGACGAGAACCGCGCGCTGCTGCTCGAGGGCATCGCCCGTATCGCCAGGGCCCAGGCCCTGGCGATGGGCCTGCCCGAAGACCGGCTGCCCGAGGTGATCGTGAAGAACGAATACACGCCCGCGCTCTACAACGCCCCGGACCTGTCCAACCGCCTGGCCAGCGTGCTGCGCGCGGAGCTGGGGGACGCGAACGTGGAGCAGAGCAAGCCGGTCATGGGCGGCGAGGACTTCGCCCGGTTCGGCCGCACGGAAGAGCGTATCCCCGGCTTCTATTTCTGGCTGGGCGCCGCGGATCCGGAGCAATATGCCCGCGCGGAGGCCCGGGGCCTCAAACTGCCGGCCACGCACTCGCCGTTCTTTCTGCCTTCCTACCAGCGAACCCTTGAGACCGGCGTTCGCGTAATGACCGCCGCCGCCCTGGAACTGCTCGCCAAAACCTGATCACACCAGCACAAACCCGAAACACATTCACCGGAGCGGCATATGGCAAAGACCGAAATCAAGACGATCATGGAGTTTCTTGCGGAAAATCCGCAGGTGGACGTTTCCGCCGCGTGGAAGCGATGCTGGGGGATCCAGACCGGGATCGTCGATCGGGTGCGTGAGCGGTTTCCGTGTGAACTGCATCCCAGTTGCGAAGGGCGGGAGTACTACACCTCGCCGGACGGCGCCATGGAGGGGTCGTTCCAGGCGTACAGCAGCCCGGAGCTCCCGTGGCTGGTCCATTCCTGGATCGGCAACCGCCATGCGAGCATCCTGGACATCAATGCCACGGTGTTCCTGGGCGAACAGAACCGCGTGCCGCACCTGGCGGTGATTTTCGGGACGATTCCGCGGCTGTTCTTCTACGCCGAATACACGCCGCGCGTGGACCTGCGGGTCAATCCCGAGTACCTGCAACGCTACTACGAGCCGGCCAACGCCGCCTATCTCGAGTTCCAGGGCAATCCGGCGTTCACCCAGTACGTCAGCCACGGCGCCTATCTGCGGGCGTTGATGTCGCCGGTGTGCATCAGCCACACGGCGGAACTGACGGACGCCAACATCGATCTGTGCGAGCAGTACCTGGAAGGATTCCTCGACCGCTGGTTCGGCTGGCTGGACGAAGCCGAGCCCGTGCCGGACGAGGAACGCGCCGCGCAGCGCGATTTCGATTTCAAGGTTCGGGAACTGGGTTACCGGCTCGATCCGATGAACGTCCTGCCCCAAAAAGTCTTCGGCGAGGAAGAGTTCCAGCGCATGCTCGAACTGCGCATCGGCACCGAGCAGATCCACGAGGCCCTGGCGGACTCCTGAGCGCCGGCGTTCAAACGTAACTCAGGCAAGGGGAAACGGCCTTGGTCGATGCGGCAACCGCGAAGCCACGCAGGCTTGCCGTGGTGATCTTCAATCTGGGCGGCCCGGACACGCCCGAAGCCATCCGTCCGTTCCTGCTCAACCTGTTCAGCGATCCCGCGATCCTGCGCATGCCCAATCCCTTCCGCTGGGTTGCGGCGCGGCTGATCACGGCCCGGCGCGCTGCAACGAGCGAGGAGATCTACCGGAAGGTGGGCGGCGGCTCCGCGCTGCTGCCGGCAACGGTGGAGCAGGCCGAGGCGCTCAAGAAGGATATCGCCGACACCGCCGAGCAGGTGGAAGTCTTCGTGTTCATGCGCTACTGGCACCCGCTGGTCAGCGAGACGGTGAGCAGGATCAAGGACTTCGGGCCGGACCGCATCGTCCTGCTGCCGCTGTATCCGCAGTTCTCGACCACGACGACAGGTACTTCGGTGAAGGCCTTCAGGGAAGCGGCCCGCAGGCAGGGTCTGACCGCGCCGCAGGACGTCGTGTGTTGCTATCCGGCGCACCACGGCTTTCTGGGCGCGACTGTCGGCAACATCCGGAAGGCTCTGGATGAGGCATCGCACCATGGCGCCCCGCGGTTGTTGCTATCCGCGCACGCCTTGCCGCAGCGCACAATCAACGCCGGGGATCCATACCAGTGGCAGGTGGAGATGACGTCCGCGGCCATCGTCGAGGCGCTGGACCGCACGGAGCTGGACTGGGCGACCTGCTACCAGAGCCGCGTCGGCCCGGTGCAGTGGATCGGGCCGTCCACCGAAGACGAAGTGCGCCGCGCCGGCGCGGCGGCCGTTCCGGTCGTGGTGGTGCCCATCGCATTCGTTTCCGAGCATGTCGAAACGCTCGTGGAAATCGACATGGAGCTGCGCGAGGTCGCTGCGGAGACCGGTGTTCCGTTCTTCACCCGGTGTCCCACCGTGGCGGTGGATTGCGACTTCATCCGGGGACTGGGCGACCTGGTTCGCAGCGCGATCGGCAGGGACGGCGTGAGCTCGGACATCGGGCCGCGGCGCTGTCCCATGCAGTTCGGCACCTGCCCGAACACGCAAGACTTGCACTAGCCCGGATTCCTGGCTCAACGGCTGCCTTAGCCATCTCGTCGCACCCTTCTTCCGGGAGTGTGTGAGCCATGGATGGCGGAACCAAGCCCCATGGACGGGTTCATGCGTCTCCCGGACGAAGGGTGCGACGAGATGGCGGGATCGAAGCGAAGGCGGGTCGCCCTGGCGCCCGGGCTAAGGGGCGAAGACGAACCTGAAGCCGGAGGCGGTGGACTCGACCCGGCCGTAGTGCGGGTGACCGAAGTGCGCGGGGAACAGCAGGGTCGAGCGGTCGGCGATGCGTTCCAGGGTTTGTTGGCGGGTTTCGGCCGCCTCTTCGCCTTTGTTGCAGAACACGGTCGTGTACTGCGGTCCGTAGATCTGCATTACCGCATGAATCAGGTCGCCCGAGAACAGCCCATGCGATCCTTCCTTGCCGAGTTCCAGGACCGTGTGGCCGGGCGTATGGCCGGCGGCAAGGCGCAGTCGAACGCCGTCCTCGATTTCGTATCCGTCCTCGACGCCCTCCAGCAGCCCGGCCTCGACCAGGGGCTGGACATTCGCGTCGAACACACCGCTGTTCGGACCCATGTCGTAGTCGTCTTCCTGGACACCGGACCAGTGTTCCAGCTCCTTTTTGTGGCAGAGGTAGCGCGCGTTCGTGAAGGTGGGCTGCCAGCGGCCGTCCACCAGCGACGTGTTCCAGCCGCAGTGGTCGAAGTGCAGGTGGGTGCAGAACACGTAATCGATGTCTTCCGGTGCGGCCCCGGCGCCACGGAGCCGGGTCAGGTAGGCCGTGTCGAGCTGGCTGAAAGCCGCCAGCTCCCTGCGTTCGTAGATCTTGTGGTTGCCGATGCAGGTGTCGACCAGGATCCAGTGATGGCGGGTGCGGATCAGCCAGCTGTGAAAGCTGAGCACGATCCGGCCGGTTTCCGCCTGGAGCTGGTGCGCCGTGAGCACGTCGCTATGCTCGTCGAGCAGTTCCGCGGGCATGTCCGGAATGAGGTCGGCGTAGCCGGCGTACGGGAGGATCAGCTCCTCGACGCGATGGATCTCGTAGGGGCCCAGTTTGATCATGGCGCGGCCTCCGGCTACCAGTAATGGGTCCAGCGCGACCGGGCCGTGAACTGCTTGTAGGCGTCGAGACGGCTTTGCGGGACTGATTCCGCGTAACCGTTGGGATCGTAGCGTTCGCGGTACTGGTCCAGCACCGGCCGGTAGAGCGACATGTGCAGATCGGGGATCCGGTGTTTGCGCCGGAATTCGGCGATCGGAATGGTGGCCGAGCGCCGGGTCTCGAACGCGCCGGCCTTCGCCAGTTCCACCCCGCGCGGGCCGAAGATCGCCGACCGGCCGGGCCCGCCGTAGGCCGTGTCTTCCAGGAAGCCCGGATTGCGGTCGTGCGTCGAAACGGAATTGTTGCAGATCAGCGTGTACAGGCTGTTGTGATACGAGGTCAGGCGCATGTCCTCGTACTCGAACCCGCCGGTAGCCACCCGGCAGATGATTTCCGCGCCCTTGAACGCCATGCAGCGGAACAGTTCCGGCTCGAACTGCACCGCGGAAAGCGCGATGTTGCCGATACCGGTGCGGGCAACGGGTATCACCGCATCCTGCCCGTACATTTCCACGAACCGGTCCAGCACGTCATAGACGGCGGTCGTGTATTGCTCGCCGCCGGGGAACATGCCGCGCACGTTGCGCTGCTTCCAGTGGCGCGCGGCCAGTTCGCCATCGGGGCCGATCATGACCATCAGGTGCAGGATGTGTCCCGGCCAGTCCGCGTCCTTCGCATAGGTGCCGAACGCCACGTAGCAGCCGTACTGCTTTGCCTTCTCGGCCACCGCTTCGGTCTCCGGCCCGGGCACCTCGATGGCCAGCCGGTGATGCTGCTCGCGCGTCCACAGGCTGAAGCCGGTGATCGGAAACTCGTGGAAAAGCAGCAGATCGCTGCGCCCGCCGTAGCCTTGCGCGGCGTCCATGCACTCCAGCATGTACTGGAGATTGGCTTCCAGATCGGGCTCCGGATTCTCGCCGTTGACCGCCCGGACCCTTGTTTGCACCACCGACACGGTGATCGTGTCCTTGACCAGATCGGCTGCGGGATAGGTGCCGTCTTCGCACACCATCGGCGTTTCTTCGTTCATGGCGCC
>VYBN01000007.1 GCA_009844425.1 Gammaproteobacteria bacterium | reverse complement strand
CCAGGTGCACGCACCACGCTGATCGCCCTGGCGATCTTCCTCCAAGCACCCATCGCCCCCATCCAGGAAGCACAAACCCCCCTCACCCGCTTCTTCCAGACCACCCAACATCTACAGGCCGACTTCACCCAACTCGAATACGACGGCGAAGGCGTCTTCCAGAAGGAAAGCACCGGCCGCCTCTACCTCTCCCGCCCCGGCCGCTTCCGCCTCGACTACCTGGAGCCCGACGAACTGATGATCTGGGCCGACGGCGAGAACCTCTCGATGTTCGACAAGGAACTGGAGCAGGTCACCGTCTACAAGCAGGCCAAGCAGCTCCGCGAATCCGCCGCCGCGCTGCTGGCCGGCGACGCCTCGGTCCTCCAGAACTACGAAGTCAAAGAGGCCGAATTCGACGACGGCCTGCAGTGGTTCGACCTGACCGGCGCCAACGCGGAAGAGGGCGACCTGCGCCTGGCCCTGCGGGGCAGCGTGCCCGCGGTGCTCGAGTTCGCCGATGACCTCGGCAGCCGCGTGCGCATGCTGTTGTTCCGTCTGGACCTCGACAGCGAACTTGACGACGACGTTTTTGCCCCGACAATTCCGCCCGGAGTGGACATCTTCGAAGCGGCCGAATCGTGATCGATCCCAAACTACTGCGCGAGCAGCCCGAAGCCGTGGCGCGCAACCTCGCGCGCCGCGACGCTGCCTTCGACACCGCCGCCTACGCCGAGCTGGAAGCGCGCCGCAAGAAGTGGCAGGTGCAGGTGGAAAAACTGCGCGCGGATCGCAACAAACTCTCCAAGCGGATCGGCGTGGCAGCCCGCGAAGGCGGCGACGTGGACGCGCTCAAGCGCCAGGTCGAGAAGGCCACGTATGGCCTGAGCGACGCCGGCGGCGAGCTCAAGTGCGTCCAGTCCAGCCTGCGCAAGATCGAACTGGATCTGCCCAACCTCCTTGATGAAGCCGTCCCCGACGGCAAAGACGAAAGCGCCAACCGCGAACTCAAGCGCTGGGGCGAGCCGCGCCCCGCCGGCGACGACGTGCAAGACCACGTGGCCCTCGGCGAAGCGCTGGGCCAGATGGACTTCGGCGCCGCCGCTCGCCTCGCCGGCGCGCGCTACACCGTCCTGACCGGCGAACTCGCGATCCTGCACCGCGCCCTGATCCAGTTCATGCTGGAACTGCATGTGCGCGAACACGGCTACACCGAAACCTACGTCCCCTTCATCGTCAACCCCGAATCGCTGATCGGCACCGGCCAGCTACCCAAGTTCGAGCAGGACCTCTTCGGCATCGAAAGCGAACGCTCCGGCTACCTGGTTCCCACCGGCGAAGTTCCGCTCACCAACCTGGTCGCGGGCCAGACCGTCGACGAAGCCGAACTGCCGCTCAAATACACCGCGCACACGCCCTGTTTCAGGTCCGAGGCCGGCGCCTACGGAAAGGACACCCGCGGCATGCTCCGCCAGCACCAGTTCGAGAAGGTCGAGCTGGTGCAGATCACGCACCCCGATCATTCCGACGACGCCCTGGAAGAGCTGACCCGCCACGCCGAAATCGTGCTGGAGCGCCTGGAACTGCCCTACCGCCGGGTGGTCCTGTCGTCCGGCGACACCGGCTTCTCGTCGGCCATCACCTACGACCTCGAAGTCTGGCTCCCCGGCCAGGACCGCTACCGCGAAATCTCCTCCTGCAGCAACTGCCGGGACTTCCAGGCCCGCCGCATGGGCGCCCGCTGGAAGGGCAGGGACGCGCGCGGCTTCGTGCACACCCTAAACGGCTCCGGCGTCGCCGCCGGCCGCGCACTCATCGCCGTGATCGAGAACTACCAGCAGCCCGACGGCAGCATAGTCATCCCCGACGCCCTGCGCCCCTGGATGGGCGGCGCGGATAGAATCTCAGCCTGATCCTCGATCATCGGAGAGGTGGCAGAGTGGTCGAATGCGGAGGTCTTGAAAACCTCTGACGGTTTACGCCGTCCGTGGGTTCGAATCCCACCCTCTCCGTTTTTTTTACAGTTAACAATTTTGTTGGGGAAAATGCGTGGAGGATCACATAAACAAGTTCTTGGCGGAACTGAGCAAGTTCCGGAGCGGATTTGCCTATAGGGGGCAAAAGAACAAGAACTGGGACCTGGAGTCTTCTGCCCTACGGCGAATGAGGCAACTTGATGTTGCGCCATATGTCCTGGATTCCCGCCGCTCGCAAAAAGCACTGCTGACGTATCACCGCGATGAGTTGCTAGATCCGGCACGAACGGCTGGCTTTGGAATCGAGGACGGGCGCGAACTCACCGATCTGGAACTGCTGGCGAAGCTACAGCATTTCGGTGCCGCCACGGGACTGCTGGACTTCACATGGAATCCTTTGGTAGCGCTTTGGTTTGCCTGTCAGCCTGCCGAGGAGGGAGATGTATCTGGAACGATATTTGCCGTGAACCTAAATGACCAACAGCAATTCCGTCGAGTCTCGTACGAAGGGTCCAAGAATATGTCACGCATTGAGGAACTTCTTTCCGCGGAAGAGACACCCACACCGCTGTATTGGGAACCAATTATCAACAGCGATGCCAATGCCCGAATAATCAGCCAAAGCAGTGTTTTTGTAATCGGGCAGCCATACATTCCAGCCGAGGTGGTGATCAAGATCAGGATACAAGCGTACGACAAGCCCGCTTATCGGCGTCATTTGGCGGAACATCTGGGGATTACGGATTTGACTCTGTTCCGGGACGCATACGGGTTCTCTTCGGTAAATGGAGCATGGTCTCCGATCCGACGTGCGCTACTGGCGGAAACCGCATTGAATCGAGGCAATTGGCTGCATCAGCAGCAGGATCATCAGGAAGCAATTGACTGCTACGACCAATGCCTCGAGCAAGCGGGCGCAATCGGCGAGATTTACCTGCTTCGTGCGAACGCGAAGGCCGCCCTCGGGCACGACGCCGATGCGTGTGCGGATTATGACAAGGCAAAACAATGCGAGCAGTTGTTCCTGGATTCTGCGGCTGCAACCAGCAGGCGAGAGAGAGAATTTCTCAGAACACTCCTGTTTAACCGGGGAAATTCACGGGCCATGTTGCGGGACTTTGAAGGTGCCGGAGCCGATTTTGAAGCTGCGAAAAAGCACAGCCCGACAGAGTACTGGCGGGTAAGAGCGATCTTTAACCTTGCCAATGTTCTGGCTAGGCTGCACCGTCTTGAGGACGCTGCAGAATGCTACAACGACGCAATCGTTTCGGGCGGCGATGGATGGGAAGTGCCATTTGGGCACGCTCAATTCAATTTGGGTAACACATTCGTAATGCTCGGCCGGTTGCGCAGCGCAAGCAATGCCTTCCACAAGTCGGTAAACTCAAGCAGACCGAGCGAACATGCGGCTTCCAATTTAGAAAGTGCGCAGCGGGTAATTGATTTTCTCGGCCGTTCGAAGATTAAATCTGTTTCGACCTTTCCGGAGTCTTCGACGAATGGACCTATAACGAGGGTGCAAATTTTGACCGCAGCGAATGATTCGGGGCAGACGACGGTAACTTTCGCCGGCAATGCAGGCAGCATCGGGAATACGGGTGGTATCGACCCGCTTGGTCTCATTCGCCCGCCTGGAGGAGAGGGGCGTCCAGGAGAAACCGGGTTCTCCGTTGTAGTTTCGCGTCAGGATTGAACTTGCCTGCCTGCTTCCTCCGCTACTTCAACAAGAGATCATCGGCGTGCGGCCAGATCCTGATTGCACGTTTGTGAAGCCGCTTCGATCGCTCTTCGATCACAACTTCATCCCAATGCTCCGGTCCCTCGTTGACCAGGGACTTGTTCAAGTAGAGCACACTGTGCTCCGCCAACGCCTTTCGTTTGTCACCCCAACGCGCGTTGGATAGCGCCGGATTGAGCCGTCCGTTCACGAGCGTCAAGTTTCCGATTGTGTGGATCAGTCGATTGCGGTTTTCGGTCGCGTCTTGCTTGTCATCGATATCCTCTGCAAGCGGCCAGTTCTCATGCCATGCCTGCGGCATCACATGTTCGATCTGAAGACCTGCTGGCACTTCTGTGCTCTCCGCCTTGTTTGTTCGCAGTTCCTGTTCGACGCCTTCAAGCACCATGGCCAGTCGGCCGCGCGTCAAGTATTGATACAGCGGGGCCGTGATGAATCTTTCGAGCAGCTCCCTGTCACTGGGCCACAACGCGCCTTGGGCAGTCTGTTCGCCTAGGAGCTTGCGCTGTAGGAACGGTGATAATGGTTGGAGTGTAAGGCAGAGGGT
>VYBN01000027.1 GCA_009844425.1 Gammaproteobacteria bacterium | reverse complement strand
GGGGCTCATACGGCGACTTGCGCCGGCCGTCGCCCTCATACGGCGCGTAAAACACACTCAAGTCCAATCCGTCCACCAGATCGCTTACGTGGTGCGCCAAATGACCCTCCGGAAGCCACTCCCGCAAAGCAGGCGGCATCAACAGCATCTGATCCGGTTCATACGCACGAAACGTCGTCGGCATAGCCACTCACCCTCTGCCTTACACTCCAACCATTATCACCGTTCCTACAGCGCAAGCTCCTAGCCAACTCGTGCTACTGTTCTAACCCCTTCGCTCCGAGAAACTCCCCATCAGGCATAGTTCGCATTCGTGCGAATCACTCAAACTGCCAACAACACTCCCTAGTTTCCTGGCAAACCATCACGTTAATCGGAACTATTGGTTGCTTGCGAAGTTTCCCCAAGCCAGCGTTTTCCCTCTTCAATTGCGCGCTCAATTCCGTACTCCTCCAAGTAGGGAGTGATTCGATCGAGATATATCCTTCGTTCGACAGTATCTAACTTATCCAGAGACGGAAAACCCAGCTTCCCAAGCTTCTCATTACATATTTCCACGCGCGAGAGTCTTTCCAACGAGGGCGAAAGACCGAGCAATCGGCGTAGTTTCTCAATGTGTTGCAACGCCTCTGCTTTTTTCTGTTGTTCAAGGTTTTCCGAATGCCTCTGATACTTGTCATAGAGAATTAAAGGAGAAATGAACAAGCGCGTGAGAAGTGGCCAAAAGGAAATACCTAAAGCTGCAGAAAACGCAATAATCATTGCGAGGTAAACATCATTTTGCGGCCAGGGAGAGTATTGCCAAATGGTGCCAATACTTGCCCCGTCGTCGCGGCCGAAAGCAAGAAAACTTGCAATTGCTCCGACACTACAGAACATTCGCCATGCATATCGCAGAATGCGCCCCAACAGTGCATCGTGCCGATCCGATCGTGCCATTAGTGAATGTTACAAGCTAAGCAGTTAAAGCGGGTGTTTGGATAATCGAGTATGCCTAGAGTCGGGAATGTGCGAGCAAAAAAGATTCGAAAACGGTAAGTAAATCACGAATCAAATCTTATTATCGACAGTACATTTGATTTCAATTCAAGTAATATAATAACAATCAAAATAATATCTCTATTTATTTTTTATACACGTTATAATGATTTTTATGAAAGATAGAGTTATTTCACCTTCTGCAATTGCGGCATTGCAAAGGTTGGGACAATCAATTCAAGTCGCACGCGTCAGACGGCGGGTCCGGCAACGGGATCTCGCTGCCCGCATGGGCGTGTCCATTGGCACTCTACGCGCTCTCGAAGCAGGAGCCCCTGGTGTTTCTATGGGCAACTTGGCTATGGCGTTGCTGGCTCTCGGAAACCTTTCCAAGCTAGACGATCTAGCCGATGTCCGCCAAGATGATATCGGACTGTTGATGGAGGTCGGCGCGCTGCCCAAGCGTGTCCGCTTGCGCTCCGGTGCGGGTCACACTCCCGTTGGTGGAGGGTTGAGAATCGATCCTTCCCCTGAGGGCGCGTTGCTGTGAATACCGCAACGATGAGCGAGAAGATTGTTGCCATTGGCGAGCAGAAGAATCCCGTTGGCATCATTCGGTTTGCAACAATCCGCAACAAGCAGGTGTCTTCATTCCGCTATCTTGACGAGTGGCTGCAAGATCCCGAATCGTTTGCCATCTCGCCCTCGCTACCACTCCATGACCAATGGACTCACTTTGCGAGCCATGTCGACGACGCGGGCGCCTGTCTTCCAGGCGTTGTGTCCGACTGTGCACCCGATGCATGGGGCAAAGGAGTAATCAGTCGGGCGGCAGGGCGTCAACTCAATGAGTTTCAGTTTCTCCTTGCCGTGGATGACGTTACTCGGCAGGGTGCTCTGCGCCTCGTTGACGAGAACGGGATCCCACTGGCAAATGATGTCCCGCCTACGCCACGGCTAATGGATTTGGGGAGACTCAAGCGACTAACTGCGATGCTTGTCGAGGGAGTGGGTGATCTGTCGAAGATCGCCTACGAGTTGCGCGGGGCAGGTTCAAGCCTGGGAGGAGCGCGCCCCAAGTCTGTAATTGCGGATTCGGAAGGAAACCTCCACGTAGCCAAGTACACAATGGAGGGAGATACGATGCCGGTCGAACGAGCGGAAGTCGCTACGCTCGCCCTTGCTCGCGACGTAGGCATTCGCGCAGCAAGTGCAGTCTTGACTATGGCCGACACTCGTTTGCCGATTGCGCTGATCAAGCGATTTGATCGCGGAAAGTCAGGTAAAGGACGAGTGCACTACATGTCTGCGCAGTCCTTGCTCGGAAAACATAGAGGAGAGCCAGCCTACTACACGGATATCGCCGATGGGTTACGCGCAGTTTGCAGGACCGATCAAGAGGCGCATGCGGAATTGGAGGAATTACATCGCCGCATTCTGTTCACCATATTGGTTTCGAATAATGACGACCACCTGAAGAATCATGGCCTGCTATATACAGGTAAGCGAAGTTGGGCGCTTTCCCCCGCGTTTGACATCAATCCTCAACCGCTACGGCATCACCAACTCAAGACCGGAATCAGTGAACTCAGCGGCTTCGAGGCTTCGACTGAAGCATGGGTCGAGGCCTCGCCCTTCTTTGAGGTGACCGAAGACCGGGCACGGGATACCGCAGTGGCGATGTCCACGTTGATATCGGCCCGCTGGCGAGAACGGTTTCTCGAAAACGGAATTACGGAGGCGCAGTGCCATGAATACAGCACGGCGTTTAATCATTCGGAGATGACGATTGCACAACGCATGCAACAACCGAAAGTAGGTCCGTAGACCAAGAGTAAGCAAGAAGTAGCAACCAACGAGAATTCCTACGCCCTGGGCTAGGAGCCTGCGCCGTAGAAACGGCGATAATGGTGGGGTGTAGAGGAAAGGGGTAGGCGCCATGCCGACGACGTTTCGTCCGTATGATCCGGATCAGATGCTTTTGATGCCGCCTGCTTTGCGGGACTGGCTTTCGGAGGGTCATTTGGCGCACCACGTAAGCGACCTGGTGGACGGTTTGGACCTGGGGGTGTTTTACGCGCCGTATGAGGGCGACGGCCGGCGCAAGTCGCCGTATGAGCCCCGGATGATGCTGAAGGTGTTGATTTACGGGTATGCCCGTGGCGTGTTTTCTTCGCGTGGGATAGCGCGCAAGTTGGAGGAGGATGTGGCGTTTACTTCACTTCGTTCCGTTGGCTTGCACCTTCGGGTGTTGGCGGCGGGCAACTTTCCGTCGCACCGGACGATTTGCGAGTTTCGGCGCCGTCATCTGGATGATTTCAAGCGATTGTTTGTGGAGGTGGTTCGATTGGCGGCGGAGTTGGGCGCGGTTCGATTCGGGACGTTGTCGATTGACGGGACGAAGGTTCGCGCGAACGCGTCCAAGCGCAAGGCGATGAGTTACAAGCGGATGGTTTCCGAGGAGCGGCGTCTGAAGGCGGAGATTGACCGGTTGGTGGGCCGCGCAGGCAAGGTGGACGCGGCAGAGGACGAGCGCTTGGGCGCGGACGTTCGCGGCGATGAGATGCCGGCGGGTTTGAAGCGGCGCAAGGATCGTGTGAAGGCGATTCGCGAGGCGATTCTTGAGGCCAAGGCCCGTTTGGAGGCGGCGCAGCGTGAGCAGGATGATGCGCGCGGGCGTAAGCCGGGGATGGATCGCAACCCGAAGGGCGGGCGTCCGTACAAGCGGGCTTATGGTGTGCCGGAGGACAAGGCGCAGAGCAACTTCACGGATCCGGAGAGCGGGATCATGAAGACCTCATCGGAAGGTTTTCAGCAGTGTTACAACGCGCAGTTGGCGGTGGATGATGAGCGGCAGTTGATTGTGGCGGCTGAGGTGACGGCGAACGCGAGTGATCAGGGTCAGTTGCTGCCGCGTCTTGACGAGGTCGAGGCGGCTTATGGTGCGGTGCCTGAGCGGGTGCTGGCGGATGCGGGGTATTGCAACGAGCGGGATTTGTTGGCCTTGGAGGAGCGGGGGGTGGACGGTTATGTGGCTCTTGGCCGGGAGGGCAAGAAGGCGGCGGCTGACGCCAAGTCGCGTCCGGCGGCGGCGCGGATGTTGAAGAAGCTGCTAAAGCCTGAGGGTCATGCGCAATATGCGCGTCGCAAGTGGCTGTCGGAGGCGCCCAACGGCTGGATCAAGCAGGCGATGGGTTTTCGTCGGTTCAGCGTGCGCGGTCTTCGAAAAGTGCAAGGCGAGTGGGCCCTGGTGTGTCTGGCGCTCAACATGAAGCGAATGCAAGGGCTTCAGGCGGCGTGAAGAAGGGGGAATCCGCCCGATTGGGCCGGCTCACAGGGCCCATCGACTCCACTGAGCGGAACGATGGGCGGGATTCTCGGTCGACGACACCGAATGATGCCTGGACAAAGGCCAATCCACTACCAAACAGGGCCAAACCCGATAACAACCCCGTAGAACTATCCTACGGCGCAAGCTCCTAGACAAGCGCAGACAAGTTTCGGAATTTCTCCCGCCTGTATAGCCGGAGTAGGTAGGTGTTCTCGGCAATTAGTCTTTTTTCTGCATTTCGCTGTCACCCATGAGAGTTCCAGAAAAGAGCTCAATTCGTTCCACGACATGCTTGAAACCTATTCCCTGGTAATACGAGGGCTGATTTTCAACGTGCGAAACTGCATTTACTACTGCTTGTGCGTGCTGTTTTTGCTCGCTAGGAGCTTGCGCTGTAGGAACGGTGATAATGGTTGGAGTGTAAGGCAGAGGG
>VYBN01000006.1:13093-29138 GCA_009844425.1 Gammaproteobacteria bacterium | reverse complement strand
CGACGGCGTAGCCGGTCGTGCCCTCGGTGATGGTGCCCGTGGCGAAGCCGTTGGCGAGCGTCGCGCCGGTCGGGCTCGCGAGGTTCACGCGGAAGGTCTCGTCGCCGTCCACGAGCGCGTCGGAGAGGCTGCTCACGGTGATCGTGGCGGCGGCTTTGTTGGCGGCGAAGGTCACCGTCTCGGCTGTGTTCACGGCGGTGTAGTCGGCTCCGTCGCCGCTGGCGGTGGCCCGGCTCGCGCCCGGCGCGGTGTCGTCGCCCGTGGTCCAGGTCACGCTCGATTCGCCCGACAGGTCGCCGGTGCGCGTCAGGCTGAAGGTCAGGGACTGCCCCTCGCGGGCTGACGCGTCGGCGATCGAGATCAGCGTCGTGGCGTTGCCGGTGATGGTGCCGGTGGCTGTGCTGCCGGCGATGGCCGCGCCGGTGGCGCCGGTGAGCGTCACCGTGAAGGTCTCGTCGGTCTCGTTCAGGCTGTCGGGCTTGATCGCGACGTTGAAGGTGGCGGTGGTGGCGCCGGCGGCGATGGTCAGTTGCTCGGTCTTGTGCGTGTAGTCCTCGGGATCGGTGGCGGCGCCCTCCGAGGTGGTCGCCGTCACGGTCACCTCGCGGTCGGCGGGCGTGGACAGCCTCACCGTGAACGAAGCGCTCTCGCCCTCGGCGGCGCTCGCGTCTTCAATGGACAGCGTCGCGGTGTCGTCGTCGGTGATGTTGAACGTCGAGGTGCCGCTGGTTGTCGTTCCGCCGTCGGGGGCGGTCGCGATCGTGCCCGCGCCGACGGTCACGGACTCGGACGCGCCCTCGTCCGTGCTGTCCGCCCTCGCGCTCAACGTCACGGTCGCGCTGCTTGCGGCGCTGTCGATGCCGGAGAAGGTGATCGTCGGCGGGCTGTTTGTGAGGTCCGTGCTCGCGAGGTTCGCGTAGGTCACGCCGGCCGGAACCGGGTTCGGCTGAGCCAGCGTGTAGTCCGCGCCGAACGCCGCCGCGCCGGCGAACGTCAGCGGCACGGCCAGCGTCTCGGTCCCCGTGAGCGCGCGGCCCAGGGTCACCGTGATCACCTTGCTGCCGCCCGACTCGGCGATGTCGCCGGACGGGGCCGAGAGCGTGACCGCCGTCTGGTCGTTGTCGGTGATGGTGACGCTGTGGCTCTTCTGGGCGCCGAGCTGGGCGCCGGACGGGTTTGACAG
Source organism: Gammaproteobacteria bacterium (assembly GCA_009844425.1). GTDB lineage: Bacteria > Pseudomonadota > Gammaproteobacteria > Steroidobacterales > Foliamicaceae > Foliamicus. The sequence goes on along the minus strand of VYBN01000006.1, from coordinate 27,955 downwards.
CTCGACCGTGAACGCCTCCTCCGGCTCGTCGCCGCCGTCGTCGGAGATGGTGACCGTAATGTCCTTGCTCGTGTCCGCCGCCGTGAACGCGAGGCTGGTGCTGGCGATCGCGGTGAAGTCGCTGCCGCCGGTCGCCGTGCCGTCCTTCGTCGCGTAGCTGACCGTGGCGCCTACCAGGGTCGAGCCGGTCTTGCTTATGGTCAGCGTCAGCGTTCCGTCGTCCTCGTCAGCGTCGGTCGAGGCCGCCGTGAAGGCGAAGACCGGCGCGTCGGCGTCGTCCTCGATGGTGCCGGTGGCGGTCGCCGTCCCGAGGTTGAAGTGGCTGGTGCTGGTGAGCGTCAGCGTGAAGTGGTGGTCGCCCTCGTAGGTGGCGTCGTCGGTGGTCGCGATGCTGATCGTGCCGCTCGACGCGCTCTGCGCGATGGTGATCGCCGCGCCCTCCGCCGCCGCCGTGTAGTCGGCGCTGTCGGCGACCTGGTGCGTGGCGTCCGCGGACACGCCCCGCCCGTTGCTGGTCGAGTAGCCGATGGTCACCCCGCCAGCCGGCGCCAGCTTCGGCAGCGTCACCGTGAACGCCACCGCGCTGCCCTCCGGCGCGCTCGCGGCGGCCACCGTCACCATCGCGTCGTCGTCGATGATCGGCACCGACACCGAGCCCGCCGCGTCGATGCCGCCGGAAAGGCCGGTCGATGTCGCCGCACGCGCGCCCGTCGCGTGGCCGATCGTCACGGTGCGGCCCTCGAAGTCCGTGTTCGCCACGGCGGTCAGCACCAGCGTGGCCGTGCGCGCGCCCGCCCCCGCGAGCGTCACCGCCGGATTCTGGGCGCTGTGCGGGCTCGACGTGCTGAACGTCACGCCCGTGCCGGCGGGGGTCTTCAGCGCAAGGGTGTAATGCGTCGTCACCGCCGCGCCGGTCACCGTCAGCGGAACCGTGACGCTCTCGCCGGCGGCCAGCGCCCGGCCGAGGGTGACGGTGATCTCGTCCGAGCCGCCGTTCTCGGCGATGCCGCCGGAGCCGCTGCGCCCCAGGGTGACCGCCGTCTTGTCGTCGTCCTCCACCGCCACGGTCGCGGTGCCGCTCCCGGACGCCACCGTGTAGCCCGTGCCGGACTCCACCTCCACCGTCACCGTGCCGTCCGGCTCGTCCGCCGTGTCGCCCTGGGTGCTCACGGTGTACGTCTCGCTCGTGCTCCCGGCGGGGAAGGTCATGGTCTGGTCGCCGGTCGTGCCGGCGGCGGCGAAGCCCGCGCTCACGGCCACGTCAAGGTTGACCGTCAGGGCGGCGGCGGGCGCGATGTCCGCGTCGACCGTGAAGCTCGCCGCGCTGCCCTCAACGACCGCCGCGCCCGCCGCGATGCTGAGTTCGGGCACGTCGTCGTCGGTGATCTTGATGGTCGCGGCGTCCACCGTCGCGCCGCCGGACTCGCTGCCGGCGACCAGAATGGTCTCGTCCAGCTCGTCCGCGTTGTCCTGGAGCGGCTCAAGGTCGAAGGTGCCGGTCGCGCTCGACTCGCCCGCGTTCAGAACGATGTCGAATGGCTGCACCGCCGTGTAGTCCCCCCCGGTGCCGGAGGTTGCCGTGCTATCTCCGCCGCCGACCGTGACGCGCACCGTCTTGGCGGTGGCGAAGGTGGTGCCGCCGGTGCTCGCCGTGACCGTCACCTCGGTCTCGGCCGCGCCCTCTTCGATGCTCGTCACGTCCACCGACAGCGCGATGCCGCTCGGCGCCGTGTCGTCGTCGGTGATCGTGCCGGAAGCCGTGCCTGCGCCCTGAGCGGTGGAGACCGTCGCGTTGGTGGGCGCGCCGAGCGTGACGGTGACGGTCTCGTTGCCCTCGCTGACCACGTCGCCCTTGATGGGCACGACGATGTCGGCTCTGGTCTTGCCGGCGGCGATCTCGACCGAGGCGGGATTCGGCAGGGTGTAGTCGGCGGGCGCGGACGCCGTGCCGCCGAGCGTGAACGGCACGGTGACCGTCCGCCCGCTCACCGCCGAAAGGCTCACGGCGAAGGTCATGTCCGCGGTCGCTGCCGGGTCGTCGCCCTCGGTCACGGCGGCGGCGCCGGCCACCGACACCGTCGGCGTCGCGTCGTCGTCCTTGATCGTGCCGACCGCGCCCGCTTCGAGCAGCGCGCCGCCCGCGCTCGGGGCGCTGAGCGCGACCGCGAACGTCTCGTCGTATTCGTCGAGGGTGTCCTCCTTGCTCGAGACGGTGATCGTCTTGCTCGTCTCGTTCGCGCTGAAGTTGAGCGTCGCGGCGGTCGTCGTCGCCGTGTAGTCGTCGCCGGCGGTGGCTTGGTGTGCGCCCTGGGCCGCGTCGGCGGCGGTGGTCCACTTGACGGACGACGCGCCGCTGACGAGACCTGAGCGCGTCACGATGAAGCTCAAGTCCTCCCCTTCGTCCGCCGTGGCGTCGGCGACGGCGTAGCCGGTCGTGCCCTCGGTGATCGTGCCGGTGGCAAAGTCGTTGGCGAGCGTCGCGCCCACGGGGCTCGCGAGGTTCACGCGGAAGGTCTCGTCGCCGTCCACGAGCGCGTCGGCGCGGCTGCTCACGGTGATCGTGGCGGCGGCTTTGTTGGCGGCGAAGGTCACCGTCTCGGCTGTGTTCACGGCGGTGTAGTCGGCTCCGTCGCCGCTGGCGGTGGCCCGGCTCGCGCCCGGCGCGGCGTCGTCGCCGGTGGTCCAGGTCACGCTCGATTCGGCGGACAGGTCGCCGGTGCGCGTGAGGCTGAAGGTGAGGTTCTGCCCCTCGCGGGCCGACGCGTCGGCGATCGAGATGAGCGTCGTGGCGTTGCCCGTGATCGTGCCGGTGGCCGTGCTGTCGCTGATGGCCGCGCCTGTGGCGCCGCTGAGCGTCACCGTGAAGTCCTCGTCGATCTCGGTTTCGCTGTCGGTCCTGGTGGCGACGTTGAAGGCCGCGTTCGTGTTGCCGGCGGCGATGGTCAGTTGCTCGGTCTTGCTGGTGTAGTCCCCGGGCGCGGTGGCGGTGCCGTCCGAGGTGGTGGCGGTCACGGTCACGTCCCGGTCGCTGGCCGTGGACAGCCTGACCGTGAACGAAGCGGTCGCGCCCTCGGCGGCGCTTGCGTCGTCAATGGACAGCGTCGCCGCGTCGTCGTCGGTGATCGTGCCGGTGGCCTCAATGGCGGCGGCGTCGCCGGCGAAGCCCGCGTTGGTCGGCGACGAGAGCCGCAGCTTCACCGTCTCGTTGCTCTCGTCGAGCGTGTCGCCGTTCACCGTCACCTCGACGGTCTTGCTGGTGTCGCCCGCCGCGAAGGTCAGCGTGCCGGCGGTGACCGCCGCGTAGTCGGTGGCGGAGGTCGCGCTGCCGGTGCCGGCGTCGGCGTAGGCCACGGTCACCGTCTTGCCGCTCGCGGGCGACAGGGTGACGGTGAACGTCAAGGCCGCCGTGCCGCTGTCGCCCTCGGCGACGCTCGGCGCGTCGACGGTCAGCGTCGGCTCGCCGTCGTCGTCGGTGACGTTGACCGTCACGGACGCGGCGGTCACCCCGTCGTAGTCGGTGCCTGTGGCGCTCACGGTGTGCGCGATGGCCGTCGAGCGCTTGTCGCCCGCGTTGTCCGCACTGTCGGCGACGGCGGTGACGGTCACGGTCTGCGCGTCCCAGTCCGACGGGGTGAACTCGAGGCTGGCGCTGTCCGCCGTCGCGATGCCCGTGTCGCCGCTCGCGACGCTGACGGTCACCGTGCCGGTGGGCTCGCTCGTCAGCGCCACCGTGTAGGCGCCCTGGTGCTCCTCGTCCTTCGTGTCGGTGTCGTCCGCCTCCGCGAGGGTCAGCGACGCCGGCGTGACCGTCACGCCGCGCGTGTCGTCGTCGTTGATCGTGCCGGTGGCGGTGGCGTCGGCGCTGGCCAGCGTCGCGTTGCCCGGCGACGACAGCTCGACCAGGAACGTCTCGTTCGGCTCGTCCACGTCGTCGGCGGCGGTGTTCACCGTCACCGTGGCCTTCGTCTGCCCGGCGGCGATGGTGGCCATCGTGGCCGAAGCCGCCGTGTAGTCCTCGCCCGCCGTCGCCGGGTTGGTCCCGCCGCTGTCGGCGGCGGTGGCCCACTGCACGGTCACGTCGCGCCCGGACACCGGGTTCAGGCTGATGGTGAAGGCCACGCCGGAACCCTCGGCGGCGCTGGCGTCCGCTATGGACAGCGCCGGCTGGGCGTCGTCGTCATCGATCGTGATCGTGGTCCCGGCCACCGTCAGCGTCCCGGCGGAACCCGTCAGGCTCAGCGCCTTGTCGTCCTCGTCGAGATCGTCGTCGGTGGGCGTGAGGGTGAAGTCCGCCGTCGCGCTCGACTCCCCGGCGGGGATCGTGATCGTGAAGGAGGCCGGCGATGCCGCGTAGTCGGCGCTGGTGGCCGCGTCGTCCGCCTTGCCCACCGTGACCGTCACCTCGGTGGCCGCATCGAAGGTCGTGGACCCGGCCAGCGTTGCCGTCACCCGCGCCGTCTTCGCGCCGCCGTCCTCGGTGACGGAGTCCTGCACGTTGGCCGTGTCCTTGTCCGCGTCCACGGACAGCGCCAGCGACTTGGGCGCGGTGTCGTCGTCGGTGATGGTCAGCGCGACGGCGGACGGGCTGGCGACGCCGTGGCCGCCCGATGCCGTGCCCTGGACGTTGACGGTGGCGTCGCCGGCGGCGTCCACCTTGTTGTCCGTGGCGGTGACCGTCACCGTGCCGCTGCTCTCGGTGGCGCCCGCGGCGATGGTCAGGTCGGCGTTCTCGCTGACGGTCGCGGGCGCCCCGTCCGGCAGCGACACCTTCACCGTCACCGCCTCGCCCGACTTGCCCGACAGCGTGGCGGTCACCGTGCTGGCGTTGTTGCCGCCGCTCTCGTCGATGGTGGCGGGCGTCAGCTTCAGCGTCACCGTCGGCGTGTCCTCGTCGTCCTCGATGGTCAGCGTGACGTCTTCCGGGTTCGCCACCCCGCCGCCGCTCGCCGCGCCCGACACCGCCACGGCCTGGCTCGGATGGTCGATGTCGTCGCTCTGCGCGGTGATGGTGACCGTGCCAGTGCTGTTCTTGCTGCCCGCCGCGATGGTCAGCGCCTTGTTGGAACTGAGCGCCGCCCTCGCGCCCGCCGGCAGCGACACCGTCACCGTCACCGGCTCGTCCGACTCGCCCGACAGCGTGGCGGTCACCGTGCTGGCGTTGCCGTCGCCGGCCTCCTTGATGGTCGCCGAGGACAGCTTCAGCGTCACCGTCGGCGCGCTCTCGTCGTCCTCGAGGGTGATCGCGGCGCCGGTGACGGTGAGGTCGCCGAGCGAGCCTTCCACGCTGATCGTCTCGTCGCCCTCGGAAACGTCGTCCTGGGTCGGCGTCAGCGGGAACTCGACGCTGCCGCTCGCGGAACCCGCGGTGAGGGTGATGGTCTGCTGGCCGACCGTCGCGTAGTCCGTGCCCTCCGCGGCGGAGTCGGACGCCTTGCCCACCTCGACCGTCACGGTACTGTCGTCCGGGAACCTGGTTTCGCCGGAGAGCGTCGCCGTCACCCGCACGGTCTTCGCGCCGCCGCCCTCGGACAGGGCGCCTTCCGCGCTTGTCGTGCTGGTGTCGGCGTCCACCGTCAGGGTCAGCGCCGTCGGCGCGCTGTCGTCGTCCTCAAGGGTGATCGAAGCGCCGGTGACGGTCGCGCCGGTGAGCGAGCCCTCGACGCTGATCGTCTCGCCGGCCTCGGCGAGCGCGTCCTGGGTCGGCGTCAGCGCGAACTCGGCGCTGCCGCTCGCCGCGCCCGCCTTGATCGTGACGGTCTGCTGCCCCACCGTCGCGTAGTCCGTGCCCTCCTTCGCGGAGTCGGACGCCTTGCCCACCTCGACCGTCACCGTCTTGTCGACGGGGAACCTGATGTCGCCGCCGAGCGTCGCCGTAACCCGCGCGGTCTTCGCCCCGCCGCCCTCGCCCAGCTTGCCCTGGTCGCCGGGCGCGCCGGTGTCCGCGTCCACCGTCAGCGCGATGGCGGGGGCGTCGTCGTCGGTGAGCGCGATGGTGTCGCCGGTGACGGTGACGGTCTCCCCGGCGCTGCCGTCGACGCTTATCGACTCGCCGCCCTCGGCGAGCGCGTCCTGCTTCGGGGTGAGCGTGAAGGTGTGGGTGGCGCTTGTGTTGCCAGCGGCGATGTCGATCTTGAAGTCGTCCACCGTGTCGTAGTCGGCGCCCTCCTTGGCCGAGTCGTCGCTCGCGCCGACGCTTACCGTCACCTCCGTGTCCGCGCCGTAGGTGGTGCCGCCGGTGACGGCGGCGGTGACGGTGACGCTCACCGCCGCGCCGTTCTCGGCGGCGCTGTCCGGGCTGGCGGTCAGCGTGATGCCGCTGGGCGCGTCGTCGTCGTCCCTGATGGTCAGCGTGGCGTCGGTGGGGTCGGCGACGCCGTGGCCGCCGGATGCCGCGCCCTTGACCTTCACCACGGCGTCGGCGGCGTCCATCTTGTTGTCGGTGGCGGTGACGGTGACTGTGCCGGTGCTGGCCTTGCTGCCCGCCGCGATGGTGAGCGTGGCGGCCTGGCTCAGCGTCGCGGGGGCGTTCGCCGGCAGGCTGACGGCGATGGTGGTCTCGGCGCTCGAAGCGCGGTCGAGGGTGGCGGTCACCGTGCTGACGTTGGTCGCGCCGCTCTCGTCGATCGTCGAGGGGGACAGCTTGAGCGTCGCCACCGGCAGGGCCTCGTCGTCGGTGAGCGTGATCTCGTCGCCTTTGACGGTGACGGTCTCCCCGGCGCTGCCCTCGACGCTGATCGACTCGCTGCCCTCGGACACCGCGTCCTGCTTCGGGGTCAGCGTGAAGGTGTCGGAGGCGCTCGCTTGTCCGGCGGGGATGGTGATCTTGAGGTCGGCCTGCGTGTCGTAGTCGGTGCCCTCCGCAGCCGAGTCGTCGCTGGCGCCCACGCTCACGGTCACCTCGACCGCCGCGTCGTAGGTGGTGCCGCCGGTGACGGCGGCGGTGACGGTGACGGTCTTGGCGCCGCCGTCCTCGGCGACGCTGTCGGGGCTGGCGGTGAGCGTGATGCCCGTCGGCGCGCCGTCCTCGTCGGTGACGGTGACGGCCGCGGAGCCGGTGACCGAGCCGTAGTCGCCGCCGGAGGCCGTGTGGTCGATGGTCGCCGTCCGCTCGCCACCGGCGTTGTCCACCTTGTCGTCGGCGGCGGTGACGGTGACAGCCTGCTGCTTGGCCCAGTCGGCCGCCGGGAAGGTGAGGGTCTGCGGCGAGACGGTGGCGATGGCGGTGTCGGAGCTGGCCAGCGTGACGGTGACCTCGGCGGTCGGGCGGCTGGCGAGCGCGAGCTGGTAGGTGGCCGTGCCGGACGGCTCGGCGACGGTCACCGCGGCGGGCGTGGCGGTGAGGCCGCGGGTGTCGTCGTCGGTGATCGTGCCGGTGGCGGCACCCGCGCCCTCGACGGTCGAGACGGTGGCGTTGGTCGGCGAGCCAAGCGTCAGGGTGATGGTCTCGTTGCCCTCGTCGAGGTCGTCGCCGAGGACCGCGATGGCGACCTCGGCGCTGGTCCCGCCGGCGGCGATGGTCGCCGACAGCGGCGACGGCTTCGTGTAGTCGTCGCCGGCGGTGGCCGTGCCGCCGAGCGTGAACGGGGCGGTCACCGCGCGGCCGCTGGCCGCCGAAAGGGAGACGGTGAAGGTCATGCTGGCGGCGGTGTCGCCGGCATCGCCCTCGGTGACGGCGCTGGCGTCGGCGATGGACAGCACCGGCAGGGCGTCGTCGTCGGTGATGCCGACCGCGATGTCGGCGATGGTGAAGGCGCCCGAGGTCCCGCTCAGCGTCAGCGTCTCGTCGTCCTCGTCGAGCGCGTCGCTGGTCGGCGTGAGCGTGAAGTCAGCATAGGCGCTCGACTCCCCGGCGGGGATGGTGATCTTGAAGGAGGCCGGCGACGCCGCGTAGTCGGCGCTGGAGGCCGCGTCGCCGGCCTTGCCCACCGTGACCGTCACTTCGGTGGCCGCATCGAAGGTGGTGGAGCCGCCGAGCGTGGCGGTCACGCGCGCGGTCTTGGCGCCGCCTTCCTCGGCCACGGCGGTCTCCACGGTCGTCGTGCTCGCGTCGGCGTCCACGGACAGGATAAGCGACGCGGGCGCGGCGTCGTCGTCGTTGATCGTGCCGGTCGCGGTGGCGTCGGCGGTGGCCAGCGTCGCGCTGCCCGGCGAAGACAGCTTCACCAGGAACGTCTCGGCGGGCTCGTCGCGGCTGTCGTCGAGGGTGTCCACGGTGACCGTGGCCTCCGTCGCCCCGGCGGCGATGGTCGCCGTCGTGGCCGTCACCGCCGTGTAGTCCTCGCCCGCCGTGGCCGGGTTGGCGCCGCTGTCGTCCGCCGTGGCCCACTTGACGGTCACGTCGCGCCCCGAGGCCGGGGTGAGCGTGATCGCGAACGACGCCTGGCCGCCCTCGGTGACGGCGTCGGCGTCGGCGATGGACAGCGCCGGCAGGCCGTCGTCGTCCATGATCTTGATCGTGGCGCCGGACACCGTCAGCGACCCGGCGGAACCCGTCAGGCTCAGCGCCTCGTCGTTCTCATCAAGCTTGTCGTTGGTCGGCGTGAGCGTGAAGTCCGCAGTCGCGCTCGACTCCCCAGCGGGTATCGCGATCGTGAAGGCCGCCGGTGACGCCGCGTAGTCGGCGCTGGTGGCCGCGTCGCCGGCCTTGCCCACCGTGACCGTCACCTCGGTGGCCGCATCGAAGGTGGTGGAGCCGCCCAAGGTCGCCGTCACCCGCGCCGTCTTGGCGCCGCCGTCCTCGGCCACCGAATCCTGCGCGTTCGCCGCACTCGTGTCGGCATCCACCGTCAGCGTGACGGCGGTGGGCGCGTTGTCGTTGTCGTTGATCGTGCCGGTGGCGGTGGCGTCGGCGCTGGCCAGCGTCGCGTTGCCCGGGGTCGTCAGCTTCACCAGGAAGGTCTCGGCGGGCTCGTCGCGGCTGTCGTCGGTGGTGCTCACGGTGACCGTGGCCTCGGTGTCCCCAGCGGGGATCGTGGCCGTCGTGGCCGCCACCGCCGTGTAGTCCTCGCCCGCCGTGGCCGCGTTCGTCCCGCCGGCGTCGTCCGCCGTGGCCCACTGCACCGTCACGCTGCGCCCCGACTCGGCGCCCAGGCTGATCGTGAACGACGCCTGGGCGCCCTCGGTGACGGCGGCGGCGTCGGCGATGGAGAGCGCCGGCGGGTCGTCGTCGTCGGTGATCTTGATCGCGGTGTCGGTCACCGTCAGCGTCCCCGACGAACCCGTCAGGCTCAGCGACTCGTCGTTCTCGTCGAGCGTGTCGTTCGTCGGCGTGAGCATGAAGTCCGCTGTCGCGCTGGCCTTACCGGCGGGGATCGTGATCTTGAACGAGGCCGGCGCCGTGTAGTCCTTGCTGGAGGCCGTGTCACCGGCCTTGCCCACCGTGACCGTCACCTCGGTGGCCGCATCGAAGGTCGTGGACCCATCAAGCGTGGCCGTCACCCGCGCGGTCTTCGAGCCGCCGTCCTCGGCGACGGAGTCCTGCGCGTTGGCCGTGTCCTTGTCGGCGTCCACGGACAGGTTAAGCCCCGTCGGCGCAGCGTCGCTGTCGGTGATGGTGCCGACGGCCTCGGAGGCGGTGGCCGAGAGCGTCGCGCTGACCGGGGAAGAGAGCTTGACCAGGAAGGTCTCGCTCTGCTCGGAACGGACGTCGTCGAGGGTGTTCACCGTCACCGTGGCGCTGTTGGCGCCGGCGGCGATGGTCGCCGTTGTGGCCGCCACCGCCGTGTAGTCCTCGTCCGCCGTCGCCGGGTTGGCGCCGGTTTCGTCGTCCGCCGTGGCCCACTCGACCGTCACCTGCCGCCCCGAAGCCGCGTCGAGGCTGACGGTGAAGGCCACGCCCGAACCCTCGGCGGCGCTGGCGGCGGCGATGGACAGCACCGGCGGGTCGTCGTCGTCGGCGATCTTGATCGCGGCGGGGGTGACGGTGAGGGTCCCGGCCGAACCCGTCAGGCTCAGCGCCTCTTCGTTCTCGTCAAGGTCGTCGTCCGTCGGCGTGAGGGCGAAGTCCGCGTATGCGCTCGACTCCCCGGCCGGAATGGTGATCGTGACCGGGGCCACCGCCGTGTAGTCGGTGTCTTCGATCGCAACGTCGGTGGACTTGCCCACCGTGACCGTCACCACGGTGGCCTTATCGAAGGTGGTGGACCCATCGAGCGTGGCTGTCACCCGCGCCGTCTTCGCGCCGCCGTCCTCGGCCACGGAATCCTGCACGTTGGCCGCACTCGTGTCGGCGTCCACCGTCAGCGTCAGCGATGTCGGCGGGGCGTCGCTGTCGGTGATGGTGCCGGTGGCCTGCGCGGCGGTTGGCGAAAGCGTCGCGTTGGTCGGCGACGAGAGCTCGACCAGGAAGGTCTCGCTCGGCTCGGCGCGGTCGTCGTTAATGGTGGCCACCGTCACCGTGGCGCTGGTGGCGCCGGCGGCGATGGTCGCCGTTGTGGCCGCCACCGCCGTGTAGTCCTCGTCCGCCGTCGCCGGGTTGGCGCCGGTTTCGTCGTCCGCCGTGGCCCACTCGACCGTCACCTGCCGCCCCGAAGCCGCGTCGAGGCTGACGGTGAAGGCCACGCCCGAACCCTCGGCGGCGCTGGCGGCGGCGATGGACAGCACCGGCGGGTCGTCGTCGTCGGTGATCTTGATCGTGGTGTCGGTCACCGTGAGCGTCCCCGCCGTCCCGGTCAGGCTCAGCGTCTCGGCGTCCTCGTCAAGCGAATCGTCCGTCGGCGTGAGCGTGAAGTCCCCGGTTGCGCTCGACTCCCCGGCGGGGATCGTGATCGTCAAGGGGGCCACCGCCGTGTAGTCGTCGCTGGAAGCCGCGTCGCCGTCCTTGCCGACCGTGACCGTGACCACGGTGGGCTTGTCGAAGGTGGTGCTGCCATCGAGCGTCGCGGTCACCCGCGCGTTCTTCGCGCCGCCGTCCTCGGTGACGGAATCCTGCGCGTTGGCCGCGCTCGTGTCGGCATCCACCGTTAGCGTAAGCGCCGTCGGCGCGGCATCGTCGTCGGTGATGGTGCCGATGGCAGTGTCGTCGGTGATCGTCGGCGCGCCGCCCGGGTCGCCTTCCGCCTTGGCCGCGTTGCTGAGCTTGAGCTCGAAGGTCTCGTCGGGTTCGTCGCGGCTGTCGGCGGTGGTGGCGACGGTGACGGTCTTGGCGGTGTCGCCGGCGGCGAAGGCCAGCGTCTGGGCGGTCGTCGAGTGGGCGAAATCGTTCGCGGCGGCGGCGGTGTCGCCGGTTGCGAGCGCGGTGGCCCAATCGACGGAAACCACATTGCCGGCGGCGCCCGCGCGGCTCACGGTGAAGCTGATGTCGCCGCCCTCGGTGGCGCTGGCGTCGGCCACCGAGAAGCTCGGCGTGTCGTCGTCGTCGTTGATGGTGAGGGTCGCGTCGTCCGGGGCCGCAACGCCGTGGCCGCCCGACGCAGCGCCCTCCACGGCGACACTGGCATTGGGGGCATCGACAGTATTGTCGGTGGCGGTGACCGTGACCGTGCCGGTGCTGTCCGTGCTGCCGGCGGCGATGGTGAGCTCGGCGTTATCGCTGAGCGCGGCGGGCGCGTCGTCCGCCAGCGAGACCGCCACCGTCACCGCCGCGCTCGACTCGCCGGACAGCTCGGCGGTCACCGTGCTGGCGTTGGCCGCGCCGCTTTCGTCGATGGTCGCGGGGGCGAGCTTCAGCGTCACCGTCGGCGTGGCCTCGTCGTCCTCGATGGTGCCGGTCGCCTCGCCATCGCTGATCTCAGCGCCTTCGCTCGGGTTCGACAATTCGACCAGGAAGGTCTCGTCGGCCTCGGCGAGGGTGTCCTGGGTGGTGTCGACGGTGAAGGTCTGCTCGTCTTCGTTCGCCGCGAAGTCGAGCTTGGCCGCGGTGGTAGCTTCGGTGTAGTCGGCCGCGCCGGCCGGATTCGCCCCGGCGGTGTCCGCCTTGGTGTTCCAGTACACCGAGGCCGCCTCGTCCTTGTCGCCGCTGCGCGTCACCGTGAAGGTGATGGCGCTGCCCTCGGCCGCCGAGGCGTCGGCGACGGAGAAGGACGGCACCTCGTCGTCGGTCACCGTGACGGCCACGTCCGGCGCGGTGACGCTGCCGTAGTCCGACTGGCCGACAACCACCTCGTGGCTGATGGTGGCGGCGCGCCCGCCGCCCTGGTTGCTCAGAGTGTCGTCCACCGCCGTCACGGTCACCGACTGCGGCTGGTTCCAGTGGTATGAACTACCCGTACTGGCCTGCTTGAACCTGAGCCGCTTCGGCGACACCGTGGCCACCGACTCGTCGCTGCTCGACAGCTTGATGACGACATCGGCGGTCGGGCCGCTGGTCAGCACGACCTCGTAGGCACTCGCGCCGTCCGGCTCCGCAAGGGTCAGCGCCAAAGGCGTCGCTTCGATGCCGCGGTCGTCATCGTCCTCGATCGTGCCGACGGCTTCCAGCGTATTGGCGCCGTCCTTGAACGTGACTCGGTTGGGCGAGGAGAGGCGCAGCTTGAATGTTTCGTCATCCTCGTCCAGGGCATCCTTGATAACTTTGACAGTGACGCTCGCTTCGGTCTCACCCGGCTGGATTGCCAAGTTCGCCGCTTTGAATTGATAGTCCCGATGAGTCGCGGCACCCTCTACCGTGGTGAACTTCAAACTCGCTTCATAGCCGCTCGGCTCGGACAGGGTGAGCGTGAACTTCATGTTCACAAACGAGCTTTCGGATGGGTCGAGCCGCGTTCCCTCGACCACCGACACGTCGGCAACACTCAGCACCGGCGCGTCATCGTCATCAACAATGAGCACCACGTCACGCTTGGCCGTCGAGGAGACAATGGCGTTTGACGCACTGACTATGGTGACCCCAATGTCCTCATGAGGTTCGTCGATGCTGTCGTCCTTGATCTTCAAGACGAGCTCCGCGCTGGTGGACCCTGCCGGAATGGACACGGACATCGACTGCGGCGTCTCATAGTCCGCTCCGGACTGCGCTTTGCCGCTCAGCTCGTACTCGACCTCCACTGCGTGCTTGCTTTCTTTGTCCAAGCTCAGCACAAAGACGGCTTCGCCCGGATCGCTGCCCTCAGTGACCAATTTTTTGCCTTTGAGCGCAATGGAAACCTCCGGGTTTTCGGTTTCGTCGCGGACGACCGTGCCCGCAACGTAAAACACTTTTTCGCCGTAGGTCCGCCGCGCGTAGGGGAAATCGCTGAATTGCAGGACGATCGTCTCATCCGGCTCATCGACGTCATCGCCCTTGACGGCCACGTCGACGGTCTTCAGGGTTTCCCCGGCGGCGAAGGTCAGCGTGCCGGGCGCAATCTCGCCGTAGTCCGTGCCGGATGTGGCGGTGCCGGATTCCGTGTCCCGGTAGTCCACGGTCACGGTTCCCTCCGGGTTCGAGGACAGCTCAACGCGAAAGCGCAGGGTCGCTTCACTGCCGGCAGCGCCCTCCTTCACCCTGGGCTCGTTCACCTTCAGGTATGGCGTATCGTCGTCTATGATCCAAACGTCGGCGCGGGCCGCGCCCTCGCCCGGCAGCGACACCGCCACGCTCAACGCCTCATCGCCCTCTCGAAGCTGGTCATCTTTCGGACGCAGGTCGAAAGTCGCGCTGCCGCTCTGTGTATTGGCCGGGATGACCAGGGGAAAGTCCGCCACCGCGTGGTAATCCACCCCTTCCCTGGCGCTGTCCGAGGCGCTGCCCACCACGACACTGAGCGTCCTGTCGGTGGCGACCACCGACGCGGCATTCTGCAATCTTGCAGTAACGCGGAACTTCTGCGTTTGGCTTTCGGCAACGGACTTGGCCGAGCCCCTGTCCTGCCTCACCTCCAGCACCAGCGAGCTCTTCGCGTCGTCGTCATTGATGGCGCCGGCGCCGTCGAGCGTTTTGGCGTTGCCCGCGAACTTCGCGTTCGACGGGCCCGACAACCGCAGGATCACCGTCTCGTTCGCCTCGTTCACGTTGTCGCCGTTGACGGTGACGGCGACGGTCTTGCTGGTGTCAAGCGGCGCGAAGGTCAGCGTGCCGCCCGCCGGGTCCGCGTAGTCGGTGCCGGAGGTGGCCGAGCCGGTGTCGGTGTCGGCCCAGTCCACCGTCACCGTCCGGGCGCTCGGATTGGACAGCGTGACCGTGAAGGTCAGCGAAGGGTTCTCGCCGGCATCGCCCTCGGCCACCGACGGGCTGTCGATGGAGAGCTCCGGCGTGTCGTCGTCGGTGATGGTGCCGGTGGCGTCCAGCGTTTCGACATTGCCGGCGAAATGCGCGTTCGAGGGATTGGACAGCCGCAGGATCACCGTCTCGTTACCCTCGTCCAGCGCATCGCCGGTGACGGCGACGGCGACGGTCTTGCTGGTCTCGTTCGGCGCGAAGGTCAGCGTGCCGCCCGCCGGGTCGGCGTAGTCGGTGCCGGAGGTGGCCGAGCCGGTGTCGGTGTCGGCCCAGTCCACCGTCACCGTCCGGGCGCTCGGATTGGACAGCGTGACCGTGAAGGTCAGCGAAGGGTTCTCGCCGGCATCGCCCTCGGCCACCGACGGGCTGTCGATGGACAGTTCCGGCGCATCGTCGTCCTCGATGGCGCCGCTGCCGTCGAGCGTCTGGGCGTTGCCCGCGAACTGCGCGTTCGAGGGGTTGGACAGCCGCAGAATCACCGTTTCGTCCAGCTCCAGGGCCGCGTCGCCGTTCACGGCGACGGCGATGGTCTTGCTGGTTTCGCCAGGCGCAAAGGTCAGCGTCCCGCCCGTGGGATCCGCGTAGTCCGTGCCGGAGGTCGCCGAGCCCGTGTCGGTGTCGGCCCAGTCCACCGTCACCGGCCGGCCGCTCGGCGCGGACAGCGTGACGTTGAAGGTCAGCGCCGGGTTCTCGCCCGCATCGCCCTCGGCCACCTTCGGGCTGTC
>VYBN01000006.1:11218-13083 GCA_009844425.1 Gammaproteobacteria bacterium | reverse complement strand
TGAAGGTCAGCGCCGGGTTCTCGCCCGCATCGCCCTCGGCCACCTTCGGGCTGTCGATGGAGAGCGTCGGCTCGGCGTCGTCGTCCTCGATGGTTCCACTGCCGTCGAGCGTCTCGGCATCGTTCGGCAGCGTGGCGTTGACGGCGCCCGACAGCCGCAGGGCCACCGTTTCGTCATCCTCGTACGAAGCGTCGCCGGTGACGGCGACGGCGATGGTCTTGCTGGTTTCGCCCGGCGCGAAAGTCAGCGTTCCGCCGGACAGCTTGGCGTAGTCCGTGCCGGCGGCCGCCGTGCCGTCGCCGGCATCGGCCCAGTCCACCGTCACCGCCCGCCCGCTCGCCTCGGACAGCGTGACCGTGAAGGTCAGCGCCGGGTTCTCGCCCGCATCGCCCTCGGCCACCTTCGGGCTGTCGATGGAGAGCGTCGGCTCGGCGTCGTCGTCCTCGATGGTGCCGATGCCGTCCAAAGTCTTGGCGCCGCCCGGGAACGTCGCGTTTTTCGGCGTGTCCAGCCGCACGATCACCGTTTCGTTCGCCTCGTCGAGCGCATCGCCCTTGACGGTGATCTCGATGGTCTTGCTGGTTTCGCGCTCGTTAGCTATAAAATTCAAGAATCTGGTGCGGGCGTCCTGCTCCTTAGGCAGGCTGTTGTAGTCCTTGCCGGGGGTCGCCGTGCCGGCTCGGGCATCGTCCCACCACACCTGCACATTGGCGGCACGGTAGGCATGGGACAGGCTGACCGTGTAGGTGAGCTTGACCGTGCCGCCCTGGTCGCCCTCGGTGACGGAGGGATTGTCGATCAGTATCCTCGGCCGGCCGTCGTCGTCGATGAGGATGAGCGCCGCGTCGGCCGGATTCGCCACGCCGCGGCCGCCCGCGGCGGCAGCGGAAATGGTGACCGACTTGTCATTGACCGGCGCGCGGCTGTTGTTCACGGCGGTAACGGTGACCGTGCCGGCGCTCTGCGTCGCCCCGGCGGGGATCGTCAGCGTGCGGACGGCGCTGAGCTTGAAGTCGCCGGCGACGGCCGGGGACACCGGCGCGGCCGACACCGTGAGCGTGAGCGCCTCGCTCGAAGGGTGGCTGAGCGTGGCCGTCACGGTGCTGGCGCCGCCGTTCTCGAGGATGGCGGGCGGCGTCAGCTTCAAGGTCGCCGTCGGCGTGGCGTCGTCGTCGATGATGGTGCCGATGGCATCCTGCTTCATGGCGTTGCCTGCGAGCTGCGCGCCAGACGGGTTGGACAGCCGCACCACCACCGTCTCGTTCGGCTCGTCCACCGCGTCGCCGGTCACGGCAACGGCGATGGTCCTGCTGGTGTCGCCCGGCGCGAAGGTCAGCGTCCCGCCAGCGAGCGCGCCGTAGTCGGCGCCGGAGGCCGCCGAGCCGGCGCGGGCATCGGCCCAGTCCACCGTCACCGGCTGGCTGCTTGGCCTTGACAAAGTGACCGTGAAGTTGAGCGCCGGGCGCTTGCCCGGGGCGCCCTCGGACACCGACGGCCGGTCGATGGTCAGGCGCGGCTCGCCGTCGTCGTCGATGATGGCGCCGATGCCGTTCAGCTTGGAGGCGTTGCCCGCGAACCGCGCGTTCGACGGATTGGACAGCCGCACCACCACCGTCTCCTTCGCCTCCTCGACGGCGTCGCCGATGACCGCGACATCGATGGTCTTCTTGGTGTCGCCCGGCGCGAAGGCGAGCGTGCCGCCGGCGAGCGCGCCGTAGTCCGCGCCGGAGGCCGCCGAGCCGGTGCGGGCGTCTGCCCAGTCCACCGTCACCGCCTGGGCGCTCGGCGCGGACAGCGTGACGGTGAAGGCCAGCGTGGCGCTGCCCGCATCGCCCTCGGTCACCGACGGGCTGTCGATGGTCAGC
>VYBN01000006.1:0-11208 GCA_009844425.1 Gammaproteobacteria bacterium | reverse complement strand
CAGCGTGGCGCTGCCCGCATCGCCCTCGGTCACCGACGGGCTGTCGATGGTCAGCGCCGGCGCGGCGGCGCCGTCGTCGTCGATGATGGCGCCGACGCCGTCGAGCGCCTGGACGTTGCCCGCAAGCTGGGCGTTCGACGGGTTGGACAGCCGCAGGACCACCGTCTCGTCCGCCTCGTCAAGGGTGTCGCCGGTGACGGTGACATCGACCGCGTTGCTGGTTTGGTTCGGCGCGAAGGTCAGGGTGCCGCCGGCGAGCTTCGCGTAGTCCGTGCCGGAAGTCGCCGAGCCGCTGGCGGCGTCGGCCCAGTCCACCGTCACCGTTTGGGCGCTCCGCTTGGACAGCGCGACCGTGAAGGTCAGCGTGGCGCTGCCCGCATCGCCCTCGGTCACCGACGGGCTGTCGATGGTCAGCGCCGGCGCGGCGGCGCCGCCGGCGTCGGTGATCGTGCCCGCGCCGTCGAGCGTCTCGGCATCGCCCTTGAGTTCCGCGTTGACGGCGCTGAACAGCCGCAGGATGACCGTCTCGTCGTCCTCGGCGACGTCATCGCCGGTGACTGTGACGTCGATGGTCTGGCTGGTCTGGCCCGGCGCGAAGGTCAGCGTCCCCCTGGAGAGCTTCACGTAGTCGGCGCCAGCCGTCGCCGAGCCGGCGCCGGTGTCCGCGTAATCCACGGTGACGGTGCGCGCGCTGGCCGCCGACAGGCTGACGGTGAAGCTCAAGGTCGCGCTGCTGCCGCCCGCGACGTCGGCCACCTGCGGGCTGTCGATGGACAGCGTGCGGGTGTCGTCGTCGATCAGGGTCAGCGCGATGGCCGACGGCGACACGCTGAGGCCGCCGCCCGCCGCGCCGGAGACGGTCAGCGTCTCGTCGCCCTCGTCGTCGCTGTCATCGACGGGATTGAAGTCAAAGGTCTCGCTGGCCGAAATCGCGCCCGCCGGGATGTCGATCTTGAAGGGGGCCACCGCCGCGTAGTCGGCGCTGGAGGCCGTGTCCCCCGCCCTGCCCACCGTGACCGTCACGGCCTTGGCCTCGGTGAAGGCGACGCCGCTGGCGAGGGTCGCCGTCACGGTCGCCGTCGCGGAGCGGTTTTCGGCGAGCGAGGTCTGGTCGCCGGGGGCGTTCGGGTCGAGGTCCACCGACAGCGTCAGGCCGCCGGGGGCCGTCTCGTCATCGGTGATGGTGCCGGTGGCGTCGAGGGTGGTGGCGCTGCCGGCGAATCCGGCGTTGACCGGGGCCGAGAGCCGCAGGTCGATGGTCTCGCTCGGCTCCCGCAGATTGTCGTCGTGGATGGCGACCTCGATGGCCTGCTCGGTGACCCCCGGCGCGAAGGCGAGCGTGCCGGAGGCCGGCAGGGCGTAATCCCGGCCGCGGGTCGCGCTGCCCGTCATCAAGTCTTCGTAGTCCACCTTCACGTGCCGGCCGCTGGCGGGGGTGAGGGAGACCTTGTAGCGCAGCGCGCCGCCGCCTTCGGGCTGCGACGGCGAGTCGATGGCCAGAACAGGCGCATCGTCGTCGTCAACGAGAAGGATGGACGTCGGATGCACGTTTAAATGTGGTACGTTACCGAGTAAGGAGCCCACCACAGGAATGATTTCATCGTGCTCATCGGCGCTGTCGTTCGACGGGGCGAGGACAAAGCTGCCGCTGGCGCTTGTCCGGCCGCGGGGGATGGTGATGGTAAAATCGGCCGGTGTCGCCGTGTATTCAGTGGTCGTGGCTCCGAATACGCCGATACCGACCCCCACCTGCTGCTCCCATTCGTAGGCGTCGCCTTCGACAGTGGCGGTCACCGTCACCGACGGGGCTGGACTGACGTTCTCGCGCACTTGCGTCACGTCCACCGAGAGGCTGATATCGCCGGTTTCCAGTGGAATCCTGTCCGTGATTGAAGCTTCCGCGGCATTCGCCCCCGGCGCCGTCGAGAGCATGGCGTTGACCGGTTCGCCAAGGGTCATGACGACGGTCTCCTCGCTCTCTGCAATAGCGTCCTCCCTGGCGCTAATGATCACGTCGGCGCGTGTGCTCCCGGCCGGGATGCTCACGAAGGCCGGATCCGGGATGGGGTAATCCGCCCCTGGGGTCGCCGTGCCGCTCAAGGTGAACGGGACTGTGACGCGCTTGCCGCTCATCGCCGAAAGCCGCACTGAGAACTTTATGTCGTCCAAGACCGGGTTGCCGAGCGTTTTTTCAAAGACCTCGGCTGACACGGCCGTCACCGAGACCGTCGGCAGCGGGTCGTCGTCGGTGATGACGCCGCTGGCGCGCAGGCTCGGCTTGGCGCCGGCGAAGCTCGCGTTGACCGCCGAAGAGAGTTCCAGAATCAGCGCCTCGTTGTCTTCGTTGAGGCTGTCGTCCTTGACCGCGGCCTTGACGGTCTTGAGGGTCTGGCCGGGCGCGAAGGTCAGCGTGCCCGGGGTCAAGGCCACGTAGTCCGCGCCGGAGGCGGCCGTGGAATCCGCGTGCGCGGCGAAGCGGACCTTCACTTCCCTGCCGCTCGCCTGGGTCAGGGCCACCTTGAAGGCCAGGGCCGCGTCAGTCGCGCCCTCGACGGCCGGGGAGACGCTGAGCGACAGCACCGGCGGCGCGTCGTCGTCGGTGAGGGTGATGGTGGCCGGCGCGACGCCGCTGCCGCCGGTGACGCTGATCGACTCCTCATCCTCGTCGAGCCGGTCGTCGATCGCCATGAGGGAGAAGCTGCCCGAAGCGCTGGCGCGGCCGGCGGGTATGGTGATCTTGAAGCCTTTCACCGGCTGGTAATCCTGGCCGGCCTTCGCCGTGTCGGCGGCTGCGCCGACCGAGACGGCCACCTCGGCGTCGTCGGGAAAGACGCTGCCGTCGGCGATGGCGGCGGTCACGGTCACAAGCTGGGCCTTGGGGGCGCTCTCTTCCAGGACGGCGAGGTCCGCGCTGAGTTCGATGGCGGCGGCGGCGGTGTCCTTGACGGTGATTTCCCGCTGGCCCACGCCGACGCTGACGCCGCCTTCGAGATTAGTGGCGAGGCTGCCGGCCTCGACGTCGCCGATGGCGACCTCAAGCTTGTCGTCGGCGCCGTCGGCGTCGCGCAGCCCGGTCGAGGCGAAGGTGAGCGTGGCGACCTGGGCGCCCGCGCCCTCGAACCGAACGGCGGGCGCGGCGCCGCTTATGCCGGTGGCGGACACCCCGGCGCCCGCGACGGCGGCAAGGCGCACCAGGGCGTCACTCTCGCCGGGCAGCGCGGCGCCGGTGGCGCTGGAGAAGCTCAGCGGGATCTCGGCGACCTCGCCGGTCGCCAGGGGCCGGGCGAGGCTCAGCGTCAAATCCAGGGTGGCGTTCGGGTCGCCTTCGTCGATCTCACGCGAACTGCCGACGAAACTCAATCTAGCGGCAGTCGGGTCGTCATCGACCACGCGCACGCTGACCGTGCCGGGGCTGCCGATGCCGTGGTCAGCGGAGGTCTTGAGCGCGATCGGGACGGCTGCCCGGGGCGGCTGGTCCACGTCATCGGCGACCACCTGAACGCCAAGGTTGACGCTGGACGCCTTGAGGGGAAAGGTCCACGACGAATCCGTCGTGGAGGAAACGGCGCCATCGGCCACGAACACGCCGCCCAGCCAGGCGTGACCCGCGGCGTTGGCTTGGGTTTCGAACGTTAACGCGGCCTTGGCGTCGCCGCTCTTGACGATCGAGGCCACCTGCGCCTTGCCCGCCCCCTCCTGCAAGACCACCGTGCCTTGGTCGAAGGCGAGGCTCGGCTGGACGTAGGCGCCGTCGGTGATGCTGATCGATGCGCGGAACGGGGTTCCCGGAACCACGCCGTCAGGCAGGCTGCCGAAGCTCACGGTAAAGGTCTTGTCGTCGGCCTCGTACTCGCCGTCGTCCGCGGTTTGCACGACCGCCGCGCCGCTGGTCTTGCCGGCGCCGATGGTGATGCCGGCCACCTCGGTGAAGTCGCCCGCCCCGGCGGTGCCGAGCGTGTAGCTGAGCGGAACGGTGACCGCGCGCGCCGGGTCGAGCGCCTTGGCGAGGGTGGCGGTGACCGTTACGCCCTCGCCCTCCGGCACCGGGTTCGGCGACGCCGACAGGCTGACGGCGACCGGCGCGTCGGCCGCGTCGTCGATGCCGATCTCCACCGAGGCCGCGGCGCCCGCCGCGACGCCGGCCGGCAGCTCGCCGAAGGCCACCGTGAAGGTTTCGTTCGGGTTCTCGTAGTCGTCGTCCTGCACCGTCTGCACCACCACGGTGCCGGTGGTCTCGCCCGAGGCGATGGTGATGCCGTTCACCTTGGTGATGTCGGCCGCCTTGGCGGTGCCGAAGGTGTAGGCGAGCGGCAGGGTGACCGCCGCGGGCGGGTCGAGCGCCTCGGCGAGCGTCGCTGTGAGCGTGACGCCCGAGCCCTCCGCCACCGGGTTCGGCGACGCCGACAGGTTGACTTCCACCGGCTCGTCCGCCGCGTCGTCGATGCCGATTTCCACCGAGGTCACTTCCCCCGGGCCGATGCCGGCCGGCAGCTTGCCGAACGCCACCGTGAAGGTCTCGTTCGGGTGCTCGTAGTCGTCGTCCTGCACCGTCTGCACCACCGCCATGCCGACGGTCTCGCCCGAGGCGATGGTGATGCTCGCCACCTCGGTGACGTCGCCCGATGTTGCGGTGTCGTAGGTGTAGGTCAGGGGCAGGGTGACCGCCGCGGGCGGGTCGAGCGCCTCGGCGAGCGTCGCTGTGAGGGTGACGCTCTCGCCCTCCGCGACCGGGTTGGGCGACGCCGACAGGCTGGCCGCGGCCTGGCCGTCCGCCGTGTCGTCGATGGCGATTTCGACCGAGCGGTTCCGGCCGAGCCTGAACTTGTCCTCCGGCACCGTGCCGAGCGCCACGGTGAAGGTCTCGTGCGGATGCTCGAAGGCCTGGTCGTCGGTGATGGCGATCGTTGCCGTCGCCTGCTTTTGCCCGAACGGAATCCTGACTTGCGCCGGGCCGCTGAAGTCGCCGGCCTCGGCGGTGCCGAGCGTGTACACCAGCGGGATGCGCGCGCCGGCGTTGTCAAGGACGCCGCTGCTGCTGGTGACCGTCACCGTGACGTCCTCGCCTTCGGCAGGCTTGCGGGGGGCGGCCTTGAGGTTGAGGACGCCGCGCAGGTCGTACACGGACTTGAAGCTGACCTGCGGCAGGCCGCTTGAAATCTGGTAGTTGCCGTCGGTCGAAGCGGCGGTGTGGGTGATCCTGTGCCACTTGTTGTACAGGGCGGGATCGTCCGCCACGTTGAACAAGATGAATTGCGGCTGGTTCCAGGTGCCCGGGCTGAAGTTAAGCGCGGCGCTGAGCTTCACGTCGGCGCTGCTGCCCGTGGGCGTGACCACCACGTCGGCGGCCGGCTTGCTGCGCAGGCGCACGGCGTAGCGGTCGCCGTCGGGGCCGACCGGCACGTCGCCGAAGTTCAGCGGCTCGACAAACAGGCCGTAGCCGTAGTCCTTGACGGTGACCTGGGCCGACGCCGCCGAGGTCACGCCGGAGTAGCCCGAAATGGCGTGCGCGAGCGTGATGTCCTCGTTGGCGCCGTCGTCGTCTTCCAGGGGCGCGACGGTGATGGCCTGGGGCGCATCCCAGGTGCCGGAGGCACCGGCCGTGAAGGTGAGCTTGGCCGTCGAACCCGCCGCGCCCTGGCCCGCCTGCACGGTGACCGCATCCCGGTGGGCGGCGGGCACCGTGACCGTCAGGGTGGCGGTCTGGACGGGGTCGGTGGCGAGTTCGACGTTGTAGCTGGCGGCCGCGCCGCCTTCCTCAAGCGCCAGCGGCGCGTTGTAGAGCAGCACGCCGGCGCTGGTGCCGTCGTCGTTGGCCACCGCCACGGCCACCTCGTTGCCGGGCGCGTGGTCCACGGCGTAGGTGTGGCGGTCGTCGGGCTGCGCGAGCAGGGTGGCGGTCACCGCGCCGTCCTTCTCCATGGCCGAATCGTCCTGGGTGGGCACGGTGACGCGGGCGGTGAGGGCGGCGCCGGCGAACTCGACCGTGCGCACACCGAGGTGCTCGGGCGCCACGAAGTCGCCACGCTCGCGGATGCGCAGCCGCACCTTCGGCGGGCCTTGATAGCGGGAGGCCGCGCCGTCCTGGCTGCGCGTGACGACGAACACCGCATCGCCGCCCTCGTCGATCTCGGTTGCGGACGCCGCCACCGACACCGTGGGGCCGCCGGTGGCGTCAACGATCACCGTCGAAGCCTCGGACTTGCCGCCGGCGAGCGTGTAGCCCTGCCCCCCGTTCACGCGCAGGGTGACCTCGCCGTTCGGCGCGTCGCCCGGGTTCTCCGCGACCACGAGGATTTTGGTCGCGCCGGTCTGATTGGCGGCGATGGTGAAGTCCTTGTTCCCCGGCGCATCGAAGGCGTAGCCGCGCTGGAACTGCGTGTGCTGCGCGGCGGCCGTGACCCTGATGGTGAGATCGCTGGCGGGCACCGGATCGGCAAACAGCCTGAAGGTCGTCGGGCTCCGTTCGTTGACGGACGCCCGCACCGCTTCGATGCGCACCGCCGGCGTGCCGTCGTCGTTGGCGATCCTGACGTTCAAGGGATCGCCCTTGGCCACGCCGCCGGGGAGGTTGGTGGAGGCGAGCGCGCCGAAGGCGAACTTCAGGGTGCGGGTGTTGGCGTCGCTGTTGTTGACGGCGGTGAGCCGGAGCTGGGCCGTGCGCGCGCCCTTGCCGGAAAATCGCACAGCCGGATTCTGGCGGCTGTAGGGCGAGGTCCGCAGCAGCGTCACCCCCGTGCTGGCGTTGATGAGCGCGAGACTGTAGTGCGTGGTGACCGTGCCGCCGGTGACTTTGATGGGCGCCGTGACGGTCTGCCCGGCCTGAAGGCCGTTGCCGCCAAGCTCGCCGAGATAGACGTCGATGTCGGCGGTGCCGCCGTTTTCCAGGATCGGGTTGCATTCGCCCGTGCAGTTCCTGTTGAACCGCACCTTCGTGGGGTCGTCGTCGGCCACCGCCATGCTGGCCTCGGCGCTGCTGCCCAGGCGGTAGTCGTCCTCGCTGGCGACGAGGGTGACCGTCACCTGGCCGTTGGCCTCGTCGCGGCTGTTGTCCTCGGTGGGCACGTCGTAGTCGAGCGTGCCGGCGGTGGGCACGGTGACCGTCTTCGCGCCTTCGTCGGCGGCGGCGACGTAGTCCTGGCCGGCCAGTTCCGCGACCTTGATGTCCACGTCAAGCGGCGCGGCCGGGGCCGGGGCGGCGGTGATGCGGAAGCTGGCGTTGCCGCCCTCGTCCGGCGCGCTCGCGCCCGGCTTCGGCTGCACGCTGACCACGGTGGCGGGCGTAGTATCCTTGAGGGTGACCGCGGCGCCGGTGACCGCGCCCCCGGTGGCCGCGCCATCGACGCGGATGGTCTCGTCGCCCTCCCCGGCCACGTCGTCCCTGGTTTCCTCCAGCTTGAAGGTGCCGGTGGCGCTCGAGGCGTCCGCCGGAATGGTGATGGTGAAGTCCGCCACCGCCTTGTAGTCGGTGCTCTTGGTGGCGGTGCTGTCGCCGCCGCCCACCTGCACCGTGACCGGCAG
Organism: Gammaproteobacteria bacterium; assembly: GCA_009844425.1. Classification (GTDB taxonomy): domain Bacteria; phylum Pseudomonadota; class Gammaproteobacteria; order Steroidobacterales; family Foliamicaceae; genus Foliamicus. Next base: position 3,690 of record VYBN01000006.1, on the reverse strand, counting down.
CGCCTTGTTGAACACCCCGCGCACGATGCTGGCGGTGACGGTGACGGTCGGCGCCGGGCTGGCGTTCTCGGCCACCTCGGTCTGCGCGCCGTCCTTGTCGGCGTCGGTGTCGACAGTGAGGGTGATGTCGGGGACGGCGTCGTCGTCGAGGATCTGCACGGCGATGCTGTCGCTGCCGGACTTGGCCGCCGCGCCGCCGCCGAGGGCGGTGTCGAGGCCTTCAGCGTCGAAGTCGCCGAGGGCGATGGCGAGCGCCTCGTCCTGGGCGTCGCCGTCGTTGCGGGCGGTGGCGCTGATCTCGATGTCTGCCGTGCTTGGCGAGCCGGCGCCGCCGGTGAACTGGAGCTTCGGCTGGGCGGTGCGCGCGTCCGTGAGCTTCACGCTGGCGCTGGCGCCGGACGGCAGGGACAGCTCGAAGTCGCGGTTGGCCGGTTGCGCTGCCGTGATGGCGGCGCCGGTGGTGGTGGTGATGTCGAGGGGGATCTGCAGCTTCTCGCCCGCCGCCAGGCTGCGGCCGAGCGTCAGGGTGAAGGCCGCCTTGCTGCTGGCGTCGCCCTCGGTGAGGGCAATGGCGGCGGTTGTTGTGAGCGCGACCTCGGTGGCGTCGTCGTCGGTGATGGCCACCTTGGCGTTGTCCGCGCCGCCGCCCAGGGTGTACTCGTTGTCGCCCGCCGCCTTTAGGGTCAGGGTGACCGAGCCGTCGGACTTGTCGGCCTCATCTCCCTGGGTCGGCACCGTGAAGGCGTGGCTGGCGGTCCTGGCCGGGAATTCCATGGTGGCCGCGGCAAGGTCGCCGTCGGCGACGTAGGCGCCCTCCTGGGCGAGGGCGAGGTTGACCGTGACCTTCTGCGGGAACTGGATGCTGGTGTGGACCGTGAAGGCGGCGTCCGTGCCCTCGGCGACAGCGGCACCGGCCGTGACGTGCAGTTCGGGGCGGTCGGCGACGTCCTTCAGGGTGATGACCGCGCCGGTGACGGTGATGCCATCCGCCGTGCTGCCATCGACGCGGACGGTCTCGTCGAGTTCCAGGGCCAGGTCCGGGATTGGCGTGAGGGTGAACTCGGCGGTGGCGCTGGTCCCGTTGGCGGGGATCTCGATGTCGAAGTCGTCCACCGCGTCGTAGTCCGCATCGGCGGTGGCGGTGCTGGCGCCGCCGCCGACCGACACGGTGACCGTCGTCGCCTCGCCGAAGCTGGCGCCGCCGGCGACAGTGGCGGTGACGGTGAAGGTGACGCCCGCGCTGTCGGACTCGGCTAGGTCCGCCTGGTCGCCGGCGGTGTCCGGGTCCGCGTCAACGGTCAGCGCGATGCCGGTGACCGCGTCGTCGTCGGTGATCTCGAAGCTGGCCTCGGCGGCGCCCGCCACGGCCTTGGCGCCGCCGTCGAGGCCGGTGCCGGAGTCCTTGTCGAGCGTGCCGAGGGCCACCTTGACGGCCTCGGCGTCGCCCTCGTCGAGGGCGTCGGCCTGGGCGGCGACCTTGATGGTGGCCGTGGCGCTGGCGCTGTCCTCGCCGGTGAAGACGACGGTCGGCGGCTTGACGGCGAGGTCGGTGCTGTCGAGGTTCTGGTAGGCCACGCCGGTTGGCTTGGTGGTGGGCGCCGCGAGCGTGTAATCCGTGCCGAAGGCGGCGGCGCCGGAGAAGGCCAGTGGCACCGACAGGGACTCGCCATCGACCAGCGCCCGGTCGAGGGTGATAGTGAGGTCCAGCGTGCCGTCGGCCTCGTCGATGGCGCTCGCCGACGCGGCCAGCGCGACGCCGGTGGGGTCGTTGTCGGTGATGGTGACGGTGGCGGTGACGGCGGCGGCCTCGTCAAGCTGGGCGCCAGCGGGGCTTTGCAGGACGAGGGTGTACTGCTCGCTGGGCTCGTCGATGGCGTCGTCCTTGGCGACCGGCTGCAGGTCGAGGAACTTGCTCTTGCGCGTGGGCGTGAGGACGATCTTGCTTTCGCTGACTTTAAGCGCGTGGTAGTCGCCCGGAGCGGTGGCGGTGCCGTCGATGGCCGCGAGCGTCACCTCGGCGTCAACTTCCGTGTCGCCGCTCATTTGGATCCAGAGATCGACCGTGGCGCTGCTGTCCCCTTCCGCCACGGTGAAGTCGCGCTTGTTCGCGTTGTGCCGGACGGTCGGCGCGTCGGCTTCGTCGGTGATGGCGATGGTGGCCGAGGTGGGATCGCCCAGCGTCACCCCGCTGGGCCGGCCCAGGATGCGCACGCTGAAGGTCTCCTCGCCTTCGTAGATCTCGCTGCCCTCTTCCTCGTTGACGGCGGCGATGGTGGCGGTGCCGGCGGTGAGGCCGGACGGGATGGTGATCTTGTCCACCTTGGTGTAGTCCGCGTCCTCCGCCGTTGCGTTGAGGTAGGCCAGCGTCACGTCGAGGGCGCGGGCCGGGGCGAGCGGCCGGTCGAGCTTGGCGGTGAGCAGGACGCTGCCGTCCTCCGCCATCGACTCCGAGGCCGCGGTGAGGGTCAGGGTGGGGTTCGAGGTGGCGGTGACGCTGACCGCCACCGGGCCGAAGGCGCCTTCGGGCGGGACGATGTAGGTGCCGCCGTCGTCGTGCAGGATCTGCGCCGAGCCGCCGCGGCTGCCGCCGGTGACGGTGACGGTCTGCTCGGTGTTCCAGGCGCCCGGCTGGAAGGTGAGCGCGCCGCTGACCGTCGCCACCCGCGCATCGCTGCTGACCGGCGTGATGGTGACCGGGCCGCCGGGCTTGCTCTTGAGCTTGACCTTGTAGGTCTTGCTGCCGCCGGACGCGAGGCTGAGGCTGGCGGGGGTGACGGTTACGCCGGCGCCGTGGTCTTCGACATAGAGGCTGATGTAGTCGAAGGTCACGCCGTCGTAGCCGCTCACTGCGATGTCTATCGATCCGTATTCACTGCTGTCCGCGTCCTCGTCTTCCTCCGCCGTGACGGTGATCGTCTGCGGCTGGTTCCAGTTTGTGCCGCTGAAGGACAGGGACGTGGGACTGAACGTGACGGAACTGTCAGTGTTGGGAGAGAAACGGCTAGCAGTGCTCCATTCAGGCGTTACCGTGACGCTGGCGCTCGAGCCCGGATCGCTGGCGAGCCGGACGGTGAAGCTGGTCGAGGCGCCTTCGCGCACGAAGAGCTTGTTGGGGGAAAACTGCAGGGCGGGCACGGCCACTGCGCTGTCGTCGTCGAGGATCTTGAAGCTCTCGTCACTCACTCGATTGCTGGCCCCGCCGCCGAGATTCTCTCCGGACCGGGGAGTGAAGGAGGGCAATCGCACCGTGAAGTTCTCTTCCTCTATGCCTCCAAAATCATCGTTCTGTTCTGCGGCCGTATCGTTGACCGCGGTCAAGGTGAAGCTGGCGCTGCGCGCTGCGCCCGAACCGCCGGTGAAGGTGATGGTGGGCGGCTTGGTGCGTGCATCGGTGCTGTCGAAGTCGGCCCAGGACACGCCCCCCGCCGCGCTGCCGGCGGTCAGCGTGAAGTCCGCCCCAAGGCCGCCGTCAGCGTCAGTGAAAGGCCAACCCACACTGAATTCCAACGGCACCGGCAGTTTCTCACCGGCCGCCAGGGCGCGGCCAAGCGTGACGGTGAACGTCTTGGAGCCGCCGTTCTCCGGTATGTCGCCCCCGGTCGCGCTGAGGCTGACCACCGTGGGGTCGTCGTCCTCCACGGTCACGGCCGCCGCCTTGGCCGAGGCGTCGAGGTCGTAGTCCGCGCCCGC
>VYBN01000042.1 GCA_009844425.1 Gammaproteobacteria bacterium | reverse complement strand
ACCCTCTGCCTTACACTCCAACCATTATCACCGTTCCTACAGCGCAAGCTCCTAGATAAACATATTGAAGAAATGAAAACTGTTCATGCGCAATTGATTGACAGAGTGCTGCAGTTGGATTCAGGCAGTGTGGACATTCAGGGCCAAATGATTTCTTATTTGGATATTCACCTGCACAACTATGTGAGCGGTAGACGCAATGAATTGCGACATCGGGGAGATTAGTCGGAGGTTCATTTTCCAAGGTCAGTTCGTCAGCGAATTTCTGACCTGCGGCCGCCCTCGGCCCATCGCATCGCGGCGAAGGTCGCCGCTCCGCACAGCGCGTACGCCGCCGTCAGCGAATTGAGCGTTCCGTCGAAGCGGTAGGCGACGAACGCCCCGAACGGCATCGATACCATCGTGGGCAACGAGGTGACTACCGTGGCGCCGATGCCGGCGATGTGGCCCAGCGGCCTCATCGCCAGCGCGCTGAGATTGCCGAACAGCAGGCCGGCCCAGACGAAAACGCACAACTGGTAGGTCATGAACAGCCAGAAGGGCGGCACGCCGCCCAGCGCAACGGTGAGCGCCCACGCCGCCGCCGCTGCAATCGTGAAGGCGATGATGGCCGTCGTGGAGAGCCGGCGCATCCCGTACTTCAGCACCAGGCGCCCGTTCACGAACGACATGCAGGCGATCACGAGCGCCAGCGAGCCGAAGTAGAAGGGAAACAGCGCGCCGGTGTCATAGACATCCTGGTAGATCTGCTGGGCGGCGCTGATATAGGCCAGAAACGGCGTGAACAGGAGGCCGGTGGCCAGCGTGTAGCCGAGCGCGGACCGGATCTTCACGACCTCCATTGCGGCGCTGCCGATAGCCGGCAGCGACATCGGCCGCCTGCGCGCGGCGGGCAGGGTTTCCGGCTGCCGGACCGCGAACCAGACGAAGGCGACCACGGCAATGCCGAAGAACGTCGCGAATATGGCCCGCCATCCCGCCAGCCACTCGATCCCCTGGCCCAGCGCCGGGGCGATCGTGGGCGCGAGGATGAACAGCGACGTCGCGAAGGACATCAGCCGCGCCATCTGGCGGCCCTCATACTGATCGCGCACCAGCGCCATGGTCACGACGCGGGGCCCCGCCACGCCGATGCCCTGCAGGACCCGTCCCACGATCATCACCTCGAAGGTGCGCGCGAATACGCTCATCAGGGATCCGGCCATGAACAGGATCAGGCCCACGTGAATGGCCGGCTTGCGCCCGACGCGGTCCGACAGCGGCCCGAAGAAAAACTGACCGCCCGCAAGCCCCAGGAAAACCGCCGCGATCACGAACTGCACGTCGTTGCGGTTCACCACCCCCAGGTCTTCGCCGATGGCCGGCAGCGCCGGCAGCATACCGTCGATCGCCAGCGCGCCGAGCGAAATCAACAGCGCGATGAGCGGAACGAACTCGCCGGTGCGAAGGGCAGGGGTGGCGGCGGGCTGGGTCATTCAGGATTCACTGGGTTAAGGGCCTTTACAACCCGCAGCCCGGCACCATAGCATTTTCTGCTGGCTGAAGGACTGACGCAGCAAGAGGGGAACGCCATGCCCGATGAGTCCACGATGAACCGCCGCCACGTACTGGGAGGCCTCGCCGCCACGGGCGCGGCCGGCTTCGTTTCTTCCGCGAGCACTGCCGCCGAACCTGCGCGCCTGCGCATGGGCGTGTCCGTGCCGCCGCCGATCCCGGGGCCGCGGATGAACTTCGAGCAGGCCGACAAGGTCATGGCCGAGCTGGGGCTCGACGCCATCGTCCTGGGCGGCGGCAAGAACGTCTATCACGCCACCGGGCTCGACCTGACGGCCACGAAGATGGGCCACACGCCCGGAGTCTACGCGCTGATCACCCGCAAGCAGGGCCAGCGCCTTTCGCTGATCGCGCCGACCTTCCTCTACTACTACACCATCGCGATGGACCACCGGCACTCGGACTTCCCGGCTTATCTCTATGCGGCGCCCGGCGCCGAAGAAGCGGAGGACGCGGAACTGGGCCTCGACCAACTGCCGCTGTACCCCGATGTTGAGCACGAGCCGCTGGATTTCATCGAGACCACGCGCCTGAGCATCGTCGAGCGCGCCGTGCGCTCCGAAGCGGCCCGGCCGAATCTCAAGTTTGCGCTGGCCAATGCCTTGAAAGACACCGGCGTGGTCGGCGGGCGCATCGCCACGGACGTGCAGCCCGTGATCCGCAACGTGACCGAGGCGGCGCCCGACGCCACCGTCGTCAGCGCCGACGACGCGCTGCGGCGCATCCGCCCGGTCAAGTCCGACGTCGAAATCCAGCTGATGCGCTACGCCGCCCAGGCCAACGCCGAAGCCGCGTTACAGGCGGCCTCCACCGTGCGCGCCGGCGCCGACGTGCGCGAACTGCGCGCCACCTTCTTCGCCGCCGCCGCGGTGCGCGGCATGCGCGGCGTGTTCATGGTCATCGACCGCGTCAGCTCGCCCACCTACTCGGCCACGCTGCGCGACGGCCAGTGCTTCTCCATCGACTGCGTGAGCGAATACATGGGCTACCACGGCGATTTCGCCCGCGCCATCTACATCGGCGAGCCGGTGAAGAGCATGCGGAAGGTGTCCGAACTCACGGCCAAGTCCTGGGACCATGTGCGCGAGAACCTCAGGCCCGGCGTGAAGTTCTCGGAAGTGCGCAGCATGGGCCAGGAGGCGCTGCGCAAGATGGGCGCGGACTTCTCCATATCTTTCAGCCCGCACTCGGTGGGGCTCTACCACACCGACCACGTGGGCACGATGGGCTCGCCGCCGCGCGAGGACATCGTGCTCGAACCGCGCATGGTGCTGAGCGTGGACTGCCCGATGGGCGCCACCGGCATGGGCGGCTCCTCGCACCTCGAAGACCTCATGCTGATCACCGAAGACGGCGCCGAGCCCATCAACACCATAGGCACCAACGTAGTGCAGGTATAGCTTATGAACAGATTTATCCGATATGGCGCCATTGCCATCGGCGCCGCGATGATGTACTCGTGCAGCGCCCCGCCCGAGGAAGCCGGTGACGTCGCCGACGACTACAGCGCGTCCGGCGCACCGGAATCGCCCGCCGTCTCTTCGCAAGGTTCTGCGGAGCGTTTACTTGTCGAATCCCTGGTCGCCGCCGAGGCTGCGCTTGGGGCGGCTGCGCCCGAAGAAACGCTCGCCGTTGCAGCCGCCGCCGCAATCCGGGCTACGGCCCCGGCCGGGAGTGACGGCGCGGAAGGCGCCGGGGACATGGAATCCGCGATGGCGGCGCTTTCCGAGGCGGCCCCGGAAGAACTGGCTGCGCTCCTTGCGGTAGCCGAGAGTCTGCGGGCCATTGCTCCGAGCGAAATCGAGGCGACGGCGGCGGCCGAGCAGGCCCTCTCCACCAGGGTGCCGGCCGAGTTCATTGCCTATACGCGAGACCTGATCGCGCTTTCCGCTGCAGCGCCTGAGGAGGCGGCGGAAGCTAATATGGCGGAAGTCGCTCTCGCCGCGGCAGCGCCGGAAGAATACTCGGCTTACACTGCCGCCTACGCGGCTGCAGCGGCCTCCGATGAGGAGGCAGACAGGGCCGCGCTCGATACCGCGACCTCCGCACTGGCGGCTGCCGCCCCCGTCAGGTACGCCGCCCTTTCCGACGCTAACGCAAGCCTCTCAAGCGCCGCGCCGGAACTGTACGCCGCCCGCGACGCCGCGGAAATCGTTATGGCGGCTGCCGCCCCGGACGAGTACGCCGCCCTCCACGCCGGCCTGGCCCGACTCGCGGCGGCATCCTCGCAACCGCCCACGGACTGACTTATCGCGCAGCCGGCATCAGTTTGCCGTCAGTGATTGCTTGATCCAGTCCAGGATTTTGTCGTAGGAACAGTCGCCTGCTTCCAGCATGCCCACGATAAAGCTGTGGGCGGACCCTGCGTTTACCGAGAGTTTCCAGCCGTTAAGGCGCAGGAACGTGTCGGTCATGAAGAACGCCGCTCGCTTGTTCCCGTCGACAAAGGCGTGATTCATCAGCAACGACTGGAACAGGGCCGCAGCCAGTGCCGGCAAGTCCTCGTAGTATCCAGTCTGGGGCCGGTACAGGGCGCTTTCGAGCAGCCCCCGGTCACGAATCCCAGGCGACCCGCCAAACCTCTCAATAAGCCGTTCGTGAATCTCGATGGCTTCGTCCACCGAGAGGAAAAGAATTCGATCACTCGGCAAGGCGATGGCCTAGTTCCTCGTTCTCCGCCATCGATTCTTCGAGATGGTCAAACACCACCGGGCGCAGACGGCGCCTTCGTACATAGTCGCTGATCGCCTCGGTCAACAGTCCAGAGATTGTCTGGTGTGATTCCCGGGCAAGTTCCTGCAGTGCGTGCCACTCTGCCTGCTCGACTTTCGAACTGATCTTTATTGCAGCCATCGTCCGAGGGTACATGGACGTGTCAAGATATGTCAAGATAACGTCTCGGCAATGGACCTGACTATAGGAGGATGGAGATGGGTTATATCGACGGTTTTGTGCTGCCTGTTCCGGCCGCCAACAAGCAGGCGTTCATCGACCACGCGCGCCTCATTGACGGCCTTTTTTTGGAGCTCGGCGCCACCCGCGTGGTCGAATGCTGGGGCGACGACGTGCCCGACGGCAAGCACACCGACTTCCGCAAGGCGGTCAAGGCGAAGGACGACGAAACGGTTGCCTTCTCCTGGGTCGAGTGGCCCGACAAGGCGACGCGCGACAAGGCGATGGCGCGGATGCACGACATTGCGAAAACCGACCCCCGGTTCGATATGGAGAAGAACTCCGTTCCGTTCGACGGCAAGCGGGTGATCTTCGGCGGTTTCGAGTCGGTCTACGAGATTTGACCCGGCGGCAATTGATTTTGGGCGTATGCGTGTGATTTTGCACTTGCGTTCGCCGCCTTCTGGTGATATATATCACTGATATATATCACTGGCTGAAGGAACTTCCCGATGTCCGACACCGCCAAAATTTTTTGGTCCGGGCGCTCTCAGGCCGTGCGGCTGCCCAAGGAATATCGCATGAACGGCGACGCAGTGCGGATTCGCAGGCAGGGCTCCTCGGTAATACTGCGTAAACCGCTGAAGGTTGCCGCCTGTTCCATGTGAAGGCTGCCACCCGGAC
>VYBN01000030.1 GCA_009844425.1 Gammaproteobacteria bacterium | reverse complement strand
CTCCTCCACCACCGCCGCCTCCTCCGCCTCCGAATGCGGCGCCCACCATCGAAATCGCCGGCGGCGGCGACGAAGACTCCACCGCCGGCGGCGTCACCGCCTCCTTCATGATCCCCGAAAACAGCCCCGACGCCGTCGAAGGCGCCGCCGGACATGTCGCCGGCCTCATCACGCTCAGCGACGCCGACGCCGACGACACCCATACCGTCGAAGCCGATAACGAAGACTTCCAGGTCATCGACCACGAAGGCGCCAAATGGCTCACCCTCAAACCCGGCGTGTCCTACGACTTCGAAGCGCTCGAATCCAACACCATCACCGTCACCGTGACCGTCACCGACTCCGGCGACCCCGCCGAGTCCGCCTCCGCCGAAGTCACCCTCACGGTTACGGACGTGAACGAAGAGCCTTCCATCGACGTGCGCGACGGCGAAGAGGTGCCCGGGCACGACGGCGTGATTTCGAGCCTTGCCATCGAAGAGAACGCCATGCGGGCCGATGCGCCGCCCCTGGCCCTGATTGAGGTCATGGACCCGGACGCCGCCGATATGGACCGGCTCACCGGCGAGGCCGGCATTGCCGCCACTTCGATTACCGGCGAGCAGGCGGACAAGTTTGCCGTGATTCTCGATCCCGAGAACGGCCTGTGGCTGCATCTGGCCGAAGGCGCCAGCCTCGACCATGAGGCCGACGATGAGGTCATGGTCACCGTCACCTTCACCGACAGCGCCGGCAACACCGCCAGCCAGGACGTCACGATCACGGTTACGGACGTGAACGAAGCTCCGAGCGCGCCGGTGGTTGTGGACGCGGACGATCTTTCCGTGGACGAGAACGATGCAGGGGCCTCGGTCAGCTCGGTTGAGGTTGCGACGGACCCCGAGGGCGACACCGGCATTACTTACTATGTCGATGACGACCGTTTCGAGATCAGCAGCGGGCGGGTGCTCAAGCTCAAGGACGGCATGAGCCTGGACCACGAGGCCGAAAGTTCGGTAACGCTGAACGTGACCGCGCGCGACTCCGACGGCAACGAGAGCGAGGCCACCACGGTCACTGTGGCGGTGAACGACGTGAACGAAAGCCCGAACGTGACCGGGACGATCGCCAATGTGACGGCCGAGGCCGGCAAGACCATTGATGTCGAGATTGATCTGACCGGCCTGTTCAGCGACCCGGACGCCGGCGATTCGGCGGTGCGCTGGGAGCTGGGCGACGGGCCGTCGTGGCTGGGCCTGGAGGTGGAATACGTCACCGAGGATGGCCAGGAGAAGGTGATCGCTCATCTGCGCGGCGAGCCGCCCACCACGGGCGCTGACAGTTCGGCCGCGCACAAGGTGACCCTCACCGCCCGGGATGTCGGCGGCGCGGCCAGCGACGATGTCAGCTTCTATGTGATCGTGGACGACGGCAACGACGAAGTCACCGGCATCGACCTGCGTGATGAAAACGGCACCGCCGTCAGCGAGGTCGATGTGGACGAGAACGACGCCTCCGGCGTGGTGCTCGCCGAGATCACCGTGGACGACGACGACCATCCCATGCACCCGAATGGCATGCACCTGGTCGAGGTGACGGGCGCCGCCGCCGCCCGCTTCGAGATCAGGACGGACGATGATGGCCGCACGTGGCTGGCTCTCAAGGAAGGCGTGTCCCTGAACCACGAGCATCCGAGAGAAGGCGGCGTGATCAGTGTAACGATCCGGGCCACGGACATGAACGGGGAGCAAAACTCCATCCTCGACCGGTCTTATGGAGCGCGGAAGTACAAGGGCTTTACGGACACTGCGACATTCACCGTTCTTGTCAACGATCTGAACGATCCGCCCAAGGCCGGCGCGGTCGGCAACTGGTGGGTCACCGTGGACGATGATCTTGAAGCCGAAAACGTGGACGCGGGGGACTTGCTCAGTGTTGATCTGGAAGAACAGCGCGACGACGATGACTTCCCGGCGTTCAGGGACGACGACATTAGCGCGGGCGACAGCCTGTCCTATTCCATATCCGGCGCCTCGTGGATTCAGATCAACGAGAGAAGCGGCAAGATCACCAATGTTGAAGGCGTGATCCCCAGCCGGGGCGTGCATCGCGTGACCGTCACGGCCACCGATGAACGTGGCGCATCCGCATCCGCTCCCTTTAGTGTGAACGTGGCCCATTCCGATGAAGAGTCCGCCACCGACGATACGCTTACGGGCGAGAACAACGATCCGAGAGCAAACGACGCGACCGGGACATACCACGAGCTTTCGGGCGAGCGACGTGTGGCGACCTTTTCGGTCTCCGACCGAGATCAGGATATTCCGGACCACCTGTTCGCCATCAGGACGGTGCAAATCGTCAGCGTAGTGAACGCGGACAACCCTGCTGACGCTCGGAATGCGACGGGGCTTATCGACCACGATAACGATCCAGACACTCCGCCTCAGGCCGGGATCGCGAGTCCGGACACGACCGATTCCACTATTGCTACCGCTACGGAGAACCAGGGTTACGCGGCGGCGTTCCGTTTGTCCGAGCCGCGCAAGAGCGGAAACACATGGACCTACGACCTGTACGTCCGCGACACCGATCCACGCCCCGGCCCTAGGAATGACGCAACAGGGTTGCTCAACCGGGAGGAGCCCGTGGAGGATATCGATGTAACGGTCCGTGTAACCGACGGTACGGGCGCCATGGACGACGCCGAGATCCGAGTGGTTATCGAAAACGTGAATGAAAGGCCCGCGGTTGACGACTTTAACCCGATCACCGCACCCACCGGGATTATTACCGAGGAGGATCGAACGGTTAACCAGACTGAGACCAACAAGATCGTGCTGTTCATCAAGTTGGAAGAATTCTGGAATGATCCGGACGAACAGGACGACACTGAGGACTTGATTTTCGGGGCGTCGACCTCGGCTTCGTGGATCGACATCAAGCATGGTCCGGCCGAGTGGGGAGACATCCAGGACAACCTGGAGACCGGCCAGATTTGGGGCACCTTTGGCACCGGCTTTAATGACAAAGTGATCGGCAGCGACGGCGATCCGGCTGCCGACGAACACGTGGTCATCGTGGAGATCGACCGCACCGAAACCGGCAGCCGGGCGCAGAACGACCGGGGCAGCTTTACGCTGACCGCGCGCGACGACGAAGGCGCCACCGGCACCTTGACCGCAAGGGTAAAAGTGACGGACCAGAACCTGGACATCATCCACACGGACGGAAACCCCGCCGTCACGATAAGCGGCAGCGCTCGAGAGGGCAGCACCTTAAGGGCCAGGTTCAACGAGAACAACGACCCCGATCTGCGCGGCCCCGAATCGGCCGTGCTGGTGCTGTACACCTGGTCCCAGGTTGACGCTGATGGCACTGCGGTGCCTATAAGCGCTACGAATACTTCGAACGTCCTCCAGCGCGGCACCAGCGACACACTGACGCTGTCCCAATCCCAGGTGGGCAACCATATCCAGGTGGCAGTGACCTACTACGAAGTCGTCGGCCAGGGTGCAGGCGCGACGTTCACCTCGCAATTCATCACAACTGGGGACACCGATGGCCAGTTGGCCACTGACGGCGGCGCCCAAGTACCTGTTCAGGCGATCACTGAAAGGGCGGTTTCCAACTCGCCTGACGATGGCGTGGGACATTTCACCATTACGGTCGGTAGCGATCTGTTGAGGGCCTCGGCTGTTGTTTGGGACGAGGACTATGGCACGGCCCGCAGTCCCGTCACCGCGGCAATAAACCAACCTGACGGCAGTGCCGGTTCCACTACAAATATCACCTACAGTTGGCAGGTGTCCGCGAATGGAGTGGGCGGTTGGAGAAATGTTGACCAGACTGACGACACCGACACCTCCACGCTGGAGCTGGACGACGGCGAGGGCCGGTATTACCGGGCAGTTGTGACCTACGATGCGGACGGGGTTGATGAAGATTTCGATCTCACCGACGGCGACGACGACTTGATGGAAAGCGTATACAGCGATCCGATCCAGGTCGCCAATGTTGCGGACGCTGCCAACACTGACGTCACGCCTAACACTCCCGACCGCACGCCTGCGGCCCTCTCACCAACGGGCAGCCCGAGTCTGGGCGGCACACTTAGCGTGACCGGCAGCGGCGTCTCCTCGGTGCAGTGGCAAGTGGATAGCCCCGCCCCCGGCGAAGTCTGGACGAATATTCCCGGCGGGACCGGTGATCTCAACGTTACTGCGGCGCTTGTCGGCTCTACGGTTCGGGCCCTGGTGACGTACGAAACCGTTGTCCCCGGTGAATCGGGCGTGACGGCGGTGGTGCTTGCCGTGGATGGCAACGACCTGGATGGCGACGGTGATACCACGGAGAATGGGATCCTGATTGGCGGTTCTTCCGCATCCGCCCGTCCGGCCCCGGTGGACAACTACACGGTCACGGGCAGCGTAATGGGAACCGGACACACCGCCAGCGGACCTGCCAACGCGGTGACTGATAGTGGGGCAATTACCGGTGTCGGCAATACGTCAGGACATACCGTTTCGATCACGGAAACGGTGGATCTGGCCAGCCTGTTCCAGGATCCCGACAGCACTCGGTTGAGCTTTTCGGCGGCCGGAGATGATACGGCTTCGACGACTAATCCGGGTTTGGGCCTCCTGGGGGCCGGATCAACCTCCGCCGGAAGCTATCTGTTTCAGGGTGAGACGGGCGTCTTGGTGCTCAACATGCACAGCGGAGAGCTGACCTACGTAAGCGACCAGTTGCGCACCCACGACGGCAACAACGCGGACGGCGCGGGCAACAGGCTGACGTTGAATATTACCGCCAACGATTCGCCGATTGGCGCCGCGTCCGGAAACAGCATCGGTACAGCCGATCTGCATATTCGCATCAACGTGGCGCCGACGGGCATTAAGCTTACGGCAGGCACTGACGCCAGTGACGCCGACGATCTCTCGGATAACCCCATCCTCAGCGTAACAGCAGACCGAACCTCCCCGTACGTGGTCGCCGACTTGTCGACTGCCGTCACCGATACCACAACCGTGATCGGCGGAGTTTGGGTGAATGAACTGGTGCCGGCGACGGGAGGGGAGGTGCTGGCCACGATCAACGTTCAGGACGAAAACTGGGCAGGCACCAGCAGGATTCCAGGACACCCGTTCGGCGTGCATGAAGTCACCGTTACCGGCGATCCCCATGATCGGTTCGTGATCACCAAGACTAACGGTCCCTCGCCGCTGGCGCGTGACGACGGTGACGGAAGTACCTGGGAATTGCGGTTGAAGAGGGGCGCTACGTTCGATCATGAAACGGACGACATGGATCCGCTGAGGGATGGCACTCAGATAGAGCTCACCTTCATGGCGACGGATGGCGGCGGCCTGAGCACACCGGTCGCAACCGGACCGACGGCGATAGGAGGGAATGGATATTTGCCGATCACGCTGGTGATCACGGTTGCGGACAACCCGGCTGATAGCCCCGAACCTCCGGGTCCAAACAACACACCCGGCTTGAAGGACGACGAGGCCGGCACTGATTCGAACGACGACACACAGGATGACGAAAGCGCGACTGACACCGACCACGACGACGAGACCGACGGCGGGGCGCCTCCGCCTCCTGGAATGTCGCTTGGTCTCGGGCTCATCGACGACTTCATCGGCAACATGGACCAGGGCGAAGCCGATCTGCTCGGAGATTATCTCCTCACGATCGACGACGGTCTCGACATCGCCTGATCCACCCCCGCAACTTTACGTTGCAGCGAGGCGGGCTACATGCCCGCCTCGTTTTTTCAGCGCCTTTGCAAGTTCCCTGCATCCGCGCCCTTGCTGATCCGGCGGACTGACGAAGCGGCCGAACAAACGCCGCGCCCCGGGATCATTCCGGTTCAATGATGACGAGCATGGCTGAGAGAGGAAAACACAGCGCTTCAGGAACGGGCTGGCGCTATGCGTTCCGTGTCCTGGCGCGTTCGCTCACCGTGCCGCTGCTGCTTGCGGCTGGAGTTTCGGCGTTTTGGCTGGCGCGGAGCCTGTACGCTTGGGCGCTGGCGTTGGGGGAGAACCTGGGCCAGGTGTTCGCGTTCTTCGCCCTGTTCGGCGCAATCAGCTTTTTCGCCAAGCTGGGGCTTTCGCAGCTGAACGAGCATCTCCTGGCCTTGCTTCGCGGCATCTGGAATTACTTCAGGTCCATTTTCTCCCGCGACCCTTCAATTTTTGCGGAATCATTGCGCGCCCTTGCAAGGCGCCTGATCCCGGTTCTTGTCCTGACGATTGGCGCAGGACTTTTGAGTGGCTACGTTCGCCCGCCGGCCGCCGAATCGGGCCTGCCCGGCACGATCGAGGTTCGCTCGGGCGATCGTGGCGTGACCGTGTTTTTCCGCCAGCCGGGCGGGCAGGACGCAAGCACGAATATTGTGGGTCTGCGCGGCATCATTGAGGAGGTCGTCACGCAGGCGCTTGAACAGCAGGCCAGCGGGCAGGCCTCTCCCGTGATAGAGGAAAGGCGGGACACCATCGGGCATGCAAGGAGCAACTACGTTGCCAGTTTCCCGATTCTTTTTGAGCGTGCGGCGCTGGACTCGGGGCCGCGCGCCGGAGCGGCGGCGGGCGGCGGCCCTGAATTCGCCGGCGGGGCGGCTTACGACGCGGAATTCAACCGGGGCCTGATCCGTTTGCTGGTGGAATCGCTGGCCCCATGCGGCGAGGAGGATGGAACCCGGCCGGTGTGGTTAAGCGTTCGGGGATACGCAAGTTCAGCGCCGTTTCGTGATGGCCGCGGAGAGGCGCTTCCGCATTCCGGCGAGTTGAATGTCCGTCTTGCCAACAGAAGAAGGCGCAGCGTGGAGAGCGCGCTTCGCGCGGCGATTGTCCGGGCAGGGGCGGAGCGGCGGATCCGGCTGACGCCGGAAATCGACTATACGCTTCACTCCCAACTGGAGAGAGACCGGAAGTTCAACGACAGGCCGGGCGCCTATCCGGCGGAGGCAGGAAGTTTGCCGCAGGATTTCTTGACGCGCGCGGCGTACGTCAACGTTCTCAGCGCGGCGAAATGCGCCCCGGACTAAGGCGCTGGCGCCGCTTTGCACAGGGGCCGGCGATCCGGTTATTCGCCCGCTTCGCTATTTTACGCAGGCATAGCGCCGAGGCCCAGCATGATGCCGGCCAGGCTGATGATGAGCGTGGCCAGCGCCAGACCCTGAATCCATAGCATGCGCGTCATGCTTGCGCGCAACGCCTCAATGCTGACCTGGGTGGACATGTTCATTTCCGTGGTGTCGGCGCGCAGGGTCTCAATATCGGCCTTTGTTTCTGTGCGGAGAAGCGCAAGACCGGCCTTGGTTTCTGCGCGGAGAAGCTTAAGGTCGGACTTGGTTTCTGCACGCAGGCGGTCAAGACCAGCCTTGGTTTCTGCGCGCAGGCGGTCAAGATCGGCCTTGGTTGCCATCCCGGCCATGTTCGCCTCAATGGAGTCAACCTTCGCTTCCAGCCGGTTCAGGCTGTTGGTGATCTGAGCGTTTACCGGAGCCCGGCTGACCAAATCCACCATGGCTGCTGCCTGCTCCTCCGGGCAGCCGGCCTGCTTCAATTTCCGTACCTCGGCGTGTGTGTCGAGAGCGGGCTGCGGCATGACGATCCTCCTTGAAAACTTTCTGGAACGCTCCCTAAGCGCTCCCTCCAACACCCTTTTTACCGATCCCCGCGCACGATGTCAAATGAATGAATGAACGGGTGATGGAGACTGCCGAGTGTCCCGCCCTATGGGATTTACGCGAGGATGGCGGCCAGACGGGCGAGCACGTCGTCCATGATCACGACTGGCACGGTCTCAAGGCGATGCCCGTTACGGGCCGCCAGATCAAGGGCGCGCGGCTGGTCGCAGCGGATGGCGCCGACAGTGCGCGTGCCGGCATCATCCAGCGGCACCGCGAACCCGCGGCGGTGGGCGAAGCTCCCGCCGGTGGTTATGGGCAGGACCACGGGCGTTTCCGTGAGCCGATTGAAGGGCGCGGAGGAAACGATCAAGACCGGCCGGGTCCCTTGCTGTTCATGGCCTGCGGTGGGGTCGAGGCTGACCAGCCAGATCTCGCCCCGCTGCATTACAGCAGTTCGTTGCCCACGGGCTGGGTGTCCAGCCAGGCCTGATCCGCGTCGTCGCCCGGAGCGGTGGCGTCACATTGTGCAAGCAGTTCTTCGATAGAGTAGCTGGGCCGTTTTCTGGGCGCGACGATCAGACAGCCTTCCTCAATCCCGATTTCCACCCTGGCGCCGGCGCCGAGTTCCAGAACGTCAAGCAGCGCCGGAGGCACCGCGAGCATGATGGAGCCGCCGACCTTGCGTAGTTGGGTGGTATGCATGTCCTTCTCGTTAATTATACTTGGATATAACACCGGCTCGGACGCCAAAAAGCGATGGGCGCTGCCGTCCGGCTGCTGATGGCCTACGCCTGCGTGCGCCGCGGCCTGCCGCCCCGATAATTCGCCCGCTTCGTTTCTTTACGCAGGCATAGCGCCGAGGCCCAGCATGATGCCGGCCAGGCTGATGATGAGCGTGGCCAGCGCCAGGCCCTGAATCCATAGCATCCGCGTCATGCTTGCGCGCAACGCCTCAATATCGGCCTTGGCTTCTGCGCGATCGACCTTGGTTTCTGCGCGGAGAAGCTCGAGATCGGCCTTGGTTGCCATCCGGGCCATGTTCGCCTCAATGGAGTCAACCTTGGCTTCCAGCCGATTCAGGCTGTTGGCGATCTGAGCGTTTACCGGAGCCCGGCTGACCAAATCCACCATGGCTGCTGCCTGCTCCTCCGGGCAGCCGGCCTGCTTCAATTTCCGTACCTCGGCGTGTGTGTCGAGAGCGGGCTGCGGCATGACGATCCTCCTTGAAAACTTTCTGGAACGCTCCCTAAGCGCTCCCTCCAACACCCTTTTTACCGATCCCCGCGCACGATGTCAAATGAAGTGTTCGAACAGGCGGCGCTGGGAAAATTGCCGCAAACGTCTTTACAGAGCCTTGATTTCTGGTAAAAGGTAAACGAAACGATATGGCTAAAACGCTTGTATTCAACTTTGACGGCACGGGCAACGAACCGAGCGACGCGGGCGAATTTGCCGAGGACGAGAGCATCAGCAACGTGCTCAAGCTGCACGTGCTGATGGGCGGCGGGCTGGAGTCGGGCGAGACCAGCGCAAAAACGCCCGATGGCGACGAACAATGCGCGTTCTACTACAACGGCATCGGCACGCGCGAGGGCAAGTTACGGATCCCGCTGCTGGGGCGCCTGTATTCGTCCGGCCGCAGCCTGGTGAACATGGCTTTTGCGCCGCACTGGGGCGACGCCGCGCGGATTCTGCGCGAAGCGA
The DNA here is from genome assembly GCA_009844425.1 of Gammaproteobacteria bacterium. Lineage (GTDB taxonomy): Bacteria > Pseudomonadota > Gammaproteobacteria > Steroidobacterales > Foliamicaceae > Foliamicus. The sequence goes on along the minus strand of VYBN01000030.1, from coordinate 24,050 downwards.
AAGAAGACTTCGATGAATCCTATGAGGCCGGAGACCGCGTGGCGGTGTTCGGATTCAGCCGCGGGGCCGCGCTGGCCCGAAAGTTCGTGGCGATGATCCTGCGCGAAGATGCCGATCGCGAGGTGGCGTTTCTGGGCGTGTTCGACACGGTGGCGGCAATGGACGGCATGCACCGGAAGGGCGAGAAAATCACCACCGATGTCGTGTTCGAGAACGGCACGCTGCACGAAGGCGTGAAGCGGGCGGTTCACATCGTGTCTCTGGACGAGGACCGCGTTACCTTCACGCCGACGCTGATCAACAAGGATGACTCGCGCCCCGACCGAATTCTGGAAGTGTGGTTTCCGGGCGTGCACAGCGATATCGGCGGCGGCTACTGGCACGACGGCCTCTCGGACCTGGCGCTGGAGTTCATGATCGGCCAGTGCAAGGCCGCGCTGGGCGACGGCATCCGCATCCACGACGGGGACCGGCACACGGTTCGCTATCTGCTGGACGCGCGGGGCCTGATCGAGGATCAAGGCAGGGGCCTGTCTGCAATGGATGTGGACGACTTTGTGATTCACCCTATGGCCGCCGGCACTCTCCACGAGCATGGCGGGTTGATCGCGAAGGCCGGAGACCAGGCGCCGCGGCGCGTGTGCGTAAACCACAACGATCGACCCGATAGCGACGCGGTCCCCCTGATCCACCACAGCGTCAAGGAGCGCTTCAACAGCGTGCCCGGCTACCGGCCAGCCGCCCTGCGCAGCCTCAAGTTCGCCCTGCTGCAGCCAGATGGAGAACGCGGCGAGCCCATACACGGCATCGGCGGTTTACGCGAAATCGCGTAAACCACGTGCGCCGGTTTTATTACCCGGAGGAGCAGGCAGCAGCCATGGTGGATTTGGTCAGCCGGGCCCCGGGTAAACGCTCAGATTGCCAACAGCCTGAATCGGCATCATGCTGAGCCTCGGCGCTATGCCTGCGTAGTGTGCCAGATTCTGACGGAAGACAAAGCGATAAAGGTGCTCTTGAATAAATTTTGAATTAATAGGCAACATATTGCCTATTAATTCAATTTTTAATACTTAAGAGGCCATATATGGATACTCAATATGTAACGTCCGCGCCAAGAGTAGCCGCTGAACTGGGCCGGCGCCTGGCGCAGCTGCGCCTTGCGGGAAACGTGACCCAAAAGACTCTGGCCCGCGAAACCGGCATAGGACTGCGTACGCTTCGCCGGCTGGAAGCCGGGCAGCCCACCAGCCTTGACAGTTTCCTGCGAACCGCGCTCGCGCTGGGCGACGCCCTGCTGGCGGCTCTGCCCTCGCACGGGATCCGGCCGATCGAGCGCGTGGAACGCCGCGGCTCAGAACGGCAACGCGCCCGTCCAAAGAACGCCGAAGCGTCGAACGCGCCCTGGACCTGGAACCAGCCACCCAGTGACTGATGCTTCCGTAATACTGTGGGGACGGCGCATCGGGGCGGTGTCCTGGGATGCTGAGCGCGCCCTTGGCGTGTTCCAGCATGATCCCGTATTCGCGGCAGCCGGGATCGAGCTTGCCCCTTTTGTCATGCCCGCGCGCGAGGCGCCGTATGAGTTTCCGGCCTTGGGCCGTGACGCGTTCAAAGGACTGCCCGGGCTGCTGGCGGACGCTCTGAATCCGTCGCGTGGCTGCCAATCGGATGACCAACGACGTGATCGCAGCGGTGGCGGACTGGCCACGCCACGCCAGGGAGGCCGGTGTCCCGCAAAGCGACATTCGCCGGATCGGCGCGGCGCACAGAACCAGGGCGCTGGCTGGATAAAAGAACGAGGCGGGCATGTAGCCGCCTTGCTGCAACGTAAAGTTGCGGGGGTGGATCAGGCGATGTCGAGACCGTCGTCGATCGTGAGGCGATAATCTTCGAGCAGGTCCTGATCGCCCTGGTCCATGTTGTCGATGAAGTCTTCGATGATCCCGCCACGCGGCATCCCCGGAGGCGGATGAGAAAATATCCTGCTGGTTTTACGATTTGTCGGTGTGGCTAAAAGCCGGAGAGGAAACGGGTAATGCAGGTTTTCGTTTTCCCGCGGCTACGTGGTGGAAGAGAAGGTCGGGCGTAGGTCTTGCCAACGTGACATGGCCGATACACTGGAAAACCACCCCCCGTCTTCTCGACCGGTAGCCTGCCCTGCGTAACGCACCATGCGCAAAAGCGTGTGCTGCACTATAGGCCAGGCTGAATCGCACGCTCAATGGGTTGGCCGGGTTCAGCGCGCCCTCCAGGAGCTCTCCACCTCTTTGCAGGATACGGTCAACCTCACTCTTGCGTGGCGGTTGCGGCTTTAGCGCACCCAGGTCAACGAGGTTGTCAAGTTCGGGATAGTTCTGCGGCATCCTTCATTGACCCCACGACGAAGAGCAACGGGCTGGCCAGCACCTCTGCGATAAAGGAATCCGCCGTGGTGCTCTCCCGTTCAAACTCGGCCCGCCCTCTTGTCATCAGACTGATGCGTCGGCCAAGGCGATGCTCCGTCCGGTACAAGTACCGCTTAATTGGGTCCTATGCCTTGATCCGTGAAATACGCACTGCGCGCGGCAATACTGTGAAAAGTATGTGTTCATTCATTCAGTGTTCATTCATTCATTTGACATCGTGCGCGGGGATCAGTAAAAAGGGTGCCGGACGGAGCGCTTAGGGAGCGTTCCAGAAAGTTTTCAAGGAGGATCGTCATGCCGCAGCCCGCTCTCGACACACACGCCGAGGTACGGAAATTGAAGCAGGCCGGCTGCCCGGAGGAGCAGGCAGCAGCCATGGTGGATTTGGTCAGCCGGGCTCCGGTAAACGCTCAGATCACCAACAGCCTGAACCGGCTGGAAGCGAAGGTTGACTCCATTGAGGCGAACATGGCCGGGATGGCAACCAAGTCCGATCTTGACCGCCTGCGCGCAGAAACAAAGGCCGATCTTGAGCTTCTCCGCGCAGAAACCAAGGTTGATCGCGGAGAAGCCAAGGCCGATATTGAGGCGTTGCGCGCAAGCATGACGCGCATGCTATGGATTCAGGGTCTGGCGCTGGCCACGCTCATCATCAGCCTGGCCGGCATCATGCTGGGCCTCGGCGCTATGCCTGCGTAAAATAGCGAAGCGGGCGAATAACCGGATCGCCGGCCCCTGTGCAAAGCGGCGCCAGCGCCTTAGTCCGGGGCGCATTTCGCCGCGCTGAGAACGTTGACGTACGCCGCGCGCGTCAAGAAATCCTGCGGCAAACTTCCTGCCTCCGCCGGATAGGCGCCCGGCCTGTCGTTGAACTTCCGGTCTCTCTCCAGTTGGGAGTGAAGCGTATAGTCGATTTCCGGCGTCAGCCGGATCCGCCGCTCCGCCCCTGCCCGGACAATCGCCGCGCGAAGCGCGCTCTCCACGCTGCGCCTTCTTCTGTTGGCAAGACGGACATTCAACTCGCCGGAATGCGGAAGCGCCTCTCCGCGGCCATCACGAAACGGCGCTGAACTTGCGTATCCCCGAACGCTTAACCACACCGGCCGGGTTCCATCCTCCTCGCCGCATGGGGCCAGCGATTCCACCAGCAAACGGATCAGGCCCCGGTTGAATTCCGCGTCGTAAGCCGCCCCGCCGGCGAATTCAGGGCCGCCGCCCGCCGCCGCTCCGGCGCGCGGCCCCGAGTCCAGCGCCGCACGCTCAAAAAGAATCGGGAAACTGGCAACGTAGTTGCTCCTTGCATGCCCGATGGTGTCCCGCCTTTCCTCTATCACGGGAGAGGCCTGCCCGCTGGCCTGCTGTTCAAGCGCCTGCGTGACGACCTCCTCAATGATGCCGCGCAGACCCACAATATTCGTGCTTGCGTCCTGCCCGCCCGGCTGGCGGAAAAACACGGTCACGCCACGATCGCCCGAGCGAACCTCGATCGTGCCGGGCAGGCCCGATTCGGCGGCCGGCGGGCGAACGTAGCCACTCAAAAGTCCTGCGCCAATCGTCAGGACAAGAACCGGGATCAGGCGCCTTGCAAGGGCGCGCAATGATTCCGCAAAAATTGAAGGGTCGCGGGAGAAAATGGACCTGAAGTAATTCCAGATGCCGCGAAGCAAGGCCAGGAGATGCTCGTTCAGCTGCGAAAGCCCCAGCTTGGCGAAAAAGCTGATTGCGCCGAACAGGGCGAAGAACGCGAACACCTGGCCCAGGTTCTCCCCCAACGCCAGCGCCCAAGCGTACAGGCTCCGCGCCAGCCAAAACGCCGAAACTCCAGCCGCAAGCAGCAGCGGCACGGTGAGCGAACGCGCCAGGACACGGAACGCATAGCGCCAGCCCGTTCCTGAAGCGCTGTGTTTTCCTCTCTCAGCCATGCTCGTCATCATTGAACCGGAATGATCCCGGGGCGCGGCGTTTGTTCGGCCGCTTCGTCAGTCCGCCGGATCAGCAAGGGCGCGGATGCAGGGAACTTGCAAAGGCGCTGAAAAAACGAGGCGGGCATGTAGCCCGCCTCGCTGCAACGTAAAGTTGCGGGGGTGGATCAGGCGATGTCCAAGCCGTCGTCGATCGTGAGGAGATAATCTTCGAGCAGATCAGCTTCGCCCTGGTCCATGTTGCCGATGAAGTCCTCAATGAGCCCGCCCAGCGACATCCCCGGAGGCGGAGGCGTGGGATCGCCGCCGTCGGTCTCGTTGTCGTCGGTGTTATCCGTCGTGTCGTCGGCATCATCCGTAGTGCCAGGGCTGCCGGTGCCATCGCCCTCATCGTCCTTCAGGCCAGGCGTTTCGGTGGCACCCGGGCGGGCCGGGTCATCGACCGTGTTATTCACAAGCGTGACTACCAGATTGATCGCAGAATACCCCAAAGACGCATTGGGAGTGGGAGTGCTCAGGCCGCCGCCGTCGGTGGCCATCAACGTCAGCATGATCTGCTTGTCGTTGGCCGGGTTGCCGTCGCCATCGGCGTCGACAGTGGAGGCGAGGTCCCTGCCGTCCGTTTCAAAGTCGAACTTGGCGCCCCGTACCAGACGCAACTCCCAAGTGCTTCCGTCGAAATCGGAGTCCCCGAGAACGCTGTTGCCGGTATGCGTGATCATGAACCGGTCATCGCCGGTGACGGTCACGTCATGCGTTCCGAATGGGTCGAGGCGAGAGTTTTGGTCCAGCACGTCGATCGTAGCCAGGACCTCCCCGCTCCGCGACGTCACCTCTTCATTGAGCGTAACTTCGGCGAGTGTGTTACCGGTGCCGAAGATATCTTCCGTCAAATCAAGGTCTGTATTGACGAGGTTGCTACCCGCGGCGGCAGTGACATTGGTTGCCGTGAAGTTGATTCCCGTCGGCGCCACGTTGATCCGAATCACCACATCGCCGAATGTATTGGCGGCGCTGGTCCTGCTGGTCCCACCCGCATTCCCGGAATCGTCAGCGGTAATGTCCAGATTCAGCACGTTGCCCGTACCGTCGGCGGGGTCGCCGTCGTGGTTGCGCAACTGGTCGCTCACGTAGGTCAGATCCCCGCTGATCAGATCAAGCACCAGGACACCCGAATCAACCTGGGCTACAAAGCTTCCGTTGGCGTTCGTGCCACCAGAAATGGTCGTAGTCGTACTGGCTGCGGTATAGGTCAGCCGAGCGGTGTCGGGATCCTGGAACAGGCTGCGCAGCGGCACCATGTCCGTAATCGTAACGGTATGTCCTGACAGTACGCCGTCACCGGCATTCGCAGTCGCCGTGCGCGCATGTCCCGACCCCATCACGCTGCCCGTGATCGGGTAGTCAGCCACCGCGGAGGGAGGAGCGGTTCCGGAAGGTTGGCCCCCGACCGCCGCTGGGGTCGAATCGACGATCGCTGTCACGCCCGGATTGTTCGGGTCGGTGCTGTCGTAGGTCGCGAGCGCCCGGACACTGGAACCGGCAAGCTCCGAAGTGACGCTGAGATCGCGGCCGGTCGCGCCGGGGATGTCCACCCAATTGGGGCCCCTTTGCACCTGCCACTGCACCGACGAGAGCCCCTGGTCGATCACGCTGAGCGTGCCGCCCGGGAACGCGCTGCCCGAAGGCGTCAGCTGCGCAGGTGTTTCGGTTGGTCCAGTTGGGGGGGTATCGTCGTTCGCAGTATCTCGAATATCGGCAACCCGGACCGCATGGCTGTATACGCTCTCCATTTCCTCGGTGGTCGTATCAACCCCGTCGTCATCATTGTTAGCGTTGTAGGTCGCGACCGCGCGGTAATACTGGCCTTCACCGTCGTCCAGATCCAGGACGTTGTTGTTGGTAGGGTCAGTATCGTCGTCAGCAACATTTATCCAGCCGCCGACCCCATTCGCGGACATTTGCCAACTGTAGGTGATATTGGCGGCAGGTACGCCGGCCCGGCCATAGTCCCCGTCCGCAACGACAGCCGCAGCCGTCAACATGTTGGCCCCGGCCATAATGGTGAAGGACCCCACGCCATCGTTCGGCGTATTGGAGATCGCCCTTTCGGTCGTGTCTTCGACGGTGCCTGCCGTGTTGGAGACGAATTGACCTTTGAAGACTTCGTAGTATGTGACTTGCACGCGGATGTAGTCATCAACATTGGCTTGCGTCAGCGACAGCTCATTGCTGGTGCCGCGCTGTATCACATCAGTCTGGCTGGTTGCATCGCCCGAATACCAGGTGTACAGAACAATCGCGGCTGATTCCGCGCCGGCCAGATCGGGGTCCCTGTTCTCGTTGAAGGTGGCCCGTAAGGTGCTGCCTTCCCGGGTGCTGCCGCTGATGCTGACAGCATTTGCGCCGATGGCCTCGTTCTCGTCGGTCACCGTCACGGGCACCGTCACGGAACCCGTGGCGCCACCCGCATCCCGCGCCGTTAGCGTAAAGCTGCCCTGGTCGCCTTGCGTGTTTCTGTCGGTACGGTCGATCTCCACGATGACCACCCACGAGTCGTCGGTAGCACCCGTCGGGGCGGTACCAACCTGTCTGCCGACATTTGTGCCGCCAGGCGTGCCCCAAGTGAGGTCATCGCCACCGCCCGTGTTGCCGTCCGGGCCCTTGATGATGTCGTCCCACTTGCCTGGTCCGTACAGGATTTCTATCCAGGACGCCGAGCTTGAAGCTCCGAAGATCAGGTCGTCAGCATCAGTCGCGTCGTCGGTCCACAGGGATTCCAGGTTGATATACAGCACAACCTTGTTGCCTTCCGACTGGTTAACCCTGAGATTGCCTGGAGTATCCGCAGTACCGTCAGACAGCAGAGTCCCCGTGGGATTGGACGGAGTCGCGCGAACGACCGTGGGCGCTTCATTCACGTTATTGATATTGATATCGATCTCAGCGTCGTCCGTGGCGCCCGTGCCGTCGGTTACTCGAACCGTGATGCTGATCTCTTCCACGTCCTCGTGGCTGAGGCGGGACAGAGTATTCACGGAAGTCTTTGGATCGGTGTCGCGGGCGTAGATGTGGTACGTCCAGGTGGCGCCGTTCTTGATCGGGTCCGACAAGCGGAACGCCCCACCGTAACCCGCAGTGACCTGAGCTTCGTTGACTAGAGTAGTGTCGGCGTCGTCTATGGAATTCAGGGAATCGGGAGTACCAGTCGCGGTGCTGCCATCGTCGTTTACGGTGAGCGCATCCGCGTTCTGCACCCGGATGATTTCCACAGACTTGATGGCGAATGGGTGGTCCGGAATGTCCTGGTCAAGGTCGGTGACCGTGAACGTCGCTACCCGCACCTCGCCCGAGTTCTCCTTGTAGTTCCCCGTCGCGTCATTGGCCTTGGGACCGGCGTTATCGCCCGTAAGCGTGCCGTCGGCCGCAGCATCGGAATGGGCCACGTTGATGTTGAAGGAAGCGGAGGCCGATTCGCCGTCGGAGTCGGTGGCCGTAACGGTCACGCGATGAACGCCGCGGCCTGGAAGTATGCCCTTCACGTTGGTGATGTCACCGGTATTCTCGTCGATCTCGACCCACGAGGCGCCGGATATCGAATAGGTCAGCCGGTCGCCGGCGTCAAGGTCGTCGTCCGTGAAGGCCGGGAAATCGTCATCCGCGGTCTCCAGTGAAACGCTGAGCAAAGCGCCCGCATTCACTTCGTCGGCTTGATCGATGCTGTCGTCCACGGTGACCCACCAGTTGCCGATCGTGCCGGCCTTCGGGGCGTCATTCACATCGTTGACGACGACAGTGAACGTTGCGCTGTCCTGAGTGCCCTTGTACCTGTCCGCTCCGCGAGCCTGCGCAGCGGCCGAGTTCTGCTCGCCGTTCATGTCGATGGCCGTGACCACCACGTCGACCACGCCGTTTTCCGTCGGGTGCTCGTGATTCAGGGACACCCCTTCCTTGAGCGCCAGCCAATAGCCGCCTTGATCATCAATCTTGATCTCGAACCGGGGGTCGTTCACAACAACCAGGTGCATGCCGTTCGGGTGCGAGGGATGGTCCTGATCGTCCACGGTGATCTCGCCGAGCACCACGCCTGAGGCGTTGTTCTCGTCCACTTCCACCTCGACGATCGAGTTCCCGTTATCGTCCAGCAGGTTGACGCCGGTAACGTCATCGTTCAGATCGTCCACGACCACGTGGAAAGTGGTCTCGCCGGATGCGCCTCCCGCATCGCTGGCGGTGATGGTGACCCCGTGCGCAGCGGCGCTCTCGTCGCCCGTGGTGGGCGGAGTGCCGCGCAGATGGCCAATCACCTGCTCGTTGCCGTTGCCGTCGGTGGTGTATTCCACCGACAGCCCCAACCACGACGGGTTGCCGCTCAACTCCCAGCGCACGATGGCGTCGCCGTCGTCCGGGTCGCTGAACAGGGCGGTCAGATCAACCGGAATATCGGTTTCCCTGCCTGCGTTGGCCGCGATGTCATCGATCATTCCAACCGCGATCGGCTTCTCGTTCATGTCGTTGACCATCACGGTCACCGCCGTCACGCTGGATACGTGCCCCAGCTCGTCCGTGGCGGTCAACTCAAGATCAATCGAAGACACCGCTTCGTGGTCCAGCGCCATGTCGTCCTTGAGCTTCAGCACGCCCTCGTCGTTGACTTCAAAGCGGGAGTCGTTCACCTGGAAGGTAAACGCATCGTCCTGCGGATCGCTGGAGTCCAGCACGGTGACCACGTCGCCGGCCACGTTCTCATCCACGCTGAGTTCCGTCGCGCGAGGCATGGGTGCGGTCGGCGATTCGCCGATGTCGTTGACCGTGATCATCGCCACGGTTTCCGCCGTGAGGCCCTCAGCATCCGTAACGGTCACGGTGACATCGACCGTGGCGCTATCCTCGTAATTCAGGCTCGCGTCGTCCTTGAGCTTCAGCCACCAGCCGCCGTCGTCCTGCGTTACTTCAAAGCGATCGTCCGTAACCGAGGGCGTAACCGTATCGCCGTCGTCCGGGTCTGTGATCAGAATCTCACCCAGTATCGCGCCCGCGACGTTCTCGTCCACGGTCGAAGAGGCCTCCACGCCACCCGGCGTGGCGCCGTCCTGCACCATCACGCTCGGGGCTTCATTGAGGTCCGTAATCATGACGGTCGCCACTTCGCTGGCCGTGTTGCCGGCGCTGTCGGTGAAGGTCACGGTGACGTCCACCGTGCCGGCCGTCTCGGCCTCGTGATCCAGTGATTGGTCGGCCTTCAGAGCCAGCCACAGGCCGCCTACGGAGTCGAGCTTGACCTCGAAGCGGTCGTCATCAACCGAGGTGGCCATCATGCCGTCGTCGCCCGTCAGCATGCCGGCGTCGGCCGCGTCGGGGTCCATCACTTCGATCAGCGCCAACGGGGGCAGGTCCGCACCCATGGCATTCTCGTCCACGGTCAGACTCGATGTCGCGCCGACCTCCGGCACGACTTCGCCATCGCGCACGTCAATCGACGGATTCTCGTTCACGTCGTTGACCGTGATCGTCACGTCGGTGCTGGCCGAAAGGCCGGCGGCGTCCGTTACTGTTACGGTGAGCATGATCGACTGGTCGGTCTCGTAGTCCAGGCTTTCGCCGTCCTTGAGCGCGACCCACCATCCGCCCTGATCGTCCTGACGGGCCTCGAAGCGGTCGTCGCCGCTCAATTCGATCGTGAGTGTGTCGCCCGCATCCGGGTCGCTGGGCGTAATCGCACCCAGGCCCGAACCGGCCACGTTCTCGTCCACGGCATGGTCGTCCGCCGTCACTGACGGGGCTTCATTCAAGTCGCCGACGGTCAGAGTCACCGTGGTCTGGGAGCTGTTGTCGGCGGGATCCGAGGCGGAAACAACCAGGTCCACCGAAGCCCCGTCCTCAAAGTTGAGGCTCATGCCGTCCTTCAACTTGAGCACCAGCCCGCTGGTGATCTCGAAACGCTCGTCGTCCACCGAGTAGGTGATGTCGTCGCCCTCGGGATCGGTGCTGTCAGCCAGGGAGGTAATGACGGCGCCCGCCGTATTCTCGGCTATGCTGAAAGAACCGTCACGCACTTCAGGGGCGGACGGCGCTTCGTCGACATTGGTAACTGTGATCGTGACTTCGGCGCTGTCGGTGGACAGGGCAGGATCGCCGGAGTCGGTGACGGTCACGGTGAGCGTGATGGTATCTTCGGTTTCGTAATCCAGATCGGCACCTTCCTTGAGCTTCAGCCACCACTGGCCGAACGCCTGAATGGCCTCGAAGCGGTCGTCGCTAACGGTCAGGGTGTGCGTGTTCCCCGTGTCCTCATCGCTCAACTCAATGTGTGCGACCACTGCGCCAGGAATGGAACCGTCGGAATCTTCGGCCACCATCAGATCCGGGTCCACGCCGGCGGCCATCGCCTCGTCCGTGGTCATCGCCGCAACCGATATCGTCGGCGCCTCATTTACGTCGTTGATCGACACGCTGACGACATGTGCGTCGGACTCGCCATCGCCACTGGCCGTAATTGTGACTTCGATCGGAGACGTGTCAGACTCGAAGTTCAGCGCAGTGCCGACTGTAAGCTTTAAATTGCCGTCGGCCACCTCGAATCGATCGTCATCGACCGTGACTTCGTTGGCGTTCTCAGTGGCAACCGAAGTAACTATTCCGCCGGCCGCGTTCTCGTTCACGGAAGCCTCTGCCTCCGCCGTTATGACGGCAGGAGGAGGAGGCGGTGGTGGAGGAGGCGGAGGTTTTCACCGACTCATTCCGCGCGTTTCGGCAAGGCTGCGCGTCAGAGCATAAGATTCTGATATATCAATGGAATAGTGATTTTCCCTTATCCGTTGGCCTGCCGTTGCATTACCTGATTGTGAAAGTTTTATAATGGCCAAAGTAATACCTGATAAAGCGTCCGAAGTGGCTTTCCACCTTATTCATACGCGTGATTAACCGCAAAACTTGTGATAGCTGAAGTGATACCCGGCTCGATCGACATGGAAATTGTGGACGTGCCGATCACGATTTCAATCCGGGCAATGCTGCGCCGGTGGTTACAGAAAGCATTGTGAGTGGCTGATTGGTTCAGGCGTTGCACACCCGGATACTTGACATATACGTATCTCTTCCTATGCTATACGTATCTTTGTGGTCCTGAAGCAATGAAAAGGAAACTTACCCTCACGGTGGACGCGCAGCTGCTGCCTGTTGCCAAGCAATACGCGCGCTCGCGGGGCGTATCGCTTTCTTCTCTCGTGGAAGGCGCGCTGCGTGCAATGGCCGCGGGCCACACTCAGTCATTCGCCTCGCGCTGGCGGGGCCGGCTGCAGTCGGCCGGGCGCGACGATGCGCGATACGAGGCCCTGGCCAGGAAATATCTGTAAATGCTGCTGGACACGGATGTCCTCATCGACCTGGCGCTGGATCGGCGCCCCCATTCGGAAACCGCCGCGGCCCTTCTCGATCGTATCGAGGCAACCGGGCAAACCGCGTTCATTGCGTGGCATTCCGTCGCCAATTTCCACTACCTGGTGTCCCCGTCGCGCGGACGGAAAAGCGCACGCAACTTTATCGCCGAATTGACCCGCTTCATCGGCGTAGCGGCGGGTGACGCGGAGGCAATTCGTTACGCTGCTTCCTTGCCCATGAAGGACTTTGAGGACGCGATGCAGGTAGCCGCTGCAAGGTCCTGCGGCGCTTCGCGCATCGTCACCCGCAACGTCAGGGACTACCAACGCTCCCCTATCCCGGCCATCACACCCGCGCAAGCCTTGAGCCGTCTGCCCGCACCCTGAACAATTGTGAGGGCGGGACGCCCTCGCTCCCAGGGGCGTACAAAAACGAGGCGGGCAGGTCGCCCGCCTGGTCGATTAAACGCGTAGTGGGTATAGAATACATTGAAATATGAACATGAAGGATTCATATTTCAATGACAAATGGGTGACGCGGGAAGATCATATCCGGCAGATTCGCGTGCTTCTCGACGAATTCCCGGTGGTGGCGGTGCTCGGCGCGCGGCAGGTCGGCAAGACCACGCTGGCGAGGCAACTCGCCGAAGCGGAAGACGAAGGCGCCACCTGGTTCGACCTGGAAGACCCTGCGGACCTCGCGCGATTGGAGGATCCCGGCCTTGCGCTACGGGAGCTGCGCGGCCTGGTCGTGCTGGACGAGGTCCACAGGCTGCCCGACGTATTTCCGCTGCTGCGCGTTCTCGCCGACCGTCCGGGGACGCCGGCCCGCTTCCTGGTGCTCGGGAGCGCGTCTACCCAACTGCTTCGCCAGACGTCGGAAACGCTGGCTGGGCGATTGGCATTCCACCAGTTGAGCGGATTCGGCGTGGACGAAGTTGCCGACCTTGAGCGATTGTGGCTGCGAGGGGGCTTTCCGCGGTCGTGCCTCGCGGCATCGGAAGACGCAAGCGTGCGCTGGCGGAAGAATTTCATCGACACGTTCCTGTCGCGGAACGTTCCGGATTTCGGCTCGGCCATTCCCACGACAATGCTTCGGCGCTTCTGGACCATGGTGGCGCACTGGCATGGCCAGGTCTGGAACGGCGCCGAGTTCGGGCGAGCATTCGGGGTTTCCCACACCACAGTGAGACGCTACCTGGACTTGCTGAGTTCGTTGTTCGTGGTTCGCCAGTTGCCGCCGTGGTTCGAGAACATCAGCAAGAGGCAGGTGCGCTCGCCAAAGGTGTATGTCGCGGACCCGGGCATCCTGCATGCGCTCCTTGGACTCCGGTCCCGTGAGGACGTGCTGTCGCACCCCAAGGTTGGCGCATCGTGGGAAGGCTTCGTGCTCGGCCAGATCATGCACCTGATGCGCGCGAGCCAGGAACAGTGCTATCACTGGTCAACGCACAGCGGTGCGGCGCTTGATCTGCTCGTAACCGGCGGCAGCCGGCGATACGGCTTTGAGGTGAAGCGCGCCGAAGCTCCGCGTCTTACTCCCTCGATGAGATCCGCAATGGAAACCCTCAAGCTGGACAGCCTGGATATCGTTCATGCTGGCGCCAAGCGCTATTCGCTTGCTCCCGGCATCCGGGCCCTTCCCGCCTCGAAGCTACGTTATAGCGGTAAAATTACCGAATAAATCCTGATAATATGGTTTTATTCTCGTATTTGGCCGTGACATGTCCGTTAGCCTGGAAATATCCCCTGCCCGCCTGCTGGACGCCATGCCGGAGGCGTTCGTGTCGAACGCGCGCATCAGCAATGCCGTGTCCCGCCGCGTCAAGGCCGGGCGGTTGCGCAAGCTCGCGACACGGCTGTATACGAGCAACCTGAAGGATCCGCCGCAGGACATCGTCCGACGCAATCTCTGGAACATCGTCGCCGGGTACTTTCCCGGCGCGCTGGTGGCGGATCGCACCGCATTTGAACTTGCGCCCGCCAGCGATGGTTCGGTATGCCTTGTTGCGCCGCGCGGCGCGGACATTGCGTTGCCGGGCGTGGTGCTGCGCGTACGGCGCGGATCCCCCCATGAGGACGATCCGCCCTTTATGGGCCAGCCGCTGCACGTGAGTTCGCCGGCGCGCAGCTATCTGGATAACCTGTGCGCGTCACGCGGCCGCGGCGGGCGGCTGCCGCGCACCCTTTCGCGCATCAAGGTGGAAGAGCGCCTGGAGCGGATGATGGCTACGGCCGGTCCGGCGACGGTGAACCAACTGCGTGACGATGCGCGACGGATCGCGGGGGTATTGGACAGAACCGAGCAGCAAGGCGAACTGGACCGGATCGCCGCTGCGCTGTCCGGGACCGGCCAGGCAACACTGGCGGCGCCGGCGGCCCGGGCCCGGGCGCAAGGCCGACCGTACGACAGTAGTCGTGTGGCTATGTTCGAGGAGCTGTTCGCTGCCTTGCAACAGGCTCCCGAACCGACCAGGCCTCCCGGGGCGCGGGACGGTACGGGGCATACGACGCTGGCGTTTTTCGAGGCCTACTTTTCCAACTACATCGAGGGAACGAAGTTCGCGCTCGAAGAAGCGGCGGACATCGTGTTCGGTGGCCATGTTCCGCAACAGCGGCCGGCGGACGCGCACGACATCCTGGGAGTATGGCGGGTAGTGTCGGACCCGGCGGAGATGCGGATTGTGCCCGCGACGGCCGCGGAACTGGCGGATCTCCTGCGCCGGCGGCACGCCACGGTGCTAGGTGGGCGCGAGGGAGCGGCGCCCGGGGAGTTCAAGACGCGCGCCAATCGCGCGGGGCCCACCGTGTTCGTTGCTCCCGAGGCGTTGCTCGGCACGATGGACCGCGGCTTTGCCATCTACCGCGATCTTCAATCCGCGTTTCACCGGGCGGTTTTCATGCACTGCATGGTGTCGGAACTTCATCCGTTTGCCGACGGCAACGGACGGCTTGCGCGCATCATGATGAATGCCGAACTGGTTTCCGCGAACGAGGAACGGATCGTGATTCCCACCATGTACCGCAGCAATTACATTGCCGCGCTGCGCTCGCTTTCCGCCGGACACTCCGCCGAACCGGCAGTTCGCATGCTGGCCTACGCCTGGCGCTGGACATGCGCGGTGGAATGGGCCGGATTCGGGGACACCGCCGCGCAGCTCCGCGCCTGCCATGCCTTTGAAGAGGAGCAAGCCGCCGAGCAGAAAGACGTTCGCCTGGCAATGCCCGACTCCCCCGATGCGGGTACAAAAAACGAGACGGGCATCTAGCCCGTCTCGCCGCAACGCTAGTTGCTGCCTGGGATGAGATCGCGAGCCAGTAAGCAGCGATCTTGACTAATTTATAGTCTATAGGCTACATCTGGCCTCTACAGACGATATATTCTTATTAAGAGGCCATATATGGCTACTAAATACAATACAACTGCGCCGAGTGTCAGCGCTGAACTGGGCCGGCGCCACGCACAGAACCAGCGCACTGGCAGCGTAAAAAACGAGGCGGGCAATGGTTGAGTAATTTCAGGCATTGACATATATCTAAATATAGATATTCTCCATTGCCTATATCTTCATAAACCCCGATCCACCCCACCATGGATACCCGGTTTCTTCCCCACAACAGCCATCTCATCGACGCCGGGCGGTTCGCCGAGACCGATCCGCAGCTCAGGCATCTTGCCGGCCGGCCCCTGCAGCACCGCTCATCGCTGATTGATCGATTGCCGATCTCGGTTCCGGGAATCTACAGTCTCGGCGGCGGCCGGCAGACCGGTAAATCAACACTGCTCAAGCAGTGGATGGCCGATCGTTTGCGTCACGGCGTTCAGCCCGAAGCCATTGCATACTTCTCCGGCGAACTGATCGACGACCATCACAGCCTTCTGCTGCACATGGAGGATCAACTGAACGCCGCCCCCGATACGGGGATCAACTACCTGATCGTGGATGAAGTCACTTACATCCGCGACTGGGACAAGGCCGTCAAGTACGCCGCCGACGCCGGCTGGCTCACGCAGACTGCGCTGATGATTACGGGTTCGGACCTGGCGTTCATCCAGGACGCGAGGATGCGGTTTCCGGGCCGGCGAGGCGATGCCGCGGTGGCCGACTTTCATCTCCATCCGCTCTCATTCAGGGAATTTCTTACTCTGAAAGGCAGGATGGATGAGCTTGAGGACGGTCTTGAAGAGCCGGCGCGCCTTCCGGCCGAAGCGATCGACGCCGTGTTCCGGGCGTTTTCGCGCTATCTGCTGCACGGAGGTTACCTCACGGCCATCAATGACCTGGCCGAGTTCGACACCATTCGCCGCAGCACCCTTGCCACCTACTCCGACTGGATTCGCGGCGATGTGCTGAAACGCGGACGGCGCGAACCGTACCTGAGGGAAATTCTGGCCGCCATCGTAAAGCGCTACGGCGCCCAGGTGACCTGGAACGCCCTGGCCCGCGACCTGTCGATCGATCACCCCAGGACCGTGGCCGACTATGTGGCCTTGCTCGAGCGCATGGACGCCTTGTGCGTATTGCCCGCCCTGCTGGAGGACAAGCTGGCCGCGGCGCCGAAGAAGGCCAGGAAACTGATGTTCAGCGATCCGTTCATCCTGCACGCCGTGCGCGCCTGGCTGGCGCCCGGCGACGACCCGTTCGAGCGTCAGATCCGTCCCGCCGGCGAAGAGCCGCAGTGGGCATCGAGAATCGTGGAAGCATGCGTCGCCGGTCATCTGCGCCGTTTTCATCCGACGTACTACATCAAGGCGCAGGCCGAGGTGGATGTCGCCTATGTGCGCGGCGGACGGTTCTGGCCGGTGGAAGTCAAATGGGCCAATCAGCTTCGTCCGAAAGCGTTGAAGCAGATTGCCCGCTACGGCAACGGCGAGATCTGGAGCAAGGACCGGCGCCCCGGCGAAATCAACGGCGTGAAGACGCTGCCGCTGCCGATTCAGCTACTGCGCATCGGCTGCGGCTGAAATACCCTTAAGCGGGCGCCGGCCCTCGCTGAATCCGCCGAAGCGAGGCGCTCCTCGGAGGGAGGGCAGCATGCCTTTTCTCCCGCCGGTTCCTGTGGATCGCGGGCGGGGTTTATGGGCATGAGACGTGGAAAACGCGCGAGGACCGGGTTCGTTCGGCCCTGCCGGCGTGATCAAAGTCTGCAGAACGCTGGATCAGTTGGCGCGGCTGCGTAGCAGGTGCGCGATCTTTTTTCCTGCTCGGCGAACTGTGCCTGCATGTTCTGATTGGTGACATCAATCCGAACGTTGAGTCGATCTTCCATGGCCTGCATATCCTGGCGCATGGTTTGCATATCCTGGCGCATGGTTTGCATATCCTGACGCATGGTTTGCATATCCTGGCGCAGTGGGCCCACGCCTTCCCGAACGGCTCCCCTGACGACCTGCTGCAGGGCATCGGCAAGCAACTGAACACTTCCGTTGAATGAAGAATTGTCGTTCATCTGGATTTCCTCCCTGACGAATGCTTTGCTAGCGTAGCACAGACGGGAGATGGATGGCGGCAGAAAATGCGCTGTGTTTGGCGCGAAAGGGGTACAAAAACGAGGCGGGCATGTAGCCCGCCTCGCTGCAACGTATGTTGCGGGGGGTTCGGTTACGCGATTTCGATGCCGTCGCCGATCACGAGCGTGAAGTCTTCGAGCAGGTCCTGGTCGAAGGCGTCCATGTTGTCGACAAAGTCCTCGATGATCCCGCCATCCACGCCGCGCCGACATGCGCCCGAAAGTGGCAGCTTTGCTCCGGTCCGGGTGGCAGCCTTCACATGGAACAGGCGGCAACCTTCAGCGGTTTACGCAGGTCAAAGAGAACCAATTGCTGGCTTTCCAACTCCTTCTTCTGTGGAAGGGAACGATCTCCCTGATCTTCTTCAGACACTAGCCACTCCAAACTTTCTTAGGTGAAGAAAAACCAGGTACCGTTTCTTGCAGATGCGGCCCGTTCGCCAAATTGTCAACCAAAAATTCCATTGGCAACGCGGAAACTCTCCATGTTCCATAAGGAGTGCGTTCACAACGAACAAATAAGTTATTCTCCGTTGCCTCGATTTTCCGTCTCCGCACCTCTTGCAGAGCCTCTTCACGAGTAGCAAAGAATTCCGGCACAAGAAATTTGTGTGTTTCTATAGTAGACGGGTTAGCCATGGCCGCGGATATTAGCACGTCCGGCGCTCAGCTTAGCGGTAAAAAAAGCGTCGGGTATGTCCAGGAAAAGGGGTGCAATTGGGCAGAAAGGGGTACAAAAACGAGGCGGGCATGTAGCCCGCCTCGCTGCAACGTATGTTGCGGGGGGTTCGGTTACGCGATTTCGATGCCGTCGCCGATCACGAGCGTGAAGTCTTCGAGCAGGTCCTGGTCGAAGGCGTCCATGTTGTCGACAAAGTCCTCGATGATCCCGCCATCCACGCCGCGCCGGCTGCGGCGTGCGCGTCAAGCGCAGCGACGGCGATCGAGATCGAGCGGCGCTTGCTTGCGTGGCAGCGCCAATTCGTGGCCGGGCCGGGAGGGTTCCGTAAAGGTGATAGAAGGATAAAACTCGTCCAAAGACACAAAGAGAGCATTAGCCTCCGCCCAGCGGCGCATTCG
Source organism: Gammaproteobacteria bacterium (assembly GCA_009844425.1). Classification (GTDB taxonomy): domain Bacteria; phylum Pseudomonadota; class Gammaproteobacteria; order Steroidobacterales; family Foliamicaceae; genus Foliamicus. The sequence goes on along the minus strand of VYBN01000030.1, from coordinate 5,753 downwards.
CTGATTGCAGGCATGCGCCCAAGACAGCACCTCAATGCGCCAATCGCGCTGGTGCATGGCTTCCAGCGTTCGGTGAAACCCACCGCCCTCATAGTATCCAGCCCCGTCGCCTGTCAATAACACCACGATTCCGGGGTCGCCATTGAATTCCAGCGCATCCCGGAGCATTTGGAGCTGGAGCACATGGTCGGGCACCTCCTGCTCGCTTCGCCCGGGGTCGCCGCGATCAAACAGTTGGACTTGTATCCCTCGTTCCTCCATACGATTCCATAGTTGCCGCATTTCTGGGGGCACTGAACCTGCAGCAAGCGCACGCTGCACGGGACGGTCGGCGTGAGCAAGCCGCAACAGGTTGTCAAAATGAATTCGCACGCGATAGCGGGCATCCGGTCCCTCTTCGAACTCCCCGGCGAGGCGCTGCGCTTCGTGAAAAATATTGGAGTTGTCCCAATAGATAAATACTTTTTCCATTGTTCGAGACTCTCTTGCGACCTAAGTATCGTGCGCGTTATTCTGCGTAAGCGGAATCCTTTGATAACCATATTCTACCGAAGAATGGCTTGGCCTTGATCCGCAAGGGGGCGTACAAAAACGAGGCGGGCTATGTGCCCGCCTCGCTGCAACGTATGTTGCGGGGGGTTCGGTTACGCGATTTCGATGCCGTCGTCGATCATTAGCGTGAAGTCTTCGAGCAGGTCCTGGTCGAAGGCGTCCGCGTTCGCGACGAAGTCCTCGATAATCCCGCCCAGCGACATGCCCGGAGGCGGCGGGTTCGCGCCGCCGTCCGTGTCGTCGTCGGCCGTGGTGTCGTCTTCCCGATCGTCCGTGTCGGTGGCCTCGTCGTCCTTCAGGCCCGGCACGTCAGCCGGCGTGGGCGTCGTCGGATGGTTGCGGTCACCAGCCGCTGCGTCGAGATCACCCACCGTAATGGTGAGCTTGATCGCGTTGGCTGCTCCTGGCGGAGTGCTCAGGCCGCCCATATCGGTAGCCGTGACCGTAAGAACGATCTGCTTGCCCTCCGTCACCGGATCCATGTCCATCTGCGTTTCTGCATCGAGCTTCGCGCCTGGCTTCAGACGAATCTCCCAAGTGCTGCCCAGCCGGTCCGTATCCCGCGAAGTGGGGGCTGCGGTGTAGCCGGTGTGCGTGACCATGAACCGGTCATCACCGTGCACCATAACGTCGTGAGTCCCAAACTTGTGCGAATCCGCATTCTCGTCCTGAACGTTCACATGGGCAACAAGCTCGCCGTTGGGGCCAGCGCCTCCCGCCCGAGCTCCGACATGCTCGTCCACAGTAACTACCGTGGTTGCTTCTGCTGCGTCGCTGGGACTATCTTCGGCCGCCGCAAACCAGATGTCGGTAGGGGCTACGTTGATGCGGAGGTTAACCGTCGCGTCCGGCTCGCTGTCATTGGCGCCGTCGTTGGCGTTGATGCTCAGCGTAATGATGTTGCCCGTGCCGTCCGTGCCCGTGCCATCGTGCCCGCGATAGACGTCGCTGTTGAAGGTGAGCTTGCCGGTACTTCCCTGAACCTCAAACACCAGCACGCCGCCTGACGCTGCATCGAACAGATACGTGTTGCCCGATGCGCTTCCGGCGCCCAGACCCGAGGCCGCGCCCGCAGTGACCGTGAAGGTCAGGCGCGAACTGTCCGGATCCTGGAACAGGCTGGCCAGATTGATCTCTTCCGTGTGCGAAAGGTTCCAGCCCGCGTTGTTGGCTGTGCCCTCTGTCACGGCGGCCGCATAGGCCGGAGTGCCGAACAGCGGGTGGTGTCCGGTGCCCATTACGCTGACTTCGATGTCGTGGGCGTCCACCCTGACTGGAGCAGCCGTTTGCGTCGTTCCGCCACGAATTGCTCCGCCTGGCGAGCCGTCGGCGTCGCCGTCGGCCTCGACAGCAACCACCGCCGTCACGCCCGGAGCGTTGGGAGCCGTGCTCTTGTACGACACTACCGCCCGAATGTTCGCGCCGACATGCGCCTGCGTGAGTGTGAGGCTGCCGGTGGCGCCGGCGATGTCCGTCCAATCACCGGTTCCGCGGCTCATCTGCCATTGCACATCCACAGTCGCGCTGCCCGCGTTGACAGTGAGCGTTCCGCCCGGGAAGGGGTTGCCGGAAATCGTGGGTGCGGGGGTTGCTTGAGCAGGGGTTCCCGACGGTCCGTTGTTGATGTTGGCGACCTGGATCGGATCGCTGTACACGCTCTCCATCTCGTCGTCATCACCGTCGCTGGCGTCGGTATCCTCATCGATTCCGTCGGCGTCGTAGGTTGCGACCGCGCGGTACCACCTGCTTTGGCCGTTGCCGTCATTGCCAGCCGTGTTTGGATCGCCGTCCAGTTCCAGCGACGATGTGTCGGAGTCGCCCGTCTGGTTGATGTCCTGCCAGCCGCCGCGGCCGTTGCTGGACCACTGCCAGGACCAGGTCAGTCCGTCATGCGCGACCACGCTGCCCACCGTGGTGTAATCACCGTCGGTCACGCGCACGTCCCTGTCCGTAACCATCAAGGCATTGGCGTCAGCGAGGATCGTGATGTGTCCCGCACCCTTGTCCGGCGTGTTGCTTACGGTCCGGTCGGTGGTGTCGCCGTTGATCTGGGTTCCGTCCGTGGTGGTGTCCAGATCGGCGCTTGTGTCCAATCCCATGAGCTGGCCTTGGAAGACCTCGTAGTACTTGACCTTCACCCGGATCTTGTCGCCAACGTCCCCCTGTTTCAACTGGTAGGTGTTGCTGGTCCCCACATGGAACGGGGAGGCCCCTTCAGTTTCAGTGCCGTCATCGGCCACTTCCACCTGGTACCACTCGTAGAGCACCAGCGCCGGTTCCGCGTTGCCGCGAAGATCGGGGTCCTTGTCGTCGTTGAAGGTAACGCGCAAGGTGGCGTCCTCGCGGGCGCTGCCGCTGATCTCGACGGCGCCGGAAGGAGGAAGGTTCCGATCCGTGGGCCGGATCGTGTAGGTCTTGGAGCCCGTTGCGCCGTCGGAATCGCGCGCGGTGATCGTGTAGCTGCCGCTCTCGCCCTGGCCGTTGTTGCTTCCGGTGCGGTCGATCTGGATGATGGCCACCTGCTCGCGGTCGCCGGGTTCGGTTGCATCGTCACCGATCACCACGGCGGCCTGGTTGGTGGTGCTGTTCCAGGCCACATCGTCGTCGGTGCCGTCGTCACCATCGCGCCCTTCCTTGATGTCGCCCCATTCGCCGGGCTGGTGCAGGATGGTGATCCACGAGCCGGTCTTGGTGAGCGTGTACGTCAGATCGTCCGGATCATCGTCGCCTTCCGGATCCATCCAGAGATCCTCCAGCTTGATGTACACGACTTCCTTTTGCGTCTCCGACTGATTGACGCCATAGTCGCCAGATGCGACGGCCGGAGTATTGGAAGTGGGATTGTCAATAACCGGCGCTTCGTTCACGTCGTCGATGCGGATTTCGATTTCCTCGGTCACCGCGTCCGCCACGCCATCGCTGGCCGTGATGGTGATGGTGAGCCGATCAACGTTCTCGTAGTTGAGCACCGAAGTTGTGTCAACGCGCGGGTTCGGGTTGGTGTCGCGGACGTAAACGTGGTAAGTCCAGGTGTCGCCGTTCTTGACGGGATCGGACAGGCGGAAAGCGCCGCCGTAACCCGTCATGCCCTGCGCTTCGTTGACCGAAGTAGTGGAGGGATCGTCGGTGCTGTCGTTATCGGTGCTGTCCGTGTTGCCGTCAACCACGGAGGTGATTCGAACCGAATCGACGGCGAACGGGTGATGGCCCAAGTCGTTGTCGTCATCCGTAACGGTGAACGTGGCCACACGCCTCATTCCCGAATTCTCTCTGTAGTCCAACTCGGACGTCACCCGGATCACGGGCTCTTCGTTGTCCTCGGTGTAGTTTTCGCCCGGTTCGGAAAAACCGATGGACAGGTAGAAGGACTGGGAGACGGACGCGCCGTCCGGATCGGTGGCCGTGACGGTGAGCTTATGCATGCCGCGCACGGGCACCGCGCCTTCCTTATTGGTGATCTGGCCGGTGCGCGGATTGATCTCCAGGATGGACGGGCCCGACAGTGAATAGGTCAGGGTGTCGCCATCAGGGTCCTTGAACGCGGGCTTGTCATCGCCGGCAATACCTTCCCGTTCCAGCGAGAAGTCCAGCCATTCGCCCTTGCTGATTTCGTCGGACCTGAGGTCGTCCTGCACCGTCACCCACCAGTTGCCTATGGTCTGGGCCACGGGCGCATCGTTCTGGTCGTTGATAAGGATCGTGACGGTCTGATGCGCGACGCTGCCCGTGAAATCAGTGCCTCTGGCATTCGTGGCGCCGTCCATGTCAACCGCCCGGATGATCACGTCAACGGAACCGCCAAGCGTTTCCTCATCCAGCGACATCCCTTGCTTCAGCGCCAGCCAGGGAAGGCCCTCGGCGTCGTACTTGACCTCAAAGCGGTTGTCCACCCGGGCCCGCACATTGCTGGGGTTCTGCCCGGCCATCAGGATGTCGATGTGGTGCATGCCGTTCGGATGCATGGAGTGATCCTGATCGTGGACCTTGATTTCGCCGAACACCACGCCCGAGGCGTCGTTTTCGTTCACCTCGTATTCCGCGGTCACGTTGCCGTTGCTGTCGAGCGCGTCAACGCCGGTGATGTCGTCATTGCCGTCGTCGATGATCACGTAGAAGCTGGTCGAGACTTCTTCGCCGCCCGCGTCGGTGGCGGTAAGGGTCACCATGTGGGCGCGGTCGCTGTCCGGACCGGTGGTGGGCGCCTTGCCCGTCACCATGCCGTGCGCGTAGTCATTGCCGTCGTCATCCTCGCCGTACTCGACGCTGAACGTGAGCCAGTCGGGAGCGCCGCTGATCTCGTAGCGAACCGGCGCATCGCCGTCGTCCGGATCGCTGAACAGCGCCAGCAGATCAATGGGCTTGGCGTCGAGATCCATGCCGGCCTCGCCCGTGATGGCCGCAACCATGCCGCTCACTTCGGGGGCTTCGTTCACGTCCGTGACCATGACCGTGACGTCCTGGCTGGCGGTGTTGCCGGCGCTGTCGGTGAAGGTGACGGTGACCATGACCTCATCGTCGGCCTCATGGTCGAGGCTGGCGCCTTCGGCCAGATGCAGCCACAGGCCGTTCTCGGGATCGAGAATCACGGCAAACTTGTCCGCCTGCTCGCCGGTAATCGAAGTGGCGGCAATGCCGGCCTCGCCGGTGAGCCTGTCCATATCAGCGGCGTCCGGGTCCATCACCTCGATCAGGGCCAGGGGCGGCGGGCCGCCCTCGCCCCGCATGGCGTTTTCTTCGATGGCAAGGCTCGAAATCACGCCGGCGTGTCCGGGAACCTCTTCGCCGTCGCGCACGTCGATGGAAGGATCTTCGTTGACGTCCGTGACGGTGATTGTGACTTCGGCGGAGTCGGACTCGGCGGGTTCGCCGGAGTCGGTGACGGTCACGGTGACGGTGACGGATTCGTTTTCTTCGAAGTCGAGCGATACGCCGGACTTGAGCGTCAGCCATTTGGCGTCGGCGTGGTCGATGACCTGGAAGCGGTCGTCGTCCACTTCGACGGTATGGGTGTCGTCTTCGTCTTCGTCGCTGAGTGTGATCAGTCCGAGTACGGCGCCGGCGGCGCCTTCTACGGCGTCGGTGCTGTTTTCCGCCACGGTGAAGGAGGCGGTGATGCCGCCCGCGGTGGAGTCTTCATCGCCGCCGCCGGCGATTTCGATGGTGGGCGCCGCATTCGGAGGAGGAGGAGGCGGGGGAGGCGG
>VYBN01000033.1:222606-311256 GCA_009844425.1 Gammaproteobacteria bacterium | reverse complement strand
GGGGCCGAACCTGAAAACAGGGCGGCAGAACTATCCTACAGCGCAAGCTCCTAGATTGTCTGAACTCCAATTCTTGTAGCTGAGAGAATTGTTGTGTAAGTCAATACCAGCCAGCCAAACAGCGACAGCATGGGCCCAAGTAGGTTTTTTCGCAGAGGCAATTGCATTCGCAGCCAAATTCAGATATTCGTTTCTTTCGTTTTGTAGCTCCAAATCGTCACCTTCAAACGCATCCGTCGTTACTTGGAGAGGTTTTGGTCTGCCTGCCTGTAGCTTTAGTATCACCTTGGCCGCATTCAAATTCTCCTCAAAGAAATCAGCTGATCTTGGCAACGTCGACTCTCCCTCACCCAGGTTATCAAAATGCTCGGCCGAAACGGGAACCGGTGAGTATTCCACGAGTACCTGAATTGCCCAGTCCCTAAGCGGAAAAGTATTCTCGTTTTTGCCGTCCGGACTGCCCAAGGCTGGTTGTCGCAATATTTCTATTGCCAAGCTGACATACTGAGCTGAGATTTCAGAAACCTTCAGTCGCTTGTTGACCTGTGTAGAAATAATCACCACGGCTATCGGGACCGCAATCAACGCTAGAATCCCGGCAACTGTTTGGGCCTCTTGGAGCAACGTAACTCCTCCTGCGGTTGGTAACAAACTGGATGAAGGATAGCAGTAGCCAGCTAAACTGACATTCTTTCGTTTGCGCCCTACATCTTTCAGATTCCAACATCGACCCAAAGCATGTGATGATCCGAGTACTCAGGGCAATCGCGGCTGAAAATTCGGTATCCACTGGGCCTTAAGTCGTCCACATGGCTGCGCATCAAACCTCTGGGATAGCCTTCCTTCGTTGCTAGCCAAACATCAAAAGGTCGCCGTCACGCCGGCGCTGACCCACATATCCGCTAGCCTTGGCGATCCGGCCGAGGTCAGAGTTCCAGTAGCGCGCCGATCGCGGCGCGTTCGGCGGATTCCATGGCGGCTTCCATGCCGCGGTTGGACATGGCGGTGTGTTCGCCGCAAAAGTGCACTCGGCCGTGCGCCTCGGAGAAGGTCGGCAGGTAAGCGTGTAGCTGGCCGGGTCGCCATTCGGTCCAGGCGCCTCCGGCATACGGGTCCATGGTCCAACTCTTGTAGCCCACCGCCTTGAGTTTGCCGCGCGCGGCCGGGCGCAGCCGCTCGTACTCGCTCACCACGAGGGCGCGCGCGGCGGACTCGCCGAGGCGGTCCAGCCGCTGGGCGGTGAAGCCCCGTGCGCGAGCGATCAGCCCGGTGATTTCGGGGCTGTCGGCCGACTGGCGCAGCGCGCGCACCTCGCCCAGCGGCGTGTCGGTCCACATGGCGGGATCCAGGCCGTCGTCTTCCCAGAAGTTTTGCTCGGCGTGCAGGATGGTCTTGGTGATCATCATCGAGGGCAGCGTTTTCGTGGCCCGCGCGAGCAAGAGCGGCAGGCCGGGGTCGAAGCCCACCCATCGCAGCGGGGCGACGGGAAGCGTGCAGATCGCCTGCCGCGCCAGGTGACGCTCGCCGTCGTCCGTCAGGACTTCGACGCCCGTGCGGTCCTGCGCTATCCCGGTGACGCGGCGCTCAAGCAGCACGTCGCCCGGCAACGCGGCCGCCATGGCCTCGGGAAGCCGCTGATTGCCGCCTTCGACCTTTGCGAAAAGCGAGCCCAGTTGCCGCTGCACCTCGTTCCAGGCGACACGGAAGTACCAGGTCAGAATCGAACAGTCGTGGGCCGATGTGCCGCGGCCGATGTTGGTTTCGTAGTTCTGCGCGATCGTGGCGTCGCTCCAGCCCACGGATTTCAGGAACTCGTAAACCGACTCGTCCAGCGCGGCGCTTTCAGGCAGCAGCCACTCGTCGTGGCCGGTCAGCGGATTGTTGGCCGTCACGACCTTCTCGAAGAACCGCCGGCCGGGAAACTCGCTCTTCGAACCGGCGGGCAGCCGATTCAGCGGGTGCTCGGGCCACGCCGCGCGCGGAATGATCTCGCCGTTCAGCGCGATTTCCGGTTTGGACAGGCCGCTTTTCGACGAATGGTCGATCAGGCGAAGGCCCAGCCGCTGCGCGGTGGACTGCACGCGCGCATACCCGCCGAGAATGCTGTCGCCGCCCGCCTCGGGTGCTCCCGGCAGGTCGTAGAAACTCTCCAGGCGCCCGCCCAGGCGGTCCTGCGCCTCCAGCACCGTAACCGTGGCGCCCTCTTCGGCCAGCAGGGAGGCCGCGTAGAGGCCGGAGAGCCCGGCGCCGATCACGATGACGTCGGACTGCGTCGTGGCGCGCACCGCGTTGGGCCAGCCGATCGCGGGCGCGACCGCGGTCGCGCCCAGGCCCTTGAGCGCTTGCCGCCGGCTGATGCGTTGCGTCATGAAGTCAAAGTGTACGCCCGGCGCCGAAAGGTGTCCCGTAAACTTGGGCGCCCTATGAACGAGGATGGGTCGATGCACCGAAGGCAGCTGCTTGGCATGCTGGGCGGCAGCGCCGTGCTCGCGGCCGGCTGGGGCGCGGATTCAGCCACCGGCGCAACGACGGCCAACGAGCCCGCGCTTGATCTCGACGACACTGGGGCGCGCGTGCGCACCTTCGTGAAGACCAGCGGGCGGCTGGACACCGGGCGGGTCATCTGGGCCACGCGCGCCGAGGTCTATGCCTTTCTGCCGCCCGACCGGCTCGTGCCGGCCGTGCGGGTGAAAGGCTGCGAGCAGCAGTGGATCCGGCCTATTTCGGATACCGAATTCCTGAGTTTCGACAGCCTGGTCAGCTACTACTGCGATTTCGAGAGCGATCAGGTGATGCGCGAGTTCGACAACCCGTTCACGGGCGCGCGCAACGCGGTCAGGCCCAATATCAGCCGCATGACCGAGGGACGGGAGATTTCACCGCGCGGCGTGGTCTATCGCGTCATGCGCAGGGCCTACCCGGACTTCTACGCGGACTCGGAATTCGACGTCGTGATTCGGCAGGTCGGCGACACCGTGTCGTTCCAGGGGGAGAACCGCTGGCCGGATGAGTTCATTCGCCCGCCGGCCGGGTCCAAGCTCAGCATATTCGCGCGCGGCGCCGACCTTGCCGACCCAGACCGCAGCAGCGTGCCGGCCAACTTCGCCGGGCACGTCCTGATGCCGTTTTTCCCGTGGATGGAGATGGCGGACCGTCCCGGCCACCTGCTGTGGCACGTGCAAGGCTATAAGATCACGTCCCTTGAGGACCTGGACGAGGACTACCTTGCCGCCGCGCACGCCGACCTGGGCGACCGATTCGAACAGTCGCCCGAATTCGACAGCGAACCTTCGCGGTTCGCGCAGCGGCTCAAGGCGATGGGGCGCCTGCCGGATTAGAGGGGATGTATGACTGAATTTGACACTACTTCGATGAACAGGCGCGGGCTGCTGGGAGCGGCCGGGCTGGGACTGCTGCCGGGAATCGCGGGGTTCCTTCCGACGCCGGGGTTCGCGGAAGAGTTCGAGGATTCGCCGGACCTCAAGGACCCGTGGATGCTCGATCCGCAGAAGACCTTCCACAATTTCCTGCGCTCGATGGGCGACCTGTCGGGGCGGATCTCGCCGCAGTGGTGGCGAGGCGCCTACCTGGCCATCTACGAAGACCGCGATCCCGAGCTGCTGTTCCGCCTGGAAGGCTGCGAGATGAAGCGCATCGTCGATCTCGGCGGCGGCGAATACCAGTTCCAGTACCGGATCTTCACGCTGTTCAAGGACCCGGAAACGAACGAGACCTTGAGCGGCAAGCTCTGGCGCAACCCGATTACCGGCGAAGAAATTACCGTCGAGCCCAATATCTCCGGCGCCCAGCGGATCGTGTTCCACGATGAGCGCGGTATCGTCGAAAGGGACGAGAACTCGGGATTCGAGGCGGTCATCCATCTCCTCTGGACCGCCCAGGGCGACTACGCGATGCACAACGGCTACAAGGACCGTCCCGAAGGGCGGCCGATCCCGATGAAGGAATTCGCGACGGGCTTTCTGAGCCGGGCGGCGGCGGCGGATTTCGCCGCGCCGCGCCTCGAGACCCGATTCAATTCCACCTTCGTCGCGCCGTTTCAGCGCTGGATGCAGATGCCGGCGGATGCGGGCATCGCGGTCTGGCACGCGTCCGGGCACAAGGCGCGCGACGTCGAGAGCCTGCCGCCCGAGTACCTGGAGCAACTGCATCATTACCGTCCTGAAATGAAGGAATGGATCGGCGAGGACGGCAAGGCGTGAGCGCGCCCGGCGCTCCCGGCCCTTCCGGGGCCAACCAGCTCGAGCTGAAGACGCCGCTGCACACGATGGCGGCCTTCGGTGTCGGCAATATCCCCGACAGCATCAAGAACTGGTCCTGGAACGCCTTCGTCCTGTTTCTCTATGCCCAGGTGCATGGCCTGTCGGGCACCTTGACGGGCATCGCAATTCTGATTGCGCTGATCGTCGATGCCGTATCCGATCCTTACGTGGGCTTTCTGTCCGACCGCGCCCAGGGCTGGAAGTACGGACGCCGGCACACCCTGATGATGTTTGCCGTCGTGCCTTTCGGTTTTTGCTTCTATGCCCTGTTCGTGCCGCCCCAGGGGCTGGGTCAACTCGGCCTGTTTGCCTGGCTGTTGCTGTTCGCCGTTCTCAACCGGCTGTTCATCACCCTGTTCCATGTGCCCTACAAGGCCGTCGGCGCCGAACTCAGCCGCGATATAGCCATGCGTCCGAGGATCAAGGCTTTCGGCACCGTCGGGATGCAGGGGGCCCGCATAGGTCTGCCGCTGCTGGCCTTCGGCCACTTCTTCCTGGAAAGCGCTTCCTATTCGCGGGGACAACTGGACCCGGCCAACTACCCCCCCTTTGCCGCCGCCTTCGCCACGGTCGCGGTCATCGCGATGGTGATCAACATCGCCGGAACGCTCAAACCCGTCGTCGGAATCGAACGGCTGGAGCCGCCGAGGCCGAAGCCGCGAATCGGGCCGGTCGCGGCCCTCAAGGCGGTCATCTCGGCCATGACCGTGACGCCGAATGTTCGCCGTTCGATATTTCTGGCCATCGTGGTGTTCTTCGCCATCAGTTCCATCTCGGTGCTGCGGGTGCACCTGATCACTTATCTGTGGCAAACGCCGCCCGACCTGACCGGGTGGCTGGCCTCGGCCCAGGCCATCGGCGCCGTCATCGGGGCGATCGTCCTGCCGTTCACGGTCAGGGCGCTGGACCGCAAGCGTTGCATTGCGGTGGGCATGTGCGGATACACCGGCCTGACGGCGCTGGCGGTGCTGCTGCCGGTATTCGGACTGCTGCCGCCGCCGGCGTCCCGGGAACTGGCCTTTGCGCTGATCGGCATGTTCATGGCGGCGGGCTTTTTGCTGGGCATATACCTGGTGGCCATCGCATCGCTGGCCTCCGATGTGGCCGACGAGCACGAAGTGAACACCGGCAAGCGCCAGCAGGCGCTGATCAGCGGGTTCGGGAGTTTCGCCATCAAGACCGCCGGCGCGTTCATGGTGCTGTTGACCGGAATCTACCTCGATATCATCAGCTTTCCGGCGGGCGCGCCGGTGGGCTCGGTGCCCTGGGAAAAAGTGGAAGCGCTGGCGTATTTCTCCGCCGGATTCTGCGTTCTGGGGTGCTTCCTGGTGCTGTGGGTGGCATCGAAGTTCGACGTATCGCTGGACAAGCAGCGGGAAATCAACCGGCGGCTTCAGGCCATGCTGAAAGCCGAAGGCACAAGCACGGCATGAACCGGCAAGCCGGCATGAATCAATCGGGAGTGCAAACATGCTGATCATTTCTCAAAGGGCCTGGAACGCTACGGACACGGAGGCGCTCGCCGCATACGTGGAAAGCGCCATGAAACTGGTGCGCCGCCGCCAGCTCGACCCGAAGGCCGAGCCCGTGCTGCTGCTGCCGCAGGCCGTTCCGGCGGACGACGCGCCCGAACGGGAAACGCTGCTGGCCGCTCTGCGCGACATTGCCGCATCCGAGAAGGTGATGCTGGCCGGCGCCGCCGGCGTGGCCGGCGGGGACGGCGTCGCGACCGTCGGCTTCCTGCTCTCGGCCGAAGGCGAGCCGCTGCTCACGGCGCCCAAGATTTCTCCGGACCTCGTGACCGGGTTCGGCGAGGATGCGACCGCCGCCACCGGGCAGCCCGCCGAGTTCGAGGTTGCCGCCACCGGCATCGGCCAGGTGGGCATACTGCCGGGCGAGGACGTGCTGTTCGCGCACTACGCGCGCGCGCTCACCTGGGCCGGCGCCGAGGTCATCCTCAACCCGGTGGCCGAGGTCGGCGATCACCTGTTCGAGTCGCGCCGCAACGCCCGCCGGGCCCGCGCCTGGGAAAACACCTCGTACGTGGCCGTCGCCGGGGCCGTGGGCGGAACGCCGAACGGGCCCGCCTGCTCCAGCCTGATCGATTTCGCCGGCGCGACCACGCACGCCGCCGGCGAGGCGGACCTGCTGCTGCCCGACCTCGATATCGAACGGCTCAGGCGCCGGCGCAACGACATCTTCGCCGTGCAGCCGCTACATTTAAGAGCCAACCTCTACGCCGACGGCTACGGGCGGCTGATCGAGCGGCGCCCCGAAGCGCTGCCGAGCCCGCCGCGCGGCCGCGACGCCTGGATCGCCGAGTGCGAGCGCCGGCTGTCGCAGAACCCCGCCCCCTCGCGGACCGACCGCATCGAGCAATACGACGTGATCCTCACGCAGACCGTCGGCAAGATCATCAAACGGGAACACGACGCGGACGATCTCAGGCGCGACAACACGCAGCGGGCATTGCGGCTGGCCGAACGGCTGGCGTCGAATCCGAGCATCAAGCTGGCCGTGTTTCCCGAGTTCTTCATGCACGGCCAGGGCGGGCACGGCTACCGCTCGCCGATCACGCTGCAGCGCCTGGCCATCCGCTATCCGGGCCCCGAGATGGAACTGCTACAGGATTTCGCCCTCAAGCACAAGATCTACATGGCCGGGTCCACGTTCGAGATCGACGACCGGCTGCCCGGGCACGTTTTCAACTCCGCCTTCATCATCGACGACACCGGCAATCTCATTCACCGTTACCGCAAGATCCAGTGCGCCGACGTCTGGGGCTCGCTGCCGGACACCACGCCGAGCAGCGTCTATGACCGCTACCTGGACATCTTCGGTTACGACTTCCTGTTCCCGGTGGCCGACACTCCGATCGGCAGGCTCGCGACCATGGTCTGCTTCGACCAGGCCCATCCGGAAATCGCGCGCATGCTCACGAAGTACAGGGCCGAAGTGATCCTTCATCCCACCTCCGAGGGGCACGGCAGCCAACGGTCCGGCTGGGACGCCGCGCGCATGACGCGCGCGTTCGAGAACACCGCCTACGTGCTCTCACCCATGCCCGGATCGGAGTTTTTCCATCACGGCAACGGCGAATTCCCGACCAGCCAGATGCGCGGGCACACGAAGGCCGTCAACTTCGACGGCACGATCCAGGGCGTGGCCGACGGGCCGGGAGGCTGCATACTCACCGCGACCGTGGACCTGAAGGCCCTGCAAAGGGCCCGCGCCAACGCCCTGACGAACCTGCCGCTGTGGGACGACCCCGAGGTCTATGCCCACATATACGCCGGCGAAGTCGGACTGCCGAACAACCTCTGGGGGCCCAATCCGCTGGAGAACCCATATATCGGGTTCGGTCCGCTGAAGGAGCGGCTCGAGAGTTACTACGCGCGGGGAGTGTTCGTGCGGCCCAGCGGCGTCGATCCGGACGCGCCGGTCACGTCGAGCCGCGTCTATGGGCCGGCCCTCAAGCCGAAGGAAGCCAGGCGGCTGGCGGACCAGGAGCGGCTGGAAGGCGAATCGATCCAGGTCTGACCGCCACAGGAGCCGAGTCGTGAAGCGCAGGCAGGTTCTCAAGGGCGCGCTCTCGCTTTCCGCGCTGTCGCTCTCGTACCCGCTGCTGCGGCCGGTAAAGGGGCTTGCGGCGGAAAAGACCTCGGTGGTCGTGATCGGCGGCGGGCTGAGCGGACTGAACTGCGCGCTGCTGCTGGCCGAGTTCGGCCTCGACGTAATCGTGCTCGAAGGTTCGCAACGCGTCGGCGGCCGGGCCTACACCGCCGACGGCGTGGAAACGCGTCCCGAATACGGCGCCAGCCAGATCGGTCGTTCGTACGCCCGCGCGCTCGACCTCTGCTCGCGCCTGAACCTGGAGCTCATCGCCCAGGACCGCTTCATCATGCCGATGTCCAACTGCGTGGACGGAACCTGGGTGCGCTCCGAAGACTGGGCCGATTCGCCGGTCAACAAGCTGGCGAACGGCGAGCGCGAGATACCGCCGTCGCTGGTGGGCATGACGCTGCTGGGCCGGCTGAACCCGCTGAAGGAACTGGACGACTGGCTTTCGCCCGAGTTCTTCTCCTATGACGTCTCGATGCTTGAGCTGCTGCAAAAGAACGGCGCCTCGCCCGAGGCTCTCCGGCTCGCCGGCTACTACCTGGACCTGCGCACGACGTCCAGCCTCGCCATCATGCAGGAGCGCACCCGCACCGTGTTCGACGCGAACTTCGGCCGGTCCAGGTCGGAGAACACGGAAACTGCGTTCGGCCTGGGCGGGACCAACGAGGCGGACGAGGAGATTCCGGCAATCCGCAACATCGCCGGCGGCACGTCGAGATTGCCCGAAGCCATGGCCGCGGCGCTCGGCGACCGGGTCCGGCTGGGCAAGATAGCCGCGGCGATCGACATGTCCGGATCGGACGCCGAGGTCCGCTGCCTGGACGGCAGCCGCTACCGGGCCGATTACGTGGTCTCCGCGGTGCCGTTCTCGACGCTGCGCAATATTTCGGTCTCACCGGGGTTCTCCGGCCGCCAGGCCGAAGCGGTTCTTGAGCTGGGCTACCGCGGCACGACGCGCGCGTATGGCCTGGTGGAGGAACCGTACTGGGAAGAGGACGGCCTGGAGCCGTCGTTCTGGACCGACGGCACGGTGCAGACGATGTGGGTCATGGAGAAGCGGCCGGGAGAGGACCGGCATCGGTTCATCCTGACCTTCACCGGAATGACCTCGGCGCGGATCGACCAGTTGCCGAACGACCAGGCCCTGGCCCTGATCGAATCCGAAATCGCCCGCGTCCGGCCGGCCGCCGCGGGCAAGTTCCGCTTCATGGCCCTGTACGGCTGGCGCAAGCACCCCCTGATCCAGGGCTGCCGCCACATGTTCGCGCCCGGCCAGATTGCGCGGTTTGCAAGGGAAATGATCGTGCCGCACCACCGCCTGCACTTCGCCGGCGAACACACGAGGCGGATGGAATTCGGGATGGAATCGGCGCTGGAAAGCGGCGAGCGCGCGGCCGTCGAAATCCTGCAGCGCGCATGAAAAAAGCAATGAAAAAAACCACGTTTGGCGCGTGCGTCCTGTGCGCGGTCCTATTCCTCGGATTCGCAGTCCTGCCTGCAACGTTTGCAGCCGACGATGCGGCGCCGGCCAGCGACTCCGCAACGGTCGAGCCGCCGGACCCCCGGCTGGTCGCGCGCGGCAAGAGGCTTTACGTGTTCTGCCAGGCCTGCCACGCGACCGAGGAGGTCCAGGGCAGCAAGATCGGACCCAACCTGGCCGGCATCTTCGAGCGTCGGGCGGCAATCCTCGAGGATACGTTGTATTCCGACGCCCTGAAGCAGCAGGACTTCGTCTGGGACGAGGAAAATCTCGACATCTGGCTGCTGCGTCCCGCCACCCTTGTCCCCGGCACCTCCATGGCCTTCGCCGGCCTTCCCCGCGAGGAGAACCGCGCGGCGATCATCGCCTACCTGAAAACGCTCTAGCCGGAAGTAGCGGCCGGCGCGCCTCCCGGAGCGGAGATGCTCAGGCGGTAGGTCGCCACCAGCGCCAGCAGCAGGCAGGTGCCGGATGCAATCAGCGCCACGCCCGGACTGGCGGCGCGGGCCACCGCCCCCCAGATCAGGCCGCCGTCGGCCAGGCTGGCGGTCCCGAGCGTGTAGATGAACGACAGGCCGCGCCCGCGAATGGCCGGCTCAAGCTGCATCTGGGCGGCAACCATGATGCTGTTCAGGCAGAACAGCCAGCTCGCCCCGATGCAGGCCAGCAGCGGCCCTGCCTGCAGCGGCTGGTCGACCACCCCGAACAGCATGATGCAGACCGCGCCCACCACAAGGCCGCCGTTGAGCCTGTTGTTGAGCCGCCGGTAGCCCAGCCTGGCGATGACGAGCACGCCCAGCAGCGAGCCCGCACCGAAGCAGCCGTACATGATCCCGTAGGTCTCGCTGTTGTCGAAGCGCACGGCCATCAGGGCGGGAATGGCCGCGGCGCAGGCGAAGAAGGAGGACAGCCGGATGAGCACGTTGCGCTTCCAGGGCGTCAGCGCGGCAAACAGCACGCCCTCCTTTATCGCGGCAAGGAACCCCTGCGGCTTGGCCACGCGATCGCCTTGCTCCGGGCGGTAGCGCATGAACAGGAACAGAAGAACGATCAGGGCCATGATGGCCGTGTTGAGCGCCAGGACCGCGGCCACGCCCAGGCCGGCAATGATCGCTCCCGCAAGCGCCGGGCCCACCAGGCGGGACCCGTTCTGGGCCACGTTATTCAGGCTGACCGCAGCGGGAATCTGGTTCGTTTGCACCATTTCGGGTATGAGCGCGGCGATCGCGGGCATGCGCATCGACAACCCGATGGAAATCAGGGGCATGCAGACGAGCAGGGACAAAGGCGTTATCCGGCCGGTCCACGTCAGCCACAGCAACACGCCCATGCTGGCGGCAAGCCAGGCATGGGTCCACATCATTCCGCGGCGCCGGTCCGAGAGATCCGCGATCACTCCGGCGGGAATGACCAGGAACATGATCGGAAGCTGCAGCGCGGTATAGACGGCCGCAACGGCCAGGGGGTCGGCGTCGGTCATGATCCGCATCTGCCACGCGCAGGCCACCTCCGTCATCCAGAACGCGGTAAGCGAAAGGGTATTGGCCACCCAGAGCATCGAGAACCCCGGGTTGCTCAGGGGCGACAGCATGCCGGGCGTACGGGTCGAGTCAGTCACGGCGCGGTAATGTTAGACGTTTGTGATAGATTGAAGCGCCGCAGGGACCTTTCAGGCCCGCGGCGCCAACTTCTCCGGGGACCATCACGCATGAAAACAAGACACTTCCTGATGTCGCTAGTCGCACTCGCGCTGGCGTTGCCGTTCAGTCAGCCGTCGTTTGCCCAGGGCGTGGAGCTCGAGGAAATCGTCGTTACGGCGCGCAAGCGTAGCGAATCGCTGCTGGAGATTCCGATCACGATATCCGCATTCAGCGCCGAACAGATCGAACGGGCCGGCTACACGACCATCAGGGACCTCGTTACCGCGGTGCCGGGCGTGCAGTATGAGAGTTACGAGGCCGAGGGACGGGGCGATTCGCCCAGCTTCCGCGGCGTGTCCACCAACACCGGCGACCCCACGCTGCAGAATTCCTCCAAGTTCATCGATGGCGTTTACGTGTCCGGCTCGCTCTACACCGTGATGCTGGACAATATCGAGCGGGTCGAGGTCACCAAGGGCCCGCAAAGCGCCCTGTTCGGCCGGGCATCGTTCTCGGGCGCCATCAACTACATCACCAAGAAGCCCACCAACGATTTCGAGGGCAACCTGCGCCTCTCGATCGCCGAGGAAAACGAATACCAGGTGAGCGGCTCGGTTTCCGGCCCGCTGGCCGAGGACAGGGTGCTGTTTCGCGTGAGCGCCGCAACCTTCAGCCAGGGCAGCCCGTACACCAACATCACCAACGGCGCGAAGATGGGCCAGCAGGACATCGACTCCGTCTCGGCGACGCTGCGCGTGACGCCGTCGGAGCAGTTCACGGGCGACCTGATGGTGAGCTACACCGACGCCCAGTTCGGCGAAGCGGCACGGGCGACGACCGCGCTGAACATGGGAGAACTGGCGTTTCCCGACGTGACCATAATCGGCGGCGGCACCCAGCAGCTTGACAATCCCGGAGTCGCCTCGGAAACCCTCCGCGTCAGTCTGAACATGAATTACGAAATGGCCAACGGCTACGAACTGAGCGTGATCGCCGGCATGGGGCAGGAAGACACGGTGAACGAGGCGGACGGCGACTACGCGCCGGCCGTCAACCTGGCATTTCTCTGGTTCCTCTGCGTCGGCCCCTACGCCGGCCCCGGATGCGAACTGTTCCAGACGGTGACCGAGCGCGAAATCGAATCCAGTTTCGCGGAAGTGCGCATCGCGTCCCCGGATGACGGACCGCTGCGCTGGCTGGCCGGCGTCGCCTGGTTCGACGAGGACTTCAATACCGCCCGGATTCGCAATTTCCGCCAGCCGCCGTCGTTCAAGACCTCCACCACGGCGTCGGCGTTCGGCTCGGTGTCCTACGACGTATCCGACAGCCTGACGCTGAGTCTGGACGGGCGCTTCCAGGGCGAGGAGATCGAGTTGCAAGTCCCCGAGGCCAATCGCAGCCAGTCGGACGAATTCGATTCCTTCCTGCCCCGCGTGCTGGCCGAGTACCAACTCAGCGACGACACGCTGCTCTATTTCAGCGCGGCCAAGGGCAACAAGCCCGGCAACTTCAACGCCTCCGCGCCGCCCGATCTCCTGATCGTGGACGAAGAGGAAATGTGGAACTACGAGTTCGGCGCCAAGCTGTCCGCGATGGAGGGCCGGTTGAACTTCCAGGCAGCCGGCTACTTCATCGACTGGACCAACCAGGTCTATCGCTTCAACGACCCGGACCCTAACTACGGGAGCTATTTCATCAACGCCGGGGAAACCGACGTGATGGGCGCGGACTTCTCCGTGGCCGCCATCCTGAGCGAGTGCTGGTCGGCGAGCCTGGGCTACAGCTGGATCGACACGGAATTCCAGGTCTTCGAGTCCAACAACGCCATTACGGTGCTCGGCGACGCCGACGTGTCCGGGAACGAGACGGCGCGCACGGCGAACAACTCGCTGTTCGCGTCGGTTCAATACACATCGCCCTTCAGCGGGTTCGGGGGCGACAGCCAGGTGTTTGCCGGACTGGACGTGAGTTACCGCAGCGAAATGTTCATCGACGAGCTGAACCTCGAGACGATCGAACCGCGCACGCTGGTCAACGTCCGCGGCGGCATCGATACGGGCACGATCCGGCTCACGGCGTTCGTCAACAACCTGTTCGACAACGATTCGCTCACGACCGGGTTCCGGTTCGGCGCCGTGGCGCTGGTGGGCCTGCCAATGCCGCGCCAGGCGGGCGTGAGCGTAAGCCTCGACTTCTGATGAGCGAAGCCATGCTGCCGGCCGTGGCGGAGTTCATCGCTGGGCTGCGGGACCTGCACGAGCACGAGCCGGACGAGGCGGCGCGCTGGAGCAAGGCCGCCGACCTGCTGAGGGAGTTGCTGGCGGACCCCGATCTGAAGGCTCACGCGGAGAGCTGGCCCACGAGTCCGGCCAAGCTGGGACTGGAGGGCAAGCACGCCAACCTGCTGTTCTACGAGGACCCGGACTACGGGTTCGTCATCAACGGGCTGATCAAGAAGCCCGCGGCGAAGACCACCGTGCACGATCACGGCCTTTCCTGGACGCTTTACGGCGTGCTGGACGGCGCCGAAGAGGTGCTGCGCTTTCGCCGCACCGACGGCGGCAAGCCCGGCGATCTGCCCAGCCGCGCCGAAGTCGAAGCCACCGAGACCGTGCGGGTGGGCACGGGCCACGTGGATTGCATCGGCCCCTGGGAAATTCACGCGGAATACAACGACGACCAGGCGCGGACGACTGCCGTGATCGTGCGCAGCCAGAAGAGCGGCTCCTTCGTGCAGAACATCTTCTATCAGAAGGACGGTTCGGTGGAACAGTACTACGGGCCTCAGCAGATTCCCTGGCGCCTGGGCTGAGCGCCGCTTGTCGGAAAACGTATTCCCGCTTCCGGGCCCGTTCCGGGCGCAGCGCATCGTCGAGATGCAGGGGGCGCTGCATTCGGCGGAGGCCCTTTTCCCGAGCGCAACCCGCAAGGAGTTGCGGGCCACCGACGCGGCGAACGACCCGCGCCTTTACGACCGGGGCTGCGATTTCCTGGTCCTTTCCTATCACAGCATCGTGGTGCGCACGCCGGGCCTGACGATCCTGGTGGACTGTTGCATCGGAAACGACAAACCGCGGCCGCGCAACGCCAAATTTCACCAGCGCCGCGGCACCTTTCTCCAGGACCTGGCCGCCGCCGGTGTGAAGCCGGAAGACATCGACGTCGTGATGTGCACGCACCTGCACGTCGATCACGTCGGCTGGAACACCCGGCTCGAGAACGGCCAATGGGTGCCCACTTTTCCGAACGCGCGCTACCTGTTCGCGAAAACGGAAGTGGAGCACTGGCAGGAGGTCCTCAAGAGCAGCCCCGCCGACGAAGTCAACCACGGATCGTGGGCCGACAGCGTCGCGCCGGTCTTCGATGCGGGACAGGCGGTGGTGGTGGGGATGGACCACGAAGTCGCCGAGGGCGTCGAGTTGATCGGCGCGCCGGGCCATACGCCGGGCAACGTGATCGTGAGGCTCGAAGACCGCGGCGAGCGCGCCTACCTGACCGGCGACGTGATCCATCATCCCGTCCAGGTCGAGCAGCCGGAGTGGTCGAGCTGCTTCTGCTGGGACCCGGCAATGTCCGCGGAAACCCGCGTGAAGACGCTGGCCACCGTCGCCGAAGACGACGCCTGGCTGCTGCCGGCGCATTTCCCGACACCCACGGCGGGCAGGGTCCGCAGCACCGCCTCCGGATTCCGCATGGCATGGTGGTCATGAACCAGCGCGCGGTCCTGCTGCTTGCCCTCGGGCTGCTCGCGGGCTGCGCGCCGGACGACGCGCCGGTTCAAGCCCCGCCGGCGGCGACCGATGCGCCGGGCGACGAAAGCGCGCACACCGTGCTCTCGCCCGATGGCGTGAGCATCCGCTACGACGACCTGGGGGCCGGCGAACCCGCGCTGGTGTTCGTGCATGGCTGGAGTTGCGACCGCAGCTACTGGTCCGGGCAGCTCGAGCACTTCGCCCAATCGCATCGCGTCGTGAACATCGACCTGGCCGGTCATGGCGACTCGGGGCCGGACCGCACCGTGTGGACCATGCAGGCCTTCGGCGAAGACGTTTCCGCGGTCGTCAACGCTCTAGACCTGCGCAATATCGTGCTGGTCGGCCACTCCATGGGCGGCAAGGTCATCGTGGAAGCCGCCGGGCAGCTCGGCGACCGCGTGATCGGCGTCGTGGGCGTGGACACCTTTCATGGCGGCGGCCGAGAAACGCCCCGGGAACAGCAGGAAGAAGTGTTCGAACAGCTCGCCGAAGACCAGGCGGGCTTCATCTCGACCTTCGTGGACCGCACTTTCGTCGAGCAGAGCGACCCGGCCATCAAGGAATGGGTGAAGGCGGACATGGCGGCGGCGCCCTACGCCTCGGCCGTCGGCGCACGCCAGGCCAGCGGCAACTACGACGCCACGCCGGCAGTCGCATCGCTGGCCGTGCCGTTCGTGCTGATCAACTCCGATTTCCTGCCCACCGACGTCGCGCATCTCGAAGCGAATGCGGAGCAGTTCCTGTTTCTCGAGATGTCCGGCGTCGGGCACTTCCTCATGATGGAGGACCCGGAAACCTTCAACGCGCTGCTGTCCGCGGTGCTCGCGGATATAAGATGAGCGGCACCTGAAGGGCGGGAGGCGCAATGGTCACAGCAATCAACCGGCGGGATTTCGTGAAGGCGGGAGTGGCGGCGGGCTTAAGCGCGGGCGTCGCCCGCGCCGCCAGGGCCGCCGCGGATCCCGACGTGATCGTGATCGGAGCGGGCCTTTCCGGGCTCAACGCGATGCTGTTGCTCGAAGAACTGGGCGTTCGGGTAATCTGCCTGGAGGGGCGCGAACGGCCCGGCGGGCGCCTGCTCAGCGCCCCCAACGTGGCCGGCAACCCCGAATGGGGCGGCGATTCCATTCTCGGCGCCTATGCCCGGATGCAGGACACCGCGAGCCGACTCGACATTCCGCTGATCGACCATCACGCACGCCGGGACATGTCGCCGGAAGCCCATCGCGATCCGGCCCGGGTGGAACTGGCGCTCGATGGGCAGGTCATTCCCCGGGACGAATGGCCGACGCACCCGCTCAATGACATGCCCGACGGGGCCCGCGACCGCTTCCCCGGACGCGGTTATTTCCAGAGCGTGATCGCCCAGCACAATCCGCTGGCGTCGTTCGCCGACTGGGTGGAGCCGGAAAGCACGCAATACGACGGCTCGGCCTACGAGTTCTTCAAGGAGCTGGGCTGGAGCGACGCGGCCATCGAGCTCAACTACAACACCAACGTGCAGTACGGCACGTCGGCCCACGACGTGTCCATGCTCATGTGGTACTTCGTCCAGGCCTGGTTCAAGCTGCAAAGCGACGTGGCGCGCGTCGCCTACAAGGTCCACGGCGGCAACCAGCGCTTCACCGACGCGATGGCGAATGCGCTCAGCGGCGAGGTTCACTACGGCAAGCGGGTCATCGGCATTCGCAACAACGAACCGGACGTGGAGGTGCACTGCCACGACGGCAGCGTCTACAGGGCGGCCCGCGTGATCTGCTCGCTGCCCATTCCGACGATGCGCTGGGTGAAGTTCGACCCGCTGCTGCCGCCGGCCAAGGCGAAGGCGATTCAGACCGTTCAGGTGCAGAAGATCACCAAGGTCATCATGGTGCCCACGAGCCCGTTCTGGGAAGAAGACGGGCTGAATCCGGCGATGTGGACCGATACGGATGCGGGCGAGATTCGCGCGCTAAGGGAAGGCGAGGATTCGAATGCCGTGACCTGCCTGATGGCCTGGGCCCGCGGGCACCTGGCGGACCGCCTCGACACCCTGGGGCACGAAGGCGGTATGGCCCAGGTGCTGTCCGCCTACGAACAGTTGCGCCCCGCTGCAAAGGGCAAGCTCGAACTCGGTGGCGCCAAGTCCTGGCAGACCGACCCCTTCGCGGGCGGCGACTGGGCCATATGGGCGCCCGGGCAGGTGATCGAGTGCCTGCCGGCCCTGATCGAGCCGGCCGGCCGCATACATTTCTGCGGCGAACACACGGCCACCGCCAATCGCGGCATGGAGGGCGCGATGGAGTCCGGCGAGCGGGTCGCCTTCGAGGTCTGGGATCTGCTCTAGAGCGCTGCGCGGTGCGCCGGCAAACCGCCGGCCAACTGGCTACAGAACCAGGAACGGATCCCGTTCGGTGTTGTACGGCTCGTAACCGCTCTTCGTGACGCGGAACAGGTCCTCGTTGTGGCCGGAGCCCCAGCCGACCTCGAGATACGGCAGGTCCACGGTCAGCGTCATGTTCTCTTCCAGCACGTGGTCGAAGGCTTCGACGCCGAAATTGGGCATGCGCATCGGATTGTCGTCGTGCTGCAGGCCCACCGAGTGGGGCGTGACGAACACGGCGTGCGCCGGCATGCCGGCCTTGATCATCGTGTCGAGGCCGATCTGACGCAAGGTGGAATACCTGACGCCCGGCTTTATCGCGTCGAACACCGCCTCGCGGGCGAGCTGGTTGGCCCGGCGGCGTATCTCCACTTCCTTCGGTGGATCGCCGAAGAAGAATGTGCGCGCGATGTCGCCCATGTAGCCCTTGTAGTTGCTCACGCAGTCGATCAGATACGGCTTGCCCGCCACCAGCACGCCGTCGTCGGGGAAGTTGCCGCCGGGCATGCCGGCGATCACGTTGTTGACGCGGTTGCCGCGGATCGCGCACTCGGCAAGAAAGATCTGCTCCACGTCGGTATGGCGCATGCCGGGTTCCAGCGCGTTGATCGTGGCCATGCAGGCTTCGCCGTTGTTCCAGCTTCCGAGCTTCTGATAGGCCAGTTCCTGCGGCGTCTTGACCATGCGGATGAGCTGGATCACGCCGTAGCCGTCGACGCATTCCACATCCGGGAGGTCCGTCTGCGCCAGGAAACGGGCGATGCGCATGTCGTCCACCGCAACGCGGCCCTTCGTGATGCCCTGGGCCTTCAGGGCGCGGGCCAGGCCCCAGGCGGCGCTGGCGGCGATGTCGTCGCGGAAGCTGTCCGATGCGGCCTTCCAGCGCTGCTCGCGCGGCGTCAGCTCGACATCCTCGCGAAAGTGGTAGTGGCGGGTCGTGCCGCCCGTGGGTTCCTGCGGCTGGCCGTCGGTGTTGAATGCCGCGGCGTTCCAGCCGCCGTAACCGTAGGGCATGAGCTCGGCGGTCTCGCGGTCCCGGTTGGCGATGTCCCAGGCGGCGGACGAGCCAGAGACCAGGTAGATCGGCATGTCCGGGTCCGGCGACATCGTCGCGAAGCCGGGATACTCGGTGATGAAGCGCACGCCGATGGTCCTGACGTTGGTCATGTAATAGACGTTGATCGGATCGAGCGCGATGATCCCGGCCAGCCCGTATTCCTCCATCACCGCGTAGGCGCGGTCCCTGTTGATCAGTGCCCCGCCTTCGATCTCCGGCTTCGGCGGGATGTGGCGCTTCGGCCGGTCCGCCGCTTTCGCCAGTGCGGGCGCAGCCAGCGCCGAGGCGGCAAGCCCGCCCAGCGCCGCGCGTCGGTTCACCTTCATGGCCATGGCCCCTCTCCCGGTGGATGCCCTGCCCCGATGATACGCCCTGGCCAGGGGCCTTCAGCTCGACAGCGATTCCGGGAGCGCGAGGCTAAGCAGGACCCGACCAGTCTTCACACTCAAGTCCCTGCACGCGCTGGAATTCGCGACTGTTGGCCGTTATCAGAATCATGCGGCGGGCGCAGGCCTGGCCCGCAATCAGCAAATCGTACGGACCAATGGGGCGTCCAATCGCTTCAAGCCGGCTTCGGATCGCCCCCGCCATGCGCGCATCGGATGCGTCAAAGGGAACGACTTCGAACCCGATCCGGTCAAGCAACTCCAGGTTTCGCCTTGAGTGCCGGCTCTTGTGAGCCCCATAGTAGAGTTCATAGGCGACCGGCGCCGGGAGACCGAATTCCTCGGGCGTGTGGCGGCGCATCCGCGAGATCAGCGCCCGTGAAGAACTGTTGAGAAGTGCGATGCAGGCGTTGGTGTCCAGCAGATAACGCATCAGTCGAAGGCGCCGTCGAGTTCAGGCTGTGGAGGCAGTTCCGGTTGCTGGCGACCGGCAGCCAGAAAGTCATCGGAAAACTTGCCGGCGATTTCGTCGAGCCACTCCCAGTCGGAAACCAGCGGTTCGAGTATCACTGCGGAGCCCTGCTTGCGAATCCGCACTGCTTCGCCGTTCATACGGAAGTCCTTCGGCAGCCGAACGGCCTGAGAGCGTCCGGACCAGAAGAGTTTTGCGGTGTTGGACATTTGTCGGTTCATTCAACAACAGATATATATCATTGGTATATATCATCATGGCGACGCGATTGCAAGCCGAAAACGGCTTGCAATGACCGGAAAAAGGAAAACTCGGGGGATCAGTATTCGACGGGGATGGCGTCCAGGCTGCGCCACAGGTACCAGGAGGCGACGGAGCGCCAGGGGCGCCAGGGCTCCGCAACGGCGACCAGTTCATCGGGCGTCAGGCGCTCTCCGGCGTTGTAGTGGCGCGCGACCGCTTTCTGGATGCCGATGTCGGTGACGGGCAGCACGTCCGGCCTCAGCAGGTGAAAGATCAGAAACATCTCCGCCGTCCAGCGGCCTATGCCCCTGATCTCGACCAGCGTTTCGATGACCTGCTCGTCGTCCATGCGATGCCACGACTTGCCGGCGAGGGCGCCGTCCCTGAAGTGCTCCGCCAGGTTGAGGAGATAGGACGCCTTGCGCCGCGACAGGCCGCAGCCGTGAAGCGCTTCCTCCGAATGACCGCAAACGGCGCTTGGCGTCATGGCGCCGACCGCCGCGGTCAGTCGCTGCCACACGGCTTCGGCGGCATGAACGGAGATCTGCTGCGCGACGATGGAGCGCGACAGCGAATAAAACGCATCGTTGCGCGGCTGCAGGATCGACGCGCCGGCGGCGCGGATCAGCTCTGCAAGCACGGGGTCGGCGCGAATCAGCGCTTCGCACGCCTCGTTCCAGTGCGGGACGATCTGACTGCCGGGTTCGGTCATGAGTCGGGCATTCTGCCCTGTTTAGAGGGCGGGACGCAGTCGCAACACACCAACGGTATGGAATTACAATTGTTTATCCAATAAACTAATTCGGCAGGGTCAATTGAATCAGGCTTCCGGGTGAACCTCAGGTTGCGCACGCAATCTGCAAGTCAGTAAAGATCATGAGTTCGACAACGCAGACTTGCGCGGAAGCCATTGTCGAAAGCCTGATCCGGGGCGGAGTAGATACGGTTTTCGGTATCCCCGGCGCTCAAACGTACGCCCTGTTCGATGCGCTTTACAAGAACCGGGAACGAATCCGGACATTCGTTACGCGCCATGAGCAGGGCGCAGCCTACATGGCCTTCGGCTATGCCAAGTCCACCGGCAAGGTCGGCGTTTACTGTGTGGTACCCGGACCGGGAGTCCTGAACTCCACCGCCGGCCTGTGCACCGCCCACAACACTCCGGTCCTCTGTATCGCCGGGCAGGTGCCCAGCGCCTTCGTGGGTGTCGGACATGGAATGCTGCATGAGTTGCCGGACCAGCTCAACACGATGCGGACGCTTACCAAGTGGGCAGCGAGAATCAATCACCCGGCGGAGGCGCCGGCCCTGGTAGGAGAAGCGTTCAGGCAGTTGACCAGCGGGCGCATTCAGCCGGTGGCCCTGGAGGTGCCCATGGACGTGCTGGGGCAGACGTCGAAAGTGGAGCCGGTGGATCCCGTTTCGCCCGACGTCGCAATTGAACCCGATCCGCACGCGATCAAGGCGGCGGCGGACATGATTCGCAGGGCCAGGCGCCCGATGCTGTACGTGGGTTCCGGCGCGATACATGCCAAAGGCGAGGTAACCGAACTGGCAGCCCTGATTCAGGCCCCGGTTACGTCCTTTCGCGGAGGCCGCGGTATCGTCGGCGACGACACTCCGTACGGATTCAATTGCGTGGCGGCATACAAGTACTACGCTGAATCCGACTTGATGATCGGCATAGGAAGCCGCCTTGAGCTGCCGGCGTTTCGATGGCAGGAAGGCATTGCAACGATTCAATTGATACGGATTGACATCGATCCCACGCAATCCGTTCGCCTGCGAGGCGATCTCAGTATCGTTGCGGACTCCAGGCTCGCCTTGCAGGCGCTATTGAGGGAACTTCGCGAGAACCCTGGAGACCGGTCGTCCCTTGAAACCGAATTCGAGGCGGTCAAGGCCGAGGCCTGGCGCGAGATCCAGCAGATACAGCCGCAGATGTCCTACCTGGACGTCATGCGGGAAGCACTGCCGCGGGACGCCTTCGTCGTCGAGGAGATCTCCCAGGTAGGCTTCACCGCATGGTATGGGTTCCCCGTCTATGAACCGGGAAAACTCGTGACCGGCGGCTATCAGGGTAATCTTGGACATGGCTTTCAGACCGGCATTGGCGTCAAGATTGCCAATCCCCACAGCACGGTCGTATCGATTGCCGGAGACGGAGGGTTCATGTACGGCGTTCAGGAACTTGCGACGGCGGTGCAATACAAGGTCGGGCTGATCACGTTGATCTTCAACAACAACGCCTTCGGCAACGTCAGAAGGGACCAGATTGAATTCTACGAAGGGCGGGTATTCGGCTCCGAGCTGACCAATCCCGACTTCGTAACGCTGGCTGAGAGCTTCCGCGCCCGGGCCCACCGGGTGAATTCGCCGGCCGAACTGGGCGATCGGCTGCAGGGAGCATTGGAAGAATCGAAGCGGGGCCCGGTCGTTATAGAGATTCCATGCGAGACCGGCAGCGAGGCGTCGGCCTTCCGACTGCTTCAGCCGGCAAATTACGGCCGCTAAGCGATGCCCTCGTTTTTCCCGAAATCTGCCGCACTGCTCCTGTTGTTCTTGCTGAACGTTCCGTCGGCCGAGGCCGGCGAAGTGCATTTGCTGCGCTTTGCTTCGCCCTACGGGATGAACGCGCCTTTCAGCCGCGCCGATCGAGCCTGGATGGACAGGATGACCCGGGAAAGCGACGGACGTCTTCAGTTCGAGGCCTACTGGAACGGAACCCTCGTGGGGCGGGCGCACACCGTGCATGAGCTGGCTGCGGGCGTTGCCGATATCGGTGTGATTTCGCCGGTAGTCTCGCGGGCCGGCATGCACCTCACACGCGGCTCCCTGGCTTTCTATGGCGGCATCTTCGACCGTAAGGTCACGGAGCCGATTTTCTGGGAGTTGTGGGCTGAACATGCCGAGCTTCGCGAGGAATTCGCCGGCGTGGTGGTCCTGGCGGCAAACAGTCTGAGTCCCATGTTCGTCATGACCACGGCCAAACCGGTGCGAAGCCTGGACGACTTGCGGGGATTGCGGCTGAAATCGACAGCCGAAAAGGTAACCGCGCTTCGGCGCCTGGGCGTGGATGCCGTGGCGATGCCGATGAGCGAAGCGTATTTCGCACTGAGCCGGGGCATCCTCGATGGCGCCGTTTCTCCGGCGGATACGCTCGTAAGCCTTAATTTCGACGAGATGATCCGCTACATCACGCTGCTGCCCAATCCACGGCCTCCCTACCCGTCCAGAGCGATCAACCTGAACGCCTGGAATCGGCTGCCGGACGAACTGCGCAAGCGGATGGCGGACAGTGCAGCGTGGTGGGCGGATCGCATCGTGGACGAGGTCGCGGCGGTCGAGCGAAGAGGTCTGGAGCGCGCCCGCGAAATCGGCATCGAGTTCATTGAACCGGCGCCGACGGACCTGCACCAGTACGCGGACAACCTTGCCGAAGAGGGCGACAGGATTGCCCGGGAACTCGATGCGCGAGCCCTGCCCGGCTCCGCAATTCTGGCCCAGGTAAGGCATCGGCTCGAGCAGGAAGCCCGGTGAATTTTTCAGGAAGCGCTCGGGAACGGCTGGTCAATCTGGTCGCCTACGCGGGAGGGGGCGCTCTCGTGGTTCTCCTGGTCCTGATCGTGGGCAACGTCATGTTCCGCCTGACCGGCCGGATCATTCCCGGAAGCTACGAACTGGCCGAACTGATCATTCCAATCATTGCCGGCGCGGCGGTGCTCTGCGCAACGCTGTCCGGGTCGCATGTCGCGATCGACTTCGTCGTGGACCGGTTCCCCAATGCATCCCGGCGACGAATTGCGATCGTGATGGCCTTGGCAGGCGCGTTCTACTGGTGTGTTGTGGCCTGGGCAGGCACCCTTGTCGCGTTCAGGAACACCCGGCTGGGCGAATACACGGAAGTCCTCGGCATACCAGTAGCGCCGCTGCGCTGGATGTGGGTGGCCGTTTGCTGCGGCGTTGCCGTCTGGCTGGCGGCATGGAAGCTGCATGCACCGGGGGACGACCGTGATGAGTCCGATTGAGACGGGCCTGATCGCATTCGTCCTGCTGTTCGGGCTGATCCTGCTGCGGCTGCCCATCGCCTTCAGCATGGGCCTGGTGGCCTTTTGCGGTTTCGCCTACCTGCTCTCGCCCGAGGCGGCCTTCGCCAAGCTTGCCAATATTGCCTTCGACACCATTTCGAGCTTCACCTTCGGAGTGTTGCCCTTATTCATCCTCATGGCGCACGTGATGTTCCAGTCGGGCATGGGAAAGGACTTGTACGAGGTGGCGGCCAAGTGGCTGGGGCATCAACGCGGAGGCCTGGCGATGGCGACTGTGGGAGGCTGCGCGGGCTTTGCCGCGGTGAGCGCCTCTTCCGTGGCAACCGTTTCGACCATGGGGCTCGTCTCGCTGCCCGAAATGAGGAAGTATCGCTACAGCCCCGCCCTCGCCACCGGAAGCATTGCGGCGGGGGGAACGATCGGCAGTCTGATACCGCCAAGCGGCATGCTGATCGTGCTGGGCCTCCTGACCGAACTTTCGATCAGCAAGCTATTCCTGGCCGGCCTGGTCCCCGGAATCCTCGAAGCCATCTTCTACATGGCGACGATTTTCCTCCTGTGCAGCTGGCGGCCGTCGCTCGGCCCGCCGGGGCGCAGATATTCCTGGGCCGAGCGGTTTTCGTCGCTGAAGGTCGTCGGCGAAGTGGTGCTCCTGATGGCGCTGGTGCTCGGAGGCCTGGTGGGCGGACTATTCACGCCTACCGAGGCGGGCGCCGTGGGCGCGTCGGGAGCCCTGGCATTCGCGCTGATTCGCAAGCGCCTGACTGTCGCGAAATTCAAGGCCGCGATCGTCGCCACTCTCAAGACCACGGGCTTTCTGTACGCGATCTTCATCGGCGCGTTCATGATGACCTCGTTCATGACCGCCACCGGAATCCCTGCCGCCATAAGCGAGTCGATCGTGGAGTTGGACGTGGCGCCGTTGCTCGCGATTCTGGCGATCTTCCTGATCTACCTGCTGCTCGGCGCCGTGCTGGACACGACCGGAATGATGGCCCTCACCGTGCCGGTGTTCTTTCCCGTCGCCCAGGCGCTGGGCTTTGAAGGCATCTGGTTCGCCATCATCATTATCAGGGCGATGGAGATTGCCCTGATCACACCACCGATAGGCATGGCGGTTTACCTGGTCAAAAGTGTCGCGCCGGACGTGCCGGTGGGGACGATATTCCGTGGAATCGCCCCGTTCCTGGCGGCGGATTTTCTCCTCGTGATGCTGTTGCTGCTTGTGCCGGGAATCATCACGTTCCTGCCGAACTGGCTGTCCTGACAGGCGCTAGTCCGCCCGAGAAACGCTGAACGGCAGTTCTCCCACGCCCTGAACGCGCACGACAAGGCGGTCGCCCGGCTGGTATTTCGGGTAGGCGACCGGGCGGAGTTCCCCAAGGCCGGTGAATCGATCCACGAAGTCCGCGGACTTGCCGTCCACGTGGGCCTCCTTGCCCATCGCGCCCATCAGAACGACGTCGCCCGGCTCCAGGACGTGCCGTGAGGAGAGGAAACTGACGACGCGCGGAATATCGTAGATGAAGTCCCTGGTAAATCCCTGGTGATACACCTTTCCGTTGACGCTCAGGGACACCTCGAGATCGCTGGTATCCAGCGAAGTCTTTATCCAGGGGCCAAGCGGGCAGGAAGTGGGAAAGTCCTTGGCCGCCAGCATGTCCCTGATCGCGACTTCCGGATACATCGCGTCGAACGATGCCGAATACCCGAGTATGTAATCGTTCACTTCATCCTCGGTAATTCCGCTCGCGCGGCGTTTCATGATCACGGCCAGTTCCGGGCTTCCGGAAATGCCGGTCATTCCTTCCTGCACGAGCAAATGGCTATGCGGACCGGTTATGGCCGAACCGGACTTCTCGAATACCGGGGGCTCGGCAGGATCGGCTTCCGGATACTCGGCGCCCATTCGATATTGCCGGTAGCCATGACTGTTCATGCCTACGCCGTACACCTTTCCCGGCTCGATGGGGGCAAGCAGGACGACCTCGTCGAGCGGAAAGTGCCGGTCGCCCGCAGTGAAATCGCCGAATATATCGCCCTTGATCGAAGTTACCCGGCCCTTCTCAAGGATGCCGTAGTCGGTCCTGCCGTCCTTTTCGTAACGAACGATGGTGAGGCCGGCCCCGGACCGGACATCACGTGCCGCCTGCTGGCTTATTGCGTTCATGATCTGGTTTGCTATTGCCGGCCAGGGAGACTACGCCAATTGGTTAGTATTTTCAATCATTATTGATTACAATTATTGGCTCAGAAATCATTATCGCATATGGCAGAGGCGCAGCCTGAGCGAAGGAGCGATTAGGCTTTGCCATGGCTTTGCATGACCCAGGAGCTTTCGGGATGTTCTCGAACAAATCGCTGAAATCGGCTTTTCCTTGCATTTCCGTCGGCCTTGCAGCGCTGTTGCTACTCCTGATTGCGGGAATCGCGCACGCTTTCCCTTCCGTGTATCCGACCGGCGTAACCCGTTACGACCCCGACAAGGCCTACAACAGCTATTTGCTGTTGCCGCTGGTCACCAACTACGGTGCTTCGGAAGAAGTCGTGCGCGAACCGGACCGGGCGCGTTTGCTGGACATGAACGGCAACGTCGTCCACGAGTGGAAGGTGGGGACCTGGCAACGTTATCGGCTGCAGCCGAACTGCAGCCTGATGATGATCGAGGAGAGCGAGGAAGAGGGAATCAATCACATCGTCGAGTATGGCTGGGACAGCGAGGAGATCTGGCGATGGCGGCCGGACCAGCGGGGCGTTGGAGGCCGGCTCAGCGATCAGCAGTCCCACTACCTGCACCATGATTTCGAACTCATGCCCAACGGCGAGTTGCTTGCGATGTACAGCATTCCCGTGCCGCAGGAAATTCTGGATACGGTGGTGGACGTGGACTGGCCCTATTTCGGTCGGATTCGCCGGAAGGGTGTGCAACTCATCGGCGATGAGCTGGTTTACGTCACCCGTGAAGGCGAGGTGACATGGAAATGGGCCGCGCACGACCATATCGACATCAACGATTTTGCACCGGCCTGGCGCCGGATCATCGACTGGTCGCACGGCAACTCCGTTCGGGCGGTGCCCGAAAACAAGTGGTATGACGCGGGCGACGAGCGGTTCAAGCCCGGCAATGTCATTTACAACACGCGCAATCTTCCGAATTTCTGGGTCATCAGCCGGGACACGGGCGAGATCACCTTCAAGGGGGGCCACAGGTATCTCGGCGGCCTGGCGGGCCAGCACGAGGCTCACATGATTTCCAAGGGAATGCCTGGCGAGGGTAACTTCCTGATCTTCGACAACGGGGCCTATTCGCCGGACGAGGACCACATCGGCAAGACGCTGATCGTCGAGATCGATCCGGTGGAAAACAGGATTGTCTGGAAATACGAAGCGTCCGGCCGTTCATGGCGGTTTTTCAGCCGCTCGCGCGGTTCCGTGCAGCGCCTTCCGAACGGCAACACGTTGATTTCCGAGGACAACACGGGAAGGATCTTCCAGGTGCGTCCGGACGAGAACCACCCGGACGGCGGAGAAGTCGTCTGGGAATACGTGGCGTTCAATGCGCACGAGAACCCTCTGTGGGCGTTGGCGCGGGCCCAGGCCTATCCGTACCAGTTCTGCGGGAAGCTCGAGGAACTGCCCCGCAGCGAATTGCGTGTCACGCCTCCGCTGGGCGCCGAGTGGCAGATTCAGCCCGACGCCATGCGCGGCGGGTCAGCGGCGGATTGATCCGTATGCTCGTTGACCGGAGCCTCATTGCGGCAGCGCTGTTGCTGCTTGCAGGTTGCCAGTCGATCGCGACCTCTCCGTCCCCGGTCTCTTCGCAACCTCCGGTGGAGCTCCAGGAGGACTTGCTGATCGTTGCGACATCGAAATCCTTTGCGCTGATTGGCGAACTCACCGATTTCCTGGCAAGGAAGTCCGTGAGCTACCGGCATGTCGAACCCGAGGATTTCGAACCGTTTCACGAAGCCCCGCACATTGCAATTGTTGCCGGTTTGAATGAAGGAGACCCCATTCGCGCACTGGCGGCGAAAGCGTTGGGCGACGAGGAGGAACTGGCGTGGCTTGCGGAAGCGGGCAACGGCGCGACTTATTACCAGGAAGACGTCTTCGCCGAAGGGCAAAAAGTCATGCTGATCGCAGGGTCTTCGGCCGCCGTTGCGGCTGACGGTCTGGTTTACTACCGGAATCAGTGGCTGGCGCGCCTCGCTACCTGGCTGGAAATCCAGCTTTCACGGGAGGAAATCTACAGCTACTGACGGATTCTGCAGGAACTATTGCAGGGGAATGCGATCCAGCAGGTCCATCAGGACCTTTTTCTCGGCCTTCGTCAATGTTTGGGTAAACGACGCTTCCTGAGCGGCAAAGGCGCTTTTCAGTTCTGCAAACCGTTCGACGCCCTTCTTCGTCAGCGTAAGCGCATTGCGTCTCCGGTCCTTCGGATGCTTGCGGCGGCGCACATATCCGGCCGCCTCCAGAGTGTCCAGCAGGCCGACCATCGTCGCCTTGTCGATATCGTATTCGCGGGCAATGTCGATCTGGGCGAGTCCCGGGTTCGCGGCTATAAGGCCCAGCGTGCCGAATTCCCCCACCGCGACGTCCATTCCATCCAGCGCGTCCGAAAGGTGGCGGTTGATGGAGCGCTGAACCCTCCGGATCTTGATTCCCAGAAAATCGTTCAGATCGCCGAGCGAGAGCGATTGGGACGTGACTGCGGATCCGTAAGTTTTCCTTTTCCTGGGAAGTGCCGACGGCATGGACTAAAACTGCAGCGACTGGTGCCGGAGGCCCATTACACAGCTTTTTCCGGGCCGAGGCAACTAGAAGTCCAGGCCGAATTCGATCCCCCATTCCTGCGGCCGTCCGATTTCCTCCCAGCGGTATCCTTCCCTGCCAAGGTCACGTACGCGCGCCTGGTTGGGCGTGCGGCCGGTGAAATCGCCACCGGTCACGATGTAATCCTCATCCAGGCAATTGGTGCAGTAAAGAGCAACCCACCATGTCTGCTGCGCGGAAGTCAGCTTGAACCGGGCGTTCATCAGGCCGTGGGCTTCGATGGGAATCGTGCGGGTCTCCAGCGAAGAGGCGTACTGATCATCGGTCCAGCCATAGTTCAGGCTGCTGGTCAGCCCAAAACCGTTGGTCAATTCATAGGTGTGAAGAAGGCCCAGCGCGTAGGAAAGATCGGGCATGCGGTGCGGTTGCGAATCGATCAGGATATTGCCGGCCATCAGCGGGTCGATTGCCGTCCATTCGCCGTCGATGGTCCCGACCGATGCCGAGAGCAGCAAATCCTCGCTTGCCTGCCATGACAGATCCACCTCGACTCCCTGAGTTTCCGCATCGCCCGCGTTGGCCACGAACCTGAGACCGTCAGGGCGCACCGTGCGGAGCTGGCGGTTGGTCCATTCCTGCCAATAGGCCGTAACGTTCAATCGCATCAGGCCGCCGGCCAGATCGCTGCGCAGACCCAACTCGTAGGCATCGATCTCCTCCGGATCGAACGGCAGGATTCCATAATTGGCCTCCGGACCGTGCTTCAGGTCCATCTCGTTGTTGAATCCGCCGCTTCGGAACCCGGTGCTCGCCGATATGTATGTCATTACATTGTCCGACCAGTCGTACTGAACGCTCACGCGCCAGGTATTGGATGTCCAGTCGCTGCTGCCCGAAGCCTCGGTGGGTGCGGGAGGATCGTCCGGCGCCGGGCGGAAGTTCCTGTCCCGGCTGCGGATCGGCCCGTCTCCGATAGCGGTCAGCGTCTTGTCGTCCTGCGTCCAGCGATAGCCCGCCGTGATGTCAAGCGCGTCATTCACCTGCAGTGTTGCTTCGCCGAATAGCGCAAGTGCGTCCGCATCCAGGATTTCGTGGCGTATGAAGACGTCGGGCGTGCCGGTGTCGGAGCCCCGGGTGATCTCTTCCGGTTCTTCGGTGAAATAGTAGAGCCCTGCGGTCCAATCGATGTTCCCGGACTCGCCGTTCAGCAGAAGTTCCTGTGAAAAACTGTCGCTGGTGCCCATCCGCACGCGCTCCCGCCAGATGATGGGCGTGTAGTCATTGTCGTTCATGATCAGCTGATCGATAACGAGGGAGGCCGTCCGGCTCGTGAGGCTCAGCGATTCACTGATCTGCCAGGAAATCACGGCCGAGAGGAACTCGGTTGTGAAGTCCTCCAGATTGGGTACTCCGCCGCGCGTTTCGTTGCCCGGAAATACCGCGAACGTGTCGCCCAGCACCTGTGCCAGCGCCGGATTCGTTGCGGCAACTCCGTCGAACGCGCGATCGGAGGCGCGGCTGATCGTGCAGGTCCCTCCCGCAGGCCGACGCGTCTCCCGGCCCCCGACGATCCCCCGCGCCAGGATCAGGCAGGGCTCTCCTTCGCCGCGTCTGGCGTCAAAATTCCAGGACGTGACCTTTATGGGAGGACCATGACCCTTGTCCTCGATGTAGGCTCCGGTCAGGTCAACCGTCAGGTTGTCGGCCGGCCGGAACCGCAACCCGACCCGAACGCCCCAGTTTTCATTGTTGCCCAGGTCCTGCGTTCCCGTATCGACAATCGACACGGTCGCCGGGTCCAGGCTGGCGATCCTGTTGTCCACATAGCCATCGCGGTTGCGGAAATAGCCACTTACCCGCAAAGCCGCCTGTTCACCCAGGGGGACATTCAGCACGCCTGTCAGTCCGTAATGATTCAGATTGCCGGCCGTTGCTTTCAGATTGGCGTCGTATTCGCCGAGAACGGGCTTTTTGGAGCTGTATCGGACGGCGCCGCCCGTCGTGTTGCGCCCGAACAGGGTCCCCTGCGGACCGCGAAGAACTTCGATACTCTCCACATCGAGCAAATCCACCATCGTTCCCGTGAGCCTCGGAATGAAAACATCGTCGATATAGAAACCGACTGCCCCGTCGAGATTGATTCTGGAGCCATCGCCGACCCCGCGAATCGTCACCCCGATGGAATTGGAACCGTTGGTGTTGTCGCTGCCGCCAAGAGAGAGATTGGGCACCGCCGCATTCAGGTCGATGAGGTTCGTGATTCCCTGCTGTTCGACCTGTTCGGCCGAAAAAGCGGAGATCGAGATCGGCACGTCCTGCAGGCTCTCTTCGCGCCGCCGGGCGGTCACCACGATCTCTTCCAGCGCCGTCGAAGAGGCACTTGCCTGTTCCTGCGCTCCTGCGGCCGGAACCACTCCATCAAACGCAATCGCCGCCACGATGAAGGATAATGCGGCAGTTGAAAATCCTTGCAGTCTCTTGCCCATTGTGCTTGTCTCCCCGTTCGGAGTTCACTGACCTTTACGGCTACCGGGCGGGACCGCAACGGTCCTTTCCGGCGCGCCCAAAAAGATAATACACAATAGTTAGAAAAGCAAATTATTTTAATGATAATTATTTGTAAAATAATGCTATTGCGCAGGCTGTGTGTGTTGACGCTCACCCTGTTCGTGCTGGCCACCGTTTCTCCGGTTGTTCGTGGTGACGATCCTCCGGACATTCTCTTTATCGCAATAGACGACTTGAACGACTGGGTCGGCGTGCTCGGCGGGCATCCCCAGGCCCGGACGCCCCGCATCGACGGGTTGGCCGAACGGGGGATGCTGTTCACCAATGCGCATGCCTCCGCTCCGCTTTGCAACCCTTCGCGTACGGCGCTCCTGACCGGGCTGCTCCCGTCGTCGAGCGGCGTTTACGAGAATGAAGCCGACTGGCGGCAGCTTGAAGTGTTCCGGAATATTTCGACCTTGCCCAGGTTTTTTCGCGATCAGGGCTACGAAACCATCGGGGCCGGAAAGATATTTCACGCACATACCTTCGACACCGAGGGATTCAGCGGCTACAACGATCCGAACGCGTGGAGCCGTTTCTTCCCTTCCGTTGACCGGCAACTTCCCGACGAAGTCGTTCCCCCGGACCGTCCCGTCAACGGGAACCCCTTCACGAAGGACCTGGACTGGCACGCGCTGACCGAGACCGCGGACCGGATGGGCGATACCCAGGTAGCGGCGTGGATATCAGACCAACTCGCCAGTACAACCGGGCGGCCGCGGTTCGTGGCTGCGGGAATTTATCGGCCACACTTGCCCTGGTACACCCCGAGCGAACACTTCGATTCCTATCCGTTGGAGGCAATAGAACTGCCCGACACGCTGGCGGGCGATCTCGACGATGTACCCGAGGTCGCCACGATGCCGTATCTGGAGATAACCGACAGACCACCCATGGCGCTGCACCGCTGGATTGTTTCAGAGGACAAGTGGCGCGAGGGCGTTCAGGCCTACCTTGCCAGCGTGAGTTACGCGGACGCGCAGGCGGGCCGAATCCTGGACGCACTGGACGCCAGCGGCCGCAGCGATGAGACGATCATCGTTCTGTTCTCGGATCACGGCTTTCACCTTGGTGAGAAGCAGCGTTGGCGCAAGTACACCCTTTGGGAGGAGTCGACGCGAGTGCCCCTGATCATCGTAGCCCCCGGAGTCACGGCGCCGGGGTCACGGAGTTCCCGGCCCGTTTCGCTGATGGATATCTATCCGACCCTCGCGGAACTTGCCGGTCTTCCGATTCCTGGGCATGTGGAAGGAAACAGCCTTCTGCCGCTGCTCCGGGACCCCGCCACGGCCTGGGATTCGGCGGCGATCACGACCAGCGGCTTTCGAAACCACAGTGTCAGGAGCGAGCGCTATCGCTACACGCGTTACTCCGACAGGTCCGAAGAGCTCTATGACCTTGAAGCGGATCCCCATGAATGGAACAACCTGATTGACGAGGCCGGCTCCGCGAGCGTACGCGACGCGCTGGCCGAGTGGCTCCCGAAAAGAGATAATCCGCCCCACCGATGAGCCAGCCTGCCGCCACCCCTGCCCTGCGTACGGGCGAGTTCGTGCCGCTTATCGCGCTGCTGATCTCGCTGGTTGCGCTGGCGATCGATGCGATGCTGCCGGCGCTGCCGGCGATCGGCGAGGACCTCGGGGTGGCGCAACGCAACGACGTGCAGTTCGTCATTACGGCGGTGTTCCTGGGAATGAGCATGGGCCAGATCGTTTTCGGCCCGCTGTCCGACCGGATCGGCCGCAAGCCTGCCATCCATGCCGGCCTCGTGCTGTTCATGGCCGGGTGCCTGATGAGTATTTACGCGCGCAGCTTCGAGGTGATGATCGCGGGGCGGGTGCTGCAGGGCATCGGCGTTTCGGCGCCGCGGGTGGTGGTCATGGCGCTGGTGCGCGACCAGTACGCGGGCCGTCAGATGGCGCGCCTGATGTCATTCACGATGGGCGTATTCATCATCGTTCCCACAATCGCCCCGGCGCTGGGCCAGTGGATCCAGTATCTCAGCGGCTGGCGCGCAATATTCGCCGTGTTCTTTGCCGTGGCCGCGGTCGGCTTTCTCTGGTTCGCGATTCGCCAGCCCGAAACGCTGCCCTCGGAACGCCGGCGATCGCTGTCCCCGCGCGCGATCGGCAGGACGGCGGTGGAAGTCGTGAAGATCCGGATCGCGCTGGGATACACGCTGGCCAGCGGCTGCGTGTTCGCGCCGTTTCTGGCCTACCTGAGCATATCGCAGCAGGTCTTTCAGGACGTATACGGCACCGGCGCGCTGTTTCCCTTCTACTTCGGGGTGCTGGCGCTGGCGGTGGGGGTCGCAACCTTCGTCAACGGCCGCCTGGTGATGCAGTACGGGATGCGAAAGCTTTCCCGGGGGGCGATGTCCCTGGCCACGATCGCATCGGTCGTGGGCCTGGGGCTGACCTTCGTCTTCGACGGAGTGCTTCCGTTCTGGCTGTTCATGGCCTATTTGCTGTTCGTATTCGTGTGCGTTGGCCTGCTGTTCGGCAATCTGGGGGCGCTGGCGATGCAGCCCCTGGGGCACATCGCCGGCGTGGGCGCGGCGGTGGTCGCCTCGCTGTCCACGCTGGTTTCGGTGCCGCTGGGGGCGTTTGTGGGCTACATCTTTGATGGCACGCTGTACGCGCTGGTCGCGTCCTATGTGGTGTTCGGCGTGGGTGCGCTTGCCGCGATGAAATGGGCCGACGGAGGCTGGAAACCTCGACGGCGCTTCGATCCCGCCGTCTCATCGCTCCCTTCTTCCCGGAGACGCATGAATCCATCCATGGAGCTTGGTTCCGCCATCCCTGGCTCACACACTCCCGGAAGAAGGGAGCGATGAGACGGCTCAGGCCGGTGTGAGTTACATGCCCACGAGTTCGTTCAGCGCGTCGAGCCGCTCGAGCCAGCTGTCCGTCCGCGACTGAACGCCGTCGGGCGTGAAGTACATCGTGTTTTCGTACTCCGCCAGCGGCCATTCCGGCAAACCCTCGCCGTTGGGGTTCCCGGTGCGCGCGAAATTGGTCCAGTAGCGCATCATCTGGTCAGACACCCGGCGCTGCGTTTCGTCCGGCTCGGTCGGGTCGAAATGATCGCCGGTGAAATTGCCGAACATGTACGGCAGGTCGCCCGCGTGATAGGCGCCGTAAATCGTCTCGCCGTTCAGTTCGCGCCGTGCCACGTCCACGCCCGGCATCGCGAAGCGGTAGGCGTAGACCGCATTGCCGGCCTTCTCGTGCGCAACCGCGACGCCGCGGTTTTGCGCATGAAACACGTAATCGCTGTACATGTAGGTGTCGCGCTGCGTTTCGTTGCCGTAGTAAGGCGTCATTGCATCGAGAACGTCCTCGCTCATGAAGCGGAGCAGTTGGGCACGCTGCGCCTCCGTGGGACCCGTCGTGAACTCGGAGTCGGTGGCCCCGATCATCAGCGGCACTTTCGCCGCATCGCCGCGGTCGTAGACGGGCCACAGGTCGTCCACAAGCACCACGCCGTCGGTGGCCAGGGCGATGAAGTTGCCGAAGTCGGTCGCCTCTACGATCTTCTCCGCGGGATGCGCCCTGAGTTCGGCGAGGCCGGCATCGGGCATCCCCAGCCGTTCGGCCAGCTTCACGCCCATCTCTTCAATGGACGCCTCGCCCTCGCCAGTCAGGGAAGCGACCCGCGGCTGCCCCCTGCGGCCGTAACCGGACTGTGAAATGCCTTTCGCAAACAGTCCCCGGGCCGCGGGCGACGCGGCCAGCGCATAGACCGAGTAGCCGCCGGCCGATTCACCGAATATGGTCACGTTCCCGGGATCGCCCCCGAACGCCCCGATGTTGTCCCGCACCCATTCCAGGGCGGCGATCTGGTCCATGAGTCCGTAGTTGAACAGGCGCCCGCCGTCGGGGTCCTGCGCGGACAGCTCCGGGTGCGCGAAGAAGCCGAAACTGCCGAGGCGGTAGTTGATCGCCACGAGCACCACCCCGAGTCTGGCCAGGTTGCCGCCGTGGTTGACCGGCCGCGAACCGGAACCGGCCACCAGCCCGCCGCCCGGTATCCATACCATCACCGGCAGCTGCGTATCGCCGGTGTCCGGGCGGTAGATGTTCAGATTCAGGCAGTCCTCGCTCTGCGGCTGGGTGAAGGCGTCGTTCATCGCAAAGCCTTCGGTCGCCGGCCGCTGTATGCACCGGTTGCCGTAATCTTCGGCGACCAGGACCGTGTCCCGCACATGCGCCGGCTGAGGCGCGCGCCAGCGCAGATTGCCGGTGGGCGGCGCGGCGTAAGGAATGCCCTTGTATTCCACCAGCCCGTCTTCGGCGGTTCCGCGGACGTCGCCATCAACGGTCGCAACCTGCAAAAACGACCGGGGCTCAACCGCTGCGGGACCGGTATCGGGCGCCGGTCCACAAGCGTTCAGCAGAGCAAAACAACAGACCATCGGCAAGGCAAGGCGATTCGGCATATTCTTCTCCAGGTTGCTTATGCTTGGAGCGCAGCGCCCGAAGGCGGCTCGCGTGCGACGAAACTATAACGAAAAGCAGCAAGGCTTCCATTAGCGCGCCCCAAAATGCATGCGGGCAATGGAATGGGCAAACTGCTATTCTTCGAGAATCCGGAGAATCAAGGCTCGCGAAATAACCTCTCTGAGCAATGAGCAAGGAACTTATCAACGCAATCGTCATGCTCTCGCGGCCGCTCCAGGTCCGCAGCCCGGGTGTGATTCTGCGATTATTCCTCGTGGCCGCGATGCTGTTCCTGCACGCAATGCCGGAGCTGGAGGCAAGCGTGCTGCGGCGCGGGACCAACGACGAGCTGCCCACATTCGACCCGCAGTACGTGGTCGGAAACTCCGCCGGAGCGATTATGTACGACCTTTTCGAGGGCCTGGTAACACGGGCGCCGGATGGAGCGCTGGAGCCGGCCATCGCCGAAAGCTGGACTATTTCGGAGGACGGGACGGTGTACACCTTCCGCCTGAAGAGGAACGCAAGGTGGTCGGACGGAACGGAGATTACCGCCGGGGACTTCGTTTATTCCTTCAAGCGCATGCTCGATCCCCAGTCCGGAACCCGCGGCGCCAGCGCCCTTTTCCCGGTCCTCAACGCGACGGCCATCTCGGTGGGCGAGAAACCCGTCGATTCCCTGGGCGTGAAGGCGGTCGATCCAGCCACCCTGGAAATCACGCTCGAGGGCCCGGCGCCCTACTTCATCAGCCTGCTGGCTTCCTACAGCAACGCCCCCGTTCCCGCGCACGTTATCGAGGTTCACGGCAGGAAGTGGACACAGTCCGGAACCATGGTCACCAGCGGCGCTTACACGCTCGGCAAGGTCGTCACCAATACCTACTACCAGCTGGTCAGGAATCCTCACTACCACTCCGCGGACACGGTTTCCATCGAAGAAGTGTTCTATTACCCGGTCCCCTCGCCCACCACCTCGCTGAAGAGATACCTTGCCGGGGAACTGGACGTGATTCTCAATATCCCGTTCAATCAATACGACAACCTCAGGGAGACCCGGCCCGGGGAATTCCGGATTGCGCGCGGAATCGGCCTGGGCTACCTGTCGATCAACAACACCGTGCCGCCGTTTGATGACATCAGGGTGCGCAAGGCGCTTTCCCTGGCCATCGACCGGGACGTCATCGTGGAGAAGTTGCTCAAAACCGGTGACGAGCCCGCCTGGTCGGTCGTCCCCACGGCCATCTGGAAAGGCCCCGCCGAACCTCCGGCATTCAGCCGGATGTCCCCGGGCGAGCGGTTGGCCGAAGCCCGGCGCTTGCTGAGCGAAGCCGGCTTCGAAAGGAGCAATCCGCTCCGATTCACTTTTATGTTCTCCCCGGTGGAAAGGGACCGCCGCCTCGCGGTGGCGTATCGCTCTATGTGGAAACAGGCCGGAGTTGAGGCCGAACTGGAAACCGTCGGCATGCGGGCGCTGATGAAGAAGGCGGCGGACCGGGAATACCAGGTCATGCGGTTGACCTACTACGCGATCTTCTACGACCCGGTGTCGTTCTTCGCGCTCATCCGGGGCGACAGCTTCAGGAACTATTCCGGTTACTCCAATGCGGACATCGACCGGCGTCTGGCCATTGCCGACACGATCCGCTCGAACGAGGAGCGAACCGCCTACCTGCGCGAGATCGAGCAGCTCGTGATGGACGATTTTCCCGTCATACCCTCGCATTTCCAGTCCAGGGCCTTCCTGGTGAGCAAACGCGTCGAAGGCTGGACGGATTCCACCGCGCCGAAGATGGCCAGGGACCTCAGCATCCGCGAAGGGCCTTAGAGCGAATAGAACGTTCGGCATGGGCACCGACGCAGCAAGGCGCCGCGATAGCGCCGACCTGGACAACGTTCGGGAAGGCGATCTGTTTCTGGTCCTGAACGAAATCGACCAGGACCACATCGACTACCGGAAAGGCATCTCGGGGCAATGCCGGATTGTCCACTACGACCGGGACTTCAACGCCAGGGGCGAACTTTGGACCGGCGAGGCGGGGATGCTCGTGGGCCTGCTGTACAACCCCAACGATCGGCGCCTCTACGCGACCAATCCGCAACTGAACAGCATCCTGGCCTACGACGCCTCCGGCGGGCAGCACCGTCTGGACGCATTCCTGCCAGAGCGCCGATACGGGAACATGGCGCTGGCGCGCAACGGCGACATCCTCGTCGGAGTCCATTCGCTCTACGGGGAATCGATCGAAGACGAACACGGTGACGGAAAACTGATCCGGTTCAATCCGCAAACCAGAACTGTCAGCTTCCACGACGTCGAAATCGACGGTGGGCGGGGTGGCCGCCATTGCGTCAGCAACCTGGCCCTTGGCGCCGACGACAGGACCGTTTACTACGTCTCGGAAGCGGGCCGGCGGCTTTGCCGCTACGACACCGAATCCCGGCGGCAGCTTTCCGACTTCGTCACCTTCGGCGAGGACGCCGCCATGCGGACCTATGGCCTGGGCATGCTTCCGGGCGGAGAAGTGCTGATGGCAAGCGGCTCGGGGGCCGTTCTCTTCGGCCCCCGCGGAGAACTGCTCAAGAGCTACGAAGTACCTCTGGAGAACGGATGGACGCGCGCCAAACCGGCCCTGGACGGCGAGCACTTCTACCTCAGCAACTTCCTGCACGGACTCCTGCAGCGCAGGGACATCGCGACCGGAGAAGTGGTGAGCGAATTGAACACGGGGCTGA
This sequence comes from Gammaproteobacteria bacterium, assembly GCA_009844425.1. Lineage (GTDB taxonomy): Bacteria > Pseudomonadota > Gammaproteobacteria > Steroidobacterales > Foliamicaceae > Foliamicus. The sequence continues at coordinate 273,410 of VYBN01000033.1, read as the reverse complement.
AATGCTCGCTGCTGAGCCTTTCGGAGTACCGGGCAGGGAATACCTCGGAATCTATGCCGGTACGGGGCGGATAGGAGCGTGCTGAGCTATGCGCTGAGAAGGCTTCTCGTGGCCGTACCAACTCTTTTTGTCATTGTTACGGTGTCCTTCTTCCTGATACGCGTCGCTCCCGGAGGCCCGTTCGATCTGATCCCGGACCTGGATCCCGCGGCGGCAGAGAACCTGCGCAAGGCCTACGACCTCGACAAGCCGCTCGTTCAGCAGTACGGCAACTACCTCCTGCGGCTTGCGAACGGCGACCTGGGCCCATCGCTGGCCTACCGGGACAGGAATGTCGCCGAACTGATTTCCGAAGGGCTGCCGGTGAGTGCGCAGCTGGGGCTCACGGCGATCGCCGTGGGCCTGTTTTTCGGGATGCTGTGCGGCATCGTCGCCGCGTTGCGCAAGAACACGGCCGTGGATTTCACCATCATGGCGATCGCCATGACCGGAGTGGCAATACCCACTTTCGTTACCGCTCCGCTGCTTACGCTGTTTTTCGGGCTGTACCTGGGCTGGCTGCCGCTGTCCGGCTGGAACAACGGCCAGTTCGCGCACATCGTCCTGCCGGTCGTTGCGCTGGCGCTGCCCACGATCGCGGGAATTGCGCGGATCACGCGCGGCTCGATGCTGGAATCGCTGAACGCCGACTACGTTCGCACGGCGCGCGCCAAGGGCCTGCCCGAATGGAAGGTGATTGCCCGGCACGTACTGCGGCCGGCCTGCATGCCGGTGGTCAGTTATCTGGGGCCGGCCATTGCCGGCGCCATGACCGGTTCGGTGGTGATCGAGACGATTTTCGGGCTGCCCGGAATCGGACGCGCCTTCGTTGAGGGGGCATTGAACCGCGACTACTCCCTGATTCTGGGAATCGTGATCATTTACGCCACGCTGATCATCCTGCTCAACCTGTTGGCGGACGTCATCTACGGGTACCTCGACCCCAGAGTGCGCCGGAAGTGAACGCGCGGGAGACGAACGCGGCTGCGGTCCGGAGCGACGCCGGGCGCCTGCAGGGCCGCTCGCCGTGGCAGGACGCAACGGCCGGGTTCCGGCGCCATCGCGCGGCCATGCTGAGCGCGTGGATCCTGGGCGCGATCACGATACTGGCGATCCTGGTCCCCGAATTCTGGCCGAACGACCTGGACGAGGTGAACTGGGACTACCTCGGGTCCCCGCCGACAACGGAAAACTTCCTGTGGTTCGGGACCGACGTCAACGGCCGCGACATGTTCTCGCGGACCTTCTACGGCGCCAGGATTTCCCTGACCATCGGTGTGCTGACCACCCTCGTTGCACTGGTCATCGGCGTCGCGTACGGGGCCATCGCCGGCTACCAGGGCGGGCGCCTCGGCGAACTCATGATGCGGGTAGTGGACGTGCTGTATTCCCTGCCCGCGCTGTTCTTCGTAATCATCCTGGTGACCGTGTTCGGCAACAGTTTCCTGTTGATATTCCTGTGCATCGGGGCCGTGGAGTGGCTCACGCTGGCCCGGATCGTCCGGGGGCAAACACTCTCCATCAGGGAAAAGGAGTACGTGGAATCGGCCCGCTCGCTGGGCCTTTCAACGCCGACCATCCTGCTGAAATACATCATTCCCAACGTGATTGGACCGGTCATCGTCTATGTGACGCTGCTGATTCCCATCAATATCATCGTGGAAAGCTACCTGAGCTTTCTCGGGCTGGGCGTACAGGAGCCGTACACCAGCTGGGGGCGCCTGATCTCGCAGGGCGCCGACGAGATCGGCACGGCGCCCTGGCTGCTGTTCATTCCCGCCTCGTTTCTCGTCATCACCCTGTTCTGCTTCAATTTCATCGGCGACGGCCTGCGCGACGCGCTCGACCCGAAAGACCGCACGCGATGAGCACGCCGCTTCTGGCCTGCGAGGACCTGCGCGTGCGCTTTCAGACGCACGCCGGAACGGTAGACGCGGTGAACGGCGTGGGTTTCGAGATTCATGCCGGAGACTGCGTCGGCATCGTGGGCGAATCCGGCTCCGGAAAAACGCAGACCGCCATGGCCCTGGTGGGCCTGCTCGCCGACAACGCCGTCGCAAGCGGCAGCGTCAGGTTCCGGCAGGAGGAGATTCTCAACGCACCCGCCGAGCGGCTCAACCGGATCCGGGGCCGCAGGGTTTCTATGGTCTTCCAGGACCCGATGGCCTCGCTGACCCCGTTCATGCGCATCGGCGCGCAACTGTGCGAAGTGCTGCGCCAGCACTCCGGCATGACCAGGGAAGAAGCGAAGGCGCGGGCGCTCGAGGTCCTCGACATCGTCCAGATTCCCGAGCCCCGCCGCCGGTTCGGCATGTATCCGCCCGAGTTGTCCGGCGGGCAGCGGCAACGGGTCATGATCGCCCAGGCGCTGCTGTGCGAACCCGACCTTTTGATTGCCGACGAACCGACCACGGCGCTGGACCTCACCATTCAGGCGCAGATCCTGGATTTCTTCAGGTCGCTGAAAAAGCGCACCACCATCGTGATCATCACGCACGACCTGGGTGTGGTGGCCGGACTATGCGACAGGGTCCTGGTGATGCAGGCAGGCTGCATCGTGGAGAGGGGAACGATCGAAGCGATATTCAACGCATCGAAACACCCGTACACGCGGACGCTGCTTGCCGCCCTGCCCCGCCAGGACACGCGCCCGCAAGAGCCGCCTCAGGGGCTGTCATCCGAAACCGGCGCCGGGAGCGACGCACTGCTGCGCGTTGACGACCTCAAGGTGCACTTCCCCACCCGCGTGCAGGACGGGCTTCGCTCCCGAACCGTGCCGCTGAGGGCCGTTGACGGCGTTTCGTTCAGGGTCGCCGAGGGCGAAACCGTCGGCATAGTCGGCGAATCGGGCTGCGGCAAATCGACGCTGTCGCGCGCTGTCCTGCAACTCATCGGTTCAACCGGCGGGCGCATCGTCTGGCAGGGAGAAGACTTGTCCGGCCTGAGCCGCAAGGCGATGAACGAGCGGCGCAGGGACCTGAGCGTTGTGTTCCAGGACCCGCTGTCCAGCCTCAACCCCCGAATGACCATAGGCAGCATCATCGCCGAGCCTTTGCGGCGCTTTCACCGGGAGATGAGCCGCAAGGACCGCGATGCCGCGGTGCTGAATGCTTTGCGGGACGTGGGTCTGGACCGGGAACACCGCGATCGCTACCCGCATGAGTTCAGTGGCGGCCAGTGCCAGAGGGTGAGCATCGCCAGGGCGATGATACTCAAGCCCAGGCTGCTCATCTGCGACGAACCGGTCAGTTCGCTCGACGTGTCCACCCGCAGGCAGACCATCGAACTGCTCAAGGACCTTCAGGAGAAGCACGGGGTCTCGATCATCTTCATCAGCCACGACCTGTCGGTGGTGCGGATCGTGTGCGACCGGGTCCTGGTGATGTACCTGGGCCATTTCGTGGAAATCGCCGACCGAAACGCCCTGTTCGAGTCCCCCTCCCACCCCTACACGCAGGCGCTCATCAGCGCAATTCCGGTGCCGGACCTCGCGGCGCAGCGGCAAGCGGAGCGAATCATCCTCAGCGGCGAACTGCCCTCTCCCACCGCTCCGCCTTCCGGCTGCGTGTTCCGGACCCGTTGCCCCATAGCGACCGACCTCTGCGGAGAGCAGGAGCCGGAATTCAGGACGCTGGACAACGGCGCGAGGGTGGCCTGCCACCACGCCTGAGCGTCCGGAACCCGCTCAGAGAGTGGGCAGCAGCACCTTTGCGACCCTGGCGAAGAGCGCCGATCCGGACTTCAGCCCCGCTTCGCGCAACAGCCATCGCGCCCCGCAGAGATTCGACGAAAGGACCGGATTGGCCAGTTCGTCCGCCATGATCCTGATCGCCTCGAGCGTGACCATTCCGGTGCCGGTCATGACGATGGCCGCGCCCTTCGGCGGCGCAAGCGAGCGCAGCGTCTCGATAACCCGCGGGGTGCGGGTGTCGTAAGCATGGAGGCTTTCCTCCGGGCCGAACACCCGGGCCACTCTCGCCAGGCGATAACCGGCCGCCTGCCAGTAGGCAACGGCCTTCTTGGTCAGCCAGTCCGAGTACGGAGAAACCAGGCAGATTTCGTGCCCGGCCGCTACGCAGCATGCCTGCTATTCGACAGCGCGCTTAAAATTGACCTGTGCATACGCCCGTGAACATCGAATCGGAGGAAAGGCATGCTGATCAATAACTGGTACGTGGCTGCCAAGAGTCAACAAGTGAATGGGGCGAAGCCCCTGATCGTGCGTATGTTAGGCCAGAACTTCGTCCTGTACCGCACGCCCGAAGGCGAGGCGGTTTGCCTGGCCAACACCTGCTGCCATCGCGGAGGTTCGATCGGCCGTGGCGAGCTCGACGGTACCGGCTGCATCGGTTGCGGCTACCACGGCTGGAAGTTCAATCCGCAGGGCCGGTGCGTGGAGATCCCGGCCCTGGGAAAGGACGCGAAGATTCCGAAGCGCGCGCGGGTGGACTCGTATCCCGTCGAAGAGCACTTTGACTGGATATGGGTGTTCCTGGGCGACCTGGAGGAGGACGAGCGTCCCCGGATTCCGGCCACCGAGTTCCCGGAATACCACGACAAGGAAAACTGGCGCGTGGTTTCGATGGAATTCGACGCGGACGTGAACTGGGCCCGTGGCCACGAGAATTCCCTGGACAGCGCCCACCCGGCATTCGTGCATGCCAGCTTCGGCCGCCGCAGCGCGCCGGAAGTGCAGATCGTTCCGCTGGTTCCCAATGCGTTCATGGGACACAACGCCACCCGCCAGCGCGTGCCGCCCAAGCGCAGTCAGATCAGCGCCGATATCGCCAAACTCGTTTCCGAGAAGAGGGGCAAGACCACGGCCTCGACCGATTCCTACCTGGCGGGCATTTCCCACCGTATCGACATCACAAGGGAAGGCAATATCAGACAAGTGACCGTTTCCGCCCGCACGCCCGTCGATCCGTACAACACGCGGGTTTTCGCGCACCAGGCCCGCAATTACCTGCTGGGCGAAGAGCACGACGAGGCGCGCCGCGAAGGCATACGGCGGGCCTACAAGGAAGATCTTGACGTGGTGGCCACGGTCGAGCCGAAGTTCGTGCCGCGCTCCATGGCGCACCAGCTCCTGGTGGAGGCCGACCAGATGGAGACGGCGTTCCGCAAGGTGCTGATCGAGAAAGTAAAACAGGGATGGGAAATCGATTTCGACAGGTTGCGGGACGAAGGGCGCTTCCGGCACTACTCCATCCCCTCGCCCGCCCGCCGGAAAGACCCGAAGAACTGGGTCCACCCGGTGGTGCCGACGACTTTTCCACGCTAATGCCGCCTCGAATCGACGCCCACCAGCACTTCTGGAAGGTCGAGCGCAACGACTACGGCTGGCTGACGCCGGCGCTCGAGCCGCTGTACCGTGATTTCGGCCCCGACGACCTCGCACCGCTGCTGCTGGAAGCGGGCGTCGACAGGACCATCCTGGTCCAGGCCGCGCCGACCGTCGCGGAAACTCGCTTCATGCTGGAACTGGCCGGCCAGACCGACCTGGTGGCCGGCGTGGTGGGCTGGATCGACATGGAAAGCGCCGATGCGGCGACGGTGCTTGGCGATCTCGCGCAGCACCCTAAGCTGGTAGGCATCCGGCCGATGATCCACAACATCGAGGACGAGGCCTGGATCACGCGCCCGGGGCTGGCGGCGGCGACCGAAGCGGTGATCGACGCCGGCCTGTGCTTCGACGCGCTGGTCCGCCCCCAGCACCTGCCCTATCTGCTCGAGTTCCTGCAGCGCCATCCGGACCTCAAGACCGTGATCGACCACGGCGCCAAGCCGGTCATTGCCGAGGGGCTGTGGCAGCCGTGGGCGGACCGCATGTCCGAACTGGCCGAGCGCACCGGCGCGTACTGCAAGCTGTCGGGCCTCTTGACCGAGGCAAGCCCGGACCAGGGCTACGACGACCTGCTCCCCTACATGGAGCACCTGTTCGCCACCTTCGGGCCGGAGCGCCTCATGTGGGGCAGCGACTGGCCGGTACTCCTGCTGGCCGGCACCTACCCCGGCTGGCACGCGATCGCCGACCGCTTCCTGAGCAGTCTGGACGAAGCAGATCAAGCCCTTGTGCTGGGCGCCACCGCCGCCTGCTTCTACGGCGTGTAGCACCTACACCCGGTGGCCGGTTTCTGCAGGCGTATCCTTGATCCAGCGCACCGTGGACGGGGTGCCGATGTTGCGAACCTCAAGGCCCAATTTACTTTCATCCGCTAATGCCTCTTTTCAGGCGATCGCATGCAAATGTGGCTCAATCGACGACGTTATCTCCGCCGTCGTCGAGGACTTCCGGGCGGCGCCAGTAGGAGTACTGCGGGGTCCAGTCCTGCGCGTCCATGCCGGCCAGGGCGAGAAGGCTCCACAACGAGCAGTAGAGGTCGCCGGGTCCGAAGACGCAGGCATTGAAGCGGAGAATCCGGTCTCCTTCCCGCTTGTAGACGACCGCGCCCGGGTAGTTGTCCTGGCCGCCCGCGACCGTCTGCTCGCGAATGTAGGCGCCGCCGCCGTGCGAAGCGAGCCGGAAGCGCCAGCCGCGCTCGTTGGCGAACCGCCTTTGCAGTTCCGGCGGGTCCTTCGACAGCAGAACAACGGACATTGCGTTTTCCAGGTGCGGGAGAAAGCCGTTGAAGCCGTCGGCCCAGACGGTGCAGTAGCGACACCCCTGGCCCATGTTGTGGATCGCGAGCAGCGTGTCCCTGTCGGCAAACAGTGCCAGCAGGCTCACTTCGCCCGACCCGCTCGCAAAGCGGTAGTCGGGGACCTCCATGCCGCGGCTCTGCTTCAGGAGCGTCCCCAGTTCTCCGGTCAACTCGAATATCTGCTGCTGGATTTGGGCGATTCGCTGTTCGGTCATATGGGTTCCTTCAACATCTGCTGGTGGCGCGTCATTGGTATTTCACTTCCGCCCCGACGGTTGCGGCCAGAATATTGCTGCCGACGCCGTACATGACTCCGTAACCGTTCGACGAAAGCACGATGTCGCCCGCGGCGCTGATGGCGATTACCGCGCCCTGCGCCTGGTCCATGTCGCCGATCAGCTCCCTGACGACGTAATCGGCAGCGTCCTGGAGCGGCACGCCGAGGTATTCCGCGCGCGCGGCGATGTCGTGGGTCGCCGCCCGCCGGATGAAGTGCTCGCCCTTTCCGGTTGCCGACAGCGCGTACTTCGCGTTGGCGAAGCTGCCGGCGCCGATGATGGGACTGTCACCGACCCGCCCCGGCATCTTGCCCGGGGTACCGCCGGTGGAGGTGCCGGCCGCCAGGTTGCCGCAGCGGTCGAGCGCCACCGCACCCACGGTGCCGTGTTCCTCCGCGGGCTCTTGCGGCGGGGGTGGCCGGTATTCCTTGAAATAGCTCTTCGGGTCCTCCACCGCCTCCGCGCCCAACTCGATCAGGGTCGCTTCGCCGGTGGCGCCCACGAACAACACGTGGGGCGTCCTGTCCATCGCAATGCGTGCGGCGCGAATCGGGTTCCCGAGCGACTGCGCGGCCGCCACGGCGCCGGCCCGGCCGGTGTGTCCTTCCATCAGGGAAGCGTCGTTCTCGACAAAGCCCTCGGAATTGAAGTAGGAACCCTTGCCGGCGTCGTAGATTCCCGCGTCCTCTAGCAGGACGATCGAGTCCTCGACCACGTCCAGCGCCGTTGCGCCGTTGGCCAAAGCCTTCAGGCCCACGGTTACGGCCCGCTTCAATACATCGAGGTGCTGTCGTTCAACCCTTTCCGGCGCGGAAGCGAAACCGCCGTGGAGAAGAAGGATGTATTCGTCCTGCGAATCGCATATACCGGTCGCGGCGGAGCCGTTCATCGACCACGACAAGGCCAGAAAAACATAACCGTAGGTCCACTTCATCCTGCTGGCGCGTATTTTGCCCTTGTTCAAGATGAAATATACGCGGCAATGTATGAGTCCGCTTACAAACCCAGCACGCGGTAGTCGCCGTTGACGATGAGGGCAGCGGAAACGTATACGCCCAGCAGCGCGCACAGGATCCAGAAGGAATTGATCGCCACGATGTAGATGCACATGTCGCGCCGGCTCAGCAGCTTGTGCCGCCTCGCCACGAAAAAGCTGACCAGGTAGGTCGAGGTCATATAGACCCATTGCCAGGACAGCATCAGCCCGATGATCCCGGCAACCACAGCGGACGGGTAACCGACCGTGTATGCGGCATACAGCACCAGTGTCGGAACGGGCGTCACGAAACCATTGGCGATATCCACATTGAAGCCGAAGGTGCGGCGGTCCGCATACGAGTCGTCGTAATAGCAGTAGGCCGCCCAGGCATCGGCCCAGACGGCCGGCGACAGGACCTGAGTCAGTCCGATCCTTGTGGCGAAGAACCCGTGCGCTGGCGAGCGCCCCGTTCTGCGCTGCATTTCTCGCCAGTACTCGGCGCGAGACCCGATCCTGTCGCGCAGGAAAAACAGGCAGATCTCCCAGTAACAGATCAGGAGATTGACCGAAAAGAACAGGCAGAACAGGGAGTGAAGGAAATTCAGCTCCCCGTGGGTCCGCAGGCGCACCAGGATGCCGAAAAGCGTGCCGCCTGCGACTGTCAGTGCGACGACCCACGCCACCGGCACCGTCGGGCCCTTGCTTCTCCGGCCCTGTTCGGATGGCGGCAGGCTGGCGCGGCTGTCGGACATGTGCCCCCTCACACTATCCACTGTGGCGGCGGGCGCATTCTATCGCGCCCGCGGGATAGAATCCCGCTGGTTTCCTGCCGGCATATCCGGAGGCGCGGGGGTGGATGCGAAAGTAGCCAAACGTTCCCTTGGGAATCTGACCCAGGAGGAAGTGAAGTCGGTGGTCGATGACTACGTCGGGCTTCACGATGCCGGCGTCGAGCGCAAGAAGGAGCGCTACCGGCAGCTCGTCAACCAGTACTACGACCTCGTGACCGATTTCTACGAGTGGGGTTGGGGCAAGAGCTTCCACTTCGCCCCCCGCCGGCGGAGCGAGAGTTTCAAGGTGTCGCAGATCCGGCACCAGCATTTTCTGGCCGACAAGCTCTCCCTGAAGCCGGGAATGCAGGTTCTCGACGTGGGATGCGGCGTGGGCGGCCCCATGGGCAACCTGGCCCGCCATTGCGGCGCAAGCTTTGTCGGCATCAATAACAACGCCTACCAGATCGAGCGCGCGAAAGTGCACACACGTGACGTCGAGGCGCTGTGCCGTTTCATCAAAAGCGACTACATGCAGATTCCCCGGAGCGACGACCACTACGATGGCGCCATCAGCATCGAAGCGATGCCCCACGCGCCGGACAAGACCGCCGCGTACGCCGAGATCTTCCGTGTTTTACGTCCGGGGGCCGGTTTCGCGTGCTACGAGTGGTGTCTCACCGACGCCTTCGATCCTTCGAACGCGGAACACCGGCAAATCAAGGAAGGAATCATGACCGGATCGGCGCTACCGGATATCGCCGGCACGACAGAAGTTTGCGATGCCGTGCGCGCGGCCGGATTCGAGCTGATCGAATCCCTCGACCTCGCCGGCGAATCGGATCCGGAAACGCCCTGGTACCGGGCCCTTCAGGGCCGGGACTTCAGCCTTGCGAGCATCCCGCGCACGCCGTTGGGGCGCGTCCTGACCAATCTGATCCTGCGGGTTGCGGAGCCGTTGCGGCTCGCTCCGCAAGGCGTGCGGGAGGTCAGCACGTTCCTGAACTGGGGGGCGGATACGCTCGTAGAAGGCGGCCGGACCGGGATCTTTACGCCGATGTTCTACTTCCTGGCCCGCAAACCCCTGCCCCGGGGAGACTGACGTCAAGCGGCTCGCGGCCTGATCCGGATCGCGTCCGGCTCCTTCTCCTTCGAAGCGGCAGTCAGTTCGAGCCGCTTCCGGCGGCGTTGCTCGTAGAGGCCGAGCGCGCGCAGCGGGAAATACTGCCGGTACAGGACGTAGTCCAGCAGCGCCGTGCGGAAGAAGACGCCGGCCATGTCCTGTTTCGGCCAGCCGCCGTCCGCTTCCTGGGCGTCGAGCAGGAACCGCGCGCCGCGCGCAATGGCGGTCCAGTTGGACTCCTCCGCCTCCAGCAGCGCGAGCAGGGCCCAGGCGGTCTGGATGACCTGGCTTTCCTCATGCGGGACGTAGCGGCCCGTCAGGCAGCCGCTGTGGTGTTCGCCCCATCCGCCGTCATCGCGCTGCCGGTCGAGCAGCCAGCGGCAGGCCAGGCGCAACGCCGGATCGCCGGGTCCTGCCCCGGCGGCCACCAGTCCTCTGATGCCGAAGAAGGTCCCGTAGATGAACTGAACGCCCCACACGCCGCGCCAGGAGCCATCGCGTCCCTGGGTCTTGCGCAGCCAGACGGCGCCCCTGGAAATGGCCCGGGCCACCCGCGGATCCGGGAATTGCGGAAACCGGCGCCCGCAGGCGGCCAGCGCCTCAAGACAGGACGCCGTGCACTCGACATAGGAATTTTCGGTCATCGATTCCCCGAACATCTCGGCGGGGTTCAGCCACTCGAGACCGATCCGCGAGCGCCGCGCCTCATAGCTGCCGAAGCCGCCGTCCCGGTTCTGGCTCCGCAACATGAACCGGACCGCCTCGTCCAGCGCCGACTTGTCCGCGTCTTCACCTCCTGCCGCGAGAATCCCGAGCACGGCTTCGGCGGTGCAGTCGCTGACCGGCCAGCCATGCCAGCCGCCGGGAAAACACCAGCCTCCCTTCGGGTCGGCGCGAAAGGCCTCGCGAAACCCGTCGAATCTGTTGCGGATCTGTTGTGAGCGCAGGAAGACGGCGCCCTTGCTGACGGCGTCTGCAATTTCATCGGACCCGGGCGCGGCCGCCAGCGCCTGCACGGAAAAGGCCGTGTCCCAGGTGCTGCTTCTCGCTCCGGTGACCCGCGCGCCGCGCTCCTCGTCCTCCCAGAACCACCCATCGAGCTTGTCGAGCGCGGCGCGGCAGTCGGCGTCGTCCGGATCGCGCAGCCACAGGGCCAGAATGTTCAGAAAACCGCTGACCGGCGAGATGCTGCTGTGACTCGTGGTCCGCAACTCCCATTGGATCTGCCGGACCAGCTTCTCGAGGCAGCGCCGGCGCAGGCGCTTGCTGTGGAAGCGGTCATACAGGCGCGCCAGCGTGTAACCGGCGCGCAGCCACAAGCTCGGCCGTGCAAAAAGGTCGGCATCGCGCAGGCGGTTGCGGACGGAAGAAAAATCGACCCGGGCAAACTCGTCTCCGAACAGCTCCTCGCGCAGGGATTCGATCACGGGCGTGACCGGCGCCTGGAACCGTCGCGCGTAGATGGACGCCATCGCCATGTAGATGAGCCGCGTATGGCAGTACCAGTTCGACGGGTGCAACGGCAAACCGCGTGGCAGCGTCCACAGTTCCGGAAGAATTGCGTTCACCCCTCGCCAGTCGTACAGATTGAGCAGCGCCAGCCAGAATTTCCCCCAGCTCGGGACCGCGAGCACATCCTCTTCGGCGAGGAAACGGCGGGCCGGTTCGATAAGCGGATCGTCGCGCTCGACGCCGAGCAGTCGCGACGCGACATATACCAGAACGGTCACGAAGAGGTGGGGCGGCGAGTGCTCATGCAATCCCCACGCGCCGTCCGCCAGGCGGGTGCATTCGAACGAGCGCAGGATGCGCCGCCGCCGGCCGGAGTCGATCGGTTCACCGAGGATGTGCCGAAGCAGCACGTATTGCGCGGTAAGCATGGGGCACCAGACCATCTCGCCTTCCCAGGCGCCGTCCTCGCCCTGAAGGTCCAGCAGGCGCAACGCGACCCTGCGCACTGCGGGCTCCGCGTCGGGCGAAGTGGATTCGCCCGTCCGCGCGGCGCCGGCTCCGCCGTCGCCCGGGGACATGGAAGCGAGAAGCGCGCGCGACAACGCCCTGCGGGCCTGCCGGTCCTGACCGCCGCCTCCGTTCCTGGCCTCCTTCAGCTTGCGAATGCCACGCATGAACCAGCGGGCGCGGGTAACGATCGGTATAACGATGTAGCGGGCGCGCCGCCAGGCCAACTGTCTGAACGACGAACGAACCACTCCCGCAATCGCCCGGATCACCGTAGCGAGGGTTGCGAGCACTAGGTGGGTCATCGAGGTTTCTTCACAGGCGAGCAGCCGCATGGTCCGGTCGCGAACGACGCCATGCGCCCGCCAGTTGCGGTAGATCGCGCGCCGGAGCGCCGCCGCTTCGAGTCGATGATCGGCAAAGACCTCGTACAGCCCCATGGCAAGCAGTTCCGGGGCGCGGGTCGCCCTGAATCGCCCGGCGGCGAAACTCCTGAAGCTCCCGCCTTCCGCCAGCGCGGCGGCGTCGCCGAAACCGAGCGTCATGCCCACCGCCGTCATCGGATGGTAATGACCCGCCGCATCGCCGATCAGCACCCGCCTCGACGTGCCGTAGGAGATGCGCGGCCTCAGTTCATTGGCCGCCGCGTGGAAATTTCCCGACCTCAGCGCCGAGAGAAACGCGGGCCTCAACGCTTCCGGCAGGACACTGGCGTAGGACTCGGCCAGCAGGCCGGTCCTGTCGCGCGACGTCCACTGCTCAAGCGGCACGTCGACAACGATCCTGGCGCAATGCTCGCCCAGCGGATATCCGAGAATCGGACCCGGGCCGCCGAGTATCACGTTGCCGTAGCCGGCCGGCTGGAGACTCACGCCCTCGAGGGTCACGCCCACCATCCGCGAGCAGGCCCTGCGGCGCATCGGCAGGCCCAGGGACCGCCGCACGGCGGAAGACCGGCCATCGGCGCCGACAATCCTGTCGGCGGCGAGGCGTTCGGTGGAGCCGCCGCGGGTGAAGACCACGCCGTCGTCTTCGACCTGCCGCACCCGCGCATTGACAAGAAAGTCGATGCCCGGCTCCTTGCGGACGGCTTCATGAAGACGCGCCACGAGAATCTCATGGTCGCAGGCTATCCCCAGCGCCCCGCCGGGGTACGGGAGCACGATCGGCTCCGAGCCGTCCTCCGGGAACACGACGAAGCCCTGACCCTCGCTGCTGCGCAGCGGCGGATCGAGGCGGATGCCGGCATCGCGCAACATGCGCACGGCCAGCGGATGCAGCCACTCGCCGGCCAGCCGCGTAGACGCCCTGGGGTTCGCCTCGAGCAGCGCCACGCGCGCGCCCTTGCGCGCGTGGGCGATGGCGCAGTAGCTGCCGACAGGCCCCGCGCCCACGATGATTACGTCGTAACGCGGAGAGGCGGCGCTCAACTGAATACGCTCGCTTGCGAGCGGCGGCGGTAACGGACCCGGCAGGGCACGGTGGGGCCCGTCACCCAGCTGCCGTAGTTCGGTGCGGGAAACTCGGCGACGGGATCAAAATCGAAGCGGTCCAGCAGCACCGTCCAAATCGCCTTCAATTGCAGCATGGCGAATTTTTCCCCCATGCACCGGTGCTTGCCTCCGCCGAAACCGATCAGCGTATAGAGGTGTTGCTTGTTCTCGCTGCGCGGCGGAGCGAACCGTTCGGGATCGAACCGCTGGGGATCGGCAAAAAGGCCCGGCAAACGGTGGGAAACCGCCGGAGAGACGACGGCCAGAGCCCCGGCAGGCACGGTGTACCCCGCATATTGAAGCGGTTTCAGCACCTTGCGAATGAGCAGTATGAGCGGCGGATGCAGCCGCTCGCACTCACGCACCGTCCATTCCAGCGCCATCTGGCGCTTGAGGCCGGCGAGGCTCATGGAGCCCGTCTGACCGTAAATCGCGCGCATCTCGGCGCGAATCCGCGCCATGCAGGCGGGATCGCGGAACATCTCAAGACCCATCCAGCTTGCAAGCACCGCGCTGGTGTGCTGGCCGGCGAACAGGACCGTCAGCAATATCCCGGTCACCTCGCCATCGCTCAGGGCCCGGCCGTCCTTGTAGCGGGCCTGCATCAGCGCCTGCATGAAATCCTGCGGCGCGGCGCCCGAGCCCCGCCGGCCCTCCATGATTCGGACAAGAATTCCGGCTATCCTGCGGCGCGCGCGGTCGCGACGCCGATGCGCCGGGATCGGTAGCCTGGGCAGGAAGAAGCCGATCAGGTTTATTCCCTCCTCGAGGTCGTGGTACGCCTGGGCGAACCCCGAATCCACCTGATCCCGTACCTCCTGACCCAGCAGGCAGCGGCTGGCGATGTTCACGGTAAGTCGGTTCATCGCCGCCGGCAGGTCGAGCACGCCTTCCTCTCCGAGCGCGTCGGCAAACCGGCCGGCTTCGTCGTACATGATTTCGGCATACCGGCGCATGGACGCATCGCGCAGCGCCGGATACAGGAACCCCAACTGCTCCGCCATGATCTCGGGAGCCACGTCGTAGGCCACGCCGCGCCCGAAGATGGGCACCGTGAACTGGTACACGGCACGAGCGTCAAGCTGGTCCTCGGGCGCCCGGAAGTAGCAGTCGTGGGCTTCCGGTCCGGTAAACAGCACGAATTCGCGGGTCCCCAGCCGGAAACGAACCAGTTCGCCGTGCTCCCGCCGGCAGCGATCGAGCATCGCCACCGGGTCCCTCTGGAACTCGGGCAGATGACCGAGCAACGGCCAACCGCCGGAGAGTTCGGGAATCGGCTTGCCCGGCGGCGCCGCGGGCCGCGCCGAACGCAGGGTGGCTGCACTGTCGGTATGGTTCGCCACCTTTACTCTCTCAATACACGAGCGGGACCATCGAATACGGCACGCGCTCCCGGTAGCGCCCCCACAATTCGCCGTACTTGGCGCGGCAGCGCCGGTCATCGCGGCGCGAGCGATGCCACAGCAGCCCAGCAAGCCAGGCCGGCAAAAGAAACGGCGCCCAGGATGCAAAACCGGTGGTGAGCGCAAACGCGAGGTAGATGCAGATCTCGCCGCTGTAGTTGAGGTGCCGCCCGATCCCCCAGAACCCGGACACCAGCAGGCGCCCGTCGAGAGACTCGGCGGGCCGGCCCCAGATCGTCGTGGACGGATCGCGCTTGAAACGGTGCTTCTGCGCGTTGGCGCCCCGGAATATCCAGAAGCCGAAGGCGTACAGCAGCACGATGCCGGCGGCGGCGAGGGGATTCAGCGGCGGACCCGACGCATCGACCAGCCACCAGCCGACAATGCAGTAGAAGAAGGGCACAAACACGTAGTCGCCCCACACCAGCATCCATCCGAAGCGCTCGCTGATGATGTCCCAGGTGTGGACCATGCCCCTTTCGAACTGGAAGTAATTGAGCACATAGACCCATGTCAGGACCTGGTAGAGGGCCATCGCCAGGGTCAGATGGCCGTAGGTTTCGTACTGCACCACCGCGAACGAAGTGTTGAACAGCGCCAGCCCGATGAGCGACGGGCGGTAGCTGAACATCTTGAGGTCCACCCCGAGCAGGGCGGGATTGAGTTCCGCACCGAAGAAGTAGGCCCGCCAGAACCCCGGCGATTCGGCAGGCTTCCGCGCGCTTCGCCAGTACAGCCAGCCGGAAAACGCGAATGCGAACACGTTCGCCGCCACGAAGAGCGCGAAAAAGTGCGTATACAGCAACGACAGTGAGAACGCACCGGAGACCTGGGCGATGCCGGCCGCAAGCACGGTGAGCAGCAATAACGTCAGACCGTTGAACTTGTAAGTAATCGATTTGCCGCCGAGATCCGGCCCTTTGATCCGGCGTCCCGGCAGGAACATCGATCCCAGAAACAGTGCGCCGATAAAGACGGCGATCATTACCGCCGCCTGGAACAGCAGCGCGCCCGAAAGCGCTGACACCGGCGCCGGCAACTCAGGCATCGGCGCCGCCGTCCGCGGTCGTCAACCCGGGCGCGGGCGTCTCCGCTCCGTTCTCCCTGGCCAGGTACTCCTGCCACTTGCGCACCGTCACGTTCTGAAAAGCCCGTACCGCCGGATTGAATTCGAGAGGACGGGCGTTGAAGTGCCGCTCGTAACCCTCCTGCTCGGCTTCGAGCGCAAATCCGTCCTGGGAAAGCAGCGGCCCGATGAGCATACGGTTGGATATCTTCAATACCGTGGTCATCGCGAGCCGGGGGAAGCGTATCGGCAGCATCGGAACCTTCAGGGACTTGAAGTAGAACAGGAAGAAGGCCCGGGTGGTGCGTTCGTCGACGGGCAGCACGAAACACCAGTGCTTTATTGCCTCGTCGGTGTTCGACCACTGGTAGGGATACTGATAGCAGAGCTTCATGGAATTGGTATCGATCCGCTCGCGATCGACGAACATTCCGGAAAAACGCCCGCGTCCGACGCTCGTGTCGTAGGCCACGTGCACGTCGTCGCCGACCGTCTCGCAGCGCGTGAGCACGGCGCCGTCGAAGGGACGGTAGCGGCGGTGCAGCCAGGCGTGGGTGAAATCGCTGACGTTGTCGATCACCATCGAGTGGTGCGCCGACCAGGTGAAGCTCAGCGGCACGCAGGCCCAGCGACCCTTGCCCTCCAGCTCGGGAATATCGGGAATCCGGCGCGTTTGAGCCAGTTCCGGGTTCCCGGGGAACAGCCAGATCAGGCCGTATCGGACCTTTACCGGATAGGTCCTGAGCGCGACGCTGGGCATGCTTCCCCCAAGCATCTCGTGCGCGGTCTCGGCGAGCTGCCCATCCGGGTCGTATTTCCAGCCGTGGTAGGCGCACACCAGCCGGCAACCTTCCACCTGGCCCAGCGACAGCTTGAGCTGGCGATGCGCGCAGCGGTTGTCCATGGCGTGAAACGAACCGTCCCCGGCCCGGAACAGCGCAATCGAACGTTTCCAGAAAACCACCTCGACCACGGATCCCGGCTTGATATTGCGCACCTCCTCGACCGCGTACCAATAGTCCGGGTCCATGCCCGCGGCGCGCACCTTCTGGCGCAGGTTGACGGCCTCCTCGAAGCCGGGCGGTCCGGCCGCCGCCGTGCTCATGACGCGCCTCCATCGGCGGTCATCTGCGCACTGCGGTTCGGCGCGGCGTCTTGCTCGTATGCAGCGCCGTTCGCGCGCGGGCGTTTTGCCTGCGGATTGGTGATCGCCTTGCGCTCGTGAAAGTGAAACGCGTACGCCTCATGCACGGCGTCGCGGATGCGGGTCGGCCGGTAGCCGAGTTCGCTTTTCGCTTTGTCGAGATTGGCGTGGCGGCGCTTTTTCAGAAGGCGGATGGCGCCGGGCGTGAAACGCTGGGGAAAGTCGGGGTGCACGCGGCTCAGGTAGAAGCTCGCCGCCTCCGAGAAGACATACATCAGGTTGGCCGGAATCCGCCGGCGCGGACGCGGGATGCCCGTAACCTCCTCGTAGAGATCAAGCATGCCGGAGATGGTCTTGTATTCGCTGCTGAAGATGTACTTCTCGCCCGGGCGTCCGTTGCGCATGCACAGCAGGTGCCCTTCGACGATGTCGCGCGCCGCCACGAACTCGAACCCCCCGTCCACGTAGGCATGGAGCTTGCCGTCGGTGAAGTCGCACAGGGTCCGGCCCAGGCGCGACGGGAAAAAGTCCGCGCCGCCCACGACCGCACAGCAGGTTGCGACAACGACGTCCTGCCCTGCCGACGCCGCGCGCCAGCACTCGTGCTCGACGAGCATCTTGCTGCGCTCGTACGGCATCGTGCGCTCCATGGGGTAGAACTGCATGGTCTCGTCGCTTGGAGCGGACGGATCGTCGAGAGCGTAGCCAACCGCGCTGAACGAGCCCGTGACCACTACCCGCCCGGCTTCGTACTCCCGCGCCGCCTGCAGCACGTTGCGGGTGCCCAGCACGTTGCACTCATACAACTCGCGGCGATGCGCGCGAGTGCCGTCGATGGTGGAGACTTTCGCGGCGACGTGATAGACGCCCTGGCAACCCTCGATCGCGCGCCGGGTGGCGTTCAGGTCCCGGATATCGCCGTAAGCGCGTTCAACATCGAGGCCTTCCAGGCCCTCGTTGTTGTCCTCGTGCCTCAGCAGCACCCGGATGCGAACGCCGTCGTCGAGCAGGCGGCGCACGAGATTGGCGCCCACGTGTCCGGCCGCGCCGGTTACGAATACGGGATTCATGGAAGATCCGCGAATTTCTTGCGATGGATAGGAAACAACCCCCGGTTTCCGGGCAAAAATTCGGACGCGCGTACTCTAACACTACGTCCCGCGACCGTGCGGTAAGTCGAACGGGCGAAGGCGTCGCCTTATCTTTCCGGTTTCGGGACGTGAGTCTTCTTTTGCGGAACCGGCGCGGGCCGCGGCGCCGGGCGTGGCGCCGGCGCGGCCGGTCGCGGCGCAGGGGCAGCAGGCCGTGAAGTGGGCATAGCCGGACGTGAAGTGGGCATAGCCGGTCGCGAAGTGGGCGTGGCCGGTCGCGAAACCACCCGAGCGGGGCGAGAAGTTGGTGCAGCGGGTCGTGCCGCC
This sequence comes from Gammaproteobacteria bacterium, assembly GCA_009844425.1. Classification (GTDB taxonomy): domain Bacteria; phylum Pseudomonadota; class Gammaproteobacteria; order Steroidobacterales; family Foliamicaceae; genus Foliamicus. The sequence continues at coordinate 255,094 of VYBN01000033.1, read as the reverse complement.
GGTGCGGCGGGCCGCGTGCTGGGCGTCTGTCGCCTCGTATCCGCGACCCTCCGCGTTTTCGGCGCAACCGTCCGGGTCCGGGACACGTCGCGCGTTCTCGATACAACCGACCTGGTTCGCTCGGCCGGCTTCGTTCGCACTACCGGCTTCGTGTCGGTCGCGGAGGAAGCTTTTCGTCGCGCATCGCGTGAACGACTCAAGCGCCGAGCATCGCGAGCGTAGCCGCGGGGCGGCGACGCGAGAGGCCGCCGGCGGTACGTCGGCGCATAGATCACCGTGGTCGGGCGCGCAGTCTGCCTTTGCGGCGAATAAGTCCCGGTCCCGATTTCGTCGTCGTACACGACAGGGTCCGGATATTCATCCGCTTCGCTCAGCGCAACGGAGAAGTCTCCTGAATCGCCTTCGGCCGCTTCGGCAGCCTCGCGTGCGGAAGTCAGTTCGTCGCGAAGCGCAGCGATCTCGTCGCGTAGCGTCCTGACTTCCTCGGCGCTGCGCTCCGCCTCGGAAGCGGCGGCCTCGCTCAACTGCTGCATTTCAAGCCGAATGGCGGCGATTTCGTCGCGCAGAACGGACGCGTCCCGGGAAGCACGCCTGACTTCCTCATTGGCGGCGTCGCGCACGGCCCGCATGTCCTCGCGCAAGGCGGCAATGTCGTCGCGGAGATACCGGGCCTCGTCAAGAGCGCGCTCGAACTCGGAAACCACAGCAGTGCGCTGATTATCCGCGGCGGTGCGCGCTTCGGCCCTTTCGGCATCATCCGCCCCACCGCACCCCGCAGCGACCAACACCAATGCAGCAAGCACAAAGGCCGCGTATCGGTTCAAGGCACTCATGAACCTGAGTATAGCCCCACCAGCGTACAGCGGGACTTTGTGCGGCCTCACCGTTGATTTGTCGCCTTTCTCGAATAGCTTCCCATGCGGGGATTGAGCAAAGGACCGAGCATGCCTGACAGAATCGTTGGTTTATCGGCGCGCGACGTGCGTTTCCCTACGTCCGATCAGCTGGACGGATCCGATGCAACCAACAAGGACCCGGACTACTCGGCGACTTATGTCGTAATCGAAACTGAAACCGGTAATCAGGGCTTCAGCCTGATCTTTACGATCGGGCGGGGCAACGATATCTGCTGCAAGGCCGTCGAGGCCATGCGGCACCTGGTGGTCGGAAAGGACTTCGACGAAATCCGGGCCGATATCGGCGGGTACTACGAGGAAATTCGATCCGACAGCCAGATACGCTGGCTGGGACCCGATAAAGGCATTGTTCACATGGCCGCCGGCGCGATCGCCAACGCCATCTGGGACATGTGGGCCCGCGCCGAGGGCAAGCCGGTGTGGCGCCTGCTGGCCGAAATGGATCCGGAAGAGTTCGTAGCATGCGCGGACCTGCGCTACGTCGAGGACGTGCTGACCCGCGATGAGGCTCTTGCAATCGTCGAAAGGAACATCGCAACCCGGGACCGGCGGATCCGCCACCTCGAGGAACACGGCTACCCCGCCTATACGATGTCGGCCGGCTGGCTGGGCTACGACGACGAGAAAATCCGGAGGCTATGCCGGGAGGCCGTGCAGCAGGGATTCCGCCATATCAAGCTGAAAGTCGGCGCCAATATCGACGACGACATTCGCCGCTTGCGGAGCATCCGGGAAACCGTCGGCGAAGACATCGTCCTGATGGTGGACGCCAACCAGGCCTGGGAAGTCAATGAAGCCATTGAGTGGATGCGGCGCCTGGCGCCTTTCCGGCCCTGGTTCATCGAGGAACCCACCAGTCCCGACGACATCGCGGGCCACAAGAAGATCAGGGAAGCGATCGGGGAAATTCAGGTCGCCACCGGCGAGCAGTGCGCCAATCGCATCCTGTTCAAGCAGTTCATCGCCGGCGACGCGATCGACGTGGTCCAGATCGACGCCTGCCGGCTCGCCGGGCTGAACGAAATCCTGACCGTGTACCTGCTGGCCGCGAAGTTCGGCAAGCCCGTATGCCCGCACGCGGGAGGCGTGGGCCTTTGCGAGTACGTGCAGCATCTCTCGATGATCGACTACGTCATGATTTCCGGTGAAATCGGGGATCGCGTGATCGAGTATGTGGACCATCTCCACGAGCACTTCGTGGACCCCTGCGTAGTGCGCAACGGCGCCTACCTGGCGCCGACCGCCCCCGGATTCAGCGTGCGAATGCACGGGCAATCCATCGCGGACTTCGAGTATCCCGGCGGCTCCCAGTGGCGTGCACGCGTGGGTTTCGCTACTACGATACGGCCCCGCACTACGGGCAGGGGCTGAGCGAGCGCAGGGTGGGTGACGCCCTGCGCAGGTTCCGGGGCCGGGAGTATGTGCTTTCCACCAAGGTGGGGCGGCTTCTGAAACCGTCGGGTTACGCCGAGGAACGCCACAACCCACGGCGCGAGAAACGACGAGCTGTTTCCGATCGCAATGGACGGCGGGTACCGAGCCATGGACGAGTTGCGCGGCGCCGGCGCCGTCTCGGCAATCGGCCTGGGCGTAAATGAATACGAGGTTTGCGAAGAATTCTCTAAATCCCAAAAAACTCCCCAAATCCGAACAAATACCTGAATGGCTCCTTGTAATATAGTTCCAATATGAACAAAGAAATGATCACAATTATCAGCACCGGGCTCGGGGTAACTGTGACGCTTCTTATTGCAATCTGGATGACTTGGGCAGATACCAACCAAAGACTGGTATCTGTTGAGACCCGATTAGCGAGAGTTGAGGGTCTCCTGATTGCTCGCGGCGAAATGCCGCCGCCTGTGTCTGAAAACGCAGGATAACAAATCCAACCAAGACCAGGGCGTGTTAACGCTATGCGGCGCAGGTAGCGCGCGCCGATACCCTCTCAGACGACGCTGAACCTTTCCTTGAGGCGAATGTCTTCGCTCGACGCGCCGACCTGAATCTCGTACGCACCGGCCTCGACCACCCGGTTAAGCGAGCGGTCGTGAAAGGCCAGCTCCCGGACTGGCAACCGGAACTTGACCGTAGTTTCCTCGCCGTCACATCACCTCGAGGCATTGAAGGGCGACAGAAGTGGGCAGCACAGCATTCGTATCAACGACCAGTGGCGCGTGTGTTTCCGATGGACGGAGCAAGGCGCAATGGAAATTGAGCAGTTCAGGCGGGCAGGCGTGAGTCGAGGAAGCGGGTGACGGCGGCGTTGAACTGAGCCGGGAACTCCAGGAACATCATGTGGGCGCCCAGCACGCACAATTCGATCTGCCGCGCGTTTACTTCGATCCATCGCCGGGCGGCCTCCCCGTGTTCTTCCTTCACTATATGCAGCACCGGCAATCGCGCGGCCACCTCCGCGGCCACCTCCGCGTAGTCGCTGCGATTCACTTCCCGCAGCAACAGCGAGGCGGCGGGTTGCGGCGTGCTCATCGAGCTGGCAACGAATTCCTCGATAAACGCCGCGTCGACAGGCGGGTTGAGAAACATGGTGGGGGCGGCCATTCTTGCGAACTCCTCCCGTTGCGGCGACGCCATGAACTGCTCGAACTGCGCCAGTTGTTCCCGCGAGTTGATTCCCCAGTCGGCGGGCGTTTCCCTGACCGCTTTGGGTGGCTGGTCGATATTGACGAAGGCCCGGACGTTTCCGTATCCGAACTGCTCGAAGTAGGAATAGGCGGCACAGGCGCCCGCCGACCAGCCGAGCAGCACGACATCCTTGAGTTCCAGCTCATCCAGAAACGCCGCCAGGTCCGCCCCGTGCTGCCTGTAATCGTGTCCGGATTCGGTGCGGGACGACTTTCCGTGGCTGCGCGGGTCGTAGGCAATCGCCCGGAAATCCGCCGACAGCGGCCCCAGGTTCTCCCGAAAAGCCCCCGTATCCATGGTCCAGCCCGGAATAAACACCAGGGGACGGCCCTCCCCCAGGGCCACATAGTGAATCGTCAGTTCGTCGGAAATTCCTGCAAAGCCATGCATATCTACTCGGCGCTGTCCCGGGCGTCGATTTCAACGCCGTTATACACCAGTCGCGTCGACCAGGGGATGGGATTGCGCAGCGCATGGTGGGCCATGCAGGAACTTTCGGCTTCCTCCAGCAGGGCCTGGATCCTTTCCGGCGGTTCGGGGCTGTCGATGATGACGTGCGTCTCCACCTTTTCGGTCTCGCCGGTGGTGCGATGGCCGAGTTCGCGCATGGTCCCGAGCGTGGTCATGAACCGGACCCGCTGCTCCAGGCGCATTGAGGTCACCTCGATCTTGCGGGTGTTGAGGATGTCGGTCATGTGGGTCATCAGGCAAAAGCCGATGCCGGCAGTGAAGAACGCCAGCGGCGGCGGGGCCTGGTCGTCGCCCACAGGGGGCTGCTCGTCGCAATAGAGCGTGACCGGACTGAAGCCGGGGATGTTGACCTGCACGGTGCCGGTCTTCTGCTGCTTGCCGTGCGCCTCGGCCACCATGTTGACCTCGAACCGCAGCGGTTCCGGCGGGCGGGATTTCCTGAAGGGCCCGGCCTCGAACTGCTCGGGAACCGGGGTCCGGTCGGCCTGCTCGCCGACAAAGTAGTGCTGGGAGTGAAATTTCATAACGCGGCAAGTCTACGCGAGCAGATCGGTATCCGAAAAGCGGGCGAGAACGCATGATCACGCCCTGTTTCCCGGGGTGCTTCTTGCTATACTTTTTCTGCAATTCGATGCCAAGGAGGCACTCATGGACGGAGAAGTAGTAGCAACGGTTTTCTCGATCGTGGTCCCGATTCTGGGCGCGATCCTGCTCGTGTGGAGGAATCTGCGTCAGGACATTTCCGGCCTGGACACGCGGATCTCTTCGCTGAACACGCGGATCTCTTCGGTGGAACAAAGGATCGCCCGTATCGAGGGCTGGCTGGACGGCTGGCGGACCCCTTTCCCGCAAACCGAGCGTCAATCCGGCGCCGGTTAGCCGGGCCCCTCCTCCGGGGCAGAATATAGGCGCCGGAAGCCGGAGAAACGCACCCGACCCGTGACCGAATTCAAGCTGCTGATCGACCTGATGCTGCTAGTGGGGATGGCGATCCCGATCGTCGCGCTGGCGCACCGCGCGTCGATACCGCCCCTGGTGGGGTTTCTGGTCGCGGGCATCCTGGTGGGACCCAACGGATTCGGGCTGATCGGCAATACCCACGAAGTCGAGATACTGTCCGAGCTTGGCGTCGCCCTCCTGCTGTTCGCCGTAGGACTGGAACTGTCGCTGTCCCATGTGCGCCAGTGGGCGAGGTCCGTGTTTATCGGCGGATCGCTGCAGGTGGGCCTGACGCTGCTTTGCGTCGCCGGGCTGGCCATCGCGCTCGGCATACCGACCGGCCAGGCCGTCTTCTACGGCGCCATCGCCGCCATGTCGTCCACGGCCATCGTTACCAAGAATTATGCGGATCGGGCCGAACTCGATACGGCCCGGGGGCGGGCGGTCATCTCCGTGCTGCTGTTTCAGGACCTGTGCGTACTGCCGCTCATTCTCCTGCTGCCGGTTCTTGCGGGCCTCGGAGGCGCCGACATGGGCGCGGTGAGCATGGAGTTTCTGCGCGGACTGCTGATCATGACGGCGCTGGTTATCGGCGGGCGTTTCGTCGTTCGGCGGACACTGGACCGGATCGTGGTCTTCCGCGACCGCGACCTGTTCACCCTGTGCGTCGCGTTCTTCGGGATCGGCACGGCCGTGGTGACCGCGTCGGTCGGGTTTTCCATCGCGATCGGCGCCTTCATCGCCGGCCTGCTCATTTCCGAGTCCGAATACGGTCATCAGGCCTTGTCGGACGTCCTGCCCTTCCGGGCCGTTTTCAGCGGAATCTTCTTCATCTCCATCGGCATGCTGCTCGATCTTTCGGTGCTGATGACGCAGCCCGGCCTGCTGCTGTCGATTCTGTTCGGGCTCGTTGCGCTCAAGCTGCTGCTGGTAACGGTGTCGGTACGGGCAACGGGCGCGTCGTCCTCCACAGCCCTGATCAGCGGACTCAGCCTGGCGCAGATCGGCGAATTCTCGATTCTGCTGGCGGCGGTGGGTCTGCCGCTGGGCCTGTTCCGGGAAGGCGACTACCAGTTGTTTCTCAGCGTTGCCGTGATTTCCATGATGGCCACGCCGTTCATGATTCGCGCCGCGCGGCCGATCGCCGAACGCATCGTGCCGTCCGGCAAACGCGTGAGGCTGAGCGGCGCCGTGGATCCCGATGCCCCCGCGGGCCTGTCCGACCATACGGTGATCGTCGGCTACGGCGTCGGTGGGCGCTACCTGGCGCGGGTCCTGGATGCGGCGGGAATTCCCTGCATTGTCGTCGAATACGACGCCGAACTCGTCCGCCGCGCACGAAAGGACGGGATACCCGTCGCGTTCGGCGACGGCACGCGGCCCGCCGTGCTTGAGCACGTTGGCGCCCGGCGTGCCCGGGTCATCGTCTTCACGATTTCGTCGCCGGCGGACGAAAGCCGGGGTGTAGTGGTTGCCCGGGACCTCAACCCTGCCGCGGAGATCGTGGTCCGCACGCGTTACACCGATTCAATCGACGAGCTGATGTCGGTCGGGGCCAATGAAGTCGTGGTGGACGAGTTCGAAGCCTCGATCGAGTTATTCGCCCGCGCGCTGGAAAGCTACCGAATCCCCATCAATCGAATCTGGCAGGAAGCCGAGTCCGTACGCATGGAACACTACGGCCTGTTGCGCGGCACGGCGCAGCCGGACCTGCGGCTCGATGCGCTGAAGCACCTGGGCATACACGACGCCCTGGAGCTGGTCGAAATCGCCGACGGAACAAGGACCATCGGCATGACCGTCCAATCCCTGCAATTGCAGCGGCAAACCGGCGCCGTGCAACTCGCCGTGGTCAGGGACGGCCATCCCCACTACCGCCGCGACCCGGACTTCCGCTACGAGTCCGGCGATACGGTGGTGCTGGTGGGCGACCGCGAGAGCCTCGACCGGGCCATCGAGCTTTTCCGGGAGGAAACGTCATAAGGACTTAGCCTATGCCGCATCAAGTTCACATTGCCTTGCTGATAGCCGCATTCGTTGTTTCCGGGTGTGCTGAGCAAGCGGGGCTGGAGTCGCCGCAAGCCGATCTGGTGACGTATACCGAGGACAGGGAGGTCTGCATCGACCGAAACGCCAATCGCAACGCGTACTTCGGCGATCTGCACATCCATACGGCCTACTCCTACGACGCCCGCCCGCTGGGCACGAGGACCACACCGGCCGACGCGTACCGTTTCGCCAGAGGCGAAGCCATCCCGATCCCGCCCTACGCCGAGGACGGCAGGGTGCTGATGACCCAGCAGCTCGAGCGGCCGCTGGATTTCGCGGCGGTCACCGATCATTCCGAGTTCTTCGGTGAAATGAAGCTCTGCTTTGACGAGGAGAGCGAGGTGTACGACGTCAACTCCTGCAGGTTCCTGCGGGGCGAAAGCGGAGAAGGGCTGTCGCCCTTCATTCGCATTGTCATCAGCGAAGACCCCGAGCGGGTGACGGACGTTTGCGGTGAAGACGGTTCGGACTGTGTCGAGGCATCTCTTTCCCTGTGGCGGAGCACCCGGGACATGGCCGAAGAGGCCTACGACCGGACCTCGGCCTGCCGCTTCACCACGTTCGTGGGTTACGAATACACGGGCACGCCCAAGAGCAACAACTACCACCGCAACGTGATCTTCCGCAACGACCGGGTGCCGGAATACGCGATTTCCTATATCGAATCGCCCACCGACGTCGAACTGTGGGACCAGTTGACCGCGCAGTGCCTGGAAGGCGTGGAGGGATGCGACGTGCTGTCGATCCCGCATAACTCGAACCTGAGTTCCGGCGCGATGTTTCCGTCCTATATCTCCAGGTTCGAGTCGAGCGACACGGCGCGCGGGATCGCCGAACTGCGCAACGCGATGGAACCCGTCATGGAGGTATTCCAGCACAAGGGCAATTCCGAGTGCTTCAACGGGCTGCCGAACATTCTCGGCGCCGAGGACGAGCTTTGCGAGCAGGAGCAGGTGCGCAGCGTCGGCCGGGACGCGGTGTCGTTTTTCGGCGAGCCGACCGTGGTGCGGTTTTGCGAAGAAGGGGAAATCGGCATCCGGGGCTTTGCGCGCTTCGGCTGCATTTCGAAGAACGACTTCTTCCGAAGCGTTCTCCTGACCGGCTTGCAGGACCAGGCCGTGATCGGCGTCAATTCCTACAAGATGGGTGTGATCGCCTCCACCGACGGACACATAACTACGGCCGGCGACACGCACGAGCACGGCTGGCCGGGGCACCTGGCGCCGGAGACCGATTTCGAGACCCGGCTGTCCGACCGCGGAAGCTCGCCTTTCGGGCTGATTTCCAATCCGGGCGGTCTGGCCGGCGTATGGGCCGTGGAGAATTCACGCGACGCGATCTTCGAGTCACTGCGTCGCAAGGAGGTGTTCGGCACCACCGGAACGCGAATCGAACCCCGGCTGTTCGCGGGCTGGGACTTCGAGGAGAGCGCCTGCGAACTGGACGACAGGGCGGCCCACGGCTATGCCCGGGGCATCCCGATGGGCGGCGACCTGAGCGGCGGGCCTGCCGGAGCCGCGCCGCAACTATTCGTTAGCGCGCTGCAGGATCCGCAGGCGGCGCAACTGCAAAAGCTCCAGGTGATCAAGGGGTGGATCGACGATGGCGGCCAGGCCCACTACAAGGTCTTCGACGTGGCCGGCCGGGAGAACCAGGAAGGCGAGGTGGACCTGCAAACCGGAGCGTGGAGCGGCACGGGGTCGGCGGACCTGTGCGCGGTGTTCGAGGACCCGGAGTTCGACCCCACCGAGGCTTCGTACTACTACCTGCGCGCGGCGGAAGTGCCCACACTGCGCTGGAGCTGGGCGCAATGCGTCGCCCTGCCGGCCGATGAGCGCCCGGAAGCCTGCGATAACGATGCGCCCAAGACCATCCAGGAAATGGCCTGGACCTCGCCCATCTGGTACCTGCCGCCGGGCTAGCGGGGTTGCGGCGCCGAGGCGCGCCGGTCCTTCACGATGCCGCGCATGATGATGTTGGGCAGAACGCTGTTGTCCCACTCGGTGGTCTCGTCGCGCGGCGGCGCCCGGCCGGTGCGCAGGATGACCAGGTCCTGGGAGGGAACCACGTAAACCACCTGGTTGGCGTTGCCGTCGAACAAGTAGAGGTCGGCGGAGAGATAAGGTTCGCCGTGCAGGATTTCCGCCATGCCGCGGTCCGGATTGGCGAAGCCGCGCCGCTCGGTATAGCGCCCGGCCACCCAGATGCTCAAGCCGAAGTACGGGTTCTGGGGAGTGGGCGTGATCATCTCCTTCACGTAACCCTCCGGCAACAACCGCTCGCCCCCCCATACGCCGTCCCGGAGCATCGCGATCGCCAGCCTCAGGAAGTTCTCGGCGGGCGCCAGCATGCAGCATCCGGAGTGCGCCGTTCCTCCGGGGCGATTCACCCAGACCGCACCGCCCATGGCGCCGATCTTCCGCCAGATTTCCGTGCTCACGAACTCCGCGTACCGGCGTGAGGTGGCGCGCTCGATCAGCACCGCGACCATGTCGCCGGCGGCGTTGTTGTACTCGTATCGCGTGCCCGGCTCATCGATGACCGGGTATTCCGCCACGATGATCTCGTCGTGGCGCGGGTGCAGGAAGGTGCGGGAGATCAGGTCGGTCGGGCCCTGGGGTGGAACCTGCGGGAAAAAGCCCGCGCGCATGTCCAGCAGATGGCGGACCAGGATTTTCTCCCGCCAGGGATCGCCTTTCCATTCGGTCACGAAATCGGCCACCGGCTGATCGAGCGACGCAATGTTGTTGAGCATGAGCGCCCGGCCGATGGCGAACGCCGTGACCTGCTTGGCCAGGGAGAAGGAGTTGATCGGCGAAGTGCGCGTGTGACCGCCGAAATAGGTTTCCCGCTCGATCTTCCCGTTTCGCCAGACGATGAACGCGTTGGAGTTGTTGATCTCCGCATAGCGTTCCGCGCCGTCCAGAGCCTGCTCCGAAATCGTTCGCTCCGCGGCAGCGGCAGCCGGCAGCGGCGCCCAGTCATCGGCGCCGGCCATCGCTTCCTGATCGACGTAAATTTCGTCCGCGGTCCTGCGAACCTGCGACTTCTCGTAGCGCTGCATGTACAGCGCCTCCTCTTCCGCCGAGAACATCAGCCGTCCGGGAAAGAACTCCTCCGGCGTCTGCGCCTGCGCCAGCCCGGCGAACGCAACCGCGCAGAGCATGAACGAATGCAGGCTCAGCCTTCCTCGCACCTCTCCAGCTCCTCCTCCCCTGCGGCGCTAAGGCAACAGGCGGTCGTCCCAGAACACGGGCTTCTCGGAGCCCACCAAGAGGTTCGAGAACTCCGCATGCCGGCTGTTGATAACGACATTTTGCTCCATGCGCGCAATCACCAAAGGAACGATCAGTATCGCACTTCGATTCTCGGCATACCAGTCACGGCCGAAGCGCCGGGCCGCCTCCGCGCTCCGTTCGAACCAGTTCGGGATGGCATCCTCCGTGACGAATTCATAGCTGGTGCCGCGGGGAATCGTGATCTCAATGTACTGCTGACCGCTCGGCAGGAGCCCGTTCCAGTGCGCCAGGATCTCCAGCAGCGCGGTCGAATAGTTCTCGGACGCGTAGATGACCTGCGCGCCCGCTTCATGCCAGCGTCCCGCGACCTGCCTGGCGCCGTCGGGGCTCCAGATGGGAAATCGTCCCTGCGGGTCGCCGATCCGGTACGCACGCATGTCGCCGGCTAGGCGTCGCGGCATTGTCACACGGCCATGCCGGCCTCTGCACGGCGGATGAGACTCACCACGGCATCCGCGCCCGCTGAACTGGAACGCGCAAGATCAAGAGGCGTGCTGCCTTCGAGCAGTGGATGCGGACGGTTCAGGAAGTCCTCGATGGCGTTACGGTCCCCATGAAAGGCGCAGCTCACCGCATCTACAACACGTCCGACTTCGTAGAGCCGCTCGCTATGCTCGCGCGAGAGTGATTTTCCGGCCCTGCGGGCACGCCGAAGGGTCGCTTCGGGGATTACGGGCCCTACTATGCGATTTGTGCCCAGCAGCCTGGCCAATGCGTGTGCCGAACGAGCACGCAATCCCCTGGAGACTGTCAGCGCCAGTTGAACGTCGCTAAAGCCTTCGGGTCCGTCCATCTCAAGCAGCGCCGCTACCCGCATGGCCTCGCTCGCGGGCAGATTGGAGCGATCAGCATAGGCTTGAAAATCCATCCAACTCTTCCTCTGACGCTTCCGATCAAATGACGATCATATCACGATCAATTGACGATTCAGTTCGCCAGCCGCCCTGCGTGCACTCCACCAAGTCTGGCAGAATTGCGCGTGATGACAACTCGGAATCTATACGTGTACGCGGAGAAATCGAAATCCAACCGCCCCGTGGACACCAAGCTTCGGGCGTTAGCCCGAGCCTGCATTCACCAGTTTCCTACCGCGGATATTGAGGCCATGCTGGATGAGATCGAGCAAGACTATCTGAAGCACTGGATCGTGGCTTCGATTCCTGCCCCGGAATCGAGCGCCTGAGCTGATTGCTTCGTACATGCCGCTCAGTCCGCACCCGGTAGCAGGTGAGCGAGGATCGTCCGCTTGTACCGGAAGTTGGGATATCGGGCGTGGTGCTGGACCTTGTCGCCGATGGCGATGAAATCGTAGCCCAGTTGCTCGCTGGCCTGTTTGTCCCAGATTCCGTCGCCGAAGTAGGTTCTGCGTCTCGCCGTTTGGCCGCCAAGCGCGCGGTTCTCGGCGATCTGCATGATTTCGACGCGGGTGAGGGCGTCCGAACCCGAGGCGAGGGGGAGGGAGTAGCGATCCAGACCGGCGGCGCGAAGCTTCATCCGCGCCGTCTCCTCCCAGCCGCCGGTGGCCAGCGCCACCGAGACTTCCGGAAGTGACTCGAGTTCGGCCAGGAAAGTCCCGGCGCCTTCGATTTCGGGCAAGCGGCCTCCCCGTTCTTCCAGGTATTCCGAAACCATGCCGGCAAAAACAGCCTTGACTTCTGAATGAACGCCAGGCCGACCGTCCGTCAGCCCCGCGTTGTCGATGATTTCATCCAGGATCCCGCCGTCGGTCACGTTGCGGTACGCGGACCAGTCGTCGCCGATCTCTATCCCCAGAACCTTTCTGACGGCCGCGACATAGAGCTCCGAGTCGAACTCATCTGAATCAACCAGCGTCCCGTCAATGTCAAACAGGATCAGATGTATGCCGGTCGCAGTTCTCATTCAGCCCGCCGCACCCGAACTCGCGGGGAACGGCGGGCCGACGGAAAAAGGCGCTCCGTTCAGTCCGTGAAGTTGTCGAAGTTCACGACAAACGTCAGGCCGAACGTGCGGCGCTCGCCCAGGTAGGCGTTGTACTGCCTGTTCGGCACGCCCACGGGCGCTCCGGACACGTAGAGTTCGTCGAACAGGTTGCGGGCCCAGAGCCGCGCCTCGTACCAGCGCCCGATAACGCCGATGCTGGCCTTCGCAATGTTGCGCTCCGGCACCCAGGCCAGGAAAGATCGTCCTCAAGCTCCGTGCGCCCCGACGGATAGCGCGAACGCGTCGCCAGCTACCTGCAGTTCCATAGCACAACAGGCCTATAATCTCCTCACCACCATCCAGATCGCACTCAACGGCAAGGCCGCCATAATAATCGATCAACCGACACAAACCACCCCGCTGAATCACGGATACGGGGGTGAGTAGTTACGAGGAGAAGACTATGAAGAAGTTTGCTTTACTTTTGATTCCGCTGACAGCGGCGCTGGCTGTGATGGCATACGTGTTCCTAGCAGACGGGCCTGATGCTCCATCCGAAACCGCGCAAGCGCCAGAGTGGGAGGATTCCAGCAGCTTGCCTTTGGCGGAGCCGCCGGGCGGCGATGGGCCCACCTCCGTCGTGATGGCAGCGCCGGAACGCAGTGCCAGCGCAACCCCGACAGCGAATCGGCGGCAGCTGGAAAGGGAGAGCGAAATAAAAGGCGATCTAACGATGTTCTCTATGACCCACGGAGAGATTGGCTATGTGGATGTAGATTCGGTCTTACAGGACCGCAACCCTTACAGCGTCATTGCCCTGCTGAAAGAGCATAAGGAACTGACCGGCGCGGATGAATCGCTAGAAATAGAGATTGTTTCGGCTGGCGAGAATGAAAACTGGGGGCACGAGGTTACCTTTGTACAACTCATAGATGGACAGCCTGCGGGAAAACGAGGCAAGGTATTCTTTTCCTCAAGCGGTGCTGTAACGTGGATGCGCGGGCAGATTCTCGACACCCAGGCACTGAGTCCGACGAATATGGTGGTCCTGTCCGCGGAAGCGGAAGCGATAGCGCGCGAGGCAGCGGTCGACTTCGCCAAAACCCTTCCGGTGCTCCCCGAGTGGCGCGGGAAGATTCCTTGGGATTACGAAGTCTATCCGGCTGTACTGGTCTATGAATTGGACGCCGAAAATAAGCTGGTCAGATTTTGGCGTGTCGGAGTGTCCATATACGGCCCCGTGGAAGGTGCCGCCGCACGGATATGGATATCACCGGAAACGGGTGAGGTGTCAGATGTGACAAGCGGAGTTTCTTATGCTTCGAGCAATGGGCCTACGTTCTAAGGTGTGCAAAGGCGACAGGCGAGTACGTGGGCGGCAGGCTTGCGACAAGAAATATGCCACGCTTGTGATTAACAGGGGAGTGTGCACGGACGCAACCTTGTGCGAAGAACAGCGATACAAGGTCCCATATGAAACCGTTAAAGATGTCATAAGCCAAGTTCAGGGAATCAGCTCGCAACACGTCACAGGCTTGGGCAATACTAGGATCGACATTGTTGTGGGACCTGTTTCCGGTGCTAATGGATACTGGATTGAGGAAGAAAGGCGAATAAAAGTGCATGATTCACTCCCCGGTCAAGATGACTACAAGCGCGTTGCTGCACACGAAATCTTCCACGCATTGTCACAAAGCCCGGAGAGACACGATGTAGAGCATGGTTTGGTGTATGCCATGACAGCGATATACATGGGAGGCGATGACAGCTACTGGAAGTACGAAGGCGTATCCGTTACAGACAACGATTCCACATTTGACGACGTCATCGGACGCATCACCACCAATTTGATATACCGTGTCTTCGAGAAGGTTACAAGAAACGAGGCGTTTAAGTTTGCTTTGAAGGTCGATCTGGAAAGGCCCACGGACGTGGACAGCCTCGAAGAAGCAATGAAAACGGTGGCTAAAGCCATGAACATAGAAAACAAAGTCACGGCGGTCTTATTGGAGAAGGAAGCAATGGAGGTGGGTCTTTCCGAGAGTGGAATAGAGTCGGTTTGGACGGATGCGAAGGCAGCTGCCAAGAAGGAGGGAAACACTACTGACCAGCGTATTTTCGAGATATTCGAGGAGAAGATCGTATTCCTCATTGCAGCCTTGCGCGCGATTCCAGACGAGTTTGATAGTCCGGATTATCCTCAGAACCCGCATCCGAATCCGTTGCCGCAGCCGCGGCCGCCTATAGGCGATTGAATATGGGCCACCGTACGGGCGGTTTCCGCAGCCGCCACCATGGCCTCCGTTACTACTGACGCGTGATTGGCCGCGCAGGCGCTGCTACCCCGTCGCTGCCGGTACCCCTGGCGCGCGGGCGGGTTGACGCATGATCCGCGCCGCAAGCTTGCGCTTTGCAATCATTCGGTTGCGCCATAGCACGGGTTGGGGTCGCGGGCGGTATGCTTGACCTTGACGATTACTCGCCTTCGCTGCGCCCAGGGAAAGGCCCTGGTGCCCAGGACTTCAGGAAGGCACCCCCCGATCGCCGATGTAGCCTGCGGCCAAGCCTGCAGATATTCTTCTGACCCTCGCGTGGACCAGCACGCGTTCGGGCCTTACGCCGGCCTTGTACATGATCTCTTCGAGGATGCCGCTGTCGGTCACGGAGCGGTAGGAGAACCAGTCGTCATTCACCTCGATTCCATAAACGCTTCGCACGGCACCCACTAAGAGCCGCGAATCGAACTCGGTCGAATTGGCAAGCGTGTCGTCAATGTCAAATGCGACCATTTGCATGACCAATCCGTGTTGCCGAGCACAAAACGAGGCCGTACACCCGGGGGCTTTTCTCCAACTCCCTGCCCTCACGTTCGATCCGCTCCGGGCCGGAAAGCGCTCTGGCCCCAGCGAGCCAGGGCTTATCTCTGTGATCAGTTCGCGAAGGCGTCGAAGTCTACGATCACCCTGAGGCCGTAGGTCCGGCGCTCGCCGAGGTAGGCGTTGTACTGGATATTGGGCTGGCCGACCAGGATGCCGGAGACGTACTGCTCGTCGAACAGATTGCGCGCCCACAGTTGCGCCTCATACAATTCACCGACAATTCCGATGCTTGCGTTGACGATGGTGCGCTCCGGTGCCCACGACAGGTTCACGGCTTCGGCGTATTGCTTGGACTGGTAGCCCAGGTCCCAGCGCAGGTAGTACTCCTGCGCGAAGTCCAGCGCCAGTTCATCGCGCCACTCGGCCGCTATCGTGGTCTGGACTTTTGACTGACGCTCCATCTGGTTACCGCCGATGTCGCCGTTGGTCGCGCATACGACATCATCGCACACCAGGGGCGTGCGGCCCCACCTCAAGTCACGCGTGCCGTCCTTGTACTTCGCATCGCCGTAGTAGGCGGAACCGCTGATGGTCAGATTGGCCGTGAGTGCGTATGCGACCTCCAGTTCGAAACCCGTAGACCGAACGTCTCCTAGATTGCGGGTGATGTTTAGCGGAAGGATCGCGGGGTTCCCGGGATCTTGCGCCGTGATCTGCACGTCGGACCATTCGATCCAGAACAACGATCCGTTCAGTCGCAGCCGGCCGTCCATGAAGGTGTTCTTGCTTCCTATTTCGTAGGTCCAGTTCTGGTCTTCATCGAAGGTGCGGTTCTCCTCCAGGAAAGCGCTGGGATTGAATCCGCCGGCCCTGACACCCCTAGCAGCCGATACGAATAACAGCCGGTCGGGGTTCAAGTCGTACTCCCAGGTTACGCGCGGCGTAAACGACTTGAACTCGTTCTCGAACGTCAAACCCGAGAATTCGGCGAGTCCGCCCGTCCCGCCGGACGCAAGGGCGCCCTCGAACTTGTCGCTTGCGGAGTAGCGCGCCTCAAGCCCGACACGCGAGCGGCCATCCATGAAGGCATAACTGAGCTCTACGAACGGTGAAATTGACTCTTCCGTGCGCAGGGTGCGTGCAAGAACGGCGTAAATGATGAACGCCGAGCGATCCAGGATATCCACCGGGCCTGCCGGCACGCCGGACAGGGGCGGAAGCGTGGAGAAATTCGAGGTGCGGAAATCCTCGTTCTCCGTGTAATAGAGCCCTCCAGCTACGCGCAAGCGTTCGCCACCGTCCCAGGAAACACGGATTTCATGCGAGTCTACTTCAAAGTTGCCTATCGGCCCACTCTCGAAGACACATCCGGGCAGCGGCGACGCGAAAGTGCAACCCGGCAGGGTGTCCTTATAGCCAAAGGTCTTGCTGTCGGCTTCCATCTGACCGAACACATACTCCACCTCAATTGCATCATTAATACGCCAGTTGACCGAAGCCCGAAGGAACGATGCGTTGAGTTGCCTGGCATATCCCCGCGGGTCGGTGGGAACATTGCGAACAAAGAGTTCGCCGCAATACAACCGGTACCACCGTCCGCCGCCGCCAAACCCCGGAGTTCCGGCTGGCCTGACATCCGGATTCCACTGGCCGCAATTGAGATAGTGGCTCTCTGCTTCCAGCTCGGCAAACCAGTTCTGGGCTCGGTGCTCGCGGTCATAGTCATAGTCGTAATAGGCAACGTCGATACTCAAGGCGTCATTCGGCGTAAAGCGCACTGCCGCAGTGGTCACCGCACGGTCATACCCGCCCTGACGGTCGTCGGTTCCCTGATCGAAGTCGATATCAGCATACGGATGCGGGTTTTCCCACGAGCCGTCGAACTCCGAATTGTCGAATCCCAGCAGTACCGAAATGACGCCGGGAACAATCGGCCCGGAAACGGTACCCGCCAGGTCGTAGCGCGAATGATTGCCGCCAAGGCCGGTGGCCTGAATCTGCCACTCATCGCTCGGCTTGCGAGGAATGTAGTTGACCGCTCCCATGAACGCATTGCGGCCATAACGCGCGCTCTGCGGGCCTTTCACGACTTCGATCCGCTCCATGTTGACGAAACCAAGGTCGGTGACGTAGCTGCGCGGCAGGTAGACGCCGTCGAAGAAGAACGACACGTTCTGCTCGGTATTGCGGAAACTGGCAACCTGGGTCGTTCCGCGAATTACCGGCATGGTGCCGCCGGTACCGCCGAAATCCTCGAAGTTGAATCCGGGCGTGAACAGCGCGATGTCGCGCATTTCCTGGATATTGCGTTTCTGCATTTCGTCTGAAGTGAATGCGGTAATGGCGAGCGGAATATCCTGAATCGCTTCCTCCCGCTTGCGCGCGGTCACGACGATTTCCTCGAGCTGGACCTCCTGCCCGAACGCGATATTGACCTGTGCAGGTCCGAACAGGATTGCCGCGGCTACGGCCAGGCAGATCGGTAGTGCTTTACAGCGGTTGGTCATGAGATGTCCTCCCGTTCTCATGGGATTGAAAAAGTTGGTGGGTGAGCTGGAGCTCAGGCGTTGCGCGTGGCGTGTATGGCCCCTAGGAACCCAAGGTCCTGCTTGGAATTGCGCACGGTAAACCCGGCTTTTGCGATTTCGTTGCCGAAATGCATGTCCTGGAATTCGTTGCGCCAGACCTCGTTGTTCCAGCGGTAGTCCCACCAGCGGCGGAAACTGCGATAGGGGGTGGGCGGACGCTGATCGGCCCGAAAATCGCCGGACTGAAACACACCGCCCGGGCGGGTAATCCGGTGCACCTCCTTCACGATCGCCCGTGTGACGGAAGCAGGCACTTCGTGAAACAGGATGTAGGAATACACCAGGTCGAAATGGCCGTCCGGAAAACCGGTGTCTTCCGCCAGGCCCTGAACGAAGTGCACTTCCTTGCCGAGGTCGGCCGCGCGCATGTGCGCGTAGCGGACCATCGGTCCGGAAACGTCAATGCCCCAGACTTCCGCGTCCGGGAACCGGTCCTTGAGCGCAACGGTCAGCCGGCCCGGACCGCAGCCCAGGTCGAGAATGCGCTTGAACCGGCCATCTTCCGGCGGCTCCGCCGTGGAGGCGACCAGCTTCTGCCGCTGGTCCTGTTCGTTGCCCATCCGGAAGTGATTGGTGCCGTAGTGATAAATGTAGCCGGCGAAGGGATCGCCCACGTAGCCTCCCGGCTGAATGTGGATCTCGTGCGAAGCGTATTCCGGGACCTTGAATTCGGGATCCAGCGTCACCGAGCCCGGACCCGCCTTTTCGGCGGCGTCCAGCTCGGCCATGTAGGCGTCGGCGTTGGCGTGGAATTCGTCGGCAACCAGCTTCCAGCAATGCTGCTGACCGGTGATCCAGTAGCGAACGCTGGCGCCAACGATCGGGTCGCCCTCAAGGGCCGCCTGGACCTGCTCCAGCGGAACGTCGCCCTCGGGATCAATGCCCTTCGCCTTGAAAATGGCATTGGCCCGTTCCTCGGCGGCCCTGCCCAGCGGTCCCTGCGCCCAGGCCCTGAAACCGGTCAGGAACTCGTGCCGGCTCTCCAGGTCGAGACTCGGCATGCGCTCCTGTATGCCCACGGTGCCGCGCGGCTCGACGTCGAACGGCAAGGAAGACGGGGTGGCCGTGGATGCGCGCGCCTTGCGCGTGGCTACCGTGGCCGAAAAGGCCGCGGCCAGGGACCCCAATATCGTGCGTCGATTCATCATGACTGGTCACCTCCCATGCCGGAGCGATTCGTCGGACCCTCGGCGCCCGGCCGGTCATGGAACCCCCTCGTCGGTTGGCCTTCGAACGAATGCCCCGCCGTGAGCGAGCCGAAAGTCCGCTCGATGAAGCGGTCGCGCTCGGCCCGCCAGGACGCCTCCTCCTCCGCGCTCGGCATGTAACCCTCGATCATCTCGCGCGTGACCTTCCCGTGGTCCTCCAGCAATCGCTCCATGATCTTCACGCGCCGGGCCTGCGCCCAGATCTCCGTGCTCACCGACACCAGCGCCGCCATCAGATGATCCATCGCCGGATCCTTCATGAACGTCGCCCGGTCCGTGTCGGACTTGATGAAATCGACCGTGTAGCCGGGATTGTCGGTCATATGAACCCCTCCCACTCCGCCATCCGATTATAGGCCCAGTCTATTGCGCCCCCGCATTCTGCTGTCGCCCTTCCTTCCGGGAGACGCATGAACCCATCCATGGGGCTTGGTTCCGCCATCCATGGCTCACATACTCCCGGAAGGAAGGGCGACAGCAGAACGCTACCGTTGGTGCTAGTCGCAACGCTGGGCGTACTCCTGTTCCGTTAGTCGCCAGGTGATTTCGCCGTCCGGGCCCGGGGTTGAATCGGACGTGACGCTGCCTGCGCCCTCCAGGTGGGAAAGCAAGCCCTCGACGACGCCGTGGGGCGGGTTTCCGAAGTCTTCGCCCAATCCCATCCGGTCGTGTATTTGCGCGGCCGTAAGCCCGGCCGGCTTCCCGTAGGAATGAAACAACACGTCCAGGACCGCTTCGTTCATGTGCGAAAGGCCGATCCGCGTCAGGTGTCTGATTCTTCCTGCGATGGTCAAGACTTTCCTCCTAAGTGGACTGAGGTCGCAAGCTGCCTGCCGGGCCCTTCACCCGAGCCTCGTCGATCGGAGCCGACCCTGGGGATTTGGCGCGCCCGGAGAGATTCGAACTCCCGACCTTCTGGTTCGTAGCCAGATGCTCTATCCAGGCTAAGCTACGGGCGCGCAGCCGCGGATTATATTAGGCGCGCGTGCATAGGGTGCGGGACGCCCTCCCACCCAAGGCTATATCAGGCTGCGGGCGTCGGTTTCGGCGCCGGTTCGCGTTGACCCGGGGCGCAGGTAGATTCCTTCCCTGTAGAAGCGATCCAGCGAGTCCTTCATCGCCGCAAAGTTCGCGTAGGGGTTTTCCTGGGGATCGCCGGCCCACAAGTCGCCCGGCAGGCCGTGGCCCTGTTCGTACCAGTCCACGTAGCTGCGCGGCTCGTCCCAGATCAGCATGTTGGCGGACGCCTTGGCGCGATAGCGGCGCAGCTCGGCCAGGTCCAGGTTGGCCTGGAAGCTCACCTTGCCCGAGGTGTCGGCCTCGCCCAGCAGGCGGCCATCGTAGCCGATGATGCGCGTATAACCGCGCAGGAACGTGCCCGGATGCACGGCATGCGGGTCGAAGTACTCGCCGCCCGGGCGCGGCGCCAGGATATAGGCGCCGTTGTCGTGGGCCCGGGTCATGCGGCACTCCTCCCACGGCCGGCGGCCGGCGCCATGCGGATCGGAAGTGCAGTGAATGATCACTTCCGCGCCCCGTTTCGCGAGCATGTGCGCCGTTTCCGGCACGGTATGGTCGAAACACACCATGGCGGCGAGCTTGCCCAGCGGGGTGTCCACCACCGGGAACAGCGCGTCGTAGCCGAGTTCCTCGACCAGCCGCGAGTAGATGCTGCCGGGTGTCGTGTCGGGCAACTGCCCCCAGATGTCGGCGCAATGCAGCTTGCGGTAATGCAGGATCAGGTCGCCGGAATCGTTGAGGATGAAAGCGGAGTTGAACACCCGCTCGGGAAAGCGCGGGTCCTTCTCGAACGTCGAGCCGGCCACGTACACGTGGTTCTTCTGCGCGAATTCGCTCAACACGTCCGTCTCCGGCCCCGGATAGGTGATCGCGATGCGCTCCAGGGTCTTGGGCGTGCGCTTGCCGAAGCCGCCGGAGCCGGTCATGAAGAATTCCGGGAAGCACACCAGCCGGACGTTCGGAACAAATGCGCTGCGGGCGGCCAGGCCGATGGCTTCGTCGAGGTTCTGCCGGAGAATTTCCCCGGGATTGGGCGTGTCCATGTGGATCACGCGAAACTCGTTCTGAACCAGCAGCGCCGAGTACTGGTCCTCGGCCGGCCCTTCGATGCGGTTGGCTTGCGCCTGCGCCGCGATCCGCCGGCCGGCTTCCTCGCGCCATCCGTCGCGAGTCGCCGGCATCTCGCGGGCGGCGGCCTGGTCGGCGGCGGCGGCCTGAAGGTAGCCCGGCGCGTAGAGCATGCTGCGCATGTACACCGGCTGGTTCATGAAAAGCGTGGAGCGCTTGCGGCGCAGGAACTCGATGCTGTAGTCGGGCTTGAGGAAACTCTCGCCCTGGCCGGCCTCCTCTACCGTCTGCTGGTCGTGAAGGTAGAGAGCGGAGGCGCAGGGCAGGCGCACGTTCACGTCGCCGGACAGCTGCGCGTGGGGGGTGGCGACCGCCACGTAAGCGGAACTCTCGTAGGCGCGGGTGCGGCGCGCGCGCAGGCGGCTTTCGAAGCCGGCGTCGCGACGCTCTCGGCAGGGGTTCAGGATCACTTCGGCGCCGTTGTAGGTCAGCACCCGGGCGTAGTGCGAATACAGGATGTCCTCGCCGGTGAGAATGCCCAGCCGGCCCAGCGGCGTGTCCAGCACAGGCAGATCGGCGGGCCTGCCCAGTTCGCAGGCGCTGTCGGTGAATCCTTCGATGAAGTCGGGTGTGATCTTCGGAACGCGCAGGGCCGTGTTGCCGTCGGGGCCCACGACGAAACCCACCGTTTGCGGCTCGTCCGAATGGGCCGCCAGCACCGGCACGGCGCCGGCGATGTAGATTCCATGAAAGTTCGACGCCGCGCCTGCCTCGGCGAGCAACTCCCGTTCGGGGCGCGGCTGCTCCCAGTCGGCCTCCCCCAGCGGCAGCAGCAGCAACGAGCCGCCGATTTCGCCGAATTGCAGGGCGGCGGCCTCGGCCAGGCTGAGCAGCCGTGCGCCGGTGGCATCCGCATGCCACGGCTCCTGGGTAATGATCAACATTTGCTATGCCCCCCGAATGTTGGTGCGTCAGCCGGTCCCCAATCCGGGAATCCGGTGCTCGCCGGTGGCGATACTGACGTTCTTGGTTTCCATGTAGAAGTCGAAGCTGTAGTCGCCGCCGTCGCGGCCGATCCCGCTGGCCTTCATGCCTCCGAACGGAGAAGGCAGATGGCGCACGTTCTGGGAATTCACCCAAATCATACCGACTTCCAGCGCCTCGGACAGGCGCCCCGCGCGATCCGCATCGCCGGTCCAGATGTACGCGGCCAACCCGTAGCGCGTATCGTTGGCCTGGGACAGGGCGTCGGCTTCGTCGGAAAACGGGATGGCGGTCAGTACGGGGCCGAAAATCTCTTCCTGCGCGATCCGCATGTCATTGCGCGCGCCGGTAAAAAGTGTGGGCTGCACATAGTGACCCGGCCAGGGCAGATCCGCACGCGCGCCTCCGGCGGAAATGGCTGCGCCCTCGTCCCTGGCGATCTCGAAGTACGAACTGACCTTCTCGAGGTGATCCGGGTGTATCAGAGGGCCGACCTCGGTATCCGGGTCCAGCGGGTGGCCGACCCGGATGGCCCGCGCCCGCTCGGCGACGCGCTCGACGAACTCGTCGTGAATCGACTGCTGCACAAGGAGGCGGCTGGAGGACGTGCAACGCTCGCCGTTGAGGCTGTAGATCATGAACACCACGGCATCCAGCGCCCGTTCCAGGTTGGCGTCATCGAAGACGATGACCGGGTTCTTGCCGCCCAGCTCGAAATGCACCCGCTTCAGGGTCGGCGCGCCCTGGGCCATGATGCGCGCGCCGGTGGCGGACTCGCCGACAAAGGCGATGGCCCTGACGGCGTCGTGCTCGGTCAGCGCCCGGCCCGCTTCCTCTCCGATACCCTGCACCGTATTCAGGACGCCGGGCGGCAATCCCGCCTCGTTGCATAGTTCCGCGAGCAGTTGTGCGGTGAGCGGGCTCCATTCGGCCGGCTTGTGCACCACCGTGCAGCCGGCCGCCAGGGCCGGCGCGATCTTCCAGGTGGACAGCATGAAAGGCGTGTTCCACGGCGTGATTACGCCCACAGGGCCGATCGGCTGGCGCATCGTGTAATTGTCGTGTTCGGCCGCCGGCAGCGACACGCCGCGGCGGGCGTCCGGGGCCCGGTCGGCGAAAAACCGGAAATTGACGGCTGCGCGCGCCGCGGCCCTGGAGGTGAAGCGCAGCGCCTGGCCGGTGTCCAGGGACTCGACCAGCGCGATCTCTTCGGCGCGCGCTTCGATCGCATCGGCAATTCCGTGCAGCAGGCCGGCGCGGCGTTCGCCGGATACGGCGGCCCAGCCGGGAAAGGCGTCGCGGGCGGCGGCGCAGGCCGCGTCGATGTCCGCCGCGCTGCCGGCGGCGACGCGATTGATCAGCGCGCCGTCGACAGGGCAATGATTGGAGAACGTCTCACCGGATTCGCCGGCGCAAACCCGGCCGCCGACGAAATGGCCCTGTACGCCGGCGGCGAATCGCTCCATGTACGGGCGGACGCGTCTCAGGTTTTCTTCCAGTGTCGGAGGCACTTGCCACTTTCCCTGTTCAGCCGTGGGCCGGATATTATCCGCCCCGGAACGGATCGCGCGCCAGCATGGTTACGTTTTTCTGCCAGCCGCGCGGCAGCATGCGCCCCCTGAGCGCGCGCTTGCCCAGGTAGCTTTCCAGCGTCTTCCCGCGCAGCGTCATCCTGCGTTCCCCGCAATGCACGATCAGCCGGTCGCGCGGGCCGACGATCGTCGCCGCAGCCAGCCGTTCACCGTTCTTCAGTCCGATCAGCAGCACTCCGCGGCCGGCGGCCGATTCCGGGAGTTCCTCGACGCCGAACAGCAGCAAGCGCCCGTCGCCGGACACCGCGGCAACGCGGCAGGACGAATCGAGCACGGGAACCGGCAGCAGCGGCTCGGAGTCTTCGGCCAGGTTCAGAAACGCCTTGCCGGCGCGCGAACGTGAAAACAGCTTTGCGGTCGATGCGACGAACCCGTGCCCGCGGGTTCCGCATACCAGCCATCGCGACCCCGGATCGCCTCCCATCACGCCGCTCCAGCGCTCTCCGTCCGCCACGTTGAATCGGCTGGACAGCGGTTCGCCGTGCGTGCGCGCCGAGGGTAGGCTGTGCGCCGGTAGCGTGTAGACGCGCCCTTCGCTGCTGAGAAACACGACCTGCTGATTCGACTTGCACTGGAGATCGCAGAGCAGTTCGTCGCCGGGACGGAAGCTCAGGGCCGCGCTGTCCAGTTCATGTCCCTTGCCGGCGCGGGCGAAGCCGTGGCGCGACAGCACGACGGTCAGCGGCTCGGCCGGAGTCACGTCCTCCTCCTGGTATGCCGCCGCCGGCGCGGCGTCGTCCACGATCCGCGTCCGGCGTTCGTCGCCGTGCTCGTCGGCCAGTTCGCGGAATTCCGCGATCATGAGCCTGTCGAACTTCGCGTTGTCCGCCAGCGTGCCCCGCAGCACCTCGCGTTCGGCCTCGAGTTCGTCCTGCTCCGCCAGCAGCTTCTCTTCCTCGATGCGGGCCAGGTTGCGCAGCCGGATGTTAAGAATGCCCTCTGCCTGCTCGCGGCTCAGGCTGAATCGCTCCATCAGGCGCGCCCGAGGGTTGGCCTCGTAACGCACGATGGCGATGACCTCGTCCAGGTTGAGGTAGGCGATCATCAGGCCTTCCAGGACATGCAGGCGCATCGACACTTGGTCTTCGCGATGCTTCAGCCGGCGGCGAAGCGTGGCGCGCCGGAACCTCAGCCATTCCACGAGCATGCCGCGCAGGTCGCGTACCCGCGGGCGGCCGTCCTCGCCGATGACGTTCAGGTTCACCCGCAGGGACCGCTCCAGGTCGGTGGTGGCGAACAGGTGGCCCATCAGCGCAGCGACGTCGACACGAGAGGAACGGGGCACCAGCACCAGGCGCACCGGGTTCTCGTGATCGCTCTCGTCGCGCAGGTTCTCGAGCATGGGCAGGCGCTTTTCCCTCATCTGCCTGGCGATCTGCTCGAGCACGCGGCTCCCGGATACCTGCCACGGCAACTCGTGGATCACGACGGCGTCCTGTTCGCGCTTCCACGACGCGCGAACCCGGAGCACGCCCTGCCCCTTTTTGTAGATTTCGCGGATCTCGGCCGCCGGCGTGATCAGCTCCCCTCCGGTCGGGAAATCGGGCCCCGGGATCAGGCCGGCGAGCGTGTCGTAATGCATATTCGGCCGCGCGGCGATCCGCTCCAGCGCCGCGGCCAGTTCCCGAAGGTTATGTGGAGGAATGTCCGTTGACATGCCGACCGCAATGCCGGTGGACCCGTTGATCAGCACATTGGGCAGTTGCGCAGGAAGGAGTTCGGGCTCCTTGAGCGTGCCGTCGAAGTTGTCGGTCCAGTCCACCGTGCCCTGCCCCAGCTCCGCCAGCAGGGTTTGCGCGTAAGCAGTGAGGCGCGCCTCGGTGTAGCGCATGGCCGCGAAGGACTTGGGATCGTCAACCGCGCCGAAGTTGCCGTGACCGTCCACCAGCGGATGGCGATAGGCGAACGGCTGCGCCAGGTGCACCATCGCTTCGTAGCAGGCCGAATCGCCGTGCGGATGGAACTTGCCGATCACGTCGCCGATCGTGCGGGCGCTCTTGCGCGGCTTGGCGGTGGCCGCCAGACCCAGTTCGCTCATCGCATAGACGATGCGCCGCTGCACCGGCTTGAGGCCGTCGGCCAGGTGCGGCAGCGCCCGGTCCAGGATCACGTACATGGAGTAATCCAGGTACGCCTGCTCCGCGTACTCGGCCAGCGGCCGCGCTTCCGCGTTGTCGCGCGGCACCAGCGTCAGTTGCGGCCCGGCCATCAGCTAGCCGCGAGGTCGCCCTTGTCTTCCAGCCAGGCGCGGCGGTCGGCGGCGCGCTTCTTCGCGAGCAGCATGTCGAGCACCCTGAACGCATCGCCGGTTTCGTCCATTTCGAGCCGGATAAGCCGCCGTGTGTCCGGCTCCATGGCGGTCTCGCGCAACTGCTTTGCGCTCATCTCGCCCAGGCCCTTGAAGCGGGTCACGGAAACCTTGCGCTTGGCAAAGCGGCGCGCCAGCGATTCTCGCTCCTCTTCGGTGAGCGCATAGTGCGTTTCCTTGCCCACGTCGAGCCGGTAAAGCGGCGGCATGACCACGTGCACGTGACCTCCGCGCACCAGCGCCGGAAAATGCCGGGCGAAAAGGGCGCAGATCAGCGTGGCGATGTGCCGCCCGTCCGAATCGGCGTCCGCCAGTATGCATACCCGGTGGTAACGCAGATTGTCCAGGTCCGGATCGCCCGCCCGGATCCCAAGCGCCAGCGCGATGTCATGCACCTCCTGGGACGAGTCGAGGTCCGCCGAATCCACTTCCCAGGTGTTCAGAATCTTGCCGCGCAAAGGCAGGATGGCCTGGTATTCACGGCGCCGCGCCTGGCGGGCCGAGCCCCCGGCCGAATCGCCCTCGACCAGGAAAATCTCGCACTCGTCCGGCGCCGTGCTGGTGCAGTCGGCCAGCTTGCCCGGCAGCGCCGGTCCCGACACCGGCGTGCGCCGCGGGGTCTTGCGGGCGGCCCTGAGCCGCCGCTGGGCCGCCGCGATCGCCTGCTTGGCGATCCGTTCGCCCAGCTCGGAGTGCTGGTTGAGCCACAGCGCCATGCCGCCGCGCACCGCCTCGGCCACGAATCCGGCGCAGTCCCGCGACGCCAGCGACTCCTTCATCTGCCCGGAGAACTGCGGCTCCGCGAGCTTCACCGAGAGCACGAAGTTCACCCCGTCCCAAACGTCCGGCGGCGAAATCTTCACGTCGCGCGGCAACAGCTTGTGAAATTCGCAGAATTCCCGCAGGCCCTCGGTCAGACCGGTGCGAAGCCCGTTGACATGCGTGCCGTGGCGCGGCGTAGGCACCAGGTTGACGTAGCTCTCCTCGACCCGCTTGGAGCCGTCTTCGGCCCACTGCACGACGCAATCGAGCGTTCGCTCCTCGTCATCGAGCTGGGAAAACCGCAACGGCTCGTCCGGCAGCCGTTCGCCTTCGCCATGTTCTTCCTGGAGATACTGGGCCAGACCGTCCTCGTAGCGCCACTTCTCCTCCGCGCCATCGGACTCCGTGGTCAGCGATACGGTCAGCCCCGGACACAGCAGCGCCTTGGCGCGCAATACCCGTTTGAGCGACGGCAGGTGAAAACCGGCTTTCGAAAAGTACTGGGGGTCCGGCCAGAACCGGATCCAGGTGCCGGTGTTCGCTTTCGCGACGGTGCCCACGGCCTCCAGCGCGCGCTGGGGCTCGCCGCCGGCGAATTCCATGTGCCACTCGCTTCCGTCGCGCCGCACCCACACCTTGAGGCGGGTCGATAGGGCGTTGACCACCGACACGCCCACTCCATGCAGGCCGCCGGAGTAGCGGTACTGACGGCGCGAGAACTTGGCCCCGGCGTGCAGGCGCGTCAGGATCAGCTCCACGCCCGTCAGGCCGGTTTCCTCGTGGACGTCCACTGGCATTCCGCGGCCGTTGTCCTCCACGGCCAGCGAACCGTCGCCGTGCAGCGTCACGTCGATGCGATCGCACTTCCTGCGGTCGGCCAGCGCCTCGTCGACGCTGTTGTCGATCACCTCGTGGGCCAGGTAGTTGGGGCGCGCCGTATCGGTGAACATCCCCGGCCGGCGGCGGACGGGGTCAAGGCCGCTGAGGACTTCAATGTCGTCAGCGCGATAGGCGGCCTTCATATCAGGGCCTGCTAACGCTATGCGACGCCGCTCTGCCGGGCCTGTTTTGTTGCCCGGCAAGGCGCCGCGAGCGCCGCGTGGCCAGCCCACGCAAGCGAGCGGCAACGCCGCCCGGCGGCAAAACAGGCCCGGCCCGAAGGGTTGAGTCTGTCACGCCCCCACTCGGCGTTGCTCGTCCCTCATTTGGAATGACCAAACTACGCTCCTCGCGCCTTGATTGGCGGCGTGACAGACTCAACAGAGCGGCGTCGCATAGCGTTAACAGGCCCTCGTGCCGTATCCCTGGAACTGTCCGCTAATTCAGGCCCTATCGTCTCCGGTGTGCTGTCCCGACGCCGCCCGGATCATGCAAGATCGTAGCGATCGAGATTCATCACCTTGCCCCAGGCGGCCACGAAGTCGCTTACGAACTTCTCCTCGGCGCCATTGCAGCCATAGACTTCCGTGATGGCCCGGAGCTCCGAGTTCGAACCGAAGACGAGATCCACCCGGGTGCCGGTCCACCTGACGTCCCCGGTCGTGCGGTCGCGTCCCTCGAAAACGTCTTCCGATGCGGAGGACGCCTGCCACTCTGTGCTCATGTCGAGCAGATTAACGAAGAAGTCATTGGACAGGGTTCCGGGACGGTCCGTGAGCACGCCATGCGCCGACTGCCCGGTATTCGCATTCAACGCGCGCATGCCGCCGACCAGTGCCGTCATCTCGGGAGCGGTCAGCGTCAGCATGTATGCCCGTTCCACCAGCAGCTCTTCCGCCGATGCCTGATGCCCGCCCTGAAGATAGTTGCGGAATCCGTCCGCGGTGGGTTCGAGCACGGCGAAGGACTCCGCGTCGGTCCACTCCTCGGACGCGTCGGTGCGCCCGGGCGAGAACGGAACCTCGACATCGTGTCCGGCGCTACTTGCCGCCTGTTCGACGCCGGCACACCCGGCCAGCACGATCAGGTCGGCAATAGAGACCCGCTTCCCGCCGCTTTGCGAGTCGTTGAACTCCGCCTGGACCTGCTCCAGGATCTGCAACACGCTCGCCAGCGCGGCCGGGTCGTTCACTTCCCAGTCCCTTTGCGGCGCAAGGCGCACGCGCGCTCCGTTCGCGCCTCCGCGCTTGTCGGTGCCGCGGAACGTTGCCGCGGAGGCCCAGGCCGTCGAGACCAGCTGGGAAACGGACAGGCCCGTGGCCAGAACCCTGGCTTTCAGGTCGGCAACGTCCTGCTCCCCGATCAACTCATGATCGACGGCGGGCACCGGGTCCTGCCACAACTGCGGCTCGGTGGGCGACAGCGGTCCGAGATACCGGCTGACGGGCCCCATGTCGCGATGCAGCAACTTGAACCAGGCCTTGGCGAAGGCGTCCGCAAGATCATCCGGGTTCTCGAGGAAGCGCTTTGAAATCGGCGCGTAGTCCGGGTCCATCCTCAGCGAGAGATCCGTCGTGAGCATCATCGGAGCATGCTTTTTCGAGGGGTCGTGCGCATCCGGCACGGTGGCCACTTCGGAAGCGTTCTCGGGCTCGTACTGCGACGCGCCGGCCGGGCTCTTCGTCAACTGCCACTCGTACTGGTGCAGGTTCTCCATGAAGTTGTTGTCCCACTTCACGGGGTTTTCGGTCCACGCACCTTCCAGGCCGCTGGTGATCGTGTCGCCGCCCTTCCCGCTGCCGAAGCTGCTCGTCCAGCCGAGGCCCTGCTCGTCGATGCCGGCGCCCTCCGGTTCGGCGCCCACGTGGCTGTCGGGGGCCGCGCCATGCGCTTTACCGAAGGTGTGTCCGCCCGCGATCAGCGCGATCGTCTCCTCGTCGTTCATCGCCATGCGCTTGAACGTCGTTCGAATGTACCGGGCGGCCTCGCGCGGGTCCGGGTTTCCGCCGGGCCCTTCCGGGTTCACGTAGATCAGGCCCATGTGGTCGGCGCCCAGGCGCTCCTCGAGCTCCCCGTCGTCGCTGTGACGCTCGTCGGCAAGCCACTCCTTCTCGGCGCCCCAGTCGGTCTCGTCGGCCTCCCAGACGTCCGGGCGCCCGAAGGCGAAACCAAAGGTCTTGAAGCCCATCGACTCCAGTGCGCAGTTGCCTGCGAACAGCAGCAGGTCGGCCCACGAGATCTTGTTGCCGTACTTCTGCTTGACCGGCCACAGCAGGCGCCGGGCCTTGTCCAGGTTCGCGTTGTCGGGCCAGCTGCCCAGAGGCGCGAAGCGCTGGTGTCCGTCGCCTCCGCCGCCCCGGCCGTCGCTGATGCGGTAGGTGCCTGCGGCATGCCAGGTCATCCGGATGAAGAGCGGTCCATAGTGGCCGTAGTCGGCGGGCCACCAGTCCTGCGAGGTGGTCATCACTTCTTCGATGTCCTGTTTCAGCGCGTCCACGTCAAGGGTCTTGACCGCCTCGGCGTAGCTGAAGCCCGCGTCCATCGGATCGGACGCGGCAGAATTTTCTCGAAGCACCTTCAGGTTCAGCTGATTCGGCCACCAGTCCTGGTTCGTTGTCATCTCATCTTTCCTGTAACAGTTTTTCGGGGTTGGCGCGTCCTTCCGAAAGCGTGACACGCACTTGATATTCTAGCCTCAATCGTCGAACTTTTGCTCTGGATGCCTTGCCAGTCCCTCGGTGAGGAAAGTGGCGGCAAGTTGATTCAAACTGATGCCTTCGCTTGCTGCGCGCATGGCCAGACGCGCATGCAGGGTTTTGGGAATGCGCTGCACGAATTGACCGCTGTAGGTTCTCGGCGCCGGTACCGAGCCCTTGTCCTCCTGCTCCGCCATGATCCACGCGCGGAAGGCGTCTTGCGCCTCCTCGATCGCGTGCTCAATCGTGTCTCCATCCGCCAGGCACCCCGGAAGGTCCGGCACGGTCACCATGTAACCGCCTCCTTCCTCGCCTGGAATCGGCGTCAGATTGATCGGATAGTCTTCAAATTTCATCTTGCCCCCTCAATGAGCTTGACCAGTTGCCTGATGTAAAAAGGCTTGATGGGCTTGTGCATGGAAATGGTCAAATGCCCGCCCACACCGTTGGTCAACACGGCGTGGCTGGTTCCGCGCTGACGAATGGTCAGATTGTGTTTTCTCGCTACCTTTCTGACATCTTTCGGGCGCCAATCAGCTTTCGGGTTGGCTTTCATTAAGCCCAATAAGCCATCCACCTTGGCCATATGAGAAATGATACTACATGCAGTATCAACAAGACAGACAGGCAATGTGGACTTATAGCAATGCCGCCGAAGGATACAATGCTGCCATGGAGAAGGAGTACTTGGCGGAATGAGTGACGAGAAAGCGACCGCAGGCGTTCAGGGACTGGAGCAGGCGCTGAAGGACCTTGAGCAGATCGTCGTCAACCTGGAAAAGGGCGACCTGCCCCTAGCCGAGGCGATCAGGCAGTTCGAGCGGGGCGTGGCGCTGACGCGGCGCTGCCAGACAGTGCTCAAGGAAGCAGAGCAAAAGGTTCAGGTGCTAAGCGACGGAATACTGGAGGACGTCGACCCGCTGACGCTCAGGAAACCGGACGGCGAAAACGGTGGAAACAACGGTGGAAGCGGGTCACTCCCCCTTTAGGGCCTGTCAGCCCTAATCCGCCGCTACCGACTCAACCGCTTCCATCACTCGCAGCAGGTTGCCGCCCCAGAGTTTCGCGATCTGCTCCTCTGAGTAGCCGCGCCGCACCAGTTCCACCGTCACGTTGAGGGTTTCGCCGGCGTTGTCCCAACCCTCGATGCCTCCGCCGCCGTTGAAATCGGACGAAATCCCCACGTGGTCGATCCCGATCAGCCCGACTGCGTAGTCGATGTGATCGGCGAGGTGCTTCACCGACGCCCGGGGCGGCATGCGGGTAATTTCACTCAGGCGCGAGTAATAACTCTCGCGCTGTTCGGGGGACATGCGGGCGAAATCGCCGGCATTCCTGAGACTCATGTCCCGATACAGCGCGCCCATGGCCGCGGCCTTCTCCGGCGGCGTCGGACGCAGATAGGCATCAAAGGCCACGATCTGCGCCACGCCGCCGCTGTCGCGCAACGCCAGCAGCCCCTCATCGCTCAGGTTGCGGGCATGTGAATAAGCGCCCTTGACGGCCGAGTGCGAGGCGATCACCGGCGCCGCGGACGCCTCGATCGCGTCCATGGCCGTGGCTTCCGAGGCATGGGAGATGTCCACCATGATCCCCAATTCGTTGGCGCGCCGGATCACCGCGCGGCCGAACCCGCTCAGTCCGCCATGCTCGGTTCCGGTATCGCCCAGCCCCAGGTTGGGCACGGCGGAATCGCCTATATCGTTGTGGCCGTTATGCACCAGGCCCAGGTAGCGCGCGCCCTGCGCGTAGTGGACATCGAGCAGG
This sequence comes from Gammaproteobacteria bacterium, assembly GCA_009844425.1. Lineage (GTDB taxonomy): Bacteria > Pseudomonadota > Gammaproteobacteria > Steroidobacterales > Foliamicaceae > Foliamicus. Next base: position 223,183 of record VYBN01000033.1, on the reverse strand, counting down.
TCCACGTGTCGGCCTATTGAAAAGCCGTTCTCTATGCCGATCAGCGCAACGCGGCGGCCTTCGGCGTGTATGCGGCGGACATCGGCAGCGGTTAGCGCCAGCCCGATCCGGTCGGAGTAGTCAACGTCCGTCATCTTGCGGATGGCTGCGTACTTGACGAAGGCGTCGGCGATCGCGCGGGCGTAGCCGGCCTCGCTGCGCTCGCGCTGCATGACGAAAACGATGAAGAACGCCGCATCCAGCCCGCCCTGCTCCATGCCCGGCAGGTCCACCTGCTGGCCGGGAGGTTTGGCCTGCGCCGGATCGTAGGCCTCCGTGCCGAAGTCCGGCGGGATGTCCACGTGCGTGTCGATGGCGATCACCCGCTCGTGGATGACCCGGGCGCGATCCAGAAGCTCCACTTCGGTATCCGCGCCTGCCGCATCCGCCAAGAATCCCGTCATAAGAATCGCCACTGCCCCCATGCCTGCCTGCTTCATGACTTTTACCCAAGATACGCCGAAAACCCGCAGAAGAATACCGCAATTGCGCCGCAGCGCCGGAGTACAATTGCGCCGCAGCGCCGGAGTACAATTGC
>VYBN01000033.1:0-222596 GCA_009844425.1 Gammaproteobacteria bacterium | reverse complement strand
CAATTGCGCCGCAGCGCCGGAGTACAATTGCGCCGCAGCGCCGGAGTACAATTGCGCCGCAGCGCCGGAGTACAATTGCGCCGCAGCGCCGGAGTACTCAGGCTTTGGTACTAGTAATTCCGGCACTTTGTTCATTCGGGGGAACTGCCAAATGAAACGCATCGCGCTATCTTTCTTCTCAACTCTTTTCGCCTTCACCGCTCTTCTCGCCACAAAACCGGCCATGGCCCAGGACGAGGAATCCGCCCAGGCGAGCTCGTCCGCAGCGATTGACGAAATCGTGGTGCTGGGCACGCGCCGCCGCGAAGGCCGGTCGGCGACCGCTTCGCTGGTGCCGATCGATTACATTGGCGGCGACGATCTCGGCAATCAGGGGCCGACCGACATGGACGCGCTGCTCGCAGCCGTGGTGCCTTCCTACAACGTGGATCAGCAGGCCATCAACGACGCGGCCACGCTGATCCGGCCGGCGCGGCTTCGCGGGCTGCCCCCGGATTCAACACTGGCCCTGGTGAACCGCAAGCGGCGCCACCGCGCCGCGGTCATCACCTTCCTCGGCAACGGCGTGGCCGACGGTTCGCAGGGTCCCGATCTGTCCTCCATCCCGGCCATCGCGGTCAAGAGCGTGGAAGTGCTGCGCGATGGCGCGGCCTCGCAATACGGTTCGGACGCCATCGCCGGGGTGATCAACTTCACCCTCCGGGATGATGCCGAGGGCAGCACGATCACCGCGAAATACGGAACCTATTTTGAAGGCGATGGCGACGCTGTGAACGTCGCGGCCAACTTCGGGCTTCCGCTCACCTCCAACGGATTCGCGAATTTCAGTTTCGAGTACAAGCAGTCCGATCCCACTGACCGCTCGGTGCAGCGCAGCGACGCCCAGGGTCTGGCGGATGCCGGCAACCCGTACATCGACGATCCGAACTATCCGCATACGTTCCATCCCAACGTCATGGTGTGGGGCGCGCCGGAATTCGAGTACGACTACAAGATGTTCGCCAATCTCGGGCTTGATCTGGGCGGCGGGCGCGAAGCCTACGCGTTCGGAAACTTCGCCAAGCGCAAGATGGAAGGCGGGTTCTACTTCCGTAATCCGCACACTCGCGGCGGTGTCTTCGAAGGCCCCGGGGCTACTGCCGACGGGAGAACCTATGTGAACCGTGTTATGGACGGCAAGCTCGTAAGGTTTTGGGCGGACGACACTGACACCATGGTCCCGGAAGGCACGGTATTCGGCCCGAGCGTGAAGGTAGCCGATCTTTCGCCCGGCGGCATATGGGACGACCAGCCATGCCCGCCCATCCGCCTTAACGCTGAAAAAACTGTGGCTAACCCCGACGACATTGCCGCAGTCGAGGCCAACCCCAACTGCTTCTCATTCATTTCGGCCTTCCCCGGCGGCTTCGTTCCAAGGTTCGGCGGCATTCTGACCGACTATTCCGCGGCGTTCGGGTTTCGCGGCGACTTGATCGGCGACTGGTCGTTCGACGCCAGCGCAGTATTCGGCGTGAACGATGTCGACTTCACGATGCGCCACACCATCAACCCGCAACTGCTGGCCAAGCTGCCGGACGGCCAGCGAACGGAAATCCCGATCAATTATTTCCCGGGCTCCTACACGCAAACCGACTACACGGTGAACTTCGACGTGACCAGGGACATGACCCTGGGCGATCTTCCCGCGCATATCGCGATGGGCGTCGAGCATCGGCGGGAGAAATTCAAGGTCGAAAGCGGCGGGGAAAACTCGTGGTTCCTTGATGACAGCCCCGGAGGGCTGGCCGAGCAGGGTTTCGGAATCGGTTCCAACGGGTTCACCGGGTTCGGGCCGAGGCTGGCCGGAGAGTTCGGCCGCAACAGCTACGCCGCCTATGGCGACGTGGAAGTCGAAGTCACCGACACTTTCACGGTCCAGGTGGCCGGCCGCTACGAGGACCATGCCGACGTAGGCAACACCTTTGACGGCAAGGTGGCGGGGCGTGTGGATATCAACGAAACCGTCTCGCTGCGCGCTGCGGCCAGCACCGGCTTCCGCGCGCCGACCGTGGGCCAGGCGAATATCCTCAACGTGACCACGGCGTTCACCGGCGGCGTGCTGGCGGACGAGGCCACCCTGCCGCCCACCCACCCGGCGGCCGCGATCGTGGGCGCCCAGCCGCTCACGCCGGAAGAGGCCGTGAACCTCACCGTGGGCGCCGTCATCCAATTGGACGCGCTCGACATCACGGTGGACTATTTCAACATCGAGGTCGAGGACAGGATCGCAAGAAGCTCCGAAAAGATCCTCACGCCGGCCAACATTCAACAGCTGCTGGCCGCGGGAGTGGCCGATGCCCAGGCCTTTACCTCGGTGCGGTTCTACACCAACAACTTCACCACCACGACCCAGGGCATCGACCTGGTGGCCACCTATCCGCTGGACTTCGGCGTTGGCGAGACCAATCTGAGCCTGGCGGCGAACTGGACCGATACCACGGTGGACGAGCGCGACCCGGACGTGATCAACGACAAGCGGGTCACCCAGCTGGAGGGGAACACGCCCTCCAACCGCTTTACGCTTTCCTTCAGCCACTCGCAGGACCGCTGGGACCTGCTGGCCCGCGTGCGCTACTACGGCGGCTTCGAGGAGTTCACGCTTGATGACGGCAGCAATTACTTCGACGTGGACGCAGCCACCGTCGTGGATGTCGAGGTGGGCTACCAGTTCAATGACGCCGTGCGTTTGATCGTAGGCGCGGAGAACATTCTCGACGAGTACCCCGAGGAGCGGTCCAATACTTCCGGTCTCATCTGGCCGGACACCTCGCCCTTCGGATACAACGGCGGATACTACTACCTGAGAGCCGTCTGGGACTTCTAGTCCCCTGGGGCGGCCCGTAACGCTCACGGGCGCGCGCGAAATCGCGCCCGTGAGCGTTACATCTATACAACGATCACGCGGCCGGCGGTGTCGTTGATCTGAACGCCTCCGTCGGCGGTGATCAGCGTCAGGTCTTCCAGGTGGGCGGAGCCGCCCGGGGCCACGTTGCGCACCGGGCAGTCCACGCTGATGATCGAGTCCGCGAATTCTCGCGCAGACAAACTCGCGCAGCAAGCGATTTGCGTATTGCAATATGCAGCAGGTTGTCATACCATCGCGCCATGAATTCCCTGTCCGTAAAGTTGCCGCGTGAGTTGTCCTTGAAGCTGGCGAATGAAGCTCGCCGGCGGAATATCGGTCGATCCACCCTCGTGCGCGAGATACTCGAACGAACGCTGCTTGACAACCCGGGCTCGGCACCGCCGAGTTGTGCGGATCTGGCAGGAGGTCTTGTGGGAAGCGTAGCAAGCGGGCGCTCCGATCTCGCCACCAATCCGGAACTCCTCAGACAAGCCGTGTTGGCTGATCGTTCTCATGGCGCGTCCCACCGTAGTTCTTGACACCGGACCGCTTATAGCCCTGCTTGATCGTGACGAAGCTCATCACGCATGGGCTGCCCTCCAGTTCAGGAAACTCAGACCGCCGCTACTGACCTGCGACTCCGTCCTGTCGGAGGCCTCGTTTCTGTTGCAGCGGGCAGGGCTGGACCCGAGCCTTCCGATTGAATTCCTGATGCGCGGCGTGCTGGAAGTTGCTTCACCATTCACTTCCCGCGACGGCGCCTCATCCGTCAGAAGCCTGATGCGGCGTTATCGCAATGTCCCCATGTCATTCACCGACGCGTGTCTGGTAGTTCTCGTGGAACGCACAAAAAACAGTTCGGTTCTGACGCTGGACTCCGACTTTCGCATCTACCGCCAGACAAACAGACGGGTCATATCACTCTTGATTCCGTAGCTACTCTGAAGGCCGTAGTGGCTCCGGCCGCGCTGATACGGTTGTTCAGCACGCCGCCTTGCGTAATCATGATCCCCTGGTTTCGAGTGGCTGCTTCAGCAAAGCGAGCAGTTCTTCGGCAGTGAGCCGGGCAGCGGTGTCAGCGCCTTCGTCCAGGTCCGGGCCGCTTTGGCCGCCGGCTTCGAGTTCCTCCACGGCGCGCTGCCGCAGCGCCTCGTAGAGCGCCGCCTCCTCAGTGGACATCTTTACGTGAAGGACGATCTCGGTGCGCTCCGGCAGGTCGTCCAGCACTTGCGATTTCAGCCGCCGGAGCACAAAGGGGGCGATCAGACGCCGCAGCCGGGCGTTCGCGCCGGCATCGCCGGAGCGCTCGATGCCGCCGCCGAAATTGCGGCGAAACTGCTGCGCCGAACCCAGCAATCCGGGATTGATGAAGCTGAACAGTGAATACAGGTCCATCAGGTTGTTCTGAATCGGAGTGCCGGTGGTCACGAGGCGAAAGTCGGCGCCAAGGCGGCGGGCGGCCTGGGCGCGCTTGGTGGACGGGTTCTTGATCGCCTGCGCCTCGTCCAGCACCACGCTGCGCCAGCGGAAGCCCTGCAGAAGGTCAATGTCGTTGTGCAACAGGCCATAAGTAGTAATGAACAGATCGAACGGGCCGGGTGCCTCAACAAGCCGGGCGCGATGCTCCGCCGCGCCGGCGCACACCGTTACGTTCAAGGTGGGCGCGAAGCGGCGCGCCTCATCGACCCAATTGGCCACCACCGAAAGTGGGCGCCACCACCAGCGCCGGTCCGTCCGGCGCGCGCGCCAGCAGGAGTGCGAGCGCCTGCACAGTCTTGCCCAGCCCCATGTCGTCCGCCAGACAGGCGCCGGCGCCCCATCGCGCCAGACGCGCCAGCCAGCGGTAGCCCTCGATCTGATACGGGCGAAGCTCGGCCTGCAACGTGCTCGGCAATTCCGGCTCGAAGGACTTGGCGGCCTCCACGTTTGCGCGCAGTTCGCGCCAGCCCTTGTCGGCAGTGAGATCGGCTTCCTCCATGAGAGTGTCGAGCGCCAGCGCGGCCAGCGAATGGAGCCTGACCGCGCCCTTCGCCGCCGGCGCGGAAAGGCTGGCGAAATCGTCCAACTGGCGCCGGAAGGCGCTGCTCGGCGCAAGGAATTCGCCCTTGCCGAGCTGCACGAAGCGCGCCCCGGGGCTCGCCTCCAGCAACTCGAAGAGCTGCTTCAGATCAAGCGCGCGTTCCTTGTCGAAGGCAAGTTTGCCGGAAGCCTGCAGCCCTTCCTCCGGGATATAAGCGAACAACCGCACATGATTGTCGGTGAAGCGGGTCACCTCGCATCGCCGGTTCGTTGGCCATGCAATGAAGTAACTTCGATACGCGTCCCCGATGTCTTCCGCGTACGGCCGGACCGTTACCCTTATGCTTCCGCCTTCGTCCTCGCTCACGGACAGCTCCGGCTCGCGTCGCGCGATTTCGATGGACTGGCCGCTTTCGTCGAAGACATGGGGATGCCCCGCCAAAGCATGGATTCCTTCCTCGTCAATGGCCTTGTCCCATCCCCGCCACTGGCTGGCGATAGAGGCGCTGCCTGCCGCTTCCAGATCCTGCGGCAGCAGGAAATCCATCTTTCCGTAATTCTGGACCAGCCGCTGCAGCGACATCTTCCGGCCTTTGGTCCACTTGCCGTTCTTTTGCTGCCGCTGTTCCCGTGGATACGCCTGAATGTCGTATCCGCTATCGTTCAGTATCCAGGCGAGGCGCCGGCGAGCAGGAGCAGCGGCCTTGCGCTTGCGGGCCGCGTCGCTGCCGGCTTGGCGGGCAAGCTTCTCGATGCCCTTAAGCGAATACTCCCATTCGGGCATCGGCGCCGCAAGAGTCGCCAGCGTTACCGTGCCGATCCGCATGTGTTGCGTTTCGACTTCGGCAGCGCCTTCCACGCCGTGTCCGGCAGCGCGCCCCAGCACTTCTTCGCACTCCGCGCTTATCCACAAAAGACCGTTGGCCGCGGCGCGCTCGTGATAATGAAGCAGCGGCGCCATCTGGTCTTGCCAGTCATCGGGGAAATCATCCGTCCAGCAGGCCAGCAGTCCGTCCATCAAGGCTCCAATGCCCGCATAACGGAACCGGTGGGGCATGTATAACCCGCGGCCCGACTTGACGGCGCTTGCCGCCGATACGAATCCCAGTTCGGTGGGCCACGCGGCGTCATTGTGTTTGGCGGCTCGAAATATCTGATCGAGCAGTTCAGCCGCCGGCGGCGTGTCCCTTCGCACCAGGCCGAGCAGCGACAGCGCGAATGCGCGGCAGTCAGGAAACACGAGGCGCTTGCGCGTGCCGGACCGCTCCAGGGCCAGCGCCTCCTCGATGCGCTGCTGCGCTTCGCCGTCGTGGCCCCGCACAACGGCGATGAGCGCCCGGATGGATGCCAGACCGGTCCTGGCGGGCTTCTGCGCGCGAAGATCCGGGGGCAGATCGTCAAGCGCAGCCTCGGCGGAGTCCAGACGTCCCTGAAGAACGCGAACGAACGCGACTTCCGCGGCCAGCGCCGTTCTGTCCACATCCGCAACAGCGCAGGACTCGATAAGTGCTTCTGCAGGAGCGGCCGTGTCGATAACGAACTCCAGGCAGCCCCGCAAGGCATGCGTCCGCAAAGCCCCGGGCAGCGTGTCGATCAGATCGGCCGCGAAGGGCGCGGCGAGGAACCACCACACATCCGGCGTCAGCTCCTGCCCGGCAACCATTCTCTCCAGCCGGGTCAGTTCCCCCGCCACCAGGTAGCAGCGCAGCCGCATTTCGCAGCCGTCCTCTGTGTTCGGGTAATACCGGAAGTGCTCCTGGGCAGCAGCAAGCAGGGGCCTGAGATTCCCTGCCTCATGCGCCGCGCGCGTTAGCGCCAGCGACCATTGCGGCATCGCCTCAACACCCTGGTTGAAGCGCTTCGCCGCAATTCCCGCCTGGATAAGTTCGGAATTGCACCTCCGTATGCGATCAATGCCCAGGGGACGTGTAGCCAGCCTGACGTTGGCTTGCGCCATAAGGTGCTGGACCTGCTTCATACCCATGGCGTGCGGGGCGATGACGCCGTACGCCTGGGCGAGCAGCCGCACGGGGGCAGAAAGGCCGTCCCAGACTGCGGCGAAATTCTTCTGCATAGGGCGACAATGCCAAGTTGAGCATTACCGGTCAATGGCAAGCACCCGCAGAATGCACACTTTGGCGCCTGCCGGCATCTTGACATCAATATACGATGCACTCAAGATGCCGACATGAGAACAACACTTACAATAGAACCAGATGTCCAGCGCCTTCTTCACCGGGCAATGCAGCGTTCCGACAAGAGCATGAAAGCGGTGGTGAACGAGGCGTTGCGCGTTGGCCTGGGAACTCGCACGAAACCGGCCCGCGCCCGCCGATTCAAGGTGGAACCCCACGCTCTCGGCTTCAAACCTGGCGTTGACCAGGACCGGCTCAATCAACTTGCGGACGAATTGGAGGCGGAGGAAGCAGCCCAACGGTTGGGACGGTGATCATTCCCGACATCAATCTTCTCGTGTACGCCCACGATTCCCGGTCCCGCCAGCATGCGGCCGCGAAATCGTGGTGGGAAGGCCTGATGAACGGAACCGAAGCCGTGGGTCTGCCGTGGGCAGTGATCCTCGGGTTCGTCCGGATTACGACAAATCGGAGAATTCTCGACAACCCGCTCGATGTAGCTGGAGCCTGCCGCAGAGTTCGCTCGTGGCTGGCACGGCCACAAGTCATACTGATCGAACCCGGCGTCCGCCATGCTGACCTTTTCTTCAGAATGCTGGAGTCTGCGGGCACAGCCGGCAACCTCACGACAGACGCCCACCTTGCGGCGCTGACCATTGAACACCAGGCGAAATTACATTCTACCGATGCTGACATGGTGCGCTTTTCCGGGCTGAAATGGCTCAACCCGCTTCGCTAGCGGCTACACTTGACATCGGTCGCCTGCTCATGTTCTCCTTGAGCCGTGTTTGGCTACCGCACGACTCGTTTTGAGTAGCGACGACATCCCACTACCCGCCCTGCTGGGCATTTTCTTTCTGTTGCTGGCCCTGTCGGCCTTTTTCTCCGGCACCGAGACCGCGCTCATGCGGGTCAATCGGTACAAGCTCAGGCATCGCGCCCGCGAGGGGCATCGCGGCGCGCAACTCGCGGAACGGCTGTTGAGCCGACCCGACCGGCTGCTCGGGCTGATCCTGTTCGGCAACAATCTCGTGAACTTCTTCGCCGCGTTCATCTGGACGGTGCTTGCGTTGCGTGTGGGCGGCATGATGGGCGCGGTGGCGGGCACCATCCTGCTGACGCTGATCGTGCTGATCGTCGCCGAGATCACGCCCAAGACGTGGGCGGCGGCGCACCCGGAAAAACTGGCGCTCGTCGCCAGCCGGATCTACCACCCGCTGCAGAGGCTGCTGGGGCCTGTCGTCTGGTCCGTCAACCTGATCGCGGGGTTCCTGGTGCGCCTGACCGGCACACGCCCCGACAGGGACGAGGGGCAGGACCTCACCGTGGCGGAACTCCGCACGCTGGTCACCGAGTCGGGCGGCCGCATTCCCAACCGGCGCCGGCAAATGCTGCTGGCGGTTCTGGAACTCGAAGCGCTGACCATCGAAGACATCATGACGCCGCGCGGCGAGATCGAGGGCATCGACCTGAAAGAGGAATGGCCGGAGGTCGTGCGACAGCTTCGGGCCAGCAGCCACTCCGTGCTCCCCTGCTACCGCGGGCACCTCGACAGCGTGGCGGGCATGCTGCACGTGCGCAAGCTGTTTCAGGCCAACGGCTCCAACGGGCTGAATCGACGCCGTCTCGAGAATTTCCTCGAAACGCCGCATTACGTGTTCGAGCACACCTCGCTTACCCGCATGTTCTCCGACTTTCGGCGCGGCGGCGGCGCAAGCTCCCTGGTCGTGGACGAGTACGGCGACATCCAGGGCCTCGTGAGCGTGCAGGACCTGCTGCACGAGATTTCCGGCGGCCTGATCGGCGACAGTTCGCAGGAAGCGGAGGAGGACGAGGTTCAGCCCGACGGTAACGGTGGGTGGCTGGTGGACGCCGCCGCCAACATACGGCTGCTCAACCGGCGCATGAGCTGGCGCCTGCCGACCTACGGCCCGAAGACGCTCAACGGCCTGATCCTGGACAAATTGGGTAATATTCCGCAACAGGGACAGTGTCTGGAACTGGGCGGTTTCCCGATGGAAGTGCTGGAAACGTCCGAGAACGCCGTGGACCGCGTGCGCGTCATGCAGGCCAAGGCGCCGGCCGATCCCACGCCAACCGCCACACAAACCGGAATCTAGAAATGCTCGCCATCCTGTCTCCCGCCAAGTCACTGGATTTTGAGTCGCGTCTCCCCCGCGGCCGACACACCGTCCCGGATTTTCTCGAAGATTCCGCGAACCTGGTGGAGCGCCTGCGCGAGTTCGAGGCGCCGGAGCTCTCGCGGATGATGGGCATCAGCGACACACTGGCGAAACTGAATGTGAACCGCTACTCGGCCTGGAAAGAGCCCTTCAGCCGCAGGAACGCCCGCCCGGCGGTCCTGGCCTTCAACGGCGACGCCTACCAGGGGCTGCGCGCCTGGGAGTTTTCGGGGCGCGACCTTGGCTGGGCGCAACGGCACCTGCGCATTCTTTCCGGCCTGCACGGCGTGCTGCGTCCACTGGACCTGATACAACCGTACCGCCTGGAGATGTCCACGCCGTTGAGCACGGCGGCCGGCTCCAACCTCTACGACTTCTGGGGCGACCGCCTGACGGAATCCGTCCGGGAAGCGGTCGAAGCCAGCGGCACGCCGGTGCTCGTCAACCTGGCGTCGAAGGAGTATTTCAGCGTGCTGGATCTATCGAACGTGGGCGGACGGGTCATTTCTCCGCGTTTTCTGGACTTCCGCGGCGGCCAGTACCGATTCGTGAGCTTCCTGGGCAAGCGGGCGCGCGGGATGATGGCGCGCTTCATCATCGAGAAGCGAATGCGCTTCGCCAAGGGCCTGCTGGAATTCTCCGAGGCCGGCTACCGCTACGACCCCGAACGCTCCACGCGCGACCAGCCCACGTTCATACGCGACCCGCTCTAGATCCCGTCATCCGGTGGTTCTCGGCGATGTCGATCACGACGTCCGCATAAGCCGGCATCGTCTCCAGCATGTGGCGCGTCAGGCGCTCGTAGTGCCGAATGAAGCGCTTGAGCCCAGCCGGCGACAGTCCGGGTGATCCGTCGGAACACGCGGACGGATCATGCAGACTCTCGCGCAGCTTGCGTTCCTGCAGGGCGCGCCACTCGAAGACGCTGTCGAAGGAGGGAACGCGCAGCATGACCAGCAGGGCCAGGCGCGCGAACAGTTCCGCGTAATCCGTGCGCAGGCGTTCATTCACCCCTGTCCTCCAGGCCGCGTCGCGGTCCTCCGCTGCTTCCAGTTCGTTTACGGGATCGCCGAGCGCGTCCGACGCCTGCGGGCGCGCGCCCACGCACCAGCCCTCGAACAGCACGACGTCCACCGGCGCGTCCACTCTCCGCCAGTCCTGCTCGGGCGCCCGGTCGTCGGCGGACTTGTCGAATGCCGGCACGGCGACCTTCCGGGCGTCGCCTCGATGCGTAAGCGCATCCAGGATCCGGTGGGCCAGTGCAACATCGTGCGTCCCGGGAACGCCTCTCGTTTCCAGCAGTGGATGCGCGCGATGGGCGAGTGCCTGACGTTTTGCCCTCGTTAGATAGACATCGTCCAGAGAAAAGCAGACCGCAGAGAGATGCGTCCGCCGGCTCAGCCATTCCGAGAGGAACCGCGCGAACGTGGTCTTGCCGGATCCCTGCGCGCCGCTGACGCCGACAAGAATCGGCCGCTCTGATTCACGATACGCCCGCAGAATCCGTTCCGCTACCTGCCTGACATAAGGACGGACATTATCCGCATAGCCCTCCGGCAGCCTGTGCTCCGCTACGAATTCGTCGCGCCAAGCCATAGCGGCCCAACTCCGTCACAGAAGATTTTTCCGCCACCTGAAAGCGACTAACTGCCCTCCTGGCGATTCAGGACCTGCAATTCAGACAGAAGTGGGGGTACATCCGTTCTAATGATGTCCCATAAGACATCGTCGTCAATTCCCAGATATGCATGGATCAAGCGGTTGCGCAAAGCAATGATCTCCCGCCAAGGGATAGCAGGATAGGCTTCGCGCACCTTTAAAGGCACATGCGAACCAGCCTCGCCGATAAGTTCCAGGTTCCGGAGTGTGGCGTCGTATGTACGCCTGTCGGCAATGAATGTCTGCTGATCCAAGCCACGGGTATAGGAAAGAACCCTCTCGCAGAACTCGATCATGTCGACGGCGTAGAGCCGCCATTCCCGTTGAGTCCGCTTTCCGTCAGACATGCACGGCTTCCCGTTCAATACGGGCACGCAACTCTTCGCGCAGCGCCTTTTCAGTCACCAGATCAACATCGCGGCCCAGCAGATCCTCGAGGTAGAACTGCACCCCGAAATACTGCTTTGATGTGGCCGGCTCCTCAAAGCGAGCCAAGATATCGACATCGCTTTGCTCGGTAGCTTGGTCGCGAGCAAAAGATCCGAACAATGCGAGGCTGGCTACACCGAACCGCGACATGATCTCGGCCTTGTGCGCCCGGAGCAACTCCACAATTTCATTGCCTACCATGAGTTGGATTCTCCGCTGTTTGGCTACCCGGAGTGTGATTCAACCCCATGCGCTTCGCTGCTCTCGGCGATGGCCTCAGCGCGCCCGCGCACTTGCCCGGTAACCGTTTCAATGAGCTCGTCAACGCCGTCATCCTCTGGCAGCAGGATAAATTCGTCGGCATGATCACTCGGCTCTGAGTAACTCAGAACGAGTTGCCTGTTTCTCGAACTTACTCCAAACCAAACGCAACGCCAGGTTCCGCCGCCACCAAGATTCAGGTAACGGCCGTATCGCCCATCACGCCATCGTCGGTGAAGTCCGTCCTTGTCCGCCCAACCTTCGTCTATGCCTGTTTCCGTCACGCTATCCACCAGATGCTGTGCGTAAGTCGAAGAAATGCCAGAAGTCTGACTAACCGGGTCTTCGTTTGGCGTTGGGATTTCAAATTCCGCGCGAAGCGCAGCCGCATGTGGCCATATCTTGCTTACATAGCCGACGATGGTCTGGCTTCGTCGATTGATTTCAGTCTCGTTCCATGTATCGCCCTCCATGTCGGACACCAGACGGCGGTTCATCAGAAGATTGTCCTTCTCTAGCAGTTCTGCCTTGTAGGGCCAAGGATTGTTGCCAAGGTTGGTATTCAACGATTGAGTTACTAAGGTCAAATTTCCGATCCGGTGAACGAGCCCGTTCAGTTGTTGCCTGTGCTCGTCACTATCTCCGAACTTTAGGTCCTCTTTCCAGTGCCGCTCCCAACCCTGCGGGGCGACATGTTCGACCGTCAGGTTGTCTTTGGGCTTGAAGGGCATGGTGAGATCCTTATCTTTCTCCTGATGCATCTTCTGCGCGATTCCAGACAACAGGAGCCGCTTCTTCGGGGCAGAAATGTTGTTATACATGTCTGCCTTGCGAAGATGGAACGCAACATCTTCGTCACTGGGCCAATAATTTGCTTTGGTTGCCTTCTCAAATCGGTCGATTAATACGGCGCAAACATCTGCGCGAGGTGCTTCACGCAGAGCTTGCACGTGATCGAATGAAGCGTCATCAAAGTTGGAATAGCTCGCCTTGAGCGCCACACGCCGCATGAGATAGCTGTCCACTATACGTAGAGCGCAATCAAGCTCTTCACCGTAGCCGAGCTTGTCAACGAGGACCATGAAGACCGGAATGAGAGAAGCAAGGGTGAGCGTCTCTCTTCGCTGCATGACTAACCGGCCATAATCCGAGAATTTATCGCTGCCTGGTGGGTCGATCTCCCGGTAGATTTCTGTGTGGCGTCCCATCCGCTCTAACAAGCCTTGGAGTTCCTCCCGTGAGTGCCGGTACACATGCTCGCCCACGTATCTGAATTCTCGGTAAAGGCGCCGCCGCGGAAGATTGTGAAGCTCCTCGCCGCTTGCAATTTCCTGTCGCCACTTGGGAAGCTCGATCTGCGCGAAGAAAAAGAGGAACAAATCTATGCGCTTACCGGAGAAGCGCGGGGTCGTGACTCTTTGATCCCAATACTCATCGCTGTCGTAGCACTCAAGATGATTTGCGTAGGCTTGATCGCCATCGGGATCGTTTTCATTGACAGCAATTGACAATATATAGTTTTTCGTTTTCTCCCACTCGGTTAGAGGTTCGCCCCGGGCATTCAGCGCCTCAAATATTGCGTGGCTGTTTTCGCTTCCCAGCCGAATATCTAAAACCACGAGCATATCAACTATTGTTATTCTTAGGGCGTTGCCTCGCTTGCTGAGATTTTCTCCCGCATCACATCGGAGCCAATCGGTCATAGCCTCTCGAAAATAGCCATAGCATTCGGGCAACTTCCCATTAGCTCGCGAATCAATATCGGCGGCATTCGATTTTCCTAAAGCAAAATTCACAACATCAGAGAAACCGGCATAGTCTCGACTCTTGTGGCGGATTTTGAACCGATCATGGTCCTGCTTCACGTCGTGATCCTGATTGGACAAGTAGCCCCCGAGAGTCGCCGCAAAGTCTTCTAATTCAAGCTCCCTAAACGCCGAATGTGCCGCAGCGATCAAGAGTTGGAGCGTGGTGAGTCTTTGTTGACCATCAACAACTGATCGGAGTTGAAGCAAGCTGTCGCCGGACGACATGTGCTTTGTGATAATTGTTCCAAGAAAGTGAGGTTCCTTTTTGGAGTCGTCGTCGAGTATCTGTTGCGCGACATTAACAACATCATCCCAAAGTGGCTCCCATTGGTCTTGCCTCGTCCATACGTAGTTGCGTTGATAGCTCGGCACTACGTATTGAAATCTCTGCAGGAATGCTGAATTGACGTCTAGACGCTGGTATTCCATAAATTAGACTGTGCTCCTACGGGCACCTGCCCGCTCGCCCAAGAGTGAAAGGCTTACCCAGAGTTTATACAATTATGTGTGGTGTCTGATCCAGTCAAGCACAGACGCTGGGTAAGTTAGCTGCCGCCTTCGATAACACTTCCGGCTGTTCACCTACGCACCTCCCAAATGCTCTGCGCGCTTCAAACACTGTGTCAAATCCTCCGCCCAGCCCATGCCCTGCGTCACTGCGACCGCCCGTCGCGATTTTTCAGGCGGCGGATTGCGCCAGGGCTTCCAGCGCTTCGCCCAGGCGCTTCACGACGGTGACCTTGATACCATTTATCGGCTGGCGTGGGCGGTTCGCCGCGGGGATCAGGGCTTGCCGGAAACCGAGCTTGGCCGCCTCGCGCAGGCGTTCTTCCCCGTACGGCGCGGGCCGGATTTCGCCCGACAGCCCCAGTTCGCCGAACAGGACCATGCCGTCCGGCAAGGGCTGGTCGCGTACGCTGGACCATATCGCCGCGGCGACCGCCAAGTCCGCCGCCGTTTCGCCGATCCGCAGGCCGCCCACGAAATTCACGAAAACGTCGCGCTCGTAGGCCGCCACGCCCGAATGCCGCGCCAGCACGGCCATCAGCATGGCCAGGCGGTTGTGGTCCATTCCGGGACTGACCCGGCGGGCCATGCCGGCGCCGCCGTCGGAGACCAGCGCCTGGACTTCCAGCAGCATCGGCCGGCTGCCCTCATGGCAGGCCGTGACGGCGCTGCCGGGCGCGCCGGCCTGACGGCCGGTGAGAAAGATCGCAGAGGGATTTCGCACCTGCTTCAGCCCCGCGGAGTCCATGACGAACACGCCCAGTTCATTGACCGCGCCGAAGCGGTTCTTGACCGACCGCAGCACGCGGAACCTGCTGCCGGATTCGCTTTCGAAATACAGTACCACGTCCACCATGTGCTCCAGCATGCGCGGCCCGGCGATCTGTCCCTCCTTGGTCACGTGCCCCACCAGAGTGACGGCGATTCCGCGCGTCTTGGCCAGCCGCACCAGGGCGGCCGTGCATTCGCGCAGTTGCAACGGCGAGCCGGGAGCCGAATTGACCTCGTTCAGGCTCAAGGTCTGCACGGAATCGATGATCAGCCACGCGGGACGTTCCGCTTCGACCGCCGCAAGCACGGCATCCAGCGATGTCTCGGCGATGGCGCGCACGCCGACGTCAGCAAGTCCGAGTCGCCGCGAACGCAGGGAAAGCTGTTCCAGCGACTCCTCGCCGCTTACGTAGAGCGTTTGCGCGCTTGCAGGATTGCCGTCGGCCACCTGCAGCAGGATGGTCGATTTGCCGATCCCGGGATCGCCGCCGAGCAACACGACCGAACCCTTCACCAGACCGCCGCCCAGGACCCGGTCAAACTCGGCCAGTCCAGTGGCCATGCGCTGGCCCGGCTGCGCGGCCACTTCGTTCAGTCGCACCACCTCGGCGGCGGTGGGCTTGCGGGTCTTCCCTCCTGATCGCGCGGGTGCGGCGGGCGCCTCGCGCAGCGTGTTCCACGCGCCGCAGGCCCCGCACTGCCCCTGCCACTTGAGGCTCTCCGCCCCGCATTCGGAGCAAAAGTACAAGGCGCTCTTCACTGCCTTAACGCTCCTTACTTGATTTCATTGTCAGCGCGCCTGCGAGATATCCAACGCCAACTCCTGCAGCCCGACCGCCTCAACAGTGTCGGAAAGCGGGTAGCGCTCAGCGCCCGCGTGAACGACAAATGAGCGCGTGGGCTTGAGGTCCGTCAGGGCTGTGCGAAATCCACGGCTCATCCGGGCCGTTAGCGAGCGCTTGATCTCAATGGCCCAGCGCTCGCCGACGGGAAAATCGATAACCAGATCGACTTCAGCGCCCGCGGCCGTTCGAAAAAAACTCGCTGCGGCAGGCCATGTCAGCGGACCGAGGAGTGTTTCAATCGCGAAGCCCTCCCAGCTTGCACCCACTACCGGATGCCCCATCAGAGCTTCCAGGGATGAAATCCCCAGCAGCGAATGAACGAGCCCGCTGTCGCGCACATATGTCTTCGGCGACTTGACCAACCGCTTGCCGACGTTGGCGTGCAGCGGCGGCAACCTGCGCACGAGCATCAGGTCCACGAACAGGTCGACATAGCGGTTGACGCTCCGGGCGCTGACTTCCATCGCCGTTGCAAGGTTTGACGAATTCAGCAGTGATCCCTGCCGATGGGCCAGCATCGACCACAAGCGCTCCAGCGTGGCCGCCGGCACGCGCGGACCGAATTGCGGAACATCGCGCTCCAGGTAGGCCCGGACAAAGTTTCTACGCCACACAAGGCTGTCCGCATCCGACCCGGCCAGCCAGGACTGCGGAAACCCGCCCCGCAACCAGAGCGATTCGCGCGAAGACCGGCCATCGCCGACTTCCAGTGGGGAAAAAGGCATCAGTTCCAACTGCTCGACCCGCCCAGCGAGGGACTCGCTGGCCTGCTTCAGAAGAGCAATTGATGCCGATCCAAGAATCAGAAATCGGCCCACGCCCTTGCCGCGCCTCCTGCCACGGTCAATGATGCCCCGCAGTGAGGCGAACAGTTCCGGCGTGCGATGAATCTCATCGAGCACTACCAGCCTGTCCTCCAGTGCATCAAGAAACAGTCGCGGTTCAGCCAGCTTGGCGCGATCATCGCGATCTTCCAGATCAAGATATGCGCCGCCGCAATCGCGAGCGATCTCAAGCGCAAGCGTGGTCTTGCCGGATTGCCGCGGCCCAAGCAGCATCACTGCCGACTGCCGGGCCAGCGCGGCCACCACGTCTTTCTTCAAGAGTCTCGGGATCACTATTATCGTATATTAGGCATTACATGCCGGATATACAAGGCATAATCGTCAACAACTGTTCCTCAGGCAGACTCTGCGAAGTCTATTCGCCTTGCCCGTTCGATTACCCAAAGCGCTTGTTCTTTTTTTACTCCAGGAAACCCTTCAAGAAAACCCTCAAGGCCATGTCCCCTCTCAAGGTAATCCCACAGGTTCTGTACCGGCACCCGGGTTCCGGCGAACACGGGTGCACCGTGCAATATCTCGGGATCGGATTGCACAACCTTGTTGACCATGCTTTGGATCATACTATTCCAAGGCTGAATGGCCTGTGTCTCAGGCTGAACCGGCGCCGATCGCGCCTGCCAGTTCCCGCTCGATGGCTTCTCCCTGCCTGGCCTCAACTACCGAGATGTCATACAGCGTCTGAAGGTTCATCCAGAATGCGGCGCCGGTGCCCAGAAAGCGCCCCAGGCGCACCGCCGTCTCCGCCGTAACGGCGCGTTCCCCACGCAGTATCGCCGTGATCCGGTTGGCGGGAACGCGCAGCGCCAGCGCCAGTTTGTTTGCGCTCATGTCCCGCGCCGCAAGCTCGGCCTTCAAGACGCGCCCCGGATGTGTTCTTAATCTTGGCATAGTGGACTCTCCAATCAGCCTTTGTGATAGTCCTCGATTCTGACCTGGCCGGCGTCGCCTCCACGAAACCTGAAGGTGATGCGCCAACGTGCGTTAACGACCATCGCCCAGTGGCCCTTGCGAGGTCCCTTGAGCGCATGAAGGCGGGTTGCCTGCAAGGCCCGCAGGGCGGCTAGCGAAGTTGCCGCATCAAGCGCGTCGAGCAGCATCAGCGCCCGCTCATAGTCGAGGCCGCGAAAGCCGCGATGTCGATCATCCTCAAACAACCGCCGGGTCGCGCCGTCGGCAAACGACTGGATCACACCGCCACGCTAGTATGCGCCGCGTAATATGTCAAGGATCGTACGCTACAGGATCATTCGGCATTTGACTTACTCGCTACGAATGAATCCCGCGAGGGTGCATCCCGTCCGGCTGTTTAGTGTCCGAAGCCACGAAAATCCAAATAGGCGCCCACCCGGAGGCGTAAATCGTATATTCTTGCGCTCTTCACGCGCCGAACGGTTACATAACCGGAGTGATTCCCAATACTGCTTCCAGCGCCCGTCAGTGGGTGGAGGAGGTTGCTCGCCTTACGCGGCCCGACCGGGTCCACTGGTGCGACGGCTCCCGGGAAGAATACGATGCGCTCGTAGCGCAACTGGTGCGCGATGGCGGGCTGATTCCCATCAACGGCGGGCAGTTCGAGGATTGTTACCTGCATCGCTCCGATCCTTCCGACGTGGCCCGGGTAGAGAACCTCACCTTCATTTGCACCGCGGATCGCGAGGACGCGGGCCCCAACAACAACTGGATGGCCCCGGACGAGGCGCACCGGCTGCTGGACGGGCTGTTCGAGGGCTGCATGCGGGGACGTGTGATGTACGTGATTCCGTACTGCATGGGCCCACTGGGTTCGCCGTATGCGCGTTGCGGGATCGAGGTAACGGACAGCGCCTACGTCGCGGTGAACATGTACTTGATGACGCGCATGGGCGCACAGGCGCTCGAGCGGATCGAGCGCGAGGGTAAATTCGTCAAAGGGATGCACTCGATCGGCGAACTCGATCCCGAGCGGCGCTACATCATGCACTTCCCGGAAGAACTAAGCATCCGAAGCTACGGTTCCGGCTATGGCGGCAATGCGCTGCTGGGCAAGAAATGCCACGCCCTGCGCATCGCAAGCTGGCAGGCGCGCCAAGAAGGCTGGCTCGCGGAACACATGCTCATTGTGGAGATCGAGAATCCGGCAGGCGAGAAGCACTATGTCGCGGCCGCCTTTCCCTCGGCCTGCGGCAAGACCAACCTGGCGATGCTGATTCCGCCGGAGCAATTTCCCGGATGGCAGGTCCGGACCGTCGGTGACGATATCGCCTGGCTGCATCTCGACGACGACGGCGTGATGCGCGCCATCAACCCGGAAGCCGGCTATTTCGGCGTGGTGCCCGGCACCAACCGCGACACCAACAACAATGCGTTTGAGATGCTCCAGCGGGAAGCGATCTTCACCAATGTGGGGCTCAGCAGCGAGAAGGAGCCGTGGTGGGAAGGCCGCAAGTTCGGCGTTCCGGTGCTGAACTGGAAGGGGGAACCGTTCAAGAGCGGCGAAAAGGCCGCGCACCCCAACTCCCGCTTCACCGTATCGGCGCAATGCAACCCCAGCTATTCGCCCATGGCCGAGCACGAGGCGGGCGTGCCCATATCCGCTCTGATCTTCGGCGGGCGGCGCGCACGGCTGGCGCCACTGGTCATGGAGGCGCGGGACTGGCGCCACGGCGTGCTGATGGGCGCCGCCATGGCTTCGGAATCCACGGCGGCATCCAGCGACTCCGACAACGGACTGCGGCGCGACCCGATGGCCATGAAGCCGTTTTGCGGCTACAACTTCGCCGACTACTGGAAGCACTGGCTGAGTTTCAGCGGCCGCAGCGACAGGCTTCCCGGGATCTATCACGTCAACTGGTTCCGGCAGAACGAGGCGGGCGAATACCTATGGCCGGGATTCGGCGAGAACCTGCGCGTGCTCCAGTGGATTCTCGACCGGCGCAAGGGCCGCGCCGATGCGCGCGAAACGCCGGTGGGCAATCTGCCGCGGCGCGAAGACCTGAACCTTCAGGGCCTCGATATCGCTCCCGAGGCCATGAACGATCTGCTCGACGTCGATACGGATGGCTGGCGCGAGGAAATGCGGAAAATTGCCGAGTATCTCGCCCAATACGGCGACCGCGTACCCGCCGAACTCTCCGCCGAACGCGCCCGCGTGGCCGCCGCACTGGGCGGCTAGCCGGAAAAGGCCACCTGGTCCTCGACCCGGGAAGGAGGGCGTCCCGCCCTCCACGAAGGCGAGACGCCTTCGCTCCCAGGAGCGGCGTAGCGCAACCGATCGGGAACGCAGTCGAGCAGTACGCTTGCTTCGTTCGCGGGCGCCGCCGCATGCCGCGCCAGTGACCGCCGCCAGTCGCCGGCGCCGGGTCTGCCCGAATACAGGCCGGCCATGTGACGCGTGATTGCACCCAGTCTCACTCCGCTCTGCTCCTCGCGCCGGGCGTACTCCACCATCGCCTCAACCACCCCGGCGCGGGTCTTCGGCTGCCGCGGCGCGCCGGACAGCGCTGTGAGTAACCAGGGATTGGAATAGGCGGCGCGGCCCAGCATCACACCATCCACGCATTGCAGGTGCGACGCGATTTCGCTGTTGTCGCATATACCGCCGTTGATGACGATGGGCAACTCCGGCATGGCCTGCTTCAGCCGGTAAACGAACTCGTAGCGCAGTGGCGGCACGTTGCGGTTCTCTTTCGGAGACAAACCCTCAAGCACGGCGATGCGCGCGTGCACGATCAGGGCCGCGACCCCTGCTTCCTGCATCGCCCGCGCGAACGCCAGGAGATGCGAGAACTCCTGCCGGTGATTGGTCCCGATGCGGGTCTTGACCGTTACGGGCCGGCCCGCGGCCTCTCCGCGCATCGCGCGTACGCAATCGGCCACGCGTTCCGGTTCATGCATCAGGCAGGCGCCGAAACGGCCCGCCTTGACTCGGGAACTGGGGCAGCCCACGTTCAGGTTGATCTCGTCGATCCCCGCCTGCGTGGCAAGCGCCGTCGCTTCGGCCAGCGTTTCGGGTTCGCTGCCTCCGAGTTGCAGGGCGAGGGGCCGCTCAGCGGGATGATGGTGCAGGAAGCGACCGTCGGTCGAATGGACGACGGCCTGCGCATGGACCATTTCCGTATACAGGCCGGCCTCCGGCGCGAGCAGCCGGTGGAAGTAGCGGCAGTGCCGGTCGGTGCGCTGCATCATCGGCGCCACCGAAACGCGGCAGGCGGCGGGAAACAATGGCGAATCAGCAGCCATCCATCGTGGCCTCGACCAGGAAGCGCACAACCTCGCGCAGCGCTTCCTGTTCGCTCGCGCCTTCGTCCAGCGCCCGGCGATAGGCGGCCAGTTGCAGGCTGGCGCTGGTGCCCCGCTCGAGAATCGTGCGCGCGTGTTCGATTTCCTGCTTGCAGTCAAAGAACTCCGCGTCGTGGCGAATCATCGTGATCAGCTCGTCCAGCAAGTCGGAAAACGGCACCATCTCGCCCCTGCCGAAGTCCAGCAGGCTGTCGGTGGGCCCGTAGCGCATCGCCCGCCAGCGGTTTTCCTCCAGCAGCAACAGGTTGTAGCTGCGCCAGCGGCTGTTGCTGACCCGCAGGCGCCACAGCATGCGAATCAGGCAGACGGTGAAGGCCGTCATGCATACGGTGTCCTCCACGAAAGTGCAGAGGTCGAAAATGCGCGTCTCCAGCGTGGGAAAGCGCGCGCTGGGCCGTACGTCCCACCAGATCATCGAGGAATCCTCGATGACATTGGCCTGCACAAGCGTCTCGATGTGGCGCTCGTAGTCGCTCCAGCCGTTGAACTCTTCCGGAAGGCCGGTGCGCGGCAAGCCCGAGAAAATGGTCAGCCGAAAGCTGCTCAGGCCGGTGTCGTCACCCTCCCAGAACGGCGAGGAACTGCTGAGCGCGAGCAGATGGGGCAGGAAATAGCGGAACTGGTTCATCAGGTCCACGCGCAGGTCCTTGTCCTCGATCCCCACGTGCACGTGCATGCCGCAAATCAGCATGCGTCTGGCGGTAGCCTGCATTTCCTCCTGCAGGGTCACATAGCGCTGCGACGGGGTCTGCTTCTGGTCGCGCCACAGCGCCGACGGATGCGTGGAAGCGGCGATAATCCGCATCCCGAACTGCTCGGCCACTGCATTGATTTCGCGGCGCTGCCGGGTCAGTTCCCGGCGCACCTCCGCGACACTCTCGCACACCTTTGTGGCCGTCTCCACCTGGGCGCGCATCAATTCATTGACCACCTGGCCCGTCACCTGCTCCCGGCAGGCGGGCATGAAACCCTCGGGCGGATCGACCGAAAGCTCCAGCGTTTCGGCGTCAACCAGAAGGTACTCCTCCTCCACGCCCAGCGTGAAACTGGGTTGCTCGCTCAGCAGGCTCATAGGGTCGGCCTCCCGTCCGCAATGCGCCCATTTTAGTGCCGCCTACTACTCCCGAGCAGCCTCATTACACTGTGCACACTGTCTGGTTCCCTCGCGCAGTGCGGAGACAAGCACTCAGTGAAGGGTAGTAGGTACAATGCAGCGGAAACGCTCGATGGGTGTATCTAATGAATGCAGGCGGCGGCGGGCGGATCGCAACGGATGTGGGAGGGACATTCACGGATGTGTTCCATATCGAAAATGGACGCGCCACTTCCATCAAGCGCCGCAGCACACCGGGGCAATTCGAGAAAGGCGTCGCCAGCGCGCTCGCCGCAGGGGGCGTTGAATTAACGGGCATTGATTTTTTTGCCCATGGTTCCACAGTGGTCATCAATAACCTGACCGAGCGCAAAGGCGTCACGACGGGTTTGATCACAACCCGCGGCTTCAGGGACGTGCTTGAGATCGCCAGGGGCAACACGCCGGACATTTTCAACGCCTATTACCGCAAGCCGCCGCCTTTCGTGCCCCGTTACCTGCGCCGGGAAGTTGCCGAGCGTATCGATCACCGCGGCCAGGTGATGGTTCCGCTCAACCAGGACGAGCTGCTTTCAACTGCCCGCCAGCTTGCGCAGGACGGCGTCGGCGCAATTGCGGTTTGCTTTCTGCACGCCTATGCGAACCCGGCACACGAGCGGCAAGCGCATGAAATCATCGCCGGCGCCTTGCCGGATATCGAGGTGATCGCATCCCATCAGGTGTGCCGGCAATGGCGCGAGTACGAACGCACCAACACCACGGTTCTGTCCGCATACGTCCTTCCCGCCGTGCGCGCATACCTGAACGGGCTGCAGAGCGACCTCTCGGCCGCCGGGCTCAAGTCCGATATGCTCATCATGCAATCGAACGGCGGGCTGGCGGCAGTGGAAGCCGCGGCCGCCAACCCCATAAGTCTGGTCGAATCCGGGCCGGCCGCAGGCGTGCTGGGCGCGGCGGCCTATGGCCGGAAAATCGGCGAACGCAATCTCATCACCCTGGACATTGGCGGAACAACCGCCAAGTGCTCCCTGATTCGCAATGGCGAAGCCACCATCGCCAGGGAATACCACATCGAGAAAACTCCGGCCACCGCCGGTTACCCGATCAGCACTCCTGTAGTAGATATCGTGGAGATCGGCAATGGCGGCGGCAGCATCGCATGGCTGGACCCGGCCGGCAGCCTGCATGTGGGCCCGCAAAGCGCCGGCGCGGAACCCGGGCCGGTGGCTTACGGGCGCGGCGGACGGCAGCCCACCACCACGGACGCGCACCTGTTGCTGGGCCGCATCGAGCCGCGCAAGCTGGCAGGCGGCGACGGCCCTCCCGATCTGACCGCCGTGGCCGGGGCGTTTTCCACCCTGGCCGAGCCTCTTGGCGTGGACGTGCTTGATGTGGCGCTGGGCACCGTTCGCATGGCCAACGCCAATATGGTGAACGCCCTGAAACTGGTGTCGGTGAATCGCGGCCACGACCCAAGGGACTTCACGCTGATCGCGTTCGGCGGCGGCGCAGGCCTGCATGCCGCGTCGCTCGCCGGGGAACTGGAAATCGGCAAAGTGGTGATCCCTCCGCACTGCTCCGTGTTCTCGGCCTGGGCCATGCTGGCGCTGGACCCGCGCCAGGACCGCATTGTGACTTCCATGCGCCGCCTCAACGCCGATTGCCTGCCGTGGATCGTTGATACTTTCGCCAATATGGAGCGTGACATCCGGCGGGAGTTCTCAGGCAACGCGGCCATGTCGGGCGAGATTGCCTGCCTCCGCTTCCTGGATGTCCGGTATCGCGGACAGGAGCACAGCGTGGAGGTGCCATTCGATCCTGCGGCGGACGACATGGAGCGGTTGCTGGACAGGTTCCACTCCGTTCACGAGCGGGAGTTTTCCTTCCGGCTTGAGAGTCCGGCCGAGGTGGTTAATTTTCATCTGGCCGCCATCAGCCGGGGGCCGAGCGCCAGTGCGGAGCCCCAGGATGCCGCCGGGGCCGGCAATGCTTCAATCGCCGCAACCGGAAGCCGGCCTGTGCATTTCGACGGGCATGGCGAATTGCAGGCCACGGTATTCGAGAGGTCTGCGCTTGGCGCCGGTGCGGAAATCCATGGGCCGGCGGTTATTGAGGAGCCTGATTCGGTGATTCTGGCGCCGCCGGGCGCTTCCGCATCGGTTGACGCCTGGGGCGGCCTTCATCTGCGCTTGCGCTCAGCCTGACAGCGGCGAAAGCAGGAATATGGACCAGGACATCTTCACTCGCGAGATCATCAAGGGCGCGCTGGCCACCATCGGCCAGGAGATGTTTGCAGCGCAAAAGCGCGCCAGCATGAGTCCCGTCATCTACGAGACCCTGGATTTCGGCATTGGCATCACCGATGCCGAAGGGCGGCTGATCACCCAGGGCATGGGCATACCGGGCTTCGTAGGGGCCCTGGACGGCGCCGTGCGCGACGTTCTCGACAAGTTCGGCGCCGCCGATGTTCATGCCGGCGATATTTTCATGACCAACGATCCTTATGGCGGAGGGGGGACCCACCTGTCCGATGTGACCCTGCTCAAGCCGGTGTTTTTCGACAAGCGCCTGGTTGCCTGGGTGGCGAACAAGGCGCACTGGACCGAGCTGGGCGGCGCCAATCCGGGCAGCTTCAGCACCACCACCACCGATGTGTTCCAGGAAGGGCTTCAGTTTCCGGTGATCAAACTCTGCGACCGGGACACGGTCAACACGGGCCTGACGGACGTGCTGCGCGCCAATGTGCGGTTGCCCGACATGACGCTCGGCGATCTCTGGTCGGGAATCGCGGCGCTTCGGGTTGGCGAGCGGAGGCTGGCAGCGCTCCTGGAAAAATACGGCTGCGAAACAACCCTGCGGGCAGCAGACGCGCTGCTCGACCACGGCGAACAGATGGTGCAGGAAGCTTTCGACCGCCTGCCCAAGGGCCGATTCACAGCACGGGACTGCATTGACAGCGACGGGCTGGGCAACGGCCCTTTCGATGTGGCTGTGGAAATCCGCATCGACGAATCGCGATTCGTGGCCGATTTCAGCGGAACCGCCGGAGCGGCGCCCGGGCCGATCAACTGCACCCGCCCCGCTTTGATATCAGCCGCCCGGGAAGTTTTCATGGGCATCGTGGGTGCCGGCATCTCGGCGAATGACGGCTGCTTCCGCGCACTGTCCGTGCTTTGTCCCGAGAATTCAGTGCTAACGGCCACGCGGCCCGCTCCCACTTCTTCATATTTCGAAGCCATGGTTGCGGCGGCGGACGTAATGCGGCGGGCGCTGGCGCCAGCCATGCCGGGCCGTTTGACGGCGGGCCAGTTCGGTTCGGTGTGTTCCATGGTGCTGTCCGGAAACCGGTCGAGCGGAGGCGATCCCTATATTCTCGTGCAGCCGCTGGTGGGCGGCTGGGGCGCCGGCGCCGACAAGGATGGCGAAAACGCCCAGTTCTGCGTGGGCAACGGCGAGACCTCGAATATTCCCGTGGAGATTCAGGAAGCCCGCTACGGCGTGCGCGTAAACGAATACGCGTTGCACGATGCCGGCGCAGGCGCAGGCGAATGCCGCGGTGGTCTTGGCGCTGTGCTGGAATACGAAATCAGGGACGAGGGCGTCGAGCTTTCTACATTCTTCGGCCGCGGCAAAACGCCGCCCGCCGGCATTGCCGGAGGGATGCCGGGCTCGGTCAATTTCGCTGTGGTCATATCCGGCGGCGCGGAATCAGAGCCGCTCACCATGGCAAGCCGGGTCGCGCTCAAGCACGGCGACCGCGTTCGGCTGTACACGGCCACCGGCGCCGGCTGGGGCAGCCCGAGGCAGCGGCCCGCTGAAGCCCTGGCCGACGACCTGCGCAACGGCTATATCGCTCCCGCCCAGGCATGGCGCGATTTCAACTACCGCGGGCCGTAGCAGGCGCGCCAGTCCAGTTGCAGGCCCTGTTATCATGAATTGATCAATGCGGAATTCTGAAGAGCATTCCACATTGGCGCTCAAAAGGAATACCGGAGAAAAGCTATGAAGCGGATCAGCAAAGTCTTGAAGCTGGCTGCAGCAGGAATTGCCTTGGCATTGATCCTGGAGCCCGCGCTGGCTCAGCAGACTCTCGAAGAGATAGTAGTGACAGCGCGCAAACGCTCGGAAAGCCTTCAGGAAATTCCCGAGTCAGTTACTGTAATTGACTCCGACCTTGTCGAGGTTGCGCGAATCAGCAACATCAAGGACTTTTCGGTGCTGGTGCCTAATCTACACGTTTCGACCAACTTCCGGCAGGGACTGAGTTTTGTAACTATCCGCGGGCTGATCACTCCGCAGGTGGGCGAAGCGCCGATCGCCTTCGTGGTTGATGGCG
This sequence comes from Gammaproteobacteria bacterium, assembly GCA_009844425.1. Lineage (GTDB taxonomy): Bacteria > Pseudomonadota > Gammaproteobacteria > Steroidobacterales > Foliamicaceae > Foliamicus. The sequence continues at coordinate 196,543 of VYBN01000033.1, read as the reverse complement.
TGACCGTGCCCAATCTCGAATTCATCAACCAGGACCTGGACCAGATTGAGCGCATCGAGGTGCTGCGCGGCCCGCAGGGCGCGCTCTACGGCAAAAACGCCATCGGCGGCGCCATCAACATCATAACGAAGCAGCCCGGCGAGGAATTGGAAGGCTATGTCGATCTGTCCCTCGGGGAAGGCAACGACCGGCGCATTGCGGCTTCCATTGGAGGACCGCTTGCGGGCAACTCGGTTCGCTTTCGCCTTTCCGCCGACTACCGGGATTTCGATGGCCTGATCACCAACGGCTTCCTTGATGAGAAGGTGGACTATGTCGATGGCGCCGCTGGCGTGCGGGGCCTCCTCGCGGTAGACATCGACGAGGCATCGAGCATTGCGCTGCACGGCCGCTATCGGGACACCACCCAGGGAACGAACTACATGTCCTTCATCACCCTCGGCCAGTTGAATGACTTTTCCATCGGGCCAACTCAGAACGCGGTTGGAATCGACGAACAGGAGATCTGGACGGTATCGGCGAAATACGACCGGGAGCTGCCGGGAGGCGGCCTGCTGACAGCCATAGCCGGACTGAACCACTCGCGCGACGACCAGTTCTCGGATGCGGATTTCACCAGCCTGCCGGCCGTGGACGCCAATTTCTTCTTCCCGAGCACCCAGATCAACCTGATCGAAGAGGATTCCCTCAACCTGGAAGCGCGGATCAGTTCGCCCGACGATGCACAGCTGCGCTGGCTTGCCGGCGCGTTTTTCGAGACCCGCGACCGGATCGTTCAATTCGATCAGATCTTTGACGATCCGGGCACCGCCCGCGTGACCCTGGCCGACGCCAAGCCCCTGCTCGTTAACAGTAACGACCACGATCCGGCGGATTTGTGGGTTAGCGTGTTTCCCACGGACGGTGAACGAACCAACCAGGACACTTCCGCGTTCGCGTTTTTCGGGCAGGTCAACTATGACCTGTCGGATGCTCTGGAGTTGACGCTGGCGCTGCGTTACGACGAGGAGGAGCGCAAGGCGATCGATGAGCGGGTTCGTTTCACGGAAGACTCGAGGGTGGAGGACACGTTCAGCGAACTGCAGCCGAAAGTGTCCGCCGCATGGTCGTTTGCGGACAACGCGCTGGCCTCGTTTACCTGGTCGCGCGGATTCCGGTCCGGCGGATTCAACGAATATGCCCCCACTGTCACGCGCTTCTACGGGAAGGAAGTGTCCGACACCTTTGAAGCGGGCGTGAAGACCTCGTGGCTGGATGATCGCCTGACATTGAACGGGGCGGCCTTTTACATTACCCAGGACAATGCCCAGTTCACGCGGTTCAACTCCACTACCTTCACGCTGGAAAACCTGAATGTGCAGGAAGTGGAAATCAGCGGATTTGAAGCCGAGCTTGTCCTGCGCGCCACTGATGCCGTTGATTTTCGATTCGGCTTTGGCGTGATCGATAACGAAATAACGAAAAATAGCGGCATCGACCCGTACACCGGGCTTGATCTGGCCCAAACGGTGGGCAACACGATGCCGTATGTGTCCGACTACAACTTCACGGCCAGCGTGGACTTCAACCAGCCTCTGGCCAATGGCAGATGGCTGCGCGCGCGGCTTTCCGGGAATGCCATGGGCCCTCGGTCGTTCGATATCTTCAATGATCTGACCGGCGAATCCGATTCGCGCTTTTTCGCCGATGCCAGCATCGGGCTGTACAGCGATGACTGGACGATTTCGCTATATGCCAGCAACCTCACGGATGAAGATGCCGCGGAAACGGTGTTCTTCTACAACCCGCTTATCCGGTTTCCGAATCAGCCCAGGCAGGTTGGCATTCGCGCCCGCTATATGCTCTAGCCCGCTTCTCCGCAAGCCTGCTTCCTCGCCCAGTGCTTATCCCTGCCTCGTGAGAGACGCATGAACCCATCCATGGGGCTCGGCGGCGGCTCCTGCCGCCGACGCTCCCACGAGGCAGGGATAAGCACTGGGCTTTAGCTTGCGCGATGCTGGGAATTGCGCCAGCTAAAGGTTTCCTGTGTATGCCCTCATCCCGGAACTTGTGGAGGCAGGACGCCTCCACAGAGCCCACAAGGATGTGCTTGCCGGCGTTTCCGGGATGAGGGCATACACAGGAAACCGAAGGGCTAGCGAGAGAGAGGCGGCTTGATAAAGGACGACTATTCGCGCAGCCGCGTTCCCGACAGTGCGACCGTCGGTGGTTTCCGCATCGCGGTGGTGGTGTTCGGAATCGGCGTTACCCTGCCGGTTTTCTTCGTTGGTTCCGAACTGGCCGCCGGGCTTGGTTTCCGGGCCGCCGCGCTGGCCATGGCAGGCGGCTGCGCCCTGGTGGCGGCGTTGATGATCGTAACCTCCGTCATCGGCGCCCGAACCCGGCTGTCCACCTACATGTTGATTCAGTTTGCCTTCGGCACTGCAGGCGTGCGTTGCGTCAACGCCCTGCTTGCCGTTACCTATGTGGGCTATTTCGCGGCCACCGGCGACATATTCGGCAAAGCGATCCGCGAGGCGCTGCTGGCGTTCTACGCGCTGGATGTTCCGCGGCCGCTTTGCGCCGCCGCGGGCTGCGCAGCCATGACGCTGACGGCGATGTACGGATTCAGATTGATCGAGAAGTTCTCCCGATGGACGGTTCCGGCCTTGGCCCTATTCATGTGCTACGTGGTTTACCTCGTGGTGAGGCAAACCGATTTCCAGACCATCCTGGCTGCTGCCGGAACCGGCGGAATTTCGTTCGGGATGGCGGTTTCCACGGTGATCGGCACGAATATCCTGATGGCCGTTTCGGGGCCGGATCTGACCCGGTACGCGCGCACCGGATGGGAAGGCGTTAAATCGGTTTCCGGGCTGGCGTTGGGCTATCCGCTGATCATGCTGGCCTCGGCCATTCCCACGCTGGCTCTCGGCGAAACCGACATCATGCGAATCATGATCGGACTCGGCATCGCGATTCCGGCGCTGTTTATCCTGGTGTTCTCGACCTGGACCACCAACACGGTCAATCTCTATTCGGCAGTGCTCACGCTGGCCGCGTCGTTCGGCAAAGTATCCGATCAGCGCCTTGCCCTGGGCGCAAGCGTTCTCGGCACGGGCGCCGCGGTGATGGGCATCATGGACTTTTTCCTTCCCTTCGTGCTCTTCATCGGTATCGCGGCAACGCCCATTGCCGGTGTCTATATCGCCGATTACTTCATTGTGAACCGGCGGCGCTATAAGCTTCGCGATCTGCCGGCCCGGCCGAGAATCGGCTACTCGGCGATTCTCGCCTGGCTCGGTGGGTCGGCGATTTCCTTTATTGCCAGCAAACAGTACATTACCCTGTCAGCCGTTCCGGCGCTCGATGGTCTGATCGCCGCGTTCGGGCTCTACGCCGCGCTGCAATTCGGATCGTCAAGGTTCGGTTCGCATTCTGAAACCAAAAGAAGAAACACATGAAAATCAACGCCGGGGCCAGCACTGCATCTTGTCTTTCGCGCTTACCCTGGATTGCCGCTTCGCTGTTGCTTGCGAGCGCGAGCCAGGCGCAACAAACCGTGGAGATGAATCTGAAGCTTGGTCCCATCGCGGATTACGGGGCGTCTCCCTGGTACACGGAAGATATCCAGATCAGCTCCAGCCAGTTGAAGCTCGCACTGGACAATGGGGCCGATTTCATCTGGGCCACTTCGGACGAGTGCACCACCCCGGCCTGCAATGCGCATGCAAAGGTCGATACTTCCCAGGCCGGTTTTCAGTGGCTGGACAAAACGCCTACGACACGGTCATTTGGTCCGTGGGGCGATATGACCACATGGACAGGCTCCGTCCAGTTCGGCGCGCCGGCAGGGTCATTGCCGTCGCTCGCGTTCTTTGCGTCTGTCGATTATCAGGGGAGCCAGTTTCAGTATCTGGCATGGGACGGCGGCATCGGGCTACCCGCCCGCAGCGACAGGACTACGGTTCCAAGCGCGTTTTTTCCGAAAGCTCTGATGCAGGCGGGCTATATCTCCGAGGCCGTGTTTTCCCAGGTTACGAATCCCGGCGCGAAATCAGGCAACTTCATTCTGGGCGGCGTAAACGAAGCGTACATCTCCGCAAACACCGTAACGACCTTGACGCCGAAACCCGCGCCCGGAACCGATGACGTTTGGGGAACCGAATTGGATAGCCTTGCTGTGGGGGATATGGTGATTGATCCTCTCAGCGGCGCGATCTTCTTTCTTGACACCGGTTCCTCGCGCTTCAAGGGCGACAGCAAGTACGTTCTTCCGATTCTGAGCACATTGATGAAGTACAAGGACTCTTCAGGAAACGCGATTTTCGAAGAAATCCTACAGGACGGCGAATGGGTAGGCCTCGCCTATGTTTCCGGATCTCCCGGCGATTACGAGAATCTTCCCGGCATTGCCATTCGACTTGGAACGGATTGCGGAAACGTGGCCGGCAGTGCAGCGGTTGTCACACTTTCGCCGGTGCAGTATTCATATCAAGTGGAAGTGGGTGATCGTGCCGGACAATGGGTGGTTGCCTTCCGTATTCTGGAACAAATCGGAGGGCTGCTCGTCGGTTCGACGTTCCTGGACCTGTTTTATGTGAGTTACGAATACAACATCGACGACCAGGAAAATTACTCGCAGGGAAACATGCTGCTCTACGCGAAGTCGCCCGATTTCGGGCCGGGGCCTGCCGGGTATGAGTGTGAATCCTCTTCCGGCGCTTTTGGCCCTCAAGCCGGAAACTGAACTTTGCGACTGCTAAGTGCAATCCGTTCCGTCTGCCGGAACGTGGATTATGTTTCCAAATTGGTAGTCGTCCTGAAAGATTTCGAACTTCGCAAGTTCTTCCTCTGATGGCGGCTCCATGCCCCAGGCCCGGCTGTTGGTCCAGCCAATTTGGCTTCGCAGCGCAGCGTCCTCAGCCGCTTTAAGCGAGGCTATGGAGCAATCTATGACCGGGACGTTCCTGCCGCCGGCTTCTTCGGTCAAGAACTGCTGGAGTTCGCTGTAGAAGCCTATCTCCATCGTGCAACCCAGGATGATCGACTCCGCATGGCGCTCTACGTATGCTCTCCAGCCAGCGCTCTTCATCAGAGAGGCCGTTCGCTCCGGGTTGGTTTGAAAGTCCTCCACGCGAAGCCCAACCGACTCAAACGATGCCAGCTTGTCTCTGTAGCCATATTGATAGACCGTATCCCTCATCTGATCGAACCATTTGTCCTCTCCGATGATGATCGAAAAGTTGTTGGCAATGGTCAGCGCCTGACTGATCGATGCCTGACACGGCCCCACTATGACTGTATCGCCCGAGATTTCTCTTGCGTCCAGCAACGCAGGATCGTAGAAGCACCCAATCACCATCGCGTCATAACCATCCTTGGCCGCTTGTCTGGCCGCTTTGACCGTGTCGGCAATTATCAGCGCTTCGTATGATCGGAATTCCAGGTCGGTCATCTTCGGCGGGACCGTCGCGGGGTTAAAAGAAACGATGTCCACCGCGGTTCCAGGGTACTTGTACGTTTTGGCCATGTCCGCAAACATTTGATTGTCGGAGGAATAGCCCGCCGGATTCAGGTACATGATTTTGATGTTTGTGTTGAGCGGCATTTCCTATCCTCCTTGTAGATTCCAACTTGCGCTCGGAAACTAGTTGTCGCCCAGACGCTCCTGCAGCCAGCCGGAAAGCGCGTCAAGCGCCTCGCCCAGCGCTTCTCCCCGCGGCCCCCCGCCCTGCGCGAAGCCGGCCCGGCCACCGCCCTTACCGCCCAGGCGCTTGGCCACGGCGCGCGCCAGGTCGCGGGCAGGCGCCCGCTTCTCCAGCGCCTTGCTCACGCCGGCCACGATGCGTGCCTTGCCGTTGCCGTCGCGCGTACCCAGCACCACCACCGCCGGCGAAAACCGGTCCCGGTAGCGGTCCACCGCGTTGCACATCGTGTTCATGTCCGAATCGTCGTCGAGGCGCATGGCAATCAGGTTCACGTCCCCCACCCGGGTGACCGGCATGGCCGCCGCGCCACCGCCCTCGGCAAGTTTCGCCCGCGCCTGCGCCAGCTTCTTTTCCAGGTCCCTGGCGCGCTTCATGAGGGCCGAGAGTTTTTCTTCCGAATCGTCGGCGCCACCCTTGAGCAGGCCCGCGAGGCGGCCCATTCGGTGACGCAGCTTACGCACCCACTCGAAGGCCCCCGCACCCGTGAGCGCCTCGATGCGGCGCACACCGGCGGCGACGGAGGACTCCGACACGATGGCGAACAGTCCGATGTCGCCGGTGCGGCCCACATGCGTGCCGCCGCACAGTTCCATGGAGTAATCGCCGAGCTTCAGCACCCGGACCTTCTCGGCATAGTCCTCGCCGGCCATCGACAAGGCGCCGGCCTCGATCGCCTCGTCGATCGGCATCTCGGTGGTCACGGCGGGCTCGTTGGCGCGAATCTGCCCGTTGACTTCGTCCTCGATGCGCTCCAGGTCTTCCGGCGACACCGCTTCGAAATGCGAAAAATCGAAACGCAGACGGTCCGGCGCCACCAGGGAGCCCTTCTGCGCCACGTGCTTTCCCAGCACCCTGCGCAGCGCCGCGTTCATCAGGTGCGTGGCCGAATGGTTCAGAACGATGTCCCGGCGGCGCACGGCGTCCACCGTGGCGGTCACCTCGTCGCCCACGCTCAGGGTCCCCTCGGCAAGCACGCCGATGTGCGCACGTCCTGCCGATGTCAGCTGCGTGTCCCGGACGTCGAAGCGCAGTCCCTGCCCGGCCAGCATTCCCGTGTCGCCCACCTGGCCGCCGCTTTCGGCATAGAACGGCGTGCGGTCCAGCACTATTTCGGCGGTTTTGCCCTTTTCCGCCCGCTCCACCGCCTCGTCGCCGATGCGGATTCCGATTACGCGCGCCGGATTCTCCAGACGCTCATACCCCGTAAACTCGCTCGCGGGAAAAACCGGGGACGGGACGCCCTCGCCCCCGGGCGAATTGGTTTGCCGCGCGCCCATGCCGGAAGAGCTGCGGGATCGCTCGCGCTGTCTGGCCATCGCGGCATCGTAACCGGGCATGTCCACGGAAAGGCCGCGGCCGCGCGCAATATCGGCGGTGAGGTCCACGGGGAAACCATAGGTGTCGTACAGGACGAAGGCCTTTTCGCCCGGTATCTCCCCGCCGCGCACGTCCTCCAGAGTCCGGTTCAGGTAGCGCATGCCCTGCTCCAGGGTCGCTGCGAACCGTTCTTCCTCGGCACGCAGCACCCGCTCGGCCAGCTCGCGCGATTCCGCCAGTTCCGGAAAGGCCGCGCCCATCGCCTCTTCAATGGGCGCCACCATCCGATAGAGGAAGGCATCGTTGACGCCCAGATCGTGGCCGTGGCGCAGCGCGCGCCGAATGATGCGGCGCAGCACGTAGCCCCGCCCCTCGTTGGACGGAAAAACGCCGTCACCCACGAGAAAGGCCGCGGCGCGCGCATGATCGGCGATGACCTTGAGCGAGTTGGACCCAAGGTCGCTTGTGCCCGTTATTTCGCCGGCGGCGGCGATGAGGTCGCGGAACAGGTCGATTTCGTAGTTGCTGCTGACGCCCTGCAACACGGCGGCGGTGCGCTCCAGCCCCATGCCGGTATCCACGGAAGGCTTTGGGAGGTCCGTGAGATGGCCTTCGGCGTCACGGTCGAATTGCATGAACACGAGGTTCCAGATCTCGACGAAGCGGTCGCCTTCCTCCTCGGCGCTGCCCGGCGGACCGCCGGACACGTCCGGTCCGTGGTCGTAGAAGATTTCCGAGCAGGGTCCGCAGGGGCCGGTATCGCCCATCGACCAGAAGTTGCCGGAACCGCCCAGCCGGATTATTCGCGAGTCCCCGATTCCGGCCTCCTCCCGCCAGCACCGGGCCGCCTCGTCATCGTCCTCGTAGATGGTTACGAGAAGCTTCTCGGACGGCAGCCCCAGGTCCCTGGTGACGAATTCCCAGGCCAGACGGACGGCCTCCCGCTTGAAGTAGTCGCCGAAGCTGAAATTGCCCAGCATCTCGAAGAAAGTGTGGTGGCGAGCGGTGTAACCGACATTTTCCAGGTCGTTGTGCTTGCCCCCGGCCCTCAGGCAGCGCTGCACGGTCACGGCCCGCGGGTGCGGTGGCTGCTCGCGGCCGAGGAAGATGTCCTTGAACTGCACCATCCCGGCGTTGGTGAACAGCAGCGTGGGGTCGTTGCGCGGAACCAGCGGCGAGCCGGGCAGATGCCGATGGTCGCGCCCGGTAAAGAACTCCACGAAGGAAGTGCGTATCTCGGCAGTCTTCATCGCACGGTTTCGTTCAGTACGGCGCGCGCCACCTGCCCCTCGGAAAACCCGCGCCCGCGCAGGAACCTCGCCTGGCGCGCCATGTCCTCCCGATTCCCGGGTGGCGGTTCACCGAACCGGCGGCTGCGCGCGGCCGCCGCGCGCAGGTCCCAATCGACTTCCGCTTCGTTCATTACCGCGTCGACCAACGGCGCATCCACGCCCCGCTCCTTCAGTTGCGCGCGTATCTTCAGGGGGCCCTGCCCGCGCTCCAGCCGAGACCGCAGAAATGCCTCGGCGAAACGTTCGTCGCTGATCAGATTGCGCCCGGCCAGGCGGTCCAGCGTCCGGCCGATTTCACTTGTCTCGTAGCCGCGCAAAGAAAGCTTGGCTCGCAATTCCCGCCGGGAATGTTCGCGCCGGGCCAACAGGCGCAGGGCCGCGTCGAGGGCGGGCCGGCCTTGCTCCCGGCGGCCGGAACGTTCAGGCACTCGCGGCCTCTACCGGTTCCTCCGCTGTTTTATCGGCGCCCCGGATCTGCGCTTCCAGTTCCTCGGCAACGTCCGGATTTTCGTGCAGATAGCTGCGCGCCTTTTCCTTGCCCTGGCCGATATGCCCGTCCTTGTAGCTGTACCAGGCGCCCGATTTCACGATCAGGTTCTTCGACAGCCCCAGATCGATGAGCTCGCCGGCTTTCGAGACGCCGTATTGGTCGCCGGTGAACAGAATGTCGAACTCGGCCATCTTGAACGGCGGCGCCAGCTTGTTCTTCACGACCTTCACGCGGGTGCGGTTGCCGATCACCTCGTCGCCCTGCTTGATTGCCCCGATCCGGCGGATGTCCAGGCGAACCGAGGAGTAGAACTTGAGCGCGTTGCCGCCGGTGGTGGTCTCCGGGTTGCCGAACATCACGCCGATCTTCATCCGCAACTGGTTGATGAAGATCACGATGGTGTTGGAGCGCTTGATGTTGCCGGTCAGCTTGCGCAGGGCCTGCGACATCAGCCGGGCGTGCAGCCCCACGTGGGTGTCGCCCATTTCGCCCTCGATCTCGGCCTTCGGGGTAAGCGCGGCGACTGAATCGACCACCACCACGTCCACCGCGCCGGAGCGCACCAGCATGTCGGTAATCTCCAGGGCCTGCTCGCCGGTGTCGGGCTGCGAGACCAGCAGATCGTCCACGTTGATGCCCAGCCGCCCCGCGTATATCGGATCCAGCGCATGCTCGGCGTCCACGAACGCAGCCGTGCCGCCCGCTTTCTGGCATTGCGCGACCACGCTGAGCGTTAGCGTCGTTTTCCCGGAAGCCTCGGGACCGAAGATCTCCACCACCCGGCCGCGCGGCAGGCCGCCGATCCCCAGGGCCAGATCCAGCGCCAGGCTGCCGGTGGAAACGGCTTCCACGTCGTGCACGGCGCCCGCGCCGCCCAGGCGCATTACGGAGCCCTTGCCATACTGTTTTTCGATCTGCGACAGCGCCGCCTCCAGCGCCCGCTTGCGATTGTCGTTCATGGTGCTCAAGTGCTCCCGCTCAGGTCCCGGTACCGAGATTATTCCATAGCCTCGGCGAATTGCACGGCGGCAATTCTCCGGGTTGAGCGGGTAATTGACATACGCGCCCGAAACCGCCGGAAAAAGGCCTTTCGCATCAGCCTCCAGCCGTCCCCTCAACGCGTTTCAGCAGTCCTTCCAGCGCATGCGCCACCGATTGCATCCGCACGGCGCGGCGGTCGCCGTCAAAGCGCATGGCTTCCGCTTCCCGAAGCCCGTTGCGGCCCGCCCAGGCGAAAAGCACCGTGCCTATCGGACGCGTCGCCGTGCCGCCGGTAGGCCCCGCAATGCCGGTCACCGCCAGGCTCCAGTCCGTCCGCCCGCGCTCAAGCGCGCCGGCGGCCATTTCCACCGCCGTCTCGGCGCTGACGGCGCCGAACTCGTCCAGTGTTTGCGGGCTGACACCCAGCAAGCGCTTCTTGGCGTCGTTGGAATACGTCACGAACCCGGCGTCAAACCAGCCCGAACTTCCCGGAAGCCCGGTAATCGCCTGCCCCACCCAGCCGCCGGTGCAGGACTCGGCCAGCGCCAGCGTCTCGCCCCGGTCCAGCAACCGGGCGCCCAGTTCGGCTACAAGACGGCTAATTTCCCGCTCGGTCATCTTCTCCCCCGCTTCGTGCCTTCAGTTCGAACAGCAGGTCCAGCGCCTCGCGCGGGCTGAGCTGTTCGGGATCCACCCCGGCCAGCAATTGCTCCGCGCTTGAATGAAGCGTCCGGGAGCGAAGGCGTTCCGCGTTCGTGGAGGGCGGGATGTCCTCCGTCCCGGCAAGCTCCTTCACCGAGGGCGGGACGCCCTCGCTCCCAGGGAGTGTGAGCGGCAATTGCGCCTGCCCGCGCTCGATCAACCGGCCTGAGCGCTGCTCCAGGTCCTCCAGCATCCCTCTTGCCGACGCGATGACCTGCCTGGGAACACCGGCCAATGCCGCTACCTGAAGCCCGTAACTGCGATCCGCCGGGCCGTCGCGCACGGAATACAGGAACACCAGCGTTCCGGCATGCTCGACGGCGTCCAGGTGGACGTTTGCGCATGCCGTCGCGGTTTCGGCCAGCGCGGTCAATTCGAAGTAGTGGGTCGCAAACAGGGTGAAGCTGCGCAGGCGCTCGGCGATGTAGCCGGCCGCCGCCCAGGCCAGCGAAAGGCCGTCGTAGGTGCTGGTGCCGCGGCCCACCTCGTCCATCAGCATCAGGCTCTGTCCGGTGGCATTGTGCAGGATGCTCGCCGTTTCGGTCATTTCCACCATGAAGGTGGAACGTCCGCCGGCCAGGTCGTCGCCCGCGCCGATGCGCGTGAATATGCGGTCCAGCGGCCCGATCTCGGCCTCGGCCGCGGGAACGAAGCTGCCGATGTGCGCAAGGATCACGATCAGCGCGACCTGGCGCATGTAGGTGGACTTGCCGCCCATATTGGGGCCGGTCACGATCAGCATGCGGGTGTCGTCGTCCAGCGCCAGGTCGTTGGCGATGAACTCGGAATCCAGCGCGCGCTCGACGACAGGGTGGCGGCTGGCCCTCAGCCTGATCCCCGGCCGATCGACAAGCTCCGGTCTCGCGTAGCCCAGCTCCAGCGAGCGGGCGGCCAGGTTGACCAGCACGTCGGTCTCGGCCACGGCGGTCGCCAGGTCCTGCCAGACCGCGAGCCAGCGGGACAGCTTCTCCAGCAATTCCTCGTACAGCCTCACCTCCAGTTCCTGGGCGCGTTCGCGCGCGCCCAGGACCCGGTGCTCGAAGCGCTTGAGTTCCGGAGTGATATAGCGCTCGGAGTGTTTCAGGGTCTGGCGGCGGATGTAGTGCTCGGGCGCTTCCTCCGCCTGGCTGCGGCGAAGCTCGATGTAGTAGCCGTGCACCCGGTTATAGCCCAGCTTCAGGTTGGCGATGCCGCTGCTTTCGCGTTCTTCCTTCTCCAGGTCCTGCAGCGCGGCGTCGGCATTGCTGCTGACTTCGCGCAACTCATCCAGCTCCGCGCTGTATCCGGCGGCGATCACCTCGCCGTCGCGAATCCTGGGGGCGGGATGCTCGACCAGCGCTTCCGCCAGCAGGCGCAATCCATCGGGCGGCGTTTCCATGCGCTCCGCCAGGGTTTGCAGGAGAGGCGCGTCCAGCGCCGTTAGCCGCTCGCGGATCGCCGGCGCGGACTTCAGGGCGGACCGCAGCTGCTCCAGGTCGCGCGGGCGGGCCGTGCGGATGGCCAGTCGCGCCAGCACCCGCTCGAGATCGCCGACTTCCCGGATCGACTCCCGCCACCCCTCCTGCTCGCCGCGCAATTCGTCCAGGGCCTGATACCTGAGCCGCAAGACCTCGTGGGAACGCAGGGGCCGATGGATCCAGCGCCGAAGGAGCCGGCTGCCCATGGGGGTGGCGCAGCGATCGACGACGCCGGCCAGCGTGTATTCGTCCCGCCCCGAAAGCGAGCGGTCCAGTTCAAGGTTGCGCCGCGTGGCGGCATCCATCAGCAGCGCGTCGCCGGGCCGCTCCACGTTGAGCGCGCGCACGTGAGGCAAGGCGCCGCGCTGCGTGTCCCTGACGTAGTCCAGCAGGCAACCGGCGGCGGCGATCCCCCGGTCCATGCCCTCCACGCCGAAACCATCGAGGTTATGCACGCGGAACTGGTCCTGAAGCGCACGCCGCGCGGAGGCGGCGCTGAATTGCCAGTTCCTCCGCTCATGAACCGCGGGCCGGCCGGGCAGCGCCTCGGGCAGCCGCGTTCCCTCGCCGACCAGCAATTCGGCCGGCCGCAATCGTTGCAGTTCGCCCTCAAGCTCTTCCAGACCGGGGCATTCCGTGATCGAAAAACTGCCGGAACTCAGCTCCATCCAGGCCAGCCCGTAACCGCCGTCCTTCCCGTACAGGGCCGCCACCAGGTTCTCGGAACTGCTGTCGAGCAGGGCTTCCTCGGTCAGCGTGCCCGGAGTCACCAGCCGCACGACCTCGCGCTTTACCGGACCGCCCGAAGGCGTGGGGCGGCCGATCTGCTCGCAAATCGCTATGGACTCGCCCATTTGCGCCAGCCGGGCGATGTACGAATCGGCCGAATGCGCCGGCACGCCGGCCATGGGAATCGCTTCGCCGTTCGACTGTCCGCGCGTGGTCAGAACGATGTCCAGCAGCACGGCCGCACGCTCGGCGTCGCCGTAAAACATCTCGTAGAAATCGCCCATGCGGTAGAACAGCAGGGCATCGGGGTGCTTTGCCTTGATGCGCAGGTACTGCTGCATCATCGGCGTATGCCCCGCCAGCGGTCGCGCGCCGGCCGTCATGCGATAGTGTTGCGTCTCACAAAACTAGCCGAATCCCCGGCCGGCAGCGGCCGCTTCAACAAGCCTTTGCGCCGGCGTCCAGCGCGCGCCGAACCGCTCGTGAAACCCGCGAATGTCCGCCAGCACCGCGTCCAGGCCCCGCTGCTCGGCGTAGTGCATGGGGCCGCCGCGCCAGGCCGGGAAGCCGTAACCGTAGACATAGACGATATCGATGTCCGATGCCGCCCGGGCAACGCCTTCCTCCAGCAGCGCCGAGCCGACGTTCACGAGCGGGTACATGCATCGCTTGACGATCTCTTCGTTATCCGCGGGCGGTCCGCGCTCGTAGCCCAGCTCTTCCGCCAGTTCCTCGATCAGGCCGGCGACCCCGGGATCGGGATCGGGAACCCGGCTGCCGGGACTGTAGTTGTAGATGCCTCGGCCGTTCTTCTGCCCGAAGCGGTCCCGCTCGCATAGCGCATCGCCCAGGCGCTCACCCGGCTTTCGCTCTTCAAGCGGCTTGCCGGCCAGCTCCCGGGCCCGCCAACCCAGGTCCAGGCCCACCAGGTCGGCCATCTGGAAAGGCCCCATGGGGAGCCCGAAATCCCGCAGGGCCTCATCGACCGACTCGGGCGGCGTGCCCTCGAACAGCAATTCAAAGGCCTCGAACATGTACCCCGACAACATGCGGTTACCGATGAACCCGTGGCTGTTGGCCGACCACACGGGGATCTTCTTCATGCGCGATGCCAGCGAAAACACGGTCGCGACAGTCTCTGCCGAACTGTGCCGGCCCTCGATGACTTCCACGAGGCGCATGATGTTGGCGGGGCTGAAGAAATGCATGCCCAGCACATGCCCGGGCCGGCCGGTTGCTTCGGCCATCCGGTCGATGTCGAGATACGAGGTGTTGCTGGCCATGATCGCGTCGTTGCCCAGGGCCCGGTCCAGGCGGGCAAAAATCTGCTTCTTGAGGTCCAGATTCTCGTAGACGGCCTCCACGACGAAATCCGCCCCAGCCAGGGCATCGTAGTCCGTCGTGGGCGTGATCAGCCCCATGCAGCGCTCGGCGCCGCCCGGAGGGATGCGTCCGCTCTTCTCCGAGCGCTCGAAGTTCCTGCGCATCACGCCCAAACCGCGCTCCAGCGCCTCCTGTCCCGTCTCCAGCACGGTCACCGGAATCCCCGCGATCGCGAAATTCATCGCGATACCGCCGCCCATGGTGCCGCAGCCGATCACCGCGGCGTGCTCGACGGCGCGCGCGTCAGCCCCGCCGGCGCCCTTCGCCGCGGCGCGTTCGGCGAAGAACACGTGCGAAAGCGCCTTGCTCTGCGGGTTCTTCAGGCAATGGACGAACCGGCGCCGCTCCTCGGCCAGACCGGCGCGAAAATCGTCCCGGCAGGCCACGGCCTGCTCGATGCACTGCACGATCAGCTCGGGCGAGTCGCGTCCCCGCATCCTGCGGGCGATCAGCTGCCGCGCCCCGTCGAATACCTCCGCCGCCTCTCCCGGCCGGGGAAGCTTGCCGGGCCCGGAGGAGATCTTTCGCACCTCCGCGCCGGCCGCCAGCACTTCCTCCGCATACGCGCAGGCCGCTTCGGTCAGTTCGTCCTCGAGCAGGCGGTCGGCCAGGCCCGTTTCGAGGGCCCTGCGGGCGTTGACCGGCTTGCCGTCCAGGCACATCCGCAAGGCCTGTTCCACACCGACCAGCCGTGGGGTCCGCTGGGTCCCGCCGGCCCCCGGCAACAGTCCGATATTGACCTCGGGAAAGGCGAAGCGGGCGCGTGGAGAAACGGCCCGGTAATCGCAGGCCAGCGCAAGTTCCAGCCCGCCGCCGTATGCGACCCCGTCCACTACCGCGATGACCGGCTTGGAACATGCGTCCAGCGCGTCGCATATGGCGTTAAGCGAAGCTTCGGGCGCGGGCAGTGCGGACAGGCCGAACTCCTTGATGTCGGCGCCGGCGCACCAGGTCTTCACGCCGCTCAATATCAGCAGCGCGCCTGTGGAGTCGTCCCGCGAGGCGGACCGGATCGCGTCCATGAGCGGCATCCGGAGCTTTGCTCCGAGGGCGTTGACGGGCGGCGAATTCATTTCGATCAGCCGGACAGGGCCGCGATCGCTCACGTTCACCGTCATGATGCGATCACGCCCGGATGCCGCCGTCCACCAGTAGCGCCTGTCCGGTCACGTAGGAACCGGCAGGCGACGCGAGGAACACGACCAGTCCGGCCACTTCGTCCGGAGCGCCCATCCGTCCGAGCGCCGTCGTGCCCAGAAAGCTCTCGCGGGCATCGGCATCGGTCCAGAGCGCCCTGGAGAAATCGGTCTTGATCAGTCCCGGACAGACCGCGTTGGCGGTGATGCCGTCGCGGCCGTACTCCAGCGCCAGGTTCCGCGCCATCTGGATTTCCGCGGCCTTGGACATGCCGTAGGCGCCGATCTTGTCGTGCGCCGTCTGGCCCACGTACGAGGAAATCAGCACGATCCGGCCGTGTCCCCGGCTTTGCATGTCCGGAACGACCAGCTGGCTGAGCCACAGATTGGCCGTGACGTTGCAGCGCCAGATCCTCTCCAGGGCGCTGTCGGACGTTTCGAGCAAGGGGCCGAAATGCGGATTCACGCCCACGTTGGAAACCAGAATGTCGATGGCGCCGAAGGCCGCCCGGGTGCGCGCCACGAGGTCCTCCACCTGGTCCTTGTGATAGACGTTGCAGGGCGCGGAAATGGCGGTTCCCTTGCCGAAGCGCAGGTTCAGTTCCTCGGCGGTCTGCTCGCATGCCTCCGCCTTGCGGCTGGACGCGGTCACGCGTGCGCCATGCTCCGCCATCCGCGTCGCAATGGCCTTGCCTATGCCCCGCGTGGAGCCGGTGATCAGCGCCGTGCGGCCCTCCAGGTTGAACAGTTCGTCCACGCCGAGACGAGGTTCAGGCGCCTTCGGATATCAGCATGAAGAGCTGTTGCGCCACCCAGGCGGGCCTCTCCTGGCCGTCGATTTCCATGGATTTCTCCAGCCGGATGACCACGCGGCCCGGTCCGCGTTCCCGAACCTCGGTAAGCCTGGAGTGAACCCGAACGCGCGAACCCACCGGGACCGGGTTGACGAAGCGCAGTTTGTCCAGGCCATAGTTGATGACGAAGCCGACGCCCTCGATTTCCGACATTTCGGGGGACTCGAGGTGGACCGAAAGCGACAGCGTCAGGAAGCCGTGCGCGATGGTGGACCCGAACGGCGTTTCGCGCGCCACCCGTTCGGGATCCACGTGGATGAACTGATGATCCACGGTGCAGTCCGCAAAGGCGTTGATCCGGGCCTGATCCACGTCAAACCAGTCTGACGGAGTGAGCTCGCGGCCCTCCCATTCCTTAAGGTTTTCGATCTTCATCCCGCGTGCCTCACTGCCCCGTATTAACGCCTGTCGAAACCGTCGAAGCGGTATAGTATAGAAGTTTATTTCGGCTTTCCGGAGGTCGCTCCATGAACGCGCTGGCCCGGGTGTTTGCCCGTCCACCGTTTATCGGTTTGTTCCCCTTTGCGGTGTTCTTCGTGTCCCAGGGCCTGGGGCACTCGGTCATGATCCAGATCGAGCATGCGATCGGTGCGCCGGGGATGTATTACGCGGCCGGCATCATGGGCCTGATCGGCGCATTCCTGCTCTGGCTCGGCATGCGCCAGGACAGCGAGGTGAGCGGAACCTGGCTCGGCTACTTCGCCGCCTGGCTGCTTTGGACCGGCTGGGTGGAATTCTCCTTCGTCTATTACGCGATCTGGCTGGGCGTCCCGGACCTTATGGACGCAACCGGCGAAGTGGCCACCAACGCGGAATACCTGGTGATGATGTCTTCTTTGGGGGTAATGCTCGCCACCCTGGTCTATTTCCTGTTCAACCGCGAGACGCGATGCAATTTCTTCCGCTGGTGCCATCGCTGGCTTGGAATGGGGACCGGCAAACCCACGGAGGGGCACAAGCGCAACTTCGCGGCGATAACCGCACTGGAGACCATTTACCTGATCTGGTTCTTCTATCTTTTCCTGCTCATCATTTACGACGAGAACGTGCTGGGCGACCAGCATCCGGTCACATACGGAATCGCCGCGCTGAACGCGGTCTGGGCGATCTACCTGCTGCGGCGCCTGCTGCGCTTCAAGCGAGTCGCCACGGCGTTGCGCTACTCCATTGCAACCGCGATCATCAGTTGGAACGCGTACGAATTCGTCGGACGATGGGGATGGGTCAACGATTTCTTCGTCAATCTGGAGGAATACGGCTGGCAAGTGATCGCGGTGGCTATCGCCTCGGTCCTGGTCGTGGCGGTATGCCTGGTCATGCCGGCGGGCAAGAAGGAACGCGAGCGCATGGAAGCGATGCAGCAGGAACTCGGCGCAAGCTAGTTCACCAGGCTTGATTCAACCCCGGGCGCTGCGTTGCGGCCGCCTTTCAGGTGCTTGCGTATTCAATGAACATGCGATCTCACTACTGCGGTGAACTCCGCGCCGATGCCGATGGACAACAGGTCCAGGTATGCGGCTGGGTCAACGGCCTGCGCGACCACGGCGGCGTGATCTTCATCGACCTGCGCGACCGCGAGGGAATTCTGCAACTGGTGTGCAATCCGGACCGGCCGGAGGTGTTCGCGACAGCGGAAGCGGCGCGCGCGGAAAGCGTGCTGCATGCCACCGGAAGCATCCGCATTCGCCCCGAGGGCACGGCCAATCCCGATCTGAAAACGGGAGAAATCGAACTGGTGGCCGAGTCGCTCGAAATCCTCTCCGGCGCGCGCGACCTGCCCTTCCACCACGGCGAGGGCGCCGGCGAGGAGTTGCGGCTGAAATACCGCTACCTTGACCTGCGACGGCCGGAAATGCTGGACAGGCTGCGCCTGCGCCACAGGGTTTTCGCCGCGATACGCGCTTACCTGGACCAGCGCGGCTTCGTGGACGTGGAAACGCCGATGCTTACCCGCACCACACCGGAAGGCGCGCGCGATTTTCTGTCTCCGGCCCGCAACCGGCCGGGGCGCTTCTACGCCCTGCCCCAGTCCCCGCAATTGTTCAAGCAATTGCTGATGATGTCGGGGCTGGACCGCTACTACCAGATCGTGCGCTGCTTCCGCGACGAGGACCTGCGCGCCGACCGCCAGCCGGAATTTACCCAGCTCGACGTGGAAATGTCGTTCGTGGACGAAGAGGACGTGATGGGATTGATGGAGGCCCTGGTGCGCGAAGTGTTCTCCGGCGTGCTGGACGTGGAACTGCCGGAGCCCTTTCCCCGCATGACCTACGCGGAGGCGATGCAGCGGTTCGCCAGCGATGCGCCGGACCTGCGCAATCCGCTGGAACTCGTGGAACTGAGCGGCATATTCGCGGATTCGGAATTCAAGGTTTTCTCGGCGCCGGCCCGTGATCCCGGCTGCCGCGTGGCGGCGCTGAAGATTCCCGGAGGCGGCGGAATGACGCGCCGCGAACTGGACGAACTGACCGGATTCGTGCAGGCGATGGGCGCCAAGGGGATGGCCTGGATCAAGGTGGCCGATCCGGCGGCCGGCCGGGAGGGCATGCAGTCGCCGGTGCTGAAGTTCCTGTCCGACGACGAGATCACGGCGCTGCTCGAAAAGACCGGGCCGGCCGCGGGCGACCTGCTGCTGTTCGGGGCGGGAGCGGCCGCGATCGTGAACCGCACGCTGTCGGCCCTTCGCGACCGGCTGGGGAAGGAACGGGGCCTGATCGGCGGCGGCTGGGCGCCGGTGTGGATCACGGAATTTCCGGGCTTCGAGTTCGACGAAGACGAAAAACGCTGGAAGGCGCTTCATCATCCCTTCACCGCTCCCGGCGTGACCGAGCCGGGCGAGCTTCTGGAACGGCCCGCGCAGGCCTCGTCGCGCGCCTATGACCTGGTCCTGAACGGCCACGAGATCGGCGGCGGCTCGGTCCGCATACACCAGCGCGAGATGCAGGCGGCGGTGTTCGAGCTGCTGGGACTATCGGCCGAGGAAACCGACCGGCAGTTCGGGTTCTTCCTCAAGGCGCTGGACTACGGCGTCCCGCCGCATGGCGGCATCGCCTTCGGACTGGACCGCTGGGTCATGCTAATGGCCGAGGCCGAATCGATACGCGAAGTGATCGCCTTCCCCAAGACGCAGTCCGGCGCCTGCCCCCTTACCGATGCGCCCGCCGCCGTCGAACCGAGGCAATTGCGGGAACTCGGATTGCGGCCGTTATAGAATTTCGCGCGGCCCAAAGGCTTATTTCCTGCTCCCATGCCTATCTACGAATACGAATGCCGCGAGTGCGGATACCGGCTGGACGCGCTGCAGAAGATGAGCGATCCGCGCCTCAAAGACTGCCCCGCATGCGGGCGGCCGGCCCTCAAGAAGCTGGTTTCGGCGCCGCACTTCCGGCTGAAGGGCAGCGGCTGGTACGAGACCGATTTCAAGAACAGCGGTAGCGACAAGCAGGACGGCGCGGGCAAGGACGCCGGAAACGGCGCAGGCAAGTCGGCATCCGACACCGGCGGCAAGGACAAGGCGGACTCTTCCTCGGGCAAGGAATCCGGCGCGAGCCCGACTTCCGACGCAGCCGCCGCGTGAGCAATGCCTGACAGCCTCATCAGTGATGTTTAAGAGCTGGTGGCCGCGCTTGAGGCGCGTGCTGGTGGCGGGAATGCTGGTCTGGGTTCCCGTGGGCATAACGGTGCTGGTGCTGCAGTTGCTCATCGACCTGGCCGACCAGACGCTGAGGCTGATTCCCGAGCCGTATCGTCCCGAAGCGCTCCTCGGGTTCCCGATTCCCGGGCTTGGCCTTGTGCTCAGCCTGGTACTGCTGTTCGTGACCGGACTGGTGGCGGCCAACGTGTTCGGCAGGCGCATCATCGGCCTCTGGGAATCGGTCCTGCGGCGGATACCTCTGGTCAGGACGATTTACACGGCCGCCAAGGGCTTTCTGGAGATGGTGCTGAGCGGCAAGCGCGGCTCGTTCAGCCGCGTGCTGCTGATCGAATACCCGCGCAGGGGCATCTACTGCATCGCCTTTCAAACGTCCAGCACCGTGGGCCAGCTTGCCGAACACACGCCGGACTCGGTGTGCGTCTTCGTGCCCACCACGCCCAACCCGACCTCCGGGTTTCTGGTCGTGGCTCCGCGGAAGGACCTGATCGAGCTGGACATGAGCGTGGAGGACGCGATCAAGCTGGTCGTTTCCGTGGGCGTCGTGGTCCCGGACCCGGACAGTCTTCCCCGCGTCGATTCGGACGGCGGGGCGGAGCGCGCTACCGGTGAAGCATGAGCAAACGGCCGTTTGACGCAACGGTCGTTTTCAGCACCTACCGGCAGCCCGAATGGCTGGAAAAGACGCTTTGCGGCTTCGCCCATCAGACCTGCCGGGAATTCGAGGTGGTGGTGGCCGACGACGGCTCCGGCGACGAGACGGCCGAAGTCATCCGCAGCGCCCGCAGAAGCACGGGGCTTGAGATCGAGCACGTCCTGCAGGACGATCGCGGCTTTCGCAAGTGCCGGATCCTGAACAAGGCCATCGCCAGGGCGCGGGGCGAATACCTGATTTTCACCGACGGGGACTGCATTCCGCAGCCCGAATTCGTGTCCCGTCATCTCGACCTCGCCGAACCGCGGCGTTTCCTTTCGGGCGGCCTGCTCCGATTGCCGCTGGGACTGTCCCACAACATCCGGCCGGAAGACATCGCAACGGGACGCTGCTTCTCCGCCTCATGGCTGCGCGGCCGCGGCATGCCGCCGACCTACAAGCTTCTCAAACTCACTGCGGGAACAGGTTTCGGGGCGGTGCTGGACCGCATATCCCCGGCCACCGCCGGCTGGAACGGTCACAACGCATCCGGCTGGAAGGCCGACATCCTCGCGGCAAACGGTTTCGACGAGCGGATGGGCTACGGCGGAGAGGACCGGGAGCTGGGCGAGCGCCTGGAGAACGCGGGGGTCCGCGGCAAGCGCATTCGCCACCGGGTAACCTGCCTGCACCTGGACCACCCGCGCGGTTACGTCGATCCGCAGGTGCGCGCCGCCAATCTCGAAATCCGCCGGGAGACCCGGCGCACGCGCCGCACCCGCACCGGGCACGGCATCGCGCAACTCTAGCCGGTGTCTTCCGCCCTGGCCTTGTCGCCGCCGATGAAGATAAGGAAATCGTCGGCCGCGTAGTACTTGCGGAAGGTCTCGTTGACGTCGTCCAGCGTCAGCGCCCTGTACTGCTCATGCAGTGCGCCGTACCACAGCGCATCCAGTCCGTGTTCCGCACCGGAACTGAGGATGCCGGTCAGGGCTGCGTCGCTTGACCAGGAGTTCAGGTCGCCCGAAATGGCGCCGTCCACGGCGTCCTGAAGCTCCTCGGGGGTGAAACCGTCATCAATGACGCGCTGCAATTCCTCCAGCGCCCCGCCCCGGACCTTCGAGAGGTTCTCCGGGGCCGCGATCGCCTGAATGAATAAAGCGCCGCTGTCGTCACCTGAACGCTCCGACGCGTTCATGCCGCCGCCCGCGCCGTAGGACCAGCCCTCTTTCTGGCGCAGGCGATTGATCAGGCGGTTGCTCAAGCCCCCGCCGCCGAAAATGCGCGTGCCGATGACCAGCGGCGCGTAATCGGCATCGCGAACGTTGAGCGGAACAGGCAGCGCGGCAACCATGAACCCGTTGGCCTTGTCCGGCGTGTCCAGCCATTCCTCGCGCGCCTGCACCGGATGGTGCCGGTTGGGCGCCGGCAGGTAATCCACGGCCGCCTCCCAGTCGCCGAAAAGTTCGTCAAGGCGCCCGGCCAGCGCCGCGGTATCGAAGTTGCCCACGGCGAGTGCGATCGCTCCCCTGTATCCGATATGGGAATTCCAGAATTCGGCCAGGGCGTCCCGGTTCATGTTCCGGATCATTTCCTCCTGCTCGTCCAGATCCATGGCGTATCGGAAATGGTCCGGTGGGTAGGGACTCAGCGCCTTGGACAGGGAAATGGAAACGACGCTTTGCGGCTGACCGCGGGCTCCCGCAATACTCGCCAGTGCGGAGCGTTTCGCTTCCTCCAGCTGATCGGGATCGAAGACCGGCTCGCGCAGCACATGCGCCATCAAGGCCAGCGCTTCCTCGAAGTTGGCCTCGTCCGTCTGCAGCGAGGCGTTGATTCTCTGCCCACCGCCCCTGAGGTTGAGATCGCTCTTCAGGCGGTCCCATTCGGTGGCCAGTTCGTCGCGCGTGTAGCGCGTGGTGCCGCGCTGCAACTGCCCGGCGGCGTATCCGGCCAGGCCGTGTTTTCCTGCCAGACTCTGTTCGCTGCCGAAGAACAGGTTCAGCGAAACGATGATCCTGTCCCCGCGCGATTTCTTCTCGATCGCCCACAGCGAGCCGCCGCCGGCCAGCTCCTGCCTGACGGTGCGGGCCGCGATGTTGTCCGGGCTGGGAACGAATTCCTCGCCCGCGCTCACCGACTGTCTTCCCGCCAGGGACGCCAGCTCTTCGCTCTGGTCGCTCCGGGACGCCACCGCGGCCCGGTCCGGGCTCTCGGTGGGGATGAACATGCCGGCGGTGCGATTGCTGCGCTTGAAGTGTTTCGCCGCGGCCGCGTTGAGGTCTTCGACGCTCAGCGCGTCCAGTTGGTCCTTGTAAAGAAACAGGTACCGCCAGTCTCCCGCGGCGATGCTCTCGGAAAGTATGCGCGCCAGGGAGCCGACGTTCTTTATGGCTTTGTCGTAGCTGGAAACCATGGCAAGCCGCGCCCACTCGAGTTCCTCCTCGGTGATCGGCTCCGCGGGAACGCCCTCGGAAACGTCCAGAAGCGCGTCAAGCACCTCCTGCGTGTCGCCGTCCACCGGGACGGTTGCGTTCAGCGTGAACAGCCCCGGAAAGGCAAAAGCATCGGCGCGCGCGCCTGCGCCGGCGGCGATGCCCGGTTCGATCATCTTGCGGTACAGGCGCCCGCGGCTTGAATCGGCCAGGATGCGCGAAACCGCGTCAAGGGCCGTGTTTTCCTTCGTGGCCCCGGCAGGAATGTGATAGGCGGCCATGACCAGGCTCTGCTTTCCGACCCGCCGCAAGGTCACCAGGCGCTCGCCGTCCTGGACCGGCTCGACGGTATAGATGCGAGGCAGCTCCCGCTCCGCGGCCGGAATCGTACCGAACGAGTCGGCAATGATAGCGGTGGCCTCGCGGGGATCGAAATCGCCGGCCACGATGAGCGTGGCGTTGTCCGGCTGGTAGTAAGTCCGGTAGAAGGCCTGCAGGCGGCCGATGTCCACGCCCTCGACGTCGGAGCGCGCGCCGATCGTCGAGTTCCCGTAGTTGTGCCATTCGAAGGCCGCCGCGCGGACCCGCTGATCCAGCATCCGGCCCGGGCTGTTCTCGCCCCGCTCCATTTCATTGCGCACGACCGAAAATTCGGATTGCAGGTCTTCGTAGGCGATGAACGAATTGACCATGCGGTCAGCTTCCATGCGCAAGGCCCATTCCAGGTTGTCGTCGGTCGGTTCGAAACTCTCGAAGTAGTTGGTCCGGTCAAGCCAGGTGGTGCCGTTGAATCCCATGCCGCGCTCATTGAACGACTTCGGTATGTCGGGATTGTCCGGCGTGCCCTTGAACAGCAGGTGTTCCAGCAGGTGCGCCATCCCGGTTTCGCCGTAGTTTTCGTGCATGGAGCCGACGCGGTAAGTGACGTTGACGGTCACCCGCGCCTGCGCGTTGTCGGGAAACAGCAACACCTGCAGCCCATTGGGCAGCGAGTACTCGTGAATGCCTTCCACGCTCGTGACGTATTCGAACCCGTCCCCGCCGGCGGAGATGCCCAGTGGATCCTCCGCGACGGCGCCTGCCGGCAGGACCAGCAGCATCAGCACGAACGTCTTTGTCAGATGCTTCATCGAGGGCCGAATCTTACGCGGCTTTGGGGCGATCACGCACGGAAATGACGGTTTCCCCGTCCTTGTCGGCCACTTCGAGCGTCTCGCCCGGCCTGGCGTCCGCCGACAGCAGCCATTCCGCCAGAGGGTTCTCCACGTAGTCGCAGATTAGCCGTTTCAGCGGGCGGGCGCCGTAAGCCGGGTCGTAACCGAGATTGGACAGGCGCAACTTCAGGGCATCGTTGACCTCAAGCGCCATATCCTGCTCCGCCAGCCGAACCGCGAGGCGATCGAGCTGCAGGTCCACGATCGCGCGAATCTCCTCGCGTGACAGCGGCCTGAACACGACGATGTCATCGATGCGGTTGAGAAATTCCGGGCGAAAGTGCGAACGCAGCGAGTCCATCACGGCTTTCCTGATCTCCTCGTGCCCGGACCCGGCCAGCGAACGGATCTGGTCCGATGCCAGATTGGAGGTCATGATCACGACCGTATTGCGGAAATCCACCGTTCGGCCCTGACCGTCGGTCAGGCGGCCCTCGTCCAGTAATTGCAGCAGGATATTGAGTGCGTCCGGATGCGCCTTTTCGAGTTCGTCCAGAAGCACGACGGAATACGGGCGGCGGCGCACCGCCTCCGTGAGCTGGCCGCCCTCGTCGTAGCCGATATAGCCGGGCGGCGCGCCGACCAGCCTTGATACGGCGTGCTTCTCCATGTACTCCGACATGTCGATGCGCACCATCGCGCCCTCGCTGTCGAACAGGAACTCCGCCAGGGCCTTGCACAACTCGGTCTTGCCCACGCCCGTGGGACCCAGGAACAGGAACGAGCCGGTAGGCCGGTCCGGGTCGGCGAGCCCGGCGCGGGAACGGCGGATCGCCCGGGACACCGCACGCACCGCTTCGTCCTGGCCGATCAGGCGGCGATGCAGTTCATCCTCCATGCGGTTGAGCCGCTCGCGCTCGCCAGTCAGCATGCGGGATACCGGAATGCCCGTGGCGCGGGCCACGACGGCGGCGATGTCGGCTTCCCCGACGCGGCTGGAGAGCATGGCGTCGGCCGCGTGTTCCGGCTCGTTTTCCTGCGCGTCCTCAAGCTTGCGTTCCAGCTCCGGGATGACGCCGTACTGAAGCTCGGACATGCGCTGCAGGTCCTGCCCGCGGCCTGCCTTCTCCAGCGCCAGGCGGGCCTGTTCCAGCTGCTCCTTGAGTCCGGCGGCTTCCTGGGTGCGGGCCTTTTCCGTCTTCCACGTCTCCGACAGTTCGGCGTGTTGCCCTTCCCGCTCGGCAATCTCGACATCGAGGTCCGCCAGCCGCTGCCGCGCTCCCTCGTCCTCGTCCTTGCTCAGGGCCTCGCGTTCGATCTTCAACTGGATGAGCCGCCGTTCCAGCCGGTCGATGGCTTCCGGCTTGGAGTCCATCTGCAGGCGTATGCGGGCCGCGGCCTCGTCGATCAGGTCGATGGCCTTGTCCGGCAACTTGCGATCGGTGATGTAACGCTGGGAGAGAGTGGACGCGGCCACTATGGCGGCGTCCGAAATCGTGACGCCATGATGCACTTCGTAGCGCTCCTTCAGGCCGCGCAGGATGGCGATTGTGTCCTCCACGCTGGGTTCTTCGATCAGCACCTTCTGAAAGCGCCGCTCCAGCGCGCCGTCCTTCTCCAGGTTCTTGCGGTACTCGTCAAGAGTCGTTGCGCCCACGCAATGCAATTCGCCGCGCGCCAGGGCGGGTTTGAGCATGTTGCCGGCGTCCATTGCGCCCTCGGCCTTGCCGGCGCCGACCAGCGTATGCAGCTCGTCGATAAACAGGATGATCCGGCCTTCCTGCTTCGCCAGTTCCTTGAGAACCGCCTTCAGCCGCTCCTCGAACTCGCCGCGGTACTTGGCGCCCGCGATCATCGCGCCGAGATCCAGGGCCAGCAGGCGCTTGTTCCTGAGCCCTTCGGGCACCTCCCTGTTGGCGATACGCTGCGCCAGCCCTTCGACCACCGCGGTCTTGCCGACGCCCGGTTCCCCGATCAGCACCGGGTTGTTCTTGGTCCGCCGTTGCAGGATGTGCATCGTGCGGCGAATCTCCTCGTCGCGGCCGATGATGGGATCGAGCTTGCCTTCCTCGGCGCTGCGGGTCAGGTCGATCGCGTATTTCTCCAGCGCGCCCCGCAGTTCCTCCGCACCCGCCTCGTCGACGGTTTCTCCGCCGCGAACCTGGTCGATTGCCGCCTCCAGTCGCGCCGGGTCCAAGCCGGCGTCCTTAATCAGCCGCGCGTGCTCGCCCCTGTCGCCGGCCGCGGCCAGCAGCAGGATCTCGCTGCTGACCAGCGTATCGCCGCGCTTGCGCGCCAGCTTGCCGGCCAGGTTGAGTACCCGTGCGAGCGCCGCCGAAGCGTGCAGATCGCCCTCCTGCCCCTGGACGCTGGGCATGCGCTCATGCGCTTCGGCCAGATCGGCCTGCAGCTTTCCTGTGTCGGCCCCCGCGCGGCGCAGGAGCGGCAGCACGGCGCCTCCGTCCTGCTCCAGCAGCGCCCGAAGGACGTGCAGCGGTTCGAGGAACTGGTGGTCGGCATCCACGGCGGCCGCGCGCGCCTCGGACAGCGCTTCCCGCACACGATTGGTGAATTGGTCCATGACTTCGATATGGCGTCCGGCGGCGCGAATTCAACCAGGTTCGCCTATCTCATCGGCATTGGCGCGGCGCTTCGATTCCGCCGTCTCTTTGCTTCCTTCTTCCGGGAGACGCATAAATCCATCCATGGAGCTTGTTCCGGCATCCCTGCCTCCAATACTCCCAGAAGAAGGAAGCAAAGAGACGGCTACAGCAGCCAGATGAATGTGGCGTGGCGGGCCGAGCTGCCATCGCGGCGATATGAATGGAACCGGGCGGGGTCCGAGAACGTGCACCAGTGGGCGCCGTAGATGTCCATGATTCCGAGCCTGCGCAGCTGATGCCGCGCAAGGCCGGCCAGGTCGAGGAGCCAGTGGGTGCTGTCCCTTCGGGTAAAGAACTGCGCCGCATCGGGCGTACTCGTGGAAATGGCCCAAAAAACGTCAGCGCCGACCTCGTACGCGGGACCGCCGATGCCGGGACCGATCCAGGCCATCAGGTTCCGCGGGTCGATCACCCCGGAGCCGCCCCCGCACAATGAGGCCACGGTCGCCTCGATCACGCCCGAAGCCAGGCCGCGCCAGCCCGCGTGGGCCGCTCCGACGCGGCTTCCGGCGGCATCGCAAAACAGGATCGGCAGGCAGTCGGCCGTGCGCAGCATGCACGCGCGCCCAGGGGTATACGACACGCAGCCATCCGCCTGCACTTCGGTCCAGTCCGCGTCGGCGCAAACCACGTCCCGGCCGTGCATCTGCGAGAGCCAGCGCGGTTCGCCCGG
Source organism: Gammaproteobacteria bacterium (assembly GCA_009844425.1). Classification (GTDB taxonomy): domain Bacteria; phylum Pseudomonadota; class Gammaproteobacteria; order Steroidobacterales; family Foliamicaceae; genus Foliamicus. The sequence continues at coordinate 169,301 of VYBN01000033.1, read as the reverse complement.
GATCTCCAGCAAGCGCCATGCCTCGCGGGGCTCGAGGCCGCGCAGCGTACTGGCGGCGCGAACCGGCCGGGGCGCCGGCCAATCGGGGCGGATCAGCCGCTCCACGAAAAACCGTCCCAGTCGCGCTCCTCCCCGGCCAGGCGCGTCAGCAGACAGCGCATGTCCTCCGGCAATGGAGCCCGGAAATTGCATTCGCTTCCAGTTGCGGGATGCCGCACCCCGAGCCGGGCGGCATGCAGGGCCGGACGGTCGAATCCGTCCCTGCTCCGGGAATACAGCGAGTCCCCGACCAGCGGATACCCGGCGTGAGCCAGATGCACGCGTATCTGGTGCGTGCGCCCCGTCTCCAGGCGGACCGCGACAAGCGCATTTGAGGGAAAACGTGCAAGAACGCGATAGTGGGTAACGGCGCTGCGCCCTCCCGGACGAACCGCCACGCGCAGCCGGTCGCGGGGATGGCGCCCCAGGGGCTGGTCCATGGTCCCGCCGGCCACCGGGCACCCCCGGGTGACCGCCCGGTACTCGCGGCGAATCCGCCGGTCCTGCAGGTCCCCGGTAAGCCGCTGGTGGGCGGCGACCGTGCGGGCCACGATCAGCAGCCCCGTTGTGCCCGCATCCAGCCGGTGCACCAGCCCGAAGCGCGGCACGGCCTCGAGTTCCGGGAACCGGTGCAGCAAACCGTTCTGCAGCGTGCCGCCGGGATTCCCGGCGCCGGGGTGCACGACCAGCCCGGCGGGCTTGTTCACCACGATCAGGTCCGGGTCGGCATGAACCAGGTCGAATTCCACGAACTCCGGCTCCACCGATCCCACCGCGGCCAGTTCCCCGCGGATCTCGTATTCCTGTCCCGCCTGCACCGGCGAGCGGGGCCTCAGGGAATCGCCGCTTTCCTCCGTAACCTGACCGCGCTCTATCCAGGCCTTGATCAGGCTGCGCGAATAATCCGGCAACAGCCTGGCCAGCGCCACATCCAGCCGCCGCCCGGCGAGACTCTCGGGGATCACGACGCGTTCCCGCACCAGGCGCTTCATCGAACCACGCTCCGCATGCCCCGCATCTTCGCAGAAAACGGGCGGGGCTGACATGCTGCGGGGGCGCTCGTTATACTGCACGCTTGTTGGTACCGCGACAGTTCCTGCGCACCGAAATGATCACAACTCGCAACCTCGCCGGGATTCTGCTGGTGGCGGCGGCCTGCGCCGCCCTGGCCGGTTGCGGCCGCGGCGACGAGCGCGACGAACTGTCGGCGGCCAACGTGCTCTACGAACGCGGGCACGCCGCGCTGGAAGGCGGCGACTTCCGCAAGGCCTTGCGTTTCCTCGGCACGCTCAAGGCGCGCTTTCCGTTCAACCCGCAAACCCGCCAGGCTCAACTGGAGATCATCTACTGCCACTATCGGCTGAACGACCAGGACAGCGCGGTGGAGGCGGCGCGCGAGTTCGAACGCGAGAACCCGCGCCATCCGAACGTCGATTACGCCATCTACATGCGCGGCCTGGCCCTTTTTGCGCGCCAGCCCGGACGCTTCGGCCGCCTGTTCCGGATCGACTACTCCCGGCGTCCCGTCCTGAGCGCCGGCGAATCGTTCGATGCCTTCACGCAATTGACGACGCGATATCCCGACAGCGAATACGCCGCGGACGCCCGGCGCCGCATGGTTTACCTGCGCAACCGCATGGCCCGCTACGAGAACCACGTCGCGGACTACTACCTCCGCCGGGGCGCCTGGATCGCGGCCGCGAACCGCGCGCGGTTCGCGATCGACAACTACCATGGCTCGCCCGAGATTGCCGGTTCGCTCAAGATCCTGGTCAAGGCGTACCGGAGGATCGGGCTGGATGAGCTGGCGACGGACGCCGAGCAGATGCTCGCCACGAACTTTCCGGGCGAGCAGGTCGATGAGGAACAGCGGCGGCGGCGCTTTTTCTTCTTCTAGCGCAAGGAAGGCACCCCGCCTTCGTGGAGGACCAGACGCCCTCGTCCCGACGTTCAGTCTTCCAGCGGTATCAGCGCCGCGATCCGCTTGATGCGTCCCTGCTTGCCCGGCGGGCCCAGCGTGATGCACGCCGCGGTCGGGCGCTCGATTTCATACTCGCCGACCGAATAACGCGCGTAGCGGCGGCGCATCACATCTTCGCACAGCAGCAGCCGGTACTCGCGTTCCAGGTGGCTGAAGCGCACCCTCACAACGTGCTCGTCGGACACCGGGCGCCGCGTCACGTCCACGGTGTAGCGGTCGAGTTCGATCAGCACCAGCGACGAATCCAGTTCCATGGCCTCCGGCGCCAGCACGCGGTCGTAGGAACCGGCCTTGGTCGAGGTCTTGTCCGACCACAGCTCCAGCGGAGATGAACACAGATCGCCCAACAGCTCCCGGGGATAGGTTCCGACCTTGCGCCAGCGGGGGCGCTCGGCGACAAGAAGATTCTCGTTCTGCGGAGGCTTGGGCGTGGCGGCTTCGACCGGCGCCATGAAAATATCCAGCGGGCGGGCCGGGGACTTGTTGCGGTAACGCACGGCGTTTAGCGACAACGCTCGACCCTTTCCCGCGCCGTGAAGACGCGCCCAGGGGCCCAGTATTTCGCCGTCGAAATGTATCGCGGCCACCCGGAAACCGCCTTCGGCTTCGTAGCGCGCAAGGCAGAGAAATTGCTTTATTTCCAACGCAGTTCCCAAAAGCGCGGCATTTTATGTTTTTCGGGCCGGCGCGCCAAACTCGGGGGGACCGAGGCGCGCCAGAACGGTGCGCAGCTCGTCCGGCAGGGGCGCATGCAGGCGCACTGTCCGCAAGGTGAGCGGATGACGCAATTCCAGCCCGGATGCATGCAGAAACAGACGCTTGAGGCCGAGTGACCGATCGGGTCCGCTCCGGGTCTGGCCGTAGCGGTCGTCGCCGAGCACCGGGTGGCCGATGGCGGCGGCGTGAACGCGGATCTGGTGGGTGCGGCCCGTAACCGGCACGGCGCGCACCAGCGTGGCCTCCCGCCACTCCTGGCGAGGCATGAAGCGGGTCTGCGCCGGCTGGCCCGACCCTGCCCGGACCCTCCGCTCGGAACCCGTGCTGCGCGATCGGTCCAGGGGCAGGTCAACCCGGCGCTCCCTGCCCTTCAGACGCCCGGCCAGCAGGGCGATATAGGTCTTGCGGACCTCATTCGCGCGAAAGGCCCTGTGCAGGGCGTGCAGGGCACGGGGTTTCCTGGCCAGCAGCAGGCAGCCGCTGGTACCCCGGTCCAGCCGGTGCGCCAATTGCAGAAAGCCATCGCGGGGGCGGGCGGCGCGGAGCAACTCAACCGCCCCGAGGTTGACGGATCCCCCCGCGTGCACGGCCAGCCCGGCCGGTTTGTCAAGAACCAGAAGACCCTCGTCCTCGTACAGCACGCGCTGCTCTATCCACCGCGCCCGCGACGCCACGGGCGGCGGGGGCCGCCGCTGAAGAAACGGCGGCAGTCGAACCTCGTCGCCCGCGCGCAGGCGGTGGCCCGAGGACTTCCGGCCCCGGTTCACCCGCACCTCGCCGCGCCGTATCATCCGATGCACCCGCGCCAGCCGCATGCGCTTGAGGCGTCCCGCCAGAAAGTTGTCCAGGCGCCGTCCGGCATCGTCTCCGGAAACGATAAGAACGTTGTCTTTTATCGGCAAATGGCGATGCCCCCAGGGTATTAGGCCATGCATGGCCGGATGGCGGACCGTGCTATATTATGCGTCGGCGCTGCTGACACGCGCCCGCGCAACCGTTTGCGCAATCGGCAGGACTGACCTGCCGGAACTGTTTCCAATTGCGGCGGAGGAACGCCGGTCTTTCCGGATGAATTTCAAGGACCCGAACGTGCACCTGACGTTTTCCTGATGATTTACCTCTACATGCTTTGCCGCCGGCGCCCCCATGGGTGGGCGCCGGGCACGGCTGCGGCGTGGCTCCGCCCGAATACGGACGAGATTCACAATGAAAAGAATGCTTGTAAACGCCACCCAGCACGAAGAGGTGCGCGTTGCCCTGGTCGATGGGCAAGAACTCTATGACCTTGCCATTGAACACAGGGAAAAGGAAGAAAAGAGGGGCAACATCTACAAGGGGCGCATCGCGCGCATAGAACCCAGCCTGGAGGCTGCCTTTGTGGATTTCGGCGCGGAGCGCCATGGTTTTCTCCCTCTGGAAGACATATCCCGCGAGTACTTCCTGCGTACTCCGGAGCCCGGCAAGCCGCTGAACATCGCCGAGCTGGTGGACGAAGGCCAGCAGCTCGTGGTGCAGGTGGAGAAAGACGAGCGGGACAACAAGGGGGCTGCTCTCAGCACCCACGTTTCGCTGGCCGGCCGCTACCTGGTGCTGAACGCCAATAATCCGCGCGGCGGCGGCGTATCCCGCCAGGTGCGCGGCGAGGATCGCCAGGCCGTGCAGCAGAGGCTCGGGAAGCTCAATATCCCCAAGGGGATGAGCGTCATCATCCGCACCCAGGGGCATGATCGGAGCACCGAGGAACTGCAGTGGGACCTCGACAACCAGTTGCGGATCTGGGAGGCCATCAAGCTCGCGGTGCTGGATCGTGACGGCCCGTTCCTGGTGGTGCAGGAATCCAGCGTGATCCTGCGGGCGGTGCGCGACTACCTGTCCGACTCCATCGGCGAGGTCGTGGTGGACGACGACGAGGCCTACGAGAGCATTCGCAGCTTCATGAAGCACACCATGCCGCACTTCCTCAACCGGCTGCGGCGCCATGAAGGCGACGGCCCCCTGTTCAACCGCTACCAGATCGAGAGCCAGATCGACTCGGCGTACCGGCGCCGGGTAAACCTGCCTTCCGGCGGCCAGATCATCATCGACCAGCCGGAGGCGGGCATCTGCGTAGACGTCAACTCCGCGCGCGCCACGTCCGCCGACGATATCGAACAGACCGCGCTCCAGACCAACCTCGAGGCCGCGGACCAGATCGCCCGCCAGTGCCGCATCCGCGACCTGTCGGGGCTCATCATGATCGACTTCATCGACATGCGTTCCTCCGGCGCCAACCGGCAAGTGGAGGAACGGCTGCGCCAGGCCACGCGCAACGAACCGGCGAGAATCCAGATCGGACAGATTTCGCGCTTCGGCATCCTCGAAATGTCGCGCCAGCGCCTGCGCACTTCGCTGGTGGACGCGACCCACGAGACCTGCCCGAGGTGCGGCGGCACCGGGCGAATCCGGGGCGTGGAGTCGCTTGGGCTGCACGTCCTGCGGATGATCAGTGAGGAAGCGGGCAAGGAACGCACTTCCAAGGTGGTCGCCGAGTTACCGCTGGTTGTCGCGAATTTCCTGCTTAACGAAAAGCGGTCCGTGCTCTCGCAGATCGAGGACGTGTTCAAGGTCAGCGTGGTGCTGGTGGCCAACTCCGCCATGGAGACACCGGAATTCGCGTTGCGCCGTGTTCGGGGCAAGGACGACGACGAAGACACGCCGAGTTACGAAATGACGACGGTGACGGCGCCGCCGCCTGCGCTGCTGACGCCCAGCAGCCCCAAGCCGCCCGAGAGACCCGCCGTGGAACGGACGTTGCCGGACACGGCGCCACCCGAGCGCAAGGTCAAGGCCGCGAGAAAGCAAAAGGACAGGAAGAAGCCGAAGGCTGGTTTCTTCGCAAGGCTTTTCGGGCTGGACAGGAAGAAGAAGGCGGACGCCCGGAAGAAGAAGCAGAAGGCCCAGCCGCCCAAACGGACGCGTTCCAGGCATCCGTCGAAGGGCAAAAGCAGCGGCAAGGGAAGAAAACAGGGCGACTCCAGGGCAAGAGGCGGTCAGAAGTCGAAAGCGGAGTCGCGGCCCAAGGGCCAGCAGAAGCAGAAAAAGAGAGACGGCAAGGCAAAAGCTCCGCCGAATCCGGCTGCGGCGAAGAAGGACGGCGAAGCGGCCGGCGGCCAGGCACCGCGCCGCAGGCGCCGCAGACGGCGCAGAAGGCCGGCCGCGGACTCGCAGCCGCCCTCCTGATCAGGCGCTCAGTCGACTTCGGCGGTCAGCCAGCCGTCGGGCTGCCAGTGCGAAACGCGCATCTCCACGCCTATGGCTTCGGCGTATCCGAGCAGCCGCGGCCGGGTCCAGTTCTCGTGAATCCACTCCTCGGTCAGATCAAACTGTCCGATCCTGTGAGTGGCTGCAAGCACGCGGGCGAACGGTGAGCGCCAGCGGCGCATTCCGGGACCGGACTCCGTTTCCAGGCACAACTGGTAGTGGCAGGCCGTGCGGTCGAAGATGCCGATCAGGGCAATCTCGGCTTGCCCGGACTTCTCGACCAGACCTTTCATGAGGTTGGTCAGCGGCGTCATGGTCTTGATGTCGTGGGCCACGTATTCCTCCATCAAACCGTGGTCCTTGGCGAACTGCATGGCCTGAAGCCGCGCCTTGATCAGGGCGTCGTTGATTTCGTGCGGATAGGGTTTCGTGTTCTTGAGGGTCTTGAGCACCACCGCCACCGACTTGCCGAACTCCTCCTCACGGCCTTCGACGCCGGTGTCGACGCCGGTCCACGCATGCGGCGGAGGGCCACCCGCTACTCCGGGCGGAGGCCCGCCGGCGGCTGCAGGCCGGGCTCCCGGCATGGTTTCGGTTTCTTTTCGCAAAGCTTGAACGCTCATGGAATCCCTCGCTGAGTGGTAGGTGGCAGGGGAAAATATTATACGGAGCGCAGGATCCGTTCTACTTTGCGCACATCTTCGGGCGTGTCCACTTCCGGTCCCGGTGGCGGGTCCACCACTTCCACGCCGATGCTCATGCCCAGCCAAAGGGCGCGAAGCTGCTCCAGCCCCTCGCTGAGTTCCAGCTCACAGCGCGGCTCGTCCGTCAGCCGCTTCAGAATCCGAACGCGGTAGGCATACAGGCCGGTATGGCGCAGGAAGCGGGGCCGGGTGGCCCTGATCGGGTGGCTGCCGGGAATCGGCGCGCGGCTGAAATACAGGGCCCTTCCGGCCGCATCCAGAACCACCTTGACCACATTGGGGTTGGCGGCCTCGGCCGCGTCGGGCAGCGGCGAAGCCAGCGTGGCCAGATCGTCGCGAAGCGCCCTGGCGGCCACGGCGCGAATATGCGCGGGATCAACCAGCGGCGCATCGCCCTGGAGATTGACGATCACCTCGTCCGGCCCGAACCCGGACTGTTCGGCCACCTCCGCTACCCGGTCCGATCCCGAGGCATGATCCGCGCGGGTCAGACAGACACGGCCGCCGAAGTTCTCCACGCAGGAGGCCACGCGCTCGTCGTCGGTGGCGACCACAACGGTTTGCGCCCCGCCCTCGCGTGCCCGGCGCCACACATGCTCCACCAGGGGCCGCCCGGCCAGCGGTGTCAGGGGCTTGCCGGGCAAGCGGGCGGACGCGTAACGCGCGGGAATGACGATATGAAAGACGGCTGTCATCAGGGCCTGTTTACACTAGTCCTTGTCGAGCAAAGCGAGAACCCTGCGGAGGACTCTCTCGCGGGAGCTTTCGGGCATGTACACCGTTGCGGGAGTCCACCACAGATCACCTCCAGCGGGGTCCGAGTACTTTACGGCGTCCTTGGCCGTCATGATCACGGGAAGACCGCGTTTCAGCAGCGCCGCCCGAGAAACCCGGCCGTGGTCCGGCGCCCGGATCGGTTCCACTTCAAGACCATAAGCCCTTAGCGCCGCATGAAAGCGCCGCGGGAAGCCAATACCCGCCAGCGCCAGGACGCGCCGGCCGGCGAAATCCGTCAACGGCCGCTCCCCGGCGCCGTCCAGCCGCACCGCACGGTCGATCCGCAATTCGAATTTGCACCCCGGGAACTCGCTTTGCATGCCCTGGACCAGCACTTCATCCACTTCCCCGAGACGCCGGGAGGACTCGCGCAAAGGACCGGCCGGGAGCCGAAGACCGTTTCCCAGGCCACGGTCACCGTCGACGACGCAAATCTCGAAATCCCGCGCCATGCGGTAGTGCTGCAGTCCGTCGTCCGACAACACGATCTCCGCGCCTTCCGCTACCGCCGTGCGCGCGGCGCTTGCCCTGTCGATGCAGACCCAGACCGGACACTCGGCCTGCTTCGCCAGCAGGACCGGCTCATCGCCGACTTCGCCGGCGTCGGAAAGCGGCGTGACGCGCACCGGAGTGTTCTGCCTGCGCCCACCGTAGCCGCGGCTTACGATGGCTGGACTTCGGCCTGCCTGCGCCAGCGATTGTGCGAGCCAGCCGGTAACCGGCGTCTTGCCGGTCCCTCCCACGGTGATATTGCCGACGATCACTACCGGGGCGCCCGCCGAAAAGGAACGCGCCCAGCCCTTGCGGTAGGCGGTCCGCCGCATGGCGGCGGCGGCGGCGAACAGGCCTGCCGCCGGACGGAGCAAGGCGCTGAGCCAGCCGCGCCGCTCCCACGCCTCAAGTACCGTGTCAGCTGGCATTCCCGCCGTTTCGGAATTGCAGCCGGTGCAGGCTGGCGTAATGCCCGCCTTTCGCAAGCAGTTCCGCGTGCGGCCCCGCCTCCACGATTCGGCCCCGCTCCAGGACCACGATGCGATCCGCGTGTTCCACCGTGCTTAGCCGATGGGCGATGACCAGCGTGGTGCGGCCCCGCATCAGCCGGTCCAGGGCTACCTGCACGTGACGCTCCGAGCGGCTGTCCAGCGCCGAGGTGGCCTCGTCGAGAATCAGGACCGGGGCGTCCTTCAGCAGGGCCCGGGCGATGGCCACCCGCTGCCTCTCCCCGCCGGACAGGCTAAGGCCCCCTTCACCCACCAGCGCGTCCAGGCCGTCGCGCCTGGATTCCACGAACTCCATGACGTGGGCGGCCCGGGCCGCCGCTTCCACCGCGCCCGCGCCGGCGCCGGACAGCGAGCCGTAGGCGATGTTGTTCGCCAGCGTGTCATTGAAAAGCATGACGTCCTGCGTCACCAGAGCGATCTGCGCACGCAGGGCCGGCAGCGGCCACTCGTTCAGGGGGCGTCCGTCCAGCCGCAGTTCCCCGGCGTCCGGTTCAAAGAAGCGCGGGATCAGGCTGACCAGTGTGGACTTGCCGCTTCCCGATCGCCCCACGATCGCCACCCTCTCCCCAGGCTCGATCCCGAGCGTCACGTCGCGCAGCGCCGCCGCGCCCTCGCGGTCATAGGAAAACGACACGCGGGCGAATTCCAGCTCTCCCCGGGCGCGCGCCATGGTCGGCACGGCCGGGGTTGCAGCGTCATCGGACTCCACTGCGCTGTCCAGCAGGCCGAATACCGATTCCGCGGCCGCCAGGCCCCGCTGCAGCGAGGCATTGACGTTGGTGAGGTGCTTAAGCGGCGTCATCAGCAACAGCATCGCCGCCATGAAGCCGGTGAATTTCTCCACCTCGAGCCCGTCGCTGACGGAATACTGGGCCACGAACCAGGCTACCGATGCAACGCCCACGGCAGCCAGCAGCATCGTGACGCCGTCGCCGCCGGCGCGCGCCATGATCAGCTTGAGATGCAGCCTCCTGTTGCCTTCGTTGGCGCGGGCGAAGCGTTCGCTCTCCCGCCGCGCGCCTCCGAACACCTTGATGATGCGGAGCCCGCGCAAGGCCTCGTCGGTGATCCGCGAAACCTCGCCCATGTTTTCCTGGATCCGGCTGCTGTAGCGGCGGAAGTGCCGCGACAGCACCCGCGCCGTCAATGCGATCAGCGGCGCCACGACGAGCACCACCGCGGAGAGTCCGGCGCTGGCGTAGACCATGTAGGCAACCAGACCGAGCACCGTGAGGCTGTCGCGAACGATGGTCGTGATGACCGTCGAGGCCGCGTCCGCCACCTGCTCGGCGTCGTAGAGCATGCGCGAGAGCAACTGCGCGCGCGGTCGCTTTTCCACCGCCCGCACGGGCATGTGCAGGAACCGCTCGAACAGCATGGCCCTGAGCTGCCCCACCACCGAGCGGCCGATCCTCCCCAGTTGATGCGCCGAAACGAACCCGGAAACGCCGCGTATCAGAAACAGGCCCAGCACGCCGGCCGGCAACCATCGCGCCCAGGGACCCCCATCGTTGACCAGCAGTCCCGTCAGCCGTTCGACGGCAATCGCGAACCCGATCTCGGTCAATGCGAATACGGCCATGGCCAGTACCGCGAGCAGAAAGCCGCGCCAGTACGGGACGGCCAGCGATCCAAGTCGTCGCATTGGAGATTCGGGCTGCATGCTTCGAGTTTACCCGGCGCCGGGCAATTGCGAATCACTTTCGGCCGGTGCGGGATAGGTCCAGAGCCGCGCCCTGTCGCGGCGCCACTCCGTCGCCAGTTCCAGCGGAATACCGCCGCGCGATTCGAATCGCAGCGCACCGCTCGCGCCCGTGTCCCACTGCCGGGCGCCTGCCCCGGTCCAGCGCGCGACCACCGTATCCCTGGGGAATCCCCAGCGATTGAAGAATCCGGTGGAATGCGCCACCAGGCGTGGGCGCACGGCCTGCACGAACCGGCTTGAGGAGGAACTTGAACTGCCGTGATGCGGCGAAAGGACCAGGTCGAAGGGTCCGTCCAGCGCCCGGTCGACCAACCGGGACTCGCCGCGGGATTCCAGGTCGCCCGGCAGCAGCACCCGCACGCCCGGCGCCTCGACGACCAGGACGCAGGAATCGTCGTTCCCCCGCGATCCCGAGCCCGGGTCGGGGTTCAGAGCCCGGAACCGCACCGCACCGGCGGCCCACTGCACTCCGGTAACGCAGCGCCGGTAGCGGTCCGTTTCCAGTCCGTAAAGGGCCGGGGCGATCAGTTCCGCTTCGGGGTGCGCCTTGAGGACGCTCGCCGCTCCGCCCGCATGATCGCTGTCGCCGTGCGAGACCACCAGCGCGTCCAGGCGTCTTACGCCCAGCGAGCCTATGGCGGGCAGGACCACGCTGTCGCCCGCGTCACTGGAGGAATACCGGGGGCCGGCGTCGTATAGCAGGTTGTATTCGGGCGCCTGCACCAGCACGGCCAGGCCCTGGCCCACATCCAGCACGGTGACCGCCAGTTCGGTCTGGTCGTGATTCCGGTCCATCCCCAGTACCGCCGGAACGAGCAGCAGCGGCGCGGCCCAGCGCGCCGGGGCCGGCCTGGGCGCCAGCAGCCATACGACCCCGGCAACGGCCAGTATGGCGGGCAGGAATCCGAAATCCGGCGGCGACCAGGCGGCCATATCCAGAACGGAAAGCTGCGACAGCATGGACATCAAGGCCGCGAGCAGGCCGGTGCCGTTGTCCAGCAGGAAAACGCCCCCGGCAGGCCAGACGACGCTCAACAGCAGGGCCGCCAGCAGCCCCGGCACGATCAGCAGGGAAAAGAGCGGAATCGCGATGAGGTTGATGGCCGCCCCGATCACCGAAACCTCGCCGAAAAAGACCAGGACCAGCGGCGCCAGTCCCAGTGAAATGCGCCACTGGGCCACGGCCAGCCGGCGTACCCTGGAGGATGCGGACGAAGCCGCCAACCCGTCGGAACCGGCAGCCGGTTCGCGCAGTCCGAGTACGCTGAGCGCCAGAAGAGCCACGGCGCCGAAACTCAACCAGAAGCCGGGCGAAAGCACCGCAAACGGATCGGGCACGAGGACCACGAGCAGGGCGGCGCCCAGGGACGCGCCGAGTCCCCCGTAGCGCCGCATCTGCGTGAAAACCAGCACCGCCGTGATCATCGCCAGGCTGCGCAGCGTGGATACCGCAAAGCCGGCCAGCGCCGCGTAGCCCAGGGCCGCCAGGAACGATATTCCGGCCGCCGTATGACGCACCCGAATCCCGCCGGACAGGTGTTGGGCGATACGGCCCAGGGCGGAACCCACCAGCCAGGCGAACCAGGCCACGACACCCACGTGCAGACCCGATATCGCAAACAGGTGCGCGGTCCCCGTCCGTCGCAGCGCCTCCCAGTCTCCGTCGGTCAGCAAATGCCGCGCTCCGGTCGTCAGGGCGATGACGTAGGGCAGTCCGGGATTGCCGTCAAGCCAGGCCCGCAACCGCTCCACGAGGCCGGCCCGGGCGCAGAGCAGCCGCGGACCCGCTTCGCAGCCGGCCAGGCGATGCGGGGCGAGTTCATCTCGCACGTAGCCCGTTGCGCTCAGGTTCTCGCGGAACGCCCACTGCTCGAAATCGAATCCGCCCGGGTTGAACAGCCCCCTGGGAGCGCGCACGCGCAGCTTGAAGCGCCAGGTTTCCCCGGCCCGGGGCGGCTCGCGGCATTCGTACCAGGTCACCAGGATGCGCTCGAGCCGCGGACCCCGGTCCTCCATATCGCCCACCCGGAGCCGAAAACGGCAGGTTCCATCGCCGACGCTCGGAAAGTCGTCGATCACCCCGGTCAGGATCCGGTCCACCCGCCCCGCGGAATCCGGCATGCGCTGCTCCAGCCGCAGCCCGCCCAGAAAAAGGGCGACGGCGGCGCCCAGCAGCGCAACGCCGATGAGCCTGCCGCGCATGACCCATGCGGTCAGCGCCGCGATGGCCAGCATGACGGCGAAAAGATACGGATCGGGCGGCGGCGGAAGGACCAGGAACGCCAGGCAGACGCCGGCCAGCCACGCCATGCCCAGCCGCAACATCAGCAGCCGGGAACGGTGTTCAGTTGCCCGCTTCGGCCAGCCGGCCGTCGCGCAGGGCGAGGACCCGGTCCATGCGCCGGGCGCGCTTGAAGTCATGGGTCACGACGACCAGCGCAGTCCCGGTGTCCCGATTCAGTTTCAACAGAAGCTCGAACACCTGTTCGCCGGATTCGGGATCCAGGTTTCCGGTCGGTTCGTCGGCAAGCACGACCGACGGGCGGGTGATCAGCGCGCGCGCCACCGCCACGCGCTGACGCTCGCCCCCGGAGAGTTTTGCCGGACGATGCATGAGCCGCTCGCCCAGCCCCACCTGCTCGAGCAGTGCGCGTGCATTCGCCAGTGCCTCGGTTGTATCCGACCGACGGATCAGCAGCGGCATCGCGACGTTCTCCTCGGCGCTGAACTCGGGCAGCAGGTGATGAAACTGGTAAACGAAACCGATGTGGCGGTTGCGACGGCTTCCGCGTTCCGCGGGCCGCATCGCGCTGAAATTCCTGCCGTTCAGCTGGACCCAGCCGCGCGTGGGCGTGTCCAGGCCGCCCAGTAACTGAAGCAGCGTGGTCTTCCCGGAACCCGAGGCGCCCACGACCGCCAGACGCTCGCCGGCGGCAATCTCGAGATCCACGCCGCGCAGCACCTCAAGAACCCGGCCCTGCTCGCGAAAGTGCCTGACCAGCCCGTGACAGGACAGCGGCGGTGCGTGGGTCGCGGAATTCGTTTCGTTCACGTCAGGAGTCCAGGCGGGTGGCCCTTGCCGGGTCGGTGCGGGCGGCGCGCAGCGCCGGATAGACGGTTGCGATCAGGGACAGGAGCAAGGCCAGCGCACACACCGCGATGACTTCGGGAACCAGGATCCGGCTGGGCATTTCATCCAGGCTGTAGCCCGGGCTGACGATGGTGGTTTGCAGAAACTGTTCGACGGCCGAAGTGAGCGGCCCGGCCCACACGGCCAGCGGGATCCCCACGGCGAGCCCCAGCACGATGCCGAGCAGGCCCGCGAATCCCCCGTGCCCCGCGAAAATCGCCATGACCGAGCGGGGGGTGGACCCGAGCGTCCTCAGGATGCCGATGTCCGGGGTTTTCTCGCGCACGATCATGACCAGGGTGGAGACAATGTTGAAAGCGGCGATCGCCGCAAGAAGCGTCAGAATGATAATGGTTATGCGCTTGGTCATCGCGATGGAATAGAAAAAGCTGGCGTGTTCCCAGGTCCAGTAGCGAACAAACAGATTCCCGGCCCTTTCGCCCGCGATTTCCGGCATCGCCGCTTCCACCCGCCACGGATCCCTGAGCATCACCCGCAGCCCGCTGGCGGCCTCGTTCAAGCCAAAAAGACGGCGCGCGTCCTCGTAATGCATCCAGGCCAGCGAGCGGTCGAAGTCATTCATTCCGGCGTGAAAGACGCCCGCGACCTCCAGGCGGCGCATGCGCGGCGCGATTCCCGCCGGCGTGCTCCAGCCCTGCGGCACCTGCAGCAGGACATCGTCGCCCTCGCCCACGCCCAGGCGCCTCGCCAGTTCGCTGCCCAGCACGATCCGCCACGAACCGGCCCCCAGCGTCTCAAGCGCCGTATCCCCGGTGAGACCGCCCAGAGCGCGAAATGCCCCCTCATCGGGTGCAAAGCCCAGCAATTGCACGCCCGCAACGGCATTCGGCGCGCTCAGCACGCCCTGACCGTCGATATACGGCGCCGCCGACTCGACCTCCGGGTGCATCAGGGCGGCGTCGCGCAGTTCACGCCATTCGCCCAATTCTCCGGCGGGGCCGTGAAAGCTGCCGTGGGCCAGCACGCTGAGTATTCGCTCGCGCACGACCTGGTCGAAACCGTTCATGACCGACAGCACGACCACCAGCAGGGCTACCGCGGTCGCGACTCCCAGCATCGAGAGCATCGATACCAGAGAAACGAACCCCCCGCGGCGGTTCGCCCTGAGCTGCGCCGACGCCATCCACAATTCGAACGCGCGCACGGGCCTACTCGTAGCGAAGGATGCCGGCCGGGTCCACCCGCGCCGCCTGCCGCGAGGGGTACCAGGACGCCAGCGTGGACAGCAGCAGCGCAAGCCCGGTAACCGTTACGACGAGCGTGGCGGTCAATTCAAAAGGAACTCCGGTGAGATAGAAGGACTCCGCCGGCAGGAAGTCGAACCCGAAGAGGTTTTCCAGGAACCGCATCGCGGCGTCCACGTTCAGCGTCAGCCAGACGCCCAGCGCGCCTCCCAGGCCCACTCCGACGATTCCCGCCAACAGGCCCTGCAGCGAGAAAACCGCCATGATGGTGGGCGTTCGGGCTCCGAGGGTGGCCAGGATGGCGATCTCGCTGCGGCGTTCGTTGACCGACATGACCAGCGTTGCAACGATGTTGAACGCGGCCACCGCGATGATCGTGAACAGCAGCGCACCCATGGCCAGGCGTTCCAGTTCCACCGTGCGGAACAGCGCCTCATGCTGCTGCATCCAGGAACGGGTCTTGAGGCCTTCGGCGCCGACCCGTTCGGAGCCGGCCGCCCAGGCTTCCACCGCGGCCGGCGTTTCATACGGATCGCTGCCGCTGATCTGCAGGGCGCTGACCCGGCCTTCAAGGCCGGCGAGCTCCGAAGCGATCGGCAAACCGGCCAGCGCCAGGCTGCTGTCCGGACCGGCGTTGCCCGCGACGAATACCGCGCTGACCGGAAGGTCCCGCAGGCTCGGCGCGGCGCCGTTGGGCCGCGGGATCAGCACCCGGACGGTGTCGCCCACGCGCACGCCCAGCGTGTCCGCGAGGTAGCGTCCCAGCGCCAGCCCACCGGCTTTACCGTGCAGATCGGCGAAGGATCCCGCAACTACGGACTGGCCGTACGGCGCCGCCTGCATGGCGGGGTCGGCGGCTATCCCCAACAACTGCACGCCGGCATAGCGCCGCCTGGAGACCAGCAGGGCTTCCAGTTCCACCACCGGACCGACCCGCGCTACTCCGGGCAATGCCGCCAGTTCTTCGGCGGTTTCGCGCCAGTCGCCCAGCCCGTCTTCGGCGAGCACGCTCACCTGGGCATCAAACCGGAGCAGCCGTTCGCGCAGTTCCGCGGCGAAGCCGTCCATTACCGAAATCACTACGATCAACGAGGCCACCCCCAGGGCCAGACCGATGACCGAAGCCAGGCCGATGAAGGAAACGAATCGGTTGCGCGTGGGCGCACGCAGGTATCGCCAAGCGATGGCAAGCGCTAAGGGCCGGATCATCGCGCCATTGTCCCACGAACCGGTTGCGTTTCTCCGCAAGCAACAGTGCCGTTCGCCTTCATAATGCGCGCCGTATGAAGGACGAACGGGCCCCCGCTGCGGCTTCGTCGGCAATCCGGCCGATTGTCTGGCCGGATGTGCGCGATCCGGCGCTCAAGCTGCACGGCGTCGGCGCAGGCGCGGCGCCGCTGGTCTGCGCCGACCTGATTGACGCCGGCGCTTCGCCATGCGTGCTGGTCGTCACGCCCGAGCCGGGACGCGTGGAGCAATTCATGCAGCAGGTGGCGTGGTTGCGGGGGCGTGGCGAGGGCATGGCGTTGCTGCCCGACCGGGAAACGCTCCCCTACGACCTGTTCAGCCCGCATCCCGAGATCACGTCGCGGCGCCTGGAGACGCTGTCCGGCCTGCTGACTCACGAGGCTCCTCAAGCGGCGCGGGCACTGTTCGTCGCAGCGCCCACGCTGCTGGACCGCCTGCCGCCGCGCGCGCAGCTTCGCCAGTGGCTGGGGGTCAGCTGCCGTACCGGGCAGGAACTGGATCCGGAAGACCTTCGGCGGAGACTCGACGAAGCGGCCTATCTTCGGGTGCCGCTGGTCAATGACCCGGGAGAATACGCCGTGCGCGGCGCGTTGCTGGATATTTTTCCCAGCGGCTCCCCGGCGCCGGTCCGGATCGAGTTCTTTGACCGTGAGGTCGAATCCATCCGACGGTTCAGCCCCGCCTCGCAACGCAGCACCGGAAAACTGGATTCGTTCAGCCTGTTGCCGGCGCGCGAACTGCCGCTGGAATCGGACAGCATCGACGCCTTCCGGGAACGTTTCCGGCGGCGGTTTCCGCAAAACCCGGCGAGGGCGGAGGTTTTCCGGAAACTGGGCGAGGGAGTGGCGCCGCAGGGCGCGGAGAACTACCTGCCGCTGTTCTTCGAGCGGACCGAAACCCTCTGGGACTACCTTCCGCCCGACAGCGCGGTCGTCCTTCTCCCGGGCGCCGCAACCGCCCTGGAAACCGAGTGGGAAGCCATAGCGGAACGTTACCGGCAGCGCGACGGCGACCTCGAACAACCCTGCCTGCCGCCGGAAGAACTCTTCGCGCCTCCGGACCTGCACAGGTCCGCCGCGGCGGGCCTGCGAAGCGTCGACTGCCGGCCCGAGTCACTGGCGGACATTGCCGTGCAGGCCAGGGCGCAGGACGTCGGAGCGCGGCCGGCGCCGATGGTGCCGCTGACCCGTAGCGACGAGCACACTTCACTGGAAGCCTACGCGCAAGCGCCCGGCCGGCGCATCCTGCTGGCCGCGGAAACCGCCGGTCAACGGGAACTGGTTCGCGAGTTGCTGCGCGGCAGGCAGCTCAAGGCGCAGGACGTCGCGTCCTGGAGCGATTTCCTGGCCTCCAGTGCGCCGTTGTGCCTGGCCGAAAGTCCGCTGGATCACGGGATCGTGCTCGACGAAAAGCTGACGGTGCTCACCGAACGCGAGCTGTTCGGCCGGCAACGTCCGCTTACCCGGCGCCGCAGGCGGGGGCAGCCGGCGCCCGAAGCCATTCTGCAAAGCCTGGCCGACCTTGTCCCGGGAGCGCCCGTGGTGCATGAGGACCACGGCATCGGCCGTTACGAGGGATTGCAGCACATGGACGCGGGAGGCGCGCCGGCCGAGTTCATGCGCGTGCAGTACGCGGGCGGCGACCGTCTCTACGTGCCCGTATCCGACATGCAGCTCATTACCCGCTATACCGGCGGAAGCCCCGAGCACGCTCCGCTGCATCGGCTGGGCTCGGACGCCTGGGACCGGATCAAGCGGCGCGCGGAACGCCAGTTGCGGGACGTCGCCGCCGAACTGCTGCAACTGCAGGCACAGCGGGCCGCGCGGACCATGCCGGCCATCGAGGCCCCGCCCGCGGAGATGAGCGCATTCACGGCCCGCTTCCCCTACCGGCTGACGCACGACCAGGAACGCGCCGTGGAGCAGGTGCTGGACGACCTCGCCGCCGGCCGGCCGATGGATCGGCTGATCTGCGGAGACGTGGGCTTCGGCAAGACCGAGGTGGCGCTGCGCGCAGCCTTCGCGGCCGTATTCCAGGGCCACCAGGTGGCGGTCCTGGCGCCGACCACGCTGCTGGTCGAGCAGCATTACCGCGTATTCAGCGACCGTTTTGCCGATTGGCCCGTGCGAGTCGAAATGCTGACCCGCTTCGGCGCCGGGCGGAAGAACGAGGAGGTGCGGGAGCGGCTAGCCGACGGGCGCGCGGACATCGTTGTCGGCTCCCACGGCCTCTTGAACGCCAAGGTGCGCTTCAAGCGTCCGGGATTGCTGGTGGTTGACGAGGAGCACCGCTTCGGCGTGCGCCAGAAGGAACGCATCAAGAGCCTGCGGTCGGGCCTGCACGTTCTGACGCTCACCGCCACGCCCATTCCGCGGACGCTGAACATGTCCCTGGGCGGCCTGCGCGATCTGTCTCTGATCACCACGCCGCCGCCCGCGCGCATGGCAGTCCGGACCTTCGTCACGCCGTGGCGCAACAGCCTGATCCGCGAGGCCTGCGGTCGGGAGCTGCGGCGCGGCGGCGCCGTGTTCTTCGTTCACAACCGGGTCAGGGACATCGACCGTATCGCACGCGAACTGCAGGCGTTGCTCGGCGACGTGCGGCTGGAAGTGGCCCACGGCCAACTGCCGGACGCGGAACTCCAGCGCGTGATGACCGACTTCTATCACCGCCGCTTCGACGTGCTTGTTTGCACCACGATCATCGAAAGCGGACTGGACATTCCGCACGCCAACACCATGCTGATCAACCGCGCCGACCGACTGGGGCTCGCCCAGTTGCACCAGTTGCGCGGCCGGGTCGGGCGATCCCACCACCAGGCCTACGCCTACCTGATCCGCCCGCACGAAAAGGAGATGACCGCCGACGCGCACAAGCGCCTGGAAGCGATTGAGGCAGCCGGCGAACTCGGCGCCGGGTTCCTGCTCGCCACCCACGACCTGGAGATCCGAGGCGCCGGAGAACTTCTGGGCGAAGAGCAGTCGGGGCAGATTCAGCAGATCGGCTTCAGCCTCTACAACGACATGCTGAGCCGGGCCGTGCAGGAGCTGCGCGACAGTCCCGCCGAGCGCGCGGGTGTCGCCGCCCAGCCGCGCGCGGACGTCGAACTGAATCTGGGCGCGCTGCTGCCCGAGGACTACATGCCCGACGTCAACCAGCGCCTGAGCTGGTACAAGCGCGTTTCCACCGCCGCGGACGCATCAAGCCTGAACTCGCTCATGGTCGAACTGGTGGACCGCTTCGGCCCGGCGCCCGATCAGGCGCTGAACCTGTTCCGCCAGACGCGAATCCAGCAGCGCATGCGGGAACTGGGCATACGGGTGCTACAGGCCGCGGACCGCGGCGGCGAGGCGGAGTTCTACAACGATACGCCTGTGGACCCCCTGCACCTCGCCGCACTGGCCCGGCGGCAGCCGGAAGAATATGCCTTGCGGCCCCGCGGCGCGCTCAGGTTCCGGGCCGATCTGTCCCGGCCCGAGCGGCGCTTCCGTTACGTGGAACGCCTCCTTGCATCGCTCGAAGAGGCCCGCCGGTCCGAAACCGTACACTAGTGTCGTGCCTCGTCCCCTGCCGCATGGATCCCCTGCCCTGGCGGTCGTCGCCCTGCTTCAGTTCGCGGCGTGCGTCCTGCTTGCGGGACCCGTGCAGGCGCAGGATGACGACTTCCGGATCGCCCTGGAGATGATCGTTTTCCTGCAACTGGACCCGGAGGAAAGCACCGAGGACCTCATTCATGCGTCCCCGGATCTGCCGCCGGCCGAGGTTTGGCCCGCGCCTTTGGAACTGCCGGACTCGGATCCCGCGACACCCCGGCCGCCGGCCGGTCTTCTGGCGCTGACCCGTGCGCAATTCGCCCTGGACGGCATCTGGGTGTCGATGCGCCGCAGCGCCGGGTACCGGCCACTGGCGCACTTCGCCTGGGCCATGCCGGCGCAGTGGACCGGCGAACCGATACCGTTGCGGCTGTCCACGCTTGCGGCCGGGGCGCTGCCCTTCAGCGGACTGGCGTCACTGGAAGAGGAACGGTTCGTGCATCTTGCGCTCGACCTGCGCATGCCCGCGGTTGAAGAGGGCGGCGGCGAGTATCGAATCCGGGAACGGCGCCGTCTCCTGCTGGGGGAAGTCCACTACTTCGACCATCCCCGGTTCGGCGTCATCGCACGCCTGTTCCGCCACCGTCCGCGTCCGGAAGCGGATGACTGAGCGCTGACCGCTTCTTTGGGCGCTACCGTGGGTGCGCGATCGGGGAGTCGAGCCAGCGGACCAGCAACTCCCGGGCGCGCCCGAGCCCCGTATCCAGCCAGACGGCATGCTGATCGATGATGCCCCTCGTTTCACCCGCCCTGTTCCGGCCGGCGGCATAGTTGGTGACCAGTGACAGGGAAACATAGGGAATTCCCAGTTCGCGGGCCAGCACCGCCTCCGGCATCAGGGTCATGCCCACCAGCGTGCATCCGTCCTGCTCCAGCCGGTCGATTTCCGCGGCGGTTTCCAGCCGTGGACCCTGCATGACGCCGTAGACGCCCCGCACAATGCAATCCGTGCCGTCAGCGGCCGCAACCAGACCTTTACGCATTTCCGCGTCGAAAGGGTTCGCGAACTCGACGAACGCGCTCTTGCCCGCGCCGTCCTGCGCGAAGCTGGTCTCGCGCGAGTGGGTGTAGTCGATCAGGTCATGCGGCAGGACGATGGCGCCGGGAACGGCCTCCGCGGCGATGCCGCCCACCGAATGAACGCCCAGAATGCGCCTGGCCCCGGCCCCGGCCAGGGCCTTGATGTTGGCGCGATAGTTGATCCGATGAGGCGCAATCGCGTAGTCCGCGCCGTGCCTGTTCAGGTAGAGAACCGAGTTTCCATTGAGCGGTCGTGCCTCCACCGGCGCCGACGGCGGACCGTAGGGCTGATTTCCTTTCGGCGCCACGCTTGACGGCGGCCCCATGCCCAGCTGCTCCGGCGGAGCCCCCGAAATCACCGCCAGTCCATCAATCGCCATGCGTCTCCCGGAAGGGAAGGGTCATCAAGTGGACCTGCATAAATTTGCGAGGCGGGCCGCGGAATCGGGCCGGTCCGCGTAACGCCAGTCCCGGAGGAGTTCGCGCACGCCCTCGGGATCGTTGCAGACCGGCAGCATGTCGCATCCGGCCTCCAGGGCGGCCTCCACGCGCTGCCCGAGATCGCCGGCCTGACCCGCGCCGTGCATGGAAAGATCGTCGGCAAAGATCGCCCCGGAAAAACCCATGCGACCGCGCAGCTCTTCGCGCATCCACCGACTCGAATAGCAGGGCGTGGGATCGTCCACCGCGGGAAACTGCACATGTGCGGTCATTACCGCGCCCGCGCCGGCCGCGAACAGCCGCTCGAAGGGCGCGAGATCGGCAAGCAATGCGGAGTAGTCCCGCTCGTCAATCGGCATCTCGACGTGGGAATCGGCCGCTACCCAGCCATGGCCCGGAAAGTGCTTGGCCACGCAGGCCATGCCGCCGGAGGCGGCGCCCTGAACGAAGGCCGTGCCGAGAATCGACACGACTTCGGGATCGCCGTGCAGGGCGCGGTCGCCGATCACGTCGCTCCTGCCATGGTCCACGTCCACAACCGGCGCAAAGCTGAAATCGATGCCGACCGCATCCAGTTCCAGCGCCAGCAGGCGGCCGCGGGCGCGGGCCAGTTCCATGGCCCGGCCGGGATCGGAATCGTGGACCTCGCCGAGAACGCGGGCCGGCGGCAGGGCGGAGAAGCCCGTTCGCATGCGCTGGACCCGGCCGCCCTCCTGGTCGATGGCCACGAGCACGGGACGCCCGGCGGCGGATCGAATGGCGGCGACCAGGCTGCGCACCTGGCCCGGGTGCCGGTAGTTGCGACTGAAAAGAATGACGCCGCCGACCGCGCGGTGGCGAAGCAGCTGCGCCTCGGCCGCTGAAAGGGCCAGGCCCTCGAGATCGATCATGAGCGGGCCCAACTCCCGCTCTCCTATGGCCGGATATCGACGCGGCAACCGGGGCCGACCAGATCGAACAGCGAAATTACGTCGGCATTGCGCATCCGCACGCAGCCGTGCGAGCGCGGCACGCCCATCGGTTCCGAATCGGGCGTGCCGTGAATGTAGATATAGCGGCGCATGCTGTCCACGCGGCCGAGCCTGTTGTATCCGGGCTGTTCACCGCACAGCCACAGGATCCGGCTGAGCACCCAGTCCCTGCCGGGGTGTTGCCGAGCCAGTTCCTCGGAGTAGATCTCGCCGGTTGCGCGACGGCCCACGAATACCGCGCCCGGCGGCTGCCCGTCCCCGATGCAGGCCCGGATGCGATGCCGCCCGCGGGGCGTTCCCATGCTGTCGGTCAGCTCGCCGGGACCGTAACGGGACGTGGATACGGGCCATTCACCGACAACCTTGCCGCCCTCGAGAAGTTGCAGGGTTTGCCGCGATATCCCGATGAGGACTTCAGCCGCCATCGTTCGTGTTAACTAGTGAACGGTCGCCGATTCTTCCCTGGCGGCTTCTCCCGGCTGCGGGTCCGCAGCGGGCTGATCTTCATCGGAGTCCGCTTCCCCGGCAGATTCCGCGTCCTCTTCCTCTTTCTGATCCTCGGGTTCGGCCTCCAGCTTGTGGGCAAAATCCGTCAGGTGCTGTTCGCCGCTTGCCTTGAGCACATCGATCAGCAAACCGTATTCGTCATCCAGGCTGTCCTGCGACAGGTTCCCCCGCAGGTAGTCGAAGTGGATGGACACGAGATAGGTATTCAGCGCGTCCTCGAGGCAATAGCGTCGAATGTCACCGATCCTCCCTTCAAGATAGGCTTCCATGACGCTCGATCCTTCCATCAGGTTCTTGCCCGGCAGGCCGAGCAGCGCGCAGGCTTCGCGCAGACTGGGCCGCCCGCGGCCCTGAAAGCCCGACAGCGCATCCATCAGGTCGGTATGACGCCAGTGGAAACGCGACAGGTAGTTGTTGAAGCGGAAGGCCCGGTCGTTGACTCCGGTTTCCCAGTAGATCTTGGACTGGATCTCGTGGCGCAGGGCGCGGAAGTTCAGCACCGGGAGGTCGAAAGCGGCGCCGTTCCAGGTCACCAGGTCGGGAACGTAGTGCCCGAGACCCCGGAAAAATCGCATGATCAGTTCCGATTCCTTGGCATCCTCCTTGCCGAGCACCAGCGGCCGCACCCCTTCGTCATTGCGAAGCACGACTCCGATCGCCACCACCTTGTGCTGAATGGGAGGAAGGAACTCCAGGCCGGTGCGCTGCTGATAGTGATGCAGCATCGCGCGCATCACCTCGCCCTCGTCCAGGTCGTCCAGTCCGTACAGCCCGCGCCCCATTTCGGCATCCGGGACCGTTTCAATGTCAAGAACCAGTTTCGCACTCATCCGCCGTCCCCCGATACCAGTATCGCCGTCGCCACAACCAGGCCGGCTTCGTCAGTCAAACTCAGGTAACCGCCGCTGACCCCGGCGGCGGCGCACGCAGCCTTGCCGCGAGGTGAAAAAATGATCTCCGGGCGGCCCCTGCGGTCATGCCGCACTCCGGAGTCGCGGACCCACATTCCGTGACGAAACCCCGTGCCCAGCGCCTTTACGATCGCCTCCTTGGCAGCGAACCGCATGGCCAGAAAACGCGCAGGCCTCTTTGCGGCGGCGAATTCGCGCTGTTCGGAATCCATCAATACGCGGCGGACGAACCGGTCGCCGAACCGCCTGTATACGCGCTCGACGCGATCGATCCGCAGCAGGTCCGTCCCGATTCCGTAAATCATCGTCGCCGCCCCCTTGCCTGCTCCTGTCCGCGGGCCGCTTCCATAAGGTTTTTCATTCGCCTTACGGCCCCGGGGAAACCATCAAATATCGCCTGGGCAACGATAGCATGACCGATATTGAGTTCGGCAATCTCCCCGATCGCCGCCACCGCCGCCGTGTTTTCGTAGTGAAGGCCGTGCCCGGCGTTAACCACCAGCCCCAGTCCGGCCGCGACCGCCGCGGCCCTGCGGACACGCGCCAGTTCTTCCGCCCGGGCAGCCGCGTCGGGGGCCTCCGCATACACGCCCGTATGCAACTCGACCACCGGCGCTCCGGCTTCGGCCGCGGCGCGCAACTGCGCTTCGTCCGGATCGACGAACAGCGATACACGCACGCTGGCGTCCGCCAGGCGTGAACAGGCCCCGGCAAGCGCGTCGGCCTGCGCGCGAACGTCCAGTCCGCCCTCGGTCGTGAGTTCCCGGCGCCGCTCGGGCACCAGGCAGCAATCCTCGGGACGCCATCGCTCGGCGAGCGCGAGCATTTCCTCCGTGGCGGCCATCTCGAGGTTCACGCGCACGTCCGGCATCCCGATCAGGCGCGCAACATCGCGGTCCTGGATGTGGCGCCGGTCCTCGCGCAAATGCACCGTAATGTAGTCGGCGCCCGAATCCAGCGCCTGCCGCGCGGCCTCCACCGGATCGGGGTACGCGGTTCCCCGCGCCTGGCGCAAGGTAGCCACGTGATCGACATTCACTCCAAGAAGAATCGTCACCTCAAACGCCCCTGTGGGGTTCTCTGGTTTCCTGCCGCAAGTGTGACAGCTTGCCTGCCGGACCGCAACGCGCCCCGCAGGAGAGTCGCCGCTCACTGTTGCTCATCTACGATGCGTGCCGGTCTGATTGACTGAACGGTTACCGTCGTTAAGCTTGCTCCGTCAATCAAGATGGACGGATGGGGGACCGCTTATGTATCAAACCGGCCAAACGATCAAAAAAACGCTCGACGAAATCCACTGCCATGACTTGGTGCTCCCCGCCATTCAGCGTGAATTCGTGTGGCGCCCGGAGCAGATCGGCCGACTGTTCGACAGCTTGATGCAAGGCTATCCTTTCGGGACGTTCCTGTACTGGCGGGTCGCTGCCGAGAACAGCGGCAAATTCGAGTTCTACGACTTCGTCCGCGACTACCACGAACGGGATAATCCCCATTGCCCGAGGCTTGGGCGACTGCCAAATCAGAAGTTGACAGCGGTGCTCGACGGACAGCAGCGCCTGACAGCGCTAAACATCAGGCTGCGCGGGAGCATGGCATGGAAACTACCGCGGCTATGGTGGAACAACCCGAATGCCTTCCCAAAACGCCAGCTCTACCTGGACCTGCTCTGGCAGCCACACGAGGACAACGACGACGCATCGACGTATCGCTTCGAGTTCCTCACTGAAAAGCAGCTTGAGGACGCAGACGACGCCCCCTGCTGGTTCCCGGTTCCCGAAATACTCCAAATGAAGAACGCTGGCCCAGCTATGACCAAGTGGTTGAACAGCAGGTTGCCACAGGAGCAAGTGGACCAAGCTCACGAGACATTGTGGCATCTTTTCCAAGTCATTCGCGAAAGAAAGTCCGTCGCCTACTACGAAATAGACAGTCAGGATCTACACACTGTCCTCCAGATATTCATCCGCATGAATAGCGGCGGCACCGTCCTGTCGTACTCCGACCTGCTCCTGTCAATCGCCGTCGCGCAGTGGCAGAAGCACGATGCCCGCGAAGAAATCCATGGGCTGGTGGATCAACTCAACAGCATTGGGACCGGTTTCTCGTTCTCAAAGGACCTTGTGCTCAAAGCCGGCCTCATGCTGAGTGACATCGGCAGCGTCGGCTTCAAGGTGGACAATTTCAATCGGGCGAACATGGACATCTTCGAGAGCAAATGGGGCGGCATCAAGCAGGCGCTGACACTCACCGTTGAACTAGTCGCTGATTTCGGATTTAACGGACAAACGCTGACGGCACACAATGCCATCTTGCCCATCGCCTACTACCTCTACAAGAGTGAACACAAATCAGCCTTCCGGACGAGCGGAACATTCAAGGATGACCGGAACTTCATTCGCGAATGGTTGATCCGCAGCCTGCTCAAGCGAGGGATTTGGGGAAGCGGGCTGGATACATTACTCACGAATCTGAGAAGGACCATCAGCAAGCATGGCGGCGACGGTTACCCCAAACGAATATATGAGACGATGCGACGAACAGGCAAGTCGCTTGCCTTTGAAGACGAAGAACTTGAGCAACTGGCGGACATGCGTTACCAGGACCGGCTTGCGTTTGCCCTGCTGTCCTTGCTGTTTCCGTTCGTCGATTTACGTCACCAGTTTCATGTGGATCATATCTTTCCGCAGGCACGGTTTACGCGCACGAAACTGAACGGCGCCGGCGTGCCCGCCGAAAAGCTGGAAGACTTCATCTTGCACAAAGACAGGCTGGCGAACCTGCAGCTGTTGCAAGGCGCGGAGAACATCGAGAAACGCACCAGAATGCCCTCCGAGTGGCTGTCCGAACAGTACCCGAACGCGACCGACAGACAAGAGTACCAGCGCAATCACCTCTTGGGAGACATACCCGACTCAATAATCGAATTTGAAGCCTTCCACGACGCCAGAAGAGCGCTGTTGAAGGAGAGTATAGGAGAGCTGTTGGGATGACTCCTTGGCCAGGCGGCGGTGCTGATCGTTAGCGCCTTCGCCACCCGAATCAAGCAAGCGGCTATTGTTATTTGCGCGCTAATGTAAAATAGTTCTGCTCGATATTGGCAAACGGAAAATAAGGAGTTTCCGTGATGAAGCGGGACGCAACCGGTCGCTATGAAGTCGCGAGCATTGGAGGAGAGCGTGTGCGCGCCTTTGTGCCTGCGCCGCTGCCGCCGAAACCCGCACTATTGCTTGACGGCTCACTTCAACAGTCGCTGGAATTGGCGATATTGGCTCTCGGTCGTCTTGACAGCGTCTCAATGCATCTGCCTGACGAATCGCTTTTTCTGTATGCGTATGTGCGCAAGGAGGCTGTGCTCTCATCCCAGATTGAGGGCACGCAGTCTTCGCTATCGGATCTGTTGCTGTATGAACTGGATGAAGCGCCCGGCGTTCCAACGGACGATGTGCGCGATGTCTCAAACTATGTTGCGGCCGTCAACCACGGTTTACAGCGCCTGCGTGAGAATTTTCCACTGTCGAATCGATTGATCCGGGAGATGCATCAAATTTTGCTATCAGGCGGGCGAGGTAGCGGAAAAACGCCCGGTGAATTTCGCCGTTCGCAGAATTGGATCGGCGGCACCCGGCTCGGTAACGCCGTCTTCGTGCCACCTCCCCACACTGCCGTCCCCGATTGCATGGCCGAACTTGAGCGTTTTCTTCACGCCAACGAAGACGGGCTGCCGGTACTGCTTCGCGCAGGGCTTGCGCATGTGCAATTCGAGACTATCCATCCCTTCTTGGACGGCAATGGGCGCATAGGACGGCTGCTGATCACACTGCTTCTATGCCATGCCGGCGTATTGCGACAGCCTCTTTTGTATATCAGCCTGCACTTTAAGGAAAACAGAAGCACCTACTATGAACTGCTGAATCATGTCCGGCGAACCGGCGACTGGGAATCTTGGATCAGTTTTTTCTTGGACGGAATTCGAGTAACCGCTGAAGGCGCAGTCTCTACTGCACAACGGCTGACGGAAGTGTTTCAGATGGATCGAAACCGTATTCATAAAGTGGCCGGGCGGCGTGTCGGATCAACGTTGCGAATCCATCAGGCATTGAAAGCCCAGGCTATTCTCTCAATACCAGCAGCTTGCCGCTTCACGCAATTGTCCTTCAAAGCTGCGGCATCTGCGATGGAACTACTCGCCACCCACGGGATTGCGCGGGAAATCACCGGCAAGCGACGCGACCGAGTGTTCGTGTATGACCAATATCTCTCCATCATCAACGAAGGAACCGAAATTCCCTCAAACTGGTGACGGTCCCTGCGGGTTTAGTAATTGACGGACGATGCGAACGCGGTTGAACAACGAGTTCATTGGTGGGGACTATGTCTGTACCGACGACGCGTAATTCTCAATCTTGTAGATCGGCACCCACGAGTTCGAGAAAATCGGATTCCGAAAGTATCTGAATTTCTGCTCCCTCGGCAATTAGTTCCTCAGCCTTTCGATGCTTGCTGCTCTTCGTGTAGCCGTTCAATTTGTGCGCGTCCTGAGTACCCACGACAAGCAGTGTAACTTTCCTGCTCACACCACCCACCACTCTGCAGCCTGCGCTTGCTGCTACGTCAGCTGCCTCTTGCCTTAGAACTGAAAGTTTGCCAGTAAAAACTATTGTTTCTTCATTTAACAGCCCACTTACATTGCCCTCTCTAAGCACAAGTCGCACAGTGCGCTTCTGGGACTTCTGGGACGTAGTGCGCTCCAGCCAGTCTTCAATGTCCATTTTGTGCTCCCTGCAGGCACGAAGCACAATTTCAGCCGATGCTCTTGCATCTTCAAGCGCGTCATGGTGCCTGAACGAGATGCCGAGCTCACGAGCAACATTCTTGAGGCCATACCCTTTGCGCCCGAATTTTTCTCTCCAGGCGCGGCGAGCAATTCTGGAGCTATCCAACCAGGTTACCTGTAGTTGTTCCAAACCGTAGCGGTCCATAGCGCGTTCAAATGCGACTCGATCAAAGGAAGTGTGACTCACCAATATCGATCCTCGTAGCCGACGACGCAGTTCATTTCGCACTACTGGCAGCGTCGGGCTATTGCTTACATCAATCTCGCTAA
Source organism: Gammaproteobacteria bacterium (assembly GCA_009844425.1). Taxonomy (GTDB): domain Bacteria; phylum Pseudomonadota; class Gammaproteobacteria; order Steroidobacterales; family Foliamicaceae; genus Foliamicus. Next base: position 141,007 of record VYBN01000033.1, on the reverse strand, counting down.
TCCCGTGGATGCTGACGTTCCAAGGGTCGAACCAATCTTCGGGGTCTATCAATGTTTCCCATCGATCAACGATGTCACCCTCTTCCACATGAACAATGCCGATCTGGCAAATGCTTGCTCGGTCAGCATTGGCTGTCTCAACATCAATAGCGTTAAACGTCAACATACTCAATCCTTGCTGCGTCCAACTTCTCCAGAAATCCGTCCTCGTCCAATAAATTAATTCCGAGATTCCTCGCCTTGACTACCTTGCTCCCGGGATTGGCACCAGTTACCAGATAGTCGGTATTCTTGGACACACTACCAACTACACGGCCCCCGACGGCCCTAATCCTCTCCCTCGCTTCGCTCCTAGTCATGCTCTTGAGCGCGCCGGTGAGTACAAAAGCCTTTCCTTGAAGCAGTCCCTCTGAAGTGATTGTGGAAACTTGACGCTCCGACCATGTCACGCCGCTGTCTCTTAATGCCTTAATCACCTGCAAGTTTCTTTGATCGTCAAAGAATGCACGTATACGGCCAGCGACGATTTCTCCAATATCCGAAACTTCACGAAGTTCATCAACACCCGCCGTACACAGGGCTTTGAAATTGCCGAAATGAAGCGCCAGCGTTTCGGCCGTCACACGTCCTACGTCGCGAATTCCCAGCGCAAACAGAAAGCGCGCCAACGTGGTCTGCTTTTTCCCCTTGATATCGGCAAGTAGATCTTTTGCGCGCTTCTCTCCGAAGAACCGACTGACTTGCAAACTAGCAACCCGGTCGGGTTCAAGGTGGAACAAGTCGCTCACTTCTCGAATTAACCCCTCATCCAGCAACTGATCCACCAGTTGGTTCATCCACTTGTGTCCCAAACCTTTGATATCAAGTACCTTGGGAGATACAAGGACACGAACCGCGTCCTTCAGCAATCCCTCACCCACGCGATAACCTTCAAAAAGTTGCCGAACGCCCGGTTCGTTATCTGGATTTGCGCCCGGACGCGGATTCTCGGTTTCCGAGTCCCCCCAATTCACTCCGGAATCGATCAGCAGAGCAATCAGTGCCCGGTTTCGTTCCTCACCAAAATACGCAACAACCGAATCTGCGGCAGCTTGTGTCCACGTAGGAACCTTCAGCAGTTGCTCCGCCTTGGCATCCAGCACTTCATTCAGGTTGTCGAATTCTCCTGCCAGACTTTCAGCTCGTTTAGGCCCTACGGTGGGAATATTCAGGCCACATAGGAGGCGCGACCAGCGGTTTCGTCTTGCCTTATCGATTGCACCCAAAAACAGCTTTGCAGAATCCCTTCCAACAGGCAATTTAATCGCCAGAGCGGCAAACTGCTCTCCTCTGACTCTGTAAATATCCTCAACGCCTTTGACAACCCCGTCTCGAACAAGAACATCAACCCATTCCTCACCCAACCCCTCAATATCCAAGGCGTCTCGCGATAAGAAATGCAATATCGCGGCTTTCCGCTGAGCGGGGCAGATCAAACCGCCGGTGCAGCGGGCCACTGCTTCGTCGTCCGGCCGGATCACTTCGGATGAGCATTCAGGGCACTTCTTGGGAAGAGCAGGTTCAGGTGAGTCGCCCTTTCGGTATCCTGGCAGCGAGCGAACCACCTGGGGAATTACGTCTCCGGCGCGGCGCACGACCACCGTATCCCCCTCGCGCACGTCCTTGCGCAACAGTTCGCCATAGTTGTGCAAGGTAGCATTGCTGACCGTGGCGCCTCCCACGAACACGGGCTTGAGGCGCGCTACGGGCGTCAGCGCGCCGGTGCGTCCTACTTGGTATTCAATTGCGCGCACCTTGGTGATCTTTTCCTCGGCGGGAAACTTCTGCGCCACCGCCCAACGAGGTGCATGCGAGGATGCCCCGGCCTGGCCCCGCAGATCAAAGCGCTCCAGTTTGTACACCACCCCGTCGAGCGCATAATCGAAGCTCTCGCGGGTTTCGGCTATCCGCTCGTAGTAGGCCAGACATCCAGCCGCCCCGGCGACGGTCTCGGCTTGCGGACATACCTGCAGCCCCCAGAACGCCATCGACTTCAACAATTCCGATTGGCGAGTAACTGTAGGTACGTCTTCAACCCGACCAACACCGTGGGCGAAAAAGTCCAACTTCCGTTGGGCCGCCTGCTCGGGATCCTTCTGCCGAAGCGCACCGGCGGCGGCGTTGCGTGGATTGACCAAGGTCTTCGTGCCTTTTTTCTCCGCCTGCCGGTTATACGCCTCGAATCTGCTCAACGGCATGAAGACCTCGCCACGCACTTCCAGCCGCTCGGGAACATCATTCCCGGTAAGTTGAGCAGGAATGGTGGGGATGGTGCGGGTGGTGTGGGTCACATCCTCGCCCGTACGGCCATCGCCGCGCGTAGCCCCCCGCACCAGTGCTCCGCGCTCGTACAGCAGGCTTAGGGCGACGCCGTCTAGTTTGGGTTCGGCGGAATACTCCCGTTCGCTCTCGTCATCAAGGAGCCCCGCAAGCCGGCGATCGAATTGTTCCATCTCTCCGGCATCGAAAACGTTTTCCAGCGACAGCATGGGCGCGCCGTGTTCGACCGGCGAAAATGCGGCGATAGGAGGAGCACCCACCGTACGGGTGGGCGAATCCTCGGTTGCCACCTGCGGATACCGCTCCTCCAGATCACGCAATTCCTGCTTTAGCAGGTCGTACTCGTAATCCTCGATTTTCGGGCGATCCAGCGTGTGGTATAGGTGATCGTGATGGCGAATTTTTCCCCGCAGCCGCTTTGCCCTTTCCTCCAACTCTGCGGGAATCGGGCGAGCGGACCGGTCGGGCGAATCAGGCGGCGGCAAGACGCACGGCCTCTTCAAGGTCGACGGTGACGATTCGCGATATGCCGGGCTCCTGCATGGTCACGCCCAGCAGGTAGTCGACAGCCTGCATCGTGCTCTTGTTGTGCGTCACCACCAGGCACTGGACGGCCTGCGACATCTCGCCGATCAATTCGCAGAACTTCACCACGTTGACGTCGTCCAGCGCCGCGTCCACCTCGTCGAGCATGCAGAACGGCGCCGGGTTCAACTGCACCACGGCAACCAGAAAGGCGATGGCCGCCAGGGATTTCTCACCGCCGGAAAGCTGGCTGACGCGCACGTTGCGCTTGCCCGGAGGATGCACGATGAACCGAATGTCCGCAGTCAGGATATCGTCTCCTTCGAAAGCCAGGCCGGCCCGTCCGCCGCCGAACAACCGCGCGAAGTTGACGTCGAAGCCCTTGCTGACGGCCTCGCCCGTCTCCTTCAGCCGCGTGCGGGTCTCGCGGTCGATCCGGCGCATCGTGTTTTCCAGCGTTTCCAGAGCGCCGGTCAGGTCATCGTGCTGCGAATCGAGGTATTCCTTGCGCTCCTTCAGTTCGCCCAGTTCCTGCTCGGCCGCCATGTTGACCGGTCCGATCCGTTCGATTCGCCGTTCGATCTTCTCCAGTTGCACGTCCAGCTCTTCGGCGCTCAGGTCCGCCGGCAATTCCTTGAGCACCTCCTCGAGTTCATGGCCGGTCGCGGCCATCTGTTCCGCGAGTCCGTCGCGCCTGACCTCGATTTCCCTTTGTTCCACGCGCGACTCGCCGAGTTGTTCCCGCTTCTCGGCCAGCCTGCGCTGGATTGCAGCGCGTCCCGACTCCGCCGCGGCCAGCGTGCTGTCGGCCTGTTCGCGCGACTTCCGGGCCTCGTTCAGGCTCTGGTCGATGCGGGGTTTGCGTCTGAGCGAGGACTTCAGATTTTCCCTGGCCCTGTCCAGCGCCTCGATCGACTGCTCGCGCAGGCTCCTCAGCCGACCGATCCGTCCTTCGATGTCGTCGATGTCCGCAGCGATGCGTTCGCAGGACCGTAGCGCCGCCTGGCGCTGCGACCTGAGCTCCGCCTCGCGGCGCTCCAGGTCGCGGGTGCGCTCGCGCGCCCCGGCGGTCCGCTCCCGCATCGCCTGTATGTCCTGGGCCGCATCGGGCTTGCGGCCTGCAATCGACTCCTGTTCGGCGCCGGCGGTCTTCAGGTCCTTGTTGAGTTGCTCCAGGCGGGCCTGCAATTCGGCCCGGGCGGATTCTCCGGGCGGAATATCCAGGAGAGGCGCCGCATAGCCGTCCGTATCCTCCAGGACCTTTTTCAACGCGGCGATCTCCTCCTCGCGTTCCAGCGCGCCCTCGCCCTTGCGGCCGGCAACCCGCAACCACCCCCGGCCAAGCCACACGCCTTGCGGGGTGATCACGGACTCACCCTTGTCCAGGCCCGCAATCATCGAAAGCGCGGTGGACACATCCGGCGCGGTACGAACCGTGGCGAGCCACCCGGCAGCGGCGCCCGCTCCGCGCACCTCGCCCAGCAGCGTTCCACGCTCGGCGGAGGTCTCGCCGCCTTCGACCAGCATGAGGCCCGGCGCCAGTTCATCGGCCCGGACGAGGGACGCAAGGCCTTCCACACGGGTGGCTTCGACAAACTCCCCCAGAACAAGTTCCACGGCGCCGCGCCAGCGGCGCGATACCCTGAGTTTCTGGGACAGTCGGGGACGTGCGGCCAGACCGCTCCTGTTCAGCCATTCAACGGCCTTCTCGCCACTGCGCCGGCGCGCGGCTTCCTGCAACGATACGAGGCCGGCCAGCCGCTCACGCAGCAGAATCTCGCGCTCCTGGCGCAGCGACTGAAGGCGCATTTGCGCCGCATGCCGGTCCGCTTCCCAGCGCGACTGGCGGTCCACGGCCTGTTCGGATCGAGCGCGCAGGTTGGCCTCTTCCTCCCGCGCCGCCTTGAGTTCCGGCTCCAGTTCGGCAAGCATGCTCTTGCGCCGCTCGCGAGCGCCCGCTTCCTCCTTGAGTTCGATGCGCAATTCCTCAAGTCTTTCAGCCAGTTGCGTCAGTTCGGTCTCGCGCTCGCGGCCCAGGGCCTGCTGCGTGTCGACGGTATCCTCAAGGCCCGCGATTTCCGCCTGCAGTTCGTAATAGGCGCGGTTGGCCTCGTCAAAGGCCGCCTGCGCCTCCGTCTGCTGCTCGCGCGCGGAGAGCATGCGCGCCTCCAGGCCCCGGTGCTCCGCCTCGACCCGGGCAAGCTCCGTTTCCCGCGCGCGGCCATCGACCTTCTTCTGCTCGAGCAGCCGGTCCAGGTCGCGAATGCCGAGCGACAGGCGTTGAGCCTGCACCTGCCTCTTCTCGCTCAGGTTCTTGCGGTAGCGCCCGGCCGCCGAGGCCTGGCGCTTGAGCCGGCGCAAACTGCTGGCCAGTTCCGCGCGCCGCTCCGCCAGCCGCTCCAGGTTCTCGCGGGTGCGCGCAATGCGCAGGGTGGTCTCGCGCCGCCTCTGCCGGTAGCCCGACACACCCGCCGCCTCCTCGAGATAGGCGCGCAATTCGTCCGGACGGCCCTCGACCAGAAGGTTGATCATGCTCTGCTCGATGATGGCGTAACCGCCTATGCCGAGGCCGGTACCGGCGAACATCTGGGTGATGTCCTTGCGCCGGCAGCGGGAATTGTTCAGGTAGTACTCGGAAATGCCGTCGCGCCGCACCGTACGCCGCACGGTGATTTCGCCGTAGTCCGCGAACCTCGAAATCGGAACGGGCTCGGTATTGTCGAACAGCAACTCCACGGTCGCCGCCCCCAGCGCCGTGCGCCGTGACGAGCCGTTGAAGATGACTTCGGCCATCGCCCCGCTGCGAAGCTGGCGGGCGGAGATTTCGCCCAGCACCCAGCGGACCGCGTCGATGATGTTTGATTTTCCGCAGCCGTTGGGGCCGACTACGGCGAGCGATTTGGTGGGAACCTCGATATTGACCGGGTCCGGGAAGGACTTGAAACCGGCCAGGCGGATCCTCTTAAGACGCATTGACTGCGGTTCTCAATGGCGGGGCGAGTGGTGTAAATTCCCCTGCCATGAACCCCATCCTTGAGACTTTTCCGAACCCGCGCACGGGCCGCAATTATACCATCAGGGTGCGCGCGCCCGAGTTCACCTGCCTGTGCCCCAAGACCGGCCAGCCGGACTTCGCGGAGCTGGTGATCGACTACGTGCCGGATGCCCATTGCGTGGAACTGAAGTCGCTGAAACTGTATCTGAACTCGTTCCGCGACCGCGGCGCGTTTCACGAGGCGGTCACGAACGAGATCCTCGATGAACTGGTGTCGCTGACCCGGCCGCGCCACATGCATATCAGCGCCCGATTCAATGTCCGGGGCGGACTCTACACCACGGTCACGGCAGAGCACCGCTCGCCGGGCTGGGACCCGGATTCGCCGATTGATGAGAACCGCGCCGAAGACACCGCATAACGCTATAATGCCGCGCGCTTGCAAGACCATGAAAGACCAACTCATACACGGCATTGCTCCTTATCGCCCGAAGAAGGGTGAGAAGTACATGAATGACGCCCAGTTGGAACACTTCCGCAAGATACTGCTCTCCTGGAAGGCGGAATTGATGGGCGAGGTGGAGCGCACGGTGCATCACATGCGCGACGACGCCAGCAATTTCCCCGACCCCAGCGACCGCGCGACGCAGGAATCGGAATTCGGCCTGGAGCTCAGGACGCGCGACCGGGAGCGCAAGCTGCTCAAGAAAATCAATGCGGCCCTGGAGCGGATCAACGACGGCAGCTACGGCTATTGCGAGGAAACCGGCGAGGAAATCGGCCTGGAGCGACTGCAGGCCCGCCCGGTGGCGACGCTGTCGGTGGAGGCCCAGCAGCACCGCGAAATGGCCGAGCGGCAGTACCGCGACCGCACCACCCGGTGATCGCGCGACTCAGGCGCTAGCGCGGCGCAAAGCGCTCCCGGGGGCATCAATCAGGAGATTGGCGTATTGGCGGGGCCTGACCGCGCCGGCGGCCGCGCTTGCGATGCTCGTGTCCCTGGCGGCATCGGCGCAACAGCCATGGACCGGCGACCCGGACGCAATACTTGCGGAGCCGATTCCCTACATGCCCGAGGCGCTCGGCCCCTTTTCGCACCGGATATCGTCGGACAATCCCCGGGCGCAGGCCTTCTTTGATCAGGGCTTTCAGTTCATGTACGCATTCGCGAAGTACGAAGCCGTGCGCTCGTTTCGCGAGGCGCAGAAGGCCGACCCCGGCTGTGCGATCTGCTATTGGGGCGAAGCATGGGCCTGGGGTTCGTATCTGAACTTTCACATGCGGGAGCGCGAAGCACCGTATGCGTATGCGGCAATCGGCAGGGCCCGCGAGCTGCGCGGCACGGCCAGCCCGCGCGAGCAGGCCTACATCGATGCGCTTTCGGTCCGCTATGTGGCCGATTACGATTACGAGACCCGCCGCGTCCAGGATCGGGCCTACGCCGATGCGGCGCGGGCCCTGGCCGAGCAGTATCCGGACGATCCCGATGCGGCGACGCTGTACGCCGAGGCGCTGTTTCTGCTCGAGCCCAGATTCGGCTACCGCGATCTCGAAGATCCGGACGTGAAGCGGATTCACGCCGTACTCGAAAGCGTGCTGGCGCGCGACCTCCGTCATCCGGGCGCCTGCCACCTCTACATTCACGCCACCGAATCGACGACGCGTCCGGAACTTGCGGAACCCTGCGCCGAGCTCCTCGGCAATTCGGTTCCCGGAGCGAGCCACATCAACCACATGCCGTCGCACACCTTCAGCCTGGTGGGGCGCTGGGGCGACGCCGTTCGCGCCAGCATCCAGGCCTGGCACACGGACCTCAAGGCGAAAACGTCCCGGGCAGTATCGAGCTACCCCACGCACAACCTGCACATGCTGTCATTCGCGGCCTCTTACGACGGTCAGGGCGCTGTCGCGATGCGCGCCGCGAAGGACTACGAAAAGCTGACGGGCGACAGGTCCCTGCAACTGTTGACGCTCGTGCGGTTCGGCCGTTTCGATGAGATCCCGGAAGCGGGCGTCCGTCCGAAGGACGACTACGCCGCCGGGGCGTGGGAGTTCGCGCAGGGTTACGCCAGCGTCAGGCTCGGCGAGCCGAATAGCGGGCGCGCGCACCTTGCGCGGCTCCTGGAGCTTGCCGAATCCACCCACGCCAGGGTTCGCTTCCAGCCTGCGTCGGTGGTGCTTGGCGTGCTGGCGGAAATCCTGGCCGGCGAGATTCGGCGGAAAGACGGCGACCTGGACGCGGCCATCGAGGCATTCGAGCGCGCCATCGAACGCGAAGGCGAACTCGGCTTCAGCGAGCCGGAGCCGTTGCCGTTTGCAGCGCGCCACTGGCTGGGCGCGGCGCTGCTCGAGGCCGGCCGCCATGCCGATGCGGAGCGCGTGTACCGCGACGAGGTGGCGGACCATCCCCGCAACGGCTGGTCACTGTTCGGACTGCGCGAAGCGCTAGCCGCGCAGGGCAAACCGGACACTGCCGTTCAGCAGGATTTCGAGCGCGCCTGGACCCGGTCCGACACCTGGATCACCGCATCGCGGTTCTGAAACGCGCCCGCACTGGCGGTGCGGAGGCGGCTTGCGAGAGGGTCAGCCCTGGGCGCGGCGGCGGCGGCGTGGGCGGCGGCGGCCGGCGCCATCGCCGGCGGCGGCGCCTCCCTCTTGGAGGCCGCGCATGGTCAGGCGGATGCGCCCGCGTCCGTCCACTTCCATGACCCGCACGCTTACGCTGTCACCCACCTTCACCACGTCGCTGGTGCGCTCGATGCGCCGGTCGGACATCTGGGATATATGCACCAGACCGTCGGTGCCCGGCAGCACCGTAACGAAGGCGCCGTAGTCCATCACACTGGACACGGTACCCTCGTAAACCTTGCCGACCTCGATCTCCTGGACCCGGCTGCGCGGAGGTGGCGACGAGGCCGTGTCGTCGGACTCTCCGTCCAGGTTGCGCATGCTCAGGCGTATCCGGCCCTGGCGGTCCACTTCCAGCACCTTCACCCGCACCGCGTCGCCCTCGGAAAGACGGTCGCTGACACGGTCCACGCGTTCGTCCGAAATCTGCGAAATGTGCACCAGGCCGTCCTTGCCCGGAACGATCGTGACGAATGCGCCGAAGTCCATCAGCCGCGCCACCTTGCCGTCATAGATCTGGCCGACCTCGACGTCGGAAACGATCATTTCGACCCGCCGGCGCGCTTCCCTGCCGGACTCGCCATCGACCGAGGCGATCTTCACCGTGCCGTCGTCCTCGATATTGATTTCCGCCCCGGTCTCCTCGGTAATCGAGCGGATAACGGCGCCGCCCTTGCCGATCACGTCGCCTATCTTCTCCCGGTCGATCTGCATCGTGAAGATGGACGGCGCCCAGTCGGAAATCTCCTCCCTGGACGTGGCGATCACCTTGTTCATCTCGGACAGTATGTGCAGACGCGCCGTGCGTGCCTGTTCCAGGGCTTCGGCCATGATGTCCCTCGTGATCCCGTCGATCTTGATGTCCATCTGCAGCGCGCTTATGCCTTCCTCGGCGCCGGCCACCTTGAAGTCCATGTCGCCCAGGTGGTCCTCGTCGCCCAGAATGTCCGTCAGGACCGCGTAATCGTCGCCGTCCTTCACCAGGCCCATCGCAATGCCCGCAACCGGGGCCTTCAATTTCACGCCGGCGTCCATCAGCGCGAGGCTTGAACCGCACACGCTGGCCATGGAACTGGAGCCGTTCGACTCGGTGATCTCCGAGACCACGCGGAGCACGTACGGAAACTCCTCCATGTTGGGCAGCACCGCCGCTATGCCGCGCCGGGCCAGCCGCCCGTGGCCGATTTCGCGCCGCTTGGGGCCGGTCATGAAGCCCGTTTCTCCCACCGAGTACGGCGGGAAGTTGTAGTGCAGCATGAACCGGTCGCGGCCGGTCCCCTCGAGGCCCTCGACGATCTGCGCGTCGCGGTCGGTGCCCAGCGTTGCGGTCACCAGGGCCTGCGTTTCGCCACGGGTGAACAATGCCGAACCGTGGGTTCGGGGCAGTACGCCCACCTCGATGCCCAGACCGCGAACCGTGAAATTGTCGCGGCCGTCGATACGCGGCTCGCCCGAAAGCACCCGCTTGCGCACGATGTCTTTCTCAAGGCCCTTGAGCGCGGCCGAAATCTCCCGCAACTCCGATGAAGCTGCGTCCTCCGCGGCCAGTTCCTCGGTGACCCGCGCACGGACTTCGCGAAGACTCTCATTGCGCTCGGTCTTCTCCGTGACCGTGTACGCCGCGGAAAGATCCTTCCCGGCGATGCGGTCCACCTTCGCGGCGAGTTCCTCGTTCTCCGCCTTCGGCTGCCAGTCCCAGGCGGGTTTGCCGGCCTCGGCAGCGAACTCCCCGATCGCCCGGATCGCCGCCTGCATCTGCTCGTGCCCGAACAGCACGGCATTCAGCATGATTTCCTCCGGCAGCAGGTCCGCTTCCGATTCCACCATCAGCACGGCGTTCTCGGTGCCGGCCACCACGAGGTTGAGCCTCGAGGTCTCCAGTTCGGTGGCGGTGGGATTGACGACGAATTCTTCGTCAACCCATCCCACCCTGGCCGCTCCGATAGGCCCGGCGCAGGGCAGGCCCGACAGGGCCATGGCCGCGAACGCGCCCAGCATGGAGGGGATGTCCGGATCGACTTCCTGGTTGGTGGACAGCACCGTGGCGATAACCTGGACATCGTGATGAAAGCCCTTGGGGAACATGGGCCTCAGGGGCCGGTCGATTAGCCGGCAGGTCAGGGTTTCCTTTTCCGTCGGCCGTCCTTCGCGGCGGAAGAAACTGCCGGGAATCCGGCCCGCGGAGTAGGTCTTTTCCTGGTAGTTCACCGTCAGAGGCAGAAAGTCCCGGCTGGGATCGGCCTCCCTGGCGCCTACAACGGTTACGAGCACGACGGTTTCCGACATGCTCACCACGACGGCGCCATCGGCCTGGCGCGCGATTTTTCCTGTTTCCAGCGTTACCGTGTGGCTGCCGTACTGGAATTCTTTCGTTACGATTGACACTGCTTCCTCTCTTGCAATGGTTTCGACGCGCCCCTTGTGCGCACGCCATCCTTACTCCATGGGCGGAGTGGTTCGGGCAAACATTCCCCGGTCGCTCAGCGTCGCAGGCCGAGGCGGGAAATCAGCTTGGCATAACGCTCCTGATCCTTGTTCCGCAGATACTTGAGTAGCCGGCGGCGGCGATTGACCATGCGCAGCAGGCCGCTGCGCGAATGATGATCCTGCTTGTGCGCCCGGAAATGGCCGGACAACGCATTGATGCGCGCCGACAGCAGCGCAACCTGCACTTCGGGGGACCCTGTGTCCGCCGAACCGCGCTGATATTCCTGCACGGTCGCGCTGATCTCACTTGTCGTAAGTGGCATGCCTGTATTCTTCAGCCCTTGGTCAAGCGGCGTATTGTACTCCGGTTCGCGTGCAAGAAACGTCCTATTCGCTCCCGGGGAGATGTTCCGCCTGGGGTTTCAGAAGGCGGCGCGGAGCCACCTGTCCGTCGATTGTGGCTTCCCCGATGCCGATGAAGCCCTGAGCGTCCGCGTACAGGCGTACCGGCCCCGGACGCGTCCCGCGGGCCGCGGCTACGGGGTTGCCCCGCTGCAGATGGAAACTCTCGCTCGCGGAAAGCCGTACGGCGGGCAAAGACGGAACGGCGGCATCGGCCGGCAGGAGCAGCGCATCCAGCCCGGAAAAGCCCTCTGCCGCAACGGCCTCGACCCGGTCCATGGTCACCATGCCCGATTCTTCGAACGGCGCCACGCCCAGCCTCCTCAGCGCGCTCACGTGGGCCAGCGAGCCGGCCGCCTCGGCAACGTCTTCAATCAGGGTGCGGACATACACCCCTCCTCCGCAGGCCACCAGGAACACGGCCTCCACCGGCGAATATTCCTCCAGTTCGAACAGGCGAATGCGGATGCGCCGGGGCGCGCGTTCCACGGTCTGTCCGGCGCGCGCCAGCTCGTAAAGCCGCCTGCCCTTGTGCTTGAGCGCCGAATACATGGGCGGAACCTGTTCGGTTTCGCCGACGAACCGGCTCAGGACGGCTTCGAGTTGCGAACGGTCTCGCGGCCGTTGCGCAGTTTCGGCAACGGCCTTTCCGGCGGCGTCTCCGGTGTCGGTCCTGGTCCCGAACCGGGCTGTGACGCGGTAGGTCTTTTCCGCCTTGAGGAGGAATGCGGACAACTTCGTGGCCTCGCCCAGGCACAGCGGCAACATTCCGGTGGCGATCGGATCGAGGCTGCCCGTGTGCCCCGCCTTGCGGGCGGCGCAAAGGCGCTTGACCCGCTGCAAGGCCGCGTTGGATGTCATTCCGGGCGGCTTGTCGAGCAACAGCAGCCCGCTTACATCACGCTTCCCGCGGCCGGCCGGCGTCACTTTCGGGCCGCCCGGTCCCTGCGAACGGCATCCTCGATCAGACCCTCCAGCGCCTCGCCCCTGGCGACGCTTTCGTCGAGCACGAACCGCAGTTCCGGCTGCCGGCGAAGGCGAAAGGACTCCCCGAGGCGCTTGCGCATGTAGCCGCTTGCGGCCTTCAGGGAAGCCGCAGCCGTTTCCCCGTCGGCGGACCCGGGCAGGTACCAGACGCGGCAAACGCTCAGGTCCGGCGAAAACGCCACGTGCGTGAACTGGACGCCGCTCAGCCGCGGGTCGCGCAGTTCGGAGTAGGTCATCGTGGCGAAAACGCGCAGGGCCCGCGCGGAAAGCCTTTGCGCGCGTGTAAATTCGCGGGGCACGTCCGTCAGCGGCTGCTGCGCCCGGGGGGGACCGGTCAGGTCCTGGCCTCCTCCACGCTCTCGAAGCACTCGATGATGTCCCCTGCGCGCACGTCCTTGTAGTTGCGCACGCCGATACCGCACTCGGTTCCCGCCCGCACCTGTTCGACATCGTCCTTGAACCGCCGCAGGGATTCGAGTTCGCCCTCGAAAATCACCACGGCATCCCGAAGGACGCGTATGGGATTGTTGCGCTTGACCAGGCCGTCGGTAACCAGACAGCCCGCAATGTCGCCGAATTTCGGCGAATGGAACACCTCGCGGACTTCGGCGTTGCCCACGATGGACTCGCGCAGCACCGGCGCCAGGCGGCCCTTGATGACCTCCTGCACGTCGTCGAGGACTTCGTAGATCACGCTGTAGTAGCGCACCTCCACGCCGGTGGCCTTGCGCGCCTGCTGTCCGCCCGGATCCAGCCTTACGTTGAAGCCGATCACGGAAGCCTCCGACGTGGCCGCCAGGTTGATGTCGGACTCGGTGATGCCGCCGACCCCGGATGACACGAGATCCACCTCCACTTCGTCGCGGCTCAGGCGCGCCAGCGCGTCGCAAAGCGCCTCGACGCTGCCGCGCACGTCGGCTTTCACCAGCAGCCGCACAGTCTGGGTCTCTTCCTCGCCGGGGAATGCGCCGGAGAAAGCCGGCTGACCCTTGCGCTGCGCAAGCTGCCGCTCGCGGGCGGCGCGCCCGCGCCATTCGGCCAATTCCCTTGCATAGCGTTCCGCCGGGAACACGACCGCGTCCTGGCCCGCTTCCGGGGCGCCGGAGAGACCCTGCACGACGACCGGCACGGAAGGCGTGGCATGGTCGATCTGCTTGCCGCTTTCGTTGCGCAGGGACTGGACCCGCCCGAACTCCGCACCGGCCAGCAGAATGTTGCCCTTGCGCAGACGGCCCTCCGTCACCAGCAGCGTCGTCACCGGCCCACGGCCGGTCTCGATGGTCGATTCGATCACCACGCCGCGGGCGCCGCCCTTGCGCTTCGCCTTGAGCTCCAGCAAGTCCGCCTGCAGCAGGACTTTCTCCAGCAGATCGTCGATGCCTTCGCCGGTGACGGCCGAAATCTCGGCGACCTGCGTATCGCCGCCGTACTCCTCCGGCGCCAGGCCCAGCACGTTGAGCTGGTTGCGCACCTGGGTGGGGGCGGCGTCTTCCAGGTCGATCTTGTTGATCGCAACCACAATGGGCACTTCGGCCGCCTGTGCGTGTTTGATCGCCTCCTCGGTCTGCGGCTTTACGCCGTCGTCGGCGGCGATGACCAGGATAACGATGTCGGTCAGGCTGGCGCCCCGCGCGCGCATGGCGGTAAAGGCCGCATGGCCGGGCGTGTCCAGGAAGGTGATCGCGCCGTCGCCCGTCCGCACCCGGTAAGCGCCGATGTGCTGGGTGATGCCGCCCGCTTCCGAGGCGGCAACGCTGCTGCTGCGCATGTAATCCAGCAGCGAAGTCTTGCCATGATCGACGTGGCCCATGATGGTCACGACCGGGTCGCGCGGCTCCTCCTCGCCTGAAACCGTCACTGCCCGCTCGAGCAGGACCGCCTCTTCGTTGGCTTCGGCCTGGGCGACGACCTCGTGGCCCATGGACTCGACGATGATCATCGCGGTCGTCTGGTCCAGGGTGTCGTTGATGCCCGCCATCACGCCTTCCTGCATGAGTTTGGCGATGACCTTCTCCGCGCCGACCGCCATCTGGCGCGCCAGCTCCGAGACGGTAATGGACTCAGGCACTTCCACCGTATGCACGATCGGCGTGGCGGGCCGCACGAAGGCGTTGACGTTCTCCACCTTGGCCGTCGCGTGCCGGCGCGCCTTGCGGCGCCGGGTGCGGCGCGGGCGCACGTTGGCGGCCACGTGCAGTTCCTCCCTCGGCGGCGCTTTCCGCGATCGCGCAGCCTTCGGGGCCCTCGCGGGCTTGCGTGCGGTATCTTCGCGGGCCCGGGCCGCCTGGGCCGCCTCCGCCCTGCGCTGCTCCTCCGCCTGCCGCTCCGCCTGCTCGCGCTCCAGGCGAGCCTGTTCCTGCGCCTTCTCGATCTCGGCCTCTTCCTCGGCCTGCTTCTTGGCGTCTTCCTCGGCCTGTGCCTTCAACGCCTCCTCGCGTTCGGCCTCCTCCTTCTCCTTGCGCGCCTCCTCCTCGGCGAGCTGCCTTTCCTTCTCTTCAGCTTCCTTCGCGGCCTGGCTTTCCTGTTCCAGCCTGCGCGCTTCCTCCTCCTGGCGCCGCGCGAGGGCTTCGCGCTCCAGCGCCGCGCGATTCACGAATTTCCGCTTGCGCCGAAAATCGACCTGGACGGCCCGGCGGCGCCCCTGGTCAACCTGCACCACCTCCACCGATTCTCGGCGGGTAATGCTGATTTCCCGCGGCATCGCGGAGTCCCTGGACACGGACTCGCCGTGCCCGTGACGGCTGCGCAGAAAGGCCAGCAACTCTTCGCGGGCCACGTCCGGCACGGTCTGGCTGGCGTCCTCGAAGCTGTGCCCGGCGCGCTCGAGCTGGTCCATCAGGTGCTCCACCGGCACCTTGAGATTCTCGGCAAGTTTGGCGACAGTCAGGTCAGTCATTTTCCGCCTGCGCCTCCTCCTGCTGCTCCTCCTCGGCAAACCACGGCGCCCGCGCCGCCATGATCAGCTGACCGGCAAGCTCTTCAGTCAGGTCTTCGATATGCTCGGCCAGGTAGTCGGCTTCCTCCCAGGCCAGGTCCTCGCGGGTGGATACGCCCTGGCCGGCCAGCGAGTAAGCCAGCGCGCGGGTCATGCCTTCCACTTCAAACAGATCGTCGGCCGGGGCGGCCTGCTCCATTTCCTCTTCGCGGCTCAGGGCGTCCATCAGCAGCACATCGCGCGCGCGCCCCCGCAACTGGTCCACCAGCTGCTCGTCGAATTCCTCGATCGCATAAAGCTCGGCGACCGGAGAATAGGCAATGCCCTCGAGGTCGGTGATTCCCTCGTCCACCAGCACCTGGGCGACGTCTTCGCCCACCGACAGCTGCTCGCGGAACATTTCGATAAGCTGGCGGTTCTCCCCTTCGATCTTCGACTCGATCTCGGTGGGCGTCATGGCGTTCAGCTCCCAGCCGGTCAGGCGGCTGGCCAGGCGTATGTTCTGTCCGCCGCGGCCGATCGCCTGGGAAACCATGGATTCGGAAACGGCGATGTCCATGCGGCGGTGGTCCTCATCCACCATGATCTGCACGACGTCGGCCGGCGACATCGCGTTGACCACGAACTGCGCCGGGTTCTCGTCCCACAGGATGATGTCCACCCGCTCGCCCGCAATCTCGTTGGTGACGGCCTGCACACGCGATCCGCGCATGCCCACGCAGGCCCCAACCGGGTCGATCCTGGGCTCCCTGGAACGCACGGCGATCTTGGCCCGCGCGCCCGGATCGCGGGCCGCGCCCAGTATCTCGATCAGGTCCTGCCCGACTTCCGGAACCTCCACCCTGAATAGGGCCATCAGGAATTCCGGGCTGGTGCGGGTGAGCTTCAACTGCGGTCCACGGGTTTCGGTGGCCACCTCGTAGAGCAGGCCCTTGACGCGGTCCTGGGGGCGAATCGGCTCTCTCGGAATCATGTGCTCGCGCGGCACAAAGCCTTCGACGCCGCCGCCCAGGTCCACGTAAACGCCGTTTCGGTCCACGCGCTTGACCACGCCGCTCAGCAATTCGCCGATCCGGCCCTGATAGCGTTCCCGGATCAGCGCGCGCTCGGCTTCGCGCACCTTCTGGTTGATGACGTGCTTGGCCGTATAGGCGCCGATATGGCCCAGGTCCATGCCGTCCATGGGCTTCTCCACGACACCGCCGGGTTCCGCCCCGGGATCGATCTGGCGGGCCTCGGCGAGGCGCAACTGGCGGGTGGGCGCCTCGATTTCCTCGGCCTCGTCCTCCATGACCTCCCATTGCCGGAAGTACTCCTGCTCGCCGGTATGCCGGTCGATGGCCACCCGGATCTCGACGTCCTCGGCGAGCAGCCGCCGCCTTGCGGCCGCCAGGCCCGCTTCCACGGCGGAAAAGACCACGTCCTTGCCGATGGCCTTCTCGTTGGACAGAAGCTCCACGGCTTCCAGTATTTCCTTGCTGCCAAACACCCGTCAGTCCTCGAAGTGAATTTCCGTAGCCAGTCTCGCCACCACGACGTCCCGGAGGTCCAGCTCGACCCGCCCGGTGCCGTCGGGAACGTCCAGCACGATGACCTCGCCTTCGCGCGCCAGCAGCGTGCCGCCGAAATTCCTGCGGCCGAGATGCGGGCCGCGCATTCTCACCTGCACCCGGCGCCCCGCAAAGCGGTCAAAATGCTCGGGTTTCGCCAGCTTTCGGTCGAGACCGGGCGATGACACCTCCAGGTTGTAGTGCCCCGGAATCGGGTCTTCCACGTCGAGCAGCGCGCTGACCTGGCCGCTCACCCGCTCGCAGTCTTCAAGACCGATGCCCGAATCCTGGTCGATGAACAGGCGCAGCACCTGGCCGCGCCGCTCGCGCTTCAATTCCAGGTCCGCCAGCTCGTACCCCATCGCTTCGACGCAGGGCTCCAGCAGTCCGTTCAGCCTGTCCAGAATCAAGTTCACCATGCACAAAAAAGCCCCTCGCGGGGCCATCGCAAAACCAAATTGGTAGCGGGGACAGGATTTGAACCTGTGACCTTCGGGTTATGAGCCCGACGAGCTGCCTGACTGCTCCACCCCGCAACCGCGAGTCGGAAAATTATACAGGAAAACGCCGCAGGAATTGCGCTGCTATACGCCACCATCGTTGCTCCTTCCTCGTGAGAGACGCATAAAGTCATCCTGACGCTTGGCGAGGGCGTCCTGCCCTCGCCACTCCCACGAGGAAGGAGCAACGATAGCGGCTTGCTTGCCGCCAATCCCCGCAGCGCCTGCTAAAGCCCATCGTTCGTCCCCCTCCCCGCAGGAGCGTTGAAGCAGGACAGCGAGAATCGAGCCAGGATGGCGCCTCCAGCGGGGAGGGGGGCGAACAAAGGGCGAAGGAAGCACAAGGAGCGACGCCTTTCGGATGCGGTAAACTGCCGCCCGCGACTACCTGCAACCCCGTTGAGCGAAATCCAGCATGGGCGCCAAGACATTTGCCGACTTCTGCGTCGAAAACAACAGGCGCTACGCCGAGAATTTTGACAAGGCCGACACGCCGGCTCCCCCGCGGCGCAAGGCCGCGGTCGTGGCCTGCATGGATGCCCGCATCGAGACCGGGAGGCTGCTTGGCCTTTC
Source organism: Gammaproteobacteria bacterium (assembly GCA_009844425.1). Classification (GTDB taxonomy): domain Bacteria; phylum Pseudomonadota; class Gammaproteobacteria; order Steroidobacterales; family Foliamicaceae; genus Foliamicus. The sequence goes on along the minus strand of VYBN01000033.1, from coordinate 123,166 downwards.
CGAGGGCGACGCGCACGTGATCCGCAACGCCGGAGGCGTCGTGACCGACGACGTGCTCCGCTCGCTGGTGATTTCGCAGCGCCTGCTGGGCACCGAGGAAATCATTCTCGTCCAGCACACCGACTGCGGGATGCTCACTTTCCGCGATGACGACGTAAAGGACCGGATCGAAGCGGACACCGGTCTTCGGCCCTCGTTCGCGCTGGAGTCGTTTCCGCACCTCGAGGAGAACGTGCGCCAGTCGATTCGCCGCATCCAGGCATGCCCGTTCATCCCCGTAAAGGACAAGATTCGCGGCTTCGTCTACAACGTCAGGACGGGCCTGCTGGAGGAAGTCCTGTGACGGAGACCGGATAGACCCGAAACCCGCCGCGCGCCGCGCGCGCGTGGCGGGTGATACCATTCGGCTCTGCCGCGGCAGCCGGGCCCAATGCGACGCCAGAGCGTTCGGCGCCACGGCGATCGGGAAACGATTTGCAAGCTGCCAAACGAAGGGGAAAGCATCATGGCGCAAGCTGCCGACAAGAACTACGCGGGCGTCTGGGACAATCGTCTCGGCTTCGGCAAGAAACCGGTCGTTATCGTTATCGACCTGCTCAAGGGTTATACGACCGAAGGTTCGCCGCTGTATGCGCCGGGCGTCGTGGCTTGCGTGAAGGAGGTGCCGGACGTCATCGAGGCGGCCCGCGCCGGGGGCGTGCCGGTGATCCATACCCGGGTGCTCTATAACCCGACCAACTACGAGGACGGCGGCGTCTGGACGCTCAAGGCGCCGGTGCTCAAGGACCTGGTGCCCGGCAACCTGTATGCCGAGTTCTGCGACGAGGTGGCCCCGCCCGAGGGAGAAACGGTCCTGACCAAGAACTACGCAAGCTGTTTCTTCGGCACCAGCCTCTCGTCGATCCTGGCCGCCAGGGGCGCGGACACGCTCATCATTCTGGGCTGCACCACCTCGGGTTGCATCCGCGCCTCCGCGGTTGACGCCGTGCAGCATGGCTACCGGCCGATCGTGGTTCGCGAATGCGTCGGCGACCGGCACGACGGGCCTCACGAAGCCAACCTTTTCGACATCCACGCCAAGTACGGCGACGTGGTGTCCAAGGCGGAAGCCCTCGAATACCTCCACAGTCTGTAGCGCACGCAGTCGCTCAAGGCCGCAATCAAAAAAGGAGACCCCCATGTCGAATCTGACTCAATCCAGGCATTACGACTTCGTGCCCATCATCGACCGCGAGCCGTTCACGCTGCCCGACGGCGCCCGCGTAGCGGTCATGCCGTATCTGAACATCGAGCATTTCCCGGCCGACATCCCCGGCACCGCGCTGGTCCCGGGCACCCAGCAATTCAATCCCGATCCGCTGAACTACGGCTGGCGGGACTACGGCAACCGCGTCGGGCTGTGGCGCATGGCCGACCTGCTCGACGAGTGCGACGCCCGCGCGACCGTGTGCCTGAATTCCGAAATCATCCGCGAGTATCCGCGCATCCTCGAAGAAGGAATGGCGCGCAACTGGGCCTGGATCGGGCACGGCGTCAACAACGCACCAGCCAACTTCATCAGCAATATCGACGAGGACCGCGAGCGCGAGATCCTGAGTTCGGTGCTGACGTCGATGGAGGAAACGATCGGGCGGCCCACCAAGGGCTGGCTGAGTCCGTTCCTGACCCACACGGACAACACGCCGCGCCTGCTCGAGGAGTTCGGCGTGGAGTACCTGTGCGATTACACCGCCGACGACCACCCGTTCCGCTTCAACACGCCGAAGAACAACCTGATCGCCGTGCCCTACACGGTGGAACTGAACGATATTCCGGCGTTCGGCAACGTGGGCGTGTCTTCCGAGGCGTTCGGCGACATGATCATCGACCAGTTCGACGTGCTCTACGAGGAAGGCGCGACCAACGCCCGCTGCATGCCCATCTGCCTGCACACGTTCTGGGTGGGCCAGCCGAACAAGTTCAAGCACCTGGCGCGCGCGTTCCGCTACATGGCGAAGCACGAAGGCGTGTGGTTCACGACCGGCGACGACGTCAACGACTGGTACCGCGCGAACTTCATGTAGGGAGGGTGGGCTTCCACCCGGAAGCAGCCGGGGCGCCGCGACAATGAAATCCCGCCGGCTGATCCCTACACTGGCCGCACTGGCCCTTGCAGGCTGCATGCAGCCGGGCGAGGACGCCGGACAAGCGGGCGACCCGAATCGCTATACGATCGCCGGCGACCTTTCGGCGGTCTGCGAAAGCGGCGAGTTCGCCTTGTGGACGGCGGACGGACGGAATATCGTCGAGGGGGCGCGGATCGTCGACGGCAGGATCTTTCTTGAAGGCGTCGTGGACGCGCCCGCCAACGCGTTTCTCGAAATACTGAACGCCACCAGCAGGGAAGGATATCGACTGGCATCGATCAAGGGGCATGCATTCGTGCTGGAGCCGGGCGAATTGACGCTGACCATGGACAGCCGGACGGAATTTGTCGTGCAGGGCGGACGCTACAACGACATCGTGGTCAATTCCTGGCGGCTGTCGCCGGAGTATCTGCGCTTGCGGGACGACTATCTCCGGGCGGACCGGCCGGTGGAGGGCGAGACCCGCGCGGACCGCCAGGCGCGGGAAACCAGGGCCGCGGAATTGTTCGAGGAAATGCTGCGGCTCGAGAGCCTGGGTCGCCGCCGGGTGGCTTTGGGACACGAGGACCCCCTGGCGCGCAAGCTCACGATCCAGTCCACCTGGCTGCGGAGTCCGTGGATCACGGATGCGCTTCGGCAACTGGCGGAAATGATCCCGCACGATCCGTGGGTGGCGGAGAGCCTTGCCCTTGAGGAGGCGTATGCCGCCGAGCAGGCGCGGGCCGCAAGTTTCGGCGTAGGCTCCGAGGTCAGGAACTTCGAAGCCGAGACGTTGGACGGGGAAATCGTCAGCGTTTCCGGCGCCCGCGAGGGCAAGGACGTCGTTCTCCTGGAGTTCTGGGCATCCTGGTGCGGCCCCTGCCGGGTGGAAATCCCGCACATGAAGAAGGCCTATGCGCGCTACGGGCCCCTGGGATTCGAGATCCTCTCGTTCACGGTCGACGACCTGCGCGAGGACTGGGTGGAGGCGTCCGACGAAGAGGACCTGCCCTGGATCAATGCCGGGATGGGCATCGACCATCCGGCAACCGAAGCCTACGGCGTTACCGGTGTGCCCGCCAATTTCCTGGTGGAAGCCGCCTCCGGCCGTATCCTGGCCAGGAACCTGAGGGGCCGCAAACTGGACGAGGCGCTCGCGGAGCGCTTCGGCGCGCCGGAGGGCGGGAGCTAGGTCCGGCTCCGTCGAACGCCCTTGAGATCAGGCGTTTTCGATCGCGTCGATCACCAGGTCCGGCGTGAGTATCTGCGGCAGGACCAACGCTTCGGCGGAACCGGGCTTGAAATAGAGGTACAGCGGCACGCCCGCTCGGCCATGGCGCTGCAGGACCTCGGTAATCTCGGGATCCTCGTTGGTCCAGTCGCCCACCAGCACCTGCACGCCTTCGCGCAAAAGGAACTGCCGGACCGCATCGCTCTTCAACGCCACGCGCTCGTTCACCTTGCAGGTAATGCACCAGTCGGCGGTGAAGTAGGCGAACACCGGTTCCCGCTGTGCGCGAAGCTCTTCCAGGACGGTTTCCGAGTAGGCGATCTCGTCCGACGTCTCCGGCGCGCCGTCGACCTCCACGACGGCCCGCGGGAGCGTCCAGAGGCTGAGCAGCACGACCGCCAGTCCCGCCATGCTGGCCGCTCGCCAGGGGCGCGAATAGCCGGCGCCGGCGCCGCGACGCCACCCGAAGGCCCCCAGCGCCAGGGCGAGGGCGGAAATCAGGGCCAGCGTGAGCGCGTCGACGCCGGCCTGGTTGCCCAGCACCCAGTAGAGCCAGATCGCCGTCGCCAGCATCGGAAACGCCAGCGCCTGGCGGAAACTGACCATCCAGGCCCCGGGCCGCGGCAGCAGCCGCTGAGCGCCGGGTAGAAAAGCAACCGTGAAATACGGCAGCGCAAAGCCCAGTCCCAGCGCGAGGAACACGCTGACCGTGACCGTGGCCGGCTGCAGGATTGCATAACCCAGCGCCGGCGCCATGAAGGGCGCGGTGCAGGGCGTGGCCACCAGCACCGCCAGGACCCCGGTGAAGAACTCACCGGCCCTGCCCTGCGTGGCCTTGCCGCCCAATGCCCCCCCTCCGAAGTTGACTTCGAACACGCCGAGCAGGTTCAGGCCCACCGCCACCATGACCAGCGCGAGAATCGCCACGATCAGCGGGTTTTGCATGTGAAACGCCCAGCCCACCGCTTCGCCGCCCGCGCGCAATCCGATGATCAGCGCCGCAAGGATCAGGAAACTCACCAGCACCCCGGTGAGAAACTGCAGGCCGGCGCCGCGGGCCACGGCCGGGTCCTCCCCGGCCATCCGCGCCACTCCCAGCGCCTTGAGGCTCAGTATCGGAAGCACGCAGGGCATCAGGTTGAGGATCAGTCCGCCGAGGATGGCAAAAACGATCGCCTGCAGCAGGCCCGCGCCGAACGTTGCGCCGCCGCCGAACCCGGCCGCTCCGCCGGATTCCATCGGAGCGCCGCCTGCGACGGTATGCCCGCCGCCGTCCCAGGGACTTGAACTGAATCCCACCGGCGCCGCATCCATGCTCCCGTCGCCCCCGTCGGCGCGCCTTGCCGTCAGGCTGAACGCCTGGCGCGGCGCGTTGTCCATGTCCACCGACAGCACCAGGCCGGTCGTTTCATAGCGCGCCACGCGTGGTCCCGTGGGCACGGCTATCCGGACGCGGTCGCTCCACAGACCCACCTGCTGCTCCGCGGTATGGTCAATCATTCCCTCCGCTTCGGGGAACAGGTACAGGCCGGACGCCTGTTGAAGCGACAGCGGCGTGGAAATATCGAATACCAGTTCCTCGCCGCGCTGGACGAATGCCGCCGGCCAGTCCATCGCCTGCGGCAGCAGCGCCCGGGCCTGAGCAAATTCGGCAACCCGCCACTCTTCGTCGACGGCATCGGATGCATCGCCACCGGCAATGGGAATTTCCAGTTCCAGGTCCGCCCGCTCCGGAATACAAAGCTTGTCGTCGCAAACCAGCCACGACGCCCGGGCCTTCAGCGACAGCCGGTCGCCGGAAAGTGGCTCTTTCTGGGCGACCTCCAGCAGCAGCAGGGTAGGCTCGTTGTAGCCGTAGCTCATCAGGTCCATGAAGGGCACGAATCCCGGCGCCGGGAATCCGAGTTCGCCGAATTCAAGCCCTTCCGGCGCGTCCCAGCGGAGGCTGGCCGCCTTGCCGGCGTCGCCCGGATTGATCCAGTACGTGTGCCAGCCCGGATCGGGAGTGAGCTTCAGACCCAGGGTAAAGGTTTCGCCGGATCGGATGCTGGACGTTTCCGCCAGCAGTTCGACCTGCGTATTGTCGGTCTTTACCGGAACTGCCTGCGCAAACGGGATGCACAGAACGGCGCCCAGGACCGGGAGCCACCTTCTGCGCTGTCGGATCTTTCCTGTCCGCAAGTTCGCGCCGCGCATGATCATTGGCCGTAAGGATAACGCAGCGGGCGCTGGTTCGAACCCCGGCGCAACGTGCCCCGGGCGGAAGGTTCAGGCGCCCTGCGCCGGCAATTCGCCGCGTTTCGTGTCGGCCTGCGTTGCGATGACCTCGAGAAACGCGCTGCCGTAGCGCTCAAGCTTCGCCTGCCCCACTCCGTGCAACTCAAGCATGGCCTCGCGGCTGCGCGGGCGGGTGCGCACGAACTCCCTGAGCGTGGCGTCGTGAAAGATCACGTACGGCGGCACGCGCGCCTCGTCGGCCAGCGCCATCCGGCAGGCCTTGAGCGCCTGCCACAGCGGCTCGTCTTCCGCCGGGATTTCCCAGGCCGCCGGACGTTCCTTGCGGGCGGACGCAGGCCGGGCCAGGCGCACTTCTTCGCGCAACTCGATGGATTGCTCCCCACGCAACAGCGGCCGCGCCCGGGGGGTGAGCACCAGTGCGCCGTGGCGTTCGGCGTCCACCCGCGCGAAGCCCAGCGCAACCACCTGCCTGGCCACGGCGTGCCATTGGCGCGACGACAGATCGCTGCCGATGCCGAAGGTGGAGAGGTCCTGGTGACGATGCCTGAGGACCTTGTCGGTTTCCTTGCCGCGCAGCACGTCAATCAGGTGGGCGGCCCCGAAACGTTGCCGGGCGCGCACCGCGCAGGAAAGGAACTTTTGCGCTTCCTCGGTGCCGTCGAAGGTTTTGGGCGGATGCAGGCAGTTGTCGCAGTTGCCGCAGGGATCCGGGTAGTCCTCGCCGAAGTAGGCCAGCAGGGCGGCGCGCCGGCAGCGGGTGATCTCGCACCAGGCGACCAGCGCCTGCAGGCGCGTGCGCTGCACCCGTTTGTGGTCCTCGGAGGCTTCCGACTCGTCGACCATCCGGCGCAGCCGAACGACGTCCTGCAGTCCGTAGGTCATCCAGGCCTCGGCCGGCTCGCCGTCGCGTCCGGCCCGCCCGGTTTCCTGGTAATAGGCTTCGATGCTCTTGGGCAGGTCGCAATGCGCGACGAAGCGCACGTCGGGCTTGTCGATCCCCATTCCGAAGGCGATGGTGGCCACCACGATCACGCCGTCGGATCGCTGAAACCGCTCCTGGCAGCGGCGCCGCGCCCGGGCGGACAGGCCCGCGTGGTACGGCAGGGCGTCGAACCCCGCCTGCCTGAGCCGCTCGGCCGTGGCCTCGACCTTGCGCCGCGACAGGCAATAGACGATGCCCGCCTGACCGTGGCGCTCCCGCAGGAAGGCCGACAGGTCCGCCCCCGGGCCGTTCTTCATGCGCACCGTGTAGCGGATATTCGGCCGGTCGAAACCGCTGATGAACCGCTCGGCGCCGTTCAGCTTCAGCCGCGCGACGATCTCCTCGCGCGTGGCCTCGTCCGCCGTCGCGGTCAGCGCCAGGCGCGGCGTTCCCGGAAAGTGTTCCTTGAGCACGTCCAGCCCAAGGTAGTCCTGGCGGAAGTCATGCCCCCACTGCGATACGCAATGCGCTTCGTCGATAGCGATCAATGCGATCTCGATCCCGCGCAACAGGGCCAGCGTTCCGCCCTCTTCGCTGAGCAGCCTTTCCGGCGCCAGGTACAGCAAGTCCAGCTCGCCTCTGCGCAGCGCCGCCATGATGCGCTGCTGCTCTTCATAGGGAAGACTGGAGTTCAGGAAGGCGGCGGCAACGCCATGCTGGCGCAGGGCGGACACCTGGTCCTGCATCAGTGCGATCAGCGGCGAAATCACGACGCCGGTCCCGGGGCGCAGGATCGCCGGAATCTGGTAGCAGAGCGACTTGCCCCCGCCGGTGGGCATCAGCACCAGCGCATCGCGCCCGCGCAGGACCGCGCGGATGATCTCTTCCTGGTCCGGCCGAAAGGCCGGATACCCGAATACCGTGCGGAGAAGGTTTCGGGCTGGGTCCAGTGCCGTGTCCGACGGGTTCACCACGGCACCGGCACGCCCGTCAGCCGATGGCGATGGGCCGCACGGGCGAACCGGAGGCGCCCACGGAGCGCAGCGGCAGGATGATCGTGCAGGACTCCCACACCTGGTCCGCGGCGAGCTCCGCCAGGTTCGCGTTCTGGATGTTGTGCACGCCGGACTGCGTGAGGTTGTGGTGGTGGATCGCGAAGGGCAGGCCCTCGGGGGTGCCCTCGGGCGGGCCCGCCTGGCCCATCAACTGGCCGTCGTTGGCCGGGTCGGTGAACGGATTGTCCAGCGCCACCAGCACCACGCCCTTTTCGCCCAGCATCTGTGCCGCGTCGTAACCCAGGCCCGGCCCCATCGCGTAGTACGGCGGCTGGTTCCAGTTGTCGCTCCACCCGGTGTAGATATAGACCACGTCGCCGGGAAGAATGCCGCGCTCGGCAAGGCCCTGGGCCGCCAGCATCGCGTCGATATCCGCCGCCGTGATCGTCTGCCCCGGCTGCAGGGGCTCGCCGCCGCCCATCTGGCTGCGGGCGTCCAGCAGGACGGCGCTGGTCACCAGCGGCGGCGCATGCTCGATGCCCAGCTTAAGCAGGGGAGAATCGGGCGTCGGCTTTACGTCGCCCTGCGTATAGCCGCCGTAATACACCGCCGTGTCCGCGGGCAGATCGCTCTCGCCCAGCCAGGGCTCGGGAAGATAAGCGAAGTGTCCCAGCGCATCCATCTGGGTGCCCTGCGCCCCCGGCTCGCCGCCGGTCAGGTGCTCGCCGTTGAAGGCGTGGGCGGTGTAGGGAATGCCTACGGTGGGCCGGTAAACGTATTCGAGCGGAGGCGAGAACGGAGACTGCGGCATGGACATCGAGCGCGGGTGCGACAGCTCATAGACCTTCGCGCCGGGTTTGCCCATGTGAAAGGCGCAGCGCATCCAGGTGCCCGGGCCCTGGGTATTGCCGTTGCCGCGCTGGTCGCCGTCCGCCCAGGGAGCGGCCGGCGTCAACTCGACGGACTGCGCCCAGACAGCGGCCCGCGGATCGGCCGCCTCCTCAACTTCACCCTGCGGCGCTTCGCAGGCCCAGATCAGGGTGAGCAGCGCAACACAGGCGCCCGTCGTGCGATAAATCGAAGTCATTTGCTATCTCCCTTGGCGCGGTCATCGCCGCGTCCTCTGGCAGCCCGTGGCGGAAGCCCCGCTGCATTCGACCAGCGATCCATCCCGCCTGGACTGCATTGCTCGTCGCTTAAATATGTTCAATATTCTCGCTCCTCGCGCCTTGCCAGCCGGGCGTCTCGCCGGTCTCGGTGCGACGCGGGGTTCCGCCACGGGCTGCTGCCCCGGTAGCTTGCCACAAACATCGCCGCGATCACGATCGCCGGCAGCACGATCTGCACCGCGAAACTCTCCACCGGAAGTCCGAGAATCATGGCCCGCGCCCCTCCCCGCTTGCCGCAGCCACTCCGCCGATGGCGACGGCCGGCGGCGTAAAGGTATTGACCAGCGCCATCGTTGCGCCGGCCACCAGCAGCCCGGGAATGCCCGGATGCACGACCTGCGCCCAGCCCTGCCCGCTCAGCGTCCCAGCAATCCAGACCAGCGTGGTCAGCACGCCGCATACCGACGAGGCCAATGCGGCCTGCGCGCTGACGCGACTGCTCACCATTCCCGCGATCAGCGGGAAGAAGAAGGCCGCGCCGATGATCGCCACGGCGAAGGACACAATCCGCAGGATCAGCGCCACGTCGGGTATCGCCAGCACGAAGGCCACGGCGCCGACGGCCACGATGGCCCCGCGCGATATCCAGACGTAGCTGCGCTCTTCGCGTTCGACCCCCCGCGGCTCATCCACGCACTTGCGCACCAGGTCATGGGCCAGGGCCGAACCCGCCATCAACAGCAGTGAGTCCGTCGTGGACATGGCGGCCGCGGCGATTCCGGTCAGCGCAAACGCGGCCAGCGCCGGCGCCAGGTACTGGCCGACCAGCGCCACGTAGGCCTGATCGGGCGTGGCCAGGCCCTCCCAGACCGTGATCCGGGCCACGGCGCCCAGGTACATGTTCCCGTAGAGCAGGAACACCATCACGATCAGGATCGTCCACGGCAGCGATACCCGCGCGACCCACGAGTCGCGCGCAGCGTACATCTTGGTGACCAGCTCGAGGCGCGTGCAGTAGGCCAGCATCCAGATGATCTGCCAGGAAATGAAATACCCCCAGCCCCAGGACACCCCGCGCAGGCTGGTCCAGCCGGGCGCGGTCTGCTCCACCTCAAGCATGACCCCGGTCCATCCGCCGACTTCCTGCAGCAGGACCGGCGCTATCAGCAGCAGTCCGGCCCACATGAAGAAAAACTGGGCGATGTTCGTCCACACCACCGCCAGCAGGCCGCCCAGTGCGACATAGGCCACGAATATCAGGCTGCCCAGCGCCAGCCCCCATAGGAAGGGAATCTCGAGCAGGCGCTCCAGTATGAAGGCCATGCCCCGCAACTGGGCCACCAGGTAGACGACGCTGGACACGGCCACGACGATCGCGCTCCAGGCCCGCATTTTCCGGCTTGCATAACGGTCGCCCAGGTAGTCCGGCAGGGTAAAGCCGCCGGACTGGCGCAATTTGCGGGCGAAGAAAAAGAAAACGATGGCGATGCCGACGGCGAATGCCAGAAACGGCAGCCCGGCCACGCCCCCGAACGCCCCGATGAAGGCGACGCCGCTCAGTATCGAGCCCCCGTGCATGATGGCCGCCACGTTGGCGAGAACCAGGACGGGAACGCCGAAACGTCGCCCGGCGACCCAGAAGTCCTCGCTGGCCCGCTGTCCGCGGGAAGCCACCAGGCCCAGCGCCACCACCAGCACCAGGTAGGCGGCGAAAATCGTCAGGCCCATGCCGTCGGCGCCAAGTCAGCGCGGCCGCTTGCTGCCCGCCAGCCGCGCAATCATGCTGCGCAGCATCTGCTTGAAGTCCTGCTGCTCCAGTTCCGGAAAATCCGCCAGCACGTCCGCCTCGCGGGCCTTGGCCACGGCCAGCAGCCTGACAACCCGCCGGCTGCCCCGCTGGGTGCAGACCAGGCGCGGCAATCCGCCTTCCACCCGGGGTTCGGCCTCCGCGATCATTTCCTGGTCGAACAAGGCCTTGAGCGTGCGGTCGAGAATTTCTTCCGGCATGCGGATGATCCACGCGAGTTCGTCGCGGGTGCAACGCTGGTCGCTCAATGTGGCCAGCACCCGCCATTCGTCGCGGGGGATTTTCTGCTCGGTCAGGTGCTCGTAGAACGGCAGGCCGAAAAGCCGGTAGGCCCGCGCCAGCAGGGGCAGCAGGAAGTCATCGACATAGCCGCCGGCGATTTCCGACCCGTCCGGGCCCTCCGCCGGGCGCGGCATCGTGACCGTGTAATCGCCGCGGTGGAAGACCAGCGGGGTGCGTTCGTGGACCTCGAACTGGAGCACCTCGCCCACGAAGATCGCATGATCGCCGCCGCTGTAACGGTGCACGTTGCGGCACTGGAAGGTGGCAGCGCATCCGGCGATGACGGGCGCACCGCCGATGCCCTCGATGCAGTCCAGCCCCGCAAACCGGTCCTCCACGTCGCGCGAGAAACGCCTTGAGACATCGACCTGGTCGGCCGCCAGCACGTTGACCGCAAAGTGGTCCGCATTCGCGAACACTTCGAAGTTCAGGGAATCGTTCCTGAGGCTCCACAGCACCATCGGCGGATCCAGCGAGGCGGAATTGAAGCTGTTGGCGGTCAGCCCGATGCGGTCTCCGTTTTCCGCCTTCGTCGTGACCACCGTTACGCCGGTTGCGAACTGCCCAAGCGCATTGCGGAAGCCCCCGGAGTCCAACTGCGCGCCCCGTGCTCTGCTAGCCGTAGTCTTCCGAAGAAGAGCGAAGGAACTCGCGCACGCGCTCCATGTACGGAGTTCGGTCCTTGGAGTGGAAGATCGCGCCGGCCATCCGGACGGGATCGCCGAAGAAATACGTCTCGTACTGCACCTGGCGCGCCGCGAAGGCCGAAAGCGCCGTGTCCCAGGCCAGGCGATAGAGCGGAATCCGGTCTATCGCCTCCAGCCGCGCCGCCTGGTAGTAGCGATGCACCTCCTCGCTGAGCGGCCCCTTGAGGTCGGCTTCGGTGGGCATGGCCACGAGGCCGCTGGCGCCCAGCAGGCGGACGATCTCCACCATGCGCGGGTAGAGGCGCGGATACAGGTTGCGGGCGGCGTCAAGCGGATCGAAAGCCGGCGTCATCATGCCGTGGCCGTTGAGGGCCGCGTCGGCCTCCGCGGCCCGCCGGAACGCCTTCATGGTTTCGAGGTTGACCCAGATTTCGGCCACCTTTTCCTGCACGTGCTGGAAGATCTCGATGCCCACCGCGTCGATCATCAGCGACACCAGGCCCAGCAGGAACTCGGTCTTGGCGATGTTCTTGCAAATGACCTGGTGCGACATGTGCACCACCGCGGAGGTGGCCGCGTAGGCTTCATTGCAGGCCTTGACGTCGCGGTACAGAAACACGTTCTCCCAGGGCACGAACACGTCGTCGAACACCACCAGCGCATCCAGCTCCTCGAACCGCGAGCCCAGCGGGTGATCGAAGTGGTTGCGCCCGTAGTCCACCGTTTCCCGGCAGATGAACTTCAACCCTTCGGTCGCATTGGGCAGACAGAAGGCGAACGAATACGGCGCGTCCTCTTCGGGATTCTTCAGAAGCGTGGAAGGAAACACCATGATCGAGTCGGAGATCGGCAGCGTGGCCAGCATCCGGGCGCCCTTGATCACCAGGCCCGCGTCGGTCTCCTCCTTGACCCGCGCCGCCAGAAACGGGTCCGCCTGCTTCGCGGCGCTGACCGCGCGGTTGATCTGCGGGTTGATCAGCGTATGCGTTAAGGCCAGGTCGCGTTCGCGCATGTCACGGTGCCAGGAGGCGGCGTTGGCCCCGCCGCCCGCGTGCGCCGAATCCAGCCAGCCGGCAGCGGCCGCGTAGGCGCTCATCGCGCGGTTCAGGTAGCTGGGGTCGCGGCCCGCCATCCCGAAGCTGAAATCGGCAAGCCGGTGCATCGCGTCGCCGACGCGAACAAGGTCCTCCCGCGTCTCGGGAATCATGAAGCTCATGCCCACCGGGTCGCCGGTCTCCGGCGAGGGAAAAAGCAAGGTTTCGGGTTCTTCGTGCTGAAGGTCGTAGCGGGCCGCCAGACTGCGCACTCCGCCGGCTATGCCGTCTTCGGTTGTGAGGTCTTCAACCTTGCATCCCCGATGCCACAACTCCATCGGAGAGTCCTTGAGTGCCTGAATGAGTTCGGCGCCTGTTCTTGCCGGCAAGACCTGATCCCTTTGCGCGTACTTCCGGTCGGGCGGCCATTCTAGCCCGAACGTCGTGCCGCAACGGGGCAGGCATAATTCCGCCCATGAACACCGAATCGAATCTGCAGGAGGCCGTCTCCGGCGTGCTGCGCCAGTTGCGGAAGAACTGGAACCGCATGGACCTGAAGGCGATGGCCGAGTTATGGGACACGTCCGATCCCGAGCCCTTCTACCTGCCCGAAGAAGTCGAGCAGCCCCTGCGGGACTGGGAAGCGATCCATGACTACTGGGACATGACCATGAAGATGATCCCGCGCCTGGAGATGCGAATCTGGAACGTCCAGGCCGTCCCGCTGAGCAAAGACCTGGCCTGGGTTTCCTGGCAGTTTCACTGGGACGCGGTGGCCGAAGGCTACGAGAAGCCGGTCGGCGCCGACAACCGCGCCGTCGCGCTGTTCCGCAAGCTCAACGAAGGTTGGCGGATCTGCCGCTACGTCGAGGCGCCGCTCGCGCCCATCCTCTACATGCGCAAGCTCTACGAGAACTCGGTGGAGGCCGACTTCAGCTGAGCAGCCAGTAGGTGATCGTCGAGATCACCAGCGCGCCCAGGAAGTTGAGCACCAGGCCCTCGCGGGCCATCTGCGGCACGGTCAATCGCCCCGAACTGAAGATCACGGCGTTGGGTCCGGTGGCGACCGGCAGCATGAAGGCGAAACTGGCGCTGATCGCCGCGGGCACCATGATCAGGCGCGGTTCCATGCCGGCGGCGACGGCCGCGGCGGCCAGTATCGGCATCAGCAGCGAAGTCGTGGCCGTGTTGCTGGTGATTTCGGTCAGGAAGGTGACCGCCAGGCAGATGAGCAGGATCAACAGCAAGGGTGTCCAGTCCGCCTGAGCGGCAAGCGCCGAGCCCAGGGTGGCGCTCAGGCCCGTGCTGGCGAAGGCGCCGGCAAGGCAGATGCCGCCGGCGAACAGCAGCAAGACGCCCCAGGGAATGCCGGCGGCCGTCTTCCAGTCCAGCAATCGCCCGCCGGCGCCGTTCGGAATGACGAACATCGCGACTACCGCAAGCAGCGCCACGCTGCCGTCATGGGCCTGGTCCAGGCCCAACAGTCCCGACCAGCCGCCGAAAGGTTCGCGACGGGTCACCCACAGCAACGCGGTAATCGCAAATACCACGAGAGTCCGCACTTCCTCGGTGCGCCACGTTCCTACCGCGGGCAGTTGCACGGGCGCACGCAGCTTGAGCCCGCGGGTCAGCCAGAATCCGGCAATCGGCAGCATGACAATAACCACCGGCAAGGCCCAGCTCATCCACTGCGTGAACCCCAGCTGATTCCCCGTGCTCTCCTCGTATACGCGCATGAAGATCAGGTTCGGCGGCGTGCCCACCGGCGTGCCGGTTCCGCCGATGCTGGCCGCATAGCACATTCCGAGCAAAAGCGGCAGGGCCAGCCTCTTGTCGTCGCAGCCCTGGATGACGGCCAGCGCGATCGGCAGCAGCATCAGGGCCGTGGCCGTGTTGGAAATCCACATGCTCAGAACCGCGGCCGCGGCCATGAAACCGAACACGAGCCGCCGTCCGTCGCTGGCGCCGAACAGGTTGATCATCCCCAGCGCGATCCTGCGGTGCGCGCCGCTCTTTTCCATGGCCGTGGACAGCATGAATCCGCCCATCAGCAGCATGATCAGCGGATCGCCCACCGCGCGCGCCGCCTGCGATGGCGGAATCGCGCCTACCAGGGGCAGCAGCCCTATGGGTATCAGCGCGGTGACCGGAATCGGCACCGCCTCGGTGATCCACCAGGCCGCGCACAGCGTGGTGACCGCCACGGTCCAGGCCACGGCCGGGCCGGAATCCCGCATCAGCAGCCCCGCCGCCAGGGCGGCCAGGGGGCCCGCAAACAGCATGATTCTCTTCAGCAAACGGCGGTTACCCCGGACCGAAGGCGGCGCGGCACAATTCCAGCAGCGGATTGGGCCAGACACCGATCACAACCAGCGCCAGCCCATTGGCGCCCAGCATCGCGCTGGCGCCCCAGCCGGGCTTCAATCGCTCCTGCTCCTGCTCGCGCGGGGCTTCCATGAACATCAGCCGGATGATCCGCAGGTAGTAGTAGGCCCCGACCACGGCGAATATGACCGCGACGACCGCAAGGGCCGTGAAACCCTGGTCCACCAGCACCATCAGCACCTGCCACTTGGCCAGAAAGCCCGCCAGCGGCGGTATCCCGATCATGCTCAGCATGATGAGCAGCATGATGAACGCCATCCCCGGGTGGCGGCGGTACAGTCCCCGCAGGCTGTCCAGCGGAGCGGCCTGCTTCTCCAGCGCGATGACCACGCCGAAGGCGCCGGCCGCCATGAGCACGTAAACCAGGGTGTAGAACAGCGCGGCGCTCAAGCCCTCGCCGCCGCCCGCGACCACGCCGAGCAGCAGGAATCCGACATGCGCGATCGCGGCCCATGCCAGCAGCCGCGCGGCCTGGGTCTGGGCCATGGCCACGATGGTGCCCAGGGACAGGGACGCGACCGCCATCACGATCAGCAGCAGGTTCCATTGCTCCTGCGAAGCGGAAATCCCGTCAACCAGCAGCCGCACGATCAGGGCGAACGAGGCGAGCTTCGGGACCGTTGCAAGCAGCACGGCCACACCCAGCGGCGGCCCGTCATACGCGTCGGCCACCCACTGGTGGAAGGGCACGGCGCCGAGTTTGAACGCCACGCCGGTCAGCACCAGGGCCGCGGCGACATACGCCCCCCCGCCTTCGGGCGCCAGGGTCGCCGTTTCGCTCAGGAGCAGCGAACCCGACAGGCCGTATAGCAGGGACATCCCGTACAGCATCGCTCCCGAGCCGATCGCTCCCAGCACGAAATACTTCATCGCCGCCTCGGCCGCGCGGGCGGAATCGCGCTGCAGGGCCACCAGGGTGTACAGGGCCAGCGCGAGCAGTTCCAGGCCGAGATACAGGGTCAGCAGGCTGCCGGCGGATGCGGTCACGAAAACGCCGAGCAGCGCAAACAGGCCCAGGAGGTAATACTCGCCGCGCAGCGCACCGGCTTCGCGCAGGTCGCGCGGCGCGTAGACGAAGGCCACGATGCTCAACAGCACGCCGGCAAACTTCAACAGGCGCGCCAGCCTGTCCATCAAGAAGGCGCCGCCGAACATTGCGCCGTCCGCCGCCGCGAAGCAGGTCCAGCCCACAAGGACCAGTCCGGCCAGGCAGACCGCCTGAATGACGAGCGGGCGCTTCCTGCCCACGGCGAGGTCCACCAGCAGCAGGACCGGAATCAGCAGCGCAAGCGCCAGTTCCGGGTACAGCGGCGCCCAGTAGGCCAGGTCGATCACCATCCCGCCACCTTCCCGGCCAGGACGTGCCGGGCCAGCCCGTCCAGCGAGGGCTCCATCATTTCGACCAGGGGATCCGGATACAGGCCAAGGACAATCACCGCGAGGCCGATGCCGCCCAGCGCAATCAGTTCGCGGGCGTCCAGGTCCTCGAGGCCCGCCACCCTGTCGTTCGCCACCTCGCCGAACACCACCCGCTTGAGCATGTAGAGGCTGTATGCCGCACCCAGCACAAGGATCGTGCCCGCGCCCAGGGCGACCAGCGGTTCGGCGCGGAACGACGCCAGGATGACGAGGAATTCACCGACAAAGCCGGAAGTCCCGGGCAGTCCCGCGTTGGCCAGCGCGAACAGCACCAGCAGGACGGCAAAAACCGGCATGGTGTTGGCCACGCCACCGAAATCGTTGATCCGGCGCGTGTGTACGCGATCGTAGAGCACCCCGACGCACATGAAGAGGGCCGCCGAAATGAAGCCGTGGGAAATCATCTGCACCATGCCCCCGCCCATGCCCAGCGCCAGGAGCTGGTCCTTGCCGGCGCCCGCGTACGCCAGGGGAATGAACAGGCCCAGGGTCACGAATCCCATGTGGGCCACCGACGAATAGGCGATCAGCTTCTTGAGGTCGCGTTGGGCCAGCGCCACGACGGCGATATAGACGATCGCGACCAGCGACAGGCCCACGATCAGCGGCGCGAACTGGTAGGCGGCATCGGGCGTGACCGGCAGGCTGAACCGCAGCATGCCGAAGCCGCCCATCTTCAGCAGGATCGCCGCCAGAATGACCGATCCTCCGGTCGGCGCTTCGACGTGCGCATCGGGCAGCCAGGTGTGCACCGGCCACATCGGCACCTTCACCGCAAACGCGGCCAGGAATCCGAAGAACAGCAGCTGCTGCTCGGCAAGAGTGAGAGGCACGGCATGAAGATCGGGTATGGCGTAACTGCCCGCCTTCAGGTACAGATAGACCAGCGCGACCAGCATGAACACCGAGCCCAGGAAGGTGAAGAGGAAGAACTTGACCGTTGCGTATATCCGCCGCTCGCCGCCCCAGATGCCGATAATCAGGAACATCGGGGCGAGCATGAATTCCCAGAACACGTAGAACAGCAGGCTGTCGAGCGCACAGAAAACGCCCAGCATCAGCCCCTGCTGAATCAGCAACGCCCCGTAATACAGACCTGTCCGCCGGTCTATCGCCCGCCAGCCCGCCACGATCGCCGCCGGCGTGAGCAGCAACGTCAGCAGGATCAGCGCCAGCGCGATGCCGTCCACGCCCAGGTAGTACTGCACGTTGAAACGCTCGATCCAGTCGTGCCGCTCGACGAACTGGAAGCCGCCGCCCGGCTCGAAGGCGCGCCACAGGATCGCGCCCGGTATCCATTCGAGCAGCGCCACGGCCAGGCACGACCAGCGCGCCACGGCGGCGCTGCGGGCAAGGCCCATGATCAGCAGCCCGGCGGCCACCGGCAGCCAGACGATCAAACTCAACAGGCCTGATTCGGGCATCAGTCCAGCACCAGGATGACCCAGGCGATCAACAGGCAGATGGCCGTGACCATGACGAAGGCATAGTGATAAAGGAGGCCGGTCTGCAGGCGCCGCATGACGCCCGATCCCCAGCGAATCGTCCGCGCCAGCCCGTTGACGAGCAGGCCGTCGATAAAGCGAGCGTCGGCCTGCTCGGCGGCGCCCCTGGCCAGCCCCTGTGCGCCGGGGATAACGGCCCGCTCAAGCAGCGGATCGAATCCATAACCCAGTTCCAGCAGACGCTTCGGAACGCGCAGCGCCGGTACGGTCCGGCTCCGCCAGCGAGGTTTCCATTCGTACAGGGCCCAGGCCGACAGTCCGCCCAGCACCGCCAGCAGGAAGACCGGCGAATACAGGCCGTGGACGAAGAAGTCGAGCGTGCCCGCGCCCAGGTCCGGGGCGCCGGAACCGCTTTCCGCAAGGTTGACCAGGGACCCGGCGAAATACCCGCCCAGGACCACCGGTTGAAACGTGAACCAGCCGATCAATAGCGAGGGAACCGCCAGGAACACCAGCGGGCCCAGCATCCACCGGCCGCGCGGCTCCCGTTCCGTCATATGGGAAGCGGCCTCGGTCTCGCGGCCGTGAAACACCACAAGCAGGAATCGGGCGCTGTAAAACGCGGTAACCGCCACCCCGGCCAGCAGGCACCAGCCGGCGTATGCGCTGACCGGACCGGAGGACTGGGTCACGGCCGAGATCAGCGCGTCCTTGGAAAAGAAACCGGCGGTCCCCGGTATGCCGGCCAGCGCCAGGGTCCCGATCAGGGCGGTTGCGTAGGTGATCGGCATCCTGCGATAGAGGCCGCCCATGCGCCGGATGTCCTGCTCGTGATGCAGGGCGACAATGACCGCGCCCGCGGCCAGGAACAGCAGCGCCTTGAAGAACGCGTGGGTGAACAGGTGGTAGATGGCCACCGAATAGGCCGAAACGCCGATGCCGGCCATCATGTAGCCGAGCTGGGACAGCGTGGACCAGGCGACGATGCGCTTGATGTCCTGCTGCACGATCGCGACAAGGCCCGTGGCCAGCGCGGTGGTCGCGCCCACCGCCAGCACCAGGGAAAGCGCGAACGGGCTGTGTTCGAACAGGGGCGACATGCGCGCCACCATGAAGACGCCCGCCGTGACCATGGTCGCGGCGTGGATCAGGGCCGAAATGGGGGTGGGGCCCTCCATCGAGTCCGGCAGCCAGATATGCAGTGGCATCTGCGCCGATTTGCCCATCGCGCCCACGAACAGCAGCACGCAGCCCAGGTCCAGCGCCGGCAGGCTCACTCCGGGCCAGACGGTGATTTGCTGTTCCGCCAGGCCGGGGGCGCCGGAAAAAACCACGGCGTAATCCAGCGAGCCCGCGGCCCCGCCGATCAGGGCGATGCCCAGCAGCAGTCCCAGGTCGCCGATGCGGTTCACCAGGAAGGCCTTCAGGCTGGCGAAATTCGCCGACGGCCGCTTGAACCAGAAGCCGATCAACAGGTACGAGGCCAGCCCGACGGCTTCCCAGCCCACGAACAGCTGCATGAAGTTGTCGGCCATCACCAGCAGCAGCATGGCCGAGGTGAAGAAGGCGATCAGGGCGAAGAAGCGCGCGTAGCCGGGATCGTCCCGCATGTAGCCGACCGTGTACACGTGCACCGCCAGCGAGACCCAGGTGACAACGCAGGCCATCAGGGCGGTCAGGCGGTCGATCAGCAGGCCGAAGCTCAGTTCGAACCCGCCGATGCTGAGCCAGTCCAGCAGCTTTACCGTAACCGGTTCGCTGCCGAGCTGCTCCAGCAGAGCCCGGATCGACAGGACGGCGGACAGTCCGACGGCAAGGATGGGCAGGCCGTGAACCACATAGCGCGGAAGGACCCTGGCGCCCAGCGCCACCAGCGCCGCCGCGCACAGCGGCGCAAACAGGATTGCTTCGTACATCATCCCTTGAGCAAGCTGAACTCTTCCACGTTCACGCTGAGCCGGTTGCGGAACAGCACGACGAGGATCGCCAGGCCTATCGCCGCCTCCGCCGCGGCCACGGTCAGGATGAAGAACACGAACACCTGCCCGGCCAGGTCGCCGAGGTAGTACGCAAACGCGATGAAATTGAAATTGACCGCAAGCAGCAACAGTTCCACGCACATCAGAAGCAGGATCACGCTGCGGCGGTTGATGAAAATGCCGCACACGGCGATCGCGAACAGGATCGTGCTCAGGGTCAGCAGGTGGGCCAGCCCGATCACTGGTCCTTCTCCGCGGGCATCCTGACCAGCCGGACCCGGCTTTCCGGCCGGACGGCGACCTGTTCGGACACCTGCTGCACGCGCAGGCCCTTGCGGCGGCGCAGCGTGAGCGTAATCGCTCCGATAATGGCCAGCAGCAGGATATAGCCGGCTATCTCGAACGCATACAGGTGCTCGGTATACAGCAGCGTGCCCAGCGCCTGCGTGTTGCCCTCCTCGAAAGCCAGCGAATCGGCGGGCGCGGCGACTTCCAGCCCGGACCGCCGCAGCCACCAGACCGACGAAAGCTGCGCGGCCAGCAGCAGGCCGACCAGCACGCCCAGGGGGGCATAGCGCGTCAGCCCTTCGCGCATGCGCTCGACGTTGATGTCCAGCATCATCACGACGAACAGCAACAGAACCATGACCGCGCCGACGTAAACCAGCACCAGGGCCACGGCCAGGAACTCGGCGCGCAGCAGCAGCCAGATGGCGGCCGAGATGACGAAACACAGCACCAGGAGCAGCACCGAATGAACCGGATTGCGCGCCGTGATCACCCCCACGGCGGCCGCGATCAGCATGCCCGACCAGCCGTAAAAGAGTATGAGCGGGAAAATTTCCGGAATCTGCTGCATCGAGAAGCGGTTCAGCGGTAGGAGGCGTCGGCGCTGCGATCGGCTGCGATCTGTTCCTCGTACAGATCGCCTATTTCAAGCAGCCTTTCCCGGGTCAGGATGTTCTCGCCCCTGTGCTCCATGTGGTACTCGTGAATCCGGGTCTCCACGATCGCGTCCACCGGACAGGCTTCCTCGCAGAACCCGCAGTACACGCACTTGAAAAGGTCGATGTCGTAGCGGCTCGCCCGGCGGGTGCCGTCCTCGCGCACTTCGGACTCGATCGTGATCGCCAGCGCCGGACAGACTGCCTCGCACAGCTTGCAGGCGATGCAGCGCTCCTCGCCATTGGCGTAGCGGCGCAAGGCGTGCAGACCCCGAAATCGCGGCGACTGCGGGGCCTTCTCCTCCGGATACCGGAGCGTGACCTTGCGCCTGAAGAAGTTGGTGAGGGTTACGCGCAGCCCCCGCAACAGCTCCCAGAGAGCGAAAGTGCGGAAAACCGCCCGGATGCGATCGCCGGGGCCGGGCTTGCCGGCCGCGGGCCTTTTTTCGGAATCATTCATTTGAACGGCCCAATATCAAGCACGGACAACACGGCCTCCACGCCGATCCACACCAGCGTCACCGGAATGAACACTTTCCAGCCGAGACGCATGATCTGGTCGTAGCGGTAACGGGGGAAGGTCGCGCGCAACCACAGGAAGACGAACAGGAACAGGAACGTCTTGGCGGCCAGCCAGAACAGGCCGGGGGCCGCGAGTATTCCCACCACCGGCCATTGCCTGTCGATGAGGCCCGCAAACGGCGAGTCCCAGCCGCCGAGGAACAGCACGGCGGTGAGCGTCGCGATCAGAATCATGTTGGCGTATTCGGCCAGGAAGAACATCGCGAAGGTGGCGCCGCCGTATTCCACATGGAATCCGGCCACAATTTCCGACTCGCCCTCGGCCACGTCGAACGGCGCCCGGTTGGTCTCGGCTATGCCGGAGATGAAATACACGAGGAACAGGGGCAGGAGGGGAAGAATGAACCAGTTGGCCACTCCCCCTGCCTGTTTCTCCACGATCGCCCCGAGGTTCAGGCTGCCGGCCGCCATCAGCACGCCCACCAGTGCGAACCCCATGGCGATTTCGTAGGCGACCATCTGCGCCGCCGAGCGCATCGCCCCCAGCAGCGCGTACTTGGAGTTGCTGGCCCAGCCGGCCAGGATGATTCCGTAGATGCCCAGCGAGGTCATGGCCAGCAGGTAGAGCAGGCCGGCGTTCAGGTCCGCCACGGCGAAGCCGGGGAACAGGGGCACCACGGCCCAGGCCGCAAGCGCCGGAACCAGCGCCAGCACCGGAGCGGTGAGGAACAGCCAGCGGTTGGCGCGGCCGGGAATCACGATTTCCTTCACCAGCAGCTTCAGCACGTCGGCGAACGGCTGCAGAAGTCCGCGGAAGCCCACCCGGTTCGGGCCCTGCCGCAGTTGCATGAAGCCGATCACCTTGCGTTCCAGATAGGTGGTGTAGGCCACGCAGAGGATCACCACTATCGTGACCGCGAGAATCGCCACCAGGTCGACCAGCGCACCGGCCGCCTCGGGGGGCAGGAAATCCAGCCAGTTGGCGAGCAGTTCGGCCATGGGTCGGCTTCAGGCAGCCCTTTGCACCGCGGCCGCCTGCTGCAGGGGCGCGGACCGCCGCACCAGTCCGTCGACCGAATACATGGGCAGTTCCAGCCCGGCGAATTCTTCGTCGTCGAGAGGCTTGGAGTCGATCGCGGCGCCGTCCGAAGTTGACGCCGAGGAAGCAGCCGGGCTTTCGATACGCTGTCTGATTTCCGCCAGGACCTGGTCCGTGCCCGAATAGCCGAAGCCGTCAAGACTCAAACGGTCCGCCAGCGCGCGCAGCACTTTCCAGGCCGGCCGCGCCATACCCGGGGGCGGTGCGGCGGCGGCGAAACTCTGCCAGTCCATCTGCCCGTTCACCAGGGTCCCCGGCGTCTCCAGGCAAGCCCCGGTGGGCAGGAGTACATCGGCATGGCGGAGCAGCCAGGGCGAAACCCAGGGATTCAGCGCAAGCAGGAAGCCCGCATCGCGAATCGCTTCGTGGGCGCCCGCAGCGCAATCGAGATCCGGCTCGACGCCCATCAGGACCATTCCCGGCAGGGACGTACTGCTCATCTGGTTCGCGTTGAGCCCGGCAGCTCCCTTTCCGTTGGCCTCGCCGGGGATGACGCCGGCAAGATGCAGGCCGGCGGCGTTTCCGCCTTGCGTCACGTGACCGAGCGCGGCGCCGCCGGCCGCCTCGGCGGCCGCTTCGAGCAATTCGGCGTAGGCCGGGTGGCGGACGGCGAGTCCCCCCAGCCACAATGCGCGGCTCTTTCCCTGAAGCGCGCGATCGGCCATCGGCCCCAGAGCCCGGGCCCAGTCCCGGGGCGGCTGCACGCTCCTGCTGCCGATCGGGTGCAGGTATTCCCGCTCGGCCAGGTCCAGGTAGCTGACCCGGGCGCCGGCCATGGCCGCCTTGCGGACCCGATGGGCGAGGATGGGCGCTTCGCTGCGCAGATCGCAGCCCACCAGCAGCAGGGAGTCCAGCGACTCCACGTCGCCGAACCGGGTACCCAGCCACGGCGCCTCCCCGGCGCGCGCCGCGCTTCGAAAGTCGCGTTGCCTGAGCCTGTAATCGATGTTGGCCGATCCCAGCGCGCTCATCAGTTTTCTCAGGAGGTAGCCTTCCTCGGCCGTCGCCGAAGGTGACACCAGCGCCCCGAGCCCCTCGCCGCCCTGCTCCTCCGCCGCGCGCATCAGGCCCGCCGCAGCGGCTTCCAGCGCCTCGTCCCAGCCGGCCTCGATCAGCCGCCCATCGCGGCGCACCAGCGGCTTGTGAAGCCGGTCCTCCACGTACAGGCCCTCGCAACTGAAGCGGTCGCGGTCCGAAATCCAGGTCTCGTTCACCGCTTCGTTCTCGCGCGGCACGATGCGCCGCACGCGCCCGCGCAGGACGTGCGCATAGAGTGCCGAGCCCACGCAGTCATGCGGCGCCACCGTCGCGTGGGCGCTCATTTCCCAGGCGCGGGCGGTGAAGCGGTAGGGCTTGTTGTTCAGGGCCCCGACCGGACACACGTCGATGACGTTGCCGGACAGTTCGTGCTTAAGCGACCGCTCGACGTGGGTAGTGATCTCCATGTGCTCGCTGCGGCCGGTCGCGCCGAGCTCCTGCACGCCGGCAACCTCCTCGCCGAAGCGTATGCAGCGCGTGCAATGGATGCAGCGGGTCATGTCGGTGGACACCAGCGGGCCCAGGTCGGGATCGGGCACCGCCCGCTTTCCTTCCGAAAAGCGCGAGATATCGCGGCCGAACCCCATCGCCAGGTCCTGAAGCTCGCACTCCCCTCCCTGGTCGCAGACCGGGCAATCGAGCGGATGGTTGATCAGCAGAAACTCCATCGTCGCCCGCTGGGCCGCTATCGCCCGGTCGGACCGCGTTTCGACCTCAAGGCCGTCGGTGACCGGCAGGGCGCAGGCGGGCATGGGCTTAGGAAGGCCGGCCACGTCCACCAGGCACATGCGGCAATTGGCCGCGACGCTCAGCTTGGGGTGATAGCAGAAACGGGGCACGTAAATACCGGCCCGGTCGGTGACCGCGATCAGCATCTCGCCGGCCGCGGCCTCGAGTTCCCGGCCGTTCACGGTAAGGCGAACGCTATGGTCAGGCATAGGCCGCCTCCCGCTGACGGGCGAAGGCCCGGGAACTCCGGATCTTCTCCTCGAATTCACCGCGGAAATGCTTCAGGAAGCTCTGTACGGGCCACGCCGCCGCATCTCCAAGGGCGCAGATCGTGTGGCCCTCGATGTTGTTGGCGACGCTCAGCAGCAGGTCCAGGTCCGATACGCGGGCCCGGCCCTCAAGCATGCGCGTCAGCATCCGGTACAGCCACCCGGTGCCTTCGCGGCAGGGCGTGCACTGGCCGCACGACTCGGCGTAGTAGAAGCGTGCGATGCGCCGGAGCACGCTCACCATGCAGGTTCGGTCGTCCATCACGATCATCGCCCCGGTCCCCAGCGCCGAACCCGCCTCGCTGAGCGAGTCGTAATCCATCGTGCATTCCCTGATGATTGCCGCCGGCAGCACCGGGACCGAAGACCCGCCGGGTATCACGGCCTTCAGCTTGCGGCCCTTCCAGACCCCGCCGGCATGCTCCAGCAGATCGTTGAAGGAAACGCCCAGCGGCGCCTCGTAGTTGCCGGGCCGCTCCACGTGGCCGGACACCGAATAGATCATGGTGCCGGCCGAATTGGGCGGCCCCAGCGACTTGAACCACTCCGCGCCTTTTTCCACGATGGCCGGCACGCAGGCCAGCGTCTGGGTATTGTTGACCGTGGTGGGACGGCCGTACAAGCCGCTTTGCGCGGGGAACGGCGGCTTGAAGCGGGGCTTGCCGGGCTTGCCCTCGAGCGACTCCAGAAGGCCCGTCTCCTCGCCGCAGATATACGCGCCCGCGCCCGCGAAGGGATGCAGCTCGAAGTCGATCCCGGCGGCGCCCAGGCCGCGTCCGATCAGACCCGCCGCCCGCGCTTCGTCCAGCGCGTCGAGAAACCTCGGCACCGGCTCGCCCAGGAACTCGCCGCGAATGTAGTTGTAGCTCACCGTCGCGCCCATCGCAAAGGCGGACAGCGCCATGCCCTCGATCAGCACGTGCGGGTTGTAGCGCAGGATGTCCCGGTCATGGCAGGTTCCGGGCTCGCTCTCGTCGGAGTTGCAGACCAGGTAGGTGGGCTGCTCGCAGTCCCTGGGCATGAAGCTCCATTTCAGCCCGGTGGGAAAGCCGGCCCCGCCGCGGCCGCGCAACCCGGACGCCTTGACCGTTTCCAGGACCTGTCCGGCGTCGAGTTCGCCGGCCAGCACTTTCCGCCAGACCCGGTAGCCTCCGCGGCCCTCGTAGGACTCCAGCCGCCAGGGCCGTTCCGCATCGGGCGGCGGCATGCATACGTGAACCAGGTCCATGTCCGTCAGCGCAGCCTCTCGACGATGCGGTCGGCCTCGTCGGGCGTCACGTTCTCGTGGTAGCGGTGGCCCACCATCATCATCGGCGCGCCCGTGCAGGCCGCCAGACACTCTTCCTCTTCCTTGAGAAAAATCCGTCCATCGACGGTGCTCTCGCCCGCGGAAATCCCCAGCCGGCTCTCCAGGTGTTTCAGCAACTCCCGGCCGCCGCGAAGCCAGCAGGAAATGTTGGTGCACACGGACACGCAATGCCGACCGACCGGGCGCACCTCGAACATGGAGTAGAAGGTTGCGACCTCATAGACCTGGATCGGCGGCAGCGCCAGCTCCTCGGCCACCGCGTCCATCAGTTCCACCGACAGCCAGCCGCCATTCCCGTCCTGGGCAAGGCGAAGCGCGTCCAGAACCGCGGAGCGCTGGCGCCCGCTCGGGAACCGGGCGGCCGACTCGCGGATGGCGTCGCGCGCCGCGTCGGGTAGCGAGGAGTTGCCGCTCACCGCCGTTCCTACCGGTCAATCTCGCCGAACACGACGTCCATGGTGCCGATGGTCGCCACCACGTCGGCCAGCATGTGCCCCCGCACCATCTCGTCCATGGCCGCCATATGGGCGAAGCCCGGCGCCCGAATCTTGACCCGGAAGGGTTTGTTGGCGCCGTCGGACACCAGGTAGACGCCGAACTCGCCCTTGGGGTGTTCCACGGCGGCGTATGCCTCGCCTTCCGGCACGCAGTAGCCCTCGGTGAAGAGCTTGAAGTGATGGATCAGCGATTCCATCTTCTCCTTCATCTCTTCGCGTTTCGGCGGCGCCAGTTTGAAGTCGTCCACCATGACCGGCCCGGGGTTCGCACGCAGCCAGTCCACGCATTGCCGGATTATCCGGTTGGACTGCCGCAATTCCTCGACCCGCACCAGATAGCGGTCGTAGCAATCGCCGTTCACTCCCACCGGAATGTCAAAGTCCATGTCCGCGTACGCCGCGTACGGCTGCTTCTTGCGCAGGTCCCACTCCACGCCCGAGCCGCGCAGCATGGGACCGGTAAAGCCCAGGTTCAGGGCCCTTTCGGGGGATACCACGGAGATGCCCACCGTGCGCTGCTTCCAGATCCGGTTTTCGGTCAGCAGCGTCTCGTATTCGTCCACGTAGCCGGGAAAACGCCGGGTGAAATGCTCGATGAAATCGAGCAGCGAGCCGTCCCGTCCCTCGTCCATGGCCTTGTCGCGGGCGGAAACCCGCTTCGCATCGGGTTGCGCCAGGTGCCTGGGCATCTGTTCGGGCAGGTCGCGGTAAACGCCGCCCGGCCGATAGTAGGTTGCGTGCATGCGCGTGCCCGATACCGCCTCGTAGCAGTCCATCAGGTTCTCGCGCTCGCGGAAGCAGTAGAGGAAGATGGTCATGGCGCCCACGTCGAGACCATGGCAGCCCAGCCACAACAGGTGATTCAGTATCCGGGTGATCTCGTCGAACATCACGCGGATGTAGAGGGCCCGCGGCGGCGGTTCGATCCCCAGCAGCTTCTCGATCGCCAGGACATAGCCATGCTCGTTGGCCATCATGGACACGTAGTCAAGACGGTCCATGTAACCGATGCTCTGGTTGTAGGGCTTGGACTCCGCGAGTTTCTCGGTGGCGCGGTGAAGCAGGCCGATGTGCGGGTCGGCGCGCGTCACGACCTCGCCGTCCATTTCCAGGACCAGCCGCAGCACGCCGTGCGCGGCCGGGTGCTGGGGGCCGAAGTTCATCGTGTAGCTCTGAAACTCAGCCATCGCCCACCTGCCCGCCGCCGTCGCCGGGCTCGGCCCTGAGCGCCGGCCGGTACCGGTTGTCGTCCCGGATCACGCGCGGAACCAGCGTTCTCGGCTCTATGCTGACCGGTTCGTACACGACGCGGCGCTTGTCCTCGTCGTAGCGGACTTCCACTTTTCCGCTCAACGGAAAATCCTTGCGGAAGGGATGTCCGATAAAGCCGTAATCGGTCAGGATGCGGCGCAGGTCCCCATGGCCCTCGAATACGATGCCGAACAGGTCGAAGGCCTCGCGCTCGAACCAGTCGGCCGCCTGCCAGACGCCCGTCACCGACGGCAGGACCGGCGGGTTCTCCCCCACGGCGAAGGCCCGCAGCCTGACGCGCAGGTTATGGCGCAGCGAAAGCAGGTGATAAACGGCGGCGAACCGCGCCGGCTGCTCTTGTGCCCGGCGTTCGCTTTCGGACGCCGAGCGGGTCGTGCTGGCGCCCGGCTCGACGGCCCGGCTGAAGCCGGATTCGGTCGCCGCCTCGGTCCTCCACTGGGCCTGGCCGTAGCCCAGGTAATCGACGCCGCAGACGTCGATCAGGGTCGCGAAGGAAAAATCCTCCTCGTCGCGCAGGGCGACGGCGGTTGCCTGCAGGTCGGCGGCGTCGAGGTCGTAGCTCAATTCGCCGCAGGAGGATTCCCGCCGGTGCAGCACGCCGTCGAAGCGCGCAAGCAAGGCTTCGGCCATGGACTCGAGGCGGGCGGACATGAAGCGCCTCGTTCAGGCTGTGGGCTGCGGACGCGCCAGCGCCTTGCTGTGGCGAATCTTGTTGCGCAACTGCAGAATGCCGTAGAACAGCGCCTCGGCCGTCGGAGGACAGCCGGGAACATAGACGTCCACCGGCACGATGCGGTCGCAACCGCGCACCACCGAATAGGCGTAGTGGTAATAGCCGCCGCCATTGGCGCAGGAACCCATCGAGATCACCCAGCGCGGCTCCGGCATCTGGTCATAGACGCGGCGCAAGGCAGGCGCCATCTTGTTGCAGAGGGTTCCGGCCACGATCATCACGTCCGATTGCCGGGGACTGGGCCGGAACATCACGCCGAAGCGGTCGAGATCGTAACGCGCGGCGCCCGCATGCATCATCTCGACCGCGCAGCAGGCCAGGCCGAAAGTCATCGGCCACATGGACCCGGTGCGCGCCCAGTTCAGCAGCTTGTCCAGCGAAGTCACGACGAAGCCCTGCTCGCGGGCCTCCGTGAGCGTATCGGCCATGCCGTCAATCCGTGGCCCGACGGCTTCCGGATGCGGGTCTAGTCCCATTCCAGGGCCCCCTTGCGCCACTCGTAAACGAAGCCCACCACAAGCACCAGAAGGAAGATGCCCATCGCGATCAGACCCGGTTCGCCGATGGCGTCCAGCGCCACGGCCCAGGGAAACAGGAAGGCGATCTCGAGATCGAAGATGATGAACAGGATCGCGACGAGGTAGTAGCGCACGTCGAACCGCATGCGCGAGTCCTCGAACGCGTCGAAGCCGCATTCGTACGGCTCCAGCTTGCCCTCGTCCCGCTGCCCGCGACCCAGCAGCAGACCCAGGCCGAGCAGCGCCAGCGCGATGCCGAACGCAACGCAGAGGTAAATCAGCACCGGAAGGTAATCGGCCGGCATGACTATCCCGCCTTTCGCCGGTAATCCCGCGCGTGGATATGCCGATGGCCGGACTCGAACCGGCACGGCTTGCGCCACTGCCCCCTCAAGACAGCGTGTCTACCAATTCCACCACATCGGCACGAAAAGAAAAACTGCATCATTCCTGCGGGATGTCGGGTTGCTCCGCAGGCTGAAGCGAAGGCAGCTGCGGCAGGTCTTCATCCTCCTCCTCGGGGACGGCCTCCTCTTCGGCCGGCGCAGCCTGCTCGATGGTATCGAGAAGGCTCTCCTCGGGCCGGGGCTTGCCGACCCCGGTGAGGATGAGGCTGGTGGCGAAGAACAGCGTGGCGAGTACCGCCGTGACGCGCGAAAGGAAGTTCGCCGAACCGCGCGCGCCGAACACCGTTCCGGATGCGCCCGAACCGAAAGCGGCGCCCGTTTCCGCGCCCTTTCCGCGCTGAAGCAGCACAAAAACAATAATCAGGGCAGCGACGAGAACATGCGCTGCCAGGAACAATTGCTGTAACAGAACCCTACTCCGCTATACCGCCGTGACGATCCGCAAAAACTCCTTCGCATCCAGGGAAGCGCCGCCCACCAGGCCGCCGTCAATGTCCGGCTGGGCAAAAAGCGCGGCCGCGTTGGCGCCGTTCACGCTGCCCCCGTACAGAATGCGAAGGCCAGCGGCAATTTTAGCATTGGTGCGAGCGATTTCGCCGCGCAGCAGGGCATGTACCTGCTGGGCCTGCTCCGGTGTTGCGGTGTGGCCGGTGCCGATGGCCCAGACGGGTTCATAGGCCAGGACCGCGCGCTCGAACATACTGCCGCCGCACAGTTCCAATACCGCCCCGAGTTGCCGCAGCACGACCTCCGCGGTGCGTTCCGCACTGCGTTCGGGAAGCGTTTCTCCCACGCACAGCACCGGAATCAGCCCGTGATCCGCCGCCTTGTGAAATTTCCTCGCCACCAGTTCGTCGCTTTCGCGCAAGCCGGTGCGTCTTTCCGAGTGCCCGGCGAGTACGTGGCTGCAGCCGCAGTCCAACAGCATGTCCGCCGACACTTCGCCGGTGCGTGCGCCCTGTTCATGGATCGACAGGTCCTGCGCCCCGAGTTGAACGGCGAGGGTTTCCGCCGACTCCGCTTCTTCCAGAACCCGGCGCACGGCGTCCAGGTG
Source organism: Gammaproteobacteria bacterium (assembly GCA_009844425.1). Lineage (GTDB taxonomy): Bacteria > Pseudomonadota > Gammaproteobacteria > Steroidobacterales > Foliamicaceae > Foliamicus. The sequence continues at coordinate 93,177 of VYBN01000033.1, read as the reverse complement.
CGGGAACGGCGGAAACACGATCACTTCCGGAAGGCCGCGGCCGGGTTCATGCGTCGTGCCGGCCAGCGCCCCGGCCAGTTCACTTGCCGAGTAAAGGCTGCCGTGCATCTTCCAGTTGCCGGCCACGATCCGGCGCCGATCGGTCATGCTGTGTCGCCTCAGGTGGCCGGCCGGCCGGGGTTAAGCGCCTGGGCCACGCCTTCGGCGGCCCTGTGCACGCTTGTGCGGTCGGGGCCCTCCGCCATGATCCGGAACACGGGCTCGGTGCCCGAAGGCCGCACCACGATGCGGCCTTCCCGGCCGAGCAACCGGCGGGCCGCGCGCAAGGCCTTTTCGACAGCGGGGTCTCCCAGGCTGCCGTCGCCGTTCGAGGGCACGCTCAGGTTCGCCTGTTCCGTATGCGGCATGTCCTCGGCCAGTTCCGCCAGCGAACAGTTTCTCGCCTGCATCACGGACAGCACTTCCAGGGCCACGAGCAGCCCGTCGCCGGTGGTGGACTTGTCCAGGCACAGAATATGCCCGGAGCTTTCCCCGCCCAGGACCCCGCCCTTCTCGCGAAGCATTGCGACCACCTGACGGTCGCCCACTTCGGCGCGGCAGAAAGCGATTCCTTCCGCCTGCAGGGCCCGTTCCAGCGCCATGCTGCTGATCTGGGTTCCGACAACCGGACCGGCCAGCCGGCCGGCTACCTTGCGCGCCAGGGCGAGAACCAGCAACAGCGTATCGCCGTTCAGGGTCGCGCCCGCGGAATCGACCATGATGACGCGGTCTCCGTCGCCGTCCAGGGCGATTCCCACATCGGCCTCGACCGCCTTGACGGTGCGCCGCAGCAGGTCGGGATCGGTGGCGCCGCAGCGGTCGTTGATGTTGCGGCCGTTCGGAGAACAGCCCAGCGGAACGAGTTCGGCGCCGAGCGCCGTCAGCGTCGACGGGGCCACCCGGTAGGAAGCGCCGTGCGCGCAGTCCACGACGATCTTGACGCCCTCCAGCGACATGTCCCCGGGCACCGTACCCAGGCAGTGCTGCTCGTAGCGCTCCAGCGCATCGTCTACCCTACGCACCTGGCCCAGCGCGGTGGAATCCAGCGTCACCGCGGCGTCCTCGATATGGCTTTCGATGCGTGCCTCTTCCCCGGCCGCCAGCTTGAAGCCGTCATGCTTGAAAAACTTGATTCCGTTATCGCCGTAGGCATTGTGCGAAGCGCTGATGACGACTCCAAGATCGGCCTCCAGCTCCCGGGTCAGCAGGGCCACGCCGGGCGTCGGCAGGGGGCCGGACAGGCGAACGTCGGCGCCGGCGGCGACGAACCCCGCCTCCAGCGCCGATTCGAACATGTAGCCGGAAACCCGCGTATCCTTGCCGATCACCACCTTGCCGCCGCGGGGCAGCAGGGCGCGGGTGGCGGCGCCGGCCAGGCGCAATGCGAACTCGGCGGTCATGGGATGCTGACCCACCGTGCCGCGCACGCCATCGGTGCCGAAATACCTCATCCCCGGCTCCTCCTCACGGCCCTTTCCGACATCAGCCGCCGAAGTATTCGTCCCAGCGCTCGTCGACCAGCTTGAAGGAGTCCGCGGCGCGTTCTTCCATGACCGTGCGGTTGTCCTCGGCGAACACGTTGGGGCCGCCTTCGGCCGGCAGTTGCCGCGTCGCGTCGATCAGTATCTTGCTCGACAGCGCGTTTCGCTGGGTGCTGGGGTCGATCATGAACGAGAAGGTCTGCCGTACTGTCAGGCTGGCCGGCCAGGGCTGCCAGCGCGTGGTTACCGCGTGCAGGACGCGCGTGATGTCGGTGGGGTCCACGTCCTTGTCAAGAATGATGATCATCTTCTTGCTGAACCCGATCATCCGGTAGCCCATGATCAGGAGCCCGGCCTCGATTCCCTCGCCCGGCAGGCGCTTGTTGATGCAAGCGATCACCATGCTGGGAATTTCGGGCGGCATGTGCAGCTTCACGAGGTTGGGCATGATCCGCTTCAGCCGCGCGAAATGCCCGACCTGCCAGGGCCAGGTGAGATAGGCGCCGCCGATTCCCGGCCAGATGTTGTAGACCCAGGGCTTCTCGCGGTGGGTGATGGCCTTGACCGTCATGAAGTGGTTCGGCGCCGGTTCTCCGATGTAGCCCAACATCTCGCCGTACGGACCCTCCATCTCCTTGTCGGTGCTGATTTCCCCCTCGATGACGATCTCGGCGTGCGCCGGCGCCATCAGCGCGTTCGTTTCGGCCCGGACCAGTTCCACCGGCTCGCCACGGAACCCGCCGGAAAACGCGAATTCGTCGTCACCCAGCTCGCCGACGCGGGTGCTGCTCATCATCCAGGTGATCGGGTCCAGGCCCGTGGCCACGACGCAGGGCACGCTCTTCTTGCCCTGCGCGATGGCCTTGCGCATCATCTGGGCGCCGTGGTTCTGGCCGGTAAAGCAGATGCCCAGCTTCTGCGGGCCCTTGACCTGCAGGCGGTAGGTGCCCACGTTGCGGCCGATCTCGGGGTCCTCCATGATCACCGAACCGGTACTGATGAACCGGCCCCCGTCGGCAGGATTGTTCATGATCCAGGGAAACCGGTCGAGGTCGGCGTCGTCGCCGAACAGCTTGACTTCCTTGCACGGAGCGGCCGCCCCGTCCACTTCCACGGGAGGAATCTGCTCGAAACGGTAGTCCTCGTTCATGTGCTTGAGCAGTTCCCGCTCCACCACCTGGTTCATTTCACGCTCGTCGTCGCTGAGGTCCTCCACTCCCAGGCACATCGCGACCGTCTTGAAACTGTTGAGCACGTTGCAGATGACGGGCGTGTCGTACCAGCGGCCGTTCATCTTCGTGCGTTCCACCAGGAAAGCCGGGGCCGAGGTGCGCATCCGGTCCTCCAGGCGATAGGAGAAAGCCGTCATCTCGAACTGGTCCTGGTCCATGTCCGGGATGCGCAGCAGCTTGCCCTGCCGCTCCATGGCCTGTGCATATTCTCTTAAGGAATTGAATACCGACATGCTGGAAGTCCTCGATGGGCGACGGGCTGCCCTGTGATAGCGGAGAACCCGGGCCTAGTAGCGGTACCGGTCGGGCTTGAACGGACCGGTCTCCGGGATGCCGAGATACTCGGCCTGCTCCGGGGTAAGACGGCTGAGCGAGGCGCCCAGCTTGGGAAGGTGCAGGCGCGCGACTTTCTCGTCGAGCCGGCGCGGCAGCGTATAGACGCGGTTTTCGTAGTCCCTGCGCGTGAGCAGTTCGATCTGGGCAAGGACCTGGTTGGTGAAGCTGGTGGACATGACGAAACTGGGGTGCCCGGTGGCGCAACTCAGGTTCACCAGCCGGCCGCGGGCCAGCAGGATCAGCCGCTTGCCGTCCGGAAAGATCACGTGATCCACCTGCGGCTTGATTTCCTCCCACTCGCAGTCCTTCAGGCTTGCGACGTCGATCTCCACGTCGAAATGGCCGATGTTGCAGAGTATGGCCTGGTCCTTCATGCGCGCCATGTGGTCGTAGGTGATGACGCTCCTGTTGCCGGTCGCGGTGACGAAGATGCCGGCCTGCCCGCAGGCCTCGTCCATCGTGACCACCGGATAGCCTTCCATCGCCGCCTGCAAGGCGCAGATCGGATCGATTTCGGTGATCCACACCTGCGCCCCCAGGCCCTTGAGCGATTGGGCGCAGCCTTTGCCCACGTCGCCGTAACCGCACACCACCGCAATCTTGCCCGCCACCATCACGTCGGTGGCCCGCTTGATGCCATCAACCAGCGATTCGCGGCAGCCGTACAGGTTGTCGAACTTGGACTTGGTCACCGAGGCGTTCACATCCATGGCCGGGCAGCGCAGCGTGCCCTGCTCATGCATACGGTAGAGTTGATGAACGCCCGTCGTGGTCTCCTCGCTGAGTCCCAGCAGCTCGGCGGCGAGCTTGGGATGCTCCTCGTGGGCGATACGGGTCAGGTCGCCGCCGTCGTCCAGCAGGAGGTTGGGGACCCAGCCGCCGGGGCCGTTGATGGTGCGGGCGATACAGGCGATGTATTCCTCTTCCGTTTCGCCCTTCCAGGCAAACACCGGCACGCCCCGGCGCGCCATGGCGGCGGCGGCGTGGTCCTGGGTGGACAGCCGGTTACACGACGACCAGCGCACCTCCGCGCCCAGTTCCAGCAGCGTTTCGATCAATACGGCGGTCTGCACCGTCATGTGCAGGCAGCCGGCAATCCGCGCGCCGTCAAGCGGCTGCCGGTTGCCATATTCAGCCCTCAGCGCCATCAGCCCGGGCATTTCGCTGCGGGCGATGGCAATTTCGCGCTCGCCGAAGCCGGCCAGCGACAGGTCGGCGACTTCAAAGTCCTCGTGAATCTTTACAATCGCGGATTCAGGCATATCAGGCGACCTTCGCCGCGCGGGCGTCGGCGGCGAGCTGCGCAGCCCGGCCGGTTTCTTCCCAACTGAACCCGCAGTCCTCCCTGCCGAAATGGCCGAAGGCGGCGGCCGGGCGGTACGACATGCGTTTCAGATTCAGGTCCCGGATAATGCCCTCGACCGACAAGTCGAAATGGGCCCGCACCAGCGCCTTGAGGCGTTCGTCGCTGACCGTCGCGGTGCCGAAGCTCTCGACATCGACCGCCACCGGCTCCGGCTCGCCGATCGCGTAACAGACCTGCACTTCGCAGCGCTCCGCCAAGCCGGCCGCGACGACATTCTTCGCCACGTGCCGGACTGCGTAGGCGGCCGACCGGTCCACCTTGGACGGGTCCTTGCCGGAGAACGCGCCGCCGCCGTGCCGGGCCATTCCTCCGTAGGTATCGACAATGATCTTGCGCCCGGTCAGACCACAGTCCGCTTGCGGTCCGCCTTCGACAAACCGTCCGGCGGGATTGATCAGGTAGTTGATCGGGCCCGCCAGCCACTCGGGGCCCAGCACCGGCTTGATCAGCTGCTCGATGATCGCTTCCCTGAAATCCGGCGGACAAACGCCGCGCGCGTAGTCGTCCGGCCAGACATCCGGCGCATGCTGGGTGGACAGAACGACATCGGTAACGGCCACCGGCCTGTAGTCTTCGTAGCGCACCGTGACCTGCGACTTGCCGTCGGGCCGCAGCCAGTCCAGTTCGCCCGAGGCGCGCAATTCGGCATGCCTGCGCATGAGCCGGTGCGCCAGGTCGATCGGCGCCGGCATGAGGGTGGGCGTTTCCCTGCAGGCATAGCCGAACATCATTCCCTGATCGCCGGCGCCCAGCGGCTTGCCCTCGCCGGCGTTCACGCCTCTGCGGATATCCGGAGACTGCTTCCCGATCGCGTTCAGGACTCCGCAGGTCGCGCCATCGAAGCCCAGTTCCGAGTTGGTGTAGCCGACATCCTTGATCAGTCTCCGAACCAGCGATTCGAGGTCCACCCAGGTCGATGTGGTGATCTCGCCGGCGACGAGCACGAAGCCGGTCTTGATCAGCACCTCCGCCGCCACGCGCGCGTCCTCATCCCGCGAAAGGATGGAGTCGAGCACGGCGTCGGAAACCTGGTCCGCCAGCTTGTCCGGATGGCCGCCGGAAACCGACTCGGAAGTAAAAAGAGAGGTCTTGGGCATCGGGCGTAGAATCTTTCAGGGCGGCGGCTCATTATACGCACCGCACTCCCCCGCAATAGATTCACTGAAACGAGGGCTTCCAGCCCTCAAACCCTGAATATCGCCTCGATGTAGTCGTAGCCCGTTGCGCCCCGATCCTCCTGAAACAAAATGTGCTTCTCCGCAAATCGTTGCCGACTCCAGGACCCGTCATCGTAGCGGGTCCGTAGGTCTTCATAGGGCGTGGCGGAGACGATGAAGGAATCGAGCGTGACGCTGGAGACGTTCGGGGGGAGCGTCATCGCTTGGGCCAAGGCGGGAAGCCGCTCGTGCAGCCGGGCCTTGTAGTCCTTGTCGTAGGCGCCAGCATGCACCATGCCGTGGGGTTCTATGAAGACAATTCGCTGATCGCTTCCGGCCTTGAACCAGAGAATGAAGTCCGGGTAGAAGCCGGACTCATCGAAGAAGCCCACTCCACGGCCTTTCGACAGGTTGCGGAGGAGGAATACCTCGGTTTTTTCCGTGGACGACCTTTGTCTCTCGGCCCAATAGTCCCGCAGGTCCTCGACGAATGTGCGTTCGCTATCGTGCAGACTGGGAGGGAATGTCCTGATATCGCCTGTTGCCCCTCCTGCCTGCTCGATCAGCAGCGGCTGGTACAGGTGGCGGTCGAAGTGGATGCGGAGCGGAGGGCCCTTGTCCGAATAGTACAGGGCATCCGATTCAGCAAGCCGTTGAATTTCCTCCACCATCTCCGCTTGGCCTTGGGTTGTGTGGACGATGTACTTCGGCCTCGGCTCGCCTACCTCAAGGTTGAATTGCAGGTTGGGGTCCGCTTCATCCAGCGTCCGGTAACGCATATGGCCGGACTCCCACCGTGCTTGGAGACTGAGATGCTGACGGTCGGCGTATTTGCGCAGGATGGTGACGACCGCGTGCTGCAGGTCCTCAATATCCCTTAGCTTTGACGGGCTGGTAAGGCGCTCGTCCGCGAACAAATCGTACGCCGTTGGGTTCTCCATGATCCCGCGCAGCCTTCGCGGCTCAATGGCCAGGTTGTCGAAGCCGCGTCCGGTTGTGTGGCTGACCAATTCCAAATAGGCAGCGTTCCAGTCCACAAGATCGAGAGCTTCCGCAGGGAGCCGTCCCCCTTTGCCGGATGTGGCCTCCGAAGCGCTTATGTCATCACCACTCGTGATCGCCTGCGCCCGGCCCGCCACTTCCAGGCTGACCCGGATGCCGGCGCCATTGGTCTCAAGAATCGACACCTTCTCAGATTTGTAGTCCCTTCCGTCGTCCAGCCGTGGAACCACGAGATCCTTACTTAGCCAATTGTCATTGACACGGATGGGCAGGTGCAATTCCAGTGACTCTTCAGTCGTCATGCCCTCGCGCTCTAGATACTCACGAAACTTTGTCATGTAGTTGGCGCGCAGTGCGAAGATATTGAGTGTCTCCAGCTTCCTGATGTGGGCCGGATGGGCGCCGCGCAGCGCGGCGCTTCGCTTGAGCGTCATGTCCAGGCCGCGAAGCCGCACGCCCCGCCCGAATAGCTGGATGATCTGCGCGCCTTCGCTGCGTCCGATATTCAGCAGCCCCATATTCGAAACGCGCCAGGAATTCCAGCCTTCCATGAACTTCCGGGCGCCGATGAGGATTTCAATGGTCGTGCCCGGTCGATTGATGTCCTCGAAGAGCGACCCGGATATCGCATCGACCTCCACCGCTATACCCGAGCCGTCCGCAATAACGAGCTTCTTGAACGCCGCAGTATCGCCGATGTAAATCACCCCGAAATAGCTTTGGGAGCCAGCAACCTTTAGGCCAAGTTCCCCGTCAGCGTCCTTGATATCGCACAGCAGCAAGCCTCCTGCGTTGGCGGAATGCAGCGTGCAGGCCAGGATGTCTTCGTAGATCGCCGCCGGATCCTTCGTCAGGTAGTCGAACTTGCCTTCGAGCAAATCTCCGTGCACGCCCCTGAGCCCGGAATTGCCAGTCAGAAGCTGACCGATGGCAGCGACGGCCCATGCCCGGTCGCTGAGGAATCGGTGAAGAAGCCGAATGGCGATCAGCACGTCGCTGCGTTTGCGCCTATTCTCCGAATAGACCGCGTTGACGCTGGCGCCCACGAGTGTCCAAAGCGGCTGCTCTATGTTGTAATGCCGCATCTCCGCGACCTCGTCGCGGAACACCGCTTGCTGCTCGTGGAAGGCCAGCAGGTTGGCGAGCAGCAGCATGTCGGTGTGGTCGCCGGGATCCTGAAGCAGGTTGAGGATATTGAAGTCCTTGCCGTGCCCGTCTTTGTAGAAGTGGCGGTAGGAGTAGTCGAACACAATCGCCTTGCCGTACTCCGCCGTCAGAGCGTCGTTGCGCGCCGCCGTGAGGGCCTGACCGAATGTTGCGCTGTACTCGAATGTGAAACCGGTCGCGCCGATGGCGTCGCGCACCTGGCGCCACGCTTCGCCACCCGAGCCCTTGTGGCCTTCGTCCACGAAGATCAGATTGTTGCCTTCAAAGGCTTCCACGGGAACGCTCTGTCCCTCCCCGCGCTTTTCCATGACGAGCTTGGTGATTTCGGTGACCTGCACTGTATGCGCGTCGATCGCCGGTCGGCCGTCCAACTCGAATCGACGGCATGGGATGTTGGAAGCCGCCATCTCCGCCAGATGCTGTTCGCTCAATCCCTCGTTGGGCGTGATCAGGATTATGTTGTCGAGCGGTTTGCTGTTGTAGCACAGAAACTGTTGGTAGTTCAGATGAAGCAACAGAGTTTTGCCGCTTCCGGTGGCCATCCAGAATGCGAGTTTGTCGAGGTCCGCTTCGCCGAATTCATGGAACGTCGGCTCGGACGGCCGGCGGCCCAGGTTACGTTCACGCACCGACTCGTTCAGGGAATCGAGGAAAGCGCCGGTGCGGTTCCAGCGGTGGTCGAGATAGATCTCGGCGTACAAGGCAGCAAGATATTGGAAGTAACGTAGCGTGATGGGTTCCGCCCGCGCCTCGTTCATTGCGGCAAGCGAAATGCGTATGTTCTGGTCGTAGCCTTTCAGCTCGTCAGCGTTGATACCGCGGAACTGCCCCGACCTTGAGACGAGCCTCGCAAGCGCGTGACTGCGCCCATCGGCGTCGAAACCCTCGTCGACCTGAGCGAGATCCGCAAGCAACTCTCGCGTGTTCTTATAGCCAAGCCGCTGGTGCAGCCATGCGAGCAGCATCAGGCGCTGCTCAAGCGCGATAGCCTGGCCCGCCCCGCTGTCTCTCCTAGTCGTTCGCGTTGGCATTGGCGGGCCTGCTTGGGTACGAAACACCGGCGAACATCCTCGCCTTGAATAGCGGCTCTATAGGTTTGCCGCCGAGAATGCTGGACATGCCGTTGACGTAAATCGTGTCGGCGCCGTCGGTGATGCCATTAGCCGTCACAAACTCCCGGTCACGCTTCAGATCAGCTTCGTCCCAATCAATCGTGTTGCGCCAGATCACCACCACACTCCCTCCTGGTCGCTCGCGGGTCTCCCCGCGATAGACCAGATAGCGCCGGTCTCCGTCCGTGTATACCCGGCGGGTTCGCACCTTAAGGCCAAGCAGGTAGTTAAAGGTATCGGCCACGTCAACCCGGCGCTCCACGGTGTCGCCATTCGCGTGGACGCGAAGCCGGTAGTCGAATGGCGCGGTCAGTTTCGAAGGGTTCAGGAGCGTTTCGCTGTCCTTTGTTTCCCACTTAAGCATGTAGTTGAGCAGATAGCCTTCGATCCTGTCCTCCAGCCCAAGCTCGCCTGCCCGCTGGTCAAATTCAATGCTGTCCAGAGCGTCTTCGTAGGACTCGAGGCGCATGTACTTGATGATTCGCGGAGAACTCTGTACTTCATCGTTTGCCGTCATTTCCTCCGGTTTAGCTTTGTTCCACACAGATGAGAACGCCACCTTCTTGACGCGGGGTAGCAGCACGACATCAAATTGCTCGCCGACTTCCACCAGGATGAACTTGCGCCTGCCTCCGTCCGCCCTGTTCAGGTTGACAATGGCGTGCGCGGTCGTCCCAGATCCAGCGAAGTGGTCCATGACGCAGGCGTCGGTCCGCGCCGCCGCTGCACCAATAAGTTCCTCGTATAACGAAACAGGATGGCAGTAGGGAAACACCAATCCCAGCTTGTCCAAGTCCCCCTTGCCGCGCCCCGAGTCCCTTATCACAGATGGCATCTGCCGCTTGGTTTCCTCTGATAGAAAGAGTTTCAGCCGCGGTTGCACAGACTCGTCCTTGCCGAAAATGATTTGGTTCTTATCCGCTAGCTTGCGCATTGTCTCGGGAGCTCGCGACCAGCCGCTGGGCGGTACAGGACACGGCCTATTCGTTTTCGGGTGCACCAAGGGAATGTGAAACTTTCTGTCCTCCCTGGGTTCTGGCGCTCCCATCGCTACGCTCTGAAACACACGGCCGTCATCATCTATATGTTCATACGCCCTTTCTCCCCCGCTCAAGTCGTTCTGTCTGCCAAGCCAAGTCCGAAATTCCTTTCTTGAACGTTCGTTAACGCCCCCTTTCGAGCGAATGCACGACGCCGCTTTGTCCAAAATCCTGCGGACGTTGGCAGATCGCATTAACACGGATGATTGGTTCCAAGTCCTCCAGAGCACATACTCGTGCTGCGTAGCAATTTGCTTTCGTCCGAGCATGGGATTTTTCTTATCCCACACAATGGTCCCGCCATCTGGGATTCCCATATGCGAGAACAGGCCATGCAGCCGTTCGTTCTCGTTCTCGTCGATATGGCAGACGAAAGCGCCACCAGGGTCCATTACGGCGATACCCGCCGCCACACGATCATGCATCATCGCCAACCAGCTTGAGTGCTGATAACTGTTCTTGTAGAGGAAACCGCTGGTGTCCGTGTTATATGGCGGATCAATGTGAACGCACTGCACGGCACCCTTGTATCGGCCTTGCAGCAGGCGCGGCGCTTGCCAGTTGTCACCATGAACAAGCAGCCCATCGGTGGCCTCGTCCAAGTCGTCAATGGAGGCCAGCAAGTGGTCTGTAAATGGTTCGGAAAAATGTGCAGTGTCCAACATGAACGTGCCGCGCTGCTTGAGGCATTCGATTCGTTCGCCGACAGCAGTCCCAGGGTGTGCCAGATACGCGGATTCACCATCCAGCACCGACAGTGACAGCCACTCCGCCCACTGCTCGTCATTTGCCGCAATCTCTGCATAAAACTCGTCCGGGATGCAGCGCACGGCGACGCAGTAGTTTGTTTCCGTAATGAACTTCCTCTTTTCCCAAAGCATCTTTTGGAAGCCCTCAATCTGGGCGAGGAATACGATGATCTGATCGCCGATGGCCTTGATGAGCCGGATCAGTTGAAACCACCCTTCTGAGCCCTGCTCACCGGCAAGGTCCAGATTCTCAATGTTCAGGACCTCGTTCTTTAAATAGAAGTCCAGTTCTCGGGAAAGGAACGCCTGAAGATTCTTGTGTATGAAGAAATCCGAATCGTTGCGGCGCGTATACCGGCGCAAGTGATGCTCAAGATAGGTGAGTGGTTCGCCGTCAGCTTTGCGGCTGCGCTCACTGGTCAGAGCGGCCAGGGCATCCAGATCCTTGATGTGCTTTGGAAACTGATCTGCTGAAGCCGCGATGATCCCTTCTTGTTGGTTGCGTTGCCCGTAATCCGCCTGCTCCTTGGCGGTGAGCGGACGATAGTTGAAAGGAACAGCAAGCATCCGGCTCTCGGATTCCCACTTGGCATCGGCCCATTTGGGCACGAAGAAACGACGTTCGCCTTTGACATTGCTTTGTTCCACGTCGGCTGCAACTACCTGAAAGTGGACGGTCACCCCTATTGGCGACTTCCATTGATAACTGTGGAAGTGCTCATCGGTCTTGATGTAGTACTGGTCACTGTTGGCCCAATGAAGATGCACCTCCTCACCGTTGTAGGGGATCGCGTAGCGATGGTTGCGGGAATACCGCCGTTTGGAAATGAAGTCGCCGTCGTGGTAATAGCGGTTAAAGAATGCATAGAGGTGGTTGTAAACGTCGGTCTCCAAGGCTCGGCGGCTGCGACTGGCGCCAGCGCGGGCCTTTGCTGAGAGGTACTCTTTGGCTACTGGCGTATCGGCCATCGCAGATACGACATCACCATACGTGTCGAGAGCATTGGCGCCGAGCGATTCAAGCAATTGCCGCCGAGCTTCCTGCAATGCCGCATTGGCTTCCGCCTGCCTGGCAAGCGTCCCTGCGCCCAACTCCTTGTCGACGGCCTCAGGTAATGTCGTTGAGATGAACCGCTCCACGACATCGCGCTTGTGGTTCATGATTCGGTAAATACCGAAGTCCAAGTCCGCGCAGTCGAACTGGAAGAGCTCGCGCAGCAAGTTCTGGAACTTCTGGATGGGCCTGCGTTGATCGCCCTTCATCGCGTTTTGCCTCTACCTGTTGGCTGCGCGTTAGGAAAAGGACTCAGCTTGGAGTTGCCGAACCGCATATACCCCCAGTGCTCACGCCTATAGCCGCGCATCCCATTTAAGCCTTTCCCTAGCTCGCGCCGAAGCGGCAAGCTCCGCAACTGGTCGGCCACCAAGCCGTCGCCCGCAAGCATAGCAGATTGGCCGGCTTTCGCATGGCAAAACTCGCAAAGCCTTGCCGTGCGCCTGACGCAAAAAACCGTCCGGTCGTCCGCGCATGGCCAAATCTTATATGTGAATATCCGAGCCATGTATTGCGCTGCTCTTGTGGGGCAATTCAATCCTAGGATTATTCCTGTACTGGTGGCGCGGCCCACGACGGCAGGTAGGCCGGACCATGCTGACGATTACGTCCGTGCATGGGTAGAAGAGCACCCGAATCAAGACAGTCTCCATATGGCAGGCATCAACTCGTCAGCGAAATCCCGCCTGCCAGCACAGCCCGTCGATCGCGATGTTGTAGTCCATCCGCTCGCCGCCCCATTTGCAGCGGGCGGTCTTCGCGTCAATATTGATGCCGCGCGCCACGTTGGATTCCGCCAGCCTCTTCGCGCCTGATGCAGCGCAAACGTTACCGCGGGAACGCTCTCCATGCGGCATACCCGCCGGCGGCATGACTCGCCCGTCCGGTCGAATGAACTCGATCTCCCCCTCGTTGACGCGTACACCGTATCCTCCTTCATGCACCAGCCGGTGATGCTCGGAACACAGCGTCACCAGGTTGTCGAGACGGGTCTCTCCACCCTCCGCCCAATGCTTGATGTGATGAGCGTGAACATAGCGGGATCGGCCGCAGCCCGGAAAGCGGCACCCGCCATCGCGAACGCGCAAAGCCCGCCGGATGGCCGGAGGCACGGCGCGGGTTCGCCGGCCGATCGCCAGCGGCTCGCCCTTGGCGCCTTCCACCACGCCAACCAGTGCGCCGTCACAGCCCAGCCGCCTTGCGGTTTCCACTGCCACGGCATGGCCGTTGTCGAACTCCGCGCCGCTGCTCTCCGGCACGTCGCACAACGCATCATTGGCAATATGCACCACCACCTCATGGGCGTTATTGGCTGAACCTGAGCACTTGCCGGTCAGATACCGGTCGAGGATATGCCCCAACGCATCGGCTCGCTTCTGGCTCACACTGCGAGGCGGCGTTCCCGCGGGAACGCCTTCATCAGCCGCATCCCACAATGGCGGCGGCGAGAACCGCGTCCGGGTTGTTTCCGCGGAAACATCTGCCGATGAGACGCCACTCTGTTGCGAGCAATGCGGGTCGTACATTCCCGCGGGAACGTTTGCAGATGCTGCATCCGCCGCTCCCTCAGAATTGGCAGCGCCGTCGTCTTCCGCATCCCCGTTCCGTTCATCCAGTTCCGCATGCGCTGCTTCCAGTGCCTTGTAAAGCATCTCGCCCACCTCCGGCGCCAGACAGGCCTCAAGCTTCACACTACCGTCGCCCTGGCGCCGACACTCCAGATAACGCCGCTCATGCAGGACTTCGGCCTCGCTGCGCTCCCTGTCCCGCTGCACCCGCACAAAACCCCGCACCGTTCTCTCCACATGCACGGCCGTGCCGTTCAGGGCAATGCTCAACAACGTGTCTTCCGTCTCCGCCGTCGCTCCCCGGGTAAGCGCGCGAACCTTCGAATACGACAGCCAGCCCTCGCCGAAGGCTTCCCTGATCTTCGGCAGCGACGTCAAGGCCCGCGCCACCCGCACTTTCTCCCTGGCCGCTCCCGGGCTGATGCCGCATTGCCAGCTCAGCCAGTGGGCGCAACTGGACACGCCGTGCTGGGCCCAGCCCTCTCTGCGATCGAACTCCGCCAGCAGCGCCAGAAACTGCGCCGTGGCCGCGTTGATGTGGCCCCACAGTTCGGTGAGTTGCGCTTCCATATCCTCCAGCGCTGCTTCTTCGTGACGGCGCTCGGCCATCCAGGCATCACTGCCTGGGGTTGGCTCGGAAGCGTTGTAAGAATGACGTTCGGCGTCGCGAACGGGGGCGGAGGAAGCAGTGCGGTGAAGGTCCATTTCAGGGCTCCTTTCAGTCCGTTGACAGTGTCGGAACTATAGCATGAATAACAATATGAATCAATACTTTATGATTGATTCTCGGCGGGATTTTATGCGTTGCGGACGCGGCCGGCTATCAATCTTTCCACATGTTCAAGGGGTAGCATCAAGGTCATTGAATCCAGAGGCGACGGCTGGAATCCGCGCCGTTTGTAAAAGCGAGCGGCTTCATCCGATATGGCATGCACCAGCATCGCTCTGATTCCAGCGTCCTTCGATACGCGAACGGTGCGAAGCAGCGCATCCTTGAGAAGCCTGGAACCCAGGCGGTTCCTCTGCATGCTGACATCCACGGCCAGCCTGCCCAGAACCATGACCGGAACCGACTCGGGCATATTCCGTCTGATGCGCCCCGGAGCGGCAATCCTCTCAATGCTTCCTGTGGCCAACGCGTAGTATCCAACTACGCGCCCATTGCGGCATACCACGAAAGTCCGGCTCGCGCCGGAGGCCTGATTCTTCAGGGCGCGATCTTTGAGCCAGACGTTAAGCGCGCGGTTGCCACAGTCGAAGCGGGTCAACTGGTGGCCAGCGGTTAACGGAACCGGTGCAGTCAGTCCTCCCACAGAAGAGGCACGTCCAGCAAGGACTTCAGTCCGGCATCGTCGGGCACGGGCGCGTTCAAGGCCGATTCAAAGGCGGCGAATGATTCTTCGTCCAGTAAAAACAGCCGCCGGTCCAACAGCAGGCTCTCCGCTTCCCTGCAGGCCGCCTCAAGTATGAATGCGCTCCGGTCCTTCTTCACTGCAGCCGCGGCTCTGGTCAACAACGCAAATCGACCGGGCTCCACACGCATGCTGATTTGCGCTGTCTTGGCCATGATTCTTGACCTCGCCTATGTATATCTATCGACTATACAATATAGCCCCGTAACAATTGCAACGCAATCTCCCTGTTGATTTCTTGTAGTCAAATGGCCACGGCCCAGGATACCGTGTGTATTGCGGGAAGGATGGCGATGAGCTTGTGATCCTGTTGGCTGGCGGCACGAAGAAACGGCAACAGCGCGACATCGACAGGGCGGCTGAAGACTGGAACGCCTACAAGCGGGAGAAAAGAAATGCCGATCAAGGTCCATAAGGCCAGCGAATTCCTGCAAACGCCGGAAGACATCGCCGCCTACCTGAACGCGGCCATCGAGGAGATGGACGACCCGAGATTGCTTATGAAAGCGTTTCGCAACGTGGCCGAAGCCCAGGGTGGCGTGTCCGAGCTGTCGCGGCGCGCGAAAGTGGATCGTGTCGCGCTGTCGCGGGCATTGTCCGGCCGGAGGCATCCGCGCCTCGACACCCTGGCGAAAGTCGCGGATGCCTGTGGCGTAAAGATCCAGTTCTCGGCTTAGCCGGGAAACGATTGGGGCGGGCAATGGCGATGAATTACGGCATGCAATACTCGCCGAAGCTGGTGAGGAAATCAACTCAGCAGGGCTTCTGTTCCCGCGCATGCAACTTGAGTGCGCGCCGGTAGGCGACGCGGCGCGGAACCCCGGCAATCTCCGCGCCCAAGCGCGCGGCCTGAGCCGTGGGCAGCTCCCCAAGCAGCGCCTTGAGGACCGATTCCAGGGCGGCCTCGTCCCCGCCCGACCTGCCAGCCCCGCCGACCACCAGCGTGAATTCGCCCTTGGGAACAATCGTTCCCGACGCGGCCTTCCGGCACAGGTCAGCGAGTGTCTCGCCGTACGCGCTCTCGTGGATCTTGGTCAGTTCGCGGGCCAGAAACGCCCTGCGTTCGCTGCCGAAAACCTGCTGCATGTCCTCAAGCGCCGCCGTCAGCCGATGCACCGCTTCATAGAAGACCAGGGTCTCGGGCGCCGCCTCGAGTTGTCTCAGCCGCGCGCGCCTCGCAGCCCGCCGTGCGGGCAGGAATCCCTCGAAATGAAAGCGGTCGGCGGGAAAGCCGGCTACCGACAGGGCCGCCACCGCGGCGCAGGGTCCGGGCAGCGGACTTACGCGTATGCCCGACTGCCTTGCTTCGCGCACCAGCCGCATGCCCGGATCGCTGATGCCGGGCGTTCCCGCATCACTCATCAGGACCAGGTCCTCTCCCGACAGCAGTCTCTCCAGAAGTTCGGGAATCCTGGAACGCTCGTTGTGGGCGTGCAGGGAAACCATCGCAATGCGTATCCCCAGGCTGTGCAGCAGCTTGCGGGTTCGGCGCGTATCCTCCGCCGCCACGCCGGAAGCGCGCTCGAGAACCGCTGTCAGCCGCGTGCTAACATCGTCCAGGTTGCCAATTGGAGTGGCGGCGACAAACAAGGCCCCCGCTTCTTCAGGCGCGCCTGCCCCCGCCAACTTCGCAACCGCCATATGATCACCTCCATGCCAAGTGTCGTGGCTTGCCGCTCAGCCAGGCGTTCCGCAACGCTGCGGCCTGGACGCCATGCCCGGTTTGCGGCGCTCGCAGGCCTGGCGCTTGCCGCCCTGGCCGCCTGCACTCCCGCGGATCTGATGCGGGCTTCCAGCGAGGAACTGGCGGCCCTTGGCGACCAGGCGCGCACTCTTTCCACTGCCGGAGATCACGGCGCCGCCCGCCAAGTCTACCTGTCCATGGTTCGCCGGGCGCCTCCGCAGGCGCGGCAGCGATACCGGATCCTGGCGGCGCGCGAAGCGGGGCGCGAGGGCCGTAACAGGCGGGCTCTCAGCGAACTCCAGGCGATCGACCCCGGCGCCGAATGGATCGGGCTATGGTCGCTCGCGGCCGCCGAGAGCGAAAGGGTGGTCGGCGGCCCGGACGCCGCGTACGAAAGGCTGGCGGCGATCGATCCCAACCGGTATCCGGACCTTGCCGGGGACCTGCTCCGGACCCGGTCGGAACTGCTTTTCGCACTGCAGAGGCCGGCCGAAGCCTTGCAGGACCTGACGCTGCTCGGCGCGGGATTCGCCGAGGGCGATGTCGAAAGCGCCGGGTTCACCTGGTCGCTGCTGCGCGATTACCGCGCCCAACTGACATCCGACGGCGTGGTAGGGGTTCAATTGGGCTGGATAGAACTCGCCATGCTGACCAGCGAACTGGAGTCCGACCCGACCGAAGCCCGCGCCGCCCTGCAGGGCTGGCGGGAAAGGTATCCGCAGCATCCCGCCGCCGTTCTGCTGGCCGACACGATCACGCCCGAGATTTGCCGGTCCGCCTCGCATCCCGCGCGCATTGCAATGCTGTTGCCCGGGTCGGAACGATACGCCGCGGCCCGGCGATCGCTGCGCGACGGGTTCCTGGCCGCGCGTTACGCCCTGAAGTCGTCCTGCGCCAGTCCCGAGGTCGCGTTCTACGAAGTCGGCGGTTCCCCCGATGCGGCGCGGGAATGGAGCCGCGCGGTGGAGGAAGGCGCGGAAATCATTGTCGGGCCGCTGCTGCCCGAATCGGTCGAGAGGGTCGCGGAAATAGCCGGCGAGCGCCCTACGCTCGCCCTGAACCGTTTGCGGGCCGGTTCTCCGCCCCCCCGCTTCGAGGAATTCGCCCTCGCGCCTGAGCACGAGAGCCGCCAGGCGGCGCGCCATGCCCTCGGCCGGGGCCTCGAGCGCGCACTGGTGCTGTACCCCGGCAACGAATGGGGACGGCGCATCTACCGCAGTTTTGCGCAGGAGTACCAGGATGGCGGCGGCGAAATCATTGCACGGGAGCAGTACAGCCTGACGGCCGTGGATTATTCCGACCAGATCACACGGCTGCTGAAGATCGGCGCAAGCAACCGCCGGCACCAGGAGTTGCAAAGGCGCCTCGGCAGAAGCCTGAACTTCGAGCCTCGCCGCCGTCAGGATGCGGACCTGGTCTTCGTGGTGGCGCGCGCGGCCCAGGGCCAACTACTGGTCCCCCAGCTTCGCTACAACTATTCGGGCGATCTGCCGATTTACGCCATACAGAACATCTTCGATCCCGAGCATCCCGACAATCGCGACCTGAACGGAGTGGAAATGCCCGCGCTGCCCGTGCTGGCGGACCGGCATGCGCAGGTCGTGCATGGCGAGTTTTCGCCCGACTGGCTTGCCTCCTCGGAATTCAACATCTCGCTTTTCGCGATGGGTTATGACAGTTTCAAACTGGCGCTGGCCCTGTTTGACGGATCGAAGGGGCTGGGCAAGGGCATCGGCGGTCTCACCGGCATTGTCTCCCGGACTCCGGACGGGCGGCTGCAACGGGAACTGGCATGGACGCGGGTCGAAGAAGGCGCTTTGACGGCCGCCCCGGCAACACCGTAGGCTGCGCCGGCCCGCGCAAGGGATCCGAGGCCGAAAAACTGGCCTGCGGATATCTTGAAGCATGCGGCCTGAAGCGGCTTGCCGCCAACTACCGCTGCCGCTACGGGGAGCTTGATCTCGTCATGCGTGACGGCACTCAGCTGGTGGTGGTCGAGGTGCGCTCGCGGCGCAGCGACCGCCATGGCGCGCCCGAGGCTTCCATTAACCACCGGAAAAGACGCTCACTGATGCGCGCGGCGCAATGTTTCGTTCGCGACAACCCGCAATTCAACGGTATGATGCTGCGCTTTGACGTTGTGGGCGTTCTGGCCGAAGCCAACCGCGCCAGGTTCCGATGGATCCGCAACGCATTGCAATTTGATGGACGCTGATGCGCCGATACAAGCCTGACACGGCACTAGTCGAACGCGAATTTGCCGAAAGCCTTGAGGTCAACAGGCGTTCGGCCGATGTTCTGGCCGTCCCGATTGCCGAAGCGGCGGCGCTGATGCTTGAATCCTTAAGCGCCGGCGGCAAGATCCTGAGCTGCGGCAATGGAGGTTCGGCGGCGGACGCGCAGCATTTCGCCTCGGAACTGCTGAACCGGTTCGAGACCGAACGCGCCAGCCTTCCCGCGATCGCCCTGACGACCGACAGCTCCACGCTCACCTCGATCGCAAACGACCGCAGCTACGAAGAGATCTTTTCGCGCCAGGTAAGCGGACTGGGCAGACCCGGCGACGTTCTGCTGGCGATCAGCACCTCCGGCGCATCTCCCAACGTCACGAACGCGGTGCGAGCCGCTCACCAGGCTGGCATGCGCGTTGTGGCGCTGACCGGCCGCGGCGGAGGGGCGGTCTCAAGGACCCTGGGCAAGGCCGATATCGAACTGCGGGCGCCGCATACCCGAACGGCGAGGATCCAGGAGATTCACCTTCTCGCCATCCATTGCCTTTGCAGGCTGCTGGACGACGCGTACGGGGCCGGCGGCCCTACTTGACCAGCCTGAGCTTCGGCGTACCGCGGGGCGGCGGGGTCGGCGACGGGCCGGCAACTTCCCCGATAGCGGCGCCCAGTTGATCCGTCAGCACGACCCCCTGGCCGGTTTCCCGCGAAAAAATACAGAGCACCGCGTCCACCGGCACCGAGACCCGCCGCGCGGCGCCCGAGAAACGCGCCTCGAAACTGAGCGTTTCGCCGCCCAGTTCAAGATTGCGCGTGGCCTGATAGCTGATGTTGAGAACGATTCGCCCGTCCTTGATCCCGTCCCTGGGCACCGCAACGTCCTGACGGTCCGCGTTTACCACCACCTGCGGAGTATCGCCGCGATCGGTAATCCACTCATGCACGGCGCGCAGGAGGTACGGCTTCAGTGAAAGGGTTCGGTCGCTCATGCCATGCGGACCGGTGGCAGGCAGCCCGTGATTGACAACATGCCGCCGGCGCGTTTTCCCCGCGCCCTCAGGCGGCCAGCGGGCGCATGTCCCGCTCCAGTTCGGACAGGCCTTCCATGAAGGATGGGCGGCCGAAGACTCTCCGCATATAGCCGTACAAGGCCTCGGCGCGTGGTCCGGGGTCGATGCCGTAGCTGCGCAGGCGCCAGAGCACGGGCGCCAGGCTGCAGTCCACAAGAGAGAATTCGTCGCCCAAAAAAAAGCGGCTGGACTCCACCGCTTCGGAAACTTCGATCATCGCCTCCCTGAGCTGCCGTTTCTCGACTTCTCCGTCCTGCCCGTCCAGTCGCGCCGCGAGGTTGTAGAAGTCGTTCTCGATCCGGTGCAGCGCCAAGCGGAAATGCGCCCGCCGCTTGGGGTCGACCGGCATCAGCGGCGGTTGCGGAAAGCGTTCGTCGAGGTAGTTGATGATGATTCGGGAGTGATAGACCGCCAACTCCCGGTCCACGAGCGTCGGCAGCGTGTTGTAGGGGTTCAGCAACTGAATATCGGGCGGAAGATTGCCGTCTCGCACCTGAACAATTCGCACGCCGATGTTCTTTTCCGCTACAACTATCCGAACCCGGTGACTATGAAGATTGATGGGACTGGAATACAGGATCATGCGCCGGATTATACGCGGCGGATAACCGCGCCCAGATCGTTCAGTTTTTCCTCGATTCGCTCGTATCCGCGGTCCACGTGATAGACGCGGTGAATCACGGTGTCGCCCTCGGCGGCCAGCGCGGCGAGCACCAGGCTGGCGGAAGCGCGCAGGTCGGTGGCCATTACCGGAGCGGCCTGCAACTTCCGAACGCCGCGTATGAGAACCTCCCGGCCCAGGGGCTCGATGTCCGCGCCCATGCGCTTGAGCTCCGCCACGTGCATGAACCTTTGCTCGAATACGCTTTCCCGCACCAGCGCGTGTTCGCTGGCGATCGCGTTCAGGGCCGTGAATTGCGCCTGCATGTCGGTAGGGAAACCGGGCCAGGGCGCGGTTACCAGGTTGACCGAATGCGGCCGGCGTCCCTGCATGTCCAGCTCCACGAAACCTTCGCCGCGGCGGACCTTGGCGCCCGTGTTCCGGAGGGCCCCAACGACCTCGCCCAGGGACAGTTCGCCACTGAACCGGGCGACGACGCGCCCTCCGGTCATGGCGCCGGCAACCAGGTAGGTGCCAGCCTCGATGCGGTCGGGGAGAATCGCGCGGCTGGCGCCATGCAGCCGCTTCACGCCCCTGACGGCAATGCGCGAACCGCCGGCCCCGGAAATCCTTGCGCCCATCGCGTTGAGGCAGTCGGCCAGATCACGCACTTCCGGTTCCCGGGCGGCATTCTCGATAACCGTCTCGCCCTCTGCCAGAACCGCGGCCATCAGGATATTCTCGGTCCCGGTTACCGTGGGCAGGGGCAGATCGATGCGAGCCCCCTTTAGACCGCAGCAGCGTGCGGAAATATACCCGCCCCGAATCTCCACTTCGGCTCCCATGGTGCGCAGGGCATTGACATGGATATCCACCGGGCGGGCGCCGATGGCGCAGCCCCCGGGCAGTGATACGTCGGCCCGCCCGAAGCGCCCCAGCAGCGGGCCGAGGACAAGCAGCGACGCGCGCATCGTGCGCACCAGTTCGTATGGCGCGGAAAACGACTCCGGATCCTCAAGGGACACGCTGGTCCTGCCGGGCGCCGAGCCATTGACCCGGGCGCCCAGGATCCTGAGCAGGCGCAGCATCGTGTGCACATCGCGCAGATCGGGCAGGTTGGCCAATTGCAGCGGTTCCGGGCTGAGCAGCGAGGCCGCCAGTATCGGCAGGGCCGCGTTCTTGGCGCCGGAAACGGGAACTTCGCCGTTCAGCGTCGCGCCGCCGGAAACAACAAATTTATCCACGCGGCGTCTCTGTTTCCGGCCCCGGCAGCCGCGCCCACTCGCCGGGCGTGTAGGCCTCTATTGAAAGGGCATGAATTTCCCTGCCCACACGCGAACCCAGCGCCTCGTAAACGATCCGATGACGCCCCAGCAAGCGCAGGCCCTCGAAGGCGCTGCTGACCACGATGGCGTTGAAGTGCGTGTTATCCTCGCTCGCGACGCTGACTTCGCTGCCTGGCAGGTGCGCCGAAATCAGAGCGGAAATTTCCCCCGGTGTCATCGCCGGAATTTTACTTTCAATTCCGGTGTGCTATCCCATGAGCGCAAACACGTGAATACTCTTGTCCCATGGTTCCTCGCCGCGGCAGTCGGCCTTGCGCTTCTGGCGTACGGCGCCCGGCTGTTCATCGAGGGGGCCGCCGACGGGGCCAGGCGCCTGCCGATCTCCCCGATGCTGGTGGGCGTGTTCCTGGCCGGCTTCGCAACCTCCATGCCCGAGGCCGTGGTGGCGGCGGTCGCAGCATACAGGGACAGCGTGGAGCTGGCGCTGGGTAACGCTGTCGGCTCCAACATAGCCAACATCGGCCTGGTTCTGGGCGTGGCCGTGCTGCTCATGGGTATGCGCCCCGAACGAGGCTCAGGCGGCATGGAACTCGGGGTGATGTCGGTCGTCACCGCGCTGGCCTGCCTGCTGGTTTTGAATCAGTATCTCTCGCGTACGGACGGACTGCTGCTGTTGGCGGCGATGCCTCTGGTGGGCTGGCTGCTGGTGCGAAACGCCGGCCTCCGGGGCACCGCGGAAATCGCGGAAGACCAGGCGCAGGCGGCGGGACGCAGCCTGCCGCGCAACGCTGCGTACGCCGCCCTCGGACTGCTTCTGCTGCTGGGGGGCGCGGAAGTGCTGGTGCGCGCCGCTCAGCAGGTCGCCACGATCGCCGGCGTGGGAGAGCTGGTGATCGGCGCAACGATAGTCGCGATCGGCACCAGCCTGCCGGAACTGGCCATCACGATCGCCGGCGCGATCAAGCGCGAAGCGGAACTCGCGCTGGGCAACGTTATCGGGTCCAACATATTCAATCTGCTGGTGGTCATCGGCGTGGCGGGCGCGATCGCGCCTTCCGGGTTCTCGCCGCAGTTGCTGACCCTGCACGTGCCCATGCTTGTGGGCTTTACATTGTGGTTTGTCGCGCTGGCCGCGCTGTGCCGGGCGCGGGGGCGCCTTGGCCCTGCCTGGAGCGCCAGCCTGCTCCTGCCCTTTGCGCTGTATCTGGCCGTGGTGATAGCGTTGGCGGCGTAAGTCACCGGTGTTGTGTCTCACGACACCGGCGTCCCCGATTATCATGCCCGCCCATGCCTGAGAAGACACGTTTCATCGAGGAGGCGCGCCGGGTCCTGAGAATGGAAGCCAGGGCCGTGGCGGACCTCGAAGAGCGTCTGGGCGAGGATTTCGACACCGCCTGCGAGCTATGCCTGAGGACCGAAGGCCGCGTAGTGCTTACCGGCATCGGGAAATCGGGCCATATCGCCGGCAAGATCGCGGCCACCCTGGCCAGCACCGGAACGCCGGCATTCTTCATGCATACGGGCGAAGCCGGCCATGGCGATCTGGGCATGATCACGCCGGAAGACATTGTGATCGCGTTGTCGAATTCCGGCGAAACCGAGGAAATCGTGCGCCTGCTTCCGATGTTGAAAAGCGCGGGCGTACCGCTGATCGCGATGACCGGTCAGGAGGATTCCACGCTGGCCCGCCACGCCACGGCGGTCCTGGACGCGCAGGTGCGGGAAGAAGCCTGTCCGCTGAACCTCGCGCCCACCTCCAGCACGACCGCGATGCTGGCGCTCGGCGACGCGCTGGCGGTCGCCCTGCTCGAGGCGCGCGGCTTCACTCCCGAGGAATTCGCCCGCACCCATCCGGGCGGGCGGCTGGGCCGGCGCCTGCTGCTGCCGGTATCGGACGTGATGCGCACCGGCGCCGACATCCCGCAGGTGGCCCCGGCCGCCACGCTCGCCGAAGGGCTGCTGGAAATGACCCGCAAGGGCCTGGGAATGACCGCGATTACCGACGGCAGCGGGCGTCCCCTCGGAGTATTCACGGACGGCGACCTGCGTCGCGCGATGGACCGTGAGGTTGATCTCAGGAAGACGCGCATGGCCGATGTCATGACCCGGGGCGGGCGTTCGGTGGCGCCGGACCTGCTGGCTTCGGCAGCGTTGGCGGAAATGAAACAGCGCAGAATCACGGCGCTGATGGTTGTGGCGGACGGTTTCCTCGTCGGCGCATTCAACATCCACGACCTGATGCGGGCCGGCGTGGTCTAGCACGCCATGCACCCGCCGATGTCCCTGCGCGAACGAGCAGCCGGTATTCGCCTGCTGGCGCTGGACGCCGACGGCGTGCTGACCGACGGGCGGATCTTCATCGCGGATGCGAGCGGGAGCGAATGGACTATGGGATTCTCGGTCAGGGACGGCCATGGTGTCCGCCTGCTGATCCGGGCCGGCCTGGAAGTGGCGGTGATCTCGGGCAGGGACAGCTACGGTCTGCGTTTGCGCCTGGGCGAACTGGGTATCGGGCGTTCGGCGCTTCGCTGCCGGGACAAACGGGCGGCGCTGACGGAAATGCTCGCGGAACTCGGCCTCGAGCCCAGCCAGGCCGCCTTTGTCGGCGACGACCTGCCCGACCTGCCGGCCATGAAGCAAGCGGGGCTTGCCATTGCGGTGGCGGACGCCCATCCGGACGTGAGGGCCACGGCTGACTGGACAACGGCGCTGCCGGGAGGTCATGGGGCCGTTCGCGAAGTCTGCGACTTCCTGCTGGCGGCGCAATCATGAGCCGGCTGCGCCGCCATGTCCCGGCGCTGCTCCTGCTGGGCCTGGCTCTCGCGAGCCTGATGCTTGCCTTGCGCACCGAGTCCGTGTCCGGGCCGGAACAGGCGAGTCTTGCCGGAAACTATTTCTTTCGCGACGCCCGGATGACGCTCGCCGGAGAGGACGGCCGGGCCGCGCTTGTCGTGACCTCCGGCTCCGCCGTCCGGTCCCTGACCGGCACTGCGCTGAAGCTGGAACCGGTATCGATCCGGCGGAGCGGCCCCCAGGCGTGGGAGCTGGCGGCCGATTCCGCGGAAGTGCCCGGCGAGAACGCCGACATCGTCGCCCAGGGCGGCCTCCGCATGACCTTCGGGCCTGCCGGAGACTGGGCCGCGACGGCCCGGCGCGCCACGATCCCGCCCGACGGAACGAGCATCACGCTCACCGGAGACGTTCATGTCCACAAACCCGAGGGAGGGGCGGGCGGATCGGCCATCTTCGGCGAACACATCATCCTTGAGCCGAGGGGCATGACGGCCCGGACCGACCAGCCGGTCCGGCTTCGGGTCGGCGATTTTGAATTCGAGGCCAACGGCCTTGACGCGCAAATCGGCGAGCAGGTCATTAAACTTGAGTCCGATGTTCGTTCGATCGGCAATCCCTGACGTACTGTGCGTAATCGCGCTCTCGGTCGTCCTGCTGCCGGCCGCGGCGTATTCGCAGGACGGTTCCGGCGAGCCGGAATCCAAGCTTCAGATCGACGCGGGCGCCGGACGCTACGATGCCGCTACCGGCCGCATGACCCTCACCAGCGTCCGGATCAGCGAGGCGGGCTACGAAATCGTCGCCGATCAGGCGGACAGCGACTCTTTCGACCTGACGGACGCGACCTGGAACTTCGTGGGCAATGTGCGCTTTCGCGCGCTCACGGCCAGCCTGACCTGCGATTCGGCCGAACTCCGTTTCGAGGACGACCGGCTGAAGAGCGCCACCGTTCGCGGGGATCCGGTGCGGATGCGGAATGAAGGCGACGTCGTGATCGAAGGCAATGCCGCGACCGTGGAATACGACGCGGAATCGGAATTGGTCAGCTTCCTGGGCGGGGCGGTCCTTGAAACCCGGGCAAGCCGGGTCAGCGGCCAATCGATTACCTACGATCTGCGCAACGAAACCGTGACGGTCCATCCGCCGGAAGGGGAACCCGTCCTTTTCACCTTCGACTTCTTCACTGCCGACGAGGAAGACGACCCCTAGTGTCGCGTCAGGCACTTACAGCCGAGAGCATCTCGAAGCGCTTTGGCGAGCGCCGCGCCGTCCGCGAGGCGTCCTTCGAGGTCCGGGGCGGCGAGGTCGTGGGGCTGCTCGGCCCCAACGGCGCCGGCAAGACCACGGCCTTTTACGTCGTCGCGGGGTTACTGAGCTGCGACACCGGCAGCGTGCGGCTGGACGGAGTCGATGTCACGGGATTCCCCGTTCATCGGCGCGCGCTTCTGGGACTGGGCTACCTGCCCCAGGAAGCCTCGGTTTTCCGAAAGCTGTCCGTGGAGCAGAACATACTCGCCATACTTGAATTGCGGGCCGACCTGAACCGGACGGGCCGCAACGATGAACTGAATCGTCTTCTCGACGATTTCCAGCTTCACAACGTCCGCAAGTCGGCGGGCATCAGCCTCTCCGGCGGAGAACGCCGCCGGGTGGAAATCGCCCGGACGCTGGCCAGGTCACCCCGCTACGTGCTGCTGGACGAACCCTTCGCCGGAATCGACCCGATTTCGGTGACGGAAATCCAGGGGATCATCGCCCAACTGGCCCGGCGCGGCATCGGCGTGCTGATTACCGACCACAACGTGCGCGAGACGCTGGGTATCTGCAGCCGCGGATATATCCTGCACGAAGGCGTGGTGATCGCGTCCGGCACGCCGGAAACGCTGCTCGAAGACCCCAAGGTGCGTTCCGTTTACCTCGGCGAGTCCTTTCGCCTCTAGCCGGGGACGAGGGCATGTCCCTCGCGGCGTCCCGCCCTCCACGAGGCTGGGGCGGTCTCGTTCACGGATCCTTGACCCGATTCAGGCGTCGGCGCGGATTGCGCCGTGGCAGCGTTTGTACTTCTTGCCGGAGCCGCAGGGGCACGGATCGTTGCGGCCCACCCGGGGCCGGGCGCGCCGATAGGTCTGGACCGGCGCCGGGGGCGAGGGCATGTCCCTCGCGGCGGGCGGGCGGCGGGGGCCGCGGGTTGCGGGCGCCTGCGGCCGGGCAGGCTGACGGGCCGCGGGAGCGGCCAGCGCCGAGGCTTCATCGTGCTGCAGTTGCAGCTTCCTGCTGGGCGCCGGGGCCTGCGCGGCGGGCCTGTCCGCGGCCGAGAACTGCGCCCGGCACAGCGTCACCGTGACCTGCCGGGCAACCATGCCGAGCATTTCGGTGAACATCTCGAAGGCTTCGCGCTTGTACTCCTGCTTGGGATTCCTTTGCGCATAGCCCCGCAGGTGGATTCCCTGGCGCAGATAGTCCATCGCCGCCAGGTGTTCCTTCCAGTGATGATCCAGTTGCTGCAGCAGGACCACGCGCTCGATATGGCGCATGACGTCGGGCGCGACCGGAGCGGTCTTCTCCCTGTAGAGCCGGTCCAGCTCGCCGTTGACCCGCTCGGCCACCCCGTCCGGCGACAGCTCGGGGCTGGCCCCGAGCCATTCGGTTACCGGCGCATCCGCGCCAAATTCAAGCGACAGGGCTTTCTCCAGCGAGGCCGGATCCCAGTCCTCGTCGGCGGCGTCCTCGGGCATGTGTTGCGCCACCAGGTCCTGCACCATCTCGTCACGCATGCCCGCGACGATGCCGCTGACGTCGCCCGAGCCCAGCAGTTCGTCACGCCGCTCGTATACGACCCGGCGCTGGTCGTTGGCGACGTCGTCGTATTCCAGCAACTGCTTGCGGACGTCGAAATTGTGCGCTTCCACCTTGCGCTGGGCGCGTTCGATCTGGCGCGAAAGGAGCTTGCTCTCGATCGCCTCGCCTTCGCGCATGCCGACCGAAGAGAGCATTCCCTGCGTGCGTTTCGGGTCGCCGAAGATCCGCATCAGGCTGTCTTCCAGCGAGATGTAGAAACGCGAGGCGCCGGGGTCGCCCTGGCGTCCGGAACGCCCCCGCAACTGATTGTCTATGCGCCGGGATTCATGGCGCTCGGTGCCCACGATGCGCAGACCGCCCGCTTCGATCACTCGCCGGTTGCGCCCCTTCCAGTCTTCCCTCAGCGCGCCCTTCTCGTTGTCCGGGGCTTCGTCGCCCAGTCCCTTCAGTTCGGCTTCGAGGTTCCCGCCCAGAACGATGTCGGTCCCGCGGCCCGCCATGTTGGTGGCGATCGTCACCACGCCCGGGCGGCCGGCTTCGGCAATGATCTGCGCCTCCCTGGCGTGATGCTTGGCGTTCAGCACCTGGTGCGGAATCCGCACGCCCTTCAGCATTCCGGACAGCAGCTCCGAAGTCTCGATCGAGGCGGTTCCGACCAGTACGGGCTGACCCCGGTCCCTGCTTTCCTGAATGTCCTCGACCACCGCGTCGAACTTGTCGCCGGCGGTAAGAAAGACCAGGTCCGGATCGTCGCGGCGAATCATCTTCATGTGGGTCGGAACGACCACGACTTCCAGGCCGTAGATCTGCTGGAATTCATACGCTTCCGTGTCGGCGGTGCCGGTCATGCCGGCCAGCTTTTCGTACATCCGGAAGTAGTTCTGGAACGTGATCGACGCCACGGTGCGGTTTTCCTGGCGCACCGCCACCTTCTCCTTGGCCTCGATGGCCTGATGCAGTCCATCGGACCAGCGCCGCCCCGGCATGGTGCGCCCGGTAAATTCGTCCACGATGATCACTTCGCCGTCGCGAACGATGTATTCCACGTCGCGCTTGAAGAGGTGGCGGGCCCTGAGCGCGGCGGTAAGGTGGTGCATGAGGCGCACGTTGGCCGCGTCGTACAGGCTCGCGCCGGCCTCGATCAGCCCCGCCTGGGTGAGCAGCGTCTCGACACGCTCGTGGCCCTCGTCGGTCAGGTACGCCTGCTTGGCTTTCTCATCGAGCGTGAAGTCTCCCGGTCCGTCCTCCTGCTCCCGCTTTCTCAGGCGGGGCGCGACCAGGTTCATGCGCCGGTAGAGTTCGGTGCTTTCCTCCGCGGGGCCCGAGATAATCAGCGGGGTGCGGGCCTCGTCGATCAGGATGGAATCGACTTCGTCGACTATGGCGTACCGCAGTCCCCGCTGCGCCTGATCCTCGCCGCGCAGCGCCAGGTTGTCGCGCAGGTAGTCGAACCCGAATTCGTTGTTGGTGCCGTAGCACACATCGCAGCGGTAGGCCTCGCGCTTTTCCTCGGGAGCCTGCTGGCTGACGACCGCGCCCACCGTGCATCCCAGAAAACGGTAAACCGGTCCCATCCACTCGGCGTCGCGCCGCGCCAGATAGTCGTTGACGGTAACGATGTGTACGCACTCGCCCGCCAGGGAATTGAGGAAGGCCGGCAGGGTCGCGACCAGCGTCTTGCCCTCGCCGGTGCGCATTTCCGCGATCTTGCCTTCGTGCAGGGCAATGCCGCCGATCAACTGCACGTCAAAGTGCCGCAGGCCCAGGGTTCGCACGCTCGCTTCCCGCACCAGTGCATAGGCTTCCGGCAGCAGTTCTTCCGTATCCTGTCCGTCACGGGCGCGGCGGCGCAGGGCCGAGGCGCGTTCCCTCAGTTTTGCGTCGGACGACTTTCCGAGTTCCGGCTCCAGCGCATTGATTCGCCGGGCGACTTTCTCGTACCGCGACAGCATCCGCTGATTGCGGCTGCCCATGATCCATTGCAGCGGATTCACTATGATTAATACGCGCAGTTAGCGTAGCGCTTCCATGCCCACTTCTTCCGGGAGTATTGGAGGCAGGGATGCCGGAGCAAGCTACAGGGATGTATTTATGCGTCTCCCGGAAGAAGTGGGCATGGAAGCGCTATGCGGATTCAGGGAGTTCTGCGGAGAAAATCAACCGGGTTCACGGAAACGCCGTTGCGCAAGACTTCGAAGTGCAGGCTGCTGCCGGTTACCCGCCCGCTGCGGCCCATACGGGCGATCTCCTGGCCTCGCTGCACATAATCGCCCACCGCCACGAGATTGAGGGAGTTGTGCGCATAGCGGGTGACGTAGCCGCCGGCGTGACTGATTTCCACCAACTCCCCGAACGTGCTTCTGCGGCCTGACCAGGTGACGACGCCCGGCGCCACGGCGTATATCGGGTCGCCCATGGCGCCGTCGATATCCACGCCGTCATGCCATTGCCGCCTGCCGGAGAACGGATCCTTGCGGAAACCGCGATACGAGGTGATGCGGCGCGAATCCACCGGCCAGCCCGTAGGCGCATACATGGATTCAGCGCCTTCCCGGGTAAGCGCGTCGGCCACGCCCTGCAACTCCTTGAACCGCTGGTTCATCCGGGCCGTCAGGAGGTTGAGTTCGGCGATCAGATCCACCCGTTCGCCGGCGACCTCGCCCTCATAGCCCAGCGCGGGGCTGGAGATGCCGGCGCTCACCGGCTTGAATGGGGCTTCGCCGCCCATTTCCTCAAGCGAGGTCTGCCAGGTTTCCATTTGCACCAACGCCGCTTTCATTTCCTCGACCCGGGCCGCCATGACGGCGATCCGGCGCTCCGCGTTCGCACGGGCTTCTGCAAATTCCGCGTTCTGCGCCACCACCATGGTCTGCAGCTTGTCCAGGCGGGCGACCACGGACGGCATTGCCCGATCCTGCAACAGGTTACCGGCGAGATAGCTTCCGGCCGAACAGGCAACCAGGGCGAAGGCCCAGATCAGGTTACGGTTCAGCAGCAGGTTTCGGGTATTCGGGTTCATGGCAATATCGCAAGGAAAGGATTCTACGACATGCGCACGATTCGAAAGTCGCCGCGAAAGAGCCGGCCGGAAAATCCGGAGTCCGCGCTCGGCGATCTGGCGAAGCAGGCCCGCGCCCAGGTGGCGCTGGCCGACCTGCTGCGCGAATCGCTGCAACCCGGCCTGCGTGAAGGCTTTGCCGGCAGCGATCTCGATCCGGGCGGCACGCTGACGATATTCGCCGCCGCTCCAGAATGGGCCGCCCGCCTGAGATTCGAGGCCGGCAATATGGAACGGGCCGCAGGCAACGGCGGCTGGCCGGTCAGACGCGTACGCATCAGGTTAGCCCTGTAAGGCTGTCGAACCGGCCGGCGGCATCGGGACTGCGCGACCCGTCCGCGGCGCGGGAGACCCCCTTTACCTCCTCCCAGGCGGAAGAACGCTGCATCAGTTCCGTCATCAGGCGCGCGTTGAGGGTGTGTCCCGACCCGAAGCACCGGTACTGGCCGATCAGGGGCCGGCCGAGCAGCGACAGATCGCCCACCGCATCCAGCAGCTTGTGCCGTATCGGCTCGTTGGCGTAGCGCAGGCCACCCTCGTTCATGACCCGGTAATCGTCGAACACCACGGCATTGTGCAGACCGCCGCCCAGCGCCAGGCCATGCCGGCGCATGGCCGACACTTCGTGGAGGAAACCGAAGGTGCGCGCGCGGCTTATCTGTTCGATATAGCCGCCGGCCGAAAACTCAAAATCGTGAGTCTGGCCGCCCCGAGCGAAAGCGGGATGGGCGAAATCGCCCCGGTAGGAAAGCGTGTAGCCCTCGCCTGGCGAAAGCGCCGCCCAATGCCGGCCCTGTTCCGCCCGGACCTCCTCAAGAACCCGGATATAGCGCCGGGGCGTCTCCTGCTGCTCCACGCCCGCCTCTTCCACGAGCAGGACGAAAGCCGAAGCGCTGCCGTCCAGCGCCGGCACCTCCGGGCCATCCAGATCGATCCAGGCGTTGTCGATGCCGGTTCCGGCCAGGGCGGACAGCAGGTGCTCCACTGTGGCCACCCGCGCATTGCCGCTCCCCAGCGTCGTGCCGAGCCGGGTGTCGACGATGAAGTCATGGCGCGCCGGAATGTCCGGCGCGCCCGCAAGGTCCGCGCGCCGGAACACCACTCCATTGTTGGGAGCGGCGGGACGTAGTGTCATTTGAGCCTTTCGACCGCTGTGCAGGCCTATGCCGCAAACCGTGACAGTGCCGCGCAGGGTTCGTTGCCGGACAAACTCTTGCCGGATGGAATCACCCATAAGCTGCCGAATTATCGGCATTTTTCGGAATAAAGCAAGCTGCGCTTCGATTCCGCTTTCTCATCGCCTCCTTCTTCCGGGAGACGCATGAACCCATCCATGGGGCTTTGTTCCGCCATCCCTGGCTCACAAACTCCCGGAAGAAGGAGGCGATGAGAAAGCTCCGGGAGGCGCTGATTCAGAACTCGTAGCGGACGCTTACTCCGTATTCGCGCGGATTGCCGAGAAACGCGTTGAACGTCTGGGTCGATCCCGGACCGGTGCCGCTGCCCTGCAGCGGAGCGTCGAAGGCGGTAACGAAATACTCCTCGTCCAGAAGATTCCGCGCCCACAGATCGACGGTCCAGCGCGGCGAACCCGGGCGGCTCAGCATCAATCTGGCGTTGACCACCGTGAACGCATCCTGCTGCTTTTCGATGTCCAGATCGGAGCCCGTGTTGTGTTCACTGGTATAGCGCGCATCCACGTGAAAGGCGCCCTCCAGCGCGCCGATGGGGAAGCGCAAGGTGGCGCCGGCCACGCCGGTCCACTCGGGCGCATGCGTCATCTGCTGTCCGGAACGCACCCCGTATTCGAGCCCCTCGCCATACTTGACGTCGGCGTAGGTAACGCCGCCGAACACTTCAACTCCTTCAAACACGGCGCCGCGCGCCTCGATCTCGATACCCTGGCTGATCACTTCCGGAATGTTCAGCGCCTCGAAGGCCAGACCGGTAAAAGCCGTCAACTGGAAATCGTCGAATTTCTCATAGAAGAGGTTGATATCCATCATGGCGCGCCGGTTCTCCAGCTCGAACCTGGCGCCCAGGTCGAAGGCGTCGACGGTTTCGGGATCGAAAGCCCATTCGTGCACCCCCGGCACATTGGCGGTTCCGGTGGCCAGCAAAGTGAGAATCGGACTGATCAGGCCGGTGCGGTCCATATTGAAGCCGCCGGCCTTGTAGCCGCGGGCGTAGCCGCCGTATATCAGGTAGTCGCCCACCTGGCGGGACAGCCGCACCGTGCCCGAGATTTCGCTCTCGTCCCGGGAACCGGAATAGATGCCGTCAAGGGTGGGATCCACGAACGGGAGACAGGCGAAAGCCGTCATCGTTCCGATGCCCGCGGCCACATCCGGGTTGGTCAGCAGCGCCTGGCCACCCTGCGCCAGCTGCGCGGCGCCCGGCAAAAGCTGCTGGGCGCCGGCCTTCACCTGTTCCGCCCCCTGGGTGATCTGCGCCTGCAGCGCCGGGTTCGTAATCGCCTGCGTTGCCTGCTGAACAAAGCCGTCGAGCTCCTGCAGATACTGGTTTACGCCGCCGGCGTAGGCCTGCACGCCGCCCAGATAAGCCTGCATGGACTGAAGATATCCGAGCACGCGCCCGGAGAAGGGCTGGCAAACCTGGTCGCTCGATTTCAGGCCGGCGTCGATCGACTTGCTCTCCGAGGTGTAGCGCAGGCCCACGGTCAGTTCAAAGTCGTTGGCCAGGGCAACGCTGTTGTGCGTAAACAGCGCCCAGCTTTCGGAGTTCTGCTCGAAATTGTCGCGCGAGCCGTTGCCGAAAAAAGCGCGCCCGGAGTATTCCTCGTAGCTGGCCCAGGGATGAAACGGAAAGGCCGGGAACGGCGGCAGGTTGGCGGTCAACTGCGGAACCGCAAAACCCGGCGGAAGGAAGGGCGCAAGGCCAGCGGCGAAGCCCGCCGCGCCCGCTGCGGCCTGGGCGGCGCCGGCTTCCAGCGCCGGCGCCGCTGCGCCCAGCTGCGCGAAGCCCGCGCCCACTGCGGCCGCCGTCGCGCCCCCGATCGCATTGGCGTAGGGCGAATAGCCGGCGCCGAACTCCAGCACATCGGTATAGTCCAGCTTCTCGTCGGCATAGAAGGCGCCCACCAGCCAGTCCACCGGGCCGGCTTCGCCGTTGATGCGAATCTCCTGCGTGAAGGTCTCGAAACCCGTGGTGGATTCACCCTGGGGACGCTCGCCCACATCGACGACGGAGAAATCGATGTCCATGCCGCGCTCCGTCCGCCAGTCCCGGATCGCCGTGATGCTCGTCACGCGGCCCAGGCCGGTGCTGGCGTTGATCTCCACCGAAACTCCGGTTTCATCCATGCCCTGGTGATAGCCGGAACCCGCGCTGACCGTGGCCTTCCGCTCATACGGATCGAATGCGATGCCGACGATAGCGGGATTGCGGGTCTGCGCCGCCGAGATGCCCTGAATAATGGCCGCAGTGGGGCCCCGAACCAGGCCTACCGCGGCGCAGCACTGCTCGTCGCGGGTAGTGTGATCCGCAATCAGCCTTATGGACGTGCCCGCGTTGGGCTCGTAGATCAACTGCCCGCGCACGAACAGGCGGTCGCGATCGTTGTAGCTCCGGTCGTAATTGGGGTCTTCCAGGAATCCGTCGCGCTTGTGCCACACGGTGTCAAGCCGCGCCGAAATACCGCTGGCGGAATCGCTCCCGCTGGCGCCGGCTTCGATCCGGGTCGAGTCATAGGATCCGAAGCTGATGTCGCCGTATCCCGAACCTTCGGGATCGGGGCCGGCCGTGATGATGCTCACCACGCCGGCCGATGCGTTTCGTCCGAACAGCGTGCCCTGCGGTCCGCGCAGGATCTCGACCCGTTCTATGGCGCCCAGCTCGTTATATCCAACGCCGGCCCGGTTGCGGTAGACGCCGTCCACGTAGAGGCCTACCGCCGGCTCGAAACCAGGGTTGTCGCTGTTGGTGCCGATGCCGCGGATTCGCGCGGTGGCGCCGACCGTTTCCGCCTGCCCTGTGCCCAGATGCAGGCTCGGCGCGATGCGCATCAGATGCCCGATGTCCGTCACCCCGCTCAACTCGAGTTGCTCGGCGCCGTAGGCGGAAACAGCCAGCGGGACCTCCATGACGGAGCGTTCCCGGCGCGTGGCCGTCACGATGATCTCCTCAAGAACCGGCCCGTAGGCGCCCTCCGTTTGAACTTCTTGCTGCTGCGCCGCGGCAGGGGCCGAAATCAACAGAGAAAAGAGTAAGCAATAGGCGCGCATAATCCCCCCTTTTCGGCCATTTGCATGGCGAAATGCGAATCGGTGCTTTCAGGCTATCTTACACCGGCTGGACGCAGGCGACGGATCAGTCCGGCTGCACAAAAGGAGCAATCCATTCGACAGGCGCAGCCCGTTTCAGCGCGCAGCGCCGGGACACCCAACAGTTCGCTCAGTCCACTTGCTTGCGCAGATGGGTGGGCACCGGATTGAAGAGGTCGTTGCGGCGCGATCCGCCGCCGGACGCCGCGCGCATTACAGCCGGACGCTCCAGGCCCTCGTAACTGGGCTGCTGCGACAGTCCGAGTATGCTGCGGCGCGGCTCGCCGGAACGCAAATTTTCCGGCTGGGCCCCGTAAGTGCCGGTCGCGCGCGGCTCCGCCCTGACGCTGCTGCGCGCGGGCCTTGCGGGCGCCTCTCCTTCCTGTCCGGGAATGCTCAGGCCGGTGGCGACCAGAGTGATCCGAACGGCGCCCTTCATCGACTCGTTGACCACCTCGCCGAACTTGACCATGCCCTCGCGGGCCAGCATGTTCTGCAGCGAGTCGCCCAGGGACTTGAACTCGCGCATGCCCAGGTCGTTGCCGTGGGTGATGTTGACCAGCAGCCCGCGCGCGTCACGCACATCCACGCCCTGAAGCAATGGGCTCTGCATCGCGTGTTCGAGCGCCTCGCGCGCCCGGTCCTGCCCGGTCGCCTCGCCGGCTCCGATCACTACCCGGCCCGGCTCCCGCATCACTTTGCGAACGTCGGCGAGATCCACGTTGATCCGGCCCGGGCAGGTCAGTAACTCGGCGATGCCGCGCACAGCGTTGCGCAATACCTTGTTGGACTCGCTGAAGGCCTCTTCCATGGTCACGTCGCCTTCGCCCTGATCGCAGAAATATTCGAACAGCTTTTCGTTCGGGACGGTGATCAGGGAATGGGCGTGCTCCTGCAGCGCGCCGATCCCTTCGCCGGCAATCTGCGCCCTGGCGGGCCCCTCGAAATCGAACGGCGTCGTCACCACCCCGACGACCAGCAGATTGCACTCCCGGCCTACGCGCGCGACCTCCGGGGCGGCGCCGGTCCCGGTCCCGCCGCCCATTCCCGCGGCCACGAAAATCATGTCGGCGCCATCCATGACCGCCTTCAGCCGGTCTTCGTCCTCCAGGGCGGCCTCGCGGCCCTTGCCGGGATCGGAGCCCGCGCCCATCCCCTGGGTCACGGCGCGCCCTATCGTGAGCCTGATGTCGGCCCCCGAGTTGGACATGGCCTGTTCGTCGGTATTGATCGCGACAAACTGCACGTTGCGGACATGGGACTTGACCATCTCATTGACCGCATTGCCGCCGGCCCCGCCCACGCCCACGACCTTCAGCCGCGGCGTCGCTCCCGGTTCGGACCTCACCAGCCTGATATTCATGTCTTTTGCCTCCATTACGTTGCTCCTTCGCATCTTCTAGCGATGACAGATGGTCAGAATTGACCCTTGATCCACTTGAACGCCGAGCGCAGGCCGCCCTTTCGAGACCTGCCCCCCGCGGCCGCGCCTTCGTCGCGCGACTCGAGCGTGTACAGCAACAGGCCGACGCCGGTGGCGTGGGCCGGATTGCTTACGACTTCCTTCATCCCCCCGGCCCGCTGCGCGTAACCCAGGCGGACCGGCACGTTCAAAACTTCCTCAGCCAGTTCCACGGCGCCCGGCATGGCCGATGTGCCCCCCGTGAGCACCACGCCGGCCGCCGCGCTTTCGAGATAGCCGCCGCGATGCAGCACGTTGTGCACCAACTGGAAGAGCTCCTCGTAGCGGGGTTCCACGACCCGCGCCAGGGCCTGCCGGGACAGCTTGCGGGGCGGCCGGTCACCGACGCTGACCACCTCGATTTCCTCGTCTTCCTCCACCATCTGGGCCAGTGCGCAGGCATAGCGGATCTTCAGCTGCTCCGCTGCCGGGGTCGGCGTTCTGAGGGATTGAGCGATGTCGTAGGTCACCTGGTCGCCGGCGATCGGAATGACGTGGGTGAAGCGGATCGAGCCGCCTTCGAACACGGCGATGTCGGTCGTGCCGGCGCCGATGTCGAGCACGCAGCAGCCGAGCTGCATCTCGTCTTCGGTAAGAATGGCGGTGCCCGAGGCGAGATGCTCGAGCACAATGCGCCGGGAGCGCAGATCGCAGCGGCGAACGCATTTCTCGATGTTCTGCGCGGCGCTCTCCCCCACGGTGATGATGTGGACATGCGCCTCCAGGCGCACGCCCGACATGGCGGTGGGATCAAGAATCCCGTCCTGATCGTCCACGACGTAATCCCTGGGCAGCACGTGAAGCACGCGTTTGTCCGAGGGCACGACCACCGCGCGGGCCGCCTCGATCACGCGCGCGACGTCCGATTCCGAGACTTCGTCGCCGCGCACCGCGACAATTCCGTGGGACGTAAGGCTTTGAACGTGGTCCCCGGAAATGCCCACGATCACCTCGCCGATCTGCACACCGGACATCAGCTCCGCTTCGCCGATGGCCTGGTCAATCGAGCGCACCGTTGCCTCGATGTTCACGACCGAGCCGCGCTTCATGCCCTGCGACGGGCTTGAGCCGAAACCCAGAATCTCCAGTTCCCTGGACTCCTCATCGACCGCTGCCACGATGGCGGCCACCTTGGAGGTGCCGATATCGAGCGCGGTCACGATTTCCTGGTCGCGTCTTCGTGTCATGGCGATCTTCCTGCCTGTTTACGCACGGCGGCGGCGCGGGGGTTGCGCCAGGCCACGGCGAATCCGTTCGGGTAGCGCAAGTCCAGATAGGCGATCTCCGCTCCCCGTTTCCCGGCCAGTTCGTCCAGGCCCACGAGAGCCCGCTCAAGCCTGAGATCGACGGAATCGGCGCCGAGCCGGAGTTGCGGTCCGTCCCGCAATTCAAGGCGCCAGGCGCCACGCGGATCCAGGCGCAGTTCGTCCACCGCCAGCGAGCGGGCGCCGAGCCGCGCGGAGAATGCCCGGTAGCGGTCCAGCACTTCCTTTTCGGTCCCTTCGGGACCATGCAGCAGCGGCAGGGTCCGGTTGACCGGACCTCCTGGATCGAAGGCTTCGCCGGACTCGTCGAGCAGCGCGTCCCGCCCCCAGCGGGCGACGGGCCGGCGCTCGGTAATCGCGATGCTCACTGCCAGCGGCCATTCACGGCGCACCCGCGCAGAAGCGACCCAGGTTAGCTCCTCCAGCCGCCGGCCCAGCCGTTCCACCGGCAAACGCAGCCATCCCCAGGACGTGAAAGGCACGATCAGCGTCTGCAGTTCCTCTCGGGTCACCCGATGGAGTTCGCCGTGAATCTGCACCGTGTGTATCGGCACCCGGTTCAGTCCGGGCAGGCTGAAGGCGGCCACCGCGCAGAGAGCCAGCCCGGCCAGGATCGGGGATGCGATCCTCCTGCGGCGCTTTCGGGTCCTTCTCATTTCAGTTCCCAACGCCGGCGCCGCCCCGGTCGAAGCTGGTCTCGAGAATCCGCCAGCACAACTCGTCGAAGGAAATGTCCGCCTGCGCCGCGGCCATCGGCACCAGGCTATGCGTAGTCATGCCCGGAACGGCGTTCACTTCCAGCACCGAGAAGGCCTGGCTGCGGCCGCGCATCAGGTCCACGCGGGCCCATCCGCTGACGTTCAATTCCCGGATGGCCCGTTCAGCCATTCGGTTGACCTCCGCTTCCTGTTTCCGATCCAGTCCGCTGGGGCAAACGTAGCGCGTTTCCTCGCTCTCGTACTTGGTGTAGAAGTCGTAGAACTTCGTGTCGGGCGGGACGATGCGGATCACCGGCAGCATCTCCCCCTGCAGCATGCTGGCCGTGTACTCGGCGCCTTCGATCCAGGCTTCGACCATCACGTCCTCGCCGTAACGGGCCGCGAAGGCAAACGCGGCGGCCACTCCCGAGGCCTCGTCCACCCGGGAAATACCAAAGCTGGATCCCTGATTGTTCGGCTTGAAGCCGACCGGATAGCCCAGCTCGTTCGCCGACCTTTCGGCATCGGGCAGGTCGCGGACCATGCGCCATTCGGGCGTGGGCAGTCCGGCGTGGGCGAACACCCGTTTGCTCACGTGCTTGTCCATGGAGACCGCAAGCGCCGATTGGCCGCTGCCGGTGTAGGGCAATCCGAGCAGTTCGAGCAGTCCGGCCACCACGCCGTCTTCGCCTCCGGGTCCATGCAGGGCGTTGAACACGCGGTCGTAGCCGCCGCCCTGCAGCGCCGCCACCAGCGCGGCGCCGGAAGCGTCCACCGGTTCGGCATCCACTCCGCGGGCGCGCAGCGCTCCGAGCACCGCCTCTCCGGTGAGGATCGAAATCTCGCGTTCGGCGGAATCGCCGCCCAACAGCAAGGCGACCCGGCCGAATTCGGCCGCGCCGGCTATTTCATGGCGCAGCGGCCCGCTCATGCCGCGGCCTCCGGTCCGGCGCCCAGTATCCGGACCTCCGGTTCCAGCGCGACTCCCGAGGATTCCCGGACAGTGGCCTGAATCCTGAGAATCAGGCGCTCAATGTCGGCGGCTGTGGCGCCGCCATGATTGACGATGAAATTGGCGTGCTTGGTCGAGACTTCGGCCGCGCCCTGGCGCATTCCCTTCAATCCGGCCCGTTCGATCAGCTCGCCGGCAAAACCGCCGGGAGGATTGCGGAAGACCGAGCCGCAACTGGGCAGGTTAAGCGGCTGACGCCGGCGGCGCTCGGCCATCAAGGAACGAATCCTGCCCGTCTGCGGGGCGGCCTCGAACTCGAAGCGCGCCATCAGGAAACACTCGCCGGCCGGACCGTCAAGCTGCCGGTATCCGGGACGGTACTGGCCGCGCGGACGGCTGTGTTCATTGCCGCCGCGATCCAGCGTTTCCACCGACCGCACGCTGTCCCAGGTTTCTCCGCCGAAGGCGCCGGCATTCATCGCCAGGGCGCCGCCCACCGTGCCCGGTATTCCGGCAAAGAAATCGGCCGGCCCCAGGCCCCATGACGAACACGCCTTCGCCAGCGCCGTGCACGGCAGCCCCGCGCCCGCCCCGACGCTCGATTCCGATCGTTTCAGTTCCCGAAATGCCCGCCCCAGGGACACTACGGCCCCCTGGATTCCGTCATCGCGAACCAGGAGATTGCTGCCCATGCCGACAAAATGGACCGGCAGCGCCGGATCCAGGGCGCGCAGGAATTCCGCCAGGTCGGACCGGTCCGCGGGCACGAAAAACAGCCGGGCGGGACCGCCCACCCGCCAGTGGGTGTGCCTGGCCATGGGTTCGTCATGAGACAGGCGCCCACGCAGGGCTTGAAAGTCCGGGCTTTGAGAACGGGCGGTAGCGGCGCTCATCGGGCTCCCTCCCGGCGGCCCTTCCGCACGGCGATCGTGGGCCCGCGCAGCCGCGCAGGCAGCCTCGCGGCCTCGGCGCCGATGTCGCCGGCGCCCATGGTAAGCACCACGTCTCCATCGGCCACGATATTGCGCAGGGCTGCCGCCAGGCCCCGTACGTCCGGCACGAATACCGGCTCGGCGTTTCCCCGTGCGCGCATCGCGCGGCAGATCGCCCGGCCGTCGGCGCCGGAAATGGGCGATTCTCCGGCTGCATACACTTCCGTCACCAGGACCCGGTCGGCGCCGGACAGTACCGCGGCGATGTCGTCCAGCAAATCGCGCGTGCGGGTATAGCGATGCGGTTGAAAGGCCGCCACCAGGCGGCGTCCGGGCCAGGCCTCCCTGGCCGCCTGCAGCGTGGCCGCGACCTCGCGGGGGTGATGAGCGTAATCGTCCACCAGCGTCACCTGGCCACCGCTCATCGGGACATCGCCCAGCAATTCAAAACGGCGCCGCAGCGGACGGCATTCCGCCAGCGCCTGACGGACGAACTTCATGTCGATGCCGAGTTCGTCGCCAAGGGCCACGGCCGCCAGCGCATTCAGAGCGTTGTGCCGGCCCGGGAGATTGACGGTCACCACCGTGCGCTCCCCGCCGGGCAGCGCGACCTCCATGCTTGACCAGAGGCCCTCCCCGCGCAGCTTCACGCCCCGGCAATCCGCTTCCGGCGAAAAGCCGTAGGTGCGGATCCGGCGCTGCACCCTCGGCAGGATCCCGGCCACGCCGGGGTCGTCGGCGCAGGCCAGGAACAGGCCATAGAACGGCAGATTGTGGGCGAATTCCACGAAGGCCTGCCTGAGGCGTTCCAGGCTCCCGCCGTAGGCGGCCAGGTGGTCGTTATCGATGTTGGTGACGACCGCCACGACCGGCTGCAGGTGCAGGAAGGACGCATCGCTCTCATCGGCCTCGGCAACCAGGCAGGAGCCCGCGCCAAGCTTGCTGCGCATGGCGTTGCGCACCTGTCCGCCCACCACGTACGTGGGATCCTCGCCCGCGCAATCCAGCATTTCCACGATCAGGTGGGCCGTGGTCGTCTTGCCGTGCGTCCCGGACACCGCGATGCCGTCGCGCCGGCGCATCAGCTCCGCCAGGACATCGGCCCGCGCCACGACCGGCAATCGGGCTGCGGCGGCCGCCTTGATTTCGACATTGCCGGGCGGGATGGCGGAAGAACGCACCACCAGGTCCGCGTTGCCCACCTGGGACGCGCGGTGACCGTAAAACACCTTCACACCCAGGCTCTCCAGACGCCGAGTGGCCCGGCCCGAAAACCGGTCCGAGCCCTGCACCTCGTATCCCAGGCTGGCCACCACCTCGGCCAGTCCGCTCATGCCGGCGCCGCCTATCCCGACGAAATGAATGCAACGCACCCGCTCGGTCAGCAGTTTCCTCATGCCCCGGCCCTCGCCTTGAGACAGGCTTTAACGACGTCGTCGGTCGCCTCCGGGCGAGCCATTGCGTGGGCGCGCAGGGCGCGCGCCAGGGCGCTGGCGCGATTGGCGGCGAATTCTTCCACGGCGTGCGCCAGCGCATCGGCGGACAGGTCCCGCTCCGCGATCAGCGCAGCGGCTCCGCGGCCCACCAGGTACTGGGCATTCCGGGTCTGGTGATCGTCGGCGGCCAGCGCGAACGGCACCAGGATGGCGCCCAGTCCCACCACGCTGAGTTCCGCCAGCGTCAGAGCGCCGGCGCGGCATACCGCGATATCCGCCCAGGCGTATACCTGCGCCATGTCGACGATGAAGTCGCGCACGTTCGACTTCACTCCCAGGCGCCGGTAGGCGGATTCGACCTCGCGGGTGTTCGAACGGCCGGCCTGGTGCAGCACCGTGCACTCGGCGTCCAGCTTCGCCAGACCCTCGGGGACTTTTCGATTCAGGATCCTGGCCCCCTGGCTTCCGCCGAGGACCAGGATGCGCAGCGGTCCGGTGCGTTCACTGAACCGGATCCTGGGTGGATCGAGACTGAGCAATTCCCGGCGAACCGGATTACCGGTTTCGATGCAGGGCCTGCGGACAGGCAATGCTCCGGGAAAGGCCAGCAGGACGCAGCGGGCGAAACGCGCCAGCAGGCGGTTGGCGTAACCGGCCACCGTGTTCTGTTCATGAATCAGCAACGGCACGCGGGCAAGCCAGGCCGCCAGGCCCCCGGGCGCCGAAACGAAACCGCCCATGCCCAGCGCCACCCCGGGCCTGACGCGCCGGAAGATCAGCAAGGCCTGAAGAACCGCGCGGCCCACGGTGAGGGGCGCCAGCAACCACACCAGGAATCCGCGCCCGCGAAGGCCGGAGATCGTCAACCACTCCATCGCGACGCCGGCCGGCGGTTTGATGCGCGACTCGAGTCCGCGCCGGCTGCCCAGCCATACCACGTCCACCCCGCGGTCGCAAAGGGCCCTGGCAACCGCCAGCGCCGGGAAAACGTGCCCGCCGGTGCCGCCGGCCATGATCATCACCGGGCTAGCAGCCCGTGGCGGAAGCCCCGCTGCGTTCGACCGGCCATGCATCGCGGCTGGACTGCGTTGCTCGTCGCTTGCATATGCCCGATATGCGCTCTCCTCGCGCCTTGCCAGCCGCGCGCCTGCCCGGTCTCGGCGCGACGCGGGGTTCCGCCACGGGCTGCTGTTCATCGACGGCTCCTCGACGGCCTGCCCGGCTCGAGGGCGGCGTTCTCCCGGTCGATGCGCAAGAGGATCCCCAGCGATACGAGGGTGACCACAAGATTGGACCGGCCGTAGCTAACCAGGGGCAGCGCAAGGCCCTTGGTGGGCAGCACGCCCATGTTCACGCCCAGGTTGACCAGCACCTGCAGTCCGATGCACAGGGCCAGGCCGAGTGCGAAATAGGCCTGAAACATGCGCTTGCGCCGGGCGGAGGCCCGCGCCACGGCGAGCACCCGGGCCACCAGCAGGGCGAAAACCGCAAGCAGCGCCAGGCTTCCCAGCAGCCCGGCCTCCTCGGCGATCACGGCAAAGATGAAATCTGTGTGGGCCTCCGGAAGGTAGAACAGTTTTTGCACGCCCGCTCCCAGTCCCGCCCCGGACAGGTGTCCGCTGCCGATGGCCATCAGCGACTGGGTCAGTTGCCAGCCGCTGCGCAGCGGATCGGACCACGGATCCAGGAAGGTGTTCACGCGGGCAAGCCGGTACGGCGCAGTCCAGGCGAGCACGGCGAACGCGGCCCCGCATGCAAGCGCCAGCGCGCTCACGTCGCGGAAGCGCGCTCCGGCGACAAACAGAACGCCTACGGACATG
This sequence comes from Gammaproteobacteria bacterium, assembly GCA_009844425.1. Taxonomy (GTDB): domain Bacteria; phylum Pseudomonadota; class Gammaproteobacteria; order Steroidobacterales; family Foliamicaceae; genus Foliamicus. The sequence goes on along the minus strand of VYBN01000033.1, from coordinate 50,095 downwards.
GCCATGATCAGAGCCGCATAGCCGAAGTCGGGTTGCCCCAGCAGCAGCGCCGCCACGATCGCAACCAGGATGACCGGCTTCAACAGGGCTCCAACGCCCTGTTGCAGCGCCGCTGCGTGTCGCTGGGCGTAACCGGCCACGAACATCAGCACCATCAGGCGGACCGGCTCGCTGACCTGCACCGAAATCGGGGACCCCAGGGTCAGCCAGCGGGTACTGCCGTTGACTTCGCGGCCCATGCCGGGCGCCAGCACCAGGACCAGCAGCGCAATCGCAAGGAGCATCGGTAGAAGCCCCAGGCGCGCCCAGAACCGGGAAGGAATCTGATAGGCAAGCACAGCGCCGGACAGGCCGATCAGCGCGGCCACCGCCTGCCGCGTCAGGAAGAAGAACGAATTACCGTAATCGCGCTCGCCCAGTTCCAGCGAGGCGCTGGCCAGGGCGATGAAACCGGCCGTCAGCAATGTTCCGGCGGAGAGCAACAGCCATCCGTCCATCCGAAAGTTGACGGCGTCCGGCGATCGGGAACCCGTATTGCCCATGGCGCTATTGAATCGACCGGACCGCGCGTTCGAATGCGCGCCCCCGCTCCCGGTAGTTGCTGAACATGTCGAAGCTCGCGCAGGCAGGAGCCAGCAATATGGTCGAGCCCGGGCGCGCAAGTTCGCGCGCGGCCGTCACCGCCTCGTCCAGCGTATCGCTGCGTGATACCGCGCAATCCGCGCCGAGCGACCGGACAATGCGGCCGGCCTCCTGGCCGAATGCGATCACCCGGGCGTCGCGTCCCTTGAGCGCATCGCGCAACGCTCCGTACGACAATCCCTTGCCGGCGCCTCCCGCGATCAGCACCAGGGGATCCGGAACGGTGCGCACGGCTGCGGCGGCGGCGGCCGCGTTGGTGGCCTTGGAATCGTTGATCCAGCGCAGCCCCGCCCACTCTCCCAGAGGCTGCATCCGGTGCGGCAGGCCCTGATAGCTGGCCGCGGCGCGACGCATGGCCGCCGGATCCACGCCCAGCACCCTGCCCATGGCCAGGGCGGCCAGCAGGTTGCTCAACTGGAAGCCGCGCTGCAAGGCGCTTTCGCCGACCCGCATCAGGAGCGTTTTCGCGTGGCATATTTCAGCCTGCGGGCCGCGGCCAATGATCCCGACCCGCGCCGCGGCGGGCCTGCCCAGGCCGTAATCCAGCCTTGGACAGGTGTGCGGCGGCGGCGCCAGCGCCTGCACCGATGGTTCGTCCGCGGGCGCTACCGCGTGCTTGCAGGACAGATAGATGCGCGCCTTGGCCGCGGCGTAATCTTCAAGGCTGGCGTGCGCGTCCAGATGGTCGGGCGTAATATTCAGGATCACCGCTGCTTCCAACGCGATCGGCGCCGAGCGTTCAAGCTGGAAGCTTGACAACTCGAGCACGCAGACTTCATGGCGCTCCGTGAGCAGGTCCAGGGCCGGCGTACCCAGATTGGCGCCGGCGCCCGCCTTCAGTCCCGCTTCACGCAGCATGCTCAGCAGCAGGGTGGCGACGGTGCTCTTGCCGTTGGAGCCTGTGATTCCGGCGAGGCGGGCGCGATTGACGCCGGCGAATACGTCCAGATCGCTGACGACCGGCATTCCCCGCGCGCGCGCCTGGCGGACCAGGCGATGGTCGAGGGGCGCCCCGGGCGAGAGCAGCAGCCGGTCCACCTTCCCGGGCAACTCGCGCAAACCGTCGTTTGCATGGCGGGCCGCCTTCGGCATGGCCGCGCTTATCTCGGATTCCGCCGGCGGCCGGGCACGCGTATCGCAGAAAACCGCCGGGCGGCCGGTGCGCGCGAAGTAACGGGCGCAGGAAGCGCCCGTGGCGCCCATGCCGAATACAAGCGTATCGCCCATGATTCAGCGCACTATCGGATCTTGAGGCTGGCGACGGCCACCAGCGCGAGAATGACCGAAATGATCCAGAACCGAACGATGATCTTCGGTTCCGGCCAGCCCTTGAGTTCGAAATGATGATGCATGGGCGCCATGCGGAAGACCCGCTTGCCGGTCAGCCGGAACGAGCCCACCTGGACCATCACCGATACGGCTTCCATGACGAATATTCCGCCCACGATGGCCCAGGCCAGTTCCTGGCGGACGATTACCGCGACCGTGCCGAGCGCTGCGCCGAGGGCCAGTGCGCCGACGTCGCCCATGAAGACCTGGGCCGGGTAACTGTTGAACCACAGAAAGCCCAGTCCCGCGCCCCCCATGGCGGCGCACACGACCATCAGTTCTCCGGCCCCGGCCACATAGGGAACGCCGAGATAGTCGGAAAAGATCGCATTGCCCGCTATCCAGGAAAACAGCCCCAGGGCCGCGGCCGCGATCGCGATCGGCATGATCGCCAGTCCGTCCAGCCCGTCGGTGAGATTGACCGCGTTGCTGCTGCCTACGATCACGATGTAGGCGAATGCCGGAAACAGAATGCCCAGCGGCAGGTACAGGTCCTTGAAATAGGGGATGAGGACCGAATCGCGCGGCTCGCCGACCTGGCTCAACACCGCCAGGACCAGCACCGCCGCAACCGACTGCAGCACGAATTTGAGCCAGGAAGGAAGGCCCGCGGAGGTGCGCTTGGCGAGCTTGCGATAGTCGTCGGCGAAGCCGATCAGACCGAAGCAGATCGTGGTCCCCATGACGACCCATATGTAAGCGTTGGCAAGGTCGGCCCACAGGAGCGTCGAGACCAGCAGCGCAAGAAGGATCGGAACTCCGCCCAGGGTCGGGGTTCCGATTTTTGAAAAATGCGAGCGCGGACCATCGTTCCGCACCGGCTGCGCCACGCTGCTGAGCCTGAGACGGCGTATCACCAGGGGCCCCAGCACCAGTGACAGCACCAGTCCGGTAAGCGCCGCCAGGACCGAGCGCAATGTGATGTAGCCGAACACGCTCAGTCCGGAATACCAGCCCGTCAGTTGCTGTGCCAGGTACTCAACCATGTTCCGCGTTCTCCCCGTTCAAAACTCCGGCCGCGTCCAAGAGCGCGGCCACGGCGCGCTCCATGCCCATGAAACGCGATCCCTTCACCAGTATCGTTACATCGGCCTTGAGGTCGTCCGTCAGAAGACGGCACAGATCGCCGACGCCCGATCTCCAGCGCGCACCGGCGCCGAAGGCCTCGGCGGCTTGCCGGCTTTGTTCGCCCGCGCAGTACAGCCGCTCGATTCCGGCCCGCGCCGCCTCTTCGCCGACGCGGCGATGCCATTGCGCCGAATCCTGTCCCAGTTCGGCCATGTCGCCCACCACCAGCCAGCGTTCGCCCTCCTGCCCCGCAAGCACGCCGATGGCCGCCGACATGGAAGCCGGATTGGCGTTGTAGGAGTCGTCGATCAGGCGCACTCCGGCGCCCGGCTCATGCACCCGCAGGCGGCCCGAAACTCCTTCGCGCCCCCGCAGGCCGGCGGCCATCGCGTTCAGGCCGGCGCCGGCCGCCGCGGCCAGCGCGCAGGCCGCCAGCGCGTTGCGCAGATTGTGGGCCCCGATCAGTCCGGTCTCGACGGGGGCCACGCCGGCCGGGCAATGAAGTTCGAAGCCGAGCCCGCTGTTGATGCCCTTTGCGTTCCGGGCGCGAAAGTCGCCGTCGCCGCCGAACCGCAGGACGGTCCGCTCGCCCAGCAGGTCCTGCCAGTAATCGGAAAACGGCGTGCCCGCGGGAATCACGCCCACTCCGCCGGACACCAGCGAGGACATCAGGACGCCCTTCTCGCGGGCGACGTTTTCCACGTCGCGCAGCTCCTGAAGGTGCGCGGGCGATGCGTTCAGCACCGCGCCGATGGTCGGCAGCGCGATTTCCGACAGGCTTGCGATATCGCCGGGCCGGCTGGCGCCGAATTCAAGCACGGCGGCGTTGTGCGTGCCGGAAAGATCAAGCAGCGTCAGCGGCAGGCCGATTTCGTTGTTGAAACTGCGGCGCGAGGCAAGCACGGACTCCGCGCCCCACTCGGCGCGCAGAATCGAGGCGGTCAGTTCCTTGACCGTGGTCTTGCCGTTGCTCCCGGTCACTCCGATTACGGGTATGTCGAAGCGCCCGCGCCAGGTTCGGGCGCAGTCGGCCAGGGCGCCGCGAGTGTCCTTGACGATGATCTGCGGTACGTCCTCGGGAAGCGGCCGGCTCAGGACCACGCCGGTAGCGCCGCCGGAAATCGCCGCGGAAAGAAAGTCCGCGCCGTCGAAATGCTCGCCCCGCAATGCGAAGAAGAGCGCGCCGCGCGCCTGCGAGCGGCTGTCGGTGCTCACGCCCGCAAAGTGGCCGTCGGGGCCCAGCAATTCGCCGTCCATGGCGGTTGCCCATTCCGACAGGCTGCCGCTGATCATCGGGCCGCCCCCGGATAACTCGCCAAGGCCTCGCGGACTACCGAGGCATCCGAAAACGGCAGTACTCTCCCGCCGCTGATCTGAAAGGCTTCGTGTCCCTTGCCGGCAACCAGCACGATGTCGCCCGGCCGGGCCGCGTGGAGTGCCGCGCGTATCGCCCTGCTCCGATCCAGCTCCAACACCGCCCGCCCGGAGGCGCCGGCCAGTATCTGCTCGGCGATCTCACGCGGGTTTTCGCTCCGCGGATTGTCGGAGGTGATGAACAACTCGTTGGCCAGGGCGCCGGCCACGCGCCCCATTTCCGCCCGTTTGCCCGCATCGCGCTCGCCGCCGCATCCCATGACGCACCAGAGGCGGTGGGGCTTGCGGGCCCGCAGCTCGCCGAGGACCGCTCCCAGCGCGTCCGGCGTGTGGGCGTAATCCACGAAAGCGTCCGGCAGCGCGCCGCCGCCGAAATGCTCCATGCGTCCCGGCGGCGCGGGACAGTTCGACAGGGCCCGCACGGCATCGTCCCTGTCAATGCCCAGGGCCCGCAGAAGTCCGCAGGCAAGGGCCAGGTTTGCGCCATTGAAGCAGCCGTAAAGCCGGCTGGCGACCCTGAACCGGGACGCGCCCTCGGCAAGTTCAAGGCGCAGGCCGTCGGCGCCGGGGCGTACCCGCCGCAGCGACAGCTCGGCCGGATTGACGCCATCGCAGGCAACGCGCAGGACTGCGCCGGAAAAATTATCCGCAAGATCGGACCCGAAGGGATCGTCGACGTTGATCACCGCCGCTTTCGGGCGATGCTCGACGAACAGCCGCCTCTTGGCGCCGCCGTAGGCGACCGAATCGCCGTGGTAGTCGAGATGGTCCCGTCCCAGTTGGGTAAAGGCCGCAAGCTCGATGCGCAAGCCGCTGATGCGGTCCTGGTCCAGGGCCTGGGACGACACTTCCAGAAACACGTGCTCTACGCCGTTGTCGGCCAGGACCCGCAGCCGCCGGTGCAATTCATCCGGGTCGGGTGTGGTCATCGCGGAAGGCCACAGCTTGGGAGGAGGCCCCCAACCCAGAGTGCCCATGGCGGCCGCGGGTCGGCCTAAAAAATTCATTGCGTGCGCGGCCAGCCAGGCCACGGTCGTCTTGCCGTTGGTGCCGGTAATGCAGGTCACGGCAAGGCTCGCGGAAGGTTGACCGTAGAAGGCGTCGGCAATCAGTCCCACCTTGCGGCGCAGGGACGGCACGGAAAATCCGGCGACATCGTCCGGCAGCGTGGGCTCGGACACGCCGTCGGCGGGTTCCCAGGCGACGGCAGCCGCGCCGCGTTTCAGCGCCTGGGGCAGAAACTCAAGGCCGTGGCGCGCGCCGGAGCAGGCCAGGAACAGCCCCCGGGGAACGACCCGGTCGCTGTGCATGGCCAGACCGCGAACGCGCATCGCCGGCGCCTCGGCGGCGACGGCGGCGAACAGCCGGCTCAAATCCGCCGAGCCGCCATGGGCGCCACAGTCGCTCATCGGGACGCCACCATGGTTCCGGACGCGTCCGGAACGCCATCCATCGGCGCTCCGATCAGCCTTAACGCGCCCGCCGCCACGCGCGAAAAAACGGGGGCGGCCACCTGTCCACCGAAATAACCGTTAACCGCCGGGTCGTCGATCACGACGACCGCCACCACCCGCGGCCGGGATGCCGGCGCAAATCCCACAAACAGGGCCGTGTGCCGCTCGGAGTCGTAACCTTCCGGGCCAAGCTTTTCGACCGTTCCCGTCTTGCCCGCCACCCGGTAGCCCGGCACCCGCGCTGCGGTTGCGGTGCCACCCGGGCCGAGCGGCTGTTCCAGCAGTTCCGACATGATCGCCGCGGTGTGCGCCGACAGCACGCGCACGCCGCCCGGACGCTCGTCGGTCCATATCAGGCTCACCGGAATGGTCCTTCCACCGGTTGCGAAAACCGCGTAAGCGCGTGCCAGTTGCAGGGCCGTAACGGCAAGCCCGTAGCCGTAGGCCATTACCGCCTGGTCCACCGGCTTCCAGTGCTTGTAGTCGTACAGCGACCCGTCGGCTTCTCCGGGGAAACCGCTTTCCGTGGCGCGGCCGAAGCCGACTCCGGTCAGCGTTTCCCAGAATCGATGCGGCGCAAGCTTCATCGCCACGGTCGTTGCGCCTACCTGGCTGGAACGGCGCAGCAGGGTGGCCAGGTCGATCACTCCGAGGGGATTCCGGTCCTTGATCACCTTGGGCCCCACCTTGACGTAGCCGGGCCCCGTGTCGATTTGCTCGTCAAGCGCCCAGGCGCCGCTTTCCAGGGCGGCCGCCACGACCAGGGGCTTGATGGTGGACCCGGGCTCGAAAAGGTCCAGGGCCGCACGGTTACGGTAGTTGGCGGGCTGAAACCCGCGCCGGTCATTGGGATTGAAGGAAGGCTGGCTGACCATGGCCAGCACCTCGCCGCTGAGCGTGTCCAGCATCACCACCGATCCCGAGCGTGCGCCATGGCGCTCGACCGCGTCCCGGAGTTCGGCATGGGCGAGATACTGGAGCCTCAAGTCCAGCCCCAGGCGAAGGTCGCGTCCCCGCTCCAGCGGGCTTATGCCGGCTATGTCGCGCACATGGCGGCCGAGCCGGTCGCGCACGACCTGCTTGCGCCCGTCCCGTCCCTTCAGCCAGGAATCGAACGCCAGTTCAAGGCCTTCCTGACCGTTCTCGTCGATGCCGGCAAATCCCACCAGGTGGCCGGCGATTTCTCCGGCAGGATAGTAACGGCGGTACTCCCGGCGCATCTGCAGTCCCGGCGCCTTGAGATCGACGACGGCCCGGGAGCGGTCGGGAGGCAGACCTCGCTTGAGCCAGACGAATTCGCGGCCCCGGGCGCGCTCGATTCTTTGCTCAAGTTGCTCGGCGCTGGCGCCGAAGGTTTGCGCCAGCCGCGGCAGGTAGGGCCGCAGCGTCTCCAGGCTGCCGGGATGAACCCAGAAGCTGTCCACTGGGGCGCTGACCGCCAGTGGTTGACCGTTGCGATCCAGGATGCGGCCGCGCCGGGCGACGATTTTTGCCTCGCGAACCTGTTGCGCGTCGGCCCGCGATTCCAGGAATTCGTTCTCCAGCAGGTGCAGTTGAACGGCGCGGCCCGCCAGAATCAGGGCGCCGGCCGTCAGGGCAACGGTGCAAACGGCGATGCGGATCCGAAACCCGTGCGGCATGACCTGTACGCGCCTGCCCACGGTTTACCTGCTCGCCGCGCGCGGGCCTGTTGAAGAGGAATCCGCCGACCCCACCCGCAGGAACACGATGTCGTGCTGCTCGGGCCGCCGCATCGCCAGGCGTTCGCTCGCCTCGCGGTCTATGCGGCGATATCCGGCCCAGGTCGCGCGCTCCAGTTGCAACGCGCCCCATTCCACTTCCAGTTGATCGCGCTCGCCGATCAGGTCCTGCATGGCCCGAAACTGCACCCTGTGTTCATGGCGCGCGTAGCTGAGGAGAATGCCGCTTGCCAGCGTTGCAAATGCAAGGCCGAGCAGCAGCAGTGACGAAAAGCGCCCGGATTTCATCGTTCGCTTCAGGCGGCCAGTCGTTCGGCAACGCGCAGGCGGGCGCTGCGGGCTCGCGGATTTCGCCGGCTTTCGGCGGCGCCGCAACGCTGCATCCTGCCCACGATCTTGAGTAAAGGCCCGGCTGCCGAGGGGACGGACGGCAGCCGGGCAAGCGGAGGAGGCAGGCGCGAAGCATTGCGCATGTAGCGCTTCACGATGCGGTCCTCCAGGGAGTGAAAGGCAATCACGCAAAGGCGTCCGTGCGGGCGCAGGCTCCGTACCGCCTGCGGCAACGCGTCCTCAAGCGCCTTGAGCTCGGCGTTGATGAATATGCGCAGCGCCATGAACGTTCGGGTGGCCGGATGAATTCCGGGCTTGGGGTTCCGCGCGGCGGACGCCACCAGCCGCGCCAGGCCGGAGCAGCTGGATACCGGCCGGTTGCGGCAGATGGCATCGGCGATCCTGAGCGCCTGGGGCTCCTCTCCGCAATTTCGTATCACGCGGGCGATTTCATTCATCGGCGCGCGGTTCAGCCATTCGGCGGCGCTTTGGCCCTCGGTGGGATTCATGCGCATGTCCAGCGGCCCATCCGAGCGCAGGCTGAAGCCGCGGTCCGGGTCGGTGAGTTGCGGAAGTGAAACCCCAAGGTCGAAGAGAACACCATGCACACTGCCCTGCCAGCCCTTGCGTTCGAGCGAGCGGGCGAGGTGGCGGAAATTGCCGTGTTCGATCGAAAACCTCGGATCCCGTTCCGCGAGCGCCCGGGCCGACTGCGCCGCTTGCGGGTCGCAGTCCATCGCATGCAGGCGTCCGCGCTTTCCAAGACCCGCCAGAATCGCCCGGCTGTGCCCGCCGCGCCCATAGGTCGCGTCAACGTAGAGGCCGTGGGGATCAAGCGCCAGGCCGTGAAGCGTTTCCTCCAGCAGCGCGGGTTCATGCTCGAACGCTCCGTGGGCATTCAAAGTTGCACGGCGCTCAGGGCTGCGTCCACGGATTCGCTTGCGCCGACTTCCAGCGCCCTCTCGCGCCACCGCGCCGCATCCCACAATTCAAAGCTGCGCCCCAGCGCCAGCAGCGTGGCCTGGCGCTGAAGATCGCAGTGTTCCCTTAAGACCGGAGGCACGCGCAGGCGCCCGGCCGCGTCCAGCGAGACGTCGGTCGCGTAGCCCACGATCAGCCTTTCCGCGTCCCGGCCCCCCTTCTGCCGTATCACATCGTCCCTGACTTTGGCAAAATCCTCCGGCAGGTAGATCAGCACGCACCGGTCCGGATGAACGGTGCAGACCACGCGCCCGCCACTGGCCTCGGCAACTTCCTGCCGGTAACGCGCAGGGACGCCGAACCTGCCCTTGGTATCCAGGGTGACATTGGCCGGGCCGTGAAACATTCCCTATCCGCTTAACCCACAATCTCCCACAGACTCCCACTATACCCCAAAATAGTGCTACCGCAAGCGTCTGCGGGCGGTCTTTCGTTGACGGAGAAACACCGCGGATGCAATATCGGTCCGGGAACCTGAATCGGCGCTCCCGCACCCGCGAAACCCCATGAGTCTTTACTACCTGCAGAAGCTGATCTACCAGCTGAATAGGGACGAGCATGTCCGGCAACGCTACGAAAGGGATTTTGAGGATCTGCTCGCGGACTATCCCCTGGACGACGGTGAAAAGACCGCCCTGCGCGAACCGGACATCGGGTTGCTTTATGTAATGGGCGTCAACGGCCAGCTGCTGATGCACTACGCCGCGCTGTGCGGATACGAGTGGGACGAGTATCTGCAGGCCATGCGCGACGGCGTCGAGCGGTACGGACCCGTGCGGTCGGGCCTGTACGCGATGACCGAAACATGAGCCTCGTATTCGCCGGCGTCTGCAGCCATGCCCCCGGAATCACCGGACGGTACGAGCGCGCCGGCAAGGCGCAGCGCGAGGGGTTCTATACCCGGATGCGCGAAATGCGCCGGCGTCTGGAAGCGGCCCGCCCGGACGCGCTGATCGTGGTTGCGGCGGAGCATTTCGCCAACTTCTTCATGGACAACATGCCGGCCTACTGCCTGGGGATGGCGGACGGCTACGAGGGCCCGGTCGAGGACGAGGAGTGGCTGGGCATCGGCAAGGCTAGCATCCCCGGCAATGCCGATCTGGCGGAGCGCCTCATCGGTGTGGTTCTGGAAGATGTGGACGTGAGTTACGCCCAGGAATGGAAGTTCGATCACGGAGTGATGGTTCCGCTCAACTTCCTGACGCCCCGTTACGACCTTCCCGTCATCCCCGCCAACATCAACTGCCAGGGTCCGCCGCTGACGCCGCTCAAGCGCGCCTGGAAATTCGGCGAGAGCCTGCGCCGCGCCTGCGAAGAGCAGCCCGAACGGATTGCGTTGATCGGAACCGGCGGGCTTTCCCACTGGCCCTGCACGCCCGACTCCGGCAAGATCAACGAGGCTTGGGACCGGGAATTTCTCGACCGCTGGGTACGCGGCGACTACTCCGGCATGACCGGCTACAGCGATGCGGAAACGTACCGGGACGCGGGCCAGGGAGGATTCGAGATACGCACCTTCGTGTGCGTGGCCGGCGCCACCGCCGGAAGCCCGCGCGAGCTGCTGTTCTACGAGCCGATACCGATCTTCGCCGTCGGCTGCACCGTCGGCGTAGTACAGCTATAGGGCGTGCTGGTCCCGCCTCGTTCGTTGCCCCCTCCCCGCAGGGGACGCATGAAGTCGTCCTGACGCTCGTCGGGGGCGTCCTGCCCCCGACGCCCCTGCGGGGAGGGGGCAACGAACGAGGCTCGCATACCGCCAACCCGTACAGCGCCAGCTCAAGCCCGGCTATTGCGCCCCTTCTCGCGGGAGCGTCGAAGGCAGGATGCCTTCGCCGAGCGTCAGGACGACTTCATGCGTCTCCAGCGAGAAGGGGCGCAATAGCCGGGCGAAGGGAGCAGAAATAGGGTTCGTGTCAGCTGGCGGGGATTCTTAACACCTGGCCGACGCGGAGGCGGTCGCTCGGGAGGTTGTTGGCGCGGATCAGTACCGCGAGGGGCACATTGAAGCGCTGGGCGATTCCGCTCAGCGTGTCGCCGCGGCGGGCCACATATTGCTGCTCCGGCATTTCGCCGGCCGCGACCCGCTGCGCGATCAGCGTGCCGCGCGGCGGGTTCCGGTAGAAATACGCGCGAATCCCCGACAGAATGGCCTGGGCCAGCTTTTCCTGGTAGCTGTCGCTATTGAGCAGCCGCTCGTCCTGCGGGTTTGAAATGTAGGCGGTCTCCACCAGGATCGAAGGCACGTCGTGAGCCTTGAGCACTGCAAACGGCGCCGTCTGCACTCTCGACTTCCGCACCCGGTCAACGCCCTGCAGGTACTGGAGAATATCGCCGCCTACTTCCAGGCTGGCGCCGATGGAAGCGTTCTGCGACAGATCGATGATCATGGTCGCAACGGTGGGCGGCATTCCGTCCATCTCGATGCCGCCAATCATGTCGGATGCGTTTTCCCGCCGCGCGAGCCGGCGGGCCTCATCGGATGACCCTTTTTCGGACAGCGCGTAGACGCTTGAGCCGCGGACGCTCCGGTTCCTCACGGCGTCCGCGTGCACCGACACGAACAGGTCGGCGTTGCGCTGCTGGGCAAGCGCATAGCGCTTGCGGAGCGGGATGTAATAATCGCCGTCGCGCGTCAGCATGGAGGACATTCCCGGCTCCCGGCCGATTATTCGCGCCAGCCGCCGGGACACCGCAAGGACCACGTTTTTTTCCTGCAATCCTCCCCTGCCGATGGCGCCCGGGTCCCTGCCGCCGTGCCCGGCATCGACGGCGATGAGCACGTCGCGGTTCGCGGGCGCCGCGATTTCCTCCTCAACGGCTTCCTGCCCGATGCCCCCGGGATAGATATCGACCACGATACGATGACTGCCGCCGTCCTTGCCCGCGGCCACGGCAAAGCTGGTAGCGGTCGCGGCGGCATGCAGGTCGAACACCACGCGCAGCATGTCGCCCGGGTGACGGCCGTGACGCATCCGCCGGACGATCCCCGTGCCCCGCTGCGGAAGCGTGGCGCTCATCCTCGCGGAATAGAGATCCACGACAACCCGCGGCTGGTTGTCCAGCACCTCGATCGTGTGGCTGCGCGCCTGATCCAGTTCAAGGACCACCCGCGTCTTCGAGTCGTACTCGGCCACGCGGATGCCGTCTATGCGCGCGGGTGCGGCGTTCAGGGCGCCGGCCATAAGCCCGGCAACAAGAGTAACGAGGAGGCGGTGGGCGGTCATGCCTGCTGCTTGTTCGGGTTTCCTCGTTGGCGAGTATAGCTCCGAGGGGCCGCTTGTCAAGGAAATTCCAAGAATATTAGTAGGCTATCCCCACTATTTAATAAATATCCTACTCAGAGAGCAATTGCAGCTCGGAGTGAGCCGTACCGCGCAGCAACCGCAGAATCCGGGCGCCCGGAGTCGAGTGGGCGCGCAGATTCACGAGCCTGCCGCGTTTCGCATGCTTGAGACGGCATGCGAGATCGGGGGGACCCAGGCGTCCCCGGGCGTTCTCGAACCACTCCACCAGCAATACCTGGGAGGCCGCGGCCGGCGTGGACTGAATACCGTCCTCAAGACCGAGTTCATCCAGTTCGGCCAGATGCCGCAGGCGGTACAGGTCCACATGCAGGGCTTCCACCTTCCGTCCCGTCCCGCCAATGGCGAAACTATGCGCATGCACCAGCCCGTAGGTGGGGCTTGTTACCCGTGACCGGACGCCCAGCGCCGCCAGCGTTGCGGCGGCAAGGGTCGTCTTCCCGGCCCCCAGTTCTCCGTCCAGGGCAAGAAGCAGGAAAGGACTTCCGGCGACGGCTTCCTGCAGGGCCCCGCCAAGTGTTCGTCCCAGCGCCGTCAGGCCGTCGACGCTACGGGCGCAAAAGACAGCCGCCCGATCTTGCAGGCCGGGGGTCAAGGCTCATACTTCCTCGTGCAGGCGATCGGCCGAAATCGCGCGGGTTCGCCTGTCCAGAGCCATGCTTGAGGGTCCCGCATGAACCACATCCATCCGCGTCAGCGAAAGGTTTTCCAGCGCGGACCGGACCGAGCGCGTAATGCGGGGAGAGGAGGTTCGACGAATTTCGAAACCGCGAAGCTGGCTGCCGCTCCGGACGATGAGATCCACCTTGGCCCCGGTGTGCGCCGCCCAGAAATAGAACTGCGAATCCTTTCGGCCAAGGACACGGATCAGGTTCTCGAGCACGAAGCCTTCCCAGGAAGCTCCCGACCTGGGATGCCGCTCCAGGTCGCGCAGGCTCGTAATGCCCAGGCAATAGTGCAGCAGCCCCGTGTCCTGAAAATAAACCTTGGGCGACTTGACCTGACGCCTGGGCAGGTTCGCGCGCCACGGGCTCAGCGTGCGCACGACAAATGCGGATTGAAGAATGTTCAGATAGCGGCGCGCGGTGTGATGCGAGACGCCCAGCGATCGCGCCAGTTCGGATCCGTTCCACACCTGCGCATGGCTGTGCGCCAGCATCACCAGGAACCGTTCGATCCGGTCCGCCGGAGCATTGGTCGCCAGGCGATGGAGGTCGCGCTCCAGGAAGTCGCGAACGTATCGCTCCCGCCAATCGTAGCTCTCGCTGTCGCTGCCGGCGCTGTACGACGCCGGCAGCCCCCCCCTCAACCACAGCACGTTGGCCTGCGGTACGGGCAGTTCGGCTGACAGGAGCCCGGGGAGTTCATAGTAGGCGCTGAATTGGGAGAGCGTTTCGAACCGTTGCCGCAGTTTGTCCGGCACGATGCTGCTGAGTAAGAGGAACCGCGCCGGGTTTCGGGGCCTGAGCAACAACCGGTGCACGACATCAATAATGTGCGGGGCGCGGTGGATTTCGTCCAGCACGATCAGACCCTGCAGGCCGGACAACGCCAGGTCCGGATCGTCAAGCCTGGAACGGTCCGCCGCCGAGCCCAGGTCGAACAAATAGGCATTCGAGCGAGAGCGCTGCGCAAATTCGTGTGACAGAGTCGTCTTGCCTGCTCCCCGGGGGCCCAGCAGGACAATGACGGAGTTGTTGGAGAACAGCCGCCGCAATGCCCTGACATGGCCGTCACGCTCAATCATTCTTCTTATTCGAGAAATTTGGAAAGAGTAAGTCTAATTTACTTTTATATAAATGTGAATATCGTCAAGTCGGGGAGGCGCCATTATCCAGTTCTACTCGGCGCCGAAATAATCCTCGCGGCGCCGAATCAGGGATTCAATCCGGCACGCAGGGCGTCAAGTACGTCCCCGGCGATCATCCCGCGCTGACCATTCTCCGCAACGCGATCGCCCGCCCGGGCATGCACGAAAGCGGCCAGCGCGGCCAGGTCTTCCGGTTCGGCCTCGGGGAACTGCGCCCAAAGGCCCGCCATCAGTCCGGTGAGCACGTCGCCCATCCCCGCCGTCGCCATGCCGGGATTGCCGGCGTCGATCACCCAGGGCGGTTTTTCGGTTCCCGAAACCAGCGTGTGCGCGCCCTTTAGCAGCGCCACGCCGCCATGACGCTTCCTGAGTCCGGCAACGGCGTCCAGCCTGTCGTCCTGCACCCGGGCGCTGGAGCTATCCAATAGCCGCGCGGCCTCGCCGGGGTGCGGTGTCAGGATTGCCGGGGCGGCCCCCGCGGGAGACTCGGGCACGAGACCGAGACCGTCCGCGTCCACCACCATCGGCAGATTGCTGGCCCGGGCCGCTGCGAACATTTCGCGGGACCAGGCATCCTGGCCGAGACCGCAGCCGGCCGCCAGCACCGTGGCCCGTTCAAGCAGGGGCGCGAGTTCTTCCGCTTTGCGGACGCCGCGCACCATGAGTTCCGGCCGTCCGGACAGAAGCGCGGCCGAATGTTCCGGGTGCGTGGCCACCGATACGAGCCCCGCCCCCGCGCGCAACGCGCCCTCGCCGGCCAGCCTTGCGGCGCCGCCCATTCCCGGTCCGCCGGCCACTACCAGGACATGCCCGAAGCGGCCCTTGTGGTCGGCGCGCTGCCGCGCCGGGAGCATCGCGCGCAGCATCTCTGCCGTGAACACGCGCAACATCGGCTTCTCCGCAAATGCGGTCCCGATTTCCGCTACCCTGTCCGGCGCAATCCGCCCGAGCGGCTCCAGCACCCGCCGCCCCACGAAATCCGGAGCGTCACCCAGGAACAGCCCGCATTTGTCGGCCACGAAGGTCACCGTCAGGGCCGCACGGACCGCCGCCGTCATCAAGGCCCCGGTGTCGGCGTGTATGCCGGTGGGTATGTCGACGGCCAGGACCGGCGCACTGCCTTCATTGACCGCCTGTGCCGTTTCGAGATAAAGCCCGCCCAGCGGGCGGTCCAGCCCGATTCCGAGCATGGCGTCAACGATCAGGTCGCATCCTTCCAGTTCCGTGCGCGCCGGCGGTCCGGACGGCACGGAGGATTGCCGCGCCGCCTCGAACTGCGTGGCCGCGTCGCCCCGGGGCCGATTGTCGGGAGACAGCAGCATGACCTTGACGTCCAGGCCCTCCTGCTTCGCCAGACGCGCCATCACGAAGCCGTCGCCCGCGTTGTTTCCTGCGCCGGCCAGGACGATCCATCGTCGCGCCCGGGGAAAGGCGCGACGGGCGCGCGCGTAGGCGGCCGTGCCGGCGCGCTCCATCAGGGCGTTGCTGTCGATGCCTTCGCTTGCCATGAGCGCACGTTCCAGCGCGCGCACGGCGTCGGCGCAGTATGCGGTCCGATGACTCATCAGCACGAATATTGCCCCAAATCTCCGGGGCAAGGGCGTCCCGCACTCCACGAGGACGCAACGCCTTCCCTTCCGACCTATACTCTTTCGGCCCATGCAAGCTGCCGCGGAACACGCACGGATCGCCGCCGAACTGCCTGCGCTGGCGCGGGAATTCGGCTTCGAACAGGCCGGAGTGACCGGAATCGGCCTGGCCCGGGCCGAGGAGCGCCTGGAGCGCTGGCTGGAGCTGGGGCGGCACGGAACGATGGGCTGGATGGCGCGGCATGGACGCAAGCGAACCCGGCCGGACCGCCTGCTTCCCGGAACGCTGAGGGTGCTCTGCTTCCGCATGCACTACTGGCCGCGGGACGCCACCCCGGCCCTGGCCGTGCTGGCCGACCCGGACCGGGCCTACATTTCGCGTTACGCGCTGGGCAGAGACTACCACCGCCTGATGCGCAGGCGTCTGCGGAAGCTGGCCGAACGTATCGCGTCGAGGGCAGGACCCATGGGTTACAGGGTGTTCGTGGACAGCGCCCCGGTCATGGAGAAACCGCTGGCCGCGCAGGCCGGACTGGGCTGGATGGGCAAGCACACCAACCTGATCGACCGCCACGAAGGCTCGTGGTTTTTTCTCGGCGAGATCTACACCGACCTCCCGCTGCCGGTCGACCGCCCCGTGACGGACCACTGCGGCAGTTGCCGGGCATGCATGGACATCTGTCCCACCAAGGCCATCGTGGCGCCTTATCAACTCGACGCCCGCCGCTGCATTTCGTACCTGACCATCGAGCATCGAGGTTCCATTCCACTGGAACTGCGGCCGCGGATCGGCAACCGGGTGTTCGGCTGCGACGATTGCCAGCTGGTCTGCCCCTGGAACCGCCACGCGCGGCCCAGCGAAGAAGCCGCGTTCGCCCCGCGCGGCGGCCTGGACAACTCCCGCCTGACGCGCCTGTTCGCGTGGGGCGAGGAGCAATGGCGGGAACGCACCCGGGGAAGCGCCCTGCGCCGCGCCGGCTACACGGGCTGGCTGCGTAACCTGGCTGTCGCGCTCGGCAACGCCCCGCGCTCGCGCGCAGTCATCAAGGCATTACGCAATCGCTCATCGCACCCAAGCGAGCTGGTTCGCGAGCACGTTCACTGGGCGCTGAACCGCCACTGTGATCTGGCTCCATAAATAGGCACGCATTGCGTATGGTCTTCAGCAAAAGACAAGGCGAGTGAATACTGGATTGAGTCATTTTATGTAGTAACATAAATTATGCGAATCGGGTTTGACTCGGCAAAACGCGCAGCCACCCTGGAGACCAGGGGACTGGACATGGAGTTTGCTGGCGAAGTGTTCGCGGGAGCCACACTTACGGTCGAGGATGATCGGAGAAATTACGGCGAAAAGCGTTTCATCACCATCGGGTCCCTTCGCAGCGAGATGGTGGTTCTTGTCTGGACGCCTCGCGACGACGCATACCGAATAATAAGCATGAGGAAAGCCAATGAACGGGAACGCAAACTCTATGGATCAAGATTTTGATCGGAACACCGCGCCTGATCTGTCGAAAGACGGCTGGCCTGAGAAATTCGCCAAGGTCGCCGTGCGCCGGGGCCGGCCACCCGTCGCAAAGCCTAAAGTGTCAACGACAATTCGTTTGTCCCAAGACGTGATTGATCACTTCAAGGCAGGTGGTCGCGGATGGCAAACACGCATTGACGCGGCTCTTCGGGAATGGATTGGGGAACATTAGCCTCACGGCGAGCAGGTAACGTTGTCGATAAGGCGGGCGGAGCCCAGCCAGGCGGCGGCCAGGATCACCCATTCGCAGGGCCCCGATGACGGCGGTGGGCCGAGATCGCCTGCCCGACGCACCGCCACGTAATCGGGAACAAAGCTCTTCCGCTCAAGAAACGTCATGGCGTCCCGCTCCAGCCGGGCAAAGTTGCGATCGCCGTTTCGCAAACGCTCCGCGCATTCCAGAAGGACTTGGTTCAGGGTCGGTGCAATATGCCGCTCCTCGGCGCTCAGATAACGATTGCGCGAACTCATGGCCAGGCCATCGCCCTCGCGCGTGATCGGCCCCTCAATGACCTCGACAGGAATGTGCAGGTCCTCCACCATGCGGCGCAGGATCAGAAGTTGCTGATAATCCTTGCGACCGAAAATCACCGCGTCGGGCAAAGTGATCAGGAGTAGCCGCGCGACCACCGAAGTCACTGCGGCAAAGTGCGTAGGCCGGTAGGCTCCGCAAAGATCGCCGGACAGGCCGGGAACCTCCACCCGGGTGAGGTCCTCCAGGCCCCTCGGATAGACCTCTTCCGCCGCGGGAGCGAACAGCAGGTCCGCCCCGCCCTTCCGCAGCAGCCCCGCATCCGCTTCGAGATCGCGCGGATAGCGTTCGAAGTCCTCTCCCGGAGCGAATTGCGTGGGATTCACGAAAATGCTTACAGCGGCGCGTCCCGAGCGTTTCGCCAGCCGCACCAAGTCCGTATGCGCCTTGTGCAGAGCGCCCATCGTGGGCACCAGCGTGACCTTCTCGCCCGCGTCCTGCCAGCGGCGCAGCCGCGCCCTGACCTGCGCCTTCGTCTCAACTATCCGCACAAACCAAAAGGACTGATCGACCACGGAGTTGCCCATGCGACACCTCCGTGCCGGGAGCGTTGGAGCCATGGATGGCGGAACCGAGCTCCATGGATGGATTTATGCGTCTCCCGGAACGGAGGTGCCGCATGGGCAACGGGCATGCCGAGCACACGCGGGAGAAGGGCGGCGCAGCATCAGGAAAAGCAGTGCTCGGGAGCGGGGTATTCGCCGGACTTTACGGCCTCTACGTAGGCTTCGCAGGCGGCCTGCGGATCGTCCGCTGCGGTGATGAAGTTGCGTACGAACTTCGGCACCGGACCCTGCGTGATGCCGAGCATGTCGTACAGGACCAGGATCTGCCCATCGACATCGGGTCCCGCTCCGATCCCGATAACGGGCACCCGGCACTCCCGCGCGATCGCCCTGCCCAGTTCGTTGGGAACGCACTCGAGCAGGACCACGTCGGCGCCCGCTTCCTCCAGCCGGCGCGCGCCGGTCACCATTTGTTCCGCCTGCGAGGGATCGCGTCCGTGCACCTTGAATCCGCCGATCTTGTGGACCGACTGCGGCCGCAGTCCGATATGCGCACAAACGGGGATGTCGTGCCGGGCCAGGTGCTCCACGATCCTGCGCTGGCCCTCGCCGCCTTCCAGCTTGACCATCATCGCGGCGCCTTCCTGCATCAGCCGCACGGCGGTGTCCAGCGCCTGTTCCGGTTCGCTGTAGCTCATGAAGGGCATGTCGGCCACGAGGAAGGCATGGGTGAGCGCCCGCGCCACGTGCCGGCTGTGATAGATGATGTCCTCGACCGTTACCGGAACGGTCGTGTCATGTCCCTGAATGACCATGCCCAGGGAATCGCCTACCAGCACCAGGTCCACGCCGGAACGGTCCACCAGCCGCGCAAAACTGGCGTCGTAGGCGGTCAGGCAGGCGATCGGCTCGCGCTCTTTTTTCATCCGCGCCAGCGTGCTCACGTTCACTGGCGGTCTGCGCATGTCGCGCTGCTTCAACTGAACGTACATGATCAGAGCTCCCGGCGTGCTATCCGGTCTGTCCTTTTGCCTGCTGTGTTCCCTTCGGTTTCGCTGCCCGCCCTTTTCGGGACACGCCGGCAAGCACATCCCTGTGGGCTCGGCGTCGGCATCCTGCCTCCGACGTTCCCGAAAAGGGCGGGCAGCGAAACCGAAGGCCGGCGGGGCGCGCTGCGATGATCAAACGACCAGGCCGCTGGGATCGAAGTAGGTGCGACCGGACCGGACCTGTTCCATTTCGTTGAGCAGCAGTTCGATGTGCGCATCGTTGTTCACCAGATCGATGGCTTCGGTGTTCACTATCAGGACCGGCGCCTCGTCGTAGTCCAGTATAAATCGCGCCATCGCCTCGTTAAGCAGTTCGAGATACTCGGCCGTTATGCGCCGTTCCATCGGAATGCCCCGGTTGGCGATCCGCTTCAGCAGGGTACGAACCGAGGTTTGCAGGAACAGCACCAGGTCGGGCGCCGGCGGGTCGATCGAGACGGCCTCGCGCACCATGTCGTAGACCTGCAATTCGTCCGACGCCAGCGTGCACTCGGCATAGACCCGGTCGCGCTCCAGCAGAAAATCGCTGATGCGCGTTGTGGGAAAGAGGTCGTCCTTCTTGATGCGCTCGGCGAGCTGCGTGCGGTGCAGGAGGAAATAGAGCTGCGACGGCAGCGCAGCCTGGGTGACCCCGTTGTAGAAGCGCTCCAGGAAGGGGTTGCCGTGCGGCGCCTCCACGATCAGTTCTCCGTTCATCCGGTCCGCCAGCAAGTACGCCACCGTGGACTTGCCGGCGCCGATGCAGCCTTCGACGGCGATGTATCGGCCGCTACCGGACCTTTTTTTCATTTCCGTTGGCGCTCCGGCCCGCGGCGCGGCCCGGTCCGTGGCGGCGACGCTTCGACCAGGAGCGTGAAGGCGCCGAACCCGCCCTCTTGCGCCAGTAGAGAACACACTGTTCGTCGATCTCGCCCAGGCGCCGGCGCAGGCACAGCAGGCGATAGGCCGGGCGGAACAGGGGGTGCTTCAGCGTCTGGTTCACGCGCCGGCGCGGCCTGGCCTGCAACAGCGCCTGCCGCCCCAGCACATGCTCCATGTCCGCCATCATCTTCTTGGTGGGGCGCAGTCCGTACTGGCTTTCGCGAACCATCCGGCGAAAGGCATCGGTAATCTGCGTATAGCGGGGTATCCGGCTGCCGCCGGGCGCCACGGCCCGGGAAATCGGCCCCCAGTAGAACACGCACAACAGGAACATCAGGCTGGCATGTGAACCCTCGCTCAGCCTCTTGTCGGTCGCCGCAAGCGCATCGCGAACGAATCCTTCGGCCCGCGGCTGGGCATCCATCCAGGGGCCCAGGAACGGGAACAGTTCGTCGAGCAGTCCGAAGCGGCGCAGTTCTTCGAAACTGGAAACGGCGTGACCGCCAAGGAACAGCTTGCGCACCTCTTCGAGGAGGCGGGCGGGCGGCTCCGCCCGCAGCAGCCGGGCCATTTCCGGAATCGGCTCGGCGCACCGTACGTCGAGCTCGCAGCCGAGCTTCGCCGCAAAGCGCGCCGCTCGCAGCATCCGTACCGGGTCCTCCTCGAAGCGCAATCGCGGTTCCCCGATCAGGCGCAGCCGCCGCCTGACGATGTCCTTGAGGCCGCCGACGTGATCGATAATGCGCTTGTCGGCGTAGTCCCAGTACAGCGCGTTGATCGTGAAATCGCGCCTCAGCACGTCCTCTTCCAGGCTCCCGAAGCGGTTGTCGCGCAGGATGCGCCCGTTGGATCCCCGGACAACGGAGCCCTCCGGATCGGAGGCCTCGTTACTCGAACCGCGAAACGTGGCGACCTCGATGTATTCGCGGCCGAACATCACATGCGCGAGCCGGAACCGGCGCCCGATCAGCAGCACCCGGCGGAACAGCTTCTTTACCTGCTCCGGCCTGGCGTCGGTCACGATGTCGAAGTCCTTGGGCTGCAGATTCAACAGCAGGTCGCGCACGCCGCCGCCGACCACGCAGGCGCGATAGCCTGCCCGGTGCAGGCCGCGTAGCACCCTGACGACATTGGACGGAAGCTGCCGCGCCTGAATGCGCGGTTGGTCCGAATTGATTTTCAGCGCCGTTGTCTTGATCGAGGTCGAAACTCCAGCCACGGATGGCACGGCGCGCGTGTGAAGCACGCCTTTATTCGGCTGCCTATAATATCGCACTGCGCCTTATCAGGCACGAAACGCTCCCTTCGTCTAGGGGTCAGGACGCCAGGCTCTCAATCTGGAAACAGGGGTTCGATTCCCCTAGGGAGCGCCATATGCCCGCAAAAAAATGCGCTCAATCGGGAGCCCGGCGCCAGCGCAAGCGGTCGGCGCGCACTAGAAGCAGGATCACGGCCATGCCGAGCACAAGGGTGGGCGCCCAGCCCGCCAGCCACGGCGCCAGGCCATAGAGCTGACCGGCTTCGGCCACCCCGCGGTTCGCCAGAAACCAGATCAGCGCGATGCCCAGGCCCAGCGCGGCCCGGGCGCTGCCGCCGAGGGTCCTGCGGTTGGTGAACACGAGCGGCAACGCCAGCACGCACATCAGCGCCACTGCCGCCATCGTCGCAAGCCGGGATTGCATTTCCAGGCGGAAGCGCAGGCCGCTCAGCTGGTTCGCTTCCAGGTAGCGCGCGTAGCGCAACAGGCTGCCGACCGTCATCAGCTCGGGGCGCAGTTCGACCAGTTCGACGATATCCGGGCTCAGGCGGGTCTCGGTGACCCTGAGATCGCTGTACGACACCTGTGCGCCGTCCTCGCCCAACACGGTCTCTTCATAGCCGCCGAGTTCGAGCTTTCCGTCCTCGTTGATCCTCGCCGCCCGCGCCCGGCCGAAACTGCGGATACCCTCCGGCGCCAGGCGGAACAGAAAGGCGCTCGCGTAGCCCTCTTCGTCGCCCCCGGGGCGCAGGTTCAGAATCAGGTCGCCGTCGCGCATCCAGACGCTCTCTCCCTGGGTCAAAGCCGGCGCCGGATTCAGGGCGGCCGCCCGCATGCGCTTGCCCAGGGCGTGCATCGGCGGAGCCAGCGATTCGCCGAGGAACGCCGCCAGCGCAACGAAAAGCGCTCCCGCGGCCCACACCGGAACCGAAAGCCGGAGCACCGACACGCCGGAAGCCCTCGCCACCGTCAGTTCGTGGTGCGCGGAAAAATTGCCCAGCGCAAGGAAACTTCCGATGATGGCGGCCGCGGGCAGCGCGTCGAACGCGAATTGCGGAATGCGCAACGCGGAGTAGGCGAGACCGTCCAGCAGCGTGTAGGCGCCCTGGCCCGCCATGCGGGACTGCTGGGCGAAGTCCACGAACAGCGAAAGCGACACCAGCGCGCAGAGGCACATGAGCACAAGCGGGACGACCCCGCGCAACAGGTAGCGGTCAAGAAGCGTCATGCCGTCTGCATGGCGCGGATGCGCCGGTCGAATTGCCTGATCAGGTGCGAATCGCCCATCCCGAAATACGCCGCGGCCGCGCAGGCGAGCAGCAGGTGAACCCACCACACGCCAAGCCATAGCGGCGTGATTCCCTGCTGTGCCCAGGAAAGCGCCGCGGTGACCAGGTTAGTGTAAATCACGTACACCAGCAATGCCCAGGGGAGCGATGCAAAGCGGCTCTGGCGCGGCAGGCGGCGGCTCAGGGGCAGCGCCATCACTGCCAGGATCAGCAAGACCAGAGGGGCCGAAAGGCGGCGCTGAAGTTCCAGCAGCGATTCGGGATCGCCTTTCGACCAGAGTTCCGCGCTGGGCGCCGCGTCCATGTTCATCCCCGGGGAAACCGTTTCGGGCAGGATCGCCGGTATGCCGTGCTCGGCAAAGCGCACGATGCGGATCTGCGACTCGCCCGGCCATCCGTCGTACAGCACGCCGTCGTAGAAGGTCACCATGCGCACCAGCGGGTCCGCGGTTTCCTGAAGCGCCATCCGGTCGGTCACGATGACCTGCATGCGCCCGTCCACGCGCCGGTGGGCGAACACGCGGTAGAGCCGGCCCTGCTCATCCGCCTCCTCGGAATAGACCACGCCCTGGCCGCCCATGGAAACGAAATGGCCCGGTTCCAGACGGCGCAGATCGCCCATGGACGCCGCTTCCCGTTCCAGTTCATCCACTGCCCGGCGCGCGCCGGGCGCAAGGTCCAGGGTCATCCAGCAGGCCAGCGCCGCCACCGGCAGGGCCAGCGCCAGCACCGGCTTGAGCTGGGAACGGGCGCCGTAGCCGCAGGCGCGGATCACCGGCAACTCGCAGTCGCGATACATGCGCCCCAGGGCGAGAAGCAGGCCGAAGAACAGCGCCGCCGGCATGATCACAGGCAGGTACTGCAGGCAGGTGTAGCCGATCATCGGCAGCACGGCGTCGCGGGGCAGATCCTGCGAGGCCGCAGCCGACAGTATTCGCACGCACTGGTTGGTGCCCAGCAGCACCAGAAGCACCGCAAGCGCGCCGCTGAACGCCGTCAGGCCTTCGCGAAAGAGATACCGGTCCAGTATCCGCATCATTCCTCAAAGGCAATAGAATGAGCCACCGTTACGGCCTGCGCCGATTCCCTTAAAGCAGCACCGTTGGGCGGTTTTTCAAGAGGCGACCACATGCAATTCGATATCACCACGCAGAATTTGAACAGTTTACAAGCTGACCTGGCGATCGCCCCGGTCTATCAGGACGGAAAGCCGGCCAACGCCACCGCCGGTCTGAGTGCGGGTCTGCGCAATCTGATCGCCGGCGCCATGGCTTCGGGGGACATTCGCGGGAAGTCCGGAGAAACGCTGCTGCTTACCCATACGGGCCGCCTGGGCGTGAGCCATCTGCTGCTCGCCGGCCTCGGCAACAAGGACAAGCTGGACGCCGCCGGCTGGCGCAAGGCCGTGGGGGCCGCCGTCAAGAGGGCCGAGCGGTCAAACGCAACGACGGCGGTAAGCCTGATGGGACTGGAAGACGTGCCGGGCATGGATGCGGCGCGCAAGGCGCGAAGCTTCGCCGAGCAATGGCTTTATGCCTCCTATCGCTACACGACGACCCGCAAGAGGGTGAAGGACACCCGGCCGAAGGACCGCCGGCTCACCGTCGCGATCGATGGTGAGGCGGAAGAGGCGCAGGCGAAATTGGGCTTGAGGCAGGGCCGCGCCATCGGACGGGCACGCAACTATGCGCGGGAACTGGGCAACCTGCCGGCAAACGTATGCACTCCGGCCTACCTGGAATCGGAAGCGCGCAAGCTGGCGCGCCGCAGCACCCGCGTCACCGCCGAGATACTCCAGGAAGACGAAATGAAGGAACTGGGGATGAACTCGCTGCTGTCGGTTTGCGAAGGCAGCGAGTTGAAGCCCCGGCTGATCGTGCTCCATTACAAGGGCGCGTCGGACGACTCGCCCCCCGTCGCGCTGGTCGGCAAGGGCGTGACCTTCGACACCGGCGGGATTTCGCTGAAACCCGGGCGGGCGATGGACGAGATGAAGTTCGACATGAGCGGGGCGGGCTCGGTGATGGCCGCCCTGCACGCCACGATCGAACTCAGGCTGCCGATCAACCTGGTGGTCCTGGCGGCGGCAGTCGAGAACATGCCCGGCAGCCGCGCCACCAAGCCGGGCGACATCGTGAAGGCGATGTCCGGCGAAACCATCGAGATCCTCAATACCGACGCCGAAGGCCGGCTGATACTGGCGGATGCGCTTTACTATGCGCTGCGCTACAAGCCGTCCAGGGTGGTGGACGTCGCCACGCTGACGGGCGCCTGCCTGATGGCGCTGGGGCGCCACTACAGCGGCCTGTTCGCGAACAACGACGGCCTCGCCGAGGAGCTGCAAGCGGCAGGCGACAAGGCCGGCGATCCGGTCTGGCGGCTGCCCATGGGCCCGGAATACATGCCCGAACTGAAGAGCAACTTCGCCGACATGGCCAACATCGGTTCGCGCTTCGCCGGCGCCACGACCGCGGCCTGCTTCCTGTCGCGATTCGTCAAGAATGCGCGCTGGGCGCACCTGGACATCGCCGGGACGGCGTGGAAGACCGGAGGCAGCAAGGGCAGTACGGGGCGTCCGGTGCCTTTGCTTACCGAGTTCCTGCTGGGTCAGTAGCTGGCTGGCGCTTTGGTCTCGCCCCTCCATGCCCCCTTCTTCCGGGAGACGCATGAATCCATCCATGGAGCTTGCTCCGGCATCCCTGCCTCCAATACTCCCTGAAGAAGGGGGCATGGAGGGGCTTGCGCTGGCGGAAAGGTATCGGCTGGCGCACACTCGCACATTGAGTCTGGTATGGGCGACATGAGGGAGCGGGCGCTGGCGGAAAGGTATCGGCCGACGGAGATTGAGGGCGAGGCGTACCGGCGGTGGGAGCGGGCGGGCTACTTTGCGCCGCGCGGGGACGGTCCGCCGTTCTGCATCGTCATTCCGCCGCCCAACGTGACCGGCAGCCTGCACATGGGGCACGCCTTCCAGGACACGGTGATGGACGCGCTCACCCGCTACCACCGGATGCGCGGCGACTGCGCGCTGTGGCAGCCGGGCGTGGACCACGCCGGCATCGCCACCCAGATGGTGGTGGAGCGGCAGCTCGAAGCCGAGGGCCTGAACCGCCGCGAGCTGGGGCGCGAGGAGTTCGTCCGGCGGGTCTGGGCCTGGAAGGAGTCGTCCGGCGGGCGTATAGGGGACCAACTGCGGAGGCTGGGCGCGTCGCTGGACTTCTCGCGCGACTGCTTCACGCTGGACGAAGCGCGCAGCCGCGCGGTCCGGGAAGTTTTCGTGCGCCTGCACGAAGAGGGCCTGATCTACCGCGGGCAGCGGCTGGTGAACTGGGACCCCGTGCTGCAGACTGCGCTTTCCGACCTGGAAGTGGTGTCCAGCGAGGAGGACGGGCATCTGTGGCGTCTGCGCTACCCGCTGGTGGACGGCGATGGCGCGGTGGAGGCGGACACGACCCGCCCCGAGACCATGCTGGGCGACACCGGCGTGGCCGTGCATCCCGAAGACGAGCGTTACCGGCAACTCGTGGGCCGGATGGTGCGCCTGCCGCTCACCGGGCGGGAAATTCCCATCGTGGCGGACGAGGCGGTGGACCCGGAGTTCGGCACCGGTTGCGTCAAGGTCACTCCCGCGCACGACTTCACCGACTACGAAATCGGCCGGCGCAACAACCTGCCCGCGATCAACGTGCTCACCCCCCGGGGCCGTATCAACGACGGCGCGCCGCCGGCATTCGCCGGCCTGGACCGCTTCGATGCCCGCAAGGCGGTGGTCGAGGCGCTACAGGAGCAAGGCGCGCTGGCGGGCGTCAAGGAGCACCGCCACGCCGTTCCGCGGGGCGACCGGTCTCAGGCCGTGCTGGAACCCTTCCTGACCGACCAGTGGTACGTGCGCGCCGCGCCCCTGGCCGAACCCGCCATCGCCGCGGTCGAGGACGGGCGGGTGCGCTTCGTTCCCGAAAACTGGGCGGCCACCTATTTCGAGTGGATGCGCAATATCGAGGACTGGTGCATCAGCCGCCAGCTCTGGTGGGGACACCGGATACCCGCCTGGTACGGCGAGGACGGCGAGGTCTTCGTCGGCCGGAACGAAGCCGAGGCGCGCCAGCGGCACAAGCTGCCGCACGACTATCCGCTGCGAAGGGACGAGGACGTGCTCGACACCTGGTTCTCGTCGGCCCTGTGGCCGTTCTCGACGCTGGGCTGGCCGGAGGAAACGCCGGAACTGAAGCGCTTCTATCCGGGCACGGTGCTGGTGACCGGCTTCGACATCCTGTTCTTCTGGGTCGCGCGGATGATCATGATGGGCCTTAAGTTCATGGGCGACGTGCCGTTCAGGGAGGTTTACGTGCACGGACTGATCCGCGACCACGAAGGCCAGAAGATGTCCAAGTCGAAGGGCAACGTGATCGACCCCCTGGACCTGATCGACGGCGTGGGCCTGGACGGCCTGGTGGAGAAACGAACGGCCGGGCTGATGCAGCCGCAACTGGCGCCGGAGATCGAGCGCGCGACGCGCAAGCAGTTCCCCGAAGGCATCCCGGCATTCGGCGCCGACGCCGTGCGGTTCAGTTTCGCCGCGATGGCCAGCACCGGCCAGGACATTCGCTACGATCTCGACCGCACCGCCGGCTACCGCAATTTCTGCACCAAGCTTTGGAACGCCGCCCGCTTCGTATTCATGCAGCAGCCCGGGAGCGAGGGCGGCGCACCCGGGAAAGAGGGCGTCCCGCCCTCAACACCTGGGAGCGAGGGCGTCCCGCCCTCGATATACACCCACCCTGGGCCCGCCGACCGCTGGATCGTCTCCCGCCTGGGCAAGGCCCTCAAGGCCACCGCCCAGGGGCTGGACGGCTACCGGCTCGACCTGGCCAGCCGCGCCATGTACGACTTCGTCTGGCGCGAATATTGCGACTGGTACCTGGAACTGGCGAAGATCGTTCTGACCGGCGACGACGCCAAGGCCGCCGCCGCGGCCCGGCATACGCTGGTTCGCGTGCTGGAGGCCGTGCTGCGGGCGCTGCATCCGATCATGCCGTTCATCACCGAGGCGCTGTGGCGGCGCGCCGCCCCTCTGGCGGGAACCGGCGGCGAAAGCGTGATGATCGCGTCCTGGCCCCAAGCCGATGGTTTTCCCGAGGACCGCGAGGCCGAAGCCGAGATCGAGTGGCTCCAGGGTTTCGTCCTGGGAATGCGGCAGATCCGCGGTGAACTGGACCTGCCGCCAAGCCGCCGGCTGGAAGTGCTGGCCCAGGGCGGCGGCCGAAAAGACCATGAGCGGATGGAATCGCTTTCGGAGCTCCTTTACCCGATGGCCGGCATAGACAAACTCACGCTGCTCGCAGCGGACGCCGAGGCGCCGCCCGCCGCGTCCGCACTGCATGGCGAGCTGAGGCTTCTGACGCCCCTGGCCGGCGTGATCGACCCGGCGGCCGAAAGCGCCCGCCTCGGCAAGCTCCTCGCCCAGGCCGAAAAGGGCCTGCAGGCGGCCGAGAAAAAGCTGGCCAACCCGCAGTTCCTGGACAAGGCCCCGCCCGACGTCGTCCAGGGCGTGCATGACCGCCGGGCCGCGTTAGTTCGTGACCTTGAACGCTTGGGCGAGCAGATGCGTCAGCTCGACGCCATGCAGCAAGAGTAGCGCCCGTAGCACCAGCCGAAGGCCCGCGCTTTCCCCTTCTCTTGAGGGAGTGTTGGAGCCATGGATGGCGGAACCAAGCTCCATGGATGGATTCATGCGTCTCCCGCAAGAGAAGGGGAAAGCGCGGGCCGGCCCTGAGCGCCCGGATAGTACACTTGACGCGGTCTTACGCGCGCCGGGCGGGAGTGGGAAGTGGCCGAACGATCATTCGCGAAGGAAGTTGAACTGCTGCGCCTGACCGCGGGTGAAGAATTCCGCGGCGAGGGCATACTCGCGGTCACCAAGGCGCTGCTGCAGTCCGGCGTGGCCTACGTGGCCGGCTACCAGGGCGCGCCGGTCTCGCACCTGATGGACGTGCTGGCCGACGCCGGCGAAATCCTGAAGGAGCTTGGCGTGCACTTCGAGTCCAGCGCCAGCGAGGCCACTGCGGCCGCCACGCTGGCGGCTTCCATCAACTATCCCCTGCGCGGCGCGGTGACCTGGAAATCGACCGTGGGCACCAACGTGGCCAGCGATGCGCTCGGCAATCTCGCGTCAGCCGGGGTCAAGGGCGGCGCGCTGATCATTCTCGGCGAGGACTACGGCGAGGGCTCCAGCATCATGCAGGAGCGCACCCACGCCTTCGCGATGAAATCGCAGCTCTGGCTGCTCGATCCCAAGCCCCGGCTGGACAGCATCGTGACCGCGGTGCAGCAGAGCTTCGAGCTGTCCGAAGCCAGCAATACGCCGGTGATGCTGATGCTGCGCATCCGCGCCTGCCACCTGCACGGGAGCTTTGTCGCCAGCGACAACCGCCGCCCGCCGTTCACCGCAGCGGACGCTCTCAAGGCGCCGCAGCGCGACCCGTCGCGCATCATCCTGCCGCCCTACACCTACGAACAGGAACGCGAGAAGACCGAACAGCGCTGGCCGGCCGCGGTGCGCTTCATCAGGGAAAACAGACTCAACGAGTTCATCGACGGTCCGGAAAGCGATCTTGGAATCGTGCTGCAGGGCGGTCTTTACAACGGTGTTGTCCGGGCGCTGGAACACCTGGGCCTGGCCGACGCTTTCGGCGCCTCGCGGCTGCCCCTGTACGTGCTCAATGCCACCTACCCGCTGGTCGAGGAGGAATTCGTGCGGTTCGCGACGGGCAAGCGCGCGCTGCTGATCGTCGAGGAAGGCCAGCCCGAGCATATCGAGCAGGCCGCCCACCAGTTCCTGCGCCGCGCCGACCTGCAAACCCGGGTGCTCGGCAAGGGCCCATTCCCCATGGCGGGCGAATACACCGGCGCGGTGCTGAAGGAAGGAATCCGCGCCTTTGTCGAAGAACACAGCCCCCGCCTGCTGAATCCGGTCACCGAGCAGCCGCTGCTTCCCGCCTCGCAACTCGCTTCCGCGGTGCCGGAACGGCCGTCGGGCCTCTGTACCGGCTGCCCCGAGCGTCCACTGTTCTCTTCGCTCAAACTGTTGCAGAAGGAAATTGGCCCGGTGCACGTGAGCGCCGACATCGGTTGCCATTCCTTCGCCAGCCTCGAGCCCTTCCACTTGGGCGCCAGCATCCTCGGGTACGGGCTGGGCAGCGCCGCGGCCTCCGCACTGCATTCGCGGGGAGACCGGCGTCCCGTCTCGATCATGGGCGACGGAGGATTCTGGCATAACGGCCTGACCAGCGGCATCGGCAACGCGGTGTTCAACGAACACGACGGCGTGACCATCATCGTGGACAACGGCTATGCCGCGGCCACCGGCGGACAGTGGGTTCCCTCCTCGGAGGCCGATGCTCCGCGCCGCACCGCCCGCCTGTCGATCGCCGACGCCGTGCGCGGCGTGGGCGTGCGCTGGGTTCGAAGCCTCAATACCTACGACATGAAGGGCACGCTCAGGATCCTGCGCGAGGCGATGAGCACGCGCGAGAAGGGGCCCAAGGTGATAGTGGCCCAGGGCGAGTGCCAGCTCAATCGGCAGCGGCGCATCCGGCCGCTGCTCGACCGGCTGCGCAAGGCCGGCAAGCGGGTTGCCCGCAAGCATTACGGCGTGGACGCGGAAACCTGCACCGGCGATCACTCCTGCATCCGCCTTTCCGGCTGCCCGTCGCTGACCGTAAAACCGAACCCCGATCCGCTGCGGCGCGCGCCGGTGGCGGCGGTGGACCATGACTGCGTAGGCTGCGGGGTATGCGGCGAGGTCGCGCACGCGGCCATCCTTTGCCCGTCGTTCTACCACGCGGAGCTGGTGGACAATCCCGGCGCAATCGAGCAATTCATGCAAGGGCTGCGGCGCGCCTTGATCGGCTTTTTGCAGAGACGTACCCAGCGCAAGCGGGCCCTGGCGTGGTAGCAGGGGAACCGTCCCCGCGAGTCTTCAAGCTGGCCATCGCCGCCCTCGGCGGCCAGGGCGGCGGCGTGCTTACCCAATGGTTGCTGAACGCGGCCGAGGCCAGCGAGTTCATCGCGCAGGCGACTTCCGTGCCGGGCGTTGCCCAGCGCACCGGCGCCACCCTCTACTACCTCGAATTCTTCCCGCGCGCGGCCGCGGAGGAAGCGGGCGGCGATCCGGTGCTTGCGCTCATGCCGCAGCCGGGCGACGTGGACCTGGTGGTCGCGTCGGAACTGATGGAAGCGGGCCGCGCCATGCAGCGTGGACTGGTGACGCGCGACCGCACAACGCTTGTCGCGTCCACCCACCGCGTCTTCACCATCGGCGAGAAATCGGCTCTCGGCGACGGACTCGCCGACAGCGATTCCGTCCTCCAGGTGGCGCGGGCCACCGCGAAGCGCCTGGTCGCGCTGGACATGGAAGCACTGGCCCGGGAACACCGCAGCGTGATCAGCTCGGTCGTGCTGGGCGCGCTGGCGGGCGCTGGCGCCCTGCCCTTCGCCGCCGAAGCCTGCGAACAGGCGATCCGGGCGAGCGGCAGAGCGTTGGAACGCAACCTCGCCGCTTACGAGGCCGGCAGGGCGCGCGCCGAGGCTGCAGCCGGTGGCGATGCCCCCGTGGCGAGTCCGAACTCCGCATCGCTGTACGACCCGGTGCCGGTTCCCCGTAACCCGAAGGCGAAAGCGCTGATGGAACGCGTTTCGAAAGAGTTTCCCGGCGCCTGCGCGGACCTGCTGGGAATCGGCGTGCACCGCCTGGTGGACTACCAGAACCACCGCTACGCCGGCCTCTACCTCGACCGGTTGCGCTCTATCCTGGAACTCGACAGCGCGGCCCGCCAATACACGCTGCTGCTTGAAACAGCCCGCGGCCTGGCGCTTTGGATGAGCTACGAGGACACGGCGCGGGTTGCCGACCTCAAGACCCGCGCGGCCCGCTTTGCCCGCGTGCAGGCGGAAGTCGGCGCCGGCCGGGGCCGGCTCATGCGGATCGTGGACTACCTGAGTCCGCGGGTGGAGGAAATCTGCGGCAGCCTGCCGGCCTGGCTGGGAGCGCCGCTGATGCGGTGGGGCTTCACCCGCCGGATCGTGCAGGCCTTCACGGGCGGCAGGAAAATCTCCACCGACCGTTTCTGGGGATACCTCCTGATGCGCGCGATGGCCCGCACGCGAGTCTGGCGGCTGAGTTCCCTGCGGCACCGCGAGGAGAACGCGCGGATTCGCGAGTGGCTGGCCACGCTGGTGGAGCTGGCCCCGCAGGACTACGAGCTTGCGGTGGAGATGGCGGCCTGCCAGCAACTGGTGAAGGGCTACGGCGAGACCTTCGAGCGTGGCTTGAGCCGCTACCGCGCCATCGATGAGGCGTTGCCGACCCTGCGGAACGGCAGCAATCCCGCAAGTGCCCTGCGCGAGCTGCGCGACGCGGCGCTGGCCGATGAAGAGGGCCGGAAATTCGAAGCCACGCTGGACCGATTGTGCGAGAATCGGCCGGCCGCATGAAGTCGCAAATCGCCAGTCTGCTGAACGCCGGCTCCCGCCCCCTGAACCTGCTGGGCACGGCCGCCTGCTTCCTCCTGTTCGGCTACGCGCTGTTCGCCGAGCACGTCCAGGGCTACGAGCCCTGCCCACTTTGCATCCTGCAGCGTTTTGCAGTCGTCGGAATGGGCCTGGCTTTCCTGCTCGCCGCCCTGCATCGTCCGGCGAACTGGTTCCGCCATGCCTACTCGGTGCTCTGCAGCGCCGTGGGACTGTCCGGCGGTGGCGTGGCGATACGCCACCTGTGGATTCAGAACCAGCCCGAGGGCGCCGTGCCGCCCTGCGGCGCCAGCTTCGATTTCATCGTCGAGAACTTCGGCGTCATCACCGCCGTCCGCGAAGCCCTCACCGCCTCCGGCGAATGCGCCGAAGTCGACTGGTCGCTGCTGGGACTCTCGATGCCCGGCTGGGTGCTGCTGGCCCTGCTGAGCCTCACCGCCTGGGCCGTCTGGACAAACTCCTTCGCCCGCCGTTAACGATCGCGACATATGCCAAACCCCAAAACGGCACAATTGCCGTTGCACGAGGAGTTTCTGCTGCTCTGTCTGCACGACCGGAAGGGCACGCTCGTATCTTCCATGAGCCGGATCGGAATCGCCGCGGCGCTGTTGGCCGAACTGCTCCTGCGTGAGCACGTCCGTGTGGAATTGCCTCGCCGGCGCAAGATGATCGAAGCGCAGGGATCGCGCTGGGAAGACGATCCCCTGTTGCGCGAGTGCGTCGAAAAGATACGCACCGCCAAGCGGCGGGCAGTTCCACAAACCTGGATATCGCGCTTTTCCGGTATCAGCAAGCTGCACCATCGCGTTGCCACCCCGCTCTGCGCACGCGGGATCCTGCAAGTCGAAGAAAGCAAGCTGCTCATGGTCTTCAAGCGCAAGCTCTATCCGGAAAGAGACCCGGTTCCCGAACGCGAAATTGTTGATCGGTTGCGCGCCGCCATACTCTCCGACGGAGAAGTGGACTCGCGCACCGCCATCCTGGTTTCGCTGGCGAACATTACAGGCCTTCTGCGTCCAATATTCGACGGCAAAATGCTCAAATCGAGAAAGCAGAGGATCAAGGCTCTGGCGAAGGGCGAAATGGTCGCCGCGGCAACAAAGGACGCTATTGCCGCGGCACAGGCAGCGATAATTGCCACACAGGCCGCGGTCGCCGCCGCGATGGTCACCGCCTCCGCGGGGCGCTGAGCCTGACTTCAAGGCGCGCTTGATCCAAGTCCTTATTCGGGGCATCGTGACGGCGGCTGAGGTCGACACAGAGAAGGGAGATATCACTTGAGCGGCACCATCAACGCCATCGTGGCGCGGGAGCGGAACGGCAAGATTCAGGGACAGCCGGATACTCTGGTCTCCGGCGAATGCGCCCGAGTGGAGTGGTCGCTGCTCGGGCTCTCGATTACCGGCTGGGTGCTGCTGGGCCTGACCACGTGGGCCGTTTAGACCAATTACTTCGCCCGCCGCTAAGCAAATTAGGTTAAACGTAAAATCTTGTCCACAGTCGCCGCAAAAGCATCTCCAAGAACTCGCGCAAGAAAGCGCTATGATTACGTTCTTGGTGCTGGTCACCATATTGCGTACCGTGGAACAGCCAATCACCATTAGTGAGGAAGCAACCAATCAAGATGGCTGACGAGGCAAAAACACCAGTAGCAGGCCTTGAATACGGACAGGGCAATCCGTTCCGGGAAGTTCGAAAACGGCTTGGCCTGACAGAGCAAGAACTGGCACGAAAGCTTCACACCTCTCTCTACGCTTTGGTCAGATGGGAACGAGGTGACCTAAAGCCTGGCACGGAAGTTCTTGAGGAATTGAGCGCACTACTCGATCCGACCGAGCGTCCAGGCAGAGTGGCCGAAATTGACGTTGTCTCTCCAACTGCATTCGCTTCAAACGGGAGCAAGGCCAGAATTCCAGAAAATCCTTCGCTGTTTGCTCAGGATACTCTGCGGTTTATCAAGAATCCCAAGCGTTCAGTACTGCAGGATATTTTCCGGGCGGGATCGCTCTGGGGTGACGGCGAATTGGCATTGGCCGAAATTCTGGAACGCAGACACAAGCCAGCAATCACGAGAAGCGAACCGGTAGAAGAAGAAGTTTCCGCAGGAAAGAACACGTATACGTACGACGCGCACTCTTATCACACTAAAGTGCCGCCTCAGGGGATCGCCAGTGTGATGTCTAAGTACTTGCCACATGGAGGCCTAGTGCTCGATCCATTCTCCGGAAGTGGCATGACGGGAGTTGCCGCCCGTTTTCTTGGCAACGACGTAATTCTGAATGAACTCTCGCCTGCCGCATCCTTTATTTCCTATAACTTTCTTTCCACCATCGACCTAAATCTATTTCAGGACGCCACCGCACATATCCTGAGTAATTTGAAGAGACTCGAACAGGATCTGTACACAACGCGTTGCCGCGAGTGCGACGCTGACGTAATTCAGCTCTACACGGTCTGGTCGTATATCTTGCAATGCAGCCACTGCAACAAGGATTTTGTGGTTTGGAAACACTGTCGGCAGTATGGCAAGACTGTAAGAGAACACAAGATACTCAGGAAATTTCCTTGTCCGAGCTGCCGCAAGGAAGTTAACAAGTCCCATTTGAAACGCAAGCAGACTGTGCCTGTTTTTGTGGGCTACAGGTGTTGCTCAAAGAGAATCGTCGAACACCCATTGGAAGACAGCGATTACGTCAGAATCAAATCATGTGACGCAATGTTGAATGAGTATTCAGGACAGTTTCCACAAGTTCGATTGCCTGATGGTGTAAACCTTAATCAGCCCAAGCGCCACGGTTTGGACACGATCGCAAAGCTATATACGCCTCGCAACCTTGTTGCGTGCGCGGCTCTCTGGAAAGAAATTCAGCGAATTGAGGATCCTGATCTCGCGGCGGCACTTGCCTTTGTATTCACATCGCTCTATCGCAGGATCACCCGACTGTCGGAATACAGATTCTGGGGGGGAAGCGGAAATATGGCTGCGTTAAACGTGCCACATATTTCGAACGAGGCAAATGTATTTGTTACTTTTCGCCGCAAGGCCGCAAGTATCGGAGATCACTTTGCCACTACGGCCGCAAGGTATACGGGTGATTCCGTAATCAGGACAGGCAGCGCCACAAACCTTGATTTCCTGCCCGCTAATTCTGTTGATTTCATTTTTACAGACCCTCCATTCGGATCAAACATCAACTACAGCGAAATGAACCTCCTTTGGGAGGCCTGGCTCGGCGAATTTACGGATACCCGCAAAGAAGCAATTGTGAACAAGCGCCAAGGAAAAAACATAGATTCCTATCGGGATCTGATGACTCAGAGCCTGCGGGAAGCGTACAGGGTATTGAGACCGGACCACTGGATGGTTCTTGTCTTTATGAACTCCTCGAAGAGAGTATGGAGCGCCCTCAGGGACGCAATTGAAGAATCAGGGTTTGAGATTCAGAAGACAAATATGTTCGACAAGCAGCACGGCACCTTCAAACAGTTCGTTAGTGAGAATGCCGCCGGCGCAGATCTGATGATTCATTGCAAAAAACCAAGCGGCGAAGCAAAGCGGGAAAGCAAGGCTCACAAGCCGACGGCGAGCGTCTCGGCATTCATGAGGCGGTCTGCAGAAGAAGTGCCTGTCATTCCCTATATTCACGTTAAGCGCGAGCCGGAAGTGGATTACCGCGTTCTATACAGCAGATACGTTAGTTCCGCAATACAAAGTCGAGCCGGTTTAGTTGGCT
The DNA here is from genome assembly GCA_009844425.1 of Gammaproteobacteria bacterium. Taxonomy (GTDB): domain Bacteria; phylum Pseudomonadota; class Gammaproteobacteria; order Steroidobacterales; family Foliamicaceae; genus Foliamicus. The sequence goes on along the minus strand of VYBN01000033.1, from coordinate 14,228 downwards.
TTGCCGATTTTCGCAAAGCAGCCCAATTGTTTCTGGAAGCAGAAAAATGACTACCCTTCCAGTCTTTTCTGACGAAGAATACAGTCGGGCGAAAACAATTCTCGCGGCCAAAGTTGCGTCAATGATGGGGCGCAAGCTGGAAGAGGGAGACTGGAGCGACGTTTACTGCAAGGCAAAAGGTATTCCTGAACAAGGCTGGAGCAACTTGAACATTGATGTCAATCACGAGGGATTGGGAGTTGAATTCAAGATGCTACGTGTTGCACGCCTGAATGGAAGAACTATTCGTAGCGTATGCGGAACAACGCGAATGCACCCATCTGCCACTCGATCCATAAGAATTGAAGATCTCGATGTGCCGCCCGATGAGGCAATGTCTGACGTTCTTACTCAATACGCTAGCCTTTTGGAGGATCGCACCGTCCAGGTAAGGGAACAGAGTAGCGACGATTCTGCCGACATGCGTACAGGTTGGGTCCTGTGGGAAACAAATCTGAGAGAGTTTCTCTACTTTGAAGAACGGATGCTCAAACCCAACCCTAACGACTACTACGCAATCTGGAATCAAACACCTGCTCGCGGCGCCAGAAAGTCGAGCAAGAGCCTTTGGATATACGAGAAAAATACCAAGGCGAAAAAATACTCCGTTACCACAAGTGCGGGAATAAAGATTCAGCCATACTTCAATGTACCTGCCCCAGACGACCCAAACCTCGCATTCTTCAGAGTTCAAAGTGAAGAATACGATGAAGACACGATAAATCTGTGGGTAGCCGCGCAAACCGCGGATCAATTGAGCAGGCGCGTTGGTTCCCTTACCAAGAAGGCTGTCAGCGACGCCGTTGCGGCAGCGTCGCAAAACAAACTAAAGAGTAAAGCCAGCGAGATACGAGATCAGGACATGGCGGTTGCAGTTCCGGTCTCGAGAATGGCCTTCAATCTCCTGATTTCGAATTGGGACGCGGTAAATGATGAACACCTCGTGCAACAGTTAATTCAGTCGCTCGAATTGGGCTCATGACCGACCCTACTTATGTGTCTTTCGCTGCGCCTTGGTTTGCGAGGGTGGCGGGAGCGTCCTGCATGTGCCGGGGAGAGAACAGTTGAGCGACACATTTAACGCCATCGTGGCGCGGGATCGCGACGGCAAGGTTCAGGGCCGACTGGAGGCGCTCGCCGCGGACGACCTTCCCGACGAGAACGTGCTGGTGGAGATCAGCCATTCCACGCTCAATTACAAGGACGGCCTGGCGGTCAGCGGACGCGGCAAGATTTGCCGACGCCTGCCCATGGTGTGCGGCATCGACCTGGCCGGGATCGTGCGCGAATCGCGCGACGGCCGTTTCCAGGCCGGCGACCGGGTGCTGGTCAACGGCTACGAGCTCTCCGAAAAATACTGGGGCGGCTACGCGCAACGGCAGCGCCTGAAGGGCGACTGGCTGGTGCCGGTCCCGGAGGCGTTCACCGCGGAACAGACGATGGCACTGGGCACGGCCGGCTACACCGCCATGCTGAGCGTTCTTGCGATTCAGGATGCGGGGCTCACTCCCGACGCCGGGCCGGCCCTGGTTACCGGGGCTACGGGCGGCGTGGGCGCCGTGTCGGTCATGCTGCTCGCCGCGCTCGGCTATCAGGTCACCGGAGTAACGGGCAAGCCGGACGGCGCGCAGTTCCTGCAGTCGCTGGGCGCCACCGGAACCATCGCGCGTGACGAACTGGCGCGCGATTCGCGGCCGCTGGAGTCCGAGACCTGGGCGGCGGCCGTGGATTCCGTCGGCGGCAGCACGCTGGCGACGGCCCTGGCGCAGACTCGCCGCGGCGGCCTGGTGGCGGCGGTGGGACTGGCCGGGGGGTTCCGCCTTCCGACCACGGTCATGCCGTTCATCCTGCGCGGCGTGACCCTGCGCGGCATCGATTCCGTCATGGCTTCGCAGGAGCGGCGCCGGCGGGCCTGGGACGCGCTTGCCGAACTCGTCGATACGGCGAAACTCGCCGAAATCTACCGCGTGGCGCCGATGTCGGAGGTCCCCGCGCTGGCGAACTTGATCCTGGACGGCGGGATCAGCGGAAGAGTCGTAATCGATGTCAATGCCTGACCGCCCGGGCGGGAGCGGCAAGGCGAACAGGGGATAAAATCCACTGCATGAAAAACTACGATCTGAGCGGCAAGGTCGCGCTCGTCACCGGCGCAGGCCGCGCGCGCGGACTGGGCGAAGGTATCGCCTCGAAGCTGGCCGAGTGCGGAGCCGGCGTACTGATCACGGACCTGGGCGAATCGCCGGACGAACACATGCCCGACCAGCACATCGGCGCCACCGATTCCATGCGGGCCGTGGTGCAGGGTATCCGGGACCGGGGCGGGGTCGCCGATGCCTTCCCGCTCGACGTGCGCGACGAGTCCCAGGTCGAGGCGGCGGTGGCGCACGCCGTCGAGCGCTTCGGTCGGCTGGACATCCTGGTCAACAACGCCGGAATCGGATACCTGATCGACGCCTGCACCGAACTTTCGGAAGACAAGTGGGACGCGGTCCTGGACGTCAACCTGAAAGGCCCTTTCCTGTGCACCAAGCACGCCGCCCGCCGGATGATCAGTCAGGGCGAGGGCGGGCGGGTCATTAACATCGCCAGCCAGGCGGCGAAATCCAGCTTCCCGCACATGGCCGCCTACACGGCGTCCAAGCACGGACTTGTGGGCCTGACGCGAACCTGCGCCCTGGAGCTGGGTCCGCACGGGATCACCGTAAACGCCGTCTGTCCCAACCACGTCACGACCGGACTGGGCGCCGTCCAGAACGATTATTTTTCCAATCACTTCGGCCTGACGCTGGAGCAGTACATCGACAATATCCGCATGCGGAATCCGATGCGCCGCGAGGGCAAGGTCGCGGACACCGCCAACGCCGTGGCGTTCCTGTGTTCCGATCAGGCCATCTACATCAACGGCGACTCGCTGAACGTGACCGGCGGCGAGGAAATGCACTAGCGCCCGGCCGAACCAATTGCGCCGGTCAAAAGGGAGCGGCGCATCCCTAGGAGATAACGATCACATGCTGAAAAAACAAGAATTTTTCGACGCACTGGAAGCCGCGCGCAAGCCGCGCCACGGCGGCGGACACCCGTTCAGCCGGATGTGGGCGCAGGGCGCCCTGTCCCGCGAACAACTGGGGCGTTACGCGGTGCAGCACTATTACTACATCGCCCCGATCCCGCAGCAGTTCGCCGCGCTCTATGCCCGGCTGCCGGACCTCGACGCGCGCCAGCACCTGCTTGAAAACCTGCTGGGCGAGGAAATGCCGGAAACGCCGGAAAAACGGCATCCGGACCTGCTGATCAAATTCGCCGAAGCTTGCGGCCTGTCGCGCGACGATGTCGTCAATGCGGCCCTGCGCGACGAAATCCTCCCCACCACGCGGGCCATGCGCGCCTGGATATGGGAATTGTCCACGATTCGCCACCTGGCGGAGTCGGCGGCCGGGATCATGGTTGCGCTGGAAGGCCAACTGCCCACTCTGTATCCCGCCTACGTCAAGGCGATGCGCAAGATGGGTTTCACCGAGGACGACATGGAGTTCTTTCACGTTCATATCGAGGGCGACGAGGAACACGCCCATATCGGCCTGGAACTGACCGACCGCTACGCCACCACCGAGGCCCTCCAGGAGCGCGCCATCGCCGCGGTTCGGGCGTCCGCTTCGCTACGGTGGAGCATGCTTGACGGCATCCAGGCCGCGCTGGTGGTGCCCAAGGCCGCCTGAGCTTGATTGAATCCGCCGGGAGCGCGGACTGAGGGGCAACATGGAGTGTGCGCTGGTAACGGGTGCGGCGGGAGGCATCGGTTCCGCCGTCGTTGAGCGGTTCGTTGAGCGTGGGCTGGCGGTGGGGGCGATGGTTTTGCCGGGGCAGGAGGCGCCGGCCGGACTGGCGCTGCCGGCGGAAGCAACCGACGAAGCCCAGGTCGCGGACGCCGTCGCGCGGTGCGCCGACGAACTGGGTCCTCCCCGCTGGGTGGTGCACACCGTGGGGATCACCGGAGAGGGGCCGTTCGTGGACGTGTCGCTGGAGGACTGGAACCGGGTCGTCGACGTCAATCTCACTTCGACGTTCCTGCTGGCGCGCTCCGTGCATCCGCATCTCAAGCAGACCGGCGGCGCCATGCTGATGTATTCGTCCACCAATGCGATCAACGGCGGCAACGAATTGTCCGGCCCCGCCTATACGGCGGCCAAGGCCGGAATCATCGGCATTGTCCGCTATCTCGCCCGCGAGTGGGCGGCCGACGGCATTCGGGTCAACGCGATCGCACCCGGCCCGATCGATACGCCCATGCTCGACCGCCTCGGGCCGGAGCGGCGCGCCTTGCTGGGCAAACGGGCGCCGCTGGGCCGGCTCGGCACCGCGGACGAGTGCGCGGCAATGACGGATTTCCTTTGCTCCGACGCGGCCGGGCACGTGACGGGCACAATTACCAACATATCCGGCGGCCTGCTGCTGGACTGACTGACCTAAAAAATCCGAAGAGAGGGCAATCATGATTATCAGAACTGCGATTTCGGGCACGACGCTGCTGGCGTTGATGCTGACGGGTGGCGCCGCCGCGGCGGACGAAAAGAGCGTAATGGAGAAACTCGCCGCGCTGGAAGGCGACTGGATGTTTCTGGACGAGAACGGTGAGGAGACCGACATGATCGGCTCCACCTTCCGGCTCACGGCAGCCGGTTCCGCCCTGGTGGAAGTGATGGCGCCCGGCAGTCCCGACGGAGTCGAAATGGTCAACATGTACCACGCCGACGGCGACCGGGTGCTGATGACGCACTACTGCGCCGCCGGCAACCAGCCCCGCATGGAAGTGAAGGCCACGGATGACGAGAACCGCGTCGAATTGCAGTTCGAGAGCGTCACCAACCTGGCCTCGCCCGACGCCAATCACATGCACCGCGCCGAGTATGTTTTCCACGGCGACGATCGCTTGACGACCCGCTGGTGGAGCATGCAGGACGGTAAGGTCAGCGAAGAGAACCACGTCACTATAGAACTGAAGCGCAAGAAGTAATCTGATTCTCACCAATCGGAGGGTGGCCCGATGCTGCCGATCGATCCGCAGCGGATGCTCGCGGACCTCCGTGCGCTTGCGGAGTTCGGCAGGCTGGGTACCGGCGTCGACCGGCGCTCGCTTACGCCCGAGGACCTGGCCGCGCGCGACTGGCTGCTGGAGCGAATGCGGGCCGCGGGACTCGATGCGCGGATCGACGGAATCGGCAGCGTGGCCGGACGCACCCCCGGCAGCCGGCGGCACATCCTGATCGGCTCGCACACCGATTCGGTGCCCAAGGGCGGGTGGCTGGACGGCTCGATGGGGGTGATCTTCGGGCTGGAGATTGCGCGGGCCTATGTTGAGGCCGGGCGAACGGACGACCCGGGCGTGGAGGTGATCTCCTTCATCGACGAGGAGGGCCGGTTCGGCAGTTTGCTGGGAAGCGCCGTGTTCACCGGTAAAGTGGACGAGTCGGATATCGGAAGCCTCAGGGACGAACGGGGCGAAAAGCTGGAAAGCGCGTTGCAGACGGCCGGTTATGCGGGGCGCGAGCTGCTGCGCTGCGAGCCGGCGCGCCATGCGGCCTACCTCGAGGCGCACATCGAACAGGGCCCGGTACTGGAGACCGCCGGGAAGCGGATCGGACTGGTGACCGACATCGTTGGCGTGTCCCGCTGTGAAGTCGTGTTCACGGGCCAGGCGGATCACGCGGGCACAACGCCGATGGGACTGCGCCGGGACGCGGGTGCGGCCCTGTATGCCTTTGCCGACGACTTTGCGCGATTCTGCAGCGACGAGGGAAGCGACCGGACCGTCTGGAACCTGGGGATCGCGGCGATGGACCCGGGCGCCTATAACGTGGTGACCCGTCAGGCCCGCCTGGGCGTGGAGTATCGCGATCCGTCGGAGACCGTGCTCGACCGCATCAGGCAATACATCGACGAAAGCGCAGCTCGCGTGGCGAAAAGGCACCGCGTTGCCGCGGAAGTCGTCGAAGGCGCGGGCATCCGCCCGAACCCCATGGACGAAACCATCCTGCGCCACCTGGAGAAGGCCGCCGCCGACCTGGGCGCATCGAGCATTCGCATGCCCAGCGGCGCGGGCCACGACGCTACGATGCTCGCGCCGTTGATCCCCTCGGCGATGATGTTCGTGCCCAGCATCGGCGGCCGCAGCCACGACATCTCCGAGGACACGCGCGAAGAGGACATTGTGCTGGGGCTGAAGGTGCTGGCGCGCGCGGTAGAGCGCATAATCACGGCAAGTTAGCGCATCGACACGCAGGCGGATGGACACAGTTGCCTTGAATCAGGCCATAGCCGCCCTGCGGAAAAAGGGGCATTCGCTGGTTGCCGGCGACGACGTGGGCGAGCGGCACAGCGTCGATTTCACCGCCGAGAACGCGCTCAGGCCCGAGGCGGTACTGCGTCCCGGCTCGGTCCGGGAAGTGGCCGAAATCCTCAAGGTCTGCAACGGTCTTGGGCAGCCGGTCGTGGTCCAGGGCGGAATGACCGGGCTGGCCGGAGGCGCCACGCCGCAGGCCGGGGAACTGGCGCTGTCGCTGGAGCGGTTAACCGGCATCGAGGAACTGGACGAGGCGTCCATGACCATTTCCGCCCAGGCCGGGACGCCGCTACAGGTCCTTCAGGAAGCCGCCGAGCAGGCGGGTTTCCTCCTGCCGCTGGACTTCGGCGCGCGCGGGTCCTGTCACATCGGCGGCGCGATCGCCACCAATGCCGGCGGCAACCAGGTGATCCGCTTCGGCATGACCCGCAACCTGGTTCTGGGCCTGGAGGCGGTGCTCGCCGACGGAACGGTCATCAGTTCGATGAACAAGATGCTCAAGAACAACGCGGGCTACGATCTCAAACAGCTCTTTATCGGCACCGAGGGCACGCTGGGCGTGATCACGCGCTGCGTGCTGCGGCTGCTGCCGCGCCTGGCCAGCACCTGCACGGCGCTTTGCGCGGTCGATTCCTTCCCGCAGGCGGCGAAGCTACTACGCGAACTGCAGTCCAGGCTGGGCGGCTCGGTGAGCGCCTTCGAGCTGATGTGGGCGGACTACTTTCACCGCGTGATCGACCACGGCGACTCGCTGCGTTCGCCTTTCGCGGAAGGCTATCCGATGTATGCGCTGATCGAGGCGGAAGGCCCCGACCGGCAGGCCGACGAGGCACGCTTCGAGGCGGCCCTGGGCCGGGCGCTGGAGTCGGGCGTGATCGCCGATGCGGCGATCGCCCGGTCGGTAAGCGACCGGCAGTCGTTCTGGGCGATCCGCGACGGCGTGGCGGAAATCACCGCCGGCCTCACGCCCTACGCCAGCCTGGACGTGAGCATGGACATTGGCGAGATGGCGGGCTTTGTGGACGAATTCGACCGCGAACTGAAGAAGGCGCTGCCCGACGCGATCAGCCTGGTGTTCGGGCACATCGGCGACAACAACCTGCACCTGCTCGTGAGCACCCGCCGGCACCGGGACCTCGATACGATTTTCGACATCGGCTACCGGCTGACCGGCGCGCATCGCGGCTCGGTCTCCGCCGAACACGGGATCGGCGTTCTAAAGCGCGGCTATCTGCACTATTCGCGCAGTCCGGAGGAACTGGCGCTGATGCGGCGCCTGAAAAAGGCGCTCGACCCGAAGGACATCCTCAACCGCGGCCGGGTAATTCCCGGCTAGTACTCGTATATTTCTATTGCCCGGGCCGTCATCGTGTATCCCGAATAAGCGAGAAGGGATTCGCGAAACTCGGTCTTAAGTTCCCCCGTCGCCCAGATCGGCTCCCAGGTCGATTCGAGATCCATGGGCTCTTCCGCCGTAATGTAGACAATCTGGTTGGCGGGGGGTGGCGGATAGTGTATGCATGCCCCGAAATAAGGCACCAGCAGGAATTCGCTCACCTTGCCCTCATTGGAGACTTCCAGCGGCACGACGAATCCCGGAATCTTCACCAGGACGCCGTTGAGCTCTTCGACCACGCCCGTGGGAAAGGCGGGCATCGCAAAAGGATCGTCGAACGCGTTGTCCCCCGGCTGCTCGGTCGCTCCGGTATCGGGAATCAGGTCGTCCCAGGTCAGCTCGCGAGCATCGTCGGCGATTGCGATTCCGCTGAGGACCAGCGTCACTGCGAGCGCCCGGCGAATGACTGGATTCGAAATGCTCATGTCCTTTCCATTCTATAGCCTTACCGTCAGGCCGTCGGCGAGCGAATTCCGGTATGCCCGCCAGGCTGGAACGATGCTGACGATAACCGCGATGCCAAGGATACCCGCCAGCACATAGAGATCAAAGGCGCGCAGTTGAACGCTGAGTTGAATGCCGAACTCGGAGAGCGCGAACTGCCGTATCGCCAGGATGCCAAGCTGGACCAGCAGCAGGCCGGACAGTGCGCCGAGAAAGGCAAGCATCGCCGCTTCCGATAGAAGCAATGCAAATATGTGACCGGGTCTGGCGCCGACGGAACGCAGCACGGACATTTCGCGGCGGCGCTCATTGAGGCTTACCAGCAGCGTCGCGAGCAGCCCGAGCACGCTGGCCAGCACGACCATCGCCGACACGCCCAGCAACGCGTACTCGGCGACGCGGACGAGGCCCCAGAGCTGCTGCAAGGCCACGCCCGGAATGACCGCGGACATCGGTTCGCCCTCGAACTCGTTGACGTACCGCTGCAGCGCGAATATGGCCGTCCTGGATTTGAGCCCGATCAGGAACGCGGTAATTTCCTCCGGCTCGTAACCGGCGACTGGCGGCGCCACGCGATCGGCGCCGCCGACCGTATGGATCAGGTCCATCCCGCCCAGGCTGATATGCACGGTCCGATCGACCGGCGTGCCGGTGCGCGCGAGTATTCCGCTGATCGTGAACGGGTCCTCGTCGTGGGTAAGAAAACTCGTGTCCGCCAGTCCGTGGGACACGACGATTTGCCGGCCGATGTCGTATCCGAGCCGCTCGGCAACCTCCGCGCCGATCACCGCCTCCGTCGCCGAAGTGAACGGACCGCCTTCACCGAAAGCCAGCGGCCGGCGGTCCGCATACCGGTAATGACTGAAATAGCCGAGGTCCGTCCCGAGGACCCGATAGCCCCGGTGCGCATCGCCCAATGAGAACGGAATGGTCCAGTCCACCTCCGGTCTGCCGCCGATGTTCTCGTAGCTGCTCCACGTGACGTTGTTCGTGGGGTTGCCGATACGAAAAACCGAGTACAGGAGCAGGTTCAGATCGCCGCTGCGCGCGCCTACGATCAGGTCGGTGCCGGAGATCGTGTTGGCGAAGCTGGTCTGCGTGTCCGTCCTGACCCGATCCACAATGGACAGCAGGCCGGCACTCACGGCAATCGATGCGACGGTCAGAATGGCCGTCGCACGCCGGTTGAGCAGGCTCTTGAAAACCAGCGAAAGTGCGTTGCCGAAGTTATGCAGCATTGGAAGGTTCCGGCGCGGTATTGCTCAGTCCGAGATCGATGGCAACGTCGAAGTGCGTCGCGAGCGAGGCATCGTGGCTGACGAATATGACGGTGCTGTCGGCCCGGCCGGCCTCGGACAGTAGCAGACTGATGAACTCGCGACGACGGTCCGCGTCAAGCGACGAGGTGGGTTCGTCGGCGATAACCAGTTCAGGCCGCCCGATCAGGGCGCGGGCGGCGGCGACGCGCTGCTGCTGTCCAACGCTCAGATCCGTCGTTCTGCGCGAACGAAGCTCCTCGCCGATGCCGAGCGCCGAAAGCAGCCGGGCCGCCGATTTTTCGACGGAGCCGTGCGCGTCGACGGCGCGCTGCAAGCGCCGCCGCGAATAGCGGCACGGCAGGGATGCGTTTTCGACCACCGACAGGTATGGAACGAGATTGAATTGCTGAAAGATGAAGCCGACGTGATCGGCGCGAATCCGGTCGCGGGCCGCACTCTTCATGACGGAGAGATTCTCGCCCAGAATGGCGACGACGCCCTCGCGCGCAACCAGCACGCCGCCGACCAGGGCGAGGAGAGTGCTCTTCCCGCATCCACTCGGACCGTATACGAATGCCCGTTGCGACGCCCGGACATTGAGTTCGGACAAGGCCAGGATGTCATCACCCGAACCGTAGCCGAAGCGCAGCCCCGAAATCGCTATCGCGATCTCGGGATCGAGGGCTGTGCCCGGCATGGCTCCTAGGGCCGCGACAGCGAAACTGAGGTTGCGCGCCCCTCCAGCGTCAAAACCTGCGCACCGGCAGAGGTCAGAATCTGAATCTCGATCGTTTCGACGCCTGCGAAGTTCTCCGTGAAACGCAGGGCGAGGGAGTCGAGATCGGAAGCGTTGGCGCATTCCCATTCGTAGTTTGCGATGACTTCAGCGTGCTGTTCGGCATCGTCGTGGTCGTGCTCGTCGGCTTCCTCGTGCTCATCGTGGTCGTGTGCGGCCGATTCGTCGTGCTCATCGTGGTCATGATCGCCTGCTTCCTCATGCTCGTCGTGGTCGTGATCCGTGTCGTGCGAATCATGCGTAGCGTCGTGGTCGCTCAGCACCGTGCCGGCAGCGTCGTCCCCGAGATGTTCCAGGACGTACGCCGGCCCGTCAATCGAAGTGTCCGAAATCGTGCAACTGGCCGAGTCCGCCAGCCCGAACATCGCGTCCGGATTCGACAACGTCGCGGCAGCCCGCCGAACGAGTTCGAGCTGTTCGTCGTTCTCCGGCGCATGTTCAAAGCCGACGACATCGGACAGCGGCGCATCCAGCGACACGGCAACCGTGCCGCCCTCAACCACGACGCCAAGTTCGACAACGCCATGGACGTGCTGCGCCTGTACGCCGGCGGGGGCCAGGACGCAGATCGCCGTGGCGTACAGGAGCGACCGCCGCCGCTCGAATCGAAAATTCCTGACTTTGTGCATAGTTCTAAAACCTCACTCGTAATCCTGCCTCGATCGTGCGGCCGGGCGCCGGGGCCAGGTCCTTGACGATGGAGGTGTGATGACGCTGTTCGTCACCGGTAAGATTTCTGCCGCGCAGATACAGTTCGGTCCAGGTGTCCCCGCGCTCGATCCCGTACCGGACATAGGCGCGAAGGTCATCGTAGCCTTCTGTCGGGAGTTCGAAATCGGCAACACTGTTCTGCTCTGAAACCCGGGAATAGTCGACGCTCGCACTGAACGCGCCCGCACTGTACTCTAATCCGATACCCGCGCGGTCCGGTGGGATCAGCGGCAGGTTGTCGTTGCCGGACACGTCCAGGTCGGCGGACACGGTGTCGAAGAAACCCCTGGCCTCCAGCCTCGCGTCGCCCCATTCGGCCAGCACCAGGGACGCCTCCAGGTCCAGCCCCGAAAAGGTCGCGTCGGCCTGCCCGAACGCCCGCACGATCAACTCGTCCAACTCCTCGCCGGTCGCGGCCTGGTAGATGAAGTCATTGAACTGGGTGTAGTACAGCGTCCCGGCAACGGACCAGCGCGAACCCGCTCCGCGCAGCGTCGCCGAAAAATTCAGCGCTTGCTCTTCCTTGAGTCCGGGATCGCCGACCTCGAAGCTGCGGGTGGCCAGGTGCGGCCCGTTGGAGAACAATTCCTCGCCCACCGGCGCCCGCGCCGAGTAATCGGCCAGCACGGTAGCCGTCCAGGCATCGTTCAGCGGCATGATCGCTCCCAGCGAGGCGCTCAGTGTCGTGAAGTCCGTCCCGGTGCTGTTCGCGGGCTCATGTTCCACGTTCTCCAGGCGCGCGCCGGCCTCGATGGCGAATCCTTCGAACGATCTTTCGCCCACCCAGAAAACGCCCATCGCGCGTGAATCGACCGGCGCCGTGAAGGCCTCTTCGCCCACAACCGAGAACGAACGGTCGGAGAGTTGCAGGCCCACCGCGCCTCCCCAGCCGCCAACCGGGAGGTGCGTCAGTTCAACGCGCGCCTCCCAGGCCTCGTTTTCGAATGCCGTCCCCACTTCTCCGGAGGGCTCGATCTCCAGGTGCTCGTAGTCGTTGACGCCCAGTCGCAGGTTCAGGTTCGAAAAGCCGGGCAGCGGATCCGTCAGGCCCGCCTCCAGATCTACGCGGGTCTGCTTCAGGTCGATAAAGGGATTGCCTTCCTCTTCGTGCTCGTCGTGGTGCTCTTCTTCCTCGTGATCTTCGTCGTCGTGGTGGGCCGCCTCGTCGTGGTGTTCGTCTTCTTCGTGCTCATGGCCGTGGTCGTGGGCGTGTCCGGGTATTCCGTATTCGCCATTCAGGTTGCTGACGGAAACGCCGATGAATCCGCGCTCGCCGATGAACGAAAAGCCGGCGGCTCCGCCCATCATGTCGAGTGCGCTGCCCGGCAGAACACCAAAAGCTTCCTCTTCCTCATCGTGGTGCTCTTCTTCGTCGTGATGGTCTTCGTCATCGTCATGATGCCCCATTTCGTCTTCATGCTCCTCGTGCTCGTGCTCTTCCATGGCCCGGAACAGCGCCGATTCGGCGTAGCCGGGTATCTCATAGTCATCGGACTCGCGCCGAAAACCGTCGAGATGCCAGGCAAAGTTGTCCGCGCCACCGTCCAGCCGGAACGAACCGCTGCCGGCATCGCCGTTGTCGGCCCAGCGAAGGTCCAGTCGTCCGCTCAGTTCGTCCGGCACGGCTTCGGGAATGCGTCCCGTGTGCGTGTCAACCACCCCGCCGATCGATCCCGAACCGTACAGCAGCGTGCCGGACCCCTTGAACAGCTCGACCCGCTCGGCGATGAATGGGTCCACGGTGACCGCGTGATCGCCGCTGGTAACCGACACGTCCATCGCGTCGATGCGGTCCTCCATGATGCGGACGCGCGGGCCGCCCAAGCCATGGATGACCGGCCGTCCCACGGCGATGCCGTACGAACCGTTGTGGATGCCCGGTTCCCCGGCAACCGTTGCTCCCAGCGTGTCCGCCAGCTTGCGTTCCAGCTCTTCGCCGGCCAGCACGTCGGCAGGCGTGGCCAGACCGTCCGCAGACAGCGGATGTCCCAAGATCACGATCTCTTCAATCGCCTCGGACCGATTCGCTGCCGCCTCATCCTGCCCCAGCGCAGCGGGCGCGATGCACAGCAGCGCCACTGCAGGAAAAACATTGCCGAATTTCATCTACTTTCTCCTGATTCTTTTGTGCACGCGCGTCATCAGCGGACACCGCACGATTAGAATATTATGCGATAACGAAACAATATAACGTATCGATAAATGGTACACAGATGCATTGATGTATTGACTCGTTGCGTAGAATAGCCGCACAGATGAACCCGACTGTTCTGCTTCTTGCGGTTTACTGCCCCGCGATCTTCGTCGCCGCGATTCTCGGCGGACGCCTGTCCGTCCTCGGCGCACTGACGCACACCCGCACGCAGGTCATTATGAGCCTTGTTGCGGGCTTTATCCTGGGAATCGCCCTGTTTCACCTGCTCCCGCATGGCATGGAGCTGATGCCCGGCCTCGAGAAGATCGAGCACGGCATGCTCTGGACCGCGCTGGGCATTATTTTCATGGTCGCACTGCAGCGTATTTTCCGGTTTCACCAGCACGATTTCAGCAGCGAAGCACAGGCCCTGCAGGAAAGTCAGGGGCCATCCCATGCGGCGGTCGGCGCCCGCAGCGTGGCGGGAATCGCTTTTGGCTTGACCGTCCATACGATCACCGAGGGTATCGCCCTGGGAGCCAGCATGCAGGAGAGAGTACACGCCACGGCAATCGCAGCGATGCCCGGGCTCGGCGTTTTCCTGGCGATACTGCTGCACAAGCCCCTGGACGCCTATTCGATTCTCAGTGTCATGCGCTCGGCCGGCTACGAACGCGGTACGTGCAATATCGTGAACATCGCTTTTGCGCTGCTCTGCCCGCTGGTGGCTCTCGGCGTTTTCTGGCTGGGCACGCAATTGGCGCCAGCGGGGGGAGGCGAACTGGCGGGTTACGCGTTGTGTTTCGCCGCCGGCGTTTTCCTGTGCGTGGCGCTAAGCGACGTGTTGCCCGAAATTCACTTTCATACCCACGACCGCTTCAAGCTGATCATCGTCTTCCTGGTGGGAATCGGCCTCGCCTACGCGCTGCATTTCGTGGAGGCCGGTGCGCTGCACGACCACAGCCACGGCCATAGCCACAGGCATTAGGGACGGCAATACCTACAACGGTAAAATACGGCGGCTTTCATCCTGGCTCAGGACAAAGAGTTTGCCGATTGCGTATTCCAGATGAAGTCTGCCCCTGATTCCATTCGAAAGCTGCCACCCATTC
>VYBN01000028.1 GCA_009844425.1 Gammaproteobacteria bacterium | reverse complement strand
GGAACGAGCGGTAACTTACCGGCGGAACAGTCGGTAACTTTGAGTGAAATACGCATCGTAGCTGCGCCTTTGGCTCCAGCTTAAGAAGAAAAGCCTGCGGGCGGTCTGCCAAGAAGGTTGTTTTTCTCGTTCCAACCACGCCCCGAGTACGCGGCCAAATGTCTCACCCTGTGTGCCCGCGTTAATCAGAACATCATGAGGGCTGGGTGCTCTTTGTCTGCCCGAGTGCCGAAGAAGCGAATGGAAGTGGACAGTGAAATATTTCGGTATTTGCCCGCTTGCCTGGGATTCACTGCTCAAGCGAATCTTGGTTTCAATCAAGTTTTGCGGACGGCCAATCACAATGCCAAGAAAGCGCAACAGTTGCTCCATGCGGGATTGCAGTTCCGAAATATTGATCGGTTCATCAAACTGTACGGCGGCCATTATCTTGTTCGTGAATCCAGCGTCCTCGCGATCACTGATAAAACTTGTGACCTGGTTGTGCGCGGATACTGTCCCGATCACGGTTTCTGCAGAAAAAATCTTACCCGCGTTCGCGTCGGTGTAATAAGAAACAACCGGATGATCCCCCACTTGGACTGGGTGAGTGGACTGATCATCTTGCGAAGATATGAATTCGCTGAGTTGAGCGGGGTCCGGCATCAAGATGTCGATGGCATCGTTTTTGAACAAGAAAAAGGCATCATCAAATTCAAATACGACCTTTTCGATTATTTCGTCCGGATACGAAATCTCGCTAGTTCCAATGACTACGTGGTGCGGCAGAATTTCGTAGGACCAAGAGGGACCATTTGGTCCTATGGACATCTTTCGGGAGACAGGAAAGCAGCCCATAAGCGCTACTGGTGTCTGATTGGCCAGAAATCCGGCAATAACATCTGCGTCCGAAAACGCCAATTCACCGGAGGCTCCCCACACGGATAGAACGCTGCCTGATTCTTGTACATCAAGTGAGCCGCTCAGGGTTTCCCTTGATGGAAAAGTAAAGTGTCCGTTCACTGGCCTGATTTCCGTGGCGGAGCTTGTGTACCGGAGTCCAAGAGTGGCAGGATCATAGCAGTCAAGGTCGCCTCGTGCGTGGAGCGTTCTGTGTTCGCCTACTTCAGGGCATCCGGGAAAGGCTATCAATCCCGGATGACCCGCGTGCTTGAGAGCTACGTGCGCGCACAGAGCAAATAGCATGACCTTTCGCATGGTCTATGCAACTGCCTGCCTGGCAGCCTTTTTCGCGACTGGCGCCACGGCCCAGGACCGCCCCAACGTCCTTCTCATCATGACCGACAACCAGAGCCCCAACCTGCTTGGGGCGTATGGCAATCGGGACATCAGGACGCCCAATATCGATCAGCTGGCGCGCGACGGTTTGCTGTTCGCTCATGCCTACGCTGCCTCCGGTGTGTGCTCGCCGTCGCGTGCGGTGCTGATGACCGGGCTGATTCCGTCGGCCAATGGCGTGCACAACGGACTGCCTGCCCGTTACGCGGTGGAGGACTATGCCGCCATTGAAGAATTCCGCAACCTGCCGCAGACGTTGGCCGACGCCGGCTATTACACCGGGCTGGTCGGGAAGTATCACCTGGGCCGGCATGAGAAACCCCAGCTCGGGTTTCAGTGGTGGACCACGTTCCACGGTGGCCATACATCCAGTTTCGTCGATGCGCAGATCTTCGATAACGGCGAGACCTATAACGTGCTCGACCGGGACGAACATCTCACCGACTTCTGGTCCCGCCGGGCGGTCGACTTCCTTGTTCACTACAAGGAAGAAGAACCGGCTAAGGGAGCGCGGCGTCCGTTCTTCCTCTGGCTGTCCTACAACGGGCCGTACATCCTGCCGCCCACGGTGAATCAACCGCCGGTCTCCCGCCACGCGGACTACTACGAGGACAACGTTCCCGCCATGCCGCAGAACCGGGTGCACCCGTACATGCGGGAATGGGCCAGGAACAATACGGCTCCCGCGCCCGAGCCGACCGAGGGCGGAACCTATCCCTGGTCGGCCATCGATGCGCTCAACAACTCAACGGCCATGATCAACATCGCTGCGGAAATGACGCATGTGGACGAGGGCATCGGCACGGTTTTGGCGGCTCTGGATGAACTGGGCCTGCGCGACGACACGTTGGTGGTGTTTCTCGCCGACCAGGGATCAAGCTGGGGACAGCTTGGCCTATGGGGCAATTCGTCCTGGGGCGAACCTGAGCCGGCCTACAACGCGAACATGCAAGTGCCGTTGATCTTTCGCCATCCCGGCCGCATCGAAGCGGGTGCGACGGAAACCGCCATGGTCAATCAGTTCGATCTGTTGCCGACTTTGCTCGAATACCTGGGTCTTGGCCATCTGGAGATCGCCAATTCTCCCGGAGAGAGCTTTGCGCCGATGCTGCGCGGCCAGGACGTGGCCTGGGAAGACGAGGTTTTCTTCGAATACATCTCCACCCGGGTGATCCAGACCCGGCAGTGGAAATACACCAAACGCTTCCTGGCGTCGCCAAACGAGCTCTACGACATGACCAGCGATCCGGGCGAGACCAGGAATCTCGTCGACGATCCGGCGTTTGCGGAGGTTGTTGCGGACCTGGATGCACGCCTGACGGCGTTCTTTTCCGAGTATTCCGATCCCGTTTTCGACCTGTGGAACGGCGGCACCGGCAAGGCGCTGGTCTACTACGGCGGGCGCAACCGGAGATTCCGCGACGCCTTCCCCGACTGGCGCGAGCCCTTCGTGGAAAAACAAACCGCCTTCCGCGACCGTATCGTCGATTAGCAATAGCGATGGGCTTGTATCCTGCCCATTCTGGGCAATAATATGCCCGCAATGGGCAGGACAGCTTCAACACTCCCGGCCAGAGGCAAGGCGATCCGTCGCTCAGACGCGCCGACCGGTCTTGCCGACGCGCTTTTTACCACTACCCAGCAGCGTGTTCTGGCGCTGCTGTTCGGCCAGCCGGTGCGCAGCTTCTTCGCCAGCGAGTTGATCCGGCTTACCGGCTCCGGCTCGGGCGCTGTTCAGCGCGAACTGAAGCGGCTCGTCTCAAGCGGCCTGGTTAATGTGAAGCACATCGGCAGGCAGAAGCACTTCCAGGCGAACCCCGACTGCCCCGTATTCGATGAACTTTGCGCGATGGTGCGCAAAACTGTCGCGATGACGGAGCCTATCCGGCAGGCTCTCGCACCGCTCGCCGAGAGAATTGCGCTCGCCATGATCTACGGCTCCGTGGCGAAAGGAACGGACACCGCAAGTAGCGATATCGATCTTCTGGTCGTAGCCGATGATTTGACGCTGGAGGCGCTGTTTGAGGCGCTTGCCACTGTCGAAGCCAACCTGGCTCGTAAGATCAACCCAACTCTCTACACCCCTGCGGAGTTCGACCGCAGGCGAGCCGCCCGCAACCCATTCTTGACCCGCGTAATCGAGGGCGAACACCTTGTGCTCATCGGAGACGAAGATGCCGCAAGAAAACACGATTTACGATGAAAGACTCATACGACTTTTCAAAATCGGTCAAGGACCCGTACCTTCGGAAACCGAAGACGGAGAAGAAGTTGACGAAGGCAAAAGCGGGCAGTGTTGCTAAGCCGCGTGCCCGAGCACGTAGTCCGGGCCACGGCCTGATTAAAAAACGTTGAGAATGCCGGGATTTAGGCTGAGACCTAGGCTTTGCGTTGCTGCGGCGATTGCCTTGGTCGTCTCGAGCGCGGCGACGGCGGAGCAGCGCGTGTTGATCATTGGCGGGGCGGGGCATGCGGGATCGGCGGTTGCCAGGATGTTGATCGAGCGGGGTGATCAGGTCACGGCGTTTGTGCGGGCCACCACCGACCGTTCCAAGCTGGAGGGCGTGCCGGTGGACTACGTGGTCGGCGACGCGATGAAAGCGGATGAGGTGGCAGCCGCCCTTGAGGGCCAGCAATTCGACGTGATGTTCGAGACCGTGCAGGTCTGGCCCGGCACCGAGGCAAGCTATACGCAGATGTACGAGAACTTTGTCCCCTGGGCCAAGCGCTTAGGGATAAAACAATTCATCAGTATCGGCGGCGGTTGCGGCGAAAACCCCAGGGAGGACTGCCCGCTGAGCCCGCCGCTGTATGAGCTGTCGCAGGACATGAACCGGTCCGAGCATATCCTCCGGGACTCGGGCGTGCCCTACACGATCATCCGCGTCGGCGTGCTGATTCCGTCCAACCCGTTTCATCCCGATGCCGACAAGCGCAGCGGCACGTCCTACATGACGACGGACCTGACGAAGTTCGGCGGCGTGCTGCGCGTCGATCTGAACGAGCAGATCGTTGCCTGCATCGGCGCCGAGCGCTGCCTGAACAAGACCTTCATCATCGACGATCCCACGATCAAGCCGCAGGTCGACCACTGGATCTGCAAGCGCGCGAATGAAGGTCCCGTCGTTTCCGGAAACGTCCCGGCCTGCGGCCCGATGCCGCGCGTCACCGAAGCCCAGTTGAGAGGAAGCCCATGACCCTACTGACCCGCCGAACCGCGCTCGCAACCGCCGGCGCCGCTGCAACTTCGTTTTTCGTTCCCGATCGCGCGGACGCTGCATCACCGCCTCCGCGGCTGGAGTTTCCGACGACCGCGTCGCATGTCCGCGCGTTTATCAAGATCCTGGCCAGCCTCGAGGACGACACCATCTTCCATATGTACAAGGGCACGATGGAAGCCGTGGTTCCCGGCAGCGCTCCGGTTCGGCTGGTCGACAGCACCACGGTCATTCGCCGTCAGGTCGAGGTTGTGCCGGAAGGCCATCGCATCAGCATCTGGGAAGCCACCGTCTATCACGGGCAGGGAGAAACCGAACCGCTCGAGTCGTTCGTGAACCCGCTCAACGGCCGCACGGTACGTCCCTTTCATCAACGGGAAGGGCGCGGTCAGACGCTGTGGACGGACCAGGGACCTTCGTTCCTGCGCGCCGACGGTTCCCTGTTTTCACGGTACGGCCCCGACAACCCGTTCGCGATGGAGTGGTCGCAGGCCGGCGAACGGGTCTGGACCTCGCGGTATTCCGCCGGCGTTTACCTCAAGCATCCGCTCGATCCGGAGAACTGGCCGCTCGAATACTCCGGCCCGGACCTCCTGTACTCGGAGAAGACGACCAGCAACGGACTGGCTCGCGAGCTCGCCGACCCGTCCATCGCCAGGGCGTCGGCCACCTATTCGCTCAATCAGTCCATGATCTGGTGGCCCTGGCTGCTCATGGGGCAGCGGCCCGGCTTCCTCGTCTGGAACACCAACGGCATGAAGCTCCCGAACCGGGACGCGATTTCAGTCTCGGACCGGAAACTGGTCGAGGCTGTGCATCCCACCATCTTCGATTCCGAGGCGCCGTGGGAAGGGCGGCTGAATCTGTGGACCGAATACCCGCAGAAGCGAACGCCCGAAAAAGTCTGAGCGCCCCGGCCACCTGAGAAATAAATTCGGGCGTCAGCGTGTGCGGGCGATTCAACATCATCACCGATCCCAGGGCGTGGATGGACGCGCTCGATGTCCTTTACTCGATCATTGATGACGCGGGGTTCGAGCCGCGCTACAACATCAGCCCTTCCGAACCGCCGCTTCCCGCCGGGTCGAAGCGCGCCTCGCCCCGGCGCATCACGCGCGTGCCGATCGTCCTGCAGCGTGGCGACGAGCTGGTCGGCGAAGATGCCATCTGGCCGCTGATCCCGGTGTGGGCGCGAGGCGAAGTGCCGAAGTACAGCACCGCCAATGCGCGCTCCGAGGAGATGGCGGACAAGAACGCGTACCGCAACGCCTGGAAGCGCGAGCAGCGGTGCCTGATCTACGCCACCGGGTTCTACGAATGGCAGGCGCGGCCCGGCTTCAGGACCAAGCAGCCCTGGCATATCCGGCTGAAGGGGCAGGGCGGGTTCGCGTTCGGCGGACTCTGGGAGAGCTCACGCGCGAGCGACGGCACGGAGGTCCTGTCCTGCACGATCGTGACGCTGCCCGCAAACGAACTGATGCGCGGCATTCACAACGCCGGCCGCAACCGCCACCGCATGCCGTTGATACTGCCGCCGGAAGCGCAGAAGGCCTGGCTTGAGACGCCCGCAAAGTCGGCCATGGACAGCGTCGCCGCCGTATCCTCCGAGGCCCTGGAGGCCTGGCCCGTCTCCACCGCCGTCAACAACCCGAACTACAACGACGCCCGCGTGCTGGAACCGATCCAGACATGACGGTGCTGATAGTCGGTGGTGGAATCGGTGGTCTGGCGGCGGCCGCAGCCTTGCGCCGCGCAGGCATCAATGCCCGGGTTTTTGAACGGGCCGGGGAGATTCGCGAGGTGGGGGCCGGGGTAACGATATGGTCGAACGCCATCATGGCGCTCGAGAGCCTGGGGCTGGGCAAGCAGGTTCGATCGCTGGGCTCGGAAATGCACCGGATCAACGTCCTGTCCGCCAAAGGGTTGCCGATGTCTTCAATCGACGTGGAGGCAATCTCCCGCGCGTGCGGCGCGCCGTCACTCGCATTGCATCGGGCCGATTTGCAGCGAATGCTGCTTGACGCGCTGGATACGGACCAGGTGCATACCGCGAAGGAGTGTGTCGGTGTCGCACAGGACCGGAACGGCGTAACGCTTCGTTTCGCCGATGGCACGGAGGCCGCGGGAGAGATTGCGATCGGCGCGGATGGCGTCCGTTCGGTAGTCCGGTCGTCATTGTTCGGAAGCCAGAAACTTCGCTCTGCACGGTACTACTGCTATCGGGGCATGGCCCCAACGCCCGGGATCACGAAGCGCGAGGTTGTCTCGCTGCTGCTTCCCGGAATTCAGCTCGGTGTGTTTCCCGAGGTCAGGCCGGGCGAGGCCTATTGGTTCCTGTGTCGGAACAAGCCGTCCGATGCCGCCTGGGCGGAAGCCGAGTACGATCACATGGCGTTTCTTCGATCAGTCTCCAGGGAACTGCCCGCGGAGCTCGGTGCAATGATCGTCGGAACCCACCCGGAGAGGATTCTCGTCGACGAAATTCTTGACCGTCCCCCGGACAAGCAGTGGGGGCAAGGCCGAGTCAGCCTGATCGGCGACGCTGCCCATCCGATGGCCCCGACCTTTGGCCAGGGAGCCTGCATGGCCCTTGAGGACGCGGTCGTCCTCGCAGACAGCCTTCCGCGCGCGACAGACCCGGGACCCGGATTGAGGGACTATGAGAACAGACGTCGCCTGCGAACAGCGACGATCACAAGGCTTTCATGGCACTACGGAAACATTTTTCAATGGGAGCAGCGCGCGCTGGCGATGTGCCGCACACTCTTAGCCGCATCACCCTTCGGCCCCTGGAACCTGCGCAGAATCCTGCGCAAAACACTGCACTTCCATCCCCCCGAACTGGTCTGGCAAGCAAACGAGTAGGCAAAACCAATACATACGACTTGTTGTAAAGTCACAAATATATATAGTATTGTGACACTTTGACAAGTCAGTGTAATAGAAATGCGTAGTGTCACTTCCCAAATCCTCGAATGGATCGAAGCGCTTCCTGAAGCAACTCCCATTCGCTCGAACTCCCTGTTGCATCTAGGGAGCTCAACTGCTGTTCGTCAGGCGCTGTCCCGGCTAGTGCGCCGCGGCCTGCTAATGCGAGTTTGCCAGGGTATCTATATGCGAACCATTGAAACGCCTTACGGTCGCCGGGCTCCATATGAAAGCCAATTGATTCAAGCGCTCGCCAAATCCTGGGGTGAGGTCATTGCACCGAACGGTGGCGCTGCGGCCAACATCTTGGGCATTAGCGAGCAAAACGTAGTTTCGTCTGTTTATTGGACCACGGGACCGAACCGGACGTTGCGGCACGGCAGGCGTTCGATTGTCTTGCGCCATGTACCGGCATGGCAATTGTCGGCGCCGGATCGTCCCGCAGGGTTGTTGTTGCGCGCGCTGATCTGGCTGGGACCCAAGTTCCCGCAAGAGATCGAACAAGCGCTGGAAAAAGTGGTCCCGAGCCTTGCTGCAAATGATCAAGAGGAGTTTGCATCGCTGCAAGGAGTCATGCCCGCCTGGCTGGCTCATCCGGTTAGCAAGTGCTTGGCTTATGGATAAGGAGAGTTTCAACAACCTTTCGCCAGAGGGTTGGCGCGAGGCCTTGGCGTTTGCCGAAGAAAAAACTGGGCGGCCTGCCCATCTACTCGAGAAGGACGTATGGGTGGTTCAGACCATGGAGATTCTGTTCAGTGAACCCTTCGGGGGCGATCTCGCGCTGAAGGGCGGAACGTCCCTATCTAAGGCCTATCAGGTGATTCGCCGTTTCTCCGAAGACATAGACGTCACGTATGACATTCGCGCATTCGCGCCCGAACTCGTCAGCCGTTCTAACGTTGACAACACGGGTTACGACCCCCTGCCTCCCAGTCGGAGCCAAGCCCAGCTTTGGTCGAAAACCGTCAACTCACGGTTGACTGCCTGGGTTCAAGAGACGGCTGCTCCAGCGATCAACGAAGCCATGGAGAGAGTGGGTTTCGATGTCAACGTTGAGGTAAGCGAACACCGGCTTTTTGTCACCTACAGGCCGGTCTTCGAAGGACATTCTTTCGTCAAACCCCAAGTGATGGTTGATTTTGGCGCCCGCAGCAGCGGCAAACCTAGCCGTGTGTGCGAAATCGTTTGTGACGCCGCCATTGGCCTTCCTGAACTCTCCTTACCGACCGCGCACGCTGCTGTGATGTTGCCGCAGCGAACTTTTTGGGAGAAAGCAACGGCGGTGCATGTCTATTGCCTGCAAGAAAGAGTGAGAGGGGAACGATTCTCAAGGCACTGGTGCGACTTGGCGGAGCTTGACCAGGCAGGATACGGTGATCAGTCTGCACAGGATCGCATGACCGCAACGGCGGTAGCACGTCACAAGTCCTTGTTCTTTCGAGAAAATGATCGTGACGGGAATCCGGTGAACTATCTCGATGCCGTAACAGGCGACTTGTGCCTGGTACCTGGTGGCGATGCGTGTGCCGCCTTGGCGTCGGACTATGAGCGCATGCTTGCAAGCGGAATGCTGCTTGATGAGGGCGAATCGTTTGAGCAATTGCTAGAAAAATGCGCTGACTTGGAACAAAGGACAAACATGCTGGCGATGAAAGACTCATACGACTTTTCAGAATCGGTCAAGAATCCGTACCTTCGGAAACCGAAGTAACAGTTGAGAGTGCCGGTCTGCGCCGGATGGAGAGAACAATGGAAAGAACAGGTGATCGTGGTCAGCGCATCCGTTGGGAGGAGGAATTCGACGTTGTCATTGTCGGATTTGGCGTCGCTGGCTGTTCCGCCGCGATCGAGGCGCTGGACGCTCGGCCCGACGCCCGGATTCTGATACTGGAGAAGGCGCCGGAGGAGCACGCCGGGGGGAATTCCCGCGCTTCGGGTCAGGGCCTGGTCATTCCGAAGGACAAGGAGGCCATGAAGCAGTATCAGCGCAACCTGAGTTATTCGAACCCGGTTCCGGAGGACTTGCTCGAGTTCTGGGCCAGCGAACTGATGGAGCTCCACCCCTGGATCGAAGAGCGCGCCAGGGAAGCCAATCAGAAATATCTTGTCTCCGAGCCCATCTACGAATTCGCCGATCTGGGCGCCAGGGAGGCGGTCAGGGACCAGGCGACAATACTGCCCCGGCCGGGAGGGCTGTGGGAGGCTTTCAGGAAGAATGTCGACAGGCGGCCGGTCACGGTCTGGTACGAGAGTCCCGCGGTGGACCTGGTGCAGGATCGCGACAGCGGCGAGGTGTTCGGCGTTGTAGTCGAGCGCGGCGGCCGGAAGGTTGCCGTCAAGGCCCGCGGTGGCGTCGTGATGGCCTGCGGCGGATATGAGCACAACGAGGACATGAAGCGGAATTACGCGGGGTGGACGGATGTCCCTACCTTCGGCAGTCCGTACAACACCGGCGACGGTATCCACATGCTGCAGCGCGCGGGCGCTGATCTCTGGCATTTGCGCAACCGCATGAATTCCGGCGGTTTTCATCTTGCTTTCAAGGTGCCCGAATACGAAACCGCGTTCATGCGCGCGTTCGACTACGTCAGCTACAGCTGGATCGAAGTGGCTGCCGACGACCGGCGCTTCGGCAACGAAACCTATCCGTTCAACCGCACGCACTACAAGTGGAAGCAGCACGGCCACTACGTCGACACCCTGCACGCCTGGGTCATGCCCGTGCACATGATCTTCGACGAGAGCGTGCGCAGGAACAATTGTCTGGGCATGAAATGGATGACCTGGAACATGGCGGTCGAGAAGTACGACTGGAGCGATGACAACAGCCGGGAAGTGGAGAAAGGCTGGATCGTCCGGGCCGGCTCCATTGCGGACCTTGCTCTCAAGCTGGGCCGGGACCCCGATCGGCTGGTTAAGACGGTTGCCGAATACAACGCCGCTTGCGCTGATAAAACAGACACTCTCTTCAACAGGGACCCTTCAACGCTTGAGCCTCTCGTAACCCCTCCGTATTACGCGATCGAACTCAAGCCGGGCCTCGTATGCACGTCCGCCGGGGCGAAGCGCACGCCGAAGGGCGAAGTGCTGAACCGTGCCGGCGAACCCATTCCGGGACTTTATGAGGCAGGGCAACTGGGCTCCATGGTTTCCGACCTTTATCAGAACGGCACCTACCTGACGGAAGCCATGATCTCGGGCCGGTCCGCCGGGCTGAACGCCGTTTCGAGATTTTGATCCGAGACATCCTGCTTTCCCAACACGGAGAAAACCATGCAGATTGGAATCATCGGCACTGGAGCGATTGGCGGCTACGTGCGCGACGAGCTGAAACGCAGGGGCTTCGCGGTGCGTGCGCTGCTCGTTCTTCCGGAAAATGTAAAGGAGACCGCCGGCGAGTTCCCCGACTGCGTGTGCGTCTCGTCCGCGTCCGACCTGCCCGACGACATCGACCACATGATCGACTGCGGGGGCCACGTTGCGCTGAAGATCCACGGACCCGAAATACTGCGCCGCGGTATCGACCTTACGACGGTATCTGTAGGTGCGCTGGCGGATACACAGCTCTACAGCGACCTGGACCGGGCCGCCGCGCAAGGTAACGCGCAGCTTTACCTCGTCAGCGGCGCGGTCGGCGCGCTCGATTGCCTTCGCGCAGCGCGCGTCGGCAACCTTCAGTCCGTCACCTACACCGGCCGCAAGCCACCGATGGCCTGGAAGGGCTCGCCCGCCGACGGGAAACTCGATCTGGATAATCTCGCCGGCGAGGCGCAGGTCCATTTCGAAGGCACTGCGCGTGCCGCGGCCATTCAATACCCCGAGAACGCCAACGTGGCTGCCGCCGTCGCGCTTGCCGGCGCCGGGTTCGACGACACACAGGTAAGGCTGATTGCCGACCCGAACGTGGAGCGGAACATCCACGAGGTAGTGGCTACGGGCGATTTCGGCCGGTTCTCGTTCGAGATCAGGGGCAACGCAGTGCCCGACAATCCGAAGAGTTCGGCAA
Source organism: Gammaproteobacteria bacterium (assembly GCA_009844425.1). Taxonomy (GTDB): domain Bacteria; phylum Pseudomonadota; class Gammaproteobacteria; order Steroidobacterales; family Foliamicaceae; genus Foliamicus. The sequence continues at coordinate 115,072 of VYBN01000028.1, read as the reverse complement.
TTGCGGCAATGAGCGTCGTCAGCAGGCTGGAGCAGGCAAAGCACCGCATCCGTTTCTAGGGGGCGTCAGGCGGTCAGGAAGGCGACGCCGGTCCAGCAGATGGCGGCGAGGCCGGCGGCGATGGATGCCTGCGGGATTTGCGTCTTCACATGGTCCATCAGGTCGCATCCCGTGCAGACGGAGCTGAGCACTGTCGTATCCGATATGGGCGAGCACTGATCGCCGTACACGCTGCCGTCCATGACCGCGGCGAAGCAGAGCGTCATGAACAGTTCCGGGTGGGCGAGCCCCTGGCCGGTCGCCACCGCCCAGGCCAGCGGCATGGCGAGCGGAAACGCCACGGCATAGGTGCCCCAGCTCGTGCCGGTTGAGAACGCGATCACGATGGTCAGCAGCTGCAGCAGCACCGGCAGTATGAAATACGGAATGCTGGATCCGAGTTGCTCGACGAGGAAGTGGCCGCCGCCGGTTTCGCGGCTGATGCCGCCGATCGTGATCGCCAGCAGCAGGATCACCGACCCGATCAGCACGCCCTTGATGCCGTCCTGAAATCCGGTGATCAGGTCCTTGAGCGACATGCCCTTGGCCAGCGCCATCCCGGCCGCCAGCAGCAGTGCGGCGCCGAACGCCCAGTGCACGTTGGGCGATCCGAAAGCGATGAACGTTCCCACCGCCAGCGCGATCAGCGTCCCCAGCGGCAGGAAGAACTCCAGGATGTGCGGCTTGTAGCCCTCCGGCACGTTGCTGCCCTGCAGCTCCTTCGCGGCCAGCGGCGCCGCATCCGGCGCATCGAGCGCGCCGGTCTCGCGCGCCCGCACCATGGCTTCCTTGAGCTGCTTGCCCAGGAACAGGGGCTTTTCGACGCTGAGCAGGAAGGTGCCCAGGACCGCGAAGATCGCGTAGAAACAGAAAGGCACGCTCTGGAAGAAGAAGGCGATGCGGTCCGACTCGGTGGCCAGGAAGCTCACGCCGGAAACGAAGATGAAGGCCTGGACGTAGCCCGGCCAGGCGTTGAAGGCGAGTTGCGAAGCGATGGGCGAGGCGGTGGAATCGACGATGTAGGCCAGCTCTTCGTGGCTGACGCGTTCCTGGTCCGCAATGGGCTTGACCGTGGTGCCCACCAGCACCGTGCTCACGGTGCCTCCCTGGAAGAAGACCACGCCCAGGAGCCAGGCCACCAGCTTGGCGGAGCGCGGTCCGCGCACGAAACGCGCCGTGACGAATTCGGCGAAGGCCTGGGCCGCGCCGGTGCGCGACCAGACGCCCATCAGCCCGCCGAGCAGCCACAGGTAGAGCACCAGGATACTGGCCGAATTGGTGGTCGCGAACGACGGGATCAGCACTTCGCCGGTCAGATCGTACCGGCCCAGGATGAGCGCGCCGGAGACCACTCCGCCCAGCAGCGCGGTGATGGGCTCGCGGGTCACCCAGCAGAGCAGGACCGCCACCAGCGCCGGCAGCAGCGAAAGCCAGCCGAAGTGGAAGACGGCATTGAGCCGGTAATAGACCGTTCGGGTCTCTCCGTCGACCGATTCCTCGACGGACACGTATTCCTCCCGTACCGGCGGCTCTACCCTGGAGCCCGCGACCCGCTCGGGGTTGAGCTGCGCCTGCGCCATCGGTACGGGGCTGAAGGAAACGGACTCGCCCTGCACCTGGTAGAAGAGCTGCCCGGATTCGTCCGCCTGGGCATCGAGAGCGACCCGCTCCACCATCCAGGTGGGCGGCACGGTCAGGCCCGCAATCCAGGACCCGATCAGGGCCAGTGCGAACAGCAGGAATTTTCGGCATCCGACAGGCATTCTCTCCCCCCGTGGCCAGCCGGCGAGCGGCAGACCGAATACTAGCCGGAATTGCCCTCGAGTGGGGGCCTAATGGAGCCGGGCTTTCAGCGTCAATCCGAACGAACGCGATAGGCCAGGCTCAGGCGTGCGGCCAGGACCTCCTCCGCCAGCACCACCAGGCCGGCTGCGACGAAGAACCGGTTTGTCGTCAACTTACCCCCCACAGCCTGGTGTCGGGAGGCCTTCCCGGCACCGTTCAAGCACGATGCCGAGTATACGACGACGGCTAGAAGAGCATGCGCAATCCCGCTTCGACCGTGCGTCCCGGCTGGGGCGCCAGGTCCTTGACGACGGACGTGTGCAGCCGCTGCTCGTCGTCGGTGAGGTTGCGCCCGGCCAGATAGAGGTCGACCGTCGTGTCGGCCGGGCGGAAACGCCAGGAGACGCGCGCGCGCAGGTCGTTGTAGCCGTCCGTCGGCAACTCGAACTCGGCGACATCGTCCTGATCGGACGCCCGCACGTAATCCACGTTGGCCCGCAGGCGGTCGCTCGTGAACTCGAGGGACACGCCGACCCGGTCGGGCGGTATGAGCGGCAGCTTGTCGTTGCCGGAGATGTCGAGTTCCGGCGTAACCATGTCGTAGAAGACGCCCACGTCGAGACGGCCGGCGCTCCACTCGGCCACGGTCAGACGGCCTTCCACCTCGAAGCCGGCGAAGGTCGCGTCGGCCTGGGCGTAGCGGCGCACGGCGAACCCGTCCATCTCCTCATCCGTGGCGGCCTGGTAGATGAAATCCACAAAGTCGGTGTAGTAGAAAGTTCCGCGTACCGACCAGCGGTCGCGGCCGCCGCTGATTGTGGCCGCCAGGTTGCGGGCCTGCTCGTGGTCGAGCCCGGGATCCCCGATCTCGAAAACACCCGTGCCGGGGTGCGGGCTGTCGGAGAACAGTTCCTCGCCCACCGGAGCACGGGACGAGTAGTCGGCCAGCAACGTGCCCTCCCAGCCGTCGCCGAGCGGCACGATGAGGCCCAGCGAAGCGCTGCCGCCGCTGAAGTCGCGGCTGCTGCCGTTCGCGGGGTCGTGCTCGACCCGGTCATAGCGCAGGCCGGCCTCGAGTCCGAGTCTGCCGAGCGGGCGCTCACCGACCCAGAACAGGCCGAGGGACGACGTATCGACGGGGGGTGTGAAGGCTTCTTCGCCGACCACGGAGAACTCGCGGTTGCCGAGCTGGACGCCGAGGGTGCCGCGCCAGCCGCCGGCCGGGCCATGCGTCAGCTCCCCGCGCGCCTCCCAGGCCTGGTTCGAGAAGATCGTGCCCACCTCGCCGGCTTCGTTCTCCGCGTGCTCGTAGTCGTTGATGCCGAGCCGGAAGTTGAGGCTCTCGAAGCCGCCGAACGGGTCGGCCAGGGCCGCCTTGAGATCAATGCGCGTCTGCTTGAGGTCGACGATGGGAGTGCCCTGCTCGTCGTGGTGCTCTTCGTCCTCGTGGTGGCCCATCTCTTCGTGTTCGTCGTGCCCGTGGTCGTGGGCATGGCTGTGGCCGGGGATGCCGTACTCGGAGTCGAGATTGCTTGCGGCTAGGCCGACGAAGCCGCGATCGCCTACGAAGGACAATCCGACGGAACCGCCCTGGACATCAAGGCCGCTGCCCGGCAGAAGCCCGTAGGCTTCTTCCTCTTCGTGGTGTTCGTCCTCGTCCTCGTGTTCATGTTCATGTTCGTCGTCGTGGTGCTCTTCCTCTTCGTGGTGGTGCTCCTCTTCCTCCAGCGCGCGCAGGGCCGCGGACTCGGCGAACCCGGGGATGTCGTAGTCATCCGACTCGCGGGCGAAGGCGTCGAGGTGCCACGCGATATTGCCGGCGCCGCCATCGAGACGGAAGGACCCGTTCCGGCCGCTGCCGTTGTCGGAACCGCGCAGGTCGAGGGCGCCGCTGATGTGCTCCGGCACTTCCTGCGGAATACGGCCCGTCTGGACATCGACCACGCCGCCGATGGCGCCGGAACCGTAGAGCAGGGTGGACGAGCCCTTCAGGACTTCAACGCGCTCGGCCACGAAGGGGTCGACCGTGACCGCGTGGTCGCCGCTGCTGACGGAAACGTCGAGCGTGTCGATGCGATCCTCCATCACACGCACACGCGCGCCGCCCATGCCGTGGATGACGGGTCGCCCGGCGCCCACGCCGTAGGAACTGTTGTGGATGCCCGGCTCGTTGCCCACGGTCGCGCCGATGTTGTCCACCGCCTTGCGCTCGAGCTCGTCGGCATCCAGCACGTCGGCGGCCTGCGCGAGTCCTTCGCGCGACAGCGGGTGGGCCAGGACGATGATCTCCTCGATGGCCTCCGATTCATCTGCTGCGGGCGCTTCTTGCGCGAGCACGGCTGTCGTCAGCAACGGTGCTGCCGCCAGCAAAGAAAGTAGTTTGCGATTCATTGTCCTTCTCCAGATAGACGAACAGGTAAGCTACGGGGGACGCGCGGCGCCAAGGCCTGTCGCGATCAAGTATTGATACAATATAACATATCGGATGTGGCAGAATACGTCCCATGATTTCGTTTGACATCAAAAGCATTCAATGGGGTCCGTCAGCGCGCATGGATCTGTGCGCGGTTGGGCTCTCGACGCTGTGCGTGCTTCACTGTGTGGCCCTGCCTGTACTCGCAGCGCTGATGCCACTGGCTGCCCAGGCCGCGGAGAGCGAGCTTGTGCATCGGGTACTGGTTATGACCGCCGTTCCCGTGAGCCTCCGGGTGATCTGGAAGGCACTGCCGGCGGCCGGCAACAGGCTGTTCGTGGGTGCGGCAGCGGTCGGCCTGGGGTTGCTGCTGCTGGCCGCGTTCGTGGAGGCGGTGTCGTCGTACGAGGAGCCGCTTACCATCGCCGGCGGCTCGCTCCTGGGTTTGGCGCATCTTTGGAACTGTGTGCGACAATGTGGCAATGGCTAGACTGCCGTCGAGTGCGGCGCCGCTCGCGGCGAAATGGCGAAAGCTCGCCGAAGGGCGCTGCGCGGAGAAGGGCGAGCGGCTGACCCCTGCGCGACTGGCCGTCTATGCGGAAATGCTGGCCCGGCGCCGGGCGGTTTCAGCCTATGAACTCATCGGGCTGCTGGAGAAGCGGCAGGAACGCAAGATCGCGCCTTTGACCGTCTACCGGCACCTTGATTTCCTGATGCGGACCGGCCTTGTCCACCGGCTGCAATCCGCCCAGACCTACTTGCCGTGCGACCATCCCGACCATGCCCACGAGAGCCAGTTTCTGCTTTGTTCCTCGTGTGGCCACGTAGACGAGGTGGAGTCGAGCGGGCTGGAGGCGTTGCTGTCACGGATCGCGGACGAGCACGGATTCCGGCCGGACAACGCGGTCGTGGAGGTCAAGGGATTGTGCGGCACCTGCGCCGACGGCCAGCCGGACTGAGCGGGCTTCGCCTCGCGTGGCGCGCTTGCACAGGTCGTTACGGTAGGTGCGCGCCCGCTATATCTTCACGGTCATGGCGTTGTAGTCGAATTCGGCGTCCATGCCGGTGGTGGGCGGCTTGGCCCGGTCGGCCGGGTCTGCGCTCATGTAGATTCCGCCGCGCTTGAGCGATTGCACGTGGAATTTGGTGGTCCGTGCGAGCCGGGCCCGCTCGTAGCGTGCGAAAGCCGCACGCCAGTCGCCCTGCTCCGCTTCTAAGCAGCGGGCGAGGATCGCGGCGTCCTCGAAGGCCATGCCCGCGCCCATTCCGTAGAAGGGCGTCATGGGATGCGCGGCATCGCCCAGCAGGGTGACGCGTCCGGCGATCCAGCCGTCGAGCGGCTGGCGGCTTGAAAGCGCCCAGCGCAGGCACTTCCCGCCGGGCGAAGCCTTGAGGATGCGCACGACGTCATCGTGCCAGTCCGCGAACTCTTCGAGGACCTCGTCGATGCCGGTCTGCGCATACCAGTTCTCCTCGCCGATGTCGTCGGGGCGGTAGGCGTTGGCCACCCAGTTGATCTGGGCGCCCCGGCGCAGCGGATAACGGGAGAACATGCTGCCTTCGGCCGGATAGGAGGCGAAGTGGGGAACGTGGCTGACTCCGGGCACGTCAGAGGCATCGACCACGCCGCGCCATGCCATGTAGCCGGTGTATCGGGGGGGTTCGGTGGGAAACAGCTTGTCGCGCACGACGGACTTGAGACCGTCGCAGGCGATGACGATGCCGCGCCTGTCGGTTGCGCCGTTGGCGAAGCGCAGGGTTACGCCGCTTTCGTCCTGCCCGATGTCCGTGAGCTCGTGTCCGAGGCGAAGGGCGTCGCCCTCCATGTTGAACGCGTCTTCCAGGACCCTGTGCAGGTCCGCCCGGTGCATGTGCCGGGTCAGTGCGCCCCGGGTCTTGATTGCCTGCTCGATACTCCTCTCCGAGAACCATATCGGCTCGCCGGTCTTGTAGTGAAGCGCGCCGAAGGTCGTGGAGCCGTCGGCGTAGGATGCCGCCGCATCTTCCAGGCCGAGGCCGGCGAGGACCACGCTGATGTTGGGGCCCACCGTGATGCCGGCGCCGATTTCGCCCAGTTCCTCCGCCTGTTCATAGACGGTGACATTGAAACCGCGCTGCTGCAGCGCTACGGCAGCGGCCATGCCGCCCAGTCCGGCGCCGACGATTCCGATATCCGGGCTCTTCACGATTGGCCTTGTCCGTAGCCGAGATCGCGCAGGATGATATTGGGTATCACGCCATCGTCCCAGTCCGGGCAAAGATGGCGCCGGGAGCTGAGTCCGGTAGTGGGCTCGTCAAGGATGCTGAACCAGCTCAGTCCGTCGGCCATCCTGTGCATGCTGCGCGAATTGAACACGTCGCAATCGGCCTGATCAGCCTCCCAGGGCCTCGAAATGGGTCAGCGCCGGCATGTTGCGGCGTTGGTGGACGATCCTCAGGATCACCGGCGCATTGTCGGCCGCCGAGATCCGCGCGAAGAAAATAACGTGCTTTTCGTAGTCGATCGAACGCAGCCCCGCCTCAAGGAGGCTCCGGTCGCGTCCACCGTCGGGATTGGCCATGATGTCTTCAAAGGCGCGCACCAGGCCCCGATAGTATTTCAGCCATTGGTCGCGCCCCCAAGTGTCCAATGTGTAGCGGCGGATATCGTCCAGGTCCCGCTTCACGAGGCGGGACAGTCGGATCGTCATGGCGTGGGAGCAATCGTCCGGTAAGCGTCCGGCTCGTAGGCTCGGGGGTCAAAGTCATCGAAATGGCCCGCCTCCGCATCACGTACGGCGCGCGCCATGTCCGACTTCATTGCGTAGAACTGCCGTGCGCCATCCTGCTGCATAAGGAGCCGGATCCCGGCCCGTACGACCTCACTCACGTTGGCGTAGGCTCCGGACTTTATCCGTCCCCGGACATAAGCTTCCATTGGTTCGGTAAGGTGTACGTTCGGCATTTGGCGACCCTCCGCATGTCGAATAATATCAGATACTGCCAGACTAGCCCTATTGCCGCTATCGAAAATGTCATCGACCAGCGGTATGGAGCGTCCACTCATCGGGGTTCCGGGGTTGTAGGTCATCTTGATCCGCTCGCCGGGCTGCATTGACTCCCCGTAGCTCTCGATAATCAGGAAGGCAATCTCGTGCGGGGTCCGGATATTGCAATCTCACAATCACTAACCCATTCGAGGTGCATGTGAAGCGGCGTAGCGATATTCTTCCAGGTCTTCATCCGTGAGTTTTTCGGGCGGGACCAGCGAATAGTGACGCTCCCTCGCAATTGAGATCTGATCTCCGGATTCCGAGAATTCAAATAGAACGATTGACATGTCGTCGAGGAATTGGGTTGCTATCGGGCGGGCAGTCAGTGTCTCGAATTTCTGCTTGGCGACTCGAAAGTCCTGCCAGATCTGAATGATGCTCAATCGGTCCGTGCCGCCTTTTGCCTGGACTGGAAGGATGTGATGGCTTCCGTGTCTGTCGATCCCCACGTAGAGTTCGTCCGTTTCCACTTGCGCCCTTAACGATTGAGCGCCGGTCGATCCTTCAACTTCAATACTGGTTCGGTAGTGGTTTTGAAGCGAATAGCAAGCCATGCCCGTGAAAATGTCCAGCAGCCGGTTATATCGGACTTTCGCCAGCAAAGCCTGTTCATCCGACATCGAATACCGCGAAATCAGTCCGGGTGTGGAGTCAGGCACCTTGATCTTGGTAAGTCCCGATCGTGGTTCAATCTGGTTAACGGCCACGGGGCGAAAAGCATAAATGCTTCGACCGGCGGGAAATAGCGCCCACGTCATCCCTGGAGGGGCAAGATTGTCAATCTCCGCCGGCATGTCGGTTCGATACCGAATTGAATAAACGACATCCCCAAGATTCTTTGGCGCCTCAAGGCCAAGGTCGCGGGCCGCCTCCACGAGTTGCGCGCGAGGAAAACTCACCTCCCTGGATCCGTCCTGGACGTTCCGCTTGAACACCCACTTGATGATGTCGATATAGCGGTTCTGCGATATATCGCCGTTCCGGGGCATTCAATTCAACCGGGCCAGCGCAACAGAAGTACTTCTTCGCGAAGTTGCTCACTTGTAGCCGTTGCATGCCGCGTACGGAAAAGATCAATTCCTTCCACTTCATATCCTTGCGATGCCGCTACCTCCGCGAGCAACTTGCCCGTACGGATCATAACGCGCAGATAGGAAGCCTGATCGCCAACCACATAGGCAAGGCGCGCGCCGGGCCGAAGGGCTTGGGAGAGACTCTGAAAGTGCCGGGCCATACCGCCGAAATAGAGTTTGGTGACCCGGTGGTAGGCCCTCTCGAAGCCGGAGTCCTTGCCGAGAGCAATTCGTCTAGCCTCAATCTCCTCGGCGACCTTGGAGATGTTCCGGTTCGAACGGACCCAATTGTCGTCTTCGTCTCCCTTGTAGATTCCCCGCGTATTGGAGCGCACCAGGCGTTGCTTCAATGTTCGAAGATGAAGCTTGTCGTCGATGAGACTGAGCAGGACGGACTCAAGGCGAACAATACGTAAATAGTCCTTCTCGTTAGGGTAGGGCGGGGAACAGATCACTGCGTCAACGGTCTGGGGCGCCAGCAGCCCGCCGAGATTGCGCGCGTCGCCTGCAAGCGCCTTAGCCGGGGTTTCGCGCATTGCAGATAAGGCGCTCAAGTCGTTCGCCATTCGCCAAATCTGGCTTAGCCACGAACTGACTACGGGAGCATCCTGCTTCATGACTCCGACTCCCACTTCTGGCCCGAATCGCAAATTACCGATCTCCGACGGCAAGAGCTTGGCCAGCGCAAGCAACTCGTGGCGATAGTAGGGGGAATCTTTCTCGCTTTCCAAGGTTTCAGTCAGGGCGAGAACCTTGTGAAGCGGGAGCGGGCTGATCGAGCCCTTCAACAGTAGCTTCGAGGTCATCTCCGGCAGCGAGCGAAGGTTCGCTACACGGCCAGCATCCTGATTTTCGTCAGGATCATCGCTGACGCCCTCGCTTTCGAGCACGGTCAGAACGCGCTCCGCCACATACTTTGCATGGGCCTTAAGACGGTTCGGATTCGGGTTCCAATCAACTTTGGTTTGCGATGCGAGCAAGGATAGTGGAACAGCCTCGACACCCACTGCCGGTATCCCGAGCTTCTTTCCTTCCACAATGGTCGTGCCCGTGCCGCAGAACGGATCCAGCAGAACCGAATCGGAGTTCAGCTCAAATCGATCTGCATAGTCGCGAACCAGATGCGGCGGGAAAGACAGGACAAAACGGTACCAGTCATGCGCTGGCCGGTCCATTGGCAAGAGGTTGTTGATTGCGCCGTTTCGGCGCGACGGACGCGAAGTGGCGGGCTGCCGGGGCATCCGTTGCCCCTTGAAGAGCTCCTGCTGATTGGCGCGCATCCCTTAAGGATCGGCTGGAATTTCAGGTTCGCGTCGAAGCATAAAAAAGGATTCTAGACCAAACGGCGCACACGACGACGTAGCGACGTACTCTTACCTGTTGATCTCGTCGATCGAGCAGTTCCTGCAGGTTAGGCCATCGCTCACTCACGCCGCGTGGCCCCGCAGTATTGCTAAAGCGTTGGCAGCTCGGTCACTCGCTAGCGGTTTGTCGGTTCGATTCATGGGATGCTGGCAGTTAAATTCGAGTTCGTAGTGTGACGGCAGCCACATTGCCCCCATTCCTGTGAATAATAGATGATCTTGCCGCGCTCGCTTGACTCAGGCGTGCGCCGGCGCCAACCCATGCCGGTATCCTGTGCGGCAGGCTATTGCGGCACTCGCATTGGAGGTAACGAAAATGAGATCCATCCTTCTAGCCGGGCTTCTTCTCGTCGGCATGGCTCATGCTGACGATACTCAGGAACAGCTGACGGACGGCGAGGCTGCCGCGCCGGATCCGTTGGTGGCCGAAGAAGTCTCGACAACAGTCGAGGACATACTGAATTTCCATGAGATGACGGACAACATCGCCATTGGCGGGCAGCCGACCGTCGGCCAGCTGGCCCAGGTCGCCGATGCGGGCTACTCCGTTGTCGTGAACCTGGCGATGCATGACTCCGATAATGCGATACCGGAAGAGGGCAGCGTCACCGCTTCCCTGGGCATGTCCTACATTCACATACCCGTTCCCTCGGATGCGCCCACGTCAAAGCATGTTCGGAAATTCTTCAACTTGATGGATGCTTTTGAAGGCGAGAAAGTCTTTGTTCATTGCACTGTGAGCGGCCGTGTGTCCGCCTTCATCAATCGATACATGATGCTCAGGATGGGGGCTTCGGCCGAGCAGGCCACTTCGCCGTTGCTGCAAAGATGGCTCCCCGCCATGGAGGAACCCTGGACGTCGATCATGAATCTGGAGCTTGGCGATATCGAACAATGAAGAATCGAAATCCAGCCTGGGGCGGTAATGACGGATGAGCGAGGGAAAGGTTCTCCTTTACGAAACGAGCATCAAGCCGGAGTGGATCGACCACAACGGCCACATGAACGTCGCCTTCTTCGTGCTCGCCTTCGACGAAGCGACGGATGCAGCGTACGAGCACTGGGGCATCGGAATGGAGTACCCGGACACCAGCGGGTGCTCCGTGTTCACGCTGGGCATCAACGTCGATTACCTGGGCGAGTTGTTTGAAGGCGACGCGATCCGCGTCGAGACGACGCTCGTGGACTACGACGCCAAGCGCATCCATTACTTCCATCGAATGATCGATACCAGCAAGGACAAGCTCGTTGCGACCAACGAGTGCCTGTGCATGAACGTCGACCTGACGGCCAGGAAGTCCGCGCCGTTCCCCGATGACGTCATGGAGAAGCTGGCGCCGTATGCCGGTGACGCCGAACCGCCCAGGGGCTTCGGCCGCACGCTGCGCATACGGCGTTCGTGACGGATCGGGAGCCTCAATGGTGATTACCAATGCGCATCCTCTAAGGGATATGCGGCTTTTCTTGCGGCGCTCTGTTTACCCACGGGGCCTGAAACGGCGCGGACGCACCCAGAGCCAGCTTGCGACGACCGCGGCTCCGAAGAGCGTATAGCAGACCGCAAAAACCCATGCCGGCGCCCGGTAGTAAAGCAGCGCTTCCAGCCAGTGCGCCACGAACGATCCCGGATAAGTCGAATCGCCGGCGCGGGAGCGGAGCGTCATTTCAATTGTCGTGAGCGGGCAGATCGCCCCGAACCATGACTGAACCACCACCACCGCTATGGCGAGAAGGTGCGTCAGTCGAAACCACGGATTCCGGACCCACAGCCAGCGACGCGCCTTGCCGGCGACGACGAGCGCGAGACCACCGATAACGAACGCGACGAAGAGCACATGCAGCAACAGAACCGCATCGGCAGCCAACAGATACACCGAGGATGATTCCGCCTGCTCCACCGCCCCTCCCGCGACCTGGCCCACGACTAACCCTAACTGATCTTGAATTCATCTACCGTGCGGGAGCCAAGGGACGGGACACGGAGCCGCCAAATTATTCTCCGACGACCTGCCCGGAGATAATTGATTTATGACCAGTTTCAGAGACGCTGTCCGGTTGACACCGGACGAAATGGCCCGACGCATTCCCGATGCGGCAGGAAACAGGTTTCATGTCGGGCTGGAAAGGGGCCAGCTTCAGGTCGAGTTCTATGTTCCCGAAGGCACGGATCTGCAACAACCGCATAGTCGGGACGAATGCTATGTGGTGATCCGCGGGTCGGGACAGTTCCAGATGGGACAAGAGGTGGTCCCGTTCAATGCAGGCGATTTCCTCTTCGTGCCCGCCGGAATGGAGCACCGGTTTCTTGATTTCGGCGAAAACCTGGCAACCTGGGTCATTTTCTACGGGCCCCAGGGCGGCGAGTGATCACCTGACTTTCCGTCCGGAATGGCCATGAAAAGAGAACACACTTACACAACGACAATTACCTGGAAGGGAAACAAAGGTACGGGAACCGTCGCGTACGACGCCTACGCGCGGGACTACGAAATTGCCTGCGCAGGAAAGGCGAAAATTCGCGGATCGGCCGATCCGCTGAACTTAGGGGACGCAAAGCATCACAATCCGGAAGAAATGCTCGTCGCCGCGCTGTCAGCCTGTCACATGCTTTGGTACTTGCATCTTTGCGCAGCCAGCGGTGTCGTTGTAGAGGCGTATGAGGACTCGGCGGACGGGCTGATGCTGACGCGTCGTGATGGATCCGGTGAGTTCAATAAAGTGACGCTAAGGCCACGCGTCACCATTTCAGCCAATAGCGACGCGGACGAAGCGATGCGTTTGCACGCCAAGGCCAACGAGATGTGTTACATCGCTCGCTCCGTAAATTTCCCGGTGCACCACAAGCCGGAAATCGTGCCCGCCTAGCCGGCTCCACTATCCCTTGGCGCTAAGAACAGGAATCGATTACTGCTGATGAACTCTTGGAAGGCGAACTTGTTTGGCGTTGCGATCTTGCTGATTTTCGCTCCCGCTCTTGCGCTGGCTGCAACTCCCGGCATAGACAGATGGTCCCTGGAACTTCAGGAAGCGGAGCCTTTTGAGTCGCCGTTCGTCACAATCTTCCACTATGGGGAAAAAAGAGTCTGTTTTGTTTCCTCGAAGCATGATCCCCGACGTGATTCCCCTACCTCCCGGACGATAGCCGCGGTAATCAAGGAATGTGAACCGGAGATCCTGATTCTCGAAGGACTGCCCAACATCATTGGTGAAAGCGATCGTGAGTATTTCGTTCGTGAAGCGGAGAATTGCGAACGGAACCCGGATTTCTATGAATGCGGCGAGTTGCACTGGGCCATTGCGGAAGTCAAGAATGCGAAAACGGCCATTGTGGGAGCCGAGCCTGTAACCATGGAGGAAATGGAATTCATTGTTGAGCAAAGCAGCGGCACGCTTGGGCTTGAGGACTTTGTTGGTTACGAAATATCGAGGTTGATCATTCAAGCGAAGCGCCAGGAGGACTTTCGTATTGAGGATGTACCGGAACTGGTTGTCAATCATTTGGAATATTTGCGTTCGATCCTGCCGGAAACCGAGCAATATGATGAAGCCGGCTACAGGAGATGGCTGGAAGACGAGGTCGGCCTCAGCTACTCGGAGCTGGAAAATTCCTCGTACGCACCGGGCAACGATGAGCGGAGCAACCTGCTTCAAATAATGTCGTATCACTCAATGCTGACCCGCGATCACTTCGCGTTTGAGAGAATTCAGGAGCTGCTGAAGGAAGCGGACAGCATCTTCGTGATGTACGGCTCCTCCCACCTGGCGACACTGCGCCGGGCACTCACCGAAAACAGCACCCGAGTTGTCAACAAGAAGTACGAATAGTCACGTCATCAACCAGGTCATCAGGAGGCGCGGCGCGCCTCCTCGTCCACGAGCGTATGCGTGCGCGGAGGAGTGCAGCGACCGCGGCTTGAGTCATCGATCGGATCCCAGGAACAGTTCGTAGGCCGAATTGCCGGTCTCCTCGTGGAATGGGTAGTTCAGTTCCGACAGGAAGGTATGAAATGGCTCCAGTTCCCCGTCCGGAACCTGAATCCCCGCCAGCACTCTCCCGTACGCGGCGCCGTGGCTGCGGTAGTGGAAAAGGCTGATATTCCAGCGCTTGCCCATGCGCGTCAGGTAGCGCAGCAGCGCGCCGGGCTGCTCGGGCAGGTCGAACCGAAACAGCCGCTCGTCTCGCAGGCCGACCGCCCGGCCGCCCACCATGTAGCGCACGTGAATCCTCGCCATTTCATTGTCTGAGAGGTCCACGACCTTGTAGCGGCGATTCGCCAGGTCGGCAATCAGTTCTTCCTTGTCCGAGCGGCCGTTCCTCAGTTCCACACCCACGAAGACGTGAGCCTTCTCCGCGTCGGCGTAGCGATAGTTGAACTCGGTAATCGACCGTTGCCCGATTGCCTGACAAAACGTGCGAAAACTTCCCGGCCGTTCCGGAATGGTCACGCCGAGCAGCGCCTCGCGGCGCTCGACCAGGTCGGCAAGCTCCGCAATTCCCCGCAGCCGATCGAAGTCCACATTGGCGCCGCTGACGACCGCCACCAGCACCTTGCCGGTCCATTCTTCCCGGGCGACGCAACGCTTGAGCCCTGCCAGCGCCAATGCACCCGCCGGTTCGGCGATGCAACGCGAATCGTCGAAGATCTCCTTGATGGCCGTGCAGATCTCGCGATGGGTGACCGTAACGACCTCGTCCACGCACTTGCGCGCAATCCGAAACGGTTCCTCGCCGACCTGGCGCACGGCGACGCCATCGGCGAACTGGTCGACATCGTCGAGAACGACACGTTCTCCGGCTTCGAGCGCACGCGACATGCAGGCCGCATGCCGCGGTTCCACGCCCACAACGCGAATTTCGGGGCGCAGCGCTTTCACGTAGGCTGCCATGCCGGCAATCAGACCGCCGCCGCCGACCGGAACGAAGATGGCATCCAGCCGCCCCGGCATCCGGCGCAGAATTTCCATTGCAATCGTGCCCTGTCCCGCAATCACGTCCTTGTCGTCGTAGGGGTGGATGAAGGTGCTGCCGAGTTCTTCCGCCTTGCGCTGAGCGAACTCGAATGCTTCGTCATAGTTGCTTCCCTGCAGCTCGATGGCCGCCCCGAGGGCGCGAACGGATTCCAGCTTGATCTGCGGCGTGGTCTGCGGCATCACGATGAGCGCCTGCATGTCCAGCCGTTTCGCGGCCAGAGCGATGCCCTGGGCGTGGTTGCCGGCGGACGCCGCGATGACGCCGCGCTTTTTCGCATTGGCGGGAAGCCCCGCCATCTTGTTGTAGGCCCCTCGCAATTTGAAGGAAAAGACCGGCTGAAGATCCTCCCGCTTCAGGAACACCCGGTTTTCGAGCCGCCGGGAGAGTATTGATACCGCCTGCAGCGGTGTCTCATTGGCTGCCGAATAGACTAGCGAGTTCTCGATTCTTTCTACGTAGTCCTGGAGCATGTCGACCCTTCCTGGTCGAGACTCAAGCTTGCCGGATCGCCTTATGGAACGGCCTGTTTACCCGGCTTCGTATCCCGCAATTTCGCCGGAAAGCCGGCGGGCCGCTTCCTCGATACCGTCCGGGGTCCCTCCGCCGGAGTAGATGATGGAACGCGACGCGCTGATGATCAGACTGTTCGGGCTGACGGACGACCGGCCGTTCCGGATGCTCGAGGCCAGAGAGCCATTCTGAGAGCCGATGCCCGGCACGAGGAAAGGCACGGAAGGCGCCGCCTTGCGGGTAAGCGACATTTCCCTCGGGAAAGTGGCGCCGACTACGAGCATTACGTTCTGTTTGTCTTGCCATAGTTCTTCCGCTTCAGCGGCCACTTTTTCGAACAACATGTTTCCATCGACATGCATGTCCTGCAAGAAACCCGAACCGGGATTTGACGTCTTGCACAAGATGATGGCCCCTCGATCCTCGCGTTCAATAAAGGGCTCTATGCAATCCAGCCCGAGAAACGGATTTACGGTTACCGCGTCCGCGCCATAGCGGTCAAAGGCCTCCAGCGCGTACATCTTCGACGTGTGCCCGACATCTCCTCGTTTCGCATCCAGGATCACAAACGAATCCGGCACTTCTTCCCTGATGTACCGGATCGTGTCGGCCAGCTCATCTTCCGCGCCAACCGCGTGATAGAACGCAGCCTGGGGCTTGAAAATCTTGCAGTGGTTCTTTGCCGAGTCGACGACACGTTTGTTGAATTCGAAAATGGGCCGTTTCGCGTTACGGAGATCGTTCGGAATCTTGTGCAGATCGGGGTCCAGCCCTACGCACAATTGAGCGATGCTCCCACGAAAGGACCTGGCGAGTTTTTTGGAAAAAGTCGTCATTCTGTTGTGCACGGATTCTCCTGCCCGGATTCCGCGTATTTTACGACTCCGCCACAATTCGCTGGCACCCGCCTTCCTGTCCGGGTTCGATGAGCATTCTCCTGGCAATTTCCTCAGTGGGCCTATGCCGCGGGTTCGGGGATTACCTGCAGGCTCTCCAGTTCCGCCGCGTAGGCGAGCCGCTTGTCCAGGCATACGAATGACAGCGGTGCGGCCAACTGGTCCTGCACCAAAAGGGCCGCCCCCAGTTGACCCGCGTCCGCAGCCCGCAATGCGTGCCGGGCAAGCAAGGCATTCGCGCGGGCCCGGACCGCCAGGACTTCGGTTACTTCATCCCAGGTGTCGGCGAATGCGGCGAACCTCTCAAGCACCTCGCGGCGTTGCGGCCGGGAAAGCAGGCCCTCGCGTGTTCGCCGCTCGATCGCGGCCACGATCTCGGTGCGGGACCAGGCCCAGGTCACGATGCGCCCGTCCTCGGCAAGCCAACGGCGCACTGCGTCGCTGGATGCTTCAGCGACGACCAGCGGAACGAGAGCGGATGCGTCCCAATATCTCACAGCCGGTCGGCCCGATCTTCCATGAGCGCGTCCGACAGGCTGGCGGGCAGTTGAATAGGGGCCTCGTCCAGAATGGCGGCCGCTTTTCCCTTGCCCGGCCGCAGCAGTCCGGTCCGGATGAGCGTCTGACGCAACCCGTCACCGGTAGCCGCCGGCGGCGCCAAGCGGGCTACTGGCGTGCCCCTGTCAAGAACCTGAACCTCGCCACCGCGGCGGACTTTGCGGATATAGCGCGACAGGTTCGCCTTCAGGTCCGAGATCGATACCGTAGTCATGATGACTAGTATGACCTATTTATAATGACTTATCTAGTCTCAATTGTGACTCGCGGTGCAGCGCGGCGCTTTGGTCAACGCCTAAGATACGCAGTGAACCTAACCTACTTGTGGCCAATCCGGATGAGCTACAGCAAGCTCGACTCTTTCCGAATCCTCACGTTCATGGCGCTCTGGCTCGTGTGTGCGACTTCCCAGGCGCAATCTCCGGCGCCGGTGGAGGGCGTAATCGAGGAGATCGTGGTTACGGCCACAAAGCGTAGCGCACGGATTCAGGACGTGCCCTTTTCCGTGGCGGCAACGACGGGAGAAGAGATCGCGCGCTCGGGCGCCACGGGGATCGAAGACCTTTCGCTCGGCTTCGCCGGCATGAGCGTTCAGAACCTGGGGCCGGGCCAGAGCCAAGTGGCCATGCGCGGCGTGTCCGCCGGGCAGATCGTTCGCGACCAGCCGGGGGTCAAGGAGCAGGTCGGCATCTACATGGATGACTCGGTGGTTTCGCTTTCGTTGTTCACGCCCGACTTCGACCTTTTCGACCTGAACCGGGTCGAGGTACTGAGGGGCCCGCAGGGAACGCTCTATGGCGCCGGATCGGTGGGGGGCACGGTCCGCTACATTACCAACCGGCCGGAGTTGGAGCGGGACTACGGACTCGTGGAAGCCGAATTCAATTCGATTGCCGCCGGCGGTTCGGGGTGGCGCCTGAAGGGCATGGCCAATCTGGCGATCACCGATTCCAGCGCGTTGCGACTCGTGGGCTACACGACGGAGCACGGAGGCTATATCGATGCGCTGTCGGAAAGCGGGTCGCGGAACGACGATGTCAATACGGGGAACCGAACCGGTGTTCGTCTGTCGCTGCTGTGGGACATGAACGGCCGGGTCTCGGTACTACCCAGACTCATCCACCAGCGAGTCGAGGCCGATGGTTTCAACCGGGAGGAGGTCTTCAACCTGTTCGCCAACCCCTACACGACCACCCGGCCGGCCATTCAGCTCGGCGACCGGGAGCAATACCTGCTGCTCGGCGAGGAGTTCGAAGACGAAACCACCTTGTTCGACTTCAAGCTGAGCGCAAGCTTAGAGAGATTCGATCTGACTTCGGTATCGAGCCTGCTGCGCCGAAAGCTTCTCGCGAGCCGCGACGCGTCGGCTCTCGTGGGCAGCGTCACGGTGTCTCTCGGGTTCCCCCACGAGCATGTGGCGATACCGTCCAACCTCCGGGACACGACGGAACTCGACCAGTTCACGCAGGAGATTCATCTGGCCTCGGCAAACGAGTCGCGCTTGCAATGGCTGATCGGCGTGTTCTACTCGGACCTCCAGAGAGACTACGCGCAGCGTCTGCCGACGCCCGGCTATGACGCCGTGGTGGATGCAGCGCTCGGGGCGGGCGTTTCCGCCGGCGCCATGAACGGCTATCCGCTTACGGACAGCCCCTACAACTCCGACCTCCCGTACGACATTTCGCAGATTGCCGTGTTCGGCGAGGCAAGCTATGCACTGACCGACCGCTTCGAACTAACGCTCGGAGGGCGCTGGTACGACTGGGAGGAGGAACGCAGTTTCTACTCCGGCGGGCTGTTCTCCAACAGCGACCTGCAGACGGACAGCACCGAAGCCAGCGGCTTCAGTCCGCGGCTGCTGGCCAGTTTCCGGTTCAACCAAAGCGTGACCTGGAACGCGCAGGCCGCGCGCGGATTTCGCCCGGGCGGCGTCAACGATCCCCTGAACGCAAACCTTTGCACCGGGTCGGACCTGGCGAACTTCGGCGGTTTCCAGGTCTATGACGACGAGACCATCTGGAACTACGAGACGGGAATCAAGTCGGAGTGGGGCAACGGCGTGCGGCTGAACGCCGCGGTGTTTCATGCGGAGATCGACAACCTGCAGGCGACGCTGGATGCCGGCTCCTGTTCCTCGCGCATCTCCTTTAACGTCGAGGAGGCCCATGCAAGCGGCGTGGAAGTCGAATTGAACCTCGCGCCGGCGCGGGGCCTGGAGATCGATTTTGCCGGCAGCCTGGTCCGGTCCGAGTTCGACTCCACGGTCCTGGCGGAAGAGGGTGGGGTGCTTGGCGGCGTGGCCGATGGAAACCGGCTGGCGTCCGTGCCGGAGATCCAGTTTTCGGCGACGATCAACTACTCGATCTCCGTGGATCTGTTCGGCGGCAGCGAGCTCTCCGTTTTCGCGAGCGTGCAGCACGTCGGCGACCGCATCACGCAACCCGGCGACCAGGTGGCCGGCGCCGGCCGGTTCGTGTCCGGACTGGCCTATGCCGGCGCCACCGGCATGGAAGTAACGGAACTGGATCTGGAGCTTGATCCCTACACGCTGATCGCGGTGCGTGTCGGGATCATCAGGGACGCCTGGGAAGCCGCCCTGTACGTCAACAACTTGACCGACGAGAAGGCGGCGCTTTCGTTCGATCGCGAACGGGGAGGCCGCGCGCGGCTGGGCTTCCGGGTCAATCAGCCGCGCACCGTCGGGTTTCTGATCAGAAGGTCCCTCTAGTGCGGCTGATATGATCCGTTTCCCCAGTGGAGGAATATGTCATGACAGCCACGCGCAGAGACACGTTGAAGTACACCGGAGCCGCGATTGCGGTGATGTCGGCGGCCCGCGCCGGCGCCGCGGAGACGCGGGCGGAAGGCAACCCCTGGGCGGTGAGGTCCGGGCCCATGGGCGTGCCCTACGTCCCCCGGCGCGGCTACGCGGACGGACCGTGCGGACAGGTTCACTTTCGCGACACGGGCGAAGGAAGACCCCTGATTCTGTGTCCCCAGGCGCCGCAGACCTCGCGCCAGTTCGAGAACGTCTATGAACCCCTGGCGCGCCGCGGAATCCGGGCCATCGGCGTCGATTCCCCGGGTTTCGGAGAATCGGACCCGATGCCCTATGTGCCCACGGCCAGCGACTGGGCCGAGGCGGTGCCTTCGGTTCTCGACAAGCTGGGTATCGACAAGGCCGATGTTCTCGGCCACCACACGGGCAGCATGGTGGCGACGGAAACGGCCATCCTCTTTCCGGAAAGAGTGAACAAGCTGATCATCAACGGTCCTCTGCCGGTGATCGAGGAGGAACGCAGAAATTTCCTCAAGTTCGTCGAGGCAGGCGAAATCAACTTCGTTTACGAGGCCGACGGCAGCCATATGCAGGAAGCCTTCGCCACCCGCTACCGCATGTACGAGGACGGCGGCGCGACGCCCGACCCGAAACTCATTACCCGCTACACGGTGGAGCGCTTCCAGGGCTACGCACCGTTCTGGACCGGCCACCACGCCGCGTTCATCTACGACCACAATGCGGCCCTGCTGAAGGTCATGGCGCCCACCATGATCCTCACCAACACCGGCGATCAGATCTACGCCAACGCCAAAATGGCCGCGGAGATCCGCCCGGACTTCGACTATGTGGAACTCGAGGGTGGCGGCATCGACATCGTCGATCAGATGCCGGAGGAATGGGCCGATGCGGTGGTGGGCTTTCTGACAAAGGCCTGAGGGACGTGTATTATCCGTTCGGCTTGTGCGGCCCCATTGGGCTGCTTTCGATCTATTGATCTCTGTGAGGGGACACCTATGAAATCAAGAAATCTGCTTGCGTTGTCGATTATGGTTCTGATGGCCCTGCCGGTGGCGCAAACCGTCTCGGCCCAGGAACTTTCGCTGGAGGAGATCGTCGTTACCGCGCGGAAGCGCGAAGAGAACATCTACGAGATCCCGATCTCGGTGTCTGCGTTTTCGCAGGATCAGTTGGATCAGGCCGGAATCGGCGATTTCCATGAGTTGTCCAAGCTGGTTCCGGGTCTGGACTTTCACGGGGTGACGGCCACGGCCGGGCGCGTCAATCCGCAAATCCGCGTCCGCGGAATGAACCAGCAGATTATTACGCCCTCGACCCAGGTGGGCGCCCTGTTCTGGGACGGGTCGTACATCGCGGCCGGCGGCGGATTCCTGCCCATCACGGACGTCGAGCGCGTCGAGGTCATCAAGGGCCCGCAGACCGCATACTTCGGGCGCAACACATTTTCCGGCGCCATCAATTACATCCCCAGGCTTCCCGGCGACGAGTGGGAAGCGGACCTGACGCTACAGTATTCGCCGTCGCAGCACGACGAGTACATCGTGGGTATCGGCATAGGCGGCCCGATCTCGGACCGGGTGGGCCTGCGCCTGTATGCCGGTTACGAGCAGAACGCCGGCGATTTCAATTTTCAGGACGGCACGCCCTTCGGCGTCCAGAAGGACCTCACCTTCAACGGCACGCTGACCATGGACGTCACCGAAGACTTTCGCCTTAAACTCACCGGATACTACGTGGACGCGGAGGATGGCGGCGTCAACGGCGGTGTCGATTCGAGGTTTCACGGCACTGCCGCCAGTGATTGCGGAATCGTCTATACGGGCGAGTACCTGAACCCGGCTACGGGCGAACGCACTCCCTTTACCCGAACTATCGCCACCGATTTCCGCGGGTCTCACTTGTGGTGCGGCAAGTACCCCGACGGAGAGCACCTTGTGTTCGGCATTACCCGGACTCCTTCGGCCAGCCAGAATTTTTTTGGTCGTGCCCTGGACGAAATTCACCCACGGCTCAGGGAATACGATATTCTCAAGAACCCGCCAAACAAGTTCGGCGGCTTTAACCGGACTTACCGAGTTCAGTTGAGCGGCGAATACGATGTTGCCGAACACACACTGTCCTTTCAGCTTTCGCGTGGAGACACGGGAACCATTAACAACGTCGATTTCTGGTATGGCATTCCAGCAATTCCTGGCACGGTCGGTGCTACCGGGACTCAAATTGCAACGCAGGAAACCTATTTGGAGGCCCGCATCGCTTCGCCGCAGGATCAAAGACTCCGGTATCTCGTTGGCGTCAGCGATTATGATCAGCGCTACCGGGCCGGCTGGATGGCAACCCGGGCGGAGCTGGATCCGAACTCGCCTGTTGGTGCAAGGGTAGACTTCCAGGACAATGGGACCACGGCGTTGTTCGCATCGGTGGACTACGACCTCACCGAGGATCTGACGGTGTCTGCGGAAGCCCGGTACACCGATGAAGAAGCGATAGCGGTCCTGCTGGGCAA
This sequence comes from Gammaproteobacteria bacterium, assembly GCA_009844425.1. Lineage (GTDB taxonomy): Bacteria > Pseudomonadota > Gammaproteobacteria > Steroidobacterales > Foliamicaceae > Foliamicus. The sequence goes on along the minus strand of VYBN01000028.1, from coordinate 93,124 downwards.
CAACTCCAATGCCCCCTGTTCATTCACGACCGTGTGCAATGAACGGAACGAATACACCGATTTCATTCCCCGTCTGATTTTCAGCTACACGCCATTTGACGGGGCAACCACGTATTTCAGCTATTCCTACAGTTCCCTGCTCGGTGTTGCGACGCAAGCCGGGTTGGTCAACAGTGTTGCGCCAGAAATCATCCCGGCCGATCAGTTGGCCGCGCTGGGCCTGTACACGCCGCCCCAGGAAAACACGCAATATGAGTTCGGCTGGAAACAGCAGACGCAAAACTGGGGCTTTACCGCTGCCGTCTTTTACATCGACTGGAAATACCAGCCCTTCGCGTCCGTCATTCTGTTGCCCACGGGCGGGACGACATCCTTCCGGGGCCCGGGCAATTCCAAGTACAAGGGCATCGATCTGGAAGCGCAAGGCAACCTGACAGACTGGTTCAACATTCGCGGCACGCTCACTTACGTGGACGCGATCATGGAGTCGTTCTCTTCGCGTGGGTCCAACGAGTTTGTTGTGCTCGGATCGGGCGTGCTGTCCGTGGTCAACGACGGCAATGAGGCGCGCAACACGCCGAAGTGGACGGCGTCGTTGAGCCCAACGATGCTCGGCAACTTCGCGGGACGGAAGTTCTACCTCCGGACCGATTTCTTCTACGAGAGCCCGAAGTGGGCGGACTACTCGGAATTCAACCGGACCAAGTCGTTGTTCAGAATCAATGCCCGCCTGGGATTCGACTTGATAGACAACACCACCGTTGAGGTTTTCGGCGCCAATCTCACCGACAACAAGGTGCTGCCCAACACCAACGGAACGACCAGCGGTCCCGGCGGCAGCCGCAAGGCCTTCACGGCCGGTTACCCGAAGAGGGAATTTGGAGTGCGCGTGAGGGCGTCCTTCTGACCGGCACGTTGAATGATCGCGCCTGACGAAGAACAATCGGTCCGCGACTGGCAGCGATTTCAGCACGATGTAGTCGTTGCCGCCGACTCGCTTGGATTCATTCTGGACGGCATATCGCGAATACACAAGAACCCCGATGCGCCGATCGGCGGTTCCAAATTGCGCGGGTTCCCGATGCTTACGGGCGAGGAGTTTCTTGATCGGACACGGCCCTACGGTCCGATGATGCAGACCGTATTCAAGGGGTGGTTCGCGGAAATCAACGATCTCTGGGAGTCGGAGTACCATCCCCGGCTCAGCCCTGCGATGGAGGCAGACGCGGACTTCATGCGTCTTGAACTGGACGTGTTGGCTGATTTCCGCCACATTTGCAACAACTTGCTGCGGGGCGGCATTGCGAAAGAGGGGGAGGCCGGCAGTTGTGCGCTGTTGCGCTGGTTCAAGCCCTCCGACCCGATGCGAATGTACTTCTGGCACGTGCTCGACTTTCTCAATCAGATGGGCTGGCTGAAGGAGGATGCCGTTGTCATTCAGAATGAGCCACAACACCCCAAAGCGAGCCGCTGGCATATCGAACGGGGCAGCGAACCGGAGCGGCCTGTGCCCAGGCTTGTTTCAGTTCGCCCCCTCATTGACCTGGAGGCTGACGATCCGATCTACCGCTATGGCGTGGGGGTTGCCTTCGAGAACGGTGTTTTCGGCAATATTCCATTTGGATTTGAGGACGCAATCGATCCCAGTACGCCTTTGCACCACCAGATCCGCCAGTGGCAGGCCATGCGGATAAGCGACCAGGGCGATCTCGTGATACCGGGTGTGGCGGCAGTGAGCGCGGAGGATTTGTATCGGGGTTGTCTGGCGGGGCCGAGGAGCGGGGTGGGGCCGTGGAGTTCCTCCGTGCATTTGGAGGGGCAGGAATCATGAAGGCTTCGATAGCGAGAATGCGCCCCTTCTTCAGGCTTTCCTGAACCGCCAGCCGCACAGCATGCGTCCGTAGAAGTTGAACCACTTCTTCGCTTCGGCGTCTTCGAACGGATAGTCGGCGCCGAGCTGCCTGGCCGCGATCAGGCCGGTCACGAAACAGGTTTCCTGGCTGTTGATGAGTGTGTGGGCGCCGCAGTGCCAGCTTCGCCTCTTGCCCTGGATGAAGCGGAACAACTGAATCAGAACGGCGATGTGCCGCACGTCGTGGACGACGTGCTGGAACCACCACCTTTTGATGATCCTGCTTTCGTCGATCGGGCTGATCGCGTTGTAGGTCACCAGGCAGGGCTTATCCGAACGTTTCGCCCATGGCTGCTGGTTGTGCATGATGTAGGTGATTTCGTAGTTGTCGGGCCGCGCGCCGTACTGTTCGATGTGGTTGCTCCGCGTGGCCAGCGCCTCCACGTCGCTGTCAGGCAGGACCGAAGCGTCCGAATGCACGACAGTGTGGTTGTGCAGCTCGCTCTCGTAGCGTATCGACGAGAGAATCGAGCTCTCCAGGTAGGTCGGGGCGTCCAGCATCATCAGTGTCTGGTTCGCGTTGCAGGCGAAGATCACGTCGTCGAACTGCTCCGTCTCGCCGTTTTCATCCTCGACCAGGACGTGCGACGGGCGCCGGCGCACCTTCCGGACCGGCCGGTTCAGGTAAATCCTGTCCCTGAATCCGCCTGACAGCGCCTCGTAGATGCGCCGTGTGCCCTGGTCCCAGGTCTTCATCGGCGTCGCGGCCTCGATGTCGAAGAACTGCAGGTAGCGGGAGAACAGCGACGCGGGCATGTCGAACACGTTCGTCGCCATCAGGAAGTTGACGAACATGGGCTTCAGGATCTTGTAGCGGAAATCTCCCGAGAACCGGCCCCAGTTCAGCACCGTGCCCATGCTGACGTAGTTGAACGGGTTCAGCAGGTTGAGCAGTCTGGAGCGGGTGTTGTTGACCCGGCCGAACCAGTGCAGACGCTTCAGGAGCTTCTGGAATTTCTCGATTTCCGGTTGCAGTTCGCGGCGGATGTCGGAGTCGAAATCGTGCGCATAGACGCCGCCACGGTACCTGACGCTGTAGCTGAACCGGGTGTCGATCAGGTCGATATCGTGCTGCTGCATGACCAGCAGGATGTGCTGGTAAACGGAGGGGATCAGCGCGGTGACGGAGATGTCGAACGGAATGGAACTGCCGTCGTCCTGCGGCATGTCGGCGGTAATGGCGTTGCCGCCCAGCTGGGCCTGTGCTTCGTAGAGCCGGAAATCGAACCGGTCGGGATGCCGGCTGAGCGCCCACGCGGCTCCCAGCCCCGAGACTCCTCCGCCGATGATGGCAATCCTTCTCGGCATCCCCCCGCCTTCGTGTTCGACCTATTTTTCCGTTGACGCCGCGACTATGGTGTCCTGTCTTCTTCTACGCCGGCTCAGGCGGCGGCTTGCACGTCTCTTGCCAGCATTTGCGCGACGTCGTCCTCCACGGTCGTGCCCACGAAGAATTCCGGATTCATGTCCGTGAAAAGCCGCGCGGCATGACGGAACACGAAGTCGGCGAAATCGTCGTCGCTTATCAGGCCGTCTTCGACGAGTTCATGCGCTTCGCTCAGAATCCCGGCCATGTCGGTGACGTCCCAGTGGCCGAAGTCCGACGAGAACATCGCGTTGAGTTTGCTTCCGCCCGGAATGAGCCGGGTGTCGAACGCGATCGCGTTCATCCGGTCGTCCGCCTCGCAGCCGTAGTAGAAGTTTGGCACCAGCCGGTCGAGCAGGTCTTCGACGCTGTTGACGTGGGCGGCCGCGAAATCGTCCTCGCCGTCGTGCTCCGACAACTTTCTCAGGAACGCGCCCTGTTGCGCGCGCCCGGACAGGACCTCGCCGCCGTACTGCTCGAACAGCGATCTGAGCAATTCGCGGTCGATTTTCTCCGGGTTCAATTGCTGAATTCCCGTGGCGCCGCGTTTCTCCCACCGCTCCTTGAGGTCGCAGATGAGGCTGGCGCCCCAGGCCACGCCGCATTCCAGGAAGGCAAAGTTGAGCTCCGGGAAGCGGTGCGTCACGCCGCCGAAGAACAGCGACTTGGCGAAGGCGTGACCGGCGTCGGCGAAGTGCCCGATCTGGTTGTACATGTAGTTGCTGATCGACCGGCGCATGTGCATCCCCTGTCCGACCGCGTGGGCCGTGACGGGGACCTTCAGGTCCATGCAGCGCTGCCACAGCGGGTCGTAATCGTAGATGCTGTCGTACGCCAGCGTATCGATCCAGAAGGCGTAGCGGGACATTTCCGGGGCCTGCTCTTCGACCGCGTCGATCGGGCGGCGGACCAGGTTGATGAACATCGGCACCTTGAAATTCAGTTCGCCGATGGCGTAATCGAGCTCCTCGATGGCTTCCTCGGGCGTCTGGCAAGGGATCACCGCCGCCGGCGTCAGGCGGTCCTCGAAGCCGCGGTACATGTCCGCCATCATCAGGTTGTGGGCCCGGCAGGCCGCCCGCCGGGCATCGTTGTCCTTGATGTCGGGCAGCGCGAAGCCGATGGTCGGATAGACGACCGCATAGTCGATTCCCATCTCCGGAAGCCGCTCGTGCATGAGCTTCGGCAGCATCGCGGTCGCCAGGTCGAGCGTGTTCTCCGCCGGAGCCGCCCAGTGGGCCGGCCGTATGAGGTTGTGGCGCCGGTGCGCGGCGCGGTCCATTTCGTACCATTTCAGCCCATCGCGCAGACGCAGGTCCGTGAAGGCCTCCTCGGTCATTTCCGGTCCGCCCACCTGCTTGAAGTAATCGAAGATCACCGGCGAAAGTTCGAGCATGTGCCCGTCCGTGTCGATAACGGGGTGGTCCAGGCGGGCGCGAAGCTCGCTGGATGGTGAAACTTTCTTTTTGCTCACGGCTTTGTCCCTCGCATCTTTGGCTGCCCCAACCGTTCGCCTTGGGGGTTGCTCTGAATTGTATGCCGGGGCCTTCGACGTGTTGCGTTCGCTCTGATAGGCTTCGCTCCATGAGCTACCTGGTCCTGGCGCGCAAGTGGCGCCCGCGAAAGTTTTCGGAGGTCAAGGGCCAGCCGCATGCTGTGCGCGCGCTGACCAACGCCATCAGCGCCGAACGGGTGCATCACGCCTGGCTGTTTGCGGGCACGCGGGGAGTCGGCAAGACGACGCTGGCGCGGATTCTCGCCGCGGCCCTGAATTGCCGGAAAGGCGCGGCGCCGGAACCCTGCGGCGAGTGCGAGAGTTGCACGAGCATCGAGGAAGGCAGTTTCGTCGACCTGATGGAAGTGGACGCGGCCTCACGCACCAAGGTCGAGCAGACCCGCGAGCTGCTGGAGAACGTGCAGTACGCCCCGGCTTCGGGCAGCTACAAGATTTACCTGATCGACGAGGCGCACATGCTGAGCGCTTCGTCGTTCAATGCGCTGCTGAAGACGCTTGAAGAGCCGCCGCCGCACGTCAAGTTCCTGCTCGCGACCACCGAGCCGCAACGGCTGCCGGTCACGGTGCTTTCGCGCTGCCTGCAGATCAACCTGCGGTCCATGGACAGCGAGACGATCAGCGATCAGCTCACCGTAATATGCAAGGGCGAGGGAGTCGAAGCCGAGCCAGGGGCGCTTGTCCGGCTGGCCCGGGCCGCCAACGGCAGCATGCGCGACGCATTGAGCCTGCTGGACCAGGCGATCGCCTACGGGGCCGACGCGGTGCGCGAGACCGATGTGGCCGATATGCTGGGCGGCGCCGGCCAGCCCAGCATCCTGCACCTGCTCAACGCGCTTGCCGGCGGCGACGGGGAGGCCCTGCTCAACGGCGCCAGGGAGTTGCGCGAGCGCCTCGCCGATCCGGCCAATATCCTGGCGGAAATGGCGGCGGCTTTGCAGCGGCTGGCGCTGCTGCAGACCGTGGGAGAAGGCGTGCTGGACGAGGATGACGACGCCGAGATGCTTGCGCCGCTGGCCGAAGCGCTCCCCGCCGACCAGGTTCAGCTGTGCTACGAGATTGCGATACAGGGACGAAGCAAGCTGGCGCTCGCGCCGGACCCGGGCCTTGGGCTGGAGATGACGCTGCTGCGTATGCTGGCGTTTCGGCCGGTATCGGCGGCGAAGGCAACGCGGTCCAGCGCGCCTTCAAGGCCCGCACCCGTTCCCGAAGCGCCTGCCGCGCCCCCGCCCGAAGCGCCTGTCGCATCCGCTCCCGAAGCGCCTGCCGCTCCCGCGCCGGAAGCGCCTGCCGCGCTCGCTCCGGATGCGCCTGAAGAGGACGGGACGAGGGAGGAGGTCAGCGCATCTGTTGGCGAGGAGGCCCTGAGCCCGGGGGAGTGGCCGGAAACTGTGGCCGGACTCGGTCTGGAGGGGCTTTCGGGAGACATCGCGGAACACAGCGAGCTGGTGGACGCCGGCGGTGGATGCCTGCGGCTTCGCCTGGACGGCGCACACGAGAACCTGCTGACGGAGGATGTGCGGCAGGAACTGGAATCAGCGCTTCTGGCTGCACTGCCGGATGTTCGGAAGGTCGAGATTGAAATTGCCGGCGCCGGTAAAGGGGATACTCTGGCCGCCCGAAACCGGGCGGAAGAGCGCCGGCGCCAGCAGCGAGCCGAGGAAGAGTTCAAGGCGGATCCCTTCGTTCAGGCGTCGCTTGAGATATTCGACGCGACGATAGAGGTTGGATCCATCCGCCCGGTGGATCAGGCCGATGGGGCTGATTCGAGGGCGGGACGCCCTCGCTCCCGGGCCAAACCGTGACGGCCAGAGTCTTTCCGCCGCGGCTGGCGGAACTGCTGGAAGCGCTGAAATTCCTGCCCGGGGTAGGGCCGCGGTCGGCGGAGCGCATGGTCCTGCACATGTTCGCCCGCCAGCCCGAAGGAGCCCGGCGGCTGGCGCGCAGCCTGGCGGAAGCGCTCACTTCGGTCCGGCCCTGTTCGCGCTGCGGCATGCTCGCCGACGGAGACCTGTGCCTGATCTGCCAGTCGAAGGGCCGCGACCCCAGCCAGTTATGCGTGGTCGAATCGCCTTCGGACCTGGCCGCGGTCGAGTCTTCGGGCGCCTATCGCGGCCTCTTCTTCGTACTGTCGGGCCGGCTCTCGCCGCTGGACGGCATCGGACCGGAGGAACTGGGTCTCGAAAAGCTGGAGAAACGGCTGGACGAGGGCGTTATCAGGGAACTCATCCTCGCCACCAGCGCCACGGTGGAAGGCGAGGCCACGGCGGCCTATCTGGGCCGCATGGCGCAGCGCCGCGACATCCGGGCCACCCGCATTGCGCAGGGAGTGCCGCTAGGCGGCGAGTTGAGCTACGTGGATTCGGGGACGCTGTCGTCGGCGCTGGCCCAGCGCCGGCAGGTGGACTAGATGGAAGCACTTGCGATCTTCGCTGGCTCCGTTACAGGGTCCTTACGGGAGTTTGTGAGCCAGGGATGGCGGAACCAAGCTCCATGGATGGATTCATGCGTCTCCCGGAAGGACCCTGTAACGGAGCCAGCGCGACGCGTTTCGCCGCGAAAATTGCTACGGAGAAGTCTATGAGTGAGGAACATGTATCAACGATGCAGCCGTTTGCGGCCGGGGACATTTTTCTCGGCTGCACGCTGCTGAACGATCCACACGACGATCACGCGGGGATCGGGCGCATTCTTCAGTACGACGCCGACTGCAAGCCGAAGGGCGTTCTCTATACGGAAGGAACGCGCCACCTGGTCGCAGGGCTGGCGGTCGATCGCGACGGGGTGCTGTGGGCCTTCGACGATCACCTCGTCATTCACGTGGACCCGGTTACCGGACGCCAGCTGCCGAGAAAGGATTTTCTGCCGCGCGTGTACCGCAGCGCCAGTTTCGCCTCCGACGGCAGCGTTTATCTGGGCGAACATCTGTGCGCGGAAGCGCCGCCACCCGGCATCGAGAACCTGACGACAGTCGAGTTTCCGAGGGTTCCGGACAGCGGCGTGCTGGGCTACGGCAACATCTACCGCTACAACGCCGACTGGGAGCTGGATTGCGTGTTCGAAGTCGAGAACGCTCCCGAACCGACCCGCTTCAAGGGCGTAACCCATTCCACGCTGCATCCGGACGAGCGGTTCATCGCCTACACCACGGAACTGGGCAAGCGCGTCATGCGCTACGACGTGGTCGAAGGCCGGCAGATGGACGACCTCGTGACCTATCCGGGCGAGGACATCAGCGACGGCCTGTTCGCCATTGCCGTGCGCTACCTGCCCGACGGACGGCTGCTGCTGACCCGCGGCCGCACGATGGAGATGCTGGACGAGGAGGGCAGGGTGATGCGCGAGTACGAGCTGCCGGAATACGGCTGGTCCGACGTCTCGTCGTGCGGCGATCCCCGTTACGCGCTGCTAAGCAACATCTTCACCGGGATCATGCTCAAGATCGACCTGGAGACCGGGGAGCTCGTCGGCCGCATCGACACCGGCCAGGCCAAGCCCTTGCGGGCGCTGGCCGGCGTCGCCGAGTTTCCCGGCTAGTCGGGGCAACCGGGAGTTGCGCCGGCGACCGGACCGCGGCGCTAAACGGTAGCGGCGAGTTCCTCGAATTCGCGCAGCAGCGCGAGATAGCCCGCGTGTCGTCCGGCCGGCAGCCGTCCCGCGGCGACCGCTTCCAGCACTGAACAGCCGGGTTCGTTCCGATGCCGGCAGTTTGCGAACCGGCATTCCTGGGCAGGGTCGGAGAACTCCGGAAAGCCGGCCTGCAACTCACCGTAATCGGTCAGGACAGGCATAAGCGAACGCACGCCCGGAAGATCCATCACGCGTCCGCCGCCGGGCAGTGAGTACATCACCGCCGACGCCGTCGTGTGGCGTCCGCGGCGCGCCTTAACCGAAAGCTCGCCGGCCGCGGCGGCTTCGCGACCCAGCAGGGCGTTCACCAGCGTCGATTTGCCTCCGCCGGACTGTCCCGCGAACACGCTCGTGTGCGCCTTGAGGCGGCGCCTGAGCCGCCTGATCCGCGCACCCTTCAGCGCGCTGACCGTAACGATTTCGAACCCGGCGGCCTCGTATTCGCGCAGGCGCTCAGGCCTTCCGCGTCCCAGATCGGTCTTGTTCCAGACAATCAGGCCCTCGGCGCCCGCGCCGGCTGCCGCGCACAGCAACCGGTCGACGAGTTCATAGTCGGGCGCGGGTTCCGGCGCCGCAACGATCGCCAGCAGCGAAAAGTTGGCGGCCACGACTTCGGTGCGTTCCCTGGCGCCGGTTCGCGAAAGCTCGTTTCGGCGCGGCAGGATATCCCGAAGCAGGGCCGGCGAGTCATCGTCGCGGAGTTCGAATCGGACCTCGTCACCGCAAACCGGCTTGTGGCGGCGGCTTGCCGCAAGATAGGGCAACTCTTCCCCGGTGGCGGTCTCCATGCGGCCCCGGCGGCCGTAGCAGGCCGTAACCAGCGCTGGTGCCGTGTCAAGCTCATAACGCCGCATCAGCGTGTCTCCCCCGGTTCGTGGCAAGGCGCGTCCCGCTGGGAATGGTTCCTCCCATTGCCCAGGGATGCAACGCGGCCACGGGCCGGGGGGACGCGCCCTTCGGGAGCGAGCGTAGCGCGCCCCTGCGGCGTTGCAGCCGTTCGCAATACGGCGAGTATTCCGTGCCGGCTGCGCCTTGCAGGGCCACGCTACGCTCGCTCTGATGCGGCGTTATGAGCTTGACACGGCACCGGATTTCCGTGTTTTTGCGGAATGGCTGCCGGTTTCGGCATATTGAGGCTAGAATCCGCGCCCGAACGACTCGGGAGAATTTGTTCGGAGTATTAATGGGCAAGAAAGAATCACGACTGGCATGGATCGACTTGGAAATGACCGGGCTGGACCCGATGCGGGATCAGATCATCGAGATCGCGACCGTCGTAACCGACGGGGATCTCGAAACCGTGGCCGAAGGGCCGAGCATTGTCATCCATCAGCCGCGGTCGGTGATGTATGAAATGGACGACTGGAACACCCGCACGCACACGGCCTCGGGCTTGTTTGCCGAGGTGCTGGCCAGCCGGACCAGCACCGAGGAAGCGGAACGCACGACGCTGGAGTTCCTGAAGGAGCATTGCCTGCCGAAGAGTTCACCGATGTGCGGCGCCAGCATCTGCCAGGACCGGCGGTTCCTGTCCCGCGCCATGCCCGATCTTGCGGCATTCTTCCATTACCGCAACCTGGACGTGAGCAGCATCAAGATTCTTGCGGGACACTGGAGTCCCAAGGTGCTAGACGGGGTCGAAAAGAACGATCGGCACCGCGCTAAGAGCGACATCCTCGCTTCGATCGCGGAACTCAGGCATTACCGGGAAACGATGTTCCGGTGAGGTTGGCGCCGTGTCACGGCGCTGAGGCGGCAGCCACAAACAGCCCGATTACCGCGACCATTCCCCAGAACCAGGCCACCGAGCGCAGGTTGGAACGGTCGGCGATATAGAACACACCGTGCAGCGTGCGCGAAACGATGAACAGCGCCGCAAGCCAGTTCGCCACGGTCTGATCCGCGCCGGTGAAGTGCGCGGTCAGCACGGCGGCCGCAAAAGGAGCGAAGGCTTCCCATGCGTTCGCCTGCGCCCACAGCGCCCGCTGCCTCCAGCCTTCCTGCCTGGCCATCCAGTCCCGCGGACGGGAATTGTCGTATTTCGGGAAGCCCCATTTCGCCATGATCGACCATAGCAGCGGCAGCCACAGGCCGACAAACACGCACCAGAGCGCGAAGGTCACGGGCGGGAACTCATGCCGCTACTGCGGTTTGCGATCCCGACGCGGCCCTGTGCCGGGCCACGAACCACGCCAGCCCGCCGAGGAACGCCAGCAGGATGAGCACGTTGGTGAACGGGAACCGGAACGGGTAGATCCACGGCTCCGTATACAGCTGCCACGCGGATCCGGCTTCCACGCAGAACCACAGCACGTTGGCGCAGGGAACCGCATAGCGCAGCGCGGCGGCCGGACGCCGGAAGGGCAGCATGCGGAAGAACAGCAGCCACAGCCCCCAGAGCAGCACGGCGCACACGACGGCAATCGTCGCCGGATGAAACGGCCCGAGCACGCGCGGGTCGAACAGCCACAGGATCAGCACGTAGAAGAACCAGTTGATCATGATCACTTCCAGCGCCACGATGCGCGAGAACTGGCGCTTGTAGCCCGGCGAGCGGCGCGCCGGAGTGAGCTTGAGGTTGCGGTGGAACCACATGAACATGCGGCAGTGCGTGTCCTTGTTCGAACCCAGCCAGATCAGCAGGGCGACCAGGATCACGGCGGTGGCCTGCAGCAGGAGGAGGTTGGCGGTAAACAGTTCGATGCCCATGAACATGAGCTTGGGCGGATTCAGCCAGTGTCCCATGAATTCGAACGATCCTTCCATCCAGCCCAGCCAGATCAGGCCGCCTCCCATGAATCCCAGAATCGTGGCCGGGAGGTCGTCGGCCTTGAAGCCCTTCCAGACCATGATCCAGCCGGCCAGGCCGACGAGGAAGCTCACGAGATAGGCGGGCACGACCCCCATCTGGCCGTATTGCAGCACCATCAGCGTGTGCGCGAGCGGCGTCCACAGCAATACCGTGGTCCAGGCCATCAGCCCCAGCAGCGGGGGGCGCATCAGCGCTCCGTTGGCCGTTCTGGTCGCGGCGTTCATTCGACCCTCCTCCTTTCCTGAACTGCGCTCTCGGAGATTACCGCCACCGGGACGTGCGTGCAAGCAGTTTCGATTCTGCTATATTCCGGGTTCTCATGTTTGCGCTCACTCAAGTCTCCTGGCAACTGGACCCGGCCATGCTTCTCGGCAACCGGCCGCTGGGACTGGGCGCGCTGATCGACGTGTACGAACGCAACTACGCCTTCCTGTGGCGGCTGTTCGGGCATGCTCTGCGCGAGCCGGGCTGGCACGTTTCGCACAGCCCCGTGAACGGCGAACTGCACATCGAAGTGGAGCGCAGGTCGGCGTTTACCACGGTATTGCGCATGACCTACCTGTTTCCCGAAGAGGGCGACAGCGAAGCGGAGCCGGATCTGATCGTCAATCTGTACGACGACGCACGGGTTGCCGAGGTTGTGCACTGGTCGCAGCGCTACGGGACATGCTGCGAAGCGCCGGACGGCTTTGCCGATTGCTGGCGGCGCAATTGCGTGCTGGGCAAGTGGCTGCAGTTTCTGGCCGATTCGCATCACGGCCCGATGCAGGCGCGCACGGCCGGCCGGCCGCCGTTTTAGGGCCTGGGCCAACAGGCCCTAATGCAGCGAACTGATGGCGGTTGCCCGGGAAGAGGCCGCCTGAAGCCGCAACAGATCGACAACGACCTGTGAGGCCTGCTCCAGGGCCACGTCCGGCAGGTCCATGCCTCTCAATTCCTCCAGGCTTTCGATCGGCGGCAGTTCGTTTTCCGCCAGCCATTCGTTGGTCATGGCCAGCCTTTGCGCCCGGCGAACCTCCTGATCCGCCCGCCGCCGTTCAAGATGGATGGGCTCGGACTTCCGGCCGGTCAGTTCCTGCATGGCCTGTATGCGGCCTCTCAGCAATCGCAGGTCCGGGTCCTCCGACTCACGCCTCTGGTGATTGGCCACGAGCATGCTCAGGGTAGCTCCGTCCACGCTCCCTCCGCGGTACTCGGTTTCAGGGATCGTGTCCCAGGGCAGGGCATTCTCGCTGGCGCTTTCGCCGATGTCCTCGCCGATGACCTGGTTCGGGAACACCAGGGGTAATTCCGCCGCCGCCGCCGAAAGCGTGATGTCGGGCGCGACGCCGCGGTGCTGCGTGCTCTCGCCGGTTACCCGGTAGTACTTGCCCATCGTCAGCGTCAGGCGCCCCGGCATTTCCTCGCCGCGCCGGCGAATCTGGTAGATGTTCTGAACCGTGCCCTTGCCGAAGGTGCGCTGTCCGACCACCACGCCGCGGCCGTAGTCCTGGATGGCGGCAGCCAGGATTTCCGATGCGGACGCGCTGAGCCGGTCCACCAGCACCACCAGCGGGCCGTCCCACACCGTTTGCTGGCGCCGGTTCTGCAGTACCTGCGTGCGAAACTCCGAGTCGTGCACCTGAACCACCGGCCCCCGGCCGACAAACAGGCCGGCCAGCGAGATCGCCTCGTTGAGGTGGCCGCCCCCGTTGCGCCGCAGGTCCAGGATCAGGCCGGCCGCGCCCTCGGACCTCAGTTCCCCGATCAGGCGCTTCACGTCGCGGGTCGAGCTGGGGTAGTCCTCCAGCCCCGCCTGACGGCCCTCCATGTCGTAATAGAAGTTGGGAATCCGAACGACTCCCACGCTGAATTCGGTCCCCTCGCGCTCGACGTTCAGCAACTCCTTTTCCGCTCCCATCAGGCGAACGCGTCCGCGGGTCAGGTCGAGCATGAACGATTCGTTACCGGCGGCGTCGCCACCCGGCAGGATGCGAAGAACGACCGGCGTGTCGGAAGGCCCGCGGATCAGCTCCACGACGTCCTCGAGGCGCCATCCCACGACGTCGGTTACCTCGCCCGAGCCGGCAGTGTCCACCCCGGTTATGCGATCGCCGGCGCGCAGCCGCCCATCCTTGTCGGCGGGCCCGCCGGGCAGCACTTCGCGCACCAGGACGTAGTCGTCCTCCGCGCCCAGGGAAGCGCCTATGCCGTGGTAGGCGCGGCTCATCTGGATTCGGTACTCCTCGTAGTTATGTGGCGAGAAGTAGGTGGAATGCGGGTCCAGGGTGTGCGTGAAGGCGTTCATGAAGACGGAGAACACGTCGTCGGCGTCCTGCCCGTACAGGCTCTTGCGCTGCCGTTCATAGCGCTTGCGCAGCGCCTCGGCGGCCTCTTCGTAACTGCGCTCGTCCAGAACGAGATTGATGAGTTCGTGGCGGACCCGGTCGCGCCAGACTTCGTGCATCTCGTCCTGACTGGCTGGCCGCGGCCTGTCCTCGCCGCGGCGGATCCAGGTCCGCTCCGTGTTCAGCTCCGGTTGGGTTTGCAGGTACTCCAGCGCGAAGTCGAAATAGCTGGTCATGCGCGCCCGGAACAGCCGGTAGATTTCGAGAACGGGGTCCAGCTCGCCGCGCTCCATCGCGTCGTCGAGCCGGGCGCCGTACCGGTCGAGGAAATAGTCCTCCTGGTGCTTGAGGAAATAGAGTTTCTGCCCGTCGAGCAGGTCGATGTAATTGCGCAGCGTCTCTCTGGACAGGCTGTCGTCCACCGCGATGTTCTGGTAGTGGGCCCGCTCGGCATAGGCCACGACGCGCTGGACCGTTTCGCGGTGACCGTCGGTGATCCGCAGGGTTTCGGGCCTGTCGCCGGTCGCGGCGTATGCCTGCGCCTGGACGCCGAGCGCCAACAGCATTGCAAGGGCCGCGGGAGTCGTTTTTCCTGCCCGGCCCGATGTGCGCGCAGTTATGATTCGCATGTAGAGCAGTCGTTTTTGTTTCCGGCGGATCATACCAGCAGCATGCGCCCCTTCGGTATTCTTCTCGGCGTATTTCTCGGCAGTTGCCTGGCCATATTCGCCGGGCTCGCCATCGTCTGTTTCACGTTCTGGGTGATCATGGACGACTATCCGCGCCTCGAAGCCGAATTGCCGCTTCTCATCGTGGCGACGGCCATGTTCGGCGCCTGTTCGGCATTGGGCGGAATGGCCATGTGGGGGCACCTGAGCCGGGCGGCCTGGCGGTGGGCGCCGCTCTGCCTGTTCTGGGCCTCGCTGGCCGGCGTAGGCGCCTACTTCTGGCCCTAAGTCGCTTCGATTCAGCCTTCTCGTCGCCCCCTTCTTCCGGGAGACGCATGAATACATCCCTGTAGCTTGCTCCGCCATCCCTGGCTCCAATACTCCCGGAAGAAGGGGGCGACGAGAAGGCTGTGGCGGGTGCGCTGGCGTTTTTAGCGCACGAATTTGCGCCAGACGCGGAGTGCGGCCCAGCCGATCTGGAACATGAGCAGGGGCCCGAAAAGAAAGACCAGCCCCGCGATTCCGAATCCGAACGCGTCGCCGTAGATGCTGGTCCAGAAAACCAGCAGGCCCCCGGGATCGGCGTATTCGCCCGCGGCCTTTTCGCCCAGCCAGTAGGCCACGATCGGGCCGGCCAGCAGTCCCAGCAGCAGCGCGCCGACCGAACCGGCAATCCACGGCAGCGTCAATCGCCCGAGCATTCCCACGGCATCCGATTGTGCGCACTCGTGTGCCGGCCCGCAAGCGCGTTGCCTTTAGAATGCAACTTCGTTTCGCAATGCATGGGAGAAAGAGCCATGACGAAGGGGACAGGCATCGACCGCAGGAGTCTGCTGCGGGCCGCGGCCCTGACGGGCCTGACGGCGGCGGCCGGCGGCATCGCGGCGCGCAGCGCGACGGGCGCGGAGCACGGCGGTGGTGAAGACGTATCCGTACACGCCGACGGCACCTACGCCACCGTGCCTCTGGCCAGCGACAACGTGCGCCTGTGCGTCGTGCAGTCGGTGGTTCGACCGGTCGACGAATCCAACCCGGGTCCCGGCAAGCGCCGCAACCTGAATCACATGCTGGATCTTATCGACATGGCACAGGCTTCAGGTTTACCGAAGAACATACTGTTTTTCCACGAGTTTCCTATTACAGGATTTCGATTCCACTGGAATCGCGACGATGTGCAGCGCATCGCCATCGAAGTGCCGGGAGAGGAGACCGAAGAAATTTCGAAGAAGGCCAGGCAGTACGGCTGCTTCATCGTGTTCGGCAGCTACGTCAGGGACAGCGACTGGCCCGGGCACAACCTGTCCATCACCACGATCATCGGCGATGACGGCGAGGTGCTGGCGCGGCACTGGAAGGCGCGCAACATCAAGGGCGTGTTCCAGGCCGGCGCGCGCACGATCGAACTGATGACCACGACCATCTACAACGTCCTTGACGAATACGTGGAGATGTACGGCGAGGACGAAGTGATCCCGGTCACGCGCACCAAGTACGGCAATATCTGCACCACCGCGGTGCAGCGCGAGCCGGAACTGATTCGCGCATTTGCGTTGAAAGGCTGCGAGCTGATGTTGCGCACCGCCACGGGAGGCTTCAACCACATCGACGTGCGGTCCGGCGCGATGCACAACGGCATCTGCACGGCGCTGGTCAACAACGCCCATTCGCCCGGCACGCCCGGCATATTTGGCGATACGGGCGGCGGCGGGTCCGGCATCTGGGGACCGGGAGGCGAAACGCTGGCGGAGGCCAGGAGCGGCTTCGAGCAGCCGATCAGCGCAACGATTCCGATGGCCGCCTACCGGGCGCGCAACAGGATTCCGGACGTGCACTGGGACCTCTACCGCCCCGTCTATGACCGCTACGTGCCGAAGTTCGGGCCGAACCTGTTCTCGGAGTATCTGCCGGCCGACCTGGACGACGCAGGCGTCTACCTGTCCGACAAGTCCCGCTGGAAATAGCTCCCGGAACCGAAGGCATTACCGTAGCAATCTCATTGCTCCCTTCTTCAGGGAGTATTGGAGGCAGGGATGCCGGAGCAAGCTCCATGGATGGATTCATGCGTCTCCCGGAAGAAGGGAGCAATGAGATTGCGGGATCGAAGCGCCCCCGTTTCGGCGGGGATCAGTCGAGTTCTAGGTAGTCGCGTAACTGGCTCGCGAGGCTGTCGCAGGCCTTTTCGCGGGTGCGCGCAATGATCGGGACGGGTATGACCAGCGCCGGTATGACGGACGTGCCGCGCACGTTCGCCTTCATCGCGCCCATGTCGCTGAGTTCGTTCATGTCCCATACCGACGCGGTGTACTCGGAGTTGTTCTGCCACCAGGCCACCCCGAAGCAGCCCGCGCCGCCGGGACCCGCCGCGCAGGACAGGCTTCCGCCGCTGCCCTCGCGCAGCGTCTGTCCGCTCAGCCAGACCATGTAGCGCACGCCCTTTCGGCGGATCGCCTCGCCGACGCCCGGCCGTCCCATGAATTCACTCAGATCGGCGCTTTCGCGCGGCATCGTGCGTGGTTCCAGCCAGGGATAGAGCTCATCGACGAATTGGCGCTCGGGATGGATATTCGGACGCTTCGCGCCTGAGCGGAGCTTCTTCGAGACGCAGCTGACGAACGCCTCCTCGGTACGGTTTCCCGCCAGGTAGCTGGTGCGGAGCAGGACCAGCGATTCCGCTTGCTCATCGGCCGGCGCCGCGGCTGGCGCCACTCCCGCCGCCAGGCCGAGCAGCACCGCCGGAGCGATCGATCGCATCCAGCGCAAGGCCTTTTCCCGGTTAATCATGATCGGCTCCCGATAAGGGCAAGGATAGCAGCGTCCTGGCCGATTTCCTGCGTCAGCGTCGCGCCGGCGTCGCGCAGCGCGTATTCGGCCGCTTCGCCGAGGTTTCTGCCCAGTCCTCCGCCACCGTGCGAGCCCTCGCCGTAGCCGGGAATTTTCAGGCGGGTCAGTGGAGCGCCGTCGGCGGCGGTGATGCGGATGTCGAATTCAACCCAGGCCGCCGGAATGTCCACCTTGGAACGCCCCGGCACGCCCAGTTCGAAGCGGATGATCTCCGGTTCGATGATCAGGTCGGGGGCCGGTCCGGCGCCGCCCGCCGGAACCAGCGTCAGGCAGGAGCCGAGGACGCTGTCGAGCATTCGTATGCTGGGGCGGCCGAGCGCGATGGTCCAGCGGGTGGTGTCCAGCGCCTCTTCCACGTGCGAGAACTCGCTCAAGCTTGCCGGGTATTGCACCTGCGCGGTGAGCGGCAGGCGCTTGGTCATGGGCGCCGGGAAATTGGCGCTGAGGTTCACGGTTCCGCCGCATCCCGCAAGGGCCACGGCCACTGCGCCCAATGCCGTCACGGACCGCATTCGGAACCTCGGGAAGCCTTTTTCCGCCACGCGCTTGAGTATACTCCCCGACTTCCTGAGCAAGCGTTGCCGGCAGCGATATGAACATCGAAAAATTTCTTCAAAAGGCCAGCGAGGCGGGCGTGCCGCCAATGAGCGGCGGTCGCCTGGTGGCGCGGCGGCTGGGATCGACGCACGAGATGTGCGATTTGCTGCTTGGGCTGGTGATTTCGGAGCAGAAGACCTGCACCTATTCGCTGGTTGAGCTTCTTGAGGAAGAGGGCGGGCTGCTCGAGCCGGGCGACCGGATCGTGTTCCTGGGCGCCGACCGGCGCCCGCGCTGCGTAGTCGAACTGGATGACTGCGAGCAACTGGCTTTCGACGAGGTGAACGAGCGGCACACGGCAGGCGAGGGTCCGGCGGCGCGCGAAGTGAGGGTGTGGCGCAAGATTCACGCCGCCTACTGGGGCAAGTGGCTCAAGTCCCGGGGACAGGAGTTCCACGAGCAGGTGCCCGTCATGTGGCAATCGTTCCGCCTGCTGTACCCGCGACCGGATTCGCCGAAAGAGGCGTGAGCCCGGACGAAATCCGGGCCGCCGCGGAGGGCTGGCTCGCCCAGTACCCGGCCGCGGCGACGGCGCTGGCCGTTCTGGCCCTGGCGCTGGCGGCGCTGATCGCGGACTGGCTTGCGCGCGGCGTGATTGCCGCGGCGGCCCGTCGGCGGCTCCAGTCTTCCGCCACCGGCCCGTTCGCCACGGCGCTGCTGGAATCGCGGGTGCTGCTGCGTTTCGCGCACCTGGCGCCGGCGCTGGTCCTGTTCTTCGGCGTACGCGCCCTCGAACCGCAGCTTGGGGCGTCCTGGACCCACGCGATCGGCGTGCTGGCCTTCGCCTGGGTGGTCTTGGCGGCGATCGGGGGCGGTGTGTCGGTGCTCAAGGCCGCCGGCCTGTACCTTCAGAGCACGCCCGGCACCCACGCGCGCCTGCCGCTCAAGGGCTACGCTCAGGCTGTCTCGCTGGTGCTCTACATCATTGCCGGCCTGGTGATCGTGGCCTATGCGGCCGAAGTGTCCGTCTGGCTACTGCTGAGCAGCCTGGGTGCGCTCACCGCGGTGTTGCTGCTGGTGTTCCGCGACACGCTGCTTTCGGTGCTGGCCAGCATCCAGATATCGGTCAACGACGTGGTGCGGATCGGGGACTGGGTGGAAATGCCCTCGCACAACGTGGACGGCGACGTGGTCGATATCGCGTTGCACACCGTCACCGTGCGCAACTGGGACAAGACCCTGAGCACCATACCCACGCAGGACTTCATCACCGGCTCGTTCCGGAACTGGCGCGGGATGAGCGAGGACGGCGGGCGCCGGATCAAGCGTTCCGTCTACATCGACATGGCCTCGGTGCGCTTTCTGGAGGACGAGGAAATCGAGCGCTTTTCGAAGTTCAAGCTGCTTGAGAACTACATTCCCGACAAACACCGCGAACTCAACGAGTACAACACCCGCATCGGCGCCGAATCGCTGGCCGTCAACCTGAGGCGCCTGACCAACGTGGGAACGTTCAGGGCCTACCTGTACAACTACATCACGAACCACCCCAAGGTGCATCCCGGGCGCACCACGCTGGTTCGGCAACTGCAGTCCGGTCCCGACGGACTGCCGATCGAGATCTATTGCTTTGCCGCGACCACCGACTGGCAGGCTTATGAGGACCTGCAGTCCGATCTTTTCGACCACATTCTGGCGGTGGCGCCCGAATTCGGGCTGAACGTTTTCCAGCGCGCGTCGGGACGCGATCTGCGCGAGACCGCCCGGCCCGTGGTCACTTAGGGCGGGAAGGCGTCCCGCCTTCATCCTGGGAGCGAGGGCGTTCCGCCCTCGGGGAAGGCGAGACGCCTTCCCACCTAAGGGGTAATATCGAGCGTTCAACTTTGGGAGTGGACCATGTTCATGAATTCGATACTCACGAGCGTTGTCAGCCGGCGCGCACTGATGGGCGGGGCGCTGGGCGGACTTGCCGCGGCGGGGCTCACCGCCTGCGGCGCGCCGAACGGCAGCGAGGAAGACCCCGCAGGCGCCGGGGCGGCGGGCACAGGCGAGGGGCTGGATCTCAGCAAGCCCGCCGACAATCTCTACGCCTTCGGCAAGATCTGGGGCACCTACGCCGATTTGCCCACCTACGGCGGCTACCAGGGCGTCCAGTTCGCGCGTATCGGCGTGAACAAGCTGGTCCCGCTGTTCGGCTACGTGGGCTGCGGGAACATGCAATGCAAGATCGACGAGAACGGACACCTCCGTATCCGGGGCACCGAGGCTGGCTATTTCACCGATCTGGCAAGCGGCGAAATCATCGACTACTGGGACAACCCCTACAGCGGCGAGCGCGTGGAAGTGGTTCCCTTCTTCAACTACGGCCTGCGTGGGCGCCTGACCGAGGAGATGCCGCGCTTTTCGATGGGCGGCGCTCCGGACGACAACACGCTGATGAACGCGGCCGACGCCCGCATGAACGAAGAGGGGGTCATCCCGTTCATCATGCCGTTCGAGAAGGTTCACGATCAGTACTTGCTCGCCTGGGAATACGCGCACGAGTACACCAACCCGGTTACGCCGGAGGGCTGGCCCAAGGCTTCGACCGGGCCCAAGATCAATCCCTCGGAGCATTTCGTCTTCTATATTCCCGCGGCGGAACTCGAAGACCGGAGCAATCCGTCGGCCCGCTTCCATGCCGGTTTCATGCGCACGTCGCCTTGGTGGCCGTGGATGCGCATGGGTCAGACGGACGTGCGCGACGGCGCCTTGTTCGGGCGCATGCACAGCTTCAAGATCTCGGGGAAGCTCGACAATATTCCGCGTGTGGTGCTGGAGCGCCTGGAACGCGACAAACCCGAGTTGCTCGAGCCGCAAATCGGCTGGGATGGCATCACCAACCCTCGCGGCACCTGGGAATTGTTCGCCGACGAGGTCCCCCGGGAGGTCTAGGCGGCGGCGTCAGGCCTTGCCGAATTCGCGGGGGCCGGCGTGGTAGCCCTCCGGGTCGGGGTGCAGCAGCAGTTCGCAACCGGGGAACTCCGCGAAGATTCGCATCTCCACCTCGTCGAGGATTTCATGGGCTTCGGCCAGGCTCAGGCCGGCGTCCAGCAATACGTGGAACTGCACGATGTAGTTCGAGCCGCCGTGGCGCGTCTTCAGGTCGTGAATGTCGATTACGGCGGGGTGGCTCTCCGCAAGTTCGGTAATGAGCTCGCGGTCCTTGTCGGGAATCTCCCGGTCCATCAGGATGTCCAGCGCGTGTTTTGCGATCTTCCAGACGCCGAACAACAGGTAGGCAATCACCGCCGCGGCCACCAGCGGATCCGCCAGCCAGCCGCCCGGCCAGGCCGCCACCGCGATCGCCGCGGCCACGCCCAGGTTGATCACCAGGTCGGTCCTGTAGTGCATGGCGTCCGCCTCGATTGCGGCGGATCCGGTAACGAGGCGAACGTAGCGTTGAATCCCGAGCAGCAACAGCGTCATCGCGACGGACACCCCCATGACCGCTATGCCGGTCTGGGCATTCTCGACGGCGGCGGGCGCCAGGATCCGCTCCACCGACTCCTTCAGCACGAATACCGCCGACGTGGCGATGATCAGGGACTGCGCCAGCGCCGCCAGGCCTTCCGCCTTGCCGTGGCCGAAACGGTGTTCCTTGTCGGCAGGCTTGAGCGACACCGTAACCGCGAAGAACGTGATCAACGATCCCAGCACGTCCAGCGTCGAATCCACCAGCGAGCTGAGCAGCGACACGGAGTCCGTGGCCTGCCAGGCCCAGGCCTTGATCACCACCAGGATTGCGGCGGTGGTCACCGAAGAGTAGGTGGCCAGGCGCAACAACCGGCGGCGCAAGCGCCCCGCAACCATGGGCCCTCCCGCTCCCGCGGTCATGTGGAGCAGGCGTTTCAGACGGGTGCGAAGAGAGCGGGGCACGGGGGCGTTCGAACAGGTTGCAAAGCAGTACAATAGCCGATCTACGGGGGCGACACGGCTTCGACGTGGGCTGTGAGACCCTTGGTGTGCATGCCGAGGCGCAGGGTTCCTCGTAAATCCGCCTGCAAACCCTATAGTTGCCAACGACGACAACTACGCTCTAGCGGCTTGACCGCTAGCGTTCCTGCCAGGATTTCCTGTGGCCAGGCCGGAGCGTCGCTTGCACAGGATCGCCCGCAGACCGGATCGGCGCCTGCTGGCTAAGAGTTAGTCGATCACAGCGGTAGTTCATTCCTGCCCGTCGGGGAATTACCGTCTTTTCGGACGCGGCTAAGCATGTAGAGCGCCTTGGGCAGTAGCGCTTGCGGACGCGGGTTCGATTCCCGCCGCCTCCACAGCTTTCCCTTCCGTCAGAGTCCCTATGGCTCTTCGACGCAAAGGCCGCTGTAATCGCCGTAGAGCCGATTCCCCCTCTTGCACACCGGCGATAATGGAGGCGGAGCCTCCCTTCAATCCAGCCCCGCAACTCCACCGTCAGCTTGCGCGGCCGCGACGACGCCTCCCGCCGACGAGCCTCCGAAAAACGCTGCGCCTGCTTCATCCGGTAACCGCGCCAGCCACGGTTGCGCCGCAACTCGCGACTCACCGTCGAAGCCGACACTCCCAGCAAACGAGCCATGCCGCGAACCGACATCCCGCTTTTCTTCAGCGCGTAAATCTGGCATCGTGAACCGTAGGTCAGGTGATGGTAGCCCTTGGCCATCGGATACCCTCCTTCTTTCGATATCGGAGAGTATCGCCGTCACCTGGCCTCTTCTTCAAATCATGCGTTGCACTTCATAGTGGAACGGACGCATGAAATGGGTGGTGTGAAGGGGGGTGAAACGGGGGCGGCGAATTGCCGGATGGTCAATAAGATCGTGAACCTGCGGAAGTCCGGCAGGTAGCTGCAAGCCTATCCGCGAGGAATACAGGGCGGCCCGTCCGGCCGCTGGCCGCTATCGCCTCCCGATCTCGCCGCTGTTCGAGGAGGCGAGCACTTTGGCCAGCTCTTTTCTTGCCTCCCCCCAGGGGTCGGCTGCGATCTCCGGGTAGGCGGGGTTGATGAGGGGGCGGCCCCCCTTCGGCTGATTTTCCGCCGCGGCCAATGCCTCCTGCAATTGTTCGGGATGCGCTTCAGCCAAAACGCTGTGCGCCGCCTTGGGGCTGCGGCGCAAGGCCACCGCCAGATCGTAGCCGTCCCTTTGGGTGGCGACTCCTTTGGCAAGCAGCCTGCCGTGAATCTTGCCCTTCAGGATAGCCTCTACCGTGGCGATCCGCACCTCCGTTCCTTCAACCCGCATGTTGGACCAGGGGGAGGGGCGGGGAGGAAATCTCGACGGAACGATGCTCACCGGCCCGGCAGGCGTCTTCCAGCCGACAATACCGAATGAGAGCCGGATGGCCGAAACGGAGCCGGGCGAGTTTTCCCTCCATTGGCGCAGCCGTTCACGCAGTTCGGCGCGTCCCTCCCGGGAAAAGGCCCGCTCGAACACGCGGGGGTCGCAGGCAAGGTCGATGTCGGTGCTGAACCGGTGTTTCCACAGGGCGGCCAGCGCAGTGCCGCCCCCCAGCCGGAGTTCGCGCTCCTCGATGGCGTCTTCCACCGCCTTGAGCAGGGAGGCGAGGCTATCGCCGAGCGGCGGGGGCAGGGCGACGGTTTTCACGCGCCCATGTAGTCGAAATCGCCTGCCAGAACCCGCTTCTCGATAGCAAAGGGAAGCTCTACGCAGCCCTTGTCGCTCATGGCGTTCAGCACCCAGGGGACCGTCCAGGAGAAGCGGGTCTGCGCCCGGAAGAAGGCCGCGATGGACCGGGGCGGGGCACCGCACCATTGGAAAACCTCCAGCAGCTCGGCGCGTTCCAGTTCGGAGAGGAGTGAGCAGAGAGCCGCATCAAGGGCGGCGGTCCCGGACGTTCCTTCGGCAAAGGCGCGGCGCGCATCCTCAGGGCGAACCTTGCGCAGGCTGCCCGCCTGGACGTGCATGATGACCGCTTCAATGCGTTCGGCGTCGTAGGGGAAGGGCCTGCCCGCCTGCTCTCCTCGGAAGTCCTCGTCGCCGCGCAACTGCGAAGCAATGTCCTTGTGGCCCCATTCTTCTGCGGGAGGGGAGGTCATTTGAGGAATTATAGGGGGCCGCAATGGCTTGGGCGAATGGAAACACTCGCGGTTGGCGTACCGCCGCCGCCATCATATTCGGACGCCCATGCCGCCGCGCTTTACCGTGGAGAGAAGCTTTCCGGGCGGGCCGGAACCCGAAATCAAGGCCCTGATAAGGACATTGGTGTCATAAACGACTCGCACGGACTTGCCTGACTGCCTCGTCGGCGAGGGCCTGGGCCTCGCACGGAGTAAGGCCCCTGTTTCGTTGCCAGACCGAATTCGAGCGTTTCCCAGAATATGGCCTGCCGCACCGCACGATCGACGAATCGCGACAAGTCGCCCTTCTTGCCGCCGGCTCTGGCGAGGAAACTCCTTACGGAACGGTCCGTGTCATCGCGCAGGCTGGAATTGGTCGAAACGGAAACGCTTCTTGCCCTGTTCGACGCTATTGAGCCGGACCTGGAGCGCTATCCGCGGCCGTGCGGCAGGCTGGCGGCGACCACTTCGACTACAACGCGCTGCTCGGGCGCTTGTCGAGCTTTGCCGACGCTGCCGAGTGGATGCTTGGAAGGCGGGCCGGGCGGCAGCCGGGTGCGGCATAAACTGATGAGCGACGACCTTAGGCTCCTGAGCCTCGGCCTCAATCTGAAGTAACACTTCCAGCCCGCCCACGGTGACTACCATGACCAAGATGACCACGCTGGGCTTCGGCGATATTCTGCTCGAAAAGCCCCGCCGCCTGCTGTCAGGCATGCTGGCCGCCAACGGCTTCATCCTTTTCGGCCTCATCGCCGCCGCCCTGCTCGACGTGATCGTGGGCTTCACCCAGCGCAAATAGCTGCAGCGCATGAGTTCCTGATTGTCCAGGAGGTCTCAATGCAAAGAGTGTCAATGAAGAGAGTTGTAAGTTGCGCGCAAAGCGTGTAAGTTGCACATTTAATTTTTTCGCGCAATTATTTGCGACATGGCAAGGCGGATTCCAGAGAAAGATATCCAGGCGATTCAGGAAGTTTTGCGAAAGAACCCGCAAGGCCTGAGCGTGCAGCAGATTAGCGACGGTCTCACAAAGCCGCCGCCGCGCCGCACGCTTCAGTACCGCATTAAGTTCCTTGTCGACAAAAAGCTGCTGTTGCTGGAGGGAACCGGGCGCTCGGTGCGCTATCGCGCTCCAACGCTTGCACCGCAGCCTATACCGATACGAGCCTCAGCCATTCCCGTCAAGGTTACCTTCAGTCATGCAGCAGCAACCCCGAAACTGTCCGCGCCCGCTACCGAGATACGGAAATATGTCCGCCTGCCTCTGGAGCAGCGCCGTCCAGTCGGCTACAAGCGCAGTTTTCTTGATTCCTACCGCCCTAATGAAACCCATTATCTCTCCGCGGAACAACGTGCTGAACTGAAAAGCACAGGCGCAACGGTCGCGGACGAGCAATTTGCCGGAACCTATGCCCGGCAGATCCTGAGCAGGCTCTTGATCGACTTGTCCTGGAACTCAAGCCGGCTGGAGGGTAATACGTATTCACTGCTGGACACCGAGCTTCTGATCGCCCACGCCGAAGAGGCCGAAGGAAAGGATTTGCGCGAAACCCAGATGATTCTTAACCACAAGGAGGCGATCGAGTTTCTGGTGGACGACCCGCGGGGTATCGGCTTCAATCGAGGCACCATTCTCAGTCTGCACGCGCTGCTGGCAGAAAATCTCCTGGGAGACCCGGCGGCGACGGGCCGGCTTCGGCGAATGGGCGTGGGCATTGGCCGGTCGGTCTTTCATCCCCTGGAATTGCCGCAACTGATAGAAGAGTGTTTCGATCAACTACTCGCTACAGCTTCGGCGATCAGTGATCCATTCGAGCAGGCGTTCTTCTTTATGGTACAGCTTCCGTACCTGCAACCCTTTGATGATGTGAACAAACGCGTGTCCCGGCTGGGCGCCAACATCCCCCTGCTCAAGTCGAACCTGTCGCCGCTCTCCTTCGAGGACTTGTCGCGGGAACTTTACACGGACGCCTTGATTGGCGTGTACGAACTGAATCGCATCGAGTTGTTGCGTGAAGTTTTCATCTGGGCATACAAAAGATCCGCCGCGCGATATGCTGCTGTACGCCAGTCCCTTGGGGAGCCCGACCCGTTCCGGATGAAGTACCGCACTGAACTGCGCGAGGTTATAACTGCTGTTGTTGGCCAACGCATGAATAAAAGACAGGCCGCAGCCCATATCGTAGCCTGGGCTCAGGAGAGTATTGATGAGCACGGGCGCTCCCGATTTCGCGACTTGGTGGAGAGAGAGCTTGTTAGCCTTCACGAGGGAAATTTCGCACGCTTCAGGATTTCGCCATCCCGATTCTCGGCATGGCAAACTATGTGGACGCGAGGACGAAATCTATGAAATATTTTGCTCTGGCAATTGCATCCATGGCCATTTCACTTTCCGCTGTTGCAGAGGATCCGACGCAGATCGGGCTTGAGGAGCTTCGGGCGAAATACGCCGGCGGCAGTTCCCGGTTCGTGACCATTGACGGCGCCGAGATTCATTACCGCGACGAAGGGCAGGGCCCGGTCGTCATTCTGCTTCACGCATCGTACTTCAACCTGCTCGCCTGGGACGAACTGACGGAAGCCCTTGTAAATGATTACCGGGTCATTCGGTTCGATTTTCCGAATGTGGGACTGAGCGGGCCGGAGACGAAAGAGCCGCCCGGCGGCAAGTTCAATCTGATTGAACGCAACGTGGAGATACTGGAAGGCCTTGTGGAAGAGTTCGATCTCGAACCGTTCGCCCTGGTCGCGACGTCCAGCGGGGGCAGCGTCGGGTTCCGTTACGCGTCCCGGTTCCCGGAAAACGTCACGCGGCTTGTGCTCATCAATTCCGCCGGCATGCCCCGGACGGCGCGCACGGACCCGAACCGGGCGCGTCCGGAAACCGCGCAATGGGACGACATGCCGGTCAGGCCCCGCGAGTTCTGGGAATTTTCGGTCAACCAGAATTTTCCCTCCGACGCCGACGCACCGGACTGGTTCGTCGATCTTGCGTACGACCTCAACCGCCGCGGCGAAACCACGCCGGTCGAAAAGTACTTTTTCGAGACCGGCGATCCCCAGTCCATCCTTTCCGGGATACAGGCGCCGACACTGATCCTTTGGGGCAAGGCGAACCCGACCGTCATGCACCTGGAGGGGGACGTGTTTCAACACTGGATCACCTCCGCTCCGAGCTTCCTCAAGAAATACGAGGGACTGGGGCACTACCCCTATGTCGAGGCCCCGGAGCGGGTCATCCCGGACGTTGCGGCGTTTCTGGCCGGCTCGTGGGACGACAGGCTGAGGCAGACGCAGCGGGTCAAGGTGACGCCGTAGGGGTTTGACCTGCCCGATCCGGTGGCGCCGATGGACCGCTCCGCCTGGCCTTGCGGGCTGATCGGCGCGCTGATACTCGTTTGCGCGCCGGCGGCGGCAAGCGCAGCGGACCCGGTTGAACTGGTCGTCAACCAGGTCGCGCCGCCGAATCACTTCTACCACAAGGACGTGCTCGTGCCCTGGGCCGGGGAGGTCGCCCGGGTCACGCAAGGACGGGTCAGGCTGAGGTTCAGCGTGGCGCCGCTGGGCAGCTACCGCCGCAACTTCGACATGGCCTGGGCCGGCCTGGTCGATATCGCTGGCGGCAACCAGAGTTCGACGCCGGGCCGCTTCGTCGTGACGCAGGTCAATGAAACGCCGTTTCTGGCCAGCAGCGACGTCGAGGCCCTTTCGGTCGCCTTGTGGCGCACGCACGAACGCTTTCTCCACAGGGCCGAGGAATTCGCGGGGACCCGGTTGCTGGCGCTGCACGCCAGCGGCACCCAGCACTGGTTCACGGTGGAGAAGCCGATCGAGCGGCTTGACGACATACGCGGGCTCAAGATGGCGGCGCCCAGCGACGTGGGCGCCCGGCTGTTGTCCGCCGTCGGCGCGATTCCCGTGTTCCTGACCGCGCCGGAAATCCACGATGCGCTGTCGCGCGGAATCCTCGACGGCGTGAGCATGCCCTACAGCGGCGTCACCCGCTTGGGCCTGCAGCCGTATCTTCGCTATCAGACGCGCCTGACCGGCGGCGTGGGCCTGAGCTTCGGGGGTTTTTTCCTGACCGCCAACGCCCGGAGCTGGTCGGGCATATCCGCCGCGGACCAGGCGGCGATACTCGGGATTTCGGGCGAGGCGTACGCCCGCCGGGCGGCCGGGGTATTCAACAGGGAAGGCGCGGCGTCGGCGCGGGAAATGCTGGCGGCCGGCATCGTGGATGTGGAGACGGCCGCCGGGTTCGACGACGAACTGCGTGAGGCCACCGCATTCCTGGACATCGAATGGATGGCCAAGGCCACGGCCGCGGGGGTGGATGCCGGGGCCGCGCTTCAGTACTTCCGCGAGGAGGTGCGGCGCGAGAGCGAGCGGCTCGGCGGGCCGCGTACGGCAGGCGAAGTCCCGGGGGACGAAGGGACGACCACACGGTGAAGGCTGTTCTTTCGCTCTCCAGGCGGGTCCTCCGGTGGCTCACTGGGATCCTGCTGATCGTGCTGATGCTGCTGACCTTCGTCGATGTGATCGGCCGCTACTTCCTGGGACAGCCCGTGCCCGGCGGTCACGTGCTC
This sequence comes from Gammaproteobacteria bacterium, assembly GCA_009844425.1. Classification (GTDB taxonomy): domain Bacteria; phylum Pseudomonadota; class Gammaproteobacteria; order Steroidobacterales; family Foliamicaceae; genus Foliamicus. The sequence continues at coordinate 64,835 of VYBN01000028.1, read as the reverse complement.
GTTCAGTGCCTGGTCTGCCTGCTCGTGTTTACCGGACTGCCCCTCGTGGTCCTGGACGACGAGCACCTGCGCGTGCGCCTGCTTGACCGGCGTATGACTCAAGGGCAAAGGAAGTGGCGGGACTTCGCGGTCAAACTCGTCATCGTCGGCGCCCTGGCGGTTCTGGCCGGCCAGATGTTCTGGCAGACCGCGTATTTTTCCGGCAACGGCGAGTATTTCGAGTCGATCCGCATTCCGGTGAGCTGGATGGCGGGCTACGCCGCGGTCACGACCGGCGTCGCCGTCCTTTTCGCGCTCGGCGATCTTATCCTCGGATCGGGGCCCGAGGAGGAGCAGGCGTGACGCTTTTCGTTGCGGCGGTCGTCCTGCTGCTGTTGCTGCTGCTGGCAGGGCTGCCGATCGCGTTCAGCCTGGCCCTGGTGGGCGTGGGCGGGTTTGCGCTCGTGCGCGGTCCCGACGCCGCCTTCATCATGATCGGCCAGGTCGGGCTCGACGCGGCCACGAACTACAACTTCTCGGTACTGCCGCTGTTCATTCTGATGGGCAACATCATCGGGCGCACCGGGCTTGCGCGCGACCTTTACGCGTGCGCCTACGCATTTCTCGGCCATCGCCGCGGCGGCCTGGCGATGGCCACGATCGGCGCCAGCGGGGGCTTTGCCGCGATCTCGGGCTCCAGCTACGCCTGCGCCGCGACGATGACGGGGATCTCGGTGCCGGAAATGCGCGATTACCGCTATGAGCCCGGTTTCGCCGCCGCGTCCGTGGCTGTGGGCGGCACGCTGGGCGTTCTCATTCCGCCAAGCGTGGGAATGGTCTTCTATTCGCTCATTACCGGCGTGTCGCTTGCCAAGATGATGATTGCCGGCATTCTCCCCGGCCTGCTGACAATCGTGCTGTACATGCTCACGATTTCCGCCGTGACCCGCTGGCGCCCTGCCTACGGTCCCGCCGGGGAAAGGAGCGGCTGGCGCGTGCGCCTGCGTTCGCTGACCGGAGTGTGGCCGATCCTGGCGCTGTTCACGCTCATCATCGGCGGCATATACATCGGCGTATTCACCGCGATGGAGGCCGCCGGCGTCGGCGCGGCGGGCGCCCTCGTGATTTCACTGATCCGGCGGCAACTCACCGTCGCCGCCTTGATGAAGGCCCTGGTCAGCACCGTCAAGACATCGGTCAGCCTCTTTCTCGTGTTCCTGGGCGCGCTCCTGTTCGCCAACCTCGTGACCATTACCGGCGTGCCGGTCATCCTGCTGGAACTGATCTCGGATTCCGGTTTTTCGGCGATGACGATATTGGGCATCACGGTCCTCGTGTTTCTCGCGCTCGGCTGCATTCTCGAAAGCAGTTCGTTGCTGCTGCTCACCCTGCCGATCTTCTTCCCGGTGCTCACCGGGGTCGGTTTCGATCCGGTCTGGTTCGGCATATTCGTGATCATCGTCGCAGAAATCGGACTCATCACTCCGCCGGTGGGGATGAACGTTTTCGTGGTCGGCTCGATGCTGCCGGACGTGCCGGTGCAGAAGATATTCCGCGGGCTGGGGCCGTTCCTGCTGGCGGACTTCCTGCGGCTCGCGCTGTTGATCCTGCTGCCGGCCATCGCGCTGCTGCTGCCGGACCTCATGTCCTGAGTTCAGTTTCGATCTCGCCGTCTCTATGCCCCCTTCTTCCGGGAAACGCATGAATACATCCCTGTAGCTTTGTTCCGCCATCCATGGCTCACAAATTCCCGGAAGAAGGGGGCATAGAGACGGCTTAAGCAGTGCCTCCCTAATCAGGATCTTCGCCGACTGTAGCCTCTTTGTGTGTATTCCTCTTGTGGGAGCGTTGGAGCAAGGACAGCGAGAATCGAGCCATGGATGGCGCCTCCCGCGAGAGGAATACACACAAAGAGGCGGCCCCGAAGTGGCTTCCTACTTTCAGATTGACGGGTGAAACATCCGATTGACGGGTCAAAAGGTTTAGCTGTAAAGTGTTTGCGCTTTGATCCATTGAGCCTGCGGCGCTCCGGGGCCTGTCAGGCGCTGCCCACAAGGGGGACCCAATGACCAAAAGGACCGTTTTTTCACTTCTGCCGTTGCTGGCGCTGACCCTGCCGGCGTCATTGCCCGCGCAGGAAGACGGCGCGCAGGCGCTCGACGAGATCATCGTGACCGCGCAGCGGCGCGAGCAGACCCTGCAGGACGTGCCGATCAGCATTACCGCGTTCTCCGCCGAGCAGATCGAACGCAGCAATTTCAAGGGCGCCAGGGACTTCCTGGAGATGACGCCCAACGTTGCGTTCACGGCCAACGATCAGCAGGGCAACAAGAACGGCGACATCTCGATTCGCGGACTGGGCGACCTGACCAACGGCGGCAACGAGCGCCTGATCCAGTCCCGGCCCACCATCGGCTATTTCGTCGACGATTTCAGCACCGCCTTCGTGGCCAGCGGCAGCGCCAATCCGCCCCTGGACGACATCGAGCGCATCGAGGTCCTGCGCGGTCCGCAAGGGACCTACTTCGGGCGCAACGCGACCGGCGGCGCCATCAACGTCATCTCGAAGAAGCCCGACGAGAACGGCATGGCCAAGGTCCGGCTGGCCGTCGGCAATCACGGCGGCTACGAATACGGCCTGATCGGGAACGTGCCCATCAACGACGAGCTGTTCGCGCGCGGTGGCGCGGCGTTCACCTCCAGCGACGGCTATGTGGACAACCTGCATCCAACCGGCAACGACACGGGCTACGACAACCTCAACATGCGCGCAGCCGTGAGGTGGAAGCCGGGCGACTGGACCATCGACCTGGCGGGGCAGTACATCGAGGAAGAGGACCACCAGCAGGCCCGCATTCCGAGCATGTCCGGGCCAGCCGGGTTTCTGTTCAACGCTTCCGGCGGACCCGTGGCGGATGCTCCGACCTGCGGCCTGGGCGATTCGATATTCGCCGAGAACGGGAACACCGACAAGATGTGCGAAGACCAGCCGGGATACACGGACGTCGAGAACCTGGTCCTGACCGCGAAACTCGAGTACCTGGGCTCGCGATTCGGCATTACCGCGATTACCGGAATGATCGACAGCGACATGTACCAGTACGAGGACATCGACAACAGCGGCATGGATTTCTTCAACCGGATTTCGGACTACGAGAGCGAGTCCATCAGCCAGGAAGTCCGCCTGTTTTCGACCGAGCCGCTGATGATGGGCGCGACGCCCGTGCAATGGATGGTGGGCGCCATCGCCTACGACGATGAAGCCCAGGTGAACAACACGATCATCTCCGGCGCCGACGTGATCGAGGCCGGCCGCTTCCCGGGCGGAGGGCCGCTGGGCGCCACGACCCCGGGCGACCATCCCAACGAGAACGAAATCACCGTGCAGCGGGACGGCTTCGCGGCCTTCTTCGACCTCGGCTTCGAGGTCACGGACGCGGTGACGGTATCGGTCAGCGGGCGGTATTCGTCGGACGACGACCGGCAGTTCTGGCAAAACACCTACGCGTCCTTCGCCTGCGGCCGCCGCGCGGTGGTCGACGGCGTGCCGGCCCCGTTTCTTGAGAATTGCGCGCTGCAACCGGAACAGGACGTGCTGATCTACACCGGCCCCAATGGCGCTCAGTTCACCAGCGGCGGTCGATTTGACCAGACGGTGGACAATCCCTATCTGGACACCAGCAACGACGGCAGCAACTTCTCGCCCCGCGTGGCGCTCAACTGGAACTACAGCGACGATGCGTCGGCCTACGCGACGGTCTCCACCGGCTATCGGGCGCCGGGGGCCCGCACCGCGCCCGATGGCGTGTCCCGCACCGGCGGTCCCAGCTACGACCCGCGCTCGCGGTTCGACGAGGAAACCGTCACCAACTACGAGATCGGCTGGAAGGCGTTCCTGAACAATCGCCGCACTCAGGTGGAGGCCGCCGTCTTCCGCATGGACTGGGAGGACATGCAGGTCCGTCTGGCCCAGACGCGCTGTACCCCCGGGCAGGAAATCGTGCCCTCTCCGGCGGACTGCCCGCCCAACGGGACCGGGTTCGCCCCGCTTAACGTCGTGGCGAACGCCGATTCCGCCAGCAGCCAGGGCCTCGAGATCAGCACCCAGACCCTGGTGGGCGATTCGATCACACTGATGGGCGCGATCGGCTTCATGGACGCCAAGTTCGACAGTTTCACCAACGCGCCCCAGGGCGACGTGAGCGGCGAAGAGCTGCCCAGCGCGCCGGAAACGACCGCATCCGTGTCCGGGCAGTATGACTGGGAAGCGAACGGCTTCAGCGGCTATGTGCGCCTGACGGCAAACTACCGCTCGGAAATGGTGGCGCGCTTCTCGGACATTCCGGCCTCGGTGTTCCCCCGGGTTTCGCCCTCCGCGACCATCTTGAACCTTCAGGCGGGACTGGACTGGAGCAATCACAGCCTGACGCTCAATGTGTCGAACCTGCTGGACGAGGACTATTACTCGGGCGTGGACAGCTTCTCGCATTCGGGCGCGGTTACGACGCCCGGCGGCCAGTTCGTCAACCTCGCCTGGACGATGACCGCGGACTTCTAAGCGGACTCTTGCCGGCTCGCAACGCACGCGCCCGCCTGCCTCAGACAGCAGCAGCGGTTCTGCTGCTGGCGGCGGGCTGCGCGGGTCCCGATACGCCCGCGCAGGGCAATACCGATGCGGGAGCCGCGCAGCCTGAGAGCGGCGGCGCGCCCACCATGCCCGCAACGCCGCCCAATATCGTCGTAATCCTCACCGACGACCTCGGCTACGGCGACATCGGCGCGTACGGCGCCAAAAGGATCAGGACGCCGAACATCGACCGCCTGGCTGCGGCCGGATTGCGGTTCACGCAGGGATACGCCAGCGCAAACGTCTGCTCCCCCTCGCGGGCCGGGCTGATGACAGGCCGTTACGCGATCCGCTCGGGCCTGGCATTCAAGGTGGTCGATGCCGAAGCTACGCACGGCCTCCCGGAAGCGGAGGAAACGCTCGGCGAACTGGTGAAACGGCAAGGTTACAGGACGCTCTACCTGGGCAAGTGGCATCTCGGCAATTTCCCCGAACATTTCCCGCTCAAACATGGCTTCGACGGGTTCTTCGGCGCTCCGGCGAGCAACGACATGCCGAATTTCGCGCTCTACGACGGCGAGGCCCTGGTCGAGCAGCCGGTGGACCAGAGCACGCTTACCCGGCGGTATACGGACCGGGCCGTTCGTTTCATAACGGAGAACGCGGACGCGCCGTTCATGCTGTTTCTCGCGCACACTTTTCCGCACATCCCTCTCTACGCCTCCGAAGAGTTTCTCGGGAAATCCGGGGCCGGCCTGTACGGCGATACGGTTGAGGAGCTGGACTGGAGCACCGGGCAGGTGCTCGCGGCGCTCGAAGAGCAGGGCATCGCGGAGAACACGCTGGTCATCTTTACCAGCGACAACGGCCCGTTCTTCGAAGGCGGAACGGGCGGACTCAGGGGCGGCAAGGGAACGTCCTGGGACGGTGGCTACCGCGTGCCCCTGATTGCGAGCTGGCCCGACGTTATCGCTGCCGGCCGCGTGACCGGCGCCATGGCGATGAACATCGACCTGCTGCCGACGATCGCCGACATACTCGGCCTTGAGACGGCGGCGGCCACGGTGGACGGGCGCAGCCTGCTGCCCGTGTTCAGGGGCGCGGATGAGTCCGCGCACGATTTCCTCTATTACTTCAACAACGAACGCGTTGTGGGCGTGCGCTCGCAGGACTGGAAATACGTGACCCACGCCTACTATCTCGGCAGTCTCGGCGCATTCGAGAAATTCGACCAGCTTCCCGGTTTCGCCGCGCCGTACGAGATGCTGCTGGATGCCGACGGCATCCACGGCGAGGCCTACAGCTACGCCGACCGCTTTCCGGGCATGCTGAACGAACACAAGAACGCGCTGATGAGCGCCCGGCGGCACTTCGATGCGCTGCGCACGCACGACCTTGAAGAGACTTATCCCCGGTAACGGGGCCCTGGGGGGAACGATGAACTGGAAACGGCTTGTTGGCAGAACGCTGGCCGGCGCGGCGCTGGTTTGCCTGGGACCGGCGCTCGCCGCTGAAACGGAATCTGAACGGCAGGAGCCGGGCGTGCTGGTCATTCACGCAGGAACGGTGATTGCCGTGCCGGGCAGCGAAGTGCTCACGGACCAGACTATCGTCGTAAGCGATGAAAGGATTGCCGCGGTCCGGGACGGCTTCGTCGATCCGTCGGCCGCGGCCGACAGCGACAGCGCACAGGTCGAGTTTCTGGATCTGAGGGATGCCGTGCTGCTGCCCGGCCTGATGGACATGCACGTGCACCTTTCCATGGAGTTCGGCGTCGAAGGCCAGCGCAGTTACGGCGTATCGGATCCGTATGCGGTCCAGCATCGCGTCGCGAAGGACGACGCCTATTTCATGGTGAACGCGATTGACAATGCCAGGAAGACGCTTGAGGCCGGGTTCACGACCGTCCGGAACGTCGGCGCCGACGGCTGGCATATCTTCGCGTTGCGCGACGGGATTCGCGACGGCCTCCTGACCGGCCCGCGCATCATCACCGCCGGACACCATATCCGGCTGGGCGCCGACGAGGGGCCGGGCGCCTGCTGGAGCGTCGAGTCCTGCCGCCGCGCAACCCGCGTGCAGATCGACATGGGCGCCGACCTGATCAAGGTCGTGGCCACATGCAGCGGCTCGAAGCCCTGCGGCAACCAGTTCGCTCCCGCCGTCATTCTGGAAGACGAGTTTCGGGCGATCGTGGAGGTGGCCGGCACCCGCGGGCTGAAGGTGGCCGCGCATGCACACGGCACCGACGGCATCAATCTGGCGGCGCGTCTCGGCGCGTGGTCCATAGAACATGGTTCGTTCAACAATGCGGAATCCCACCGGATCATGCGCGAGAACGGTGTTTACCTCGTGCCGACGCTGGCTGTGCAGGACATTATCCGCGCGGACATCGGCAGCGCGGACGACGAGATGGCGGGCCTGATGCGGAGCTTTCTCGACAATCACGGACCCCGCATCCTGGCCGCGCACAAGGCCGGCGTTACGATCGCGGCCGGCACCGACGCCGGGGTCACGAAGCACGGCAACAATGCGCGCGAACTCGAGTTGTACGTGGAGCACGGCCTGACCCCGGAAGAGGCGATCGTTACGGCTACCGTGAACGCCGCGGCGGCGATCGGCATGGAGGACGAACTGGGAACGGTGGAGCCGGGCAGGATTGCCGACCTGATCGCCGTTGCCGGCGACCCGCTCACCGATATCTCGGTGCTGATGAACGTCCAGGTCGTGATTCAGGGCGGGCGGGTCGTCAAGGACGCGCGCTGAGCGGAACATGGACAAGCCGACCGTATTCGACCTGGTACTGGAGTCGCTGCCGGAAAAGGCCCACCATCGCCGGGCCTGGCTGGGGCTGCTCCGCTGCTTCTCGAGTATCGACCGGGTGCTGATGCGGCGCTTTTCGGAGAAATTCAATTCCAGCCTGCCGCGCTATGACGTTCTTACCGCCCTGGCGCTTTCGCCGAACGGGCTCACCATGGGCGAACTGGCCTCCAGCCTGATGGTGACCAAGGGCAACATCACCGGCGTCGTCAGCCGGCTGAAACAGGACGGCCTGGTCAGAAAAATTACGTCAAGCTCGGATCGGCGGATTCAGTCCGTGACCCTTTCGGCGGAGGGCAGGGCGCTTTGGGACGCGATGCACGCCGACTACGACGAAACGGTTTCCGAGATTCTTTCCGGCCAGCCCACCGAGGATCTGGACGCGCTGTCGGAAATGCTGGAAAACACGCGCGTCGCCGTCCAGAGCAAAACCCGGACAGGCTAGTGCCGGTCCCGGGCGCGAGGACGTCGCGTCCTCGGCGATAATTCGCCAATGCAGTGGGTAACTCGCCTGCGACGCACGATGCCTGCGGGACTGGCGCTCTCCGCCGCGCTGGCTTGCGGCTGCGGTGGCCCGGCCGCTCCCGCCGCGCCCGGGATGCTGCTGGTCCCGGGTGGAGAATTCACAATGGGCGCCAACGATGGCCTGCCTTACGAGGGGCCGGCGCACACGGTCGCGCTCGATGACTTCCTGCTGGACCGGCACGAGGTCACGAACGTCCAGTACGCCGAGTTCGCCGCTGCCACTGGCCATGTCACGGAGTCGGAAAGGCTGGGCTGGTCCGGTGTCTTCGACACGCGGAGAGGCGGGTGGACCCGGGGCGACGGCGCCGACTGGCGCCATCCGTCCGGACCCGGCTCGTCGCATCGGGAAACGGGTGATTACCCCGTCGTGCACGTTTCCTGGTTCGATGCCGCCGCCTACTGCGAATGGCGCGGCGCCCGGCTTCCTACCGAAGCGGAGTTCGAATACGCGGCGCGCGGCGGAAAGGCCGACGCGCGCTATGCCTGGGGGAACCAACTGACGCCGGACGGAGCGCATCGGGCAAACCTCTGGCAGGGCGAGTTCCCGGTCGAGGACCGGGGACGTGACGGCTTTTCGGGTCTGGCGCCGGTCGGGACCTTTTCTCCCAACGGGTTCGGGTTCCACGATCTGACGGGCAACGTCTGGGAGTGGGTCCAGGACTGGTACGCGGCCGATTATTTCCTGAATTCGCCGAGGAAGAACCCGCGGGGTCCCGCCGTCGGAACCCAGAAGGTGCATCGTGGCGGGAGTTGGCTGTGCAGCGAGAACTACTGTCGCGGATACCGCCTGGAGGCTCGGATGATGACTCCCCCCGACTCGGGCCTGAACAACCTGGGATTCCGCTGCGCGGCCGATCCGCGGCGCTGAGCGTTTGAAGCGGAGTTGCTGATAAGGGCTTACTTCGATCCCGCCCTTCATTGTTCCCTTTCCTCCGGGGGACGCATGAACCCATCCATGGGGCTCGGCGGCGGCTCCTGCCGCCGACGCCCCCGGACGAAAGGGGACAATGAAGGGCTCGCGTATGCGTGTTCCTACCAGGGTTTCGCGGTTCCCAGGTAGGCGGCGATCAGCACCATCGCCAGGATGCTGTGACTGCCCCATTGGGCCCGGCGTATCGTGGCGATCAGTTGCTGCGGATCGGGCCCCGATTCGGCGCCGGCATCGACGGAGGCGAACCGCACGGCCCGGGTCTGCCAGCGGATCCAGCCGCTCACGACCAGGACCAGGCCGAACAGAAGAACCTTGGCGGCCAGCCAGTTCGTCTGGATCATGCCGCCGCCAATGAACGTGGACAGTGCGTCATAGACGTTGCCGAGGCCGATGACGATGCGCAGCACGCACTCGGTCTTGTAAATGCGCCGCGCCCATATTGATGCGCCACCCGTTTCCGCAATCACGGCAATCGCCAGCCAGGCCAGCCCCACCGCCCAGGTGGCGTACAGCCAGGTGCTTGAACTGAGCGTCCACACCCCGAGTTGCGAGGCAATCTGCACGCCCAGGGGCAGGAGCGGGACCAGCATGATCGCAGAGACGGCGTCCGCGTAGCGCTTTACACGCACCGCCAGGGAGCGGGTGGCCTGGTTGCCTGATGGCCCGCCGGCCATCCGCAGCGCATGCAACGCCGGGAGTTCGATGCCGATAATCACCGCGAAAACCAGTATGTGCAGAAAGTTGAAGATGCCGTATGCAATCATGTTCTGCTCCTGTTTTGGATCCGATCAGAGAAGTTCCAGCACTCGTTCGGGCGGGCGGCCGATCACGGCTTTCCCGCGCGCGATGAAGATGGGCCGTTCGATCAGAATGGGGTTCTCGGCCATCGCCCGGATCCGCTCGTCGTCGGTAACGTCTGCCGCCTTCAGTCCCAGCTCGCGGTAGCGGGCTTCGCCGCGGCGCATGAGATCGATCGGCGTCATGTCCAGTTGGCCCAGCAGTTCGCGCAGCGCGGCTTCGCCGGGCGGGTTTTCCAGGTAGCGCACCACTTCAAGTTCCAGGTCGCGCTCCTGGAGCAGCGCCAGTGCCGCGCGTGACTTGGAGCATCGCGGGTTGTGGTAGAGAACGGCCATGACGAATCCGGTTGGTTGACTTCAGTGCCGGGCAATAGTACGCGATGCAACGCGTTGTAGACTTGCCATACAGGGGAGGGGCTTGACTTGATGCAGCACTTGGAGCGGCGGTTTGAAGCGGGCCGGCGACAGGCGCTGGCGGGTCGGCCCGCGGTAGTTATGTTTCTTGCCGCCAGCGCCTGTTGGCCGACGCTTGCGCATACCGAAAGTGCGGCGGCGGCATACAAGACGGCGCCCGGGCCGCACGCCATTGAGGTGATTGACAATCACGTCCTACCTACGGGAGAAGGCCAACGGCGGTTGCGCGCGCGGATCGTTTTTCCCGAGGGCGATGGAATGTTTCCGCTGGTGGTTTTCTCGCATGGCTTCGCCTGCTACCGCGAGCATTATTCCGGCCTGACGGACCACTGGGCATCGCACGGCTATGTTGTGGTGCAGCCCGAACATCCGGACTGCCCGACATCCGAGCAAAGGCTCGACGCTGCGACTGCCCGCAACCTGCACTACGTCCGGATTTCTGACGTAGGCCGCGTGCTTGACGCTCTGTTTGCGCCCGGCGAGAACGTGCCGGGGCTGACTGGAAAGATCGACTACAGCCGCCGTGTGATGGCAGGGCATTCCTTCGGCGCAATGGTCACGCAGATCATCTGGGGGCTTCCGCTGAAGGATCCGGAGAGTTCCGAAGCCGTGAGCTACGCGCTGGACTTCGATGCGGCCATCGTGATGAGCGGTCCGGGGCCGATGCCGCAGATGGCTGATTCGCCCTTCGCCCAATTGCCGGGCCCAATGCTGGTTACGGGCGGCACCCGCGACACCCGCAATGCGGGCGATGGCGTTATACAGCCCTGGGAGTGGCGCATGCTGTCCTACGAAACAAGCCCGCCGGGCCGCAAGTACTCAGTGGTGCTTGAGGACGGCGATCACTATCTGGGCGGGGCCATTTGCCGCGAGGACCGCGGCGGGCCAGAAAACCGCGGTGGCGCGCCCGATGCCCAGGGCGTGATTATTCTGGCCGGTGTGACCACCGCCTTCCTGGACGCCTGGCTGAACAGCGACGAAACCGCCAGACGCTTTCTGGAGGAATTCGATAAGCACGCGGGAGTAACCGGTGGTCGCGCCCGTTTCGCGCAGAGATAGCCACCGAAACCGGAGAAAACAACCATGAAACTTTGCATTGTCACGCGAACCCTCATTGTGGTTGCGGCTCTGTCCGTTACCGGTTGGTCCGTTGAGGCCGGCGAAATGGGCGTTGCCGTCAACGGCGAAAGGCTAGCCGTGATTGATATGCATCTGCACACCGGAACCTGGGTCGCGACGCCCCCGCGCTTCAGGAAACGTCTCACCGGCCGGGTGCCGCCAGGATTCAAGTGGACCATGGGGATCTTCATGGACAGGCTTCTTACCGGCGAGAAGATACTCGACACGCTGGACGACGCCGGCATCAGCTCCGGCGCGGTATTCGCTCTATGGAGCCCGGCCACCGCCGGCATCGCCAGCAATGACCACGTGGCCGAGCAGGTCGCGGTGGCGCCCGGCCGCCTGTTCGGTTTCGCGAGCCTGAGGGTCGATCACTGGGCCCAGGACGGTCCCGAGCAACTGCGGCAGATGGAGGAAGCGATCGATAAGCACGGCATGGTCGGCATCAAGGTCGCGCATGGACACCAGCAGTTTCGCTTGGACGACCGCCGTTTCTATGGGATTTACGAAATTGCCGCGCGGCGGGGCACGCCCATATATCTGCACACCGGTACCAGCCCCAATCCGGGCACGCGCACCGAGCCGCCGTATTGCGATCCCGCCTATCTGGAGGAAGCGGTCAAGCAGTATCCCGGTGCGGTTTTCGTCCTCGGCCATTCCGGCTACGACAGTTTCAATCGCGCGCTGACGTACACCGACTCGGCGATCGACCTCGCCCGGCGTTATCCGAACGTGTACCTGGAACCCGGCGCGCTGGGCGCCGAGCGGGCGGAACTGGTGCTGCACGACTACCTGGAGCGCATCAGGGCGGGCGGCGTGATCGACAAGTTGCTGTACGGCTCCGACGGCCCGCAGTTTCCCGGCTACGTCAAATCGCACCTTGAGGCGTTCGTGGCGGGAATGCTGGAGGTGGGCTATACGACGGACGAGATGCGCCGGATCCTGGCCGACAATTTCTCGCGCGTATTCGGAATGCCGAAGATCGTTCTTGAGGAGCAGGGATCATGACCCGGCGGCGCTACAGAAGTGCTTCCAGCGGCCCGGTTTTCGCCCGCCGCGTACGGCGCGCCAGGCGCGGCATGGCTGCGGTTCTATTCGCCGCGCTGTGTTTCGGCTGCGCCGGCGGTGAAGCACCGGTTATTCCAGTCGATCTGTCGTTAGAGATAGGCGCGTCCGGCGAAGTGGATCCGGCGGCTACCGTGCACCTGTCCGTTTATCACGCCTGGACCGGCGTCGGCGAACTGCGCTATCCGCTGGAAATCGTCGAAGGCTTCGAGACGGGTCTCGGCGCCTCCACTTTCAGCTTCGACTACCCGGCCGAACTCGGCGAGGGCCTGGTCGTGTACGCGTGGGTCGATTCCGACGGCGACGGAGCCAACTGCACGCCGGCGGCACGCGGGGATATGGCCGACCTGGTGGAGGTTGAGGCATTTCCGTCGCAGCAGGTATCGGTTTCGCTGTTCCTTGACGCACCCTGCGCCGGGCCGGACTGGTTCTTCCCGGGCCCGGAGCCCGAGAGATCCGAGGCGCTGGAGCCGCAGGAACCCGAAGCGCCGGAGCTGTAGGCTTTACCAGCGCCTCCACCCGCCGCTACGCTCGGTCGCACGCGGCTATTCGGCCTCGCTCGGCGCCAGGTTGCTTATCCCGCAAACCGTGAACTCAAGACCTCCGCGCCGCATGGCATAGGGATTTGGGCAGAGCGGCGTAATGACGTAGTTGCGGCCCCTCGGGTAGCGGCGCCGGAATTCACTCGCGCCGTCCGGCTTGAGCTCGCCGGGGTTGATCTTGCATTCAAAGGCGTCCAGGTGGTTCTCACTGCCGCGAACCACAAAATCGACCTCACGGCCTGCCTTGTCGCGCCAGTAGAAGATATTTTCGCTGGGGAAGCGAAGGCGAAGAGCGTCCAGAACCAGGTGTTCCCAGAGCAGCCCCCGGTCATCCTTGCGGATTCGGCTCCAGCCCTTTTCATGGGTCACGAAGCCGGTGTCGAACGCGTAGCACTTGGGGCGGCTGACGATTTCGCCGCTTCCGCCGCCGCGAAAGGGCCGCAATATGTGCGCCGCGTGAGCTACTTCCAGCGCCTCCAGATAGGACTTGACGGTGGGCCGGCTCAACTCGGCGCTTCTTGCCAGCCGGTTGTAGTCCATCTGCCCGCCGCTCCACCTCAGTAGGAGACGGAACAGCGACAGAAAGCCCTGGCGATTGCGGATACTGAAAAGCTCCAGAATGTCACGCGCAAAAAAGCTGTCGATCCATTCCGCAAAGAGCGCCGGTGATTTCCGTTCCGCCAGAAGTGATTCGGGCAGTCCTCCATGCAAAAGCCGCCTGTCAAGATCGCGGATACCGAAATGATCGCCACACTCTTCCCACAAGACCGGACACAAGTGAACCGGCGCCTTGCGGCCGGTCAGTGAGTCCCGGAATTTGCCCGTTGCGGCAAGAGTCGAGGAACCCGTGGCGAGAATCTTGAGTTGCGGGTATTCGTCGGCGGCGATTTTCAGCAGGCGGCTTGGGTCGGGAAGGCGATGCACTTCATCGAAAACAATTACCGAACCGGGCGGTTGACCTGCCAGGAACAGTTCCGGGTCCTCCAGCGTGCGCGCTACGGATGGCAGATCGCAGTTCATGTAAACGGAGCCCGGCAACATCCGGGCGAGCGTTGTTTTTCCGGCCCGCCGAACGCCGGATAACCACACCACCGGCCGCCTGGTCCAGCCATGACGAATCTTTTCCAGCCAGATAGGTCGATAAATCATAAACGTATTTTACATTTGGTCATACGAAATGCGTAATACGGTTACGGTAATATTCGCTCAATACGGGGATGGAGCCGACATCCGCAGCCTGCGGGGCCGCGTCATCAAGCGTGGGCCGCGGCGGGGCGCGGGGCGTCCACGCGCACGGTGATGATGTCCGTGTCGTGGTATTGCTGGTGATGAACGGAAGAAGACAGACCCCGCAGAAGGCGGAGCGATAGCTGATGCTCCGGGGCCGCCGCGGAGGTCTGTTCCGCCAGGTGGGCGATGCGGTCCTCCAGATTGCCGCCGCCGGGGGCGGCGATGAACTCCAGCATGGCGCCATCGCCGTCCTTGCGGGCAATCAGCAGCAGGCGGCGCTGTTTGCGCTGCCGGTCGCCCGGCTGGTCCAGCAGAGTCAGCAGTGTTTCTTCGCCAGCCGCCTCAAGGCGGTTGGACATGGCTTCGTCCCAGCCGCTGCGCTTAGCCATGTTGCGAAGGAACTTCATGATCAGGGGCAGGGCGGTCACGCCCAGTTCGGCCTGCATTCGGAACCGCCGGGGCGACGTCCACTCCATGAAGAGCGTCATCAGCATGGCCGTGAGTCCGCCTGCGGTCATGCCGTTCTCAAGCATCCCGCCGGCAAAATCCGAGAAGAATTCGGGCGCTATGGCGCCGGCCTGAAAAGCCGTTCCCACCCAGAAAGAGACCCCGCAAACGAGACCGTTGCGGTAATTCATGCCCTCTTGAAGCACCAGCTTGACGCCCACGATGAAGAGCATGGCCAGCAGGAAAATGATGTAGGCGCCTACCACCGGCGCGGGAATGGCCAGGATCAGCGCCAGCAATTTGGGCAGAAGGGCGGCGACGATAAAAACGCAGCCGGCGGCCACTCCCACGCTGCGCGCGCCCACGCCGGTCAATTCGGTGACCGAAACGCTGGTGGAGTAGGTGGTGTTGGGAACGGTGCCGGCCAGACCCGACAGGAGGTTGCCCACGCCGTCCGCCGAAACCGCGCCCTGAACCGCACGGAAGTCAGCTGCGCGCGGCTCGCGCCGGGACACCCTCTGTATGGCCAGCGCGTCACCAATCGTTTCCGTGGCGCCTACCAGCGTGGCGAACACAAATGCCGGAAGCAGCGCCCAAAAAGCGGGACCCAGGCTCAGGTCCAGCCCCGGCCATTGCGCGTCGGGCAGCCCGAACCAGGCCGCCGAGGCCACGCGGCTGAAGTCGTACAGTCCGAACCAGGCCGCTGCTACGCCGCCGCCGATCACCCCGATAACCGGCGCCCAGAGCCGCAGAATGGCATTGCCCCGCAGCGCGATCAGGCAGATCGCCGCAATCGTGACCAGGGCGCTTGCCGGCGCCGCCGCGCTTAAGGCATGTTCCGGCACTTCAGACAGCATGCCGAAAGCGATCGGCATGACCGTGGCGGCGATGAGCATTATCACGGTTCCCGACACCGCCGGCGTTAGGATTCGCCGCAGCAGCGATAGGCGGCGGGACAGCGCAAACTGAAACAGGGAAGAGGCAACCACCAGAGAAGCCATCAGCCCGGGGCCGCCTTTGGCCAGCGCGGCGATGCACACGGCGATGAAAGTGGCGGATGTGCCCATCACCAGCACGTGCCCCGATCCGATCCGGCCCAGGCGCGCGGCCTGCAGTATGGTGCAGATTCCGCTGATGCCTACCGCCGCGAAAACGGCCCAGGCGAGGTAGGAATCGCCGCCGCCGCCCGCCCTTATCACGATGGCCGGCGTGAGCACGATGCCGGCCAGGCACAGCACCGCGAACTGCAGCCCCAGACCCAGCGCCAGCGGCGCCGGCAGCTTGTCGTCCGGCTCGTAACGAACCCTGGAGGAGCGGCTTTCGTTCAATTCCCGAGCAGACGCTTGACGGTCACTGCCGCCGACCAGTTGCGCATGCCGCTAAAGGCGTTGGTGCTGGAAAACCCGGGATCGTTCTGGAGCTGGGCATGTGTTTCGTAGCCTGCGGACGCCTCGAAAGAGCGGGTTCCCGACCAGGTCAGCTTGACCCCCAGCAGTATATGGCTGCTCAGGCGGAAGTCCGCCCCGGCGTGCAGCCGCCACAGCAACATGTCATCGCGCAGGTCGGCGTTCTGAACGCTGTTATAGAAAGGGAGCGCTGGCTGGAAGTTGAAGGCTGCCTGGCCGGTATCCTGATAATCACTTGAATAATGCAGCCCGGCAATTTCGACCTGGGCCCGCCCCAGCCCCGCGCCCAGATAGGGAGAGAAGCGCCCCCAGGCATTGGGGAAATCATAGTAGGCGTCGAGCGCGACGTAGCGCGTGTTCACCCGGTCGATCGATGCCCGGCTGTTTGCGTCCACCGAAATCTCGGGCGGCGGCGGGAACGGCGGCGGGCCGGCGGGCGCGACAGGAGAGCCGTCGTAGAACGAAAGCGCCGCAAACTTCTGGTTGGCGTTGTTGCGCTGCTGCCCCACGGCCAGTTCCACCCGGGCGCGGCCGATGTAGCGGCCGGCGGCCAGCTCAAACAGGGCGTTGTCATCCAGGCCGATGCCGTAGCGCCAGCGATAGCCGGAAATTTCCACAGGCGGCTCCAGGCCGAAGCAGGCCATGTCCGGATAACACAAGTCATCCCGGTTCCAGCCTTCCTGGTCTAGGCTGCTGCTGCCGGCCCATCCGCCGCCGGCGGCGAGATACCAGCCGGCCCGGGCACCGGTCGAACCGGAGTCCTGGGCCTGGGCGCCAGCCGCCAGCCCGATGCAAGCCCAGGCGAGCAGCGCGAAGATTCGGGAACGATACATGCGGAATCTCCTGATTGAGTGGCCGTGAAGTCAGGCGCGGGCCATGCTAACACTCATGGACCGGCAAGCGCGCTCGTTTTCTCCTTCCGAATCGGGCAGGTTGATATGTATACTGTCCGGCGTCGGAAAACTTGCCGATTTCACCAGCGCCCCTGCGCCGCGTGCCGCGCAAGCCGCTGTTTCTCCCGCTGCCAGTCGCGTTCCTGGTCCAGCCGGCGCTTGTCATACTGCTTGCGCCCCCTTCCCAGGCCGATGCGCAGCTTTACCTTCGATCCGCTCCAGTAAAGGGCCAGCGGAATCAGGGTGAGCCCTCGCTGCTGCACTTTTCCGGCCAGCCGGTCGATCTGATTGCGGTGCAGGAGCAGCTTGCGGCTGCGGTCGGGCACCGGGGGCGGGTGGACGCTGGCGTTCGGCAGCGGCGCGAAGTTGGCGCCGGTCAGCCAGGCTTCGCGATCGCGAATGGCCACGAATGCTTCCGCAAGGCTGGCGCGGTTGGCGCGCAGGGCCTTGACCTCCCAGCCCAGCAACGCAAGCCCGGCGTCGTGTTCCTCGAGGATCTGGAAGTTGCGGTAGGCGCGGCGATTTGCCGCGATTCGTCCCGGTTGTGGTTTGCGCGCCATGTCAGGCTCATATTGTCGCATCAGCGCGCAGGCGGCATCATAAAACGAATGCGTGAAATATCGCGAGAGGCCCTGACGCCGGGTTCGCCCGAGACTGTTTTCGATCTCGTGGCCGCAGTGGAAGACTACCCGCGTTTTCTTCGCGGCTGCGCCGGCGCCGAGATTCACCGTCAGGACGAGCGCGAGGCGCTGGCCAGCCTGGACCTCAAGGGCGGTGTGTTCAAGCAGCGCCTGACCACACTGAACCGGATGGAAAGGCCGCGCCGGCTGGTCATGAACCTGAGCGAGGGGCCTTTTCGTCATTTGAGCGGTGAGTGGCGATTCGAACCGGCCGGCTCGGGCTGCAGGGTATCGCTGCGTATCGAATTCGAGTTCGCCAGCCGGGCCCAGGACCTGTTGCTGCGGCCGAGCTTCGAGGCCTTGTGCGACCGCCTGGTCCAGGACTTTCTCAGGCGTGCCAGGGAGATCGCCTCCCGTCATGGCTGACGAAATCGCCATCGAAGTGAGCTACGCCCTGCCGGGCGCACAACGTGTCCTGTCGCTGCGCGTGCCCGCCGGCTCGACGGCGCGGCGTGCGGTCGTGCTTTCCTGCATCGACGCGCTCTTCCCGGAAATCGACGCGGTGAGCTGTCCGCTCGGCGTGTTCGGCGCGGCGGTGGCCGATGATTACCGTCTGCTGGACGGCGACCGGCTGGAGGTCTACCGGCCGCTGGAAAACGATCCGATGGAGGCGCGGCGCCTGGCGGCGAAATAACGCCTGGGAGCGAGGGCATGTCCCTCGCAGCGTCCCGCCTTCGTGGAGGGCGGGACGCCCTCCCGCCTGCTAGCCGGCGGGCAGGGGCGTGATTTCGATCGAACTTACGCCTTCGTCCGAGAATTCGATCATGACGATGCTGCGCTCGCCTTCGAGGGTCCCGGGCGTGAACACGTAGTCCCAGCGATCGGCGTGAAACGGGTCGCGCACCGTCGGTGTGCCCAGCAGATAGGCGACCTGCTCGCGGGTCATCCCCATTTCCACCTTGTCGATATCGCCGGGATCGGTGATCCATCCCTGGTAGATGCTGACCTTGTAGACGCAGCCCGCCAGCAGCGCACCGGCTGCGGCGATCACCACCAGGCGGCGCATTTGACTGAGGCGGCTGCAAGGACTCATGGCGGAGCCGGAGTATATCAGCGGGGCTCCGCGGTAGCCTGTTCTTGCCCCCTGCATTCGGGGGCTTGTGAGCCAGGGATGGCGGAACCGAGCTCCATGGATGGATTCATGCGTCCCCCGGATGCAGGGGGCAAGAACAGGCGGGATCGAAGCGCTGCGGCTGTTCGGGTCAATGCCGTTTTCGCACGTACAGGACCAGGCTGTGGTCGATCAGTTCGTATCCCGCCGACCGCACGACTTCTTCCTGCAGGCGCTCGATGTCCTCGTTGACGAATTCAATGACCTCCCCGGTGTCGATGCAGATCATGTGGTCGTGGTGATCGCCCGAGTCGAGCTCGAACACGGAATGGCCGCTCTCGAAGTTGTGCCGCGTGACCAGGCCCGCCTGTTCGAACTGCGTCAACACCCGGTAGATCGTCGCCAGGGGAATCTCGTTGTCGTCCGCCGCCAGCTTAAGGTGGATGTCGTCGGCGCTCAGGTGGCGTTCGCTGCTTTGCGCCAGCACGCGAAATATGCTGAGCCTGGGCTGGGTGACCTTCAGGCCAACAGCCTGAAGGTTCTTGCGCGGTACGTTCCTGGTCACTTGACTGCCGCCGCCGCGCCCGCATGCGATCCCGCGCCCGGCGTCTGCCTGACGCGCCCGCGCGCGAGCATCTCCTCGGCGTGGGCCAGGGTCCGGGGCGTGATCTCCACACCCCCAAGCATACGCGCTACTTCCCGTACCCGTTCGCTTTCGGCCAGTTGCGCGGACACCGTTCGCGTGCCGCCGTCGCGCACGATCTTGCTCACCCGGATCTGCCGCCCGGCCTGGCTGGCGACCTGCGGGAGATGGGTCACGCAGAGCACCTGGCCGCGCTCGCCGAGTTCCGCCAGGCCGGCGCCCACCACTTCGGCCACCCGGCCGCCGATTCCGGAGTCCACTTCATCGAAAACCATGGTGGGCGGCTGTCGGGCGCCGACCGCCGCAAGCTGGATCGCCAGTCCGATCCGGGCCAATTCGCCGCCAGAGGCGCAGCGCGCCAGCGGACGCGCGGCCTGACCGGGATTGAGCGCCACCAGCAATTCCACCCGGTCGCTTCCCCTGCGTCCCGGAGCGCCGGTCTCGCCGAAGCGCACGGACAGCGATCCGCCTTCCATCGCCAGGCCCTGCATGCGATCGGTTACCGCGCGGGCAAAATCCGTCGCCGCCCGCCTGCGGGCCTTGGACAGGGCGGCGGCGCCGTCCTCCGTTTTCCGCCGCAGCGCGTCGCGACGCTCGAGCGCCCGCGAAAGCTGTTCGTCCAGCGATTCCAGGCCTTCTTTCTCGGCTTTCAGTTCCGCGGCCAGCCCGGGCAGTTCCTCCTGGCTGCGGCCGTGCTTGCGGGCTACCGCAAGGAGCGCCTGACGCCGTTGCTGGACTTCGTCAAGATTGCCGTCCTCTTCTTCCAGGTCCATGCCGATATCCTGAATCGAGGCAACCGCCTCGTCGACCAGCACTTCCGATTCGCTGAGCAGCCGAGCCGCCTCGCGGAGGCCGGGCTCGAATTCGCCGGCACTCTCGAGCGCCTGGCGGGCGGAAGCCAGCGCGCTGCCGGCGGAGTGTTCGCTCTCGCGCAGCGCATCGAGGGCGCTGCCTGCCGTTTCGAGCAGGCGCGCCCGATTGGCGAGGCGCAGGCGAATGCGGTCCAGTTTCTCCAATTCGCCCGCCTGGGGGTTCAGTGCTTCGAGTTCGCCGATCCAGCTGTTCAGCAGGTCCTGGCGCGCGGCGCGCTCGCCGGCGCGCTGATTCAGGGAGTCGCATTCACGTTCCGCGTCGCGCAGTTCCTGGTAGCGCGCCGAAAACTCTTCCACGGATTCGGACAGCCCTCCGAACTCGTCCAGGATGCGCAGTTGCGCCCCGGTGTGAAGCAATGCCTGGTGCGCCTTCTGCCCGGAGATGTCCACGATGCAGGCGCCCAGCTCGCGCAAGCGGCGGGCGGGGACCGGCACGCCGTTCAGGGAGCCGCGCGAGCGCCCGTCGGCGCGGATGACCCGTCGCATGATGCACTCGCCGGCGAGGTCGTAATCGCCGGCCCAGGAAGGCAGCGGCGTTGACTCGGAAACCTCGAAACAGGCGGTCACGTCCGCCTGCGTTTCGCCGGTGCGCACCTGGTTCGAGTCGGCGCGCTCGCCGGTGGCCAGCGACAGCGCCTCCACCAGGATGGACTTTCCCGCGCCGGTCTCTCCGGTCAGCGCGGTGAATCCCGGTTCCATGTCCAGTTCGGCGGAATCGACCACAGCCAGGTTGCGGATGGCCAGGTGGGTCAGCACGAATCTAGCCGGCGTCTTGCGTCGCGGGCCCCTTGGCCCAGTTGAGCTTCTCGCGAAGCACCGAGAAATAGTTGTAGTCGGACGGATGGATCAGCTTGAGCCGGCGCGAGGAGCGGGACACGTGCAGCGTCTGGCCGTATTCCAGGACGCCCAGATCGACGCCGTCGCAACTCACGGCCGCGGTGATTCCGGTGTCCGCCGGGATCGCCAGCGCCAGCTTTGCGGCGCCCGGAATCACCAGCGGACGGTCGTCCAGCTTGTGCGGGCAGATCGGCACCAGCACGGTGGCGTCGAGGCGCGGATCGACGATGGGCCCCCCGCAACTCATCGCGTAGGCGGTGGAGCCGGTGGGCGTGGCGGCGATAAATCCGTCGCCGCGGTGGGTGGCGATATGGCGCCCGTCGACCGTGGTCGAAAGTTCAAGGATTCGGGCGCCGCCGCTGCGATGCGCGACCACATCGTTGACCGCCGTGGCGCGCAGGGCCTTGCCTTTCCTGCGGGTCAGCCGGGCATTCAGCAGCATCCGGCGTTCCGAAAAATACTGGCCGGCCAGCAGCGCGGACAGTTCCGTTTCAAATCGTTCCTGGCCCAGGTCGGCCAGGAACCCGAGCCGGCCCAGGTTGACGCCCAGCAGGGGAGTGTTCCGCTGCACGGCGACCTGCGCCGCGCGCAGCATGGCGCCGTCCCCACCCATCGCGATTATCAACTGGGCCTCCTGCGCGGCCGCCGGGTTCTCCTGGCCGTGCGCGAGCGTTGCCGAGCATCCGAGTTCGGTCAGATGGGCCGCCAGTTCGCCGGCCGCCTGCGCGATGGCGTCGTGCCCGTCGCGGGCGAGAATCGCCACCCTCTGGAACTGGATTTTCGGCATTTGCGGAACCTTTTCTCGGCGGCAGTCCAACAGGCGGCTGCGGCTTGAAAAAGAGGAATAATGCACCATAGTACCCCGGCATGGAAACCGGCGCCGTGTTACGCCCATATTCTCGCATCAGAGCGAGCGTAGCGTGTCCCTGCAAGGCGCAGCCGGCACGGAATACTCGCCGTATTGCGAACGGCTGCAACGCCGCGGGGGCGCGCTACGCTCGCTCCCGAAGGGCGCGACGCCCCTGGCTCGTGGCCGCGTTGCGCCCCTGGGCAATGGGAGACGCGCTGATGCGAGAATATGGGCGTAACACGGCGCCAGGGGAGCAGGCCCGCCCCGCTCCCGGCAGCAAAGGGGAAACCGTTGATGAGTGAGCGGAAGCAATCCGAAGAGCCGCAAGCGGCAGACGCGCCGGATGCGGCGGACAACGCCGAATCCGCCGAACCGGAGGATCCTGCGAAGGAGATCGAGGGCCTCAAGGCCGCGCTCAACGAACAGCATGAGGCACACCTGCGGGCGGTGGCCGAGGCCGAGAACGTTCGCCGGCGCGCGCAAAGGGAAATCAGCAATGCGTACGGCCGCGGACAACGGCAGATCGCGCGCGAACTCCTGGCGTCCATCGACAGTCTGGAGCTGGGCCTGAGTTCCGCCGACGGCGCCACCGCGGAAACTCTCCTGGAAGGTCAGCAGGCCACGCTCCGCCAGCTCCTTAAGGCTCTGGAGCAGTTCGGAGTCGAGGCGGTGGATCCCGAGGGCGAGCCCTTCGATCCCGAGCGCCACGAGGCGGTGAGCATGCAGCCGTCCGATTCGGTGGCTGCCGACAGCGTGATCGCCGTCATGCAGAAGGGCTATCTCATGCAGGGCCGCCTGTTGCGCGCGGCCCGCGTCGTGGTCTGCTCCGGCCCTCCCGCGGCTGCGGAGCCAGCGAACGAAGCAGACGACTAAAGCGCGGTGCTGCACCCTTCCCGGCAGGAGCGTCGCGAAGTGGCTCCAGAGGGAAGGGTGCAGCACCGCGCGAAGGTACAGCGTCCCGCCCGTTGAATTGCGGGTCGTGAATCCTCATATCGGGTATTGGTAACAAATGTGTTGAAGTTCATGGAGAAAAACGCATGAGCAAGATAATCGGAATCGATCTGGGGACCACTAATTCCTGCGTGGCCGTCATGGACGGCAAGCAGGGCAAGGTCATCGAGAATTCCGAAGGCGACCGCACCACGCCTTCGATCGTCGCTTTCGCCAAGGACGACCAGGTCCTGGTGGGCCAGTCCGCCAAGCGCCAGGCCATCACCAATCCCACCAATACGCTGTACGCGATCAAGCGTCTGATCGGGCGCAGGTTCAAGGACAGCGTCGTGCAGCGCGATGCCGAGATGGTGCCGTACAAGCTCGTGGAGTCGGACAACGGCGACGCCTGGGTCGAGGTCAAGGGGCGCAAGATCGCGCCGCCCGAGATTTCCGCGCGCGTGCTGCAGAAGATGAAGAAAACCGCCGAGGATTTCCTGGGCGAGGACGTGACCGAAGCCGTGATTACGGTTCCGGCCTACTTCAACGACTCCCAGCGCCAGGCGACCAAGGACGCCGGCAAGATCGCCGGGCTCGAGGTCAAGCGCATCATCAACGAGCCCACCGCGGCCGCTCTGGCCTACGGCATGGGCCAGCAGCGCGGCGACCGCAAGATCGCCGTCTACGACCTGGGCGGCGGTACCTTCGATATCTCGATCATCGAGATTGCCGAGATCGACGGCGAGACGCAGTTCGAGGTGCTGGCCACCAACGGCGACACATTCCTGGGCGGAGAGGACTTCGACAACCGGCTGATCGACTACCTCGCGGGCGAGTTCGAGAAGGAGCAGGGAGTGGACATCCGCAAGGACCCGCTGGCCATGCAGCGTCTGAAGGAGGCTGCGGAGAAGGCCAAGATCGAACTGTCCACGCAGCAGCAGACGGAAATCAACCTGCCGTTCATCACCGCCGACGCGGACGGTCCCAAGCACATGAACATCCGGGTCACCCGCGCCAAGCTCGAGGCCCTGGTGGAGGACCTCATCAACCGCACGATCGGACCCTGCCGCACGGCGCTGTCCGACGCCGGCCTGTCCGTGGGCGACATCAATGACGTGATCCTGGTGGGCGGCCAGATCCGCATGCCCAAGGTCCAGGAAGCCGTGCGCGACTTCTTCGGCCGCGACCCTCGCAAGGACGTGAATCCCGACGAGGCCGTGGCGCTGGGCGCCGCCATCCAGGCCGGCGTCCTGTCCGGGAGCGTCAAGGACGTATTGCTGCTCGACGTGACCCCGCTGTCGCTGGGCATCGAGACGCTGGGGCAGGTCATGACCCGGCTGATCGACAAGAACACGACGATTCCGACCCGCGCCAACCAGGTGTTCTCGACCGCCGAGGACGGCCAGTCCGCGGTGACGATCCACGTGCTGCAGGGCGAGCGACAGCGCGCCGCCGACAACAAGTCGCTGGGCCGCTTCGACCTCACCGACATCCCGCCGGCGCCGCGCGGCGTGCCGCAGATCGAGGTGACCTTCGATATCGACGCCAACGGCATCCTGAACGTGTCGGCCAAGGACAAGGCCACCGGTCGCGAGCAGAAGATCGTGATCAAGGCCTCCAGCGGGCTGTCCGACAAGGAGATCGACCAGATGGTCCAGGAAGCCGAGATGCATGCCGAGGAGGACCGCAAGTTCCGCGAACTGGTGGATGTGCGCAACCAGGCCGACGGGCTGGTGCATTCCAGCGAGAAGGCGCTGTCCGACCTGGGCGAAAAGGTGCAGCCGGACGAGCGCGCCGCCATCGAATCGGCGATCGCCGACCTGAAGACGGCGCTTCAGGGCGACGACAGGTCGGTCATCGAAGCCAAGAGCCGGGCGCTGTCCGAGGCCGCGGCGGGTCTTGCCCAGCGCGTCTACCAGGAGCAGGCGCAGGCCGAGCAGGGCGGCGCAGGCGCGGAACCGGAAATGGACTCCGGCGGCGATGACGCCGACGTCACCGACGCGGAGTTCGAGGACGTTACGCCGGACGACCAGAAGAAGTCCGCCTGATTGCTACGCACACCGTAGCCGTCTCTTCGCCTCCTCCGTCCGGGAGTATTGGAGGCAGGGATGCCGGAGCAAGCTACAGGGATGTATTCATGCGTCTCCCGGACGGAGGAGGCGAAGAGACGGCGGACTCGAAGGGAGTAACCTGAATGGCCGAGCGGGACTACTACGAGGTCCTCGGCGTGGACCGCAACGCGTCGGAAGCGGATGTCAAGAAGGCATTCCGGCGCCTGGCCATGCGCTATCACCCGGACCGCAATCCCGACCAGGGCGAGGAAGCCGCGAACCGCTTCAAGGAGGCCAAGCGCGCCTACGAGATCCTGAGCGACGAGCAAAAGCGCGCCGCCTACGATCAGTTCGGCCATGCAGGCGTCGAAGCGGGCGCCGGCGCCGGCGCGTCCGCAGACCCTTTCAACACGATCTTCGGCGACATCTTCGGCGAAGTCTTCGGCGGCCGGCGCGGCGGCGCACAACAGTCCCGCCGCGGCGCCAACCTGCGCTACCGGCTCGACCTGGACTTTACCCAGGCCATATTCGGCGCCGATGTGCGGATCACCATTCCGCGCACCGTGGCCTGTTCCACCTGTTCCGGCTCCGGGGCCCGGCCCGGGACCGGGTTGAGCACCTGCGGGCGCTGCGGAGGCGCCGGGCAGACCCAGGTGCGGCAGGGCATCTTTTCCATCCGGCAGACCTGCGGCGCATGCGGCGGCGAGGGGCGCGTCGTGTCCGATCCCTGCGGGGACTGCTCCGGCAACGGTGCGGTCCGCAAGAGCGAGGAGATTTCGCTCAAGGTGCCGCCGGGCGTGGACACCGGCGACCGTTCCCGCGTGCGCGGCAAGGGCAATGCCGGGAAACGCGGCGGCCCGGCCGGCGACCTGCTGGTGGAAATGAACGTCCGGCCGCATCCCTTCTTTCAGCGGGACGGGGCCAATCTGCACTGCCGCTTTCCATTAAGCTTTACCACCGCTGCCCTGGGTGGAGAAGTGGAAGTGCCGACACTGACCGGAAACGTGAAATTGAAAATCCCCTCCGGCACCCAGTCCGGGCGCACCTTCCGCCTGCGTAATCGCGGCGTCAAGCCGGCCCGCGGCGGACGCAGGGGCGACCTCTTTTGCCATATCGAAGTGGAAACCCCGGTGGGGCTGAACAGCTCGCAGAAGAAGCTGCTCAAGCAGTTCGCCCGGGAGCTTGAGGGCCAGGGCGACCGTCAGCAGCCCCGCCGGGCGCGCTGGCTCGAGTGGGCACGTGATAAGGGCAGCGAGCGGCGCGCATCATGAAGATCAGCCTGCTGGGAGCCAGCGGCCGCATGGGCCGCGAACTGATGGCGAGGGTGGCCGCTGCTGGCGACCTGGAGCTTGCCGGCGCCCTGGCGGCGCCCGACGATGCCTGGATAGGTCAGGATGCCGGGCTGGCTGCAAACCTGCCCGCCGCCGGCGTCAAGGTCACGGCTTCGCCTGCCGAAAGCGTTGCCGGCGCCGATGTGGCGGTCGATTTTTCCTCCGCAGCCGTGACCGCGGAGATCGCGTCGGCCTGCGCCGAAGCCGGCTGCGCACTGGTGGAGGGCGTGACCGGCATCGGCGAGGCGGGCCAGGCGGCCCTGGAACAGGCGGCCGGGCGCATCGCCGTATTGCAGGCCAGCAACATGAGCCTGGGCGTGTACGTGCTGAATGAACTGCTGAGGGTGGCGGCGGGGCAGCTCGGTGACGACTACGACCTCGAAATCGTCGAGACCCACCATCGCGGCAAGGCCGATGCCCCGTCGGGGACCGCGCTGCAACTCGGCAGGACGGCCGCCGCGGCGCGCGGCCGCGAGTTCTCCGAGGTTGCCGTATTCCAGCGCCATGGTCAGACCGGTGCGCGGGAGAAGGGTTCCATAGGGTTCAGCGCGGTACGCGGAGGGGGTTATTCCGGCAATCATTCCGTGTTGCTGGCCGGCAACGAGGAAGTGCTGGAATTGCGGCACCAGAGCCTGAGCCGCGGCGTGTTCGCCGCCGGAGCGCTGCGCGCCGCACGCTGGCTTGCCGGCCGACCGTCCGGACTGTACGATTTATCTTCCGTAATGGCGGCCTCCGCGACCCGGTGAAATCTGCGGTGCTAGCCTTGGCGGGCGGGGCCGTGTTTCGTGGCTGGTCGATCGGCGCCGATGGCGAGACCGTCGGCGAGGTGGTGTTCAACACCGCCATGACCGGCTATCAGGAAATCCTCACCGACCCGTCCTATTGCCGGCAGATCGTTACCCTGACCGTGCCCCACGTGGGCAACACCGGCGCCAACCGCGAAGACTACGAGTCCGACCGGGTTTATGCGGCGGGTCTGATCATCCGCGACCTGCCGGTAGTCGAAAGCAACTGGCGCAAGGACACGCCGTTTACGGACTTCCTGCGCGACGAAGGCACGGTTGCGATCGCCGGGATCGATACCCGGCGGCTGACGCGCATCCTGAGGGAAGAGGGCGCCCAGCAGGGCTGCATCCTGACCGGCACGGACCGTTCCGACGAGGCGCTGGCCAGGGCCCGCGCCGCGCCGGGCATGGTCGGCATGGACCTGGCCCGCGTCGTGAGCGTGAACTCGGCCTATGACTGGCCGATGGACGCCGGAGGTCCGGAAATAGCCTGGACCGGCGGTGGGCAGGGTCGGAAGTTCGACCGGATCGTGGCCTACGACTACGGCGTCAAGCGCAACATTCTCCGCTCGCTGGCCCGTCTGGCCCGGCGCGTGACCGTGCTTCCCGCCGAGGCTCCCGCAAGCGAGGCCCTTTCGCTGAAGCCCGACGGCATTTTCCTGTCAAACGGACCCGGCGACCCCGAGCCCTGCACCTATGCGATCGAAGCGGTCAAGGAGATTCTGGACTCGGGCACGCCCGTCCTGGGCATCTGCCTGGGGCACCAGATCCTGGGTCTGGCCTGCGGCGCACGCACCATGAAGATGAAATTTGGACATCACGGGGCCAATCATCCTGTTGTGGACCTCAAAAGCGGGGAAGTGGCCATCAGCAGCCAGAACCACGGCTTTGCCGTGGAAGAGGAAAGCCTGCCTGATAGCCTGAGGGCCACCCATCGCTCGCTGTTCGACGGAACCCTGCAGGGCCTGACGCACCGCACCCGTCCCGCCATCGGCTTCCAGGGCCATCCCGAGGCCAGCCCGGGCCCACACGACCTGGGCTACGCCTTCGAACGCTTTGCCGGACTGATGGAACGCCTGTAAGAGCGTTCGAGCGCTCCCGGGGCGGGAGCTCCTTCAGGTAGTCAGGAAACCGCCGTCGATTGGGATTACGGTGCCCGTGAGGTAGGGTGACGTCAGCACGAAAATGTACGCAGCGGCTATGTGTTCCGGCTCGGCTACCCATCCCACCGGATTCAGTTTCTCGAAGTCCGCCTTGAGATGCTCCCACAAATGAGGATCAATGTCGTCATACAACGGTGTATGAACCAACCCGGGGCTCACGACGTTGACGCGTTTCGGTGCGAGTTCCCGAGCCCCATACAAGGCCAGGCCGTTAATCGCGCAATGGAGAATTTCCGTTCGACCAACTGATCGCATCCTATCCGCTCGAAGAGATCAACTAGGCTGTCGAGGATCAGTTGAACGGGCTCTGCGTAAAACCCGTGTTGACGCCTTGAGTCCGCGCTCCGGAATGCCCGCAAACACATAGCATTCCGTCCTTTTGGACTCGCCAGGCTGTGCTATTCTTGCGACGAATCCTGCAACGCCTCGGAAGGCAAGTCCATGAAGGAAAATCAGGAAGCACGTGCCAGAAGCGAGGGTATCCCGCCCTCAGTGAGGGCGAAGGACAAGCCCAAGAAGGAGCCCTTGCGGAAACACGGTCCCGCCATCGCGCTGGCTACCGCGCTGCTGGCCTCGTACGCCCTGGTGCTCAACAGCATTTCCGATCTCCGCGCCGACTTCCGCACAGGTATGACTGACCTGCGCCAGGATGTGCGCACCGAATTCGAAAGAGTCGATGCCCGCTTCGAGCGCATGGATGCCCGCTTTGAGCGCATCGATGCCCGCTTGGACGAGCTGACCGAGCGCGTGGCCCGCATTGAGGGCCACCTGGCGCTAACTGGGGCTCCCGCCGCACATGGACGACTACGCCAGAGCGGAGAGAAATGAACAAGGAAATTCTCACTGTACTGGGGATGGGCGCCGCTATTTTGGTTGCTGTATGGATGACTTGGGCGGATACGAACAACCGTCTTGATACGCTGAACGAACAAGTGTCATCCCTGAATTCCCGTGTGGGGAGGATCGAAGGCGTAATGATCGCTCAAGGCCAGCTACAAGCGTCGGCTGACGTGTCTTCTACGCCTGAGGCCAAATGAACGGAGGGCCCGCGCGCTTGTGATGTAGCCGCCGTCACCGACGCGGCGCTGGACTACGTAACCTCGTCCGAGTATCTTTCCGCCCGAGTGGGCATCACCACCCAGTCTCATATCCGCTCAGCTGTTTGGTTAACGGGGACCAGGCCATGCCTCGTAGGGACGATCTCGAAAGCGTGCTGATCATCGGCGCGGGCCCGATCGTGATCGGTCAGGCCTGCGAATTCGACTATTCCGGCGTTCAGGCCTGCAAGGCGCTGCGCGAGGAGGGATATCGCGTGGTGCTGGCCAACTCCAATCCGGCCACCATCATGACCGACCCGGAAACCGCAGACGCGGTGTATATCGAGCCGGTGAACGCACGCTCGCTGGCCGCGGTGATCGAGCGCGAGCGTCCGGACGCATTGCTTCCCACGATGGGCGGGCAGACTGGCCTGAACACGTCGCTGGAACTCGACCGGGAGGGCGTTCTCGAGCAGTTCGGCGTGGAGCTGATCGGCGCCCGCGGCGACGTCATCGACAAGGCCGAGGACCGCGAGCGCTTTCGCGACGCAATGCTGTCCATTGGCCTGGAAACGCCCCGCTCCTGGATGGTCCGCAGCGTTCCCGAGGCGCTGGATGTGATCGGCGAGATCGGTTATCCGGCCATCATCCGCCCCTCCTTTACGCTGGGCGGCGTGGGCGGCGGCATTGCCCGCGACGCGGCCGAGTTCGAAGCGGCGATGGCGCGGGCGCTGGACGCGTCCCCCAGCCACTCGGCTCTGGTCGAGGAATCGGTGCTGGGCTGGAAGGAATTCGAGATGGAGGTGGTTCGCGACGCTCGCGACAACTGCATCATCGTTTGCTCGATCGAGAATATCGATCCGATGGGCATACACACGGGCGACTCGATTACCGTGGCGCCGGCGCTGACCCTGACCG
The DNA here is from genome assembly GCA_009844425.1 of Gammaproteobacteria bacterium. Lineage (GTDB taxonomy): Bacteria > Pseudomonadota > Gammaproteobacteria > Steroidobacterales > Foliamicaceae > Foliamicus. Next base: position 34,952 of record VYBN01000028.1, on the reverse strand, counting down.
ACAAGGAATACCAGCGCATGCGCGACGCATCCATCGCGGTGCTGAGGGAGATCGGCGTGGATACGGGAGGCTCCAACGTGCAGTTCGCGATTCATCCCGGCGACGGCCGAATGGTGGTGATCGAGATGAACCCGCGGGTTTCGCGCTCGTCGGCGCTGGCTTCCAAGGCCACGGGGTTTCCTATCGCAAAGGTGGCGGCCAAGCTGGCCGTCGGCTATACGCTGGACGAACTGAGGAACGAGATTACCGCCGGGCGGACGCCGGCTTCCTTCGAGCCGGCGATCGACTACATCGTGACCAAGGCGCCGCGCTTCGCCTTCGAGAAGTTTCCTCGCGCCGATGCGCGGCTGACCACCCAGATGAAATCGGTCGGCGAGGCGATGTCGCTGGGCAGGACTTTTCAGGAGTCGCTGCAGAAGGCCCTGCGCAGCCTGGAGATCGGCATCGACGGGCTGTGCGAACGGGTGGACTCCTCCAGTCCCGATGCGCGGGCGCTGGTCGGCGAGGAACTGCGCACCGCGGGCGCGGAACGCCTGCTGTACGTGGCCGATGCCCTGCGCCTGGGGATGTCCGAGCGGGAAGTCTTCGAACTGTGCCGGATCGATCCGTGGTTCATAGGCCAGATCGCGGACCTGGTGCGCGAGGAAGAGGCGCTGAAGACCACCGGACTGGAGGCCTTGAGCGAAGACCGGCTCGTGCAACTGAAGCGCAAGGGCTTTGCCGACAGCCGCCTGGCGCATCTGCTCGGCGTGAGCGAGCAGCAGCTGACGGAACGGCGGCGGGCGGCGGGGATAGGGCCGGTCTTCAAGCGCGTCGACAGCTGCGCGGCGGAATTTCCCACGTCCACCGCTTACATGTATTCCAGCTACGAGGAGGAGTGCGAGGCGGAACCATCCGACCGGGACAAGATCATGATCCTGGGCGGCGGGCCCAACCGGATCGGGCAGGGCATCGAGTTCGACTATTGCTGCGTGCACGCGGCGCTGGCGCTGCGCGAAGCCGGCTACGAGACGATCATGGTGAACTGCAACCCGGAGACCGTTTCCACCGACTACGACACCTCCGACAAGCTGTACTTCGAGCCCCTGACGGTCGAGGACGTCATGGAAATTGTCCGGCGCGAAAAGCCCCGGGGCGTGATCGTCCAGTACGGCGGACAGACGCCGCTTCGGATCACGCGCGACCTGGACCGCGCCGGCGCCCCGATTATCGGAACGCCCCCGGACGCCATCGACCGGGCCGAGGATCGCGAGCGTTTCAAGGACCTGCTCCGGGAACTGGGCCTGAGGCAGCCGGAGAACCGCACCGCGCGCTCGGTGGACGAGGCGGTGCGAATGGCACGGGAACTCAAGTACCCGCTGATGCTCAGGCCTTCCTACGTCCTGGGCGGGCGCGCGATGGACGTGATGCACGGCGAGGAGGAATTGCGGCGCTACATGGCCGAGGCCGTGTCCGTGTCGAACGAGAGCCCGGTGCTGCTGGACGAGTTTCTGCCCCGGGCGGTGGAATTCGACGTTGACGCGATCTACGACGGCGAACGGGTCCTGATCGGCGGAATCATGGAGCACATCGAACAGGCCGGGGTCCACTCCGGGGACTCGGCCTGCTGCCTGCCGCCCGCAACCGCCGGTGAGGACGTGCAGGTGGAACTGGCGCGCCAGACCGGGCTTATGGCCGAGGCGCTGGGCGTGCGAGGGCTGATGAACGTGCAGTTCGCGATCCAGGACGGCGACATCTACGTCCTGGAAGTGAATCCCCGGGCCTCGCGCAGCGTGCCCTACGTCTCCAAGGCAGTCGGCATACAGCTCGCCAAGGTCGCCGCGCTGGTCATGGTGGGGCGCACCCTCGACCAGCAGGGAGTCGGCGATCCTCCGCGGCCGGCGTATTTCTCGGTCAAGCAATCGGTCTTTCCGTTCTCCCGGTTCCCCGGCGCGGACCCGATACTTGGCCCGGAAATGAAGTCCACCGGCGAGGTCATGGGTGTGGGAACCAGTTTTGCCGAGGCTTACGCCCGCGCCCAGGAAGGCGCCGGCGTGGACCTCAAGCGGGGTGGCGCGGCCCTTTTGTCGCTGCGCGATCCGGACAAGGAGGAGTCGGTGGACCTCGCGCGCATGCTGCAGCTGAAGGGATTCGACCTGGTGGCCACGCACGGGACCGCCAGCTTCCTGGCACGCCACGGAGTTTCCTGCAGGCGCATCAACAAGGTGCGCGAGGGACGCCCGCATATCGTGGACCTGATCTGCAACGGCGAGGTGGACCTGATCGTGAACACCACCGAGGGGCGCGCCTCGATCCTGGAGTCGCACGAAATCCGGGAGCAGGCCGTTCGCAACAACGTCACCTACTTCACCACGCTGGCGGCCGCCGACGCGGCCTGCCGGGCCATCGACTACTACGGGGCAGGCGCGGTATCGCGGCTGCAGGACCTGCACGAGGCAATGGCCACATGACCCAGGTTCCGATGACCCGCGCCGGCGAACACGCGTTGCGCGAGGAATTGAAGCGGCTGAGGAACGAGGATCGTCCGCGTCTGGCGCGCGCCATAGGAGAGGCCCGCGAGCACGGCGACCTGCGCGAGAACGCCGAGTACCACGCGGCCAAGGAGCAGCAGGGACTGGTCGAGGCCCGCATCCGCGATATCGAAGGGCGCCTGGCCCACGCCCGCGTGATCGACCTGGACCGGATCCCGCATGACGGGCGTGTCGTCTTCGGCGTTACCGTGGATCTGAGGAGTCTGGACGGAGGCGGACAGGTCAGTTACCAGATCGTGGGCGAGGACGAGGCCAGGGTGCGTGACGACGCGATTTCATTCGTCTCGCCGATGGCCCGTTCATTGATCGGGAAGTACGAAGGCGACGAGATTTCACTCAGCACGCCGGGGGGCCTTCGAAGCTTCGAGATCCTGGCCGTGAACTACGAATAAGGCCAGGATGAAAACAGGCGCCTGGGCGGATCACTGGACCCGGCGCGCGCGGGCGGAAGGATGGCGGTCCCGGGCGGTTTACAAGCTTCGGGAACTCGATCGCCGCGAACGTCTCTTCGGCCGTGGCGGCAGAATCGTCGATCTGGGCGCAGCACCCGGGGGATGGAGCCAGTACGCGGCGCGAAAGGTGGCGCCCACTGGGCGGATCCTGGCGATAGACATCGAGCCGATGGAGCCGATCAAGGGCGTTGAGGTCATGCAGGGGGACATTGCAGATTCTGCGGTCGTCACGGATCTCCGGCGTGCCCTGGGCGGGCCGGCGGACGCCGTCCTTTCGGACCTGGCGCCGAAGCTGAGCGGCAACCGGGACCGGGACCAGGCGGTGTCCATGGAACTGGCCGCCATGGCCCTCGAAGCGGCTCTTGAACTTTTGCGGCCGGGGGGCGTGTTCGTGACCAAGCTCTTTCAGGGCGCCGGTTTCGAGGAATTCGTCGCCACGGCCCGCACCGGCCTGCGCAAGGCGCGGCTTCGCACGCCGGAGGCATCCAGAAAGGCGAGCCGCGAAACCTACCTGGTTGGCCGCACCTGACTCGGCGCTTCGATCTCGCCGTTCTTTGTCCCCCTTCTTCCGGGAGACGCCATCCCTGGCTTGGTTCCGCCATCCCTGGCTCCAACACTCCCGGAAGTAGGGAAGCAAAGAACGGCTATAGCAGCCACTTGAAGAAGCGCTTTGTCGCCCTCAAGTCCCGTGTAGAAGAAAAAACTCCCGTACGTGTCAACGTTTTGTCCACGGCAAGAACACCTGTTTGCTACAATCGGTCGGCTAATCCGGACCTCACTGCAGGGGTCCGTACTCATCAAGGAGGCGCGCGATGAGCCTGAGAATCAACGATGTGGCGCCGGACTTCACGGTCGAGACGACCGAAGGCGCAATTCGTTTCCACGAGTGGATCGGCGACGGCTGGGCCATTCTGTTTTCTCACCCCAAGGATTTCACGCCGGTGTGTACCACCGAGCTGGGCTACATGGCGGGACTCATGCCGGAGTTCTCGAAGCGCAATGCCAAGGTCATCGGACTGAGCGTCGATCCGGTAAGCGATCACAACGAGTGGGTCAAGGACATCGAGGAAACGCAGGGACACGCCGTCACCTATCCGCTGATCGGCGATCCCAACCTCGAGATCGCCAAGCTGTACGACATGCTGCCGGCCGGCGCCGGCGATACCTCCGAAGGCCGCACCGCGGTGGATAACCTCACCGTGCGCTCGGTTTTCGTCGTCGGCCCGGACAAGCGGATCAAGGCCATGCTGACCTACCCGATGAGCACCGGTCGCAATTTCGACGAGGTGCTGCGGCTGCTGGATTCCTGCCAGCTCACCGCGTCGCACCAGGTCGCGACCCCGGTGAACTGGAAGTGGGGCGAGGACGTCATCATCGTGCCAGCGGTCTCGAACGAGCAGGCCAGGGAAAAGTTCCCCGACGGTTGGGACGCGCCCAAGCCCTATCTGAGGATCGTGCCGCAGCCCGAATGAACAAGTTCACCAAGAATATCTTCCTGTGGCTGGTCATAGCGCTGGCCCTGATGATGTTGCTGCAGCCCCTGAACAACCGGGGCACTCAGGCCGAGGAGATCAATTTCTCGCAGTTCCTCGAGTTGGTGGGCAACGGCGGCATCAAGGAAGTCGAAATCCTGGAAGACCGCACGATTCGCGGCGAACAGGTCGGCGGACAGAAATTCGTTACCTACAGCCCCCCCTCCACCGACAATTCCGAATTGGTGCGCGAACTCACTGTGAGCGGCGCGGAGGTGCATTCGCCCAAACCGAAGACGGAGAGCGCCTGGGTATCGTTCCTGCTGAACCTGCTGCCGTTTCTGCTGCTGATCGGCATCTGGCTGTATTTCATGCGGCAGATGCAGGGCGGCGTGGGCGGCCGTGGCGGGGCCATGTCTTTCGGCCGCAGCCGCGCCCGCCTGCTCAACCCGGACCAGACCCCCGTGACTTTCGAGGATGTCGCCGGAATCGAGGAGGCCAAGGAGGAGGTTGCCGAAGTGGTCGAGTTCCTGAAGGACCCCTCCAAATTCCAGCGACTCGGCGGCAAGATCCCCAAGGGCGTTCTCATGGTGGGCCCGCCCGGCACCGGCAAGACCCTGCTGGCGCGCGCGATCGCCGGCGAGGCGGAGGCTCCCTTCTTCACCATCTCCGGTTCGGACTTCGTCGAGATGTTCGTGGGCGTGGGCGCATCGAGAGTGCGCGACATGTTCGAGCAGGCCAAGAAACAGGCGCCCTGCATCATCTTCATCGACGAGATTGACGCGGTCGGACGCCACCGGGGCGCCGGCCTGGGCGGCGGTCACGACGAGCGCGAGCAGACGCTGAACCAGCTCCTGGTGGAGATGGACGGGTTCGCCGGCAGCGAGGGCATCATCGTCATCGCCGCCACCAACCGGCCAGACGTGCTGGATCCGGCGCTGCTGCGCCCCGGCCGCTTTGACCGCCAGGTGGTGGTGCCCTTGCCGGACATTCGCGGGCGGGAGCTGATTCTCAAGGTCCACATGCGCAAGGTCCCGGTTCACGACAGCGTTTCCGCCAGCACGCTGGCGCGCGGAACGCCCGGATTCTCCGGCGCCGACCTCGCCAACCTGGTCAACGAGGCGGCCCTGTTGGCCGGACGGGTCGGAAACAAGTCCGTGACCATGGAACAGTTCGAAAAGGCCAAGGACAAGATCCTGATGGGCACCGAACGCAAGTCCATGGTGATGAGCCCGGAGGAGCGCAAGCTCACCGCTTATCACGAATCAGGGCATGCCATCGTGGGCCTGAGCGTGCCGGAGCACGACCCGGTGCACAAGGTCACGATCATTCCGCGCGGCCGCGCGCTGGGCGTAACGATGTTTCTGCCGGAAGTCGATCGGCACAGCCATTCGAAGCAGCGCCTGACCAGCCAGATCACCAGCCTGTTCGGCGGGCGCGTGGCCGAGGAGCTGATCTTCGGCAAGGACGCGGTGACCACCGGGGCCTCGAACGATATCGAACGCGCCACCGCGATCGCGCGCAACATGGTCACCAAGTGGGGCCTGTCCAGCCGCCTGGGTCCGCTGACTTACAGCGAGGAGGACGGCGAGGTGTTCCTGGGCCGCACGGTCACCCAGCACAAGCAGGTGTCCGACGCCACGGTGCACGCGATCGACAAGGAAGTGCGCGAAATCATCGACACCGCCTACGAGCGGGCGCGGACCATTCTTGTCGACAACATTGAGCGCCTGCATGCCATGGCCGACGCGCTGCTCAAGTACGAAACGATCGAGCAGCTCCAGATCGGCGAGATCATGGAAGGAGAGGAACCCACCCCGCCGCCGGGTTGGGGCAAGACGGGCAAGAAGAAGAAAAAGGCCACCGGCAGAAAGCGCAAGCGCCCGCCAACTCCCTCCATCAGCAAGCCCGCCGAACAAACCTGACCCGCCCCCTCGATCAGTCCGAGTAACCTGCGATGGCGCTAAACAACCTGCTTGAACTCATCGAAATCCTGCAACGTCGGATCGATCAGCACCGGATAGTATCCAGCGCGTCTGTTTGCCGGACAATACAGCAGTTGAAGTACGGTATTGGTGGCAGGTGTTAAAAGAAGCTATCTGGTGGCTCGCGCGCCATGGCCGCTTGACAGAGGATATGTGTCCGATAGGTAAGTTGGGCGCTCCGAGTTGCGACGTGAATACAAAGCCTACCCATCCATCCGGCAAAGCGTTCCTAAATCCGGCTCAGGTTGGTTCTTTCTATTTCTCAAAGCATGCCAGTGCAATGGGAATGCTAAGTAGAACAGCCTCTGTGATGCGTAATGTTGGTATGGATCCGGCACTCATTCGGGTGAGATTCCGCGACAACAACTCATAGATGCACCCCGACAGGGATCCCGACCGCTGATTTCTGGTGCGGTGATCAGTTCAACTGGAAGTTGCGGCGAATGTAGTCGCCAAGCAGCGGCACAGCAAATGAGTACCTGCCATGCCTATTCTTGAATATCAAACCTTGGCGGCCAAGCGCCGCGAGCATTTGATTGGCGTGGCTTCCGCTGAAAGAGCTTCCCGGCGCATTGCGTGATTTTTCAACAATTTCCTGAACAGTAAATTCGCGATCGCATTCCGGCAATTGGGAGATCACGAATAGCAAATCCCGTTGCCGGTCTGTCGTTCGCGCCCATCGCGCAGAAAAGAAGTCTGTATCCAGTTTTTGCTGGATCTCATGAATCGGGACCGAGGCGACTTCTTCGCGGCGCCAACACTGCACAAAGACATCATAGACTTCCCTGCAAATGAACTGGATAAAGTAGGGGTAGCCTCCTGACATTTCGATAATTGTGTTCAGGGACGATTCGTCAAGCTGCGGCACCTTGGGCATGCTTTGGAACGGCCTTTGGATTGCTTCCTTGCTGTGCTTGCGAGAAAGGCTCTCAAGGAACACAACGCGAAACATGCGTTCGCAGAAGGTGCGCGCGTCCACGAGTTTTGGGAACAGATTTGGCAATCCCGTAAGTGCCAGCATCAGAGGCAAGCCCTTGCGCTGAAGCGATTGAAACGTGTCGAGAAGCAACGAAAGAGGGAACTCGTCTTTCTCTGAATGATCAGCCAGATTTTGCGCTTCGTCATAGGCAAAAATGACGCCTCTAATGCTATTTTTGCTTGAGATTGCAAGCCATGCGCTCTCAAGCACAGCCTTCAACTTGTCAAGCGCGAGCCCGGGTGAGCGCGTATATATGAGCCGAAGTTGCTCGTAGCCGAGAGTCTCTGCCTGGGTCACCTGCCCACCTGCAAAGCCCATACGATTGATGCGCTTTTTGGAGACGACAATGCTGGACGTTATTGGCGAGATATCTGTGCAAAGCCGTGTGGCAATGCTTTCCTCGGTGAGGCTGGCCGACTCCGACAAATCAGCGCCTACCCATACCCAGCCTTTCTCGGACGCCAGAGGTTTTAGCGTTTCCAGCAAGACAGTTTTTCCAACGCCCCTTAGGCCAGTCAGCACCATATTCTCAAGAATGGTGTCCTGCTTGAGCAGGCGCGTGAATTCTCGCGTTTCAGCTTGGCGGCCTGCCAGATAGGGCGGCTGATGGCCAGCGCCGGGACGGAAAGGATTGGCCAATTCAATCATCGCCGGAAAATCCTTATGAGCAATTAGCGGGAGATATAAATTTACTTTATGGACTAAATTTATTCAATAGGCTAAATGCCACTTAAGCTGCCGGAATTCAATTTGCGTTGACATTCCAATTAACCGGGGAGTGAAGAAGCGATTTCCTGAATCGTATTCCAGGCCGAGCGCACGTGCCCGGCCTCGGTGCGGGTCTGGCCGACGGAAAAGCGGATGACCATGCGGCCGTTCACGGAACCCCGCGTCAGGTACAGGCGGCCGTCGTCGTTGATCGCCTGCAGCAAGCGCTCGTTGAGTTCGTCCAGCGCCGCGCCGCTCACGCCCCCGGGGGCATAGCGCCAGGTGATCAGCGCGAGGTTGGGGCCGGTAACCAGTTCGAAATCGTCAGCGGCCTCGATCTCCCCGGCGAGCTCCCGGGTCCAGTCGATGTGCGAGCGGATCTTCTCGCGCAGGCCCTCGGCGCCGAAGGCGCGAATCACGAACCACAGCTTCAATGCGCGGAACCTGCGGCCGAGCGAGATGCCGAAATCGCGGTACTCGGTGATCTGCTCGTCGCTGGTGTTCCGCAGGTAGACGGGGTTGATCGACAGCGAACGCTGCAGCGATTCGGGGTCCTTGAGAAAGTGCGCCGAGCAGTCGAAGTTGGTGAACATCCACTTGTGCGGATTGAACACGAAGGAATCGGCGTGCTCGATGCCGTTCAGCAGGTGGCGGTATTCCGGCAGTATCAGGGCGCTGCCGGCCCAGGCTGCGTCCACGTGCAGGTAGATGCTTTCGCGCCGGCATATCTCGCCGATCTCCGCCAGCGGATCCATCGCGCCGGTGCCGGTCGTGCCCAGGGTGATTACGACGCAGGCCGGGGTCAGTCCCGCCGCCCGGTCGGCCTCGATCGTCTGCGCGAGCGCATCCGGCTTCATTGCCTGGTGCTGGTCCGTGTCGATGCTGCGGATGCAGTCCAGCGGGAATCCGGCGATCCGGGCGCCCTTGTGGACCGAGGAATTGGCTTCGTCGGAAGTATAGAACGCAAGCCTGTCGACCACCGTGTTCTCTCTCTCCCGCTCGCGCGCCGCGAGCATCGCGCAAAGCGTTGCTCCGGAAGCCGAGTCCTGGATCACGCCTCGCCATTCGTGCGGCAGACCGAGCAACTCCTGCAGCCACTCCATCATGCGGGCTTCCAGTTCGTTGGCGGCTGGAGAGGTTTCCCACAGCATGCACTGGGCCGCCATGCCGGCGGTGAGCATCTCCGCCAGCACCGATGGCGGGCTCGAGTTGGCGGGGAAAAACGCAAAGAAGGACGGATGCTGCCAGTGCGTCATGCCCGGCGGGATCAACTGCCGGAAGTCCGCCAGGATGCGCTCCATCGGCTCGGGCCGTTCGGGCGCGCTGGAGGGCAGGGCGGCAAGGAGGTCGCCGGGTTGCGCCTGCGAGCGCACCGGGAATCCCTCGACTTCCTCGAAATAGTCGGCAATCCAGTCCGCCACCTCGTGGGCGTGTCGGCGGAACGCGCCGAAATCAGTCATCGTCGAACCAGTCGTCGAGCTCGGAGCCTTTCAGCTCCATGATCGCGTGCTCATTGAACGCGCGATACGCCACCCAGTGGCTGATCCTGTCCTGAATCGCGAGGTCCTGTTCGTCGTCCGCCCCTGTCAGGGCCGCGCGGTACTTCCGAAGCTTGTTGTCGGAATAGTCGTTGCAGCGCTTGAGAAAATCCTCAACGATGCGCTTTTTCTCCGAGGCTGTGGCCATTCGATCCTCCTTTCCCGGCTGGCCGATATACTACGCCGTGCCCGCAAAGTTGCCAGCCCATGACTGCCTATCCCGACCTCGACACCTACCGCCGCAGCCTGTTCGACCACGAGGACGAACTGCTTGCCGGGATCATGCCCGCGGCGGTCGCGCGCGGCATGCCCGACATCTCGGTGAACGCCGAAACAGGGCAGGCGCTGAATCTCCTCGCGCGGCTGATCGGCGCGCGCAGGATCCTGGAGTTCGGCACCCTGGCCGGCTATTCGGGAATCTGGCTGGCGCGCGCGCTGCCCCCGGACGGCCTGCTGGTGACCAACGAGTTCGAACCGCTGCACGCCGAAGTCGCGGGCGAGAACTTTCGCCGCGCCGGGGTGGAGGACAGGGTCCGCATCGTACTGGGCAGCGCGCTGGACGTGCAGTCCGAACTGGCCGAGCATGGGCCCTACGACCTGGTGTTCATCGACACGGGCAAGGAGGTTTACTCCGACGCGCTCGATTTCGCCCTTGAGCACACCCGGCCGGGCGGCCTGATCCTGGGCGACAACACCGACTGCTTCGGCGAGGGCCACAAGGAACTGGCGCCCGACCATCCGGCCTACGGGATACAGGTCTTCAATCAGCGCATCGCAACCGAAAAAAGGCTGCAATCGATGATCATTCCGGTCGGCTCCTGGCTTTCCGTATCGCGCGTGCTCGAAAACCCCGAATGACCGTCCGCCACCTGCAGGCCGGGGCTCTTGCCGCTGCTCTGGCGTTCTTTTCCGCCCCCTTGGGCCTTGCCGGCGAGATCGTAAAGGCCGCCGAAGGCGTGTATGCCGCCATTGGCTTCGGCCCGTCGAACTCAGTAGTGATTGCGGGCGAGGAGGCGGCGATTCTCATCAATGCGCACCACTCCGCCGCCGCAGCCGAGGAGGCGGCCGCCGCCTATCGCGAGGTGATCGACCTGCCCTTTGTGGCGGTCGTCTATACCCATGGGGACCGCAGCCACGTGGCCGGCGCCGCGGCGTTCACCGGTAGCTTGCTGCTGCCCGATATTTATGCCCGCAGCAATTTCTCGCTGCGCCGCCCGGCGACCCGCGTGGAAGCGCTAAGGCGCCGCCAGCGCCAGAAGGGACTGCTTCTTGATGATGGACAGCGTTCGCCCACGCTGATCGATCCGCTGCCGCAGGGAGCGGACTCCCCTGGCCGTTATCTGCCCCCGGACAAACTGATCCATGGCGACCGCTTTCGCCTGCGGCTTGCCGGAGTGAACCTGGAGCTGATCGCCGCGCCGGGGGAGGCGCAGGATCATCTCTACGTATGGCTGCCTGAACGCAAGGTGCTGATCACCGGGGCCAATTTCCACCAGGCATTCCCCGGCGACCTCGACGGCCTCGGCGATCATGCGGCGGACCTTGAGGAATGGGCCCGCAGCCTGGACCGGATGCGCGCCGAGCGGGCCGAAGCGCTCATTCCGGGACACACCCGGCCCCTGTTCGGCGCCGAGGCGATCGACCGCGCGCTGGCTGACTACGCCACGGCGCTGCGCTTTGTTGAGGTTGCAACGCTGCGGGGAATTGACGCCGGGCTGGGTCCCGATGAACTCGCTGCCGCAATCCGCCTGCCTCCGCCGCTGGCCGCCAGTGAAGTTCTGGCCCAGAATCACGGCACACTGGAATGGGCTGTGCGATCCGTGTATGTGCGGCATATGGGCTGGTTCGACGGCGAGGCCGCCGGGCTTGTTCCGTTCCCTCCGCGAACCCTGGCCTGGCGTTTGCGCGAACTGGCCGAGAGCAATCTCACGCTGGATGCGGCGCTGGACGGGGCGCTGCTGCTGCGGGACTATCGCTGGGCGGCCTGGCTGGCCGATCATCTGATACAGATCGAACCTCAGGAGGCGCGCCACGCCGGGCGCAAGGCCCGGGCTCTGGAAGGCATGGCGGCGGAAGTGGACAATCCGCAAGCGCGGAACTATCTGCTGTCCGCGGCCAGGGAACTGCGCCTCAAAACGCGGCCAGCCCCGATAAACTGAATGAACAATGCCCAGGACGAAGAAAAGCACTGCGCGGAGTTCCAAGCGTCTGGTTCGCCTGGAGTCTTCGGCGATCCGCAAGCTGCATGACGCAGCATCAGCCTGCCGCCGGCCGGCAATGCTGTTTTCAGCGGGAAAGGATTCGTGCGTGATGCTGCGCCTGGCGTTGAAGGCTTTTGCGCCTTCGGCTCCGCCGTTTCCCTTGCTGAGCGTGGACACGACCTGGAAATTTCCGGAAACCTACCCGTTTCGCGATCGGGTAGCCGGAGTCGCGGGAATGGAGCTGATCGTTCAGGTCAATCGGGAAGGCGCGCGGCAGGGGATCGGCCCGTTCACGCATGGCGCCGCGGAGCATATCCGGGTGATGAAGAGCAACGCGCTTCAGCAAGCGTTGGAAAAATACGGTTTTGACGCACTCATTGACGGAGCGCGGGGCGACGAGAAGAGAGTGCGCAACCGTGCACGGACGGACCTTTCCTCTTTTCAGGCTTCGGCGCGCGGGGTTACAGATCCTGGCGAAGGACCAATGCGGGTCTTTCCACTCGCCGATTGGACCGAGCTCGACGTTTGGCGCTATATCGCGTTTGAGCGCGTCGAAGTATCGGAACTCTACTTCGCGGCCGACCGGCCCGTTGTGCTGCGAAATGGCCTGCTCATCGTGCGCGCCGACGAGCGAATGGCGCTGGCAAACAGCGAAGAGATTCAAGTCTTGAGAGTGCGCTTCCGCTCGCTTGGCTGCTGGCCGCTCACCGGCGCGGTGGAATCTGAAGCGCAGGACGCATCAGCCGTCTTGAGCGAGCTTCGGCGCGAACGCAGCTCCGAACGCGGCGGGCGTATGCAGGACCTCATCACGCGCGAAAGTTCATTAACCCAAAGCGGCTATTTCTGATGCCGCCTCAGCGCCCTTCCCCCGAATCCCGGCAACCCTTCGCGCTATGGCTTACGGGTCTGCCGGCGGCCGGGAAGACCACGCTCGCCGGCGAGATTGCCGGACGCCTGCGCGATCTGGGCCTTTCCGTTTGCATGCTGGACGGCGATATCATGCGTCGTGGACTGAATGCCGATCTGGGGTTCAGTGAGGCCGGCCGGGACGAGAACATACGCCGGGCAGCGGAAATCGCCAAGCTTCTGCTTGATTCCGGAATCATCGTGGTAACGGCGTTGATCTCGCCGTTCCGGGCCGGGCGGATGCGCGCGCGGGAAATCGCGGGCGCCGGGCGGTTTCTGGAGGTTTTCGTTGACGCGCCGCTGGAAGTCTGCCGGCAGCGGGATCCGAAGGGGCTGTACGCGAGAGCCGCAGCGGGCGAAATCAGTGATCTCACCGGCGTCGGATCACCGTACCAACCGCCTTTGGACCCGGAGCTTCACCTGCGCTCCGATCGCGATACGCCAGAGGCGCTTGCCGATGAGGTGATCCGGTACCTGAGGGATCAAGGCCGCCTGTAGCCCGTTTCCTCCAGCAGCCCCTTGATGAGGCCCACGCACATGCACAGCAGCACCACGGCAAAGGGCAGGCCCACCGCCAGGGTCAGCGCCTGCAGCGAGGCCATGCCGCCGCCCAGCATCAGCGCCATCGCCGCCAGTCCGGCCAGCAGGCACCAGAAGGCGCGTTGCTGCACCGGCGCGTCCATCTTGCCGCCGGCCGTGATGGTGTCCATCACGAGCGATCCCGAGTCGGCCGAGGTGACAAAGAAGATCGTGATCAGGAATACGCTGGCAGCCGAGACGAATCCGGCCATCGGCAAGGGCTCCAGCATCTTGAACAGGGCCAGTTCGGGCACCGATTCCGCCACGCCCGTATAGCCATCGGAAAAGTATTGGTCGAGGGCGGTGCCGCCGAACGTCGCCATCCACAGAATGCCGATGATCGTGGGAACGATCAGCACCCAGGTGATGAACTCGCGCACCGTGCGTCCAAAACTGATGCGTGCGATGAACATCCCGACGAAAGGCGCCCAGGCCACCCACCAGGCCCAATAGAAAGTTGACCAGTCGCGGACGAAGGCCACGTCCTCACGGCCGATCCAGTTGCTCAATCCCGGCAGGTAATAGACATAGTCGATGCTCGCTTTGGCGATTGTCGCGATAATCGCCAGCGTAGGACCCATGATCAGTACGAACAGCCACAACAGTCCCGCAAGCACCATATTGATCCAGCTCAGGCGCTTCACGCCCTTGTCCAGACCGGCGATCACGGACGCCAGCGCGATGCTGATGATGACCATGATCAGAATGGCCCTGGTGGCGGTGGTCGCGGGAATTCCGAACAGGTACTGCAATCCGGCGGCGATCTGTTCAGCGCCGAAACCCAGCGATACCGCCAGCCCGAAAAGGGTCGCCAGCACCGCAAAAATGTCCACCGCGTGACCGAAGGGCCCCCAGACGGACTTGCCGATCAGCGGGAAGAACCCGGAGCGCATCGTGAGCGGCATGCCGCGGTTGAAACAGAAGAACGCCAGCGACAGGCCGGCTACGGCATAGATGGCCCATGCGTGCAGCCCCCAGTGCAGGATCGCGGCGGACATGCCCACCGCGCGCGCTGCCCCGGTGTCGGCCGGATCGACGCCCAGCGGTGGCGCCAGGGTGTGGGTCACCGGCTCAAGGACGCCGAAGAACATCAGGCCGATGCCCACGCCGGCCGCAAACAGCATGGCCAGCCACGCGGAATAGCCATACTTCGGGACGGCGCCGCGGCCGCCCAGGCGGATCCGTCCCAGCGGCGACAGCGCGACGCCGAAACAGAACAGGACGAAGAGGTTCGACACGGCGAAATAGAACCAGTCGAAGGTCGTGGTCGCCCAGACTCTGAGATCGGAGAAAAGGGCCGCGGCCTGCTCCAGGAACAGCAGCGTGCCGATCACGAGCATGACCACCAATGCGGCGGAAACGATGAATACCGGGTTGTGGATGTCGAGATTGAATATCCGGATGTTGTGCTCGCCGATTTCGTGGCCGATATCCGGGGCTGCGGCGGCGGCCCCGGCTCGCCGTGCGCGTTTGCCGCCGGTTCCGCTCATGCCGCCACCATGAAAATATCCGGCGGTCCGGCAGCGTGTTCCGTCGATTCTCCCTTCATACGCCGTAGCGGCGCCGGACATCTTCGCCCAGAGCGTCCTTAAGCGGATCGAGCCAGGGTTCGTAGTTGCGCCAGTAATCAAGCCCCGACTTGAATATCGGCTGGCGGACCTGCTCGGAACTGGGCGTGCGCACCGCCCGGTCCGTGCGGTAAAAATTCAGGCATTCCGGCTCGAACTCGAGTCCGCAGTGGTCGAGAATCCGGCGCACCTGGGTTTCGAGGCCGCTCACCACCTCCTCGTACTGGACGCGCAGCACCTTGCCGGGCAGCACCGCGTCCCAGTGGTCCATGAGTTCCACGTAATCGCGGTAGTACTGCCCGAGGTCCGCAAGGCCGTAGGTGAATTGCTGGCCTTCCGCGAAGAGCTGCTTGTAGCCGCTGAAGCCGCAGGCCATGGGATGACGCCTGGCGTCGATGATCTTCGCGTTGGGCAGCATCAGATGGATCAGTCCGATATGGCGGAAGTTGTTCGGCATCTTATCCACGAAAAACGGCGCGCCCGCGCGGTGAATCCGCGTGTCGTCGATGAACTGCTGCCCAAAATTGCGCAGTTCCTGATCGGACAGCGCCTCCAAGATGTCGGGATAGTCCGGCTCGGGCCCGCGGCGTCCGCGCCGGCGCAACTGCTGTGACAGTGACAACACATTCGGAAGCTCCAGCGTGCCGTCCACCTTCGAATGGGACGAAAGAATCTGTTCCAGCAGCGTTGAACCGGCCCGGGGCAGCCCGAGCACGAAAATCGGATCGGCCGCGGGATACCCGGCCGTGAGCCCGCGCGACAGCATCCCGGCGTTGCATACGCGCTGCTGGGCCCGCAATTCCCCGGTCATCTTGTCCGCGTCGTAGGTGCTCGCGGCCTTCTTCGCGCGGTTGCCCTGCTGGTAGAAGCCGAAGGAAGTCTCGAATTCGTTGCGGTCTTCGTAGGCTTTGCCCAGCGCGAAGCTCAGGTGCACGCGGTCGGCATGGGACAGATCGTCGCGTTTCAACTGCGCGTGCATCCGCTCGAGTTCACTATCGCTGAACGAATAGACCTTGAGGTTGGACAGCGAATACCAGGCTTCGCCGTGGCGCTGCTGGCTTTCGAGCGCCGCCCGGTAGGAGGCGACCGCCTGGTCGTACTGGCCGTCGGTCTTGAGAGCGTGGCCCTTCGACGTGAGCGTAATCGGGTCGCCGGGAATCTTCTCCAGCACGCTGTCGAAAAGGCGCAGCGCCTCCTCGTAGTTGCCGGTTTGCATGCACTCGATTGCATAGATCGATTGAAACTGCGGGTTCCCGGGAGAACGGTCAAGCAGTTGCCTGGCCTGCTCCAGGGCCTTGGCGAATTTCTGGCGTTTCCTGAGCGCCTTGACGTAGTCCATGTGCACCCGCACGTTGTTCGGCTCGAACTCATGCGCCGATTCGAGCAGGAACTCGGCGTCCGCCAGCACGCCGAAACGCATGCCGATGTCGGCCAGCAGCCGCATGGCCTCCACATGGTGCGGAACCTTCCTGAGGAACTTGCGGCACAGATCCTCCGCCTTGAGCAGCTTGCCCTGGCTCATTAGGTCCACAACCATCACAAGCGGCCGCGGCAATTGCTCAAGGTGGTCAAGCTGGGCTTTCACCTGTGCAGCCTCATGGCGGCGGCCCAGCCGGGCCAGGACATTCAGTTGCTCCCGCCAGCTCGCCACCAGCGCCGGGTTGAACCGGCAGGCCTGCTCATACGCCACCAGCGCCCGGATGGGCCGGCCCATATCGCGGTAAGCGTGGCCCTCCTCCTGGTGCGCCCGTCCATTCTCCGGCGCGAGGGCCTTCAGCCCTGCAAGCAGCGCCAGCGCCGCATCGAACTCGCGCCGGTAGCGGCGGCATACCGCGCTCATGTAAAGCGCGTCGGTATTGCGCGGGTCGTCCTTGAGGATGACATCGAGGGCGGCCAGCGCCTGCTCGTACTGTTTGGCCACGATCCGGGACTGGATCGCTGCCAGCGCCGTCTTTTCCGGCGGCCGGCTGCGGCGTGCATGACCGGCTTCTCCGCGGATGTGGACGCCGTGGGGGCCGAGGAGATGCTCCGAACGGTTCTCCGGAATCCCGGTACCCACGGACGCGGCAACGGCATCCCCTGTGGAGGACACCGCGCCGGTAGCTATTGCCGGGTCCGGTTCGGTCAGAAGCTCAGGCTCGCGCGTACGCCGAAGGTCCTGGGTTGCGCGTATGTAACGTGCTTGGTGTCGAAGACGAAAGAACGCGACACCTCAGCCCTTTCATCGGTGAGGTTGTTCGCATACAGCGTCACCGACCAGCGGTCGGCCGCCACGCCCGCAGTCAGGCCGAGCATCATCCAACTGTCGATCAGGTCGCGGTTGATGGTGATGATGTCGCTGTAGGCATCCGAAGACCAGGAAATCATGGGCATGACGTGCGCCGTCCATCCGTTGGCCTGCAGGGTCCACTCGTAGCGCGCCCGCAGATTACCCTGGTTGCCTGGAGCGAACGCCAGTTCATCCCCCTCGCGAACGTCATTGGTAGGGGTGATCTTGCGCGTGATCTCCGAATCCAAGAAAGACACGGCGCCTGCGATCGTAAGGCCGTCGATACCCGGGGGCAGCCAGATGAAGTCCGCCTCCAGGCCCCTTACCCTGGCGTCCGCGGCGTTATCCGAGAAGAACAGGTTCACAATGCTGGTATCGAAGATCGTGGTCTGCAGGTTATCGATATCGATGTTGAACAGCGCTGCGTTCAACCGGAAGGCATTGCCGAAATCAGCCTTTATGCCCGCCTCGATATTGACGACTTCGTCCGTATCCAGCGCGTAGGGCACCACGAAACCGCTGCCGTCCGCGCTCGAGCGGCCGCCTGGACGATTCAAAAGGCCGGGCCGGAAGCCTTCCGACAGTGTGACGTAATACAGTTGCTCCGCCAGCGGCCGCCAGCCCAGCGTCGCCTTGAAAATCGTGCCGTCGGCTACCGCCTTGTCGGGTGCGCCCACTGCGTTGCCGGGCATGAACTGCTGCGAAATGTTGGTCCCGAAGCGCTGCCCGTCGGTCCTATTGGCGCCGAAGTTGCCGAACGACGAATTGGCGCTGCCCTCGAGATCGACCTCGATCTCGTAATTGCGGGCGCCCAGCGTCAGCGTGAACTGGTCGTTGAGGTCAAAGTCCAGTTCGCCGAAGACGCCGAACTGATCGTCCGTTCGCCGGATGTCGTTGCGGAAGATGACGCCGATGTCGCTGCCGTGGCGATCTGGCCCGAACGGTCCCGGGTAGGTGTAGTAGCCGGGCCCGGCGCCGAATGAGCTTCCTTCAGGGTTGCCCGGCGCCGCTCCCGGATTGGTCAGCGGGTAGTTCGGCGCGAAGCCCGGATGCCCGTTCCAGGAGATGGCCCTTAGCGAACCCGGATAAATGAAGTCGTTGACCTCAATCAGTTCCAGTTCGCTGAAGAACACGCCGCCCTGCAGGCGCCAGCGATTCGCCTGGTCCGTTGTAAAGCGGATTTCATGCGTCTGGATCTCAAGCTTGTTGAGGCTGTCCACGAACATTTGCGGCCCGTGGCAAGTCGTGCCGGCCCGGGGTATGCCGGGAGGGGTGTTGTAACTGGTGTAGGTCGCGTAGTAATCGCAGATGTAATACGGAAGGTACTGACCCACGAACAGGTAGTCCGAGTAATCGACGATCTGATCCGACTGCCGATCCGTGAACGCGCCCGTGTAGATGACATCCAGCGCCGCCAGCCGGCCGGTGAGCGTCCAGGCGGTGTTGTCGAATGTGTCGTCGATGCGCTCGTTCACGAAGCGGCTGATCTCCAGGTCGCCGGCATCGGGATCGGCGAAGAACACGCCGTCCGCCTCGGTGTCCTGGGCCGTGTGCGCAACGAGCAGATTCCAGTCGCCGGTGATGTCCCACTTCGCCGAGACACGGCCGCCGGTGTAGGTGACTTCGTTGATGTCCTGGGCGGCGATCGCGCTGTTGTCGGCCTCAACAAAAGTAATGTTCGAGAGATCCACTCCCGCCTGGAACCCGGCGCGAAAGTCGGCGACGGGCACGCCATTCTTGCGAACCGCGCCGGCGGGCCTGAACCGTGCGCTCTCCTCGACAGTCCTCGTGTCGGCGATGTTGTCGATCCAGCCGCCCTTGCGGTCGCTATAGACCACGCCGCGCAAACCGAAGTTGTCGCTCAGGGGAATGTTCAGGACGACTTCGAGGCTGGCGCCGGAGTCGCCGCCGCTGATCGTGTTCGCGCCGAGCTTCACGTTGCCGTCAAACCCGTTAAGGTCCGGCTTGTTCGTGATCAGGCGGACATTGCCGGCCTGGGAGCTGGCGCCGAACAACGTGCCCTGGGGGCCCGAGAGCACCTCGATTCGCGCCAGATCCGCCGCATAAACGTCGAGATTGCGGCCCGGATGCGCCAGCGGCTGCTCATCCAGGTAAAACGCGACATTGGGCGCAAGACCCGCCACGCCCGCAGTCGTAAGGTTCGGAGTGGTCGAAGCCACGCCCCGGATGTAGATGGTGTTCTGACCCGGTCCGCTGCCGCCGGCGGTTACGCTCGGCAACTGCAGCACGTAGTCCGCGAAATTGGTGATCCCGAGTTCAGTGATCTCGCGGGTGTCCAGGGCGGTCACCGCCAGAGGCACATCCTGCAAAGATTCCTGGACGCGCCTTGCGGTAACCACAATTTCGTCGAGCATCCTCGCGCCGGCATCCTCCTGCGCTGACGCCGCGACCGGCGCGCCCGCGAGCGCGGCAGCGACGGCGGCGGACAAGACGGTATGTTGCGTTGGTACGTTGAATGCCATAAGTCCCCTACCTCCCGGCGGCTCAAGTCCGAGCCAACCCCCATAGCTTAACCCATGATTTCGCCGCCCGGCTCCCGGACGTTCGGGGGGTGGTGGCCAACTTCAAATCGGGCCTGCCGGAAGAGAAAAACCACCGGTTAACGCCCCATCGCTTTCCGGGAAAGCAAAATCGGAAATTCGGACCGTATGCGGATGTCGATTTCGCCGCTCACATGGCGAGGCGCGTGACCGGCGAGGATTTCCCGTGTCCTTTTGACGGCCTGGCGCAGCATGACCGGCTTGCCCTGTTCCTCCCACACGGTGGGGCTGTCGCGGTCGCCGAAGTCGGGATAGATGTACTCGCTTTGCATCACCTCAAGGGTGCTCCCCGAGCCGAGGTAGTGTCCTTCGCCGCTGGCGCAGATCTGCTCTATCTCGGCGAAACTCAGCGTGCCGGAGTTGACTTCGACGCCTCGGGTCATGCGCCCCACGGCGCCCAGGACATCGTTGTCCAGCAACAGGCTCTCCGGGCAGGTTCCCAGCAGACTGGCGTACATGCCGGCGGATTCATAAATGATGTTCGCCCCGGACAAGGCGGCGGACAGCACCGTTGCGGCGCGTTCCGCGCCGGCCTGAAAGTCCGGAAGCTTGGCGTCGCTCATGCCGCAGGCGGTGCCGAAGGGCAGGTCGAAATGGATGCCGAGCTGGGCGCATGCGGCCGACAGCAGGCCCTGCTCCGGGGAGCCGCCGCTCATCGCTCCGGTGCGCAGATCCGAAACAAACGGCCAGGCGCCGAGAATCGCCGGCGCGCCGGGCCTGATCGCGTTCACATACACCAGCCCGCCGAGGCACTCCGCCCAAGCCTGGGAAACCGCGCCGGCCAGATAGGCGGGGGCCGTTGCGCCGGCCTGGCCCGCCGACAGCAGCAGCACCGGCATGCCGCCCTGCACGGCCACCCGCAGGCACTCCAGCGCATCGGTGGCAAACTTCATCGGCGGCACCACAAAGCAGTTGGACTGACTCACGAAGGGCCGCGCCCGCCACTGATCCTCCCCGCCAGCGATTTGATGCAGCATCGCGAAGCTCTTCTCCACGTGCCCGGGCAGCGTCCAGCTGGAGCCCACATGCTTGCTGGTGCCCATCACCGAGCAGTAGAGCGTATTGATGTCCATCTCGTAGTTGTCGGGAATGTCGCGGGGCACGCAGGTGCGCTGGAACATGTGGATGTGCTCGCAGGTATCGGCGATGCGCGCCATGTCGTAGAGGTCCTGCGCCAGGGAATCCCGGTACAGGTTGTTTTCCGTGTCGGCCACCATCACCGCCGCGCCGGCGGTGGAGAAGTGCACTCTGGCGCCACTCAAATCCAGGTCGTGGCGCGGGTCCTGACCGTGCAGCACCAGGTTCCGCCGGGCCTGCTCCAGGGTCCGCTCAACCAGGCTTCGCGGCATGCGCAAGCGCCCGTCGCCGCCAAGCAACGCGCCGGCCGCCGCGCAGGTCTCGATGCAGTGGGGGGTGGCGTCGGCGAATCCCACCCGCTCCAGAATCTCAAAGGCGTTGTCCGCGATGGCCGCAACGCCGCCGGCGGACAGGGGCCGGTAATGTCCTCCGGCATGTCCCGGACGGACCGGTTTGACCGCTTCGGCTAGGGGCGCGGCGCGCTCGGCCATTCTGGCCCTTCTACCACCTGATCTTCGAGGCATGGCCGCTCCCCCTTACATGCGAGTTGAAAGACGCTGAAAGCATAGCCCTTTCCGGATCGAAGCGTCCGCCGCCGTGAGGTGCAATGTCACGGCTCAGCCGCGGCGGCGGCGGGGCCGTTCCCGCCGGTTCCCCCGCGCCGCGCCGGATGCGCCGGGTTCACGGTATTTGGCGATCCAGCGCATGCAATCGGAATCGTGGCCCATCATGACGTCGGCGCCCAGAATCGCCTGCATGACCTCTTCATGCAGCGGATTGGTGATCGCCGATGTCATGCCGGCGCCGATCGCCATGGTGAGAAAAGCGCTGTTGATGCCGTTTCGGTTGGGCAGGCCGAAGCTCACATTGGATGCGCCGCAGGTGGTATTCACCTTCAGTTCGCTGCGCAGCCGCCCGGCCAGATGCATCACCTGCCGGCCGGCGGCGTTGATCGCTCCGATCGGCATGACCAGCGGATCCACCACCACGTCGCTGGAGGGAATGCCGTGGTCCTGGGCCCGTTCGATGATTTTCCGGGCCACTTCGAAGCGCACGTCCGGGTCTTCGGAAATGCCGGTTTCGTCGTTGGAAATGGCCACCACCGCGGCGCCGTGCCGGGCGACCAGCGGCAGCACCGTCTCCAGCCTGTCCTCTTCGCCCGTAACCGAGTTGACCAGCGCCTTGCCGCGATAGACTGCCAGCCCGGATTCCAGAGCGGCGACGATGGAGGAATCGATGGACAGGGGCACATCGGTTACCGACTGCACCAGCTTGACGGCCTCCGCCAGCATCGCGGGTTCGTCCGCCAGCGGGATACCGGCGTTCACGTCCAGCATGTGCGCGCCGGCCTCCACCTGGGAGAGAGCGTCGGCGATGACGCGATCATAGTTTCCGGCCTTCATTTCCTCGGCGAGAACTTTGCGGCCGGTGGGGTTGATGCGCTCGCCTATGATCACGAAGGGCCGGTTGAAACCGATCGCCACCTCCCGGCTATGCGACGCGATTACCGTGTCCGTCATGTCTTGGCCGCCAACTGATACATCCGGCGCATGCCTTCAGTCCTCCTTCAGGCCATGATTGCGGATGAGCGCCAGCAGGCGTTCGTCCGAATAGCGTGTTTCGATCTCCGCCGCAAGCTGGTCGGCGGCCGCCTGCAGATCAGCCGCCGCATCATCGGCGCCCGGCTTGATCGGTTCCCGCGCCCATTCGCTGATGTAAGCGTCGGCAGTGCGCTTTTTCGCCCGCATGGCGGCGCGGTCGATGGCGTTCTGGAAGCGCCCGCTCAGCCGCGCCCTTGCGCGCGCTCTTCCTTTTTTGACGATCACCTGCGCGGGAATATCGCGCCATCTCACCAGGATCGCATCCATGGCGTCAGCCCCCCTTCCTCTTGCCGGGCCCGTATCGCACTCGGGGAGTCCAGCGTCACAGCTCCTTGCGTCTTTCTTGCATCAGCACGGCGGCCGTGTCCACCGCGGTGGCCGCATCGCGGCAATACGCGTCCGCGCCCACCGCCTTGCCGAATTCCTCGTTCAAGGGCGCGCCGCCCACCAGCACAATGTAGTCTTCGCGGATGGACTGGGCCACCAGCTCGTCGATAACCACCTTCATATACGGCATGGTGGTGGTCAGCAGCGCCGACATGCCGAGAATGTCCGGGCTATGTTCGCGCAGGGCTTCCAGGTAGCTTTCAACGCTGTTGTTGATGCCGATATCGATCACTTCGTAACCGGCGCCCTCCATCATCATTCCCACCAGGTTCTTGCCGATATCGTGGATGTCGCCCTTGACCGTGCCGATCACCATTTTGCCGACCGGCTTGGCGCCCGTTTCCGCCAGCAGCGGCCGCAGCACGGCCATGCCGCCCTTCATCGCGTTGGCCGCCAGCAGCACCTCCGGCACGAACAGGATGCCGTCGCGAAAGTCGATGCCGACGATCCGCATACCCTCCACCAGGGCCTCACCCAGCACCTTGTCTGCCGGCCAGCCCCGCTTCAGCAGAATCTCGGTGCCTTCAACGATTTCGTCCTTGAGGCCGTCGTACAGATCATCATGCATCTGCTCGACCAGTTCATGGTCCTCGAGCTCCGAGAGGACGAGATCTTCCGGTTGTTCCGCTGCCTTGTCCTTGCCGTCCAAGCCTTCGTTCATGCCAACCACCTCCAACCACAAGAACCCCCGCCTCGAAAGCGCGGCAGTTCGCGGACAGAAATCCGGCCCGCCCGTGTGCATGGCGCCCGGCGTTGCCGATGGAGGCAGGATGCGCTGGAGGCCGAACCGGCCTGGCGCACATCCCCATCCCGCCTGCGTCAATTCACGACCGATCCGGTGGCCTACGGCGGCATATTAGCAGTCAGCATTCAAAATCCGCAATGAAAAATCGAAAAAAAATCGCATCGCGTATTGCAAGTGAGCGCCAACTTCCCTGAGAATCCCTTGGGATTGGGGGAACACGACATGCAAACACATGCCCGAATCGTCATAGTAGGCGGCGGCATCATGGGCGTGGGCCTGCTGTACCAACTCGCGGCCGAGGGGTGCGGCGATGTCCTGCTGATCGAGAAAGGCGAGTTGACTTCGGGCTCGACCTGGCACGCGGCCGGGCAATGCCCCAACCTGGTGGGCGACTACAACCTCGCCAAGATCCACGAATACAGCGTGTCCCTGTACCGGAAACTGGAGCAACTGACCGGTCAGGCCGTCACCTGGCACGGCTGCGGCAGCGTTCGTTTCGCACTCAACGAGAAGGACCTGGACTGGTTCCGCTATCTTCGCGGAATCGCTGCGAATGTCGGCTACCACATGGAAATCATTGATGTTGCAAAGATCCGCGAGCTGAATCCCTTCATCTCCACCGAGGGCGTGCTGGCCGGCGCCTGGACCCGCAACGACGGCCACGCCGACCCGTTCGGCCTGACCCAGGCGATGGCCAAGGGTGCGCGCGCCATGGGCGCCCGGATCGTACGGCGCAACCGCGTGACCGGCATCAACGCGCTGCCGGGCGGCGAATGGGAAGTGGTAACGGAGCAGGGGGCTGTGGTCGCCGAAACTGTGGTCAACGCAGCCGGCTGTTTCGCCCGGCAGGTGGCGCGGATGGTGGGAGCGGATCTCCCCATCCACAACATCCATCACCATTACCTGGTGTCGGGCCCGGTGCCGGAACTGGCCGGCAGAAGCGAAGAACTCCCCGTGTGCCGCGACCCCTGGGCCTCCTCCTACCTGCGCCAGGAGCAGGAATCCGGCCTGATCGGCATCTACGAGGGCGGCGAACTGGCCCAGGCCTGGCCGCCGGGCGGACTGCCGCCGTGGGATTCCGACAGCGAATTGTTCGAGGACAACCTCGAGCGCCTGATGCCCTGGCTGGGCCGGGCCATGGAGCGCATGCCGATCTTCGAGAAGGCCGGCATCAAGCAAATCGTCAACGGCGCCATCTCCCACAGCCCCGATGGCCTGCCGCTGCTTGGACCGGTGGCCGGGCTCAACAATTTCTGGCTCTGCTGCGGCTCGTCGTTCGGCATCGCCCAGGGCGCGGGCTGCGGCAAGTACCTGGCGCAGTGGATGCTGCATGGCGACTCCGAAATCAACATGACCGGGTTCGATCCGCGGCGTTTCGGAGTGTTTGCCGACCGGGCCTACATGGACGCCAGAGGGCGCCAGGACTACGCCAGGACCTACGTCACGACGCCTCCGGGGGAAGAACTGCCGGCAGCCCGCCGGCGCCGCGTCAGCCCGCTGTACGACAGGCTCAAGGCCCAGGGTTGCGTGTTCACCGAGACTTTCGGATGGGAGCGGCCCAAGTGGTTCTCGCCGGACGGCCGGGAGGAGCAGTACAGCTTCCGCCACAACAACGTGTTCGATCTGGTGCGCGAAGAGTGCCTGACCGTGCGCGAGCGGGCCGGCATCCTGGATCTTTCCGGATTCGCCAAGTACGACGTGACCGGTCCAGACGCCCGCGCGATGCTGAACCGGCTGTGCGCCAACCGCGTGCCGGCCAATGGCGGCATCACGCTCACCCATCTGCTCTCCGAAGGCGGCCGCATCGCTGCGGAAATGACCATCACACACCTGGATGATGAAGCCTTCTACGTGCTTTCCGCCGCCGGCGCGGAAGTGCGCGATCTCGATCATCTTGAGCAGGGCCGGCGCCCCGAAGAGCAGGCGCGTGTGGCCAACGTCACCGACCGGCGCGGCGTGCTGGTGCTGGCCGGACCGCGCACCCGCGAAGTGCTGGCTCAGGTGACTGATTCTCCGCTGGACAACGCCGCCTTTCGCTGGCTGAGCGGCAGGGAAATCGATATCGCCGGGATGCCGGTGCGGGCCTTGCGGGTGAACTACGTGGGCGAACTCGGCTGGGAACTGCACCCTGCCATGGAACACCTGGAGGCGCTCTACGACGCGCTGATGGCGGCCGGAAAGGAATTCGGCATCCGCAACTTCGGCCTATACGCGGTCAACAGCATGCGGCTGGAAAAAGCCTATCGAAGCTGGGGCGTGGAACTGACCAACGAAGTCACGATGACCGACGCGGCCATGGAGCGCTTCATCAAGTTCGACAAGGGCGACTTCATCGGCCGGGAAGCCACGCTGAACCAGAAGAACCGCACGCTGCAGTTGATCTATTTCGCCCTGGCCCCCGGCGATGCGGATGCGCAGGGCGGCGAGCCGATCTTCGCCGGCGAGCAGTGCGTGGGGGTGACCACCTCCGGCGGTTATGGCCACTTTGTGCAGCAGAGCCTCGGTTTCGGCTACGTGCCGCCGTCCATGGCCAACTCCGGCGCTGTGTTGACGGTCGAAGTGCTGGGTGAAAGGCGCAAGGCTACGATTCTGGATGAGCCCGCGCACGATCCGGCCAATATGCGTTTGCGCGCCTGAGGATTTATGAAGATCAGGGCAAGACCGGCTGACGCGCCCACGGACTCATGACTGTTGGGACAAGCAACTGTTGCGTGTCCGGCGGCAGATGACCGCTCCTCCTGAACGCCCTGCCGGCCTGCCGAAAAGCGCCGGCGTGATCGTGATCGGCGGCGGCGTGATCGGCTGCTCGGTAGCCTATCACCTGGCGCGGGACGGCGTGGCCGACGTTCTTCTGCTGGAGCGCAAACAACTGACCTCCGGCACGACCTGGCACGCTGCCGGACTGGTGGGCCAGTTGCGGACTTCCATCAATATGACGGAACTGGCCCGCTATACCAGCGAGCTGTACCTGCGCCTGGAGGACGAGACCGGCCAGGCGGCCGGCTACCGGCGCTGCGGTTCCTTTTCGCTCGCAACCAACGAGGAACGGTTCGAGGAGCTCAAGCGCAGCGCGTCGATGGCGAAAGTCTTCGGATTGGAGGTGGAAGTGGTCACGCCCGCCACGATCAAGGCCCGGGTGCCGCTGCTGAATACCGGGGACCTTCTCGGCGGCATCCACATTCCAACTGACGGCTACGCGAACGCCGTGGACATCACCAATGCGCTGGCCAAGGGGGCCCGCGCGGCCAGCGCGCGCATCTTTCAGAACGTGCCGGTCACCGCCATCCGCACCGGGCCGGCGGGCGTGACGGGCGTGACCACCGATCACGGCGATATCGACGCCGACTGCGTGGTGCTGTGCGCGGGCATGTGGACCCGGGAACTGGCGGCGACGGTGGGCGTGAACGTGCCCCTGCATGCCTGCGAGCACTACTACGCGCTGTTCGAATCGGTGGCCGGGCTGGATTCGAGCTTCCCGGTCGTGCGCGACTACGACGCCTGCGCCTACTACAAGTACGACGCGGGCAAGCTGCTGCTGGGCGCGTTCGAACCGAATGCCCGCCCCTGGGCCATGGAAGGCATCCCCGAGGACTTCTGTTTCGACGAAATCGCCGGCAGCCTCGAACACTTCGAGCCGATCCTGGAGCAGGCGCTGGTTCGCATGCCGGCGCTGGAATCAGCCGGGCTGGAAACCTTCTTCTGCGGCCCGGAGAGTTTTACGCCGGACGTGCGCTACCACATCGGCCAGGCGCCGGAACTCGACAATTGCTTCGTGGCGGCGGGCCTGAATTCCATCGGCCTGCAGTCGGCCGGCGGCATCGGCCGGGTGATCTCCGAGTGGATTCGCTTCGGCCATCCGCCGAAAGACCTTTGGGAAGTGGACGTTCGCCGCAACCAGCCCTTCCAGCGCAATCGCAAGTACCTTCGCGAGCGCGCATCCGAGAGCCTCGGCCTGCTGTACGCCACGCACTACCCCTATCGTCAGTACGACACCGCGCGAGGGGTCCGCAAGTCGCCACTCTACGACCGCCTCAAGGCCGTCGGAGCGTGCCACGGCGAGCTTGCGGGCTGGGAGCGGCCGAACTGGTACGCGCCGGACCCCGCCCTGGCGCGTTACGAATACAGCTACGGACGGCAGAACTGGTTTGAGCATTCCGCGGCGGAGCACCGGGCCGTGCGCGAACAGGTGGGGCTGTTCGACCAGTCTTCCTTCGCCAAGTTCAGGCTCGAGGGCCGCGACGCCGCCCGCGTGCTCGGCCGCGTCTGCGCCAACAATGTTGACGTGCGCCCTAACCGCATCGTCTATACGCAATGGCTGAATGAGCGGGGCGGCATCGAAGCGGACCTCACCGTGACCCGGCTGGCGGAGGACTGTTTCCTGATAGTGACTGCCGCGGCTACCGAATTCCGGGACTTCGACTGGCTGCAACGGCACATTCCGACCGATGCCCATTGCGTGCTCACCAATGTCACCTCGGCCATGGGAGTGATCTCGATCATGGGGCCGAACGCCCGGGAACTGTTGCAATCGCTGACTCCGAACGACCTCTCGCACGAAGCTTTCCCGTTCGCCCACAGCCGGAAAATCGAGTTGGGCTACGCGCTGGTGCGGGCCTCCCGGATCACCTACGTGGGCGAACTCGGTTGGGAGATCTACATACCGACGGAATTCGTAGCCGGCGTCTATGACCTCATCGCCACCGCCGGCGAACCGTTCGGCATGACCCACGCCGGCTACCACGCGCTGGATTCGCTACGCATCGAAAAGGCCTATCGCCACTGGGGGCACGACATCACCGACGAGGACACCCCGCTGGAGGCGGGACTGGGTTTTGCAGTGAAATTCGACAAGCCGGGCGGGTTCATCGGCCGGGAGGCGCTGCTGAGGGAGAAGGCCACCGGTTCAACGAAGCGGCTGCTGCAGTTCCGGCTGCTGGACCCGGGTCCGCTGCTCTACCACAATGAACCCATCTGGCGCGATGATGCCCTGGTCGGTCACGTTACCTCGGGCGCGTACGGCCACACGCTTGGCGGCGCCATCGGGCTCGGCTACATTGATAACGCCAGAGCGCCGGACCCGGCAGAAGGCGGCTTCAGCATCGAAGTGGCCGGTGAACGAATTCCGGCGGATGTTTCCGCAATGCCGATGTACGACCCCCGAAACAAGCGCATTCGATGCTGATGCCGGCGCCGTCCACCATCACCATCCTGGACGCGAAGGCGTATAACCTGGGCGGGAGGGACTCCCGCCCTCCGGGAAGACGGGACACCCGCGAGGGACATGCCGCGGAGGTCATGCCGCGAGGCACATACCCTCGCTCCCGCGCACAAGATAGAGGATCATGAAAACGATCGAAAACTATATTGACGGACGCCGGTCCGCCAGTGTTTCCGGGCGCGTCGGGCTGGTTTACAACCCGGCGACCGGCCAACACTGCAGAAACGTCGCGCTTTCAAGCGAAGCCGAGACCCGAAACGCGATTGCGGCAGCCCAGCAGGCATTTCCGTCCTGGAGCGCGGTCACGCCGCTCAATCGGGCCCGGGTGATGTTCGCGTTCAAGGCGCTGGTCGAGGAGCATCGCGACGAGCTGGCCGAACTCATCACGCTGGAGCACGGCAAGGTGCTGTCCGATGCGCGCAATGAACTGGCGCGTGGACTCGAGGTCGTGGAGTTCGCAACAGGGATTCCCCATCTGCTCAAGGGCGAGCACAGCCTCAACGTGGGACGGGGCGTGGACGGCTACAGCCTCATGCAGCCGCTTGGTGTTTGCGCGGGGATCAGCCCGTTCAATTTTCCGGCCATGGTGCCGATGTGGATGTTCCCGGTGGCCATCGCCTGCGGCAACACGTTCGTGATGAAGCCCTCGGAGAAAGACCCGTCAGTGACGCTGCGGCTGGCCGAATTGCTCACCGAGGCGGGACTTCCGGACGGCGTCTTCAACATCGTCAATGGCGACAAGGTGGCCGTGGACATCCTGCTTACGGACGATCGAGTCCAGGCCGTCAGCTTCGTGGGATCAACCCCGGTCGCGAAATACGTTTATGCAACGGCGGGCGAACGCGGCAAACGCGTGCAGGCGCTGGGCGGCGCAAAGAACCACATGCTCGTGATGCCCGACGCCGACCCGGAGCAGGTCGTGCAATCGCTGATCGGCGCAGCCTACGGCTCAGCCGGCGAACGCTGCATGGCGATTTCGGTGGCCGTTTGCGTCGGGGACGATGTGGCCGACCGGCTGGTCGGCCGACTGGAGCGGGAGATCGACTCGCTGCGCGTAGGCCCGGGCTACGGCCTGGAGGAGGAAGCCCAGATGGGACCGCTGATTTCAGCCGAGCACGCAGCCAGGGTGCGCGCTTACATCGACAGCGGCGTCGAGGAGGGCGCCACGCTGCGCCGGGACGGCCGCGATTTCGAATGTTCCGGGGCCAATCACGGTTTCTTCGTTGGTCCCACGCTGTTCGATCACGTCAGGCGTGGCATGCGCATCTACGACGAGGAAATCTTCGGCCCCGTGCTCAGCGTCGTGCGCGTGGACACACGCGACGAAGCGGTGCGCCTGATCAATGAGCACGAATACGGCAATGGCACCGCCATCTTCACGCGCGACGGCGACAGCGCGCGCCGTTTCTGCGAGGAGATACAGGTCGGAATGGTTGGCGTGAACGTGCCGATCCCGGTGCCGATGGCGTTTCACAGCTTCGGCGGCTGGAAACGGTCCCTGTTCGGTCCGCTGCACATGCACGGCCCGGACGGCATCCGGTTCTACACGCGCATGAAATCGGTCACCGCCCGCTGGCCCGCCGGACCATCCGCCAACCCCGAATTCGCGATGCCCACAATGAAATAAGCGGCACGCGATCAGATACCGGCGCCTACCATGGCCAACAAATCAAGCAGCAGCGCAGGGGCGAATCTCGGCTTCGAGGCGAAGCTGTGGGCCGCGGCGGACAAGCTGCGCGGCAACATGGAGCCGTCCGATTACAAGCATGTCGCGCTGGGCCTGATCTTCCTCAAGTACATTTCGGACGCCTTCGAGGCCAAGCGGGCGGAACTGCTCGCCGAAGAACTGGCCGACCCGGAGGATCCGGAGGAGTACCTCGCCGAGAACGTCTTCTGGGTGCCCAAAGCAGCCCGCTGGTCTCATTTGCAGGCAAAAGGCAGGCAGCCTTCGATCGGCAAGGACATCGACGAGGCGATGCTGGCCATCGAGGCCCGGAACGCCTCGCTCAAGGGCGTGCTGCCCAAGGACTACGCCCGCCCGGCGCTCAACAAGGTGATGCTCGGCGAACTGATCGACCTGGTGAGCGGCATCGGCATGGCCGAACAGGCCGACCGCTCGCGCGACATCCTCGGCCGGGTCTATGAGTACTTCCTGGGCAGCTTCGCCGGCGCCGAAGGCAAGCGCGGCGGCGAGTTCTATACACCGCGTTCCGTCGTCCGCTTGCTGGTTGAGATGCTGGAACCTTACAAGGGCCGTGTCTATGATCCGTGCTGCGGCTCAGGCGGCATGTTCGTGCAGTCCGAGAAATTTGTCGAAGAGCACGGCGGTCGGATCGGCGACATCGCGATCTATGGGCAGGAGAGCAACTACACTACCTGGCGGCTGGCTCGGATGAATCTCGCGGTGCGCGGCATCGACGCCGACATCCGCTGGAACAACGAAGGCAGCTTCCACAAGGACGAGCTGCCGGACCTGAAGGCCGACTTCATCCTCGCTAATCCGCCGTTCAACGTGTCCGACTGGGGCGGCGGCCGGCTGCGCGACGACGCCCGCTGGACGTTCGGCATCCCGCCCGCAGGCAACGCCAACTACGCCTGGCTCCAGCACATTCATCATCACCTCGCTCCGAACGGCACGGCGGGCGTGGTGCTTGCCAACGGCTCCATGTCGTCGGCTCAGTCCGGAGAAGGCGATATCCGCCGCGCCTTGGTCGAGGCCGATGCCGTGGACTGCATGATCGCGCTGCCCGGACAGCTCTTCTACTCCACGCAAATTCCCGCCTGCCTCTGGTTCCTGGCCCGAAACAAGAACCCCGGCAATGGTTATCGCGACCGGCGCGGCGAAGTGCTGTTCATCGACTCCCGGAAGCTCGGCCGCATGGTGGATCGCACCCGCAAGGAATTCTCCGAAGAAGACATTGCCCGCATCGCCGACACCTACCGCGTCTGGCGCAGCGCAAACGAATCAACCCAATACGAAGACGAGCCGGGCTTCTGCAAGTCCGCTACGCTTGACCAGATCGCAAAGCACGGCCATGTCCTGACCCCCGGCCGCTATGTCGGCGCCGCGCCGCAGGAAGACGACGGCGAGCCGTTCGCCGGCAAGATGCAGCGGCTCGCCGCGCAACTGCGCGAACAGCAAGCCGAAGGCGCCAAGCTGGATGCTGCTATCGCGCAGAACCTGGAAACGCTGGGATTCGGACGCCGGCGCAAATGATGGATTATTGAGACATGATCGACTACAGCAAGTTTCGCTCGTCCCTCAAACGCCTTGAGGAGCAGCACGATAACCATCTGACCCTGGATGCCGCGGAGCCTGAATTGATCCGCGAGGGCATTGCCGAGTCGGTCATCCAGCGTTTCGAGACATGCTACGACTGCTTATGGAAAGTGCTCAAGCGGTATCTGATGGAGGAGTTGGGCATCGCAGAGCCGCCCAACAGCCCAAAGCCCGTTTTTCGCCTGGCCAACGAAAACGGACTGCTGCCCTCGCCGGTTGGGCAATGGCTCAAGTATGCGGATGCCCGCATCGACACTTCCCACGATTACGATGGGGAAAAATCCAAGGCGTGCCTGACTCTTGTCCCTCATTTCATCGGCGACGCCATCCACCTATACGGCAAGTTGAGCGGCGAGGCATGGCGCTGAATCAATCCAGGGGAGTGATATTGTCTCGCTGAACACAGGTTTCCGGGGCGGCAAAGCATGAGCAACACCGACGGCGAAGGCGAGTCGATGACCGATGCCCTGAAAGGCGCACCGCCAGGTGCGCTCGACATGGAGGAGCGGCATCGCGAAATCGTGGAAGCGCTGCTGCGGAAACATCTGCCGGGCGTGGAGGCCTGGGCGTACGGTTCACGAGTACAAGGAACTTCCCGACCGGCCTCCGACCTGGACATGGTGGTCTTCGCCACTCCCGAGCAGTCGCGGGCGGTATCCGCTCTGCGCGAGTCCTTCGAGGAAAGCAACCTCCCGTTCCGCGTTGACCTCTTCGTCTGGAACGAAGTGCCGGAGAGCTTCCGCGAGCAAATCAAGCGCGGGCACCTGGTGTTGGTTGCGTAGCAAGAGGGCATCGCAACAGCGCAGAGGAGCCGGATAGTCTCGCTATAATCTTTTGTGGTACTGGCTCCAAAGCTGATATCCGGGAGGGCTTCCAATGGCCGGGCGAAAATTGAAGGCGAACGATTTCCGGGGACTCCCCTCCTATACGATCTCGGAAGCTGCCCAGTACCTCTCGGTGCCTGCTACGACCATTCGCTATTGGTCAATAGGCAGAGGCCAGTACAAGCCACTGATTCAGGCGCCTCGGCGCAAGCCGACGCTGCTCTCCTTCCTGAACCTTACCGAGCTTCACGTGCTCGCCGCCATTCGGCGAAAGCACGGGGTGAAGATGCCGAGTGTGCGAGTGGCAATTGAGTACCTGGCGGAACATGCGGAAGGGTCGATGGGCCAGCGCCATCCGCTGATCAGCCAGGATCTTGACACGGACGGGCTGGCCCTGTTCGTCGAACAATACGGGCAATTGATCAACATCAGCCAAGCAGGGCAAATCGCCATGCGGGAGATCATTCACGCAGCGCTGCAGCGGATTGATCGCGACCTCGACGGCGTGCCGATCAAACTCTATCCCTTCACGCGGAGCGCCGCCGAAGATACGCCAGCAATGATCGTTATCGACCCAAGGCTTTCCGCAGGACGCCCTGTCATCGCTGGCACCGGCCTCGCCACCGAGCT
Organism: Gammaproteobacteria bacterium; assembly: GCA_009844425.1. Lineage (GTDB taxonomy): Bacteria > Pseudomonadota > Gammaproteobacteria > Steroidobacterales > Foliamicaceae > Foliamicus. Next base: position 1,441 of record VYBN01000028.1, on the reverse strand, counting down.
CATTGCCGAGCGCTACAAGGCAGGCGAATCGATAGCGGTCCTGGCGCAGGACTATGAGCGCGAGAATGCGGAAATCGAAGAAGCGGTCCGGTGCGAGCTCAAAGCCGCCGCCTGAACCCACCCTCTTCCTTGATCGCAATCTTGGAAAGCACATCATCGCGCGGCAACTTCGCGATGCCGGAATAGCCGTCGAGGTGCATGACGATCATCTCCCGCAGGACGCGCCGGACGAAGATTGGATTGCTCTCGTTGGACGAAAGGGCTGGGTGGCGATCACGAAAGACAAGAACGTGCGTTACCGGGTGGCGGAATTGGAATCGATCCGGGAACACTCAGCCCGCGTCGTGGTCATTCGGATGAAGAACGCAACAGGCCCGGAAATTGCCAGCGTGCTGGTGAAAGGATGGCGCCGCATTGCTCGCTTCCATGCGCGAATGCCCGCGCCATACGTTGCGGGCATCCAAAAGAGCGGCAAAGTCAGCGCGTACGAGGTCGCCTGAGTGAGGGTTATGGACTGTTCAGTGGTCATCCACCCGGCCGAGGAAGGAGGTTTCTGGGTAGAGGTTCCCGCTCTGCCTGGCTGCTATTCCCAGGGTGAATCGGTTAATGAAGCGCTCGGAAACGTAGAGGAAGCCATATCCGTTTATCTGGAAGTGCTCAGAGATGCGGGCCAAGATGCTCCCGCAAGCGGATCGAACGGAAGCATGTGGTGATCGCTTGATATGTCAACAATAGTCCGAGATTGGTCTTGGGTGAAGCTTGGCGAATGCGTTGCCATGAACGAGGCAACATACAAGCCGAAAGAAGCATGGCCTTTCGTGAACTACCTCGACACTGGGAGCATTACGGATAATCGAATCAAGGCCATCCAGCATCTGGAATTGAGCAAAGACGAGCTGCCCAGCCGCGCCCGCCGCAAAGTGAGGCCGGGCGACATCGTTTTTTCCACAGTCCGGCCCAATCAGCGCCACTTCGGACTGTTGCGAGACATTCCCGAAAACTTTCTCGTATCTACGGGTTTTGCAGTGATGCGGGTCCGCGAGAACATCGCAGACGCTGGTTTCCTGTATTGGTTTCTTAGCCAAGAAAAGATTGTCGGCCAACTTCACACGATCGCAGAGCACAGCACTTCGGCTTATCCTTCTATAAGGCCCGCAGACATTGAGGGTTTGGAAGTCAATCTCCCATCCACTTCCGAACAACGGGCTATCGCCCGCGTCCTCGGCGCGCTGGACGACAAGATCGAGTTGAACCGGCGGATGAACGAGACGCTGGAGGCGATGGCGCGGGCGATCTTCAAGGACTGGTTCGTCGATTTCGGCCCCACCCGCGCCAAAGCCGAGGGCCGCGACCCGTACCTCCCCCAAGAACTCTGGAAGCTTTTCCCCGACACGCTTGACAATGAGAATAAGCCGATGGGGTGGAGAGTTGTCTCCCTCAC
>VYBN01000010.1 GCA_009844425.1 Gammaproteobacteria bacterium | reverse complement strand
CGCCACTACCCCCCCGCCTGATCCGCCCAGCCCGATGGCGGAAACGGTGGAGATTTCACCCGCCAGCGTGACATTCGAGGAGATTGGGGACACCCTGCAGCTCACGGCCGAAGTCAAGGACGGCGACGGCAACGTCATGACAGGCGTGGAAATCACCTGGTCCACCGATATGCCCGATGTGGCTACCGTGAACGCGGACGGGTTGATCACCTCCGCAGGCCCAGGAACGGCCACCATCACGGCAACTGCCGGCGAGTTGACGGCCACGGCAGGCGTGACGGTTATCCGGCGGCCCGACCCCGAACCCACCGAATCGGCTGCCGACCGGGCAGCGCTGGTTGCGTTCTACGAAAGCGCCGGCGGCGACAACTGGGTCAACCGGGCCAACTGGCTGAGTGACGCGCCCATCGCGGAATGGCACGGGGTATGGGTCGATCCCAATTCAGGCCGAGTCGTTGCGCTCTACCTTGCTGGCAATGGTCTTGAAGGCTCAATCTCGCCGGAGCTCGCCAAGCTCACGATGCTCGCTGAACTGAGCCTGTCGCTCAACAATCTCTCCGGCAGCCTGCCGCCGGAACTCGGCGAACTGGCGAATCTGGAGACTCTGCTCGCCGGCGCCAACAATCTGTCCGGCGCCATTCCCCATGAACTGGGTAATATTGCCTCGCTGGTTGAACTTGGCCTGACCCAAAATAAACTTTCCGGCCCGATTCCTCCGGAACTGGCCAATCTCACGAATCTTGTCAGACTTGAACTGACGGCAAACCGCCTGAGCGGCGGCATACCTCCGGCATTCGGCAATCTTTCTCAACTCGAGAAGCTCAGCCTGGGGGGCAACCGGCTGTCCGGTCCCATTCCCCCGGAACTGGGCAGGCTTGACCGGCTTAACATCCTGAGTATGTGGATAAACGAACTGTCCGGTCCCCTTCCCCCGGAACTGGGCAATCTCACATCGCTCGAGCGGCTTGACGTGATCGACAACAGGCTGTCGGGGACGATACCTGTGGAACTGACCCGCGTGCCGCTAAAGGACTTCTTCTGGGTGGGAAACCCCGAACTGTGCCAACCGGACACGAGCGCCTTTGCGGAGTGGCTGGAAAGTATCAGCCAGTTGCGGGCCGGCGCCTACTGCAACCGTTCCGACCGAAGCGTCCTCGAAGCGCTCTACGACGCCGCGGGCGGTTCCGGGTGGACTAATGCATCCGGCTGGCCCGATGGCTCAGTGGATGCCCGTGACGGTATTGAAACCGATTCTGTCGGCCGGGTGGTTGCGATCAATCTGTCCGAAAACGGGCTGTCCGGAACATTGCCGCTCGCACTTGGCGACCTGGCGCTCCTGGAGGAATTGCAGCTGGACGGCAATCCGGATCTCTCGGGCCGCCTCCCCTACACACTTCCGCGCATCGAAATGCTGCGGCAGTTTCGCTACGACGGAACGGATCTCTGCGTGCCGCGGGAAACATTTCTTCGCGAATGGCTTGACGAAGTGCCCGAGCACGAAGGAACCGGGTTGGACTGCGCTCCTTCCGCGGACCGCGATGTCCTGGAGAGCATCTACGAGTCGATGAGAGGAGAAGAGTGGCGCAACAGCGACAACTGGCTGAGCGACGCGCCACTGCGCGAATGGCACGGCGTCCAGACCGATGGCCAGGGCCGGGTAGTGAGCCTGAGCCTGACCTTTAATAGCCTGAAGGGGCCAATTCCGGCCGATATCGCCCTGTTTGAGGAATTGACCTCCCTGGAACTCGGCGGTAACGACACCAATAACTCCCGGCTGCCTCCCGAGATCGGAGAACTCAAAAAGCTTGAGATCCTGGACCTGGCCGGCATCTTTGCATCCGGTCCCATTCCACCGCGAATCGAAAAATTGACACGCCTGAAGATTATGAATCTTGCAGAAAATAAGCTGACGGGTTCGATTCCTTCCGAAATCGGCAATCTCACATCGCTGGTTGAACTTCACCTGGACAATAACCGGCTGACCGGTTCGATTCCGGGGCAGCTGGCCGACGCCGCCGGGCTGGAACAGATCCATCTGCCCAACAACGACCTTTCGGGGGCGCTGCCGGATTCATTGGCCAAGCTCGGCAAACTGCGGTTACTGGACGTTTCGGGCAATAGTATCTCGGGCAATATCCCCGCGTCTTTCGGCGAGTTCGCGCAATTGTCCTACCTGAACCTGTCCTACAACAATCTGGGCGGAGGCATCCCGGCGGAACTGGCGAAAGGGTCAAGTCTGAAACAACTGTATCTGGGCAGCAATTCACTGTCCGGGCCGGTTCCGCCCGAACTGGCGGATCTGGCGCAGCTGAATTCGCTGGCGCTGACCGGCAATGCGGACCTGAGCGGTCCGCTGCCCGCCGAATTCGTGAATCTCCGCGAAATGACTCACTTGCAGGCCGCGGACACCGGGCTGTGCGCGCCGCAGGACACCAGGCTGCTCGGCTGGCTGAACGGGCTGCTCACGCGGCGTATCAGGCAATGCGGCGTTCAGCCTGTTGCGGCCTACCTTACGCAGGCCATCCAGTCGCACGAACTGCCCATTGCTCTGGTGGCAGGCGAGGAAGCCCTGCTGCGCGTCTTCCCTACCGCTGAACAGGCCAACTCCGAGCGTATTCCGCGAGTACGGGCGAACTTCTATCTTGCCGGGAAGCTGGAGCACGAGATTGACATCGCCTCCAGTCCCGGGCCTATCCCGACCCGGCTGGACGAAAGCTCGCTGGAGCGCTCGGCTTATGCAAGCGTCCCCGCCGAGGTGGTGCAGCCGGGTCTTGAAGTTGTCATCGAGATCGATCCGGAAGGAACGCTTGACGAAGGCCTGGGCGTTACGGGCCGAATCCCGGACACTGGACGGCTGGCGGTTGAAGTGCGGGACATGCCGACGTTCGACGTGACCTTTGTACCCTTCCTGTGGGAGACAAATCCCGATAGGTCCGTGGTGGATCTGGTCAACGAAATGGAAGCCGATCCCATGGGCCACGAGATGCTGGAACAGACTCGCAGGCTGCTGCCGGTTGGAGACATCGCGGTCACGGCCCACGCATCGGTCCGAACTTCCAGCAACGAGGCGAATCACCTGATCTCGGAGACCCAGTTAATCGCCACGATGGAGGGCGGCGAAGGCTACTACATGGGGCTTTTGTCCGGAGAATTTTCGGGCGCCTCCGGAATCGGCAATCTGGGGCTTAAGGTTGCATATTCCGTCACCAGCGCCGACGTGATCGCGCACGAATTCGGACACAACCTGTCACTGAGCCACACGCCCTGCGGAGGTCCGCTCGGCATTGAACCCGCATTTCCGTACCCGGATGGGTCATCGGGAGCCTGGGGCTACGATTTCGGCGCGAGACGGCTGGTATCGCCGGACGAATACGTTGATCTGATGTCGTACTGTTCGCCTTACTGGATCAGCGACTTCAGCTTCGACAAGGCCCTGCGTTACCGGCTGCACGACGCAGGGCTGCTGAGCCAGCCCCAGTCTCAAGAGCCGGTCGATTCCCTCATTGTGTGGGGCGGCCGGGACACCGGATCCAGGCTGTTTCTCGAGCCGGCCTTAGTGACCCGGGCGCCGCCTGCTTTTCCTGATTCCTCCGGGCCCTATCGGATCAGGGGCACGGCCGCGGATGGCAAAGTGCTGTTCGACCTGAGCTTCGATATGCCGATTGCCGGGGATGGCGGAGGCAGCTCGAGTTTCGCTTTCGCACTGCCGATGCAAGGCGGCTGGCCGGATGCGATCGATTCAATCAGGCTCTCTGGGCCCCAAGGCCGATCAGCCACGCTGAACGAGGACACCGACCGCCCCGTAACGGTGCTGCGCGACGGGCCAGCCGGCGAGGTTACCGCCATCATCCGCGAACCTAGGGCCGCTTCCGCTCTGCGCAATGTCGCCCAGCCGGGACTGTTCAGCCGCGGAATCCCGCGAACGGGCGCTGGAACCCGGTAAAACCGCCGGCCACGCCATTTCTGGCCCAAGGCAGAGCCTCCTCATGTGATCCTGCCGGCCTGCACCGCAGGCCACCAGGATATGCTGCTATTTGCCCGTCCAGACGGGAGATCGTTTCTCAGCAAAGGCCTTTGGACCTTCCTTTGCATCATCGCTCGCCAACCGTCGCTGCTCCCACTCGTAATCTCGTGTCGCGGCTTCTGCAAGGGAATAGTCCAGTCCGCGCATCACGCATTCCTTGGTTGCCCGTACTGCCAGCGGCGCACACGCCAGTATGTCGTCAACGTACGAACCCACGACGGCGTCAAGCTCGGATTTTGGTACGACGTCATTGACCAATCCAAGCTCGGCTGCACGCGCGGCTGACATGTCTCGCCCGGTGAGCAGGTGCCCCATGGCGATCTTCAGAGGAAGCTGCCGGGGGAGACGGTGCACGCCTCCGGCCATGGCAATCAATCCGCGCCTGGGCTCCAGGGCTCTGGAGGGCCATGGCAGCTTTACAACATTGAGGAAGACCCCGCCGAATCGAATGACCTGGCATCTCAATACCCCGATAAATTGGCTGAATTAACCAGTGACTGGGATCGGTACGCGCGAGAAACCGGAGTGATTCGCCCTCAATTTGCCCATTAACGCGGGGTGAAACAGATTTCAACCTGCGTCGAATGTCGGGAAGCTTACGGCCACCGGTCTGCCATCGTGCCTGCATATATCCGGCCGCTTTATGCAAGTCATTGATTCCCGGGCCCTGATGGCATCCGTGCGAATGCATGCGAACAGGGAGATTTTAGGAAATGCGCCTTTACGTTGCCGAACAGGCGCCGTTTGGTGTGTGTTGCAAACATTCCGAATGAGGGTAGGATTTGCGTTGTGAGCAAGAAGCCTGAAGATGCCGTCCGCCGCGCCAGCGCGGAACTCGTGGCGGTGATTACGCTGGGCGTGACCATTCTGCTGGCCGTGCTCGGCCAGGCCGCTTGGCTGGACGGAAAAATTGAACGAATAGACGCCAAACTCAGCGAACAGATTGACGGAGTGGATGTCAGGCTGACTGCACAGATTGAGAATCTTCAAATAGGCCAGTCCGCCATTCGGGAAAGGCTTGCAGCACTTGAAGTGGGTCAAGCCGCCATTCGTGAGAGGCTCGCGGTGGTCGAAGCCCGTCCAGGCAATGCGGATACCCTGACCACGAGCAGCAAGCCATAGCTTGCGCAAGCAATCGCACTGCTAATGCGTAAGTCCAACCTCCTGTATGCCGGCCTCGACGAGGGCTACGGGGCCTCGTTCCGCTAAGGGGACTGCGCGGCGGCCAGGAACAGGTCGGCGCAGGCCTGCGGCTCGGTCACCATGGCGTCGTGGCCGGTCGCAAGCTCCTCATACCGCCATTGGGGGTGCTCCTTTGCGAACATCGCGTGGTCCCTTATTCCGCTGAACGGCATTTCGGGGGCGGTGCAGCGGATGAAGGTCCTGGACACGCCTTCCTCGCCGCCGTTCTCGAACTTCACCGGCTCCAGCCAGCTTTTCAGCGGATGCGGAGTCAGCCTCCGGTTCACCCACTCGAGGACGTCCGCGGGCTCGGGCGGTATGCCGTAGAGCTCTCCGGAGCGCGCCACGATGTATTCGCCGTCCGGCGCCATGCTCCGCCGGCGCTCGATATCGGCATCCCGCTCGGCATCGCTCATCTGCCGGCGTGAGCCGGCCAGGCTTTCACCATCGCTCAGAATGACTGTGTCCAGGTAAACCATGTGCCGCAGCCGGTCCTTGGCCCGGTCGGCAACACCGGAAACGACGCATCCGCCGTAGGAATGACCCACGAGCACGACGTCGTCCAGTTCTTCCCATTCGAGCACGTTCACGATGTCCTGAATGTGTGTCTCCAAGCCGATGTCCGGATGGAGTAAATGGGAACGCTCGCCGCAACCGGTCAGCGTGGGCGTGTAGACGCGATGTCCCTGCCCTGCCAGGATCCCGCGAACGAACCGCCAGCACCAGCCGCCATGGCCGGTGCCGTGAACGAGGACGAACGTTATCGTTTCCAGTGCGTCACCCCGTAGCCTTCTCATCGCTCCCTTCTTCCGGGAGTGTGTGAGCCAGGGATGGCGGAACCAAGCTCCATGGATGGATTTATGCGTCTCCCGGAAGAAGGGAGCGATGAGAAGGCGGGATCAAAGCGCCGCCCTTGCTCAGAAAGAACGGGCGGCGGCCAGGAACAGGTCGGCGCAGTCCTGCGGTGCGGTCACCATGGCGTCGTGGCCGGTCTTGAGTTCCACGTAGCGCCAGTCCGGATGCTCCTGCGCATGTTTGGCGTGCATATTGAGTCCGCTGCCCGGCATGGCCGGTTCGGTGCATTCGATGAAGGTGCAGGGCACGCCTTCCTCGCCGCCGTTCTCGAACTCCACCGGGTCCAGCCAGCTCTTGATCGGGTGCGGGGTCAGGCGCCGCTCTACCCAGGCCACGACATCGGCCGGTTCGGGCGGAATGCCGAAGCGCTCGGCGGAAAAGCCCGCGATGTAGTTTCCGTCCGGCGCAATCCGGCGCAATTGCTGCTCGTTGGCGGCCATTTCCTCCGGGCTGATGTCGCGGCGCGCCGTCAGCAGGCTGTCGCCGTCCCGCGGAACGATCGCATCGAGATAGACCAGGTGCCGCAGCCGGTCCTTGGCCCGGTCCGCCACGCCGGAAATCACCAGCCCGGCGTAGGAATGCCCCACCAGCACCACGTTTTCGAGTTCTTCCCATTCGAGCACGTTGACGATGTCCTGAATATGGAGATCCAGCCCGATGCCGGGGTGAAGCAGGTGCGAGCGCTCGCCGCAGCCGGTCAGCGTGGGCGTGTAGACCCGATGCCCCTGTTCGCCGAGGATGTCCCGCACGAATTTCCAGCACCAGCCACCGTGACCGGTGCCGTGCACCAGGACGAACAGTACACTGTCCTCCGACCGTTCATGCGCTCCCGCGCCCTGCAGCCCCGCGGCCGCTATGGCCCCTCCGACAAATGCCCTACGCGTTGATTTCGACATATTCACTACTCCTCTGAGCGCGGCCGCGCCAGATCAGCCAACTTACCACCAGGCCCGCCTGCAGCGAGTCGGAAACCGCCCCGATGCTCAATAGACGGCGCAGGTTCCGCAGTGGTAGTAGAAGCCGCGCGGGTCGTTGAGTTGCGCCAACTGGTCCAGTTCGGCGTTCAATATCTTTCTCGCCTGCTGGACCGCGTCCATGAACCGGTCCGGCTCCGAACCGTTGCCCAGCCTTTGCTTGAGCCTCGTCAGGCGCAACTGGAAGAATTCGCTTAGGCCCGTCAAAAACGGGCGCTTGCGCTTGATCCGCTCCACGCTGTACTCGCCCTCCTCCAGGCCGGCCAGCCCGGCGGCGCTTTCGGCCGCGTCTTCCAGCGTGCCGATATTGTCGACAAGGTTGATGGACGCGGCGTCGGAGCCGATCCAGACGCGGCCGCGGCCGATGCCGTCCACTTCCTCAAAGGTCATGCCGCGCCCCTGAGAAACATGGCCCACGAACCGCTCATAGACCCTGCCGATCTGCGAGTCCACCTGCCGTCGGAGGTCTTCGTCCAGGTCCCGTCCGATGCGGCCCTGTTCCGAAAGCGGCGTGGTTCCCAGCCCGTCCTCGGTAAAGCCGATGCGCTCCAGCAGCTTGGGCGCGGTAAAGAACACCGCGCCCACTCCGATCGCCCCGGTAATGGTTCCCGAATAGGCCCAGATCTCGTCGGCCTCCGCGGCGACGTAGTAACCGCCCGAGGCCGCCACGCTGCTCATGGAAACCACGACCGGCTTGCCCGCCTCGGAGACGGTCGCGACCGCGCCGGAAATCACTTCGGACGCGAATGCGCTGCCTCCCGGGCTGTCCACCTGCAACACCAGAGCCTTGATGTCTTCCTCCTCGGCGGCATGGCGAACCAGCTTGGCGATGCTGTCGCCAGCGGCGGCGCCGGGCCCGGCGCTGCCGTCGATGATGGAACCCGCGACCACAACCACGCCCACCTTGTTTTCGTCGTCGGAGTGCGGCGGGTTCTCGCGGTCGGCCACCGTCAGGTAGTCAGCGAACCCGACCTTGTGGTATTCGCCGTCCTCGGAATCGCCGAACCGTTCCTTCATGTATTCCTTGAAGGTCTCGTCGTTGTGTATCGCGTCGACCAGGCCGGCCTCGAGGTTGACCCGCGCCAGGTCGCCCCCAGCGGCCTCCAGGGCCTCGGTGAAGTTCGCCGCGTACTGGTCCAGCGCGTCCGCGGCCAGCTCCCGGGCCTCCGTGACCTCGCGCTGGTACTCGCCCCACAGCGCGCCCAGCCACTGTTCCGCGCTCTGCCGGTCCTCGTCGGACATGCTGTTGCGGAAATACGGCTCGACAAAGGACTTGTACTCGCCTATCCGGAACACGTGCGGGTCGATGCCGAGTTTGTTGAACATTTCGGCGTAGTACATCCGCCAGCGGCCCATGCCGCGGATGTCCACCCCGCCGTAGTCATGCACGAACACCTCATCCGCCTGGGACGCCAGCAGGTAGCCGCTCTGCCCGTACCAACTCGAATAGCTGATCACCGGCTTGTCGGACTCGCGAAATTCGCGCATCGCCGCGGCCACATCCTGCAACTTGGTAAAGCCGCCGCCGGCCAGACCGTCGATGTCCACCAGCACGGCCGCGATCCGATCGTCCCCGGCGGCGTGCCTGAGCGCCCGCACCACGTCCCTTACCAGCGTCTCGGGCGGCGGATCATCGTTCATGCGCAGCAATTCCAGATCAAGCTCTCCGGCGCTGAGCTCATGCACGAGCACTCCCGAAGGGTTCAACAGCAGGACGGCGCCGTCCTTGATATTCACGGGCGTCTGGCCCGATCCCAGCGCCGCCAGCATCACAACGAACACGAAGATCATCAGGACCAGGTGGATGACCTTGCGAAAACCGTCGACACCCGTCCAGATAGCGCGAAATAACTTTCCGATCATGAGCCTTTACTCCTCATATTTGCTGCGCCTAGTGTACCGGATGCCGGCGCTTCGATTCCGCTCCTTCGTTTGCCCCCTCCTCGTGGGAGACGCCATCCTGGCTCGATTCTCGCTGTCCCTGCTCCAACGCTCCCACGAGGAGGGGGCAAACGAAGGGCTTCAGCTGGCGCCGGTGTAGCGGACGCGGTATATGACGCCGCGGTGGTCGTCGCTGATCAGCAGGTTGCCCTCGCGATCCTCGATGACGTAAGCCGGCCGTCCGAGCGTCTCCTCGCCGCGCAGCCAGCCCTCCGCGAACGGCTCGTAGCTCACGACTTCATTGCCTTCGAGCTCGAGCATCATCACCCGGTAGCCGATTTTCCTGCTCCGGTTCCAGCTGCCGTGCTCGGCGACGAACAGCCGTCCCTTGTATTCGGCGGGAAATGCGTCGCCCGTATAGAACGTCAGGCCCACCGGAGCGGTGTGGGGCCCCAGTTCCTGCGCCGGCGGCTCGGCCGAGGCGCAGTCGCCCAGCGCGGCCCATTTCGCGTCCGGGTCGGGGATGTCCGCGCCGTGACAGAAAGGGAAGCCGAAGTGCATGCCGGGCCGCGGGGCATGGTTCAGTTCGCACGGCGGAATGTCGTCGCCCATCAGGTCGCGTCCGTTTTCCGTGAACCAGAGTTCGCCGGTTTCCGGATGCCAGGCCAGGCCCACGCTGTTGCGCACGCCCCGCGCATAGACTTCGCGTTCGCCGCCTTGCGCTGGAATACGCTCGATCGTCGCATAGCTGTCGCAAACGTTGCAGGGCGCGCCTACCGCCACGTACATCCAGCCGTCGGGCGCGAAGCCGATAGCACGCCAGCCGTGATGCCGGGCGGTGGGCAGGCCGTCATGAAACACCTTGGGGCTGATGCCCTCCCCGAGCCGCTGTTCGATGTTCTCGTATTCCAGAATGCGGTGAATCTCCGCCACGAACAGCGACGAACCGCGCACCGCCAAACCGTTCGGCGCCAGCAGGCGCGAGGCCAGTTCGATGATCTCCTGGCCGGGGCCGCCGGGATTACGCACCGCGTACACCTTCCCGGCATTCCGGGTGCCCACGAACAGCGTGCCGTTCTCACCGATCGCGAGACCGCGGGCGTTTCTGAGGTCGGTCACGTATTCCTCGATCTCGAAGCCCGGCGGCAGACGGATTTCGCCAATGTCAAAGTCGGCGTGCGCGTCGCCGGCGGCGAATGCGAGCACCGCCGGGGCGCACAATGCAAGGGTTGTTTTCCGAATCATGTTCCGATCATCCACAGGGAAAGCGAGGGCCAGAATGCGATCAGCAGCACCGCCGCCATCAGCACCAGCAGAAACGGCAGGCTGGCCAGATAAACGCGAACGATCGGCTGCTCGAACCGATAGCTCGCAATGAACAGGTTAAGGCCCACGGGAGGCGTAAGGTAACCCAGCTGCATGGTCGCCAGGAAAATGATGCCCAGGTGGACCGGGTGCACGCCGAACTGGGCGGCGACCGGGAGGATCAACGGCACGACCAGGACGATGGCCGAGAAGATGTCCAGGAAAGCGCCCAGGATCAGCAGGAATACCAGCAGGGCCAGCATGAAGGTCACGGGGCCGCTCACGACCTCGCCGACCACGGCCAGCAGCCGCTGAGGCACCTCGGCGTCGATCATCAGGTTGGTGGACGCGAGCGAGACGGCCAGGATCAGCAGTATTCCGCCCACCAGCGTCATCGAATCGCGCATGATCAGCGGCAGGCGCGAAAGCGGGATTGCGCGGCGGATGAGCACTTCCACGACCACGACGTAGAGCGCCGTGACCGCCGCCGCCTCGGAAATCGCAAAGTAGCCGGAGTAGATGCCGCCCAGCACGATGACCGGCAACGGCAGCTCCCAGCCCGCGGCCCTGACCGCGGCGGCGACTTCGCGCCAATCGAAGCTGGAAAGCGGCCGGCGTTCGCTGCGGTTGACCCACAGGCAGTAAGCCGCAAGAAGAACGATCATGGCCAGGCCGGGCAGCACGCCGGCCCTGAACAGCGAGTCGATGCGGGCTTCGGAGACGACGCCATAGAGAATCAGCGGCAGGGAAGGCGCGAACAGCAGCCCCAGGCTGCCGCCGGTGGTGACCAGCCCGAGGGAAAATCCCTCCGGGTAGCGCGCCTGTTTCAGCGCCGGATAGAGCAAGGCGCCCATCGCGATGATGGTGATGCCGGACGCGCCCGTGAATGCCGTGAACAGCGCGCAGACGGCCAACGCGAAAACCGCCAGGCCCCCGGGCATCCACCCCACCAGGGCTTCGCTCAGGCGCACCAGCAGCTTCGGCGCCGGGCTCTCCGCCAGCACGTATCCGGCGAAGCAGAACAGGGGAATGGCGACCAGCGCAGGCAGCGTCGCCACGCCCAGTATTTCGATGGCGATGGAGGCCAGGGGGATGTCTGCGCTCAGGTAGCCGAGCATCGCTCCGCCCGCGATGATCGCGAAGAGCGGAACGCCCAGAACGGCCAGCAGCCCGAGAACTATCCAGTGCATGGGTTCAATCCGCCGTCGGAGGGCCGGCAGTTTCCGCGCCCCCGGCGAGGCGGTCGTGCCGCAGCAGCGAAACCATGTGAGCCAGGTGGGCGCCCGCCATCACGGCAAAGGCGACCGGCAGTATGGCCTCGAATGCCCATCGCGGCAGTCCGCCCAGCGTGGTTTCGCCATAGCTCATCGTGTCCAGCCAGTAGGCGCCGCAGATCAGGAACAGCGCCAGGCAGACGACCAGTGCGAAGAACTGCGCCGCCACGCCCGCCCATCTGCGGGCCGATTCCGAAAGCGCCTGCGAGAGCGCATCGATCGTGATGTGGCGGCTGCCGACGCTGGCCGCCATCGCGCCCAGCATGGCGATCCAGAGCACCAGCCACTCCAGCAACTGCTCGCTGTACGGAATCGACATGCGGAAAACGTTGCGCCAGAGGATCTGAGCGGCCGCCAGAAGGAGCATGGCGCCCAGAAAAGTGGCCAGCAGGCTGGTCAGCAGCCGCCCGGCCATCTTTCCCGCCGTGCCCGGCACCCGGTATTCCCGTCAGCGCCAGCGCGGCACGTGGATCAGCCGGATCCCGATTCGCCGCGGAAATCGTGCAGCGTCTGCATGATTTCTTCGTGCATGTCGCGTGACATCCCCGCTTCACGCACCAGTTCGGGGTAGATGTCACCGAATGCCTGGCGCCAGCGGAGAACCTCGTCGGACGTAGGAGCCAGGTATTCGAGCCCGGAGTTCTTCAGCGCCTGCCCGGCTTCCAGGTTGTCCTGGGCGTCGCGGCGGTCAAGCTGGGCCGCCAGCGCGCCGAATACCTGGCGGACGATCGCCTGGTTGGGCTGCGACAGCCGGCCGAAAGCCCTCCTGTCCATCGCCAACAGGCCGAAGGCGAATACCACGGGGAAGTCCGTGACGTAGCGCAAGCGTGTGTGCCACTGCAGCAGAATGGCGCCCGAAGGTGGCGTGACGATGACCTCCACCAGGCCCGTCTGCAGCCCGACAAGCACGTCGGAGATCGGAAGCTGGACGGGGGCCAGGCCCACCGAACGCATCGAGCGCAGGCCGATGTCGTCGCCCTCGGGCACCCAGATCTTCAGCCCGCGCGCGTCCTCCAGCCGGACCACCGGATTCCTGCCCGACATGATGCGGGCGAAGCCCAGGCTGCCGAAGCCGAATGTCTCGTAGCCGCTGTCGAGCAGGCCGTCCGCCAGCAAGGGGTCAAACCTCTCGCGCACGAACAGCATCTCGTCGCGTGAACGGAACAACAGCGGAAGCCCGTACTGAAGCACGTCCGGATACCTGCCGGCCAGCGCACTGGAAGTCAGCACCGCCCCCTGCAACTGGCCGACGCGAATCTTCCGCAGCACCCTTAAGTCGTCGCCCTGCGTGCCGCCGCCGTAGAACTTCACCTGCACCTGTCCGCCGGTGCGCTCGCGGATCTCCGCGGCAGCGGCGCGCATGTCGCGCATCCAGGCCGACCCCTCCGGCGTAACCGTAGCGATCTTCAGCGTCTGCGCCGAAAGCGGACCGGCCGCCAGCAGCGCGGCCACGACCAACGCAGCGAACCGCAGCGGACCGGACTCAGAAGTATTCATCGGCAGTACTCAGCAGATCCCGGGCGTCGGCCTTGGCAAGGTTGTTGAACAGCGTAAGACCCGGCTGGTCGGCGGGGGCGTCGAGCACCTCTTCAAGCAGCCTGTCGTGCAGTTCGCGATCATAGAGCAAACGGGCGCAGTTTCTTGCGTACTCCACCAGCACGCTCAGGTCCTTGCGCTCGGTCAGGCGCAGGGCCTCATCGAAATTCCGCATGCCCGCTTCCGGTTCGCCGCCCAGCGAGGCCGGCCGCAGGCATTGCAGGATGCCCATGTACATATGCGCGCGCCCGCGAATGTCCGCCGGCGCAACGTCCAGCAGCCGGTCCAGCGCCACCTGCAGCCGCGGAAGCCGGGCCAGCGCTTCATAGTCGCCGCGGGACTGGATCCAGGACAGGTAGCCGATCAGGTAGTCATAGAGTGCCTGCGCCTTCGCGGCGGGATACGCGCCGATCCGGGCCTCGTATTCCTCGAAACCCAGTTCCTGCACGCCGCATCCGGCCCCGTCGGCGGCGCACAGGGCCCTGCGGCCGTAACCGTAGGCCCGCTCGGTCAGCTTGTGGGCGCGTTCGGGATCGTTGACGAAAACCACGCCATAGGCGGCGTACAACTGCGCGGCCGACCCCAGGACCGCAGGGCCGGCGTCCTCGCCGGCCAGGCTGTCGATCAGGATGAGCAGCGTGGGCGTGGCCTCGCGAACGAGTTCGGGGTCGTCGTGGCCTAAAACGGCGTCACCGAGTTGTTCGGTAAGACCGCTGGTGGCGGATTGAATCAGCGAACCGCAGCCGGAAAGGCCTATCGCAGCGAGAGCAAGGGTTAGCAGCCCGTGGCAGAAGCCCCGCTGCATTCGACCGGCGATCCATCCCGCCTGGACTGCGTTGCTCGTCGCTTGCATATGCCCGATATGCGCGCTCCTCGCGCCTTGCCAGGCGGGCGTCTCGCCGATCTCGGTGCGACGCGGGGTTCTGCCACGGGCTGCTAAGCCCTTCAGCCTCATAGCTTCTCGCGAATTCTCGCGCTCCGCCCGCGCCGCTGTCGAAGGTAATAGAGCTTCGCGCGCCGCACGTCGCCGCGGCGCTTCACCTTGACTCCGGCGATCATCGGGCTGTGGGTCTGAAACACCCGTTCAACCCCTTCGCCGTGCGAAATCTTGCGCACGGTAAAGGAGGAGTTGAGGCCCCGGTTGCGCTTGGCGATCACTACGCCTTCGAAGGCCTGCAAACGCTGCCGTTGCCCTTCGCGCACGCGCACCTGCACCACCACCGTATCTCCCGGCGAAAAATCGGGCAGGTCGGTGCGGAGTTGTTCCGCTTCAAGTTGTTCAATGAGATTGGTCATCTTTCGCGTCTCGTATTTTAATGTCGTATTCCGCCTGGAACTCCGCCAGCAGCCGGTTTTCCCGTTCATTCAGGCCCCGCCCGGAAAGCAATTCCGGCCGGCGCGCCCAGGTGCGGCCCAGCGACTGCTTCAGGCGCCACGTCCGCACCTGCTCGTGATCGCCGCTCAGCAGCACCTCCGGCGCCTCGCGGCCTTCCACGATGGCGGGCCGAGTGTACTGCGGAAAATCCAGAAGGCCAACGGAAAACGAGTCTTCCTCGGCCGAGCGGTCGTCTCCCAGCGCCCCGGGCAACAGCCGCACCACCGCATCGATCACCGCGCAGGCGGCCAGTTCGCCGCCGCTCAGGACGAAATCGCCCAGCGACAGCTCCTCGTCGGCTTCCAGTTCCACCACGCGTTCGTCGATCCCCTCGTAGCGCCCGGCGACCAGCACCATGCCGGGGCCGGCCGCCAGTTCCCGTGCGCGCCGCTGGGTAAAGCGCCCGCCCTGCGGAGTGAGGAAGATGACCGGCGCCTCGCCGGGCGCCCTGGCGCGGGCGGCCCTTACCGCCGCCAGCAGGGGTTCGGGGCTCAGGACCATACCGGGCCCCCCGCCGTAGGGACGGTCGTCCACGCTGCGGTGAGGCCCGGCGGCGAAATCCCTTGGGTTCACGCAGCGCAGGCTGGCCACGCCGGCTTGAAGCGCCCGGCCGCAAACGCCGCCCCTGAAGGCGTCCAGCACCATCTCGGGGTGCAGGCATACGGTAGTGATATGCATCGGGGACCTGCCGCGCTCCAAGGGCCAGTTCGCAAGCCCTAATCCGCCGGATCCCAGTCCACGATCAGCCGGCGCTCCTGCAGGTCGACCTCGCGGACCCGGCTGCCCGGCACGAACGGGATCAGCCGCCTGCGTTCGCCCTGCACGATCAGCACGTCGTTGGCGCCGGTGGCCATCAGACCGTGGACCCGGCCCAGCGGCCGGCCCTCAAGGTTATGCACTTCCAGTCCTTTCAGGTCGGCCCAGTACCACTCGTTCTCGCCGGCCGGCGGCAGGTCCGCGCGATTCACGCGGATTTCCGCGCCGCGCAGCGCTTCCGCCGCATCGCGCGTGTCTATCCCTTCAAGAAGGCACTCCAGGCCGCGCGGGGTGGTCCGCAAGCGCCGCAAGGTCATTTCCCTGTACTGATCGTTCACGAGCAGATTCCAGGCACGGTAGTTCTCAAGTTGTTCCGGCGGGTCGGCAAAGGACTTCACCCTGAGCCAGCCTTTCAGTCCCCGGGCGGCGCCCAGCCGGCCCATGGGAATCAGTTTCGCTTCCGGCGATCGGTTCTCCGGCCGTTCCGGCTCAGCCGGAATCCTTGTCGGGCGCGGGGGCGTTTTCGCCATCTTCCTCGGCGCCGTCGTCTTCCGGCGCTGCCTCGTCGGGTTCTGCTGCGTCGTCCGCCGCAGCCTGTTCGGATTCGTCCTCGCCTTCCGCCTCGCCCGCCGCAGTTTCTTCGGCTTCTGCAGTCGCAGCGGACTCTTCGGCGGTTTCTTCGCTCGCCGCTTCCGCCTCGGCGGCACTCTCTTCGGCTTCGCCGGCCTCGGGTTCGGGTTCGCCGTCCGCCTCGGCCGTCTCTTCCGCGGCGGCCTCTTCACCCACAGCCTCTTCGGCAGGCGCTTCTTCGACCTCGGCTTCTTCAGCCTTGGCTTCTTCAGCCGGCGCCGCTTCCGCCGCAGCTTCTTCCTCCGGGGCAGCTTCGGCGGCGGCGGCTTCCTCGGCCGCCTTGGCCGCCAGGTCGCCTTCCATGCGCCGCCGGCGAATCAGTTGCCGCACCCTTTCGGAGGGCTGTGCGCCCTGCCCCAGCCAGTAATCGACGCGATCCAGGGCCAGCTTCAGGGGCTGCTCGCCGCCGGTCGCGATGGGGTTGTAAAAACCCAGCCGCTCTATGAACCGGCCGTTGCGCTTGTTGCGCCGGTCGGTAACGACGATGTGATAGAAGGGCCGCTTCTTGGCCCCATGCCGGGATAGCCGTATGCCTACCATTGAAAGTGATCCCGCGGCTACGCCGCTCGCCAAACCCCAGAATTGTACCAAAGTTGGCGGCGCATCCGCCTTCAATTGAGCTGATGAAGAGGGTTTATATTCCCGGATGCTCAAGAGCCTTGAGTGCGGCGACCACGCTGGCCGTTGGCCCCGTTGACGTCGCGCAGCCGTTCGTTGGCCGGATCGAACGGGCTGTCTGCAATCACCGTCGCGGGGAGGGTCCTGTCCAGGACCTCGATCCCGACCTCGGAACCCGGAACCGCCAGTTCGGGGGGCAGCATGCCCAGCGCCAGCGACTTGCCCACGCGAAAACCGTAACTGCCGCTGGTGGCGCGGCCAACGGTTTCGCCGTCCTTGATCAGCGCGTTGTTGCCCAGCGCGTCGGCGTCCTCGACGTCGTGGACCTCCAGCGTGGCCAGCACCTGCCCGAGGCCGTTCCGGCTTCCCGCCAGCAGCCCCTCGCGTCCGAGAAAGTCGCCCTTGTCGATCTTGACGAATCGGTCCAGCGCGGACTCGAAAGCGGAATATTCGATCGACAACTCCGTGCCCACCAGCCGGTAGGACTTCTCCATCCGCATGGAATCCATGGCGCGAATTCCGAACGGCGCCAGCCCCAAGTCTTCGCCGGCCTCGAACAGCGCGTCGAAAATGTGGTTCTGGCACTCCATCGGGTGGTGCAGTTCCCACCCGAGTTCGCCGACGAAGTTCAGCCGTATCGCATTGACCGGCGCCGAACCGACCACGATATTGCGTGCCGTCAGCCAGCGGAACGCTTCGTTGGACAGGTCGGCGCGCGTTACCCGCGACAACAGTTTCCGCGCTTTCGGGCCGGCCAGCACCAGCACTCCGATAGCGCCGGTCAACGGCGTGAACTGCACTGAACCGTCACGCGGCATGTACTTGCGCAGGTAATCGTGGTCCAGCCGCTGAAAGGCGCCGGCCGATACCAGGTAGAAGGAATCCTCCGACTCACGCCGGATCGTGAACTCCGAATGAACGCCGCCGTTGCGGTTAAGGGCATGGGCGAGACACAGGCGTCCGGCCTGCTTCGGCACGTTGTTGGCGACGAACCAGTTAAGGAATCCTTCCGCGCCGGGGCCGGATATGCGGCACTTGGCGAATGCCGTCATGTCCAGCAGTCCGGCGTTGCGGGTGACGTTGCCGACCTCCCTGCGGACCGCCTCGAACCAGCGCGAGCGGCGGAACGACCAGTCGTCTTCCTGGGGCAGGCCGCCGGTGGCGAAGAAATTCGGCCGCTCCCAGCCGAATTTCTGCCCGAATATCGCGCCGCGCGCCTTCATTCGTTCGTAGCAGGGCGCGGTGCGCAGCGGGCGCGCGGCTGGCCGCTCCTCGTCCGGGTAATGAATGATGAATACGTGTGCGTATGCTTCCTCGGTTTTCTCGACCAGGTAGTCCTTCGTGGCGTATTCGCCGAAGCGGCGCGGCTCGACGCCCAGCATGTCGATGGTCGGCTCGCCCTCGACGATCCACTCGGCCAGTTGCCACCCGGCGCCGCCCGCCGCGGTGATGCCGAAGCTGTGCCCCTCGGACAGCCAGAAATTCTCGATGCCCCATGCCGGCCCGATGATCGGGTTGCCGTCCGGCGTGTAGGCGATGGCGCCGTTGTAAACCTTCTTGATACCGACCTCGGCGAACGCCGGCACCCGCTCCATGGCGGCCTCGATGTGCGGCATCAGGCGGTCGATGTCCTCCTGGAACAGTTCGTACTCGGCTTGCGGGTCCGGTCCGTCCACATAGCAGCAGGGCGCGTCCTTTTCGTAGGGGCCGAGAATGAAGCCGCTGTTTTCCTCGCGCAGGTACCACGATCCGTCCGATTCGCGCAGCACGCAGAGTTCGGGCAGGCCCTCGCGCTTGCGTTTCTCAAGGGCGGGATGCGGTTCGGTGACGATGTACTGGTGTTCCACCGGCATCACGGGGATGTCCAGTCCCACCATCTCACCGGTCTGCCGGGCGTAGTTTCCAGTCGCCGATACCACGTGATCGCAGGTGATGTCGCCCTTGTCCGTGTGCACTATCCAGGCGCCGGAGGTCGCCCTTGTGATCCCGGCCACCGCGGTCTTGCGGTAGATGGCGGCGCCGCGTGCGCGGGCGCCCTTTGCCAGCGCCTGCGTCAGGTCGGCGGGCTGGATGTAGCCGTCCTCCGGATGAAAGATGCCGCCAACCAGTCCGTTGATGTTGCACAGAGGCCAGAGCGCCTTGATTTGCGCCGGCGTCAGGAAGCGCACATCAACCCCGATGGTCTTGGCCGTCGCCGCGTACTGGTAGTACTCGTCCATGCGGTCGTCGTTCATGGCCAGCCGCAGGTTGCCGACCTGGCTGAACCCGACCTGCTGCCCGGTCTCTTCCTCGAGCTGCCGGTAGAGCTTCAGCGAGTACTTGTGTACCTGGCCCACCGAATAACTCATGTTGAACAGCGGCAGCAGGCCCGCGGCATGCCAGGTCGAACCGGACGTCAACTCGCCCTTCTCGAACAGCACCGCATCGCCGCCCCAACCCTTCCTGGCCAGGTGATACAGGGCGCTGCATCCGACCACGCCGCCTCCGATCACGACAACTCTCGCCCGCGATTTCACCACCTGCGTATCCCGTCCTGGAGGATAGTCCGCACCGGCCGGCGTCAGAGTGCCTTGGCGCGGCGGCGGCCCGCTCGAGCGCCGGCGGAAGGTGGCTTGGCGGCAGGCTTGTCAACCACCGAGAACAGCCTCGGAAAGGCGTCCTGCCTGTTCGGGATCGCCATGGCGTCCACGAAGTATTCCTGGAACTTAGGTTCCACCGCTGTTTCGATCTTCTCGATGCCGCGCACTGCAGCCTCGATTTCCGCACGGGCGGGCACGTTCAGCAGGGCGATCAGCGCCCCCATGCCCGCGGCGTTGCCGGCCGACTCGACCCGGTTGAGGTCGCAGTCGGGAATCAGCCCCAGGACCATCGCGTATTTCGGATCAATGTGCGAACCGAACGCCCCGGCCAGCCGGATGCGGTAGATCCCATCGAAGCCGGCGCGGTCCTGGAGCAACCGGACGCCTGCGTACAGCGCCGCCTTGGCGAGCTGCACCTGGCGCACATCGTTCTGGGTGATGACGATGCGTTGCGGGCCATCGTGCAGCAGGTACGAGAAAGTCCGGCCGTCGGCGATGATACGTTCAGTGCGGGTAGCCCGCGAGCCGTCGATGACGCCATCCCCGTTGATGATTCCGGCCAGATACATCTCTGCAATGACCTCGATGATGCCGGAGCCGCAGAT
This sequence comes from Gammaproteobacteria bacterium, assembly GCA_009844425.1. Taxonomy (GTDB): domain Bacteria; phylum Pseudomonadota; class Gammaproteobacteria; order Steroidobacterales; family Foliamicaceae; genus Foliamicus. The sequence continues at coordinate 19,260 of VYBN01000010.1, read as the reverse complement.
GCCCGTAACTCCCGATGCCTCGGCGGCTTCCCCGAAGCCCGGGTCGTCCGACCAGAGTTCCGAGCCGATGATGCTGAAGCGCGGCTCCAAGGTCTCCGCATCAATGCGCACGCGCTCAATGGCGCCGGGCGTGGCGCGCTGGCCGGCGGAAATCTGCGCCCCCTCGAAGGCAGGGCCGGTAGGACTGGAGCAGGCCAGCAGCCGGTCGCGGTTGCCGAGCACAATCTCGGCGTTGGTGCCCACGTCCACCACCAGCGAAACCTCCTCCAGAAGGTGCGGCTCCTCGGCCAGCACCATGCCGGCTGCGTCGGCGCCCACGTGCCCGGCTATGCACGGCAGCGAATAGACATTGGCGCCGGGATGGATCCCGATGCCGATATCGCGAGCCTTGAGATCGAGCGCGGTATCGACAGCCAGCGCAAAAGGGGCGCCGCCGAGTTCGCGCGGGTCGAGCCCCAGAAACAGGTGGTGCATGATCGGATTGCCGACAACCGTCAGTTCGACGATGTCCGCTTCGTCCATGCCGGCCCGGCTGCAAACGTCGCCGATGAGGTCGTTCACGCCCTGACGAACGGCCTGCGTCAGTTCGGCGACGCCTTCCGGATGCATCATCACGTAAGAAACCCGGCTCATCAGGTCCTCGCCGAAGCGAATCTGCGGGTTCATGATGCCACCGGTGGCCAGCACGGCGCCGGTTGTCAGATTCACGAGGTGGGCGGCAATCGTCGTCGAACCGATGTCGAGCGCGACGCCATGGACGCTGGGCTTGAAGCCGGGCCAGACGGCGACGACTGTGGATTGCCGGTGCACCGCCGCGGTCACCCGCCAGTCGCCGTCCCGCAGCGCGGGCTGCAATCCCGGCAGAATGACAGGGTCGCACGCCAGGTCGGCCAGGTGCCACTCCCAGGCCAGGGCGTCGCATAGGCGCTGCAGATCGCCGCTCGCTTCAAGCAGATCGGCGGGCTGCACCTCGACGTGGTAAGCGCGCGTGGCCGGATCGAGCTTGATCTCGCGGTGCTCGGCATCCTTGCGGATCACCTGGCGATGCATCTGGCTCTCGGGGGGCACATCGATGACGAGATCGCCCCGGATCTCCGCCTGGCAGCTCAGGCGATGGTTTTTCGCAAGCTCCAGGCGGCGCTCGCTGTAGCGCGCCTCGGTCTCGTTGAGCGCGGAAAGGTGCGCCGGACGGGACTTGATCGCGTGCTTGGCGAAGTCGCCGTCCATGCAGACGATGCGGCAGCGGCCGCATAGCCCGCGGCCGCCGCAAACCGAATCCACATCCACGCCGATGCTGCGGGCGGCGTCCAGCAGGCGCGTGCCCCGCGGGAAAGAGCCGCGGCGCCCGGAGGGCGTGAACACGATCCTCGCGTCCTTGCCGGCCACGTCAGTTCCTCCCGCCGGGCGCCCGGGGAGGCGAAGCGGCGTCCGTAGCCGTCACGAGGCTTTGTCCATTGGCTGACCGGCTGGCGTGCCGGGCGCCTTGGCGTGACCTTGATCCCATGCGGCGCTATTCCAGTCCACGGACGGCTGCCAGGGCCGGCGGCCGTCCAGCACGCCGGAGCGCTCGACGATTTCCGCAACCCGGTGCTCCTGGCGGTAGGCCATGATGTGAACGCCGCGCACGCCCTCGATCTCCCTGATCCGGTGAATCATGTCGATGCAGATATTCACCCCTTCGCGCTGCTGGTTCTGCGCGCCCTTCAGCCGGCGGATGACGGCATCGGGAATATGAATGCCGGGCACGTTGGAGCGAATCCATTCGGCTGAACGGGCTGACGCCAGCGGCCCCGCACCGGCCAGGATGAAGACCTTCTCGTGAGTGCCGGCGTCGCGCACCGCCGCCATGTAGCGTCCGAACGCGTCGATGTCGAAACAGTACTGCGTCTGCACAAATTGCGCGCCGGCGGCAGCCTTCTTCGCCAGCCGGAGCGGACGGTAGTCCAGCGGCGGCGCGAACGGGTTCGCTGCGGCGCCGATGAACACCCGCGGCGGCTCGGTCAGCTTGCGCCCGCTCAAAAACCGCGATTCGTCCCGCATGCGGCGAATCATGCTCAGCATCGACATGCAGTCAAGGTCGAATACGGGCTTGGCCTGCGGATGATCGCCCACGTCCACGCCGTCGCCGGTCAGGCACAGGAAACTGGCCACGCCCATGGCCGCCGCGCCGAGCACGTCGCCCTGGATGGCGATCCGGTTGCGGTCCCGGGCCGAAACCTGCATGACCATCGCGTAGCCGCGCCGGCACAGCAGCGAACACATGCCGACGCTGGACATGTGGCAGTTGGCGCCCGAGCCGTCGGTGGCGTTCATCGCATCCACGTAGCCGTCGAACAGCGCGGCGCGCTCATAGACTTCGGCCGGATTGGCCGAATCGGGCGGCGCAATCTCGGCGGTCACCGCGAAGCCGCCGGCCCGCAGAACGCGCTCGAACCGGCCAAACGAGGAGTGCCCGGGCCGGATCGGCAGCGGATCGCCGGGCACCAGAGGCTCGTCTTCAAACTGCACGGTTATCGCCCTCGACCAGGATCCGCACCTCGCGCAGCCACGCCGACCGGCCGATCAACTGGTGGTCCACGGGCGGCTGCACGACCTGCAGCGGGATTTCCTCTTCGCGCAAGCGCTGGTTGCCTTCCCACGCGAGCACCCAGACGCATGGCATTTCAGGCTTTACTTCGCAGTTGCCGTCGGGGCGGACGCCGCCGCAGGGGCCGTTGCGCATCTTCTTCGGGCAGTTCATCGGGCACGAAAGCCCGGTGAAACCAACGATGCACTGGCCGCAGTTCTGCGAGTCCAGCAGGAAGCCCTTGGTGAGCGACTCGACCTTCATGAACGGCTTGTCGAGCCGCGCGAAACCGATGCGCCGCAACAGCGGGTGGCACCAGACCAGGATCTGCTCGATGGCGGAATAGAGTTTTTTGAGACCGCGCGCGTTGCGCACCGACCAGCGCCGCATTCGGTGCCTTACGGCCCGCTCCTTGGCGGAATGCGTGGCGGAAACGCCGCCCATCCCTCGCTAGGCGCCCTTGGCGCCTTCGGCGTCGGCGCCGTGACTGCCGATCGACGCCCTCAGCCGCTCCTGCGTAAACGCCTGCTCGAAGCGCGCCGCCAGGCCGGTCTCAAGTTCGCCGTAACCGCAGCGCACATGCTCGAATTCCAGTTCGAGACGCGCGGCGGCCCGGACGGCGGAGTCGAGCAGACGCGCGTCTTCCGTTTGCGAAAGATATACGAGCCTGCGGTAATGTCCGAAATAGGCGCCGCGAAGTTCCGGATGCCGATCCAGGCCCAGCGGCCTGATCACGAGCCGGTCGAAATGGCGCGCCAGGAAGTCGGTCAGGTAGAACGTGCCGGGCTCCGCCGCGGCAAGCTCGGCGAAGCGCTGGCGGCCGGCGAAGAACTCATAGCAGTGCGCGCCTTCCAGCCGCTCGGCGCCTTCCTCGGCCAGCACCCGGTCGATGCCGCCGGCGGTGCCGCAATCGGCGTAGGCGACGAAGATCTCGTCGTACGCTGCGCGGTGCCTGCGAATCATCCGGCGAAGGCGTCCCGGAATCTCCGCCGGGCGGTTGTGGAGTTCGGCGGGAAGGCACTTAAGGTGCAGGTGGCTCCAGCCCCATAGCCGCCTGAGCGCATCGATCTCGCGCGAGAGCGCGCCGCAGGCGATGACCAGAATCGGCTCAGGCATGCCCGCCTGCTCCCGCGCGGCCCGCCCGCCTGGCGGGCGGCAAGCTCCAATGTTCTCCGAACATCAGTAGTCCCGGTCCTCGAACTCGGATTTGCGCCGCCGGATGAACTCCAGCAGCGCCTCGTCGATGGCCGGATCGAGCGGCGGCGCCTCGTACTCCTTGAGCATTCGTTTCCATATCTTATTGGCGCGTTGGGCGGCATCAAGCGAGCCGTCCTGCTGCCATTGCTCGAAACTGTTGTTGTCCGCGACTGCGGAACGGTAAAACGCGGTCTTGAAGTTGGCCCGGGTGTGCGCGGCGCCAAGAAAATGCGAGCCGGGGCCCACCTCGCGCAGCGCATTCATGGCCTGTCCGTTCTCCGACATATCCACCCCCTGCAGCAGCACTGCAATCATATTCGCCTGATCGGCGTCGAGTATGAACTTTTCGTAGCCCATCGACAGGCCGCCCTCGAGCCAGCCGGCCGCGTGCAGCATGAAGTTCACGCCGGCCATCGCCGCCGTCTGCAGCGTGTTGGCGGACTCGTAAGCCGCCTGGGCATCGGGAATCTTCGATGCGCACAAACCGCCACCGCTTCGAAAGGGCACGCCCAGGCGGCGCGCCAGTTGTCCCGCCCCGTAGAGGACCAGGCTGGGTTCCGGGCCGCCGAAGGTCGGCGCTCCCGACTGCATCGACAACGCGGATGCAAACGAACCGAACACCACGGGGGCGCCGGGGCGAACGAGCTGAACGTAGGCCATGCCGGCCAGCGCCTCGGCCAGGATCTGGGCCAGCGCGCCCGCCGCCGTCACCGGCGACATCGCTCCCGCCAGCAGGAACGGCGAGATGACCGTCGCCTGATTGTTTTCGGCGTAAACCGTTGCTGCGCCGAGCATGGTGGCATCAAAGCACAAGGGCGAATTGGCGTTGATCAGGCTGGTCAGCACGGTGTTGTTGGCCACAAAGTCCTCCCCGAACACGATTCCCGCCATGGCCAGCGTGTCTTCGGCGCGCTGAGGATGCGTGACCGAACCCATGAACGGCTTGTCGCTGTAGCGGATGTGGCTGTAAACCATGTCGAAGTGACGCTTGTTGACGGGCACATCCACAGGCTCGCAGATCGTGCCGCCGGAATGGTGGAGCCCGGGGCTCATGAACGCGAGCTTGACGAAGTTGTGAAAGTCCTCAAGCGTCGCGTAGCGGCGCCCCCGGTCGAGATCGTGCACGAACGGTGGTCCGTAGGCGGGAACCAGCACGGTGCGCGCACCGCCAATGATCGTGGAGCGCCTCGGATTGCGGGCATGCTGCCTGTACTCGCGCGGCGCGGTGGCCCGGACCAGCGACCGGCACATGCCACGCGGAAACCGCACGCGCTCGCCGTCCACATCGGCGCCAGCATTCTTGAGAAGTGCGAGCGCGGGCGGGAATCCACGGAACTCAATGCCGATTTCCTCGAGGACCGTGCCGGCGTTGTGCTCGATCAACTCCAGCGCTTCGGCATCAAGAAGCTCGAAAAACGGAATGCTGCGATCGATCCAGGCCGGGACCTCATCAGCGGCTCTGCGCCGGCGCGCGTCGAGCTTCGCGGCGCGGCCCGCGCGCCGTTTCCGGCCGTGGTTCCGCCTATCCCCCGGACGGCTGCTCATGTCCGCCATGCGGCCGAACGCTGATGATCGGGCATCTGCACGCTCGGGTGATGTTGGGGCGCCAAGGGGTTGAGATGAAGGGTCTGAATGGCAGGCAGCATAGCAGTTTTTGCCGCCTGCGCACGCTCGGACAGCTGCAGCGCCGGGGGCTGTTGGCGGCAGCGGCTTGCCGCATCAACCGCCAATCCACTAACATGCCGACGGGTGAGGGCCGGTCAAAAATGGCGCGGGTCCGCGGCGTCCGCGGGACTTGGGCGGGGCGATCGGCCTGCGTCGGCGGGAGTAGGCGTATGAGCGGCAAGGGCAAAGGGCTCAGCGACATCGAGATAGCGCGCACGGCGCGCACCCTTCCGATCGGCGAGATCGGCGCCAAGGCCGGCATCCCGGACGAACACCTGTTCCCTTACGGCCGCGACAAGGCCAAGGTCGGGCTCGACTATTTCGACTCGCTTGACGGCCGCCCGGACGGCAAGCTCATCCTCGTGACCGGAATCACGCCGACGCCAGCCGGTGAGGGCAAGACCACGACTGCGGTGGGGCTTGGAGACGGCCTGAACCGCATCGGCAAGCGAGCTGCAATTTGCCTTAGGGAGCCAAGCCTTGGACCTTGCTTCGGAATGAAGGGCGGCGCCGCAGGCGGCGGCCACGCCCAGGTCGTGCCGATGGAAAGCATCAACCTCCATTTCACCGGCGACTTCCACGCCATAGGCGCCGCCCATAACCTGCTTTCGGCGATGGTGGACAACCACGTCCACTGGGGGAACAAACTCGGGATCGACACTCGGCGCGACACCTGGGGGCGGGTGGTGGACATGAACGACCGAGCGCTTCGCAGCGTATCGATCGCGCTCGGCGGGGTCGGGAACGGGTACCCGCGCGAGTCCGGTTTCGACATCACGGTCGCATCCGAGGTGATGGCGATCTTCTGCCTGGCGGAAGGGCTTGCGGACCTGGAGCGCCGGCTCGGCAACATCGTGGTCGGGCAGACCCGCGAGCGCGAGCCGCGCTATTCGCGCGAACTCAAGGCGGATGGCGCAATGGCCGTTCTGCTTAAGGACGCGCTCATGCCGAATCTTGTCCAGACTCTCGAGAACAATCCGGCGTTCATCCATGGCGGCCCGTTCGCCAACATCGCTCACGGCTGCAACTCGGTAATGGCGACCCGCCTCGGACTCAAGCTCGCCGACTACACGGTCACCGAGGCCGGGTTCGGGGCGGATCTCGGGGCGGAAAAGTTCTTCGATATCAAGTGCCGGAAGGCGAGCCTCAGGCCGGACGCAGCGGTGGTGGTCGCAACCATCCGCGCCCTCAAGACGCACGGCGGGGTTGCCGCTGGCGAGCTCGGTTCCGAGAATGCCGGCGCGGTTCGCGCCGGCCTGCTGAACCTGGGCCGCCATCTCGACAACATCGCCCAATTCGGCGTGCCTGCGGTTGTTGGAGTCAACCGCTTCACAGCGGACACCGGCGCCGAACTCGCCGCGGTTCGCGAATACTGCGAGAGCCGGGGCGCCGTGGCCATCGAGTGCACCCACTGGGCGAACGGAGGCGCCGGCGCCGAGGAACTGGCGCGAAAGGTGGTGGAAGTGGCGGACAGCGGCGCCGCCGACTTCGTGCCACTCTATCCGAATGACATGGGGCTGTGGCAGAAAATCGAGACCATCGCCCGTAACATATACGGCGCGGCGGAAGTGACCGCTCCGCCCGATGTGCTGACCCGGATCGCCGAGTTCGAGGCGTGCGGCTTCGGCCATTACCCGGTGTGCATGGCGAAGACCCAGTACAGCTTCTCGACCGATCCCGGCGCCAAGGGCGCCCCCTCCGGCCACACGATCCACGTCCGCGAGGTGCGCCTCTCCTGCGGCGCCGAGTTTCTCGTCGCCATCTGCGGCAACATAATGACCATGCCCGGCCTCCCCCGAGTCCCTGCGGCCAACAGCATCCATCTCAACCAGGCGGGCGAAATCGAGGGCCTTTTTTGAGCGGCGCGAAAAACGCAAACGGCGGCGCAGATGCGCGTGAAGCGCTGGTCTTGCGGATTGCCCGGCGCCATGTTGCCCGCCCCGGAGGATTGCTGCCGGCCCTGCATGCCATTCAGGATGAACTCGGCTACGTGCCTGCGGAGGCCGTGCCGTCCGTGGCCGAGGTATTCAACATCTCCCGCGCCGAAGTGCATGGCGTCATCAGCTTCTATCACCTGTTTCGGACCACACCGCCGGGCCGCAGGACGCTGTACCTTTGCCGGTCCGAGGCCTGTCAGGCCATGGGCGCCCGGGCGCTGGAAAGACACGCGGCCGAACGGCTCGGCATCGGATTCCACGAAACCACTCCCGATGGCCGGATCAGCCTGGAACCGATCTTTTGCCTCGGCAACTGCGCCTGTTCGCCGGCGGTGATGATCGATGACTTCGTGTACGGACGGGTGACGCCCCAACGCCTGGACGCGTTGCTGGAAGAGGACTGACGGATGGCTGCGGAACACAGGGTTTTCGTTCCCCGCGACACCACAGCGCGCTCCATGGGCGCCGACGGCGTGGCGGCTGCGATTGCGGCCGAGGCCGACAGGCGCGAAGAATCCGTCACCCTGGTGCGTAACGGTTCCCGCGGCCTGTACTGGCTGGAACCCATGATCGAGGTCGAGGCCGGTGGCGTCCGCCATGCATACGGGCCGGTGCAAACCAGCGACGTTCCGGCGCTCTTCAACGCCGATTTTCTCGCGGCGGGCCGGCATGCGCTTGGGCTGGGGCCAACGGAAGAAATCCCCTGGCTGGCCAGGCAGTCGCGCCTTACGTTCGCGCGCGTGGGCGTCACCGACCCGCTGTCGCTGGACGAATACCGGGCCCATGGCGGCTACCAGGGACTTGCCAGGGTCGTGGAACTGTCGCGGGATGAAATCGTTAGCATCGTCACCGAATCCGGCCTGCGAGGCCGCGGCGGCGCCGCTTTCCCGACCGGCGTCAAGTGGCGCACGGTGCTGAATGCCGAGGGGACGCAGAAGTATGTCGCCTGCAACGCGGACGAAGGCGATTCCGGCACATTCGCCGACCGGATGGTCATGGAGAGCGATCCCTTCGTGCTGATCGAGGGCATGACCATCGCCGGACTGGCGGTGGGCGCAACGCAGGGCTACGTCTATCTGCGCGCCGAATACCCGCTGGCGATCCGGATCATGAATGAAGCCATCGGGATCGCCGAGACGGCGGGCCTGCTGGGCGGCAACGTGATGGGCAGCGGCCAGGCCTTTAACCTCGAGGTTCGCGAAGCCGCCGGGGCCTACATCTGCGGCGAGGAGACCTCGATGCTGGAGAGCCTCGAAGGCAAGCGCGGCGTGATCCGCTTCCGCCCCCCGCTGCCGGCGGTCAAGGGCCTGTTCGGAGCGCCCACCATCGTCAACAACGTCATCACGCTGGCATCCGTGCCGATCATCCTGGCCGAGGGCGCCGATTACTACCGGGACTACGGAACCGGCCGTTCCAGGGGAACGCTCACCGTGCAACTGGCCGGCAACGTCAAGCGCGGCGGGCTGGTGGAGATCGGTTTCGGCCGCACGCTGCGCGAGTTGCTGGAGGACTTCGGCGGCGGCACAGCCACCGGCCGGCCCATCCGGGCGGTGCAGGCGGGAGGCCCCCTGGGCGCCTACATCCACCCTTCGCAGTTCGACACGCCGCTGGACTACGAAGCGTTCGAAGGGATCGGCGGCATGATCGGTCACGGTGGCCTGGTGGTGTTCGACGACACGGTCGATATGGGCGAGCAGGCCCGGTTCGCGATGGAGTTCTGCGCCATCGAGTCCTGCGGGAAATGCACGCCATGCCGGATCGGCGCGGTGCGGGGCGTGGAAGTGATCGGCCGAATACTGAGCGGCGACGACGAGTCCGGCAACCTGCTATTGTTACGGGACTTGTGCGATACGATGATTGCCGGATCGCTGTGCGCGCTGGGCGGGATGGCCCCGTTCCCCGTAATCAGCGTTCTGGATCACTATCCCGAGGATCTGCGGGCGCGCTGATCGCCGGTGGAATGGATGGAGATGAGTCATGAGTCGGTCTGAGACGGTAATGATCTACGAGCCCTACCGGCGCCCTGCCGACCTGGGCGCCCAGCCCAGCGAGTCCACGACGATGGTGCAACTCACAATCGACGGCAAGCCGGTTGCGGTGCCCGAGGGCACGATGGTCATCCGCGCGGCCGCGCTCGCGGGCATCAACATTCCCAAGCTCTGCGCCAGCGACATGCTTGAACCGTTCGGCTCCTGCCGGCTGTGCCTGGTGGAAATTGAGGGCGCGAAGGGCCTTCCGGCTTCCTGCACCACCGAAGTGGCAGAAGGCATGAAGGTCACCACGCAGAACCCGCGGCTGGCCGACGTGCGCCGCAACGTGATGGAGCTCTACATTTCCGATCATCCGCTGGACTGCCTGACCTGCCCCACCAACGGCGACTGCGAACTGCAGGACATGGCCGGAGCCGTCGGTCTGCGGGACGTGCGTTACGGATACGCGGGCGAGAACCATCTGGATATGGAGAAGGACAAGAGCAACCCGTATTTCACCTTCGATCCCAGCAAATGCATCGTCTGTTCGCGCTGCGTGCGCGCCTGCGACGAGGTCCAGGGCACCTTCGCGCTCACCATAGACGGCCGCGGTTTCGACTCCAAGGTGGCGGCCAGCCAGGATCAGCCGTTCCTCGATTCGGAATGCGTGTCCTGCGGGGCCTGCGTGCAGGCCTGCCCCACCGCGACGCTGACGGAGAACTCGCTGATCGATATGGGCCAGCCCGAGCATTCCGTGATCACCACCTGCGCCTATTGCGGGGTCGGCTGTTCGTTCCGCGCCGAGATGAAGGGCGAGGAAGTGGTCAAGATGATCCCCAACAAGGACGGCCACGCCAATCATGGGCATTCCTGCGTCAAGGGGCGTTTCGCGTTCGGTTACGCCACCCACAAGGACCGCATCACCGCGCCGCTGATCCGCGAATCCATCCGCGCCCCGTGGCGGGAAGTGTCCTGGGAGGAAGCCATCGCTTTCTCGGCCGAAAGGCTGATCAAGATCCGGAACGAGCACGGCCCGGATTCGATCGGCGGCATCACCTCTTCGCGCTGCACCAACGAGGAGACCTACCTGGTGCAAAAGCTGGTCCGCGCCGCCTTCGGCAACAACAACGTCGATACCTGCGCGCGGGTGTGCCACTCGCCCACCGGATACGGACTGAAATCCACGCTGGGCGAATCGGCCGGGACGCAGGCGTTCGATTCGGTCCTGAAGGCCGACGTGATCATGATCATCGGCGCCAATCCCACCGTCGCGCACCCCGTGTTCGCCTCGCAGATGAAGCGCCGGCTGCGGGAAGGGGCCAGGCTGATCGTTATCGATCCGCGCGAGATAGAACTGGTCCGTTCAGCACACGTGGAGGCGGACCACCACCTGCAGCTGCGTCCCGGTACCAATGTCGCGATCATCAATTCGCTGGCGCATGCGGTTCTCTCGGAAGGTCTTGAAAACAAAACGTACATTGAGGACCGCTGCGAGGCGGACGCGTACCAGGACTGGCGGCGCTTTATCCTCGAAGAGCGCAATTCGCCGGAGGCCATGGAAGATGTCACCGGCGTGTCCGCGGCGGATGTCCGGGCCGCGGCGCGGCTTTACGCCGCCGGCCCCAACAGCGCCATCTACTACGGGCTGGGCGTTTCCGAGCACGCCCAGGGGTCCACGATGGTCATGGGCATCGCCAACCTTGCCATGGCCACCGGCAATCTGGGCCGCGAGGGGGTCGGCGTCAGTCCGCTGCGGGGCCAGAATAACGTGCAGGGCGCCTGCGACATGGGGTCCTTCCCCCACGAACTGCCGGGCTACCGGCATATCTCGGACGCCGAAACCCGCGCGCTGTTCGAGCAGGAATGGGGAGTGGACCTGTTGCCCACGCCGGGGTTCCGGATTCCGAACATGTTCGATGCCGCGATAGCCGGGCATTTCAAGGGCCTCTACGTGCAGGGCGAGGACATGGCCCAGTCCGATCCCGATATCACCCATGTCTCCGAAGCGCTGTCGTCGCTGGAATGCCTGATCGTGCAGGACCTGTTCCTCACCGAGACCGCCAAATTCGCCCATGTGTTTCTGCCCGGTTCGTCATTCCTGGAGAAAAACGGCACCTACACCAACGCGGAACGGCGGATCTCGCCGGTTCGCAAGGTCATGAAGCCGCTGTCCGGCCACGAGGACTGGGAGGTGCCCCAGTTGCTGGCCAACGCCTTGGGTTACCCGATGAACTACGGCCACCCCAGCGAGATCATGGACGAGATCGCGCGGCTCACGCCCACGTTCCGCGGCATCAGCTACGAAAAGCTCGACCGCCTCGGTTCCATTCAGTGGCCGTGCAACGAGACCGCCGAGCACGGCACGCCCACCATGCACGTGGACACCTTCGTGCGCGGCAAGGGGCTGTTCCGCCTGACGCCCTATGTGGCGACTCAGGAACGCTCCACTTCCCGGTACCCGCTGCTGCTCACCACCGGACGCGTGCTGAGCCAGTACAACGTGGGCGCGCAGACACGGCGCACGAAGAACATGGAATGGCATGAGGAGGACATCCTCGAAATCCACCCCCACGACGCCGAGCAACGCGGCATCGAACAGGGCGACTGGGTGGGCCTGAAGAGCCGGGCCGGCGACACCGTATTGCGCGCGGACATCACCGAGCGGGTTCAGCCCGGAGTGGTGTATACGACCTTCCATCATCCGGAATCCGGCGCCAATGTCGTGACCACGGACAACTCCGACTGGGCGACCAACTGCCCGGAATACAAGGTCACGGCCGTGCAGGCGTTCAAGGTTGCCGAGCTCTCGGACTGGCAGCAGCGTTTCGGGGAATTCACCGAAGAGCAGTTGGAGCACCTGCGCAAGGCCAGGACCCCCGTGCCGGCCTGAACCGTTCGCTGTTCAGATGCGAGTTAGGGGCGGCGCAGTCCATGAATACGGCCAAGCTGGTGCGCATGGCCAACGATATCGCCGCGAACTTCGACTGCGGACTTGACCGCACCGCCGAAGTGGCCGGCGTAGCGGATCATATCGGCCGATTCTGGAGTCCCTACATGATCGACGCGATGGCCGAGCACATGCGGTCAGGCAAGACGAATTTGTCCGGTCTGGCCGAGCAGGCGCTCCAGCAACTGATCGCAGAGCGGCAGGGCTGATGACACTCGCTGTGGCGCAGGTAGCCGGGCCTTGAGCGTTGCCAATTTCGCGACGCTGAAGAGCGTCAAGCGTGTGCAAATTCAGCGCTTCGGCGCCGATGGCGGAACTTGCAATGACGCGGTCGCGATGGAAGAGCCCCTGGAGATTCGCTTGGCCTGGGCGCAACCCGATGGCCGGCGCGAGCAAAAGAGCATTTCGATCACGATGCGCACACCGGGCAACGACGAGGAACTGGCGGCCGGGTTTCTGCTGACCGAGGGAATCATCGCGGGGCCCGCGGAGATCGAAGCCGCCGGACCGTGCGGACCGCCTGCGGCGAACGGTCTGATCAACGTGGTGCGGGTCGATCTTGCGCCCGGCGTCAAAGTGGACTTAGCGCGGCTTGAGCGCCATTTCTACACCTCCTCCAGCTGCGGCGTCTGCGGCAAGGCATCGCTGGATGCGGTCGCGGTTCAGGGGCGTTACGACCTCCGCGACAATCCGTTACGAATAAGCGCCGAGAACCTCGGCGCGCTCCCGGACCGGCTGCGGGCGTCGCAGAGCGTATTCGAGCGCACCGGAGGCCTGCATGCATCCGGTCTGTTCGACGCCGCCGGGCAGGTGCAGGCCAGCCGCGAGGACGTGGGCCGCCACAATGCGCTCGACAAACTGATCGGCCAGGCGCTCCTCGCCGGCGAATTGCCCATGAGCGGCTACGGCGCCGTGCTTAGCGGCAGGGCAAGCTTCGAATTGATGCAAAAGGCCATGATGGCCGGTATCCCGCTGGTGGCCGCCGTGGGCGCGCCGTCATCGCTGGCGGTGGAATTCGCCGACGAGTTCGGCATGACGCTGGCGGGCTTCGTGACCGCTGGCCGCTTCAACGTCTATTCACGCCCCGACCGCATCGCCTGAGGCGAGCAACTCAATTCGAGTTGCAGCGCGGCGCGCTGACCTTATTTGCAGGAACGGAATATTGAAACGGCTGCGCGAGGTGCAACCACCAAAGTGGGACGAGGTGATTCTTGGCGCGGGAGACTGAATCTGGATACGTCGCAAAAGGCTCTTGCGGATCAATTTATCGCGCCTTCAGGCTATTCAAGTCCGTTATTGGCAGTCATGGTGCCCATCTGGCCGAGAGTGCTTCGGCCTGTTGCAGGACGGTCTGCACGGCGGCATCCTGCAGGTCCGGCGGATAGCCGTGCTTGCGGAGGATGCGCTTGACCAGCACCCGCATTCGGGCGCGCGCGGATTCGCGGTGCTGCCAATCGACCGAGGCATTGCCCTTCAGGCTGCTCAGCAATTCATGGGCGATGACGCGAAGCTGGTCGTTGCCCATCACCTCCACCGCGCTCTCGTTCTGGGCCAGGGCGTCGTAGAAGGCGATTTCCTCCTGGCTGAGCCCTTCCTCCTCGCCGCGCTGATAGGCGTCGCGGATGTCCCTGGCGAGTCCGATCAGTTCCTGAAGGGCTTCCGCCGTTGTGAGGGCGTTGCTGTGGTAGCGCGCGATGGCTTCCTCCAGCCTCCGGGAGAATGCGCGGGTCTGGACCACGTTAACCTGGCTCCTCGAGTGAAGTTTCCCGTTGATGAGCTTGCGCAGCGCCTCCATCGCGAGATTCTTCTTCTCCATGCCCTGTATCTCGGCGAGAAACTGATCAGACAGGATGGAAATATCGGGCGTGTCCAGCCCGGCGGCCTTGAGAATATCGACGATCTCGGTCGAAACGACCGCGCGGCTGACGATCTGCTGCACGGCCAGGTCCCGCTGGGCGGATGACTTTCCGGCGCCCGGCGCGCTCTTGGCGAGCGCCGCGCGCACGGTCTGGAAGAAACCCACTTCCTCGCGGATGGCCCGGGCCTCGTCGCTGGCTGCGGCGAGCGCGAACGCCTTCGACAGCGCCAGCGCCGCATCGTTGAAACGGCGCTGGGCGCGCTTCTTGCTCTCATCGGTAGATTCACCGGCCGCCTCGCGCTGCTGCATGGCCAGAACCCACTCGATGGCGCCGGCAAGCGCAACCAGCCGCTCCTGCGGCGATCCGCCAAGCCCCTCCCGGTAATCGAAGCCGTGGAACATGGCGCGCACGATCTCGTATTTCTCCCGCAGCATGGCGACGGCTTCCGCCTCGTCGATGCCGGCGTGCCTGCGGTCGTCGCGCGAGTATTGGCCAAGCGCGGACTTGAGATTCTGCGCGATGCCGATGTAGTCCACGATCAGGCCGGCAGGCTTGTCGCGGAACACGCGGTTCACGCGGGCGATGGCCTGCATCAGCCCGTGGCCGCGCATCGGCTTATCGACGTACATCGTGTGCAGGCTCGGCGCATCGAAGCCGGTCAGCCACATGTCGCGCACGATCACGAGTTTGAGCGCATCGTCCGGGGCCTTGATCCGCTTGGCCAGCAACTCGCGCCGCGCCTTGCCTCCGATGTGCTGCTGCCAATCCTGCGGGTCCGATGCCGCGCCGGTCATGACGATCTTGATGACGCCGCTTTCGTTGTCTTCGTTATGCCAATCCGGGCGCAACCTGATGATCTCGCCGTAGAGCGCCACGCAAATCCGGCGGCTCATGCAAACGATCATGGCTTTGCCGTCGAGTCCTGCGATGCGGCTCTCGAAGTGGTCCACCAGATCCTGCGCGACCAGGCGCAAGCGTTTCTCCGCCCCCACCACCGCCTCAACGTTCGCCCATCGGCGCTTGAGCCGCTCCCGCTCGCTTTCGGCTTCATCGCCGCTCAGCTCCGCAACCTTGGCGTCCAGCGTGAGCCTCTCATCCTCGTCGAGTTCGATGCGCGCCAGGCGGCTCTCGTAGTAGATCGGCACCGTTGCGCCGTCCTCCACGCCCCGGTTGATGTCATAGACATCGATGTAATGGCCGAACACTGCTGGCGTGTTCACGTCATCCTTCTCGATCGGCGTGCCGGTGAAGCCAATGAACGAGGCGTTCGGCAGCGCGTCGCGCAGATACTTGGCAAACCCGTAGGCGATTTCTCCGGTCTTCTGCGCCAACCTGGCGCGGAAGCCGTACTGGCTGCGGTGCGCCTCGTCGGCGATCACAACCACGTTGCGGCGGCCGGTGAGCACCGGATAGCCGGTCTCTCCGGTCTCGGGCGCGAACTTCTGGATAGTGGTGAAAACCACGCCGCCGGAAGGACGGGTCAGCGCCTTCTGCAAGTCCTCGCGGCTTTCCGCCTGTCGCGGAGTCTGGCGGAGTAGATCGCGGCACATCGAGAACGTGCCGAATAACTGGTCGTCGAGATCGTTGCGGTCGGTAACGACCACGATGGTGGGGTTTTCCATCGCCGGGTGGGCGATGATCTGCCCGGCATAGAACGCCATCAGCAGGCTCTTGCCGGAACCCTGCGTGTGCCAGATGACGCCGATGCGCCTGTCGCCCGTTTTCTGCGACGCCACCGAGGCCAGCCCGCGCCGCGCCGGATCCTCGCGCGCTTCCATGGCTTGGCGGGGCAATGCCCGCAAGGTCGATTCAACCGCGCGCCGCACAGCGTGGAACTGGTGATAGCCCGCTACGATCTTGGCGATGCCCGAGCCCGTGTCGCCGAACACCGTGAAGTCGCGGATCAGGCTCAGGAACCGGTTCTTCTCGAACACGCCCTCAATAACCGTCTGCATTTCCGGGGCGCCCTTCGGCGCAATCTCGGCGCCATCAGCGGTGCGCCAGGGCATGAACCGCTCAATATCGGCCGTGAGCGAGCCGAGGCGCGCCTGCAGGCCGTCCGAGATCATGAGCGCCGCGTTGGTGCGGAACAGGGACGGAATCTCATCCTTGTAGGTCTGGAGCTGGTTGAATGCGCCTTGCAGCGTGGCGTTCTCATCACCGGGATTCTTCAGTTCGATCACGGCCAGCGGCAGGCCGTTCACGAACAGCACCACGTCCGGCCGGCGGTTGCGCTCACTCTCGATCACCGTGAACTGGTTCACCGCCAGCCAGTCGTTGGCATCCAGGCCGGCAAAATCCACCAGCCAGGCGGTTTCGCCACCCACGCCGCCATCCTCGCGAGCCACCTCAACGGGCACGCCCTCGACCAGATAGCGGTGCAGGCGGCGGTTCTCCTCGGTCAGCGAAGGTGTTTCCGCTTGCCGCACTTTGCGCAGCACGTGTTCCCGCGTCTCGGCAGGCAGGTGCGGGTTAAGGCGTTCGAGCGCCGCGCGGAACCGCCCAACCAGCACCACCTCATCGTAGCTGCCACGCTCCGCCGCCGCGCCTTCCGGCCCGATGTCCGGCCCATGCGCCACGGCATAGCCCAGCCCGGCCAGCCATCCGAGCGCCGCCTCCTCGACAACGGACTCCGTCAATACGCTCAATTGGTGAATTCGCCCATGAGATTCCCTCAATCTCTTCGTTATGCGCACGGTACTGGATCAGAGCCGCCCGCCCAAGGATTTCGATGAAGCGTCCGCCTTGGGAAGTTGCAAAAGTTATGCTATTTCAAAATCGAACTTTGCTCCCAGCGTTCGAAGCATCTGGAAGGTGGTCTCACGGCGCACATTGAACTCGTCACAGGCATCCGGGAGCTTTACGTACCTTCGAGATGCCGGGGAAGATTGCTCATTCGTCACAACAATCGCGTTGCGCACTTTCGCGCAAGCCACGAGCCAGCCGTCAGCCCCCGTCGCGAAATCCGCCTTTGCCTGATCGAAATAGTTCGGATGGCGTTGGACCCACAGCATGACTTCGGTATAGGCGCGACCTACCTCATCGTTGTCAACCGGCAGGAAGAACCCTCGCGGAACTTCACTCCGCACCCACTGAACGAGATCCTCGGTTCTGCGCCCGGCGAGCAGTTCGCTGCGCGCCCGATCAACGCTGAAGACTTGCCCCTGGCCATGATAGTGAAGCAGGCTCTTCCAGAAGCCGGGGCACAGGTCGAACGCGTAGTAGAGGTTCTTCGCCGTAATGAGGACATCGGAGTCCACAAGGTAGTGCCGGGCCGCCATCAGGGGAGCCCAAAGCCTAATCGGCCCGCGTATTCCTGGAAGGTTCCGCCCCGGAGACCGGTCAGTTGGTATGCCTCCCTGAATCCGATTTGGCCCTCCATCGCCGCTCCCATCACGTGAACCGCGAACAACTTCCCGACACGCGCGTTTTGATTGTTGTAGAAATCGCCACCGGTGGATTTCGCGCCGCCTCGGCGCTCGCGGTTGACGTAATTCTCGTAAAAGTCGAAGAAGGCGCTACGCCCAATGAGCCTGAGGTCCATCGCTCGACGCGCTGCAACGACAGGACTGACCTTGAACGAACGCGCAACGGCCTCGAACGGGCGCTGTGTTCTTCTGATCTGCTGCCAGCGCTGGCGCAATTCTCGCGACGGCACGAGAAGCTCGGCTGCTGCGCGGTTGCACCAGTCCTCCACTTCCGTGCCGCCGGGAAGCAATCTTTCGAAACCGGAAAGGCCCGCCTCGCCGAGCCAGATATGCGCCAGTTCGTGAGCCAGCGTGAACATCTGGGCGGACTTTGCATCGGCGCCGTTCACGAAGACCAGGGGCGCGTAACCGTCCGTGAGGGCGAACCCGCGAAACTCCTCCACGCTCAACCGGCGATGGGTGTTGTTGCCAACCACGCCGTTGATCACAGCCATAACGCCGAGCTTCTCGATCATGCGGCGCAATTCGTTTACGGCATCCTGCCATGTGTTGACTCCCGCAGCCCAACCTTCCTCCAGGCCGAGGGCGCGCCGCATTTCGCGGCCCACCGCATCTGGATTGTCCGATAGACGGGCGCTGCCTGCGAAGCTCAGTGGCTCCGCATCGTTCTCGACCAGGTGCTCGCGCAGCCACGCCTGGCGCCGCTGCATGGCGTAGAGCGTGTCAAGCAGACCCGGACTCGGTCTGGCGTTGGCTTTGTCCGCCACAGTTCGGAAGTCCGAAATCGGGAGAGGCTCGTCAGGAGGCTCCGCGAGAAACATGTATCCGAACGGCACATGGACAGTGCGGGCGAACGCCTCCAACTGCTTGAGGGTAGGCTGCCCTTCACCGCTTTCCCATTCGCACAGCTTGCTGAACTTCCCCGCCAGCTCTTCCGGCGCCAGCCCTGCGCGCTCGCGCGCCCAACGCAGCAGCCCGGGCTCGACAGGGACACGGATCATGCTACGGCCTCCACTGCTCTTCCGGCATCCCGAAGGCGGATTTCACCGGACATGAGCTTTGGCAGGAGGAGGTCGCGGGTTTCTGCGAGGATAGAGGACTCGTGCAGATTTTTCAGGATGCGTTCCATCAGCCCAGTGACCACTGATTCAAAAGCTTTGGCCAATTCAAGGGGCGGCAGTGCTGTTTCAACGAGCTTGAAGGTTTGGCGGGTAATTGTGTCGAATATCGTGCCGTGAGTTCGTTGCCGTAATTTATCGACGGTCGCCCTGACGTTCCAGTAGGTGAAGAAATCAGGATGTCCGTGCGCGCCGCGAATTCCGTAGCAAGTCTGATTCATGGCCATGGGCACGCCGAGGCAAGCAAGTCTTCCGACCGTGCCCCTCGCGGTTATTGTCGTCGTTCTCGCCGGTAGAACCTTCGCTGCGCTGTTGTCAATTCCTGCTTGGGTAACGGTTCTTTCGGTTGCCAGGACAAACACGTCGCTCAGGCTGGGAGCGTCTTTTGCCGTGTACCAAGGTATGCTCCCATCCCAGTATTGCAATACAGATGTCTTAGGTGTGCCGCCGCTAAGAATTTCGACAATATCGGCCAGAACTCCTACTTTCCACCTTTTTTCGTCCGGGATTTCTCCCAGAACTGAGTTTTTGAGGGCGGCGGGGAACAGGTTCCAGAGTTCCGGGGGGAGGTAG
>VYBN01000038.1 GCA_009844425.1 Gammaproteobacteria bacterium | reverse complement strand
GCCTTTCCCCCGTTTTTTGCGGGGGCCTCATTGAAGCGAAACAGACGCCTTCGTCCTCACGCTGACCTCCCCCCCTTTCCCCCGTTTTTTGCGGGGGCCTCATTGAAGCTGCGTGCCCCAGCGCATATTGGCCGGGCGATTGTCGACCTTTCCCCCGTTTTTTGCGGGGGCCTCATTGAAAGGGGCGCCACCAGCGATTACTCAATATAATCGGTCGCGCCAATTCTGGTGTCGTGTCCCGCGTAAACGACTGAATTCTACTGGAGCACGCATGAACGAGATCGCGAACGCCAAGTCCCGGGTGCTGGGATATTTCGACGAATTCGAGAACGCCGGTTTGGACGGTATCGAGTCCGCGATCGCCCGCCACGGTGCCGAGAACCTGCGCTTTCGCGGCGTGCATCCCTTTAACGAGATTCAGGGTGCGGGCGGGATCGCCGAAAAGGTCTGGCGTCCTTTGCGGGAAGCGTTTCCCCGCATGCAGCGGCGCCAGGAAATCTTCATGGCCGGGCCCAACTGGATCGACGGAACGATGTGGGTGTCGAGCATGGGGAAGTTCTTTGGACTGTTTGACAACGACTGGCTGGGCATTCCATCGACCGGCAAGATCGCGATGCTGCCGTACTGCGAGTTCTTCTGTATCGAGGACGGCGGTATTGCCGAAACCGCGCTTTTCTGCGACATCGTCAGCGTGATGCAGCAAGCTGGCCTCAACCCGCTGCCGATACAGACCGGTTCCGGCATTCTGCACCCCCCGCCCCGCACGCAGGATGGCCTGCTGTTCGAGTCCCAGGATGAAGCGGAATCGAAGAAGACGCTGGAACTCATCCTGCGCATGTGCGACGAACTGATCAACAAGGACGGCTTTCAGTCGCCGAATTCGTCGCTGGCCTCCACCTGGCACGACGACATGATCTGGTTCGGGCCGGCCGGTATCGGTTCCACCTACACGATCGAGCGCTACCAGGTACAGCACCAAGGGCCGTTCCGTGCCGGCCTCGACGACATCGTGTTCAACGGCCACGTCCTGGAGCACGCCGAAGGCTGCTACGGCGGCTGGTTCGGCTGGGCGAACCTGAGCATGAAACAGGGCGAGGGGTTCATGGGCCTTCCTGCTTCCGAACGGCCGACCGAGATGCGGGTCGTGGACATGTACCGGCGCGAGGGCGACAAGCTCGCGGAGAACTGGGTCTTCATCGACATGCTCCACTATCTCCTGCCGCTGGGCGTGGACCTGCTCGAGCGTTGCCGCTCCATCACCCGCACCTGAATGCGCATCGCCACCGCAACCACGCTGCGCAACAAGCGGCGATACGCAGAGCTTGTCGCGGACTATGCAGACTGCGAACCTAACCGCATTCGTACAGCCCTGAAGGAGTTCCTGCACCCGGACGCGGTGGTGAACGTCGTCCACCCGATCAACCGCGTGGCCGGCGCGCAACAGTTTCTCGAGCAGGTTATGGAACCGCTGCTGCATTCCTTCCGGCACCTGCATCGGCGCAGCGACATGTTGTTCGGCGGCGAACACCAGGGCGCCGAGTGGGTGGTCAGCCACGGCCACTACATGGGCGAATTCGTCAACGACTGGATGGGGATTCCCGCGAACGGCCGACCCATCTGGCTGCACTACGCGGAGTTCCACCGGATGGAGGCGGGCCGTTCGGTGGAGTGCTACCTCTATATCGACATGCTCGATTTCCTGCGGCAATTGGGTAGATGGCCCCTGCCGCAAAGCGTGGGCCATGAAGGGTTCATTCCGGGGCCTGCGACGGGTGATGGAATGCTGCTTACAGCACAGGATCCGGAACAATCACGCCTGAGCCTCAAGACGGTCGAGGACATGCTCGCCGAACTCTGGACCGAGGAAGAGGGCTGGCGACCCTACTGGCACCGCAACATGTGCTGGTACGGCCCTTCCGGTTACGGCAGCTACTTCGGCCTGGAGGGTTTCTGCCGGTTTCAGCAACCCTACGAAGGAATCTTCGAGCCCGGTCGCTTCTCCAGCGCCTTCCGCAAGTCCGGCGATGCGCGCCTCGACGGGCGCGTCAAGGGGCATTACACCCGATTCGCCGATGGCGCGTACGTCGCGTGCGGCGGCTGGCCTTCGCACGGCGGATTCATGGTCCGCCCCTGGCTGGGCGTCGAAGGCAAAGGACAGATGTTCACCGTGCGCCTGTGCGACTTATGGCGCAGGAGCGGAGGCGTGCTGGTCGAGAACTGGGTCCTTATCGACCTCGTCGACATGCTCCTGCAACTCGACTTCGACGTTTTCCGTCAGTCCGGCATCGACCTTCAACTCCCCTGACCCTCGCTCGTAGCCGTCCTGTGCCCGCCTTTCTCTCCAGAGCGTTGGAGCAGGGACAGCGAGAATCGAGCCAGGATGGCGACTCTGGAGAGAAAGGCGGGCACAGGACGGCGGGATCGAAGCGTCCACGCTCCCAGCGTCAGATCAGGTCGTAGAAGACCGCCAGCGCAACGACGCACAATACGAAATAGACCAGCAGATACCAGCTCGAACGGTCGATCTTACCGGGGATCACGTACCAGCCGTCGCGCTTCTCGGGCAGCCCCTTGCGCGCGAATTCCTCCTTCTGCCCCTGCACGGTCCAAAGCGAGTATTGCTTCTGGCGCCCGTCGAGCACGAAGCTGGCCGCAAGCGACACGCCGATGCTCACGACGCCCCCGAGGACCGCATACCAGGGCCAGGCCACGTCCATGAAGGTCTCGACGTACCAGAGGGCGACAAAGCCCGCAGCGACGCCCGCAAGCACGCCTCGCTGGGTCGTGTGCTTGGAATAGAAGCCCAGACCGAACATCGCGAGCTTGGACCCCACCAGGAAAACGCCCACCTTGCTGAGTATTTCCAGCACCGAGGTGTCCGCCCTCTGCGCAACGATGATGGCGGGCACGACCGTCAGGACCCCCCACATCAACGTGAACCAGCGCGACGCCCGCAGGTAGTGCTGCGGCGAGCGTCCCTTCCTGAAGAACTTCTCGTAGAAATCGAGCGTCGTGACCGTCGCCATCGAGTTCAGGCTCGAATCCAGGCTGGACATGGCCGCGGCCACGATGGCCGCTGTGATCACGCCCATCAGCCCGGGAAGGCCGATCGTGGCCACGAAGTCCAGCACGATCCGGTTGTCGTTGTCGAAGTCCTTTCCGCCGTAGTAGCTGTAGAGCAGGATCCCGATCAGGAAGAACACGACGTATACGAGAAACGCGGCGTAGCCCATGAACGCATAGGCTTTCTTTGCGTCGCCCAGGGTCTTGGCCGCGAGCGTGCGCTGAATCATCATCTGGTTCACGCCGTAGACGACCACGTGATAAACCGACATCGCGATCACGCCGGTCCAGATCGTGGCGACCACGGACGGATCGAAGGTGTACTCGAACGGATTCGCCCGGCCGATCTCCTTCAGCCCCTGCAGCGAGCCCAGGAACCCGTCCGGGAGGTCGGCGATCAGCATGACGGCGACGATTGCCGCGCCGATGAACAGGATGGCGCTCTGGATCAGGTCGGTCCAGATCACCGCGGAGATGCCGCCCAGCATCGTGTAGGTAACGGCGACTACGGCAATGATCAGGATGGCGTTGACCACGTCCATGCCGGTGATGAGCTGCAGCACCAGCGCGGTTGTATAGAGCATGATTCCCGAGTAGGCGATGTTCCCGAACAGGAACACGGCCGACATCAGCGTGCGGGAAGCCAGCCCGAACCGGCGCTCCAGGTAGTCGAAGATGGATGCCACCCCGGTGTTGTAGAAGAACGGCAGGAACAGCGCGTTGACGATGAAGATGACGATCGGGTAGTTGATGTGGATGAAGATGACCGCGAAACCGTCCTTGTACGACCAGGCCGGTCCGCCCAGGAACGTGATCGCGCCGAAATAGGTCGCGACCACGGACACGCCGATCACCCACCAGGGCGTCGTGCGCTGCCCCAGGTAGTAGTGCTGCGCCGTCCGGACGCGCTTGCTCAGGAAGTAGCCGAGAACCAGCGTGCCCGCCAGGTAGGCGACCACGATCGTCCAGTTCAGCGTGCCAAAGTCCGTCATGCTTTATCCGCCGGCATCGAAGCGCCAACCAGAAAAAAGGCCGGGCTCCGCCATGGCAGAACCCGGCCTGTAAGCAATGGTTTGTCGGTCTAGTACCGGTAGCCTACGGTCAGCCCCCACATGCGCGGGTTGGCGTAGTCCGTTACCGCAACGTCGCCGCCGAAACGCGTGGCCTTCAGCAGGGTGGCCTCATCTTCCAGGTTGGTCACCCACAAGCGCGCGGTCCAGTCCTGGTTGACCGACGCCCAGGTGACGCTCAGGTCCGTCTTGGTATAGGCGTCCTGGTTGCCGAAGAACCAGTTGGAGTCGTCCACGCGGTAATCCGAGGAATAGTAGACCGTGATCGACGGAATCAGCGTGCCCGAAGCGCCCAGGTCCACCAGGTAGCTGCCGAGCAGGGTGCCCGTGAAATCGGGCGAGTTCTGCACCTGCAGGCCGTCCAGCTGGAACTGGTTGGCGATGCCGCTGATCGTTTCTCCACCCTCCTGGAAGACATTGGGCAGCGCGAAATCGCCGTACTCTGCCTGCTGCATGCTGACTCGGGCACCCAATTGCAATTGATCGGTAACCGCCCAGTCCAGTTCGACTTCCAGCCCTATCGCGTCGATCTCGCCGGCGTTGTCCGTGAACGCAAGCGTGGTGACGCCGGTATCGACGAAACGCGTGGCCAGCAGGTCTTCGAACTGATTGACGTAGAAAGCCGCGTTCAGCCGCACGCTGCCATCGGCCAGCAACGACTTGGAGCCCAGCTCGAAGGCGGTGACCGTCTGTTCATCGTAGGAGTTGGTGCCCTGGAACGCGCCCTGCTGGTTGCCAGCCAGAAAGCCCGTTGATACGGTGGCGTAGAGCATCGTGTCTTCGCCCACGTCGAGCTCCCCGCCGACCTTCCAGGTCACCTCGCTCCAGTCGCCCTCGCCGTCGGGCACTTCAAGCACCGTAAACGAGTACGTCGAGCGGTTGTTGGGATCCTGGCCGTAAATCTGCCAGTCGCGCTCGTCGCTGGTGTAGCGAACGCCCGCCAGAACCCGCGCCGTATCGGTGACGGCGTAAGAAGCCTGCCCATAGCCCGCGGTTGACGACGTATCCACGCGAATCTGGTTGGTCCAGGTGGCATGCGCATTGATGTCCGCCGGAACGACCGGCGTGTTATCGACGTTCGAAGCAAAGTCTTCCCACAGGAACGCGTTGGTCAGGTCTTCCTGAAGCATGAACACCCCCACAACCCACTCCAGCGGTCCGTCGGAATTCGAGGTCAGCTGAAATTCCTGCATCGTGGTTTCGGACGTGATGTCGTTGCCGCAGGCGTTTCCGTTGTAGGCGGACATGTCGCAGTCGGCCCAGCGGTATTCCTCGTAATCCATGTACGCAACCGTGACCTTGAGATCAGCAAAGTCCGTGGACCAGTTCAGATCGCCGGCCACGGTCAAATCCGAAAGATCCCGTTGGGGGGGGGTGTCCTGCTCGATCGCGTATGGGTTGCCGGTGACCTGCTGCGCCGTATCCGGCCCCGGCATGTCCTTGAAGTCGAATCCCGCTCCGCCGCGTCCGCAGGTGCCGGCGCATTCGTCCGAACGGCCGATGCGCGGGCGCATGGTGCCGGAAACGCCATTGGTCATGCCCGTGCTCAGGTTGACCGGAATACCTTCGACGTAGTAGCCGAAGTGGCCGTTGCCGTTGGAGTCGTCCTGCCAGCTCTCGACACGAAGCGTCAGGTCCAGAGTGTCGCTGGGCGCGAACAGCAACTGGCCGCGGAAGTAGGTCATGTCCGCATCCTTCAGGCCGCCGTCGTCCCCGATGGTCAGGTTCTCGACGTATGGATCGCGGGTCTCGGTCTTCAGCGCAAACCGGACGGCGGACGTATCGCTCAGGGGAGCGTTGAAGAAGCCATCGAAACCCGCCAGCGCATAGTCGCCGCCCGAAACCGCGAAACCGTAGTCCGTATCGGAGGGATCGGGCTTGTTGCTGATGACGTGAATGAGGCCGCCGAACGAGTTGCGCCCGAACAGCGTGCCTTGAGGTCCGCGAAGCACTTCGACCCGGTCCACGTCCACGAAACCGGCCAGGGCCTGGCCGTGACGCGGCCTGTAGAGGCCGTCGGTGTAGAAGGAGATCGCAACATCGTTGGCCTCCACCTGCTGTGTCCTTGCGCCGCGCAGGGCGGGCCGCGGATCGGCGCCGGACATGCCGAGCTGCAGGCCGGGCGCCAGGATTTCGAGACGAAACGCGTCGGTAATCCCCAGCGCCTTGATTTCGTCGCCGGACACGGCGGTTACGGCCACCGAAACGTCCTGAAGACTTTGGTCGCGCTTCTGCGCGGTCACCACGATTTCTTCCAGCGCGCCCTGCGCGTGCGCACCTGCCACCATGCCCAACGCGGTGAGCGCCAGAAACGGAATTGAGGCGCGCGAAAGCCTGCCATTAATTTCCATATGAAACCTTCCAAATAAATCGGGGGGGGGGGTCCGAAGATTACAAACACGACACACTAACCAAAAATATGCCCCCCGACACGTGGCGGAAAATGATCGGGCGCCACGGTTAAGGTAGGGCGAAATTATGA
>VYBN01000002.1 GCA_009844425.1 Gammaproteobacteria bacterium | reverse complement strand
TGCAACTCGCCGCGTTCATGATCCTGGCTAAAAAATATTTATGAGATGGCCTCTAGGTAAGAGACTACGATGCGGCTGGCGTATTCTGGAGATGCTTCAGCCAGTTTCTCAATCAAGCCAACAAAAAGTCCGCCGTAGCCTCTCGCGCTGTATCCGCACACAACCCTGCGCACGAGGAAGCTCTCCAGCGCCCCAAGGCAATTCGCGAGATTGAGGGGCGCAAGGTCAGCAGACAGTAGCCAGAGCAGGAGAGGTGTGACCACGCCCACGTTCATCACATTGCGTCTCCTAAGAAACAACGCGATGTCCTTTCGCCTGAATTCCTCTACATCGCGATATATGCTTCCCAGAGTACCGAGATCTTTGGCAACTTCCTGGATCGAATCGCCATTCGCTGTCTGTACACCTGCATACTTATCAAAAACTCTGAATTCATTGTAGGGCTTCGTTTCCGCCAAGATACGGAGTGTGAGCCAGTGGTTCAGGTAGACATCAATGCGCGGCCTGCGCTGTAATCCCCTTCCGACATCCTGAGCCCACCATTCGTCCTGATCGAACGGCCAAAGGCGCTTCATTTCCGGCGTTGCATCGCCTTCGTCGTCTTCCCGCCCGATTCCCGTCTCGTGCAGCACTTTGTTTTTCACCATGTCTGATTGAAGCAGGGGCGTGCCGCGCGCGTTGAGCGTCTCGAATATCACTTGGGGATTCTCCGAATCCCCAAGGTCGATGACTACGATTTCCAGCTTCACGCTGACAGCTGCCTCCAGCGCATTGGCGGCTCTGTCCCGCTCGCCGTTCTCATCGGGGAATTTGTCAAGCCACTGGATAGCCTGACCCTTGAAGTAATCGTGTGCCTGCACAATCCTGGAAGCTGTGTGTTCCGTGGCTGAAAGGTCGTTGCTCATGGCATGCTGAAACGCTACCCGATCGATAACCGTAGGCCACACCTTGTAAGCGCGATCCGGCTTACCGTCGCAGAATTCCTCTCCGTTTAGCACCAGCGCCGACAGGCGCTTTGCGGGATTCGAGTGCCCTCGGAATTCCAGGACCTCCTGGATTGCGTCCATGAGCAACTGAAGCGTGGTAAGCCGCTGCTGACCGTCAACGACGAGTCGACGCTGCATCGTGCCCGTAGGAAACTCCATCTGCTGAAGCACGATTGCACCCATAAAGTGTGCTGCGGGACGTTCACCCTCCACTGTCGAATCAGCCAGCCTCTCAATGTCTTCCCACAATGGTTCCCACTGCTCCTCCTGCTTCCACACGTAACGCCGCTGGAAGGCCGGAATTTCGTAGCGGATGGGGTGAGCGAATAAGGGTTGCGGTTGTCGAAGATTGGTATCCATAGGGAACTAAGTCCTCCTTCTGCATCTATGTTGGCCGGCAGGATGCCACAAAACGACCGAACGCAAGGAACCACTCAAATTCGGGAGTCGATAGTCTCATGGGCTGGATCGTCGAGCTGCCGGGGTTAAGCACTATTAGCTGCAGGAGGTGCCGCGGTTTGCGGGCGGAAACGGGCGCGGTGGTCGGCGGCAGCCGCAAGTTTTCCGGGACCAGCTTGGCATGTTCTCTCTACCGGTAGCTGTTGCAGGCGATCTCGATCACGATGGCATGGCGCGGGAGCCGTTCCAATAGCGCGGCCACGACCACGTTGTTGTTGGTGCCGCGCTTTTGCACTCGCAGGCAGCCGACCTCATCGATGATCAACAGGGCCGAGAAAAGAAGGCAAAAAAGACCAGCTAGCTCTCAGCATAAGTTCCTAATGCCAGACTCGTCCTGACGGCTCATGCTGCTGGGTGATTGAATTCTTGGGTTTCGCCGGTTGCGTGAGTCTCAAGACGCATGTCAGGTGCAACCTTGCTGTTCTCGGTTGTTTCATGAACCAATCTGATCTCCGACGGCATCGGCGGACTTGCTCAGTCCATCCTGAAGATTGCAAACGCCGTGGTATCGCAATGCATCGTTAATCGCTCGGTTCACGGGATATTCATCCAAACCCTTGTTGGCATCCTTGAGGACGGATTTGAATATGTCCGTCCTGGCCAGCTCGATCCCTAGTAGGGCAATCTCGATCTTCTCGGCGTCCAGATAGCTGTCGATTTCGCTGGCGGCTACGCTCGTGAAAGAACCTCCCGCTGCGACAGCTCGGGATGTCGTTTCTTCTGAGACGACAGGAGAAGCGGCAGAGAGAAGCTCCGAAACGATGCCGACCCAAAGTGCTTTCTTGGGCTGGTCCGCTAGTTCAGCACGAAAGTCTGCACAAAGAGAAGTGGCAATACCGAACAGCGCATGCTGAAAGTTGTTGCGCTTTTCCCTTGTGTCGATATCAGAAGCCGAATCGATGCATCCAACGGTCTGCTTCTCTTCAATCCAGCACAGTTGAAGATCCGGCCCGTCGTCAGTGGTTACGAACTGCCACTGGAGGGGAAATTGCTCAGCGGAAACGGGACCGGTCGGCTTCGGTATCGCACTGCAAGCGGCGAGAATACAAGACAGGACAGCGATCACCATAGTGGTTAAGTTCTTTTTCATTATTCTTCCTAGCGACGCAAACCGTCACGCTCTAGCCGACTCATTGGTAGCGCGCAACGGCATTAGGATTCGATAAAACAGTTGATATTATCTGATTGATATTCTATATTGTCAACTAACGCTAGGCTGGGAATAAAAACATGATAGGACAAAGACTTAGGATATCAAGACTGGCTTCCGGTCTTTCTCTCCGTGGTTTGGAAGCCAAAATTGACAACCGCGTTACGGCTCAAGCAATCAGCAAGTATGAACGCAACGAGTCAATGCCGAGTTCGGGTGTTCTCATCGCGCTCGCCGATGCGCTTGATGTATCCGTGGATTATTTAGCTGGAGACGGAGACCTGGTCCTGGAAGCCGTGGATTTCCGTAAGGAAAAACATATTGGCAGGCGGGCAGAGGCACGCATCGAAGCCAAGGTGCTGCACCTGCTGGAACGCTATCTCACGGTCGAAGAGATTCTCTGTCTCCCAAGCGTCGCTTGGGATAAGCCAAGGGAGGTGCCTTGGCCCGTAGTGCGGAATCTGTCCGAGGCTGAGCAAGGTGCGCTCGGGCTCCGTATTCACTGGGGGCTGGGTCTCGATCCGATTCCGAACCTTGTGGAACCACTGGAAGAACGCGGTATCAAAGTGCTTGCAATGGACCTTCCCGATGTTGATGGCCTGACAGCCCGCGTGCGGCGGCAGAAGGGCGCGGCTGCCTCCGTAATTGTCGTTAATCAAGGACATTGGGGTGAACGCCAAAGGTTTACCGTAGCGCACGAGATCGGCCATATGGTCCTGGACGTTTCTCCCAAGCTGAACAACGAAAAGGCCGCGCACCGCTTCGCCGGCGCCTTCCTCATGCCCGCGGAAACGCTACGAGCCGAAATTGGCAAACACCGCAAGTCCATGGGCTGGGGCGAGCTTTTCGAGTTGAAACGGGTATTCGGTGTGAGCGTGCAGGCGCTTACCTATCGCTGTAAGGATCTCGGTATCTTCAGCAACAGCTTGTTCCGGTCACTCTTCGACGAGTTTGATCGACGTGGCTGGCGCAGTCCGCCGTACGAGGAACCCTATGCAATGCGAGGCGAAAAGCCCCGGCGGTTTGAGCGGTTGTGCTATCGCGCCCTGGTGGAGGGAGCAGTCTCCGATGCCAAGGCCGCTGAGCTTCTCGGCATTTCGGTTCACGAATTGAACCAGCGCGTAGAGGAACCTCCTCTCTTCGAGCCGGTTGCTGCCTGATACAGATCGTCGTGAAGGTTCTGGTGTCGGATACATCCGTTCTGATCGATGTCGAACGCGGGTCGCTATTTGATGCCTGCTTTGGCCTGCCGTTCGATTTCGTCGTGCCGGACTTGCTATACGAGCGAGAACTGAAGGAACACGGCGGCCCCGACTTGATCCAGCGCGGGCTCAGGGTCGAGGCGTTGGATGGAAGTGGCGTGGTCCTTGCGCTAGGTTACCGGCGCCGCAATCAATCGCTATCGCTGCCCGATAGCTTCGCTCTCGCCCTCGCGAGCGTCAAATCCTGGATTCTGTTATCAGGTGATGGAGGAATGCGTGAACTGGCCCGCTCAGAAGGAGTTGCCTGTCACGGTGTTCTATGGCTGATTGACAAAGTGTTCGAGCATGGTCTCGCGTCCGCCGACCAGATTTGCTCCTCCATCCAGGCGATTGCGGCACATCCACGGTGCCGGTTGCCGAAAGGTGAAATCAGAAAACGGATTCGGCGCTACTGTGGTAACTGAAATTGTCTGGAATCCCGATGAATACGCGAGAAACGCTCGCTATGTGAGCGATCTCGGTATGCCCGCGCTGGAACTCCTCAATCCGCGCCCCGGAGAACGGATACTGGACTTGGGATGCGGTGATGGCGAGTTGACGCGGGTCCTGAGGGAGCGGGGCTGTGAGCCCGTCGGTATCGATTCCAGCCGCGAACTCATTGCCGCCGCACGGACGCTTGGTCTGGACGTGCGCGAGCAGGACGCCTGCGAAATGGAATTCGAGGATGAATTCGATGGGGTGTTCAGCAATGCCGTACTTCACTGGATAAGCGAGACCGACATCGTCATCGGGAACGTGCACCGCGCGCTGCGACGCGGCGGGCGCTTCGTCGGGGAGTTCGGCGGTTACGGCAACTGTGCGGCGATCGTGACGGCTCTCGTAGACGAACTGGAACTGCGCGGCATTGACGGTTCGAAGGCCAGCCCCTGGCATTTCCCGACGGCCGATGAGTTCAGCAACAGACTGGCCGCAGCGGGATTCAGCGTGCCGTATATCGAACTAATCCCGCGTCCGACGCCGCTGCCCGAAGGAATGCAGGGTTTTCTTGCGACGTTTGCAGACAGTTTTACTGTGCATGTTGCGCGTGATCAGCGCAGTGGATATCTGTCGGGTGTTTGCGACCGGCTGGAACCGCTGCTCCGGAGGAACGGCGAGTGGATCGCGGACTATGTGCGGTTGAGGTTTGAGGCTACTAAGGAGTGACCGCGGAACAGCCCGAACTGGCGGCACGCAATCGCCATCTTCTCGCCTTACAACAGGCGGGTTATGAATCGAAGTCGTTCATCCATTGGCTTACACTCTCTCCAGGGCATCCGGGACTCCCAAATACCCAATGTGTAAACCATGTCTCCGGAATAGTCTGTAAGCTATCTCTCGATTACGACATATCTCTCGTCCGGGCCTGGGAACAAAACATGAAAGAGCCAGTTAAAGCTGGGTGAAGAAGTGTTGTACAAACAACATTACTCCAACAGTTGGGCATTGCTAGTCGGAATCAATGACTACCAACACGCCTCTCCCCTTGCTCACGCTTGCAATGATGCGGAGGGTGTCAGAGACGCGCTGGTCAATACGTTTCACTTTAGCGAGGACAACATTACGCTGCTCCTCAATAAAGATGCGACACGCAAATCAATTATGCAAAATTAGGGAATTATAAAGATGGGTTGACGGACGTGCAACGCCGTGAGGCTTGAGCAACCGCCTGCATTCCGCCAGCCGCTCCGCCATATAGGTGAGATAGGCCAGCATCCCGCTTTCGCCGAGGACCTGGTGCAGGCCGGAAACCGCTTTATGTGCGGGATGCGCCACGGCCCCTTCAAGTCTTCTCAGCCGCTCCGCTGCCGCCTCGTTCCACGTCCAAGTATCCGTAAAGGCCCGAACCTGGGCAGGCACGCCGTTTTCGGTCCCGAAGAGCTGGTTGTAATCCGCCTTCGAGTTGAAGGGCGGATCCAGGTAGATCAGATCTACTTGCTCGCTGTCCCACTGGCCCATTACGTCCAGGCAGTCGCCGTAATACAGGCTGTTCGGACGTAGCGGCGTAGCTATACTCCCTGTCATGCCCAGACCCCCGATGCTTGATCCTGAACGTGACCTGAAAGGCGCGACGCCGGAAGCCCTGGCCCGCGCGCTGTTTCGCAAGGGCGCGTCAACTTCTCGCCCCGGACGGAAGGCCGTTGTCCGCAATAAGGTCGCGGTGCATGAGCCTGCGACCAACGAGGCGGGCGACCGTATCCCGCATCTGCGTAAGGGTGTCTGATTCCCTCATGTTGTGCTTCGCTGCGAATTCCTGGACATACCGGTCAAGATGCTTCGGGCTGAGCTTGTGGAACGTGCCCTTGTGCGCTCGCTTGAGCATCGACCAGAACGACTCCACGCCATTCGTATGAGCCATCCCGCGAACATACTCCAACACCGAGTGCTTGACCGTCTCATGATTCGGCAGGCCCTGATAGGCCCGCGCATCGTCGGTAAAGACTTCGGCATCCCTGTCGGCGTTCTCGAACACGAACCCTTGCAGCGTGGCCGCGTCGGTGCGATCCACGCGACGGGCGCGAACCTTATTGCTCGCCCGATCCTTCATGCCAACTACCGCCGTCATGTCCACCGGCCCGCGGCCTTCCAGCGTCGCCCGCTTTGCAAGGCTCATGTTCGCTCGCTTCCCGCCAAAGTAGGTTTCGTCCACTTCCACCGGACCTTGAAGGCGAGGCCCCGTATCACTACCCGCCCATGCCTCACGGATGCGGTGCAGCATGAACCAGGCCGATGCCTGCGACACGCCAATGTCCCGATGCAGCTTCATGGAGCTAACGGACTTGAGCGACGTAATGCAGAGGTAGATCGCAATGGCCCACTTTTGCAGCGGGATTTTCGATTGCTGCATGGGCGTGCCGGTGCGGATGCTGAAATAGCTCCGGCAGTCCGTGCACCAGTAAGGCATTTTCGGATGCGAGGCTTCGCGGGTGCGCTCGCTCCCGCACTTCCCGCAAACCCGCTTGCCATCCCAAAGGACGGATTCGAACCACTTGATCGCGGCCTCTTCGGAGGGGAACATCCGCATCATCTGAACCAGCGTCATGCCCTTGCGGTGAGCTTTGCCAGGGGCCTTGTATTTCCTAGAGGCCATCTCATAAATATTTTTTGGCCAGGATCATGAACGCGGCGAGTTGCAGG
>VYBN01000019.1:57339-143259 GCA_009844425.1 Gammaproteobacteria bacterium | reverse complement strand
AGCCGGCGTCCATTGCGGCTTGAAAGGCGTGCCGCGCTCCGGTCTGACGCTGGAAATGGGCAAGCGAGCCGCTCAGGCTCGCGTTCTTGCTCGCCTTCACCTCCACCAGGAACCACGGCTGCTGATCGCGCGTCACCAGAAAGTCAACCTCCCGCTTCTGCTTGTCGCGCACAAAATGCAAGCCAAATTCGCCGTGACCGGTCTCCGTCCACCAGTGCGCCGACTTGTGCAAGGCCGAGGCAACCAGGTTCTCGGCCCGCGGGCCGGCGTCGGCCACCTCCGACCAGTCCCACAGATAGTGCTTGGGCTCCTTGCGCAACGCCCGCGCCACGTTTCTATGCCACGGCTTGACCGTGAAGCAGAAGTAAAGCGAGGCAAGCGTTGCGGCCCAGCGCTTTGCGGTATCCACCGACACCTGAACGGTCCTGGCCAGGTGGCTGTAGCTCGTGGGCCGGCCGACCTGGCTCCGTATCAACTCGGCAAGCATCTCCATCTGGCCCAGCTCCTGTATGCGGGTGAGGTCGCGCAGATCCTCACGAAACAACTGCTCTCTGCGCAAGGCGCGCCAGCGATTGTGGAAGCGTTGATTGGCCTTGAGAAATGTCTCCGGGAAGCCGCCGAATCGCCACAGAGCCTGCCAGCGATCCTCGTCGAGCGGAGTCGGCTCCACGCAAGGACCCTCGCGAGCCAGGCCGCCGAGGCACTCGCCCACCGATAGTGGATGCAAACGATAGGGGAAGTAGCGTCCCATAAGGCTGTCGCCCCCGCGTCTGAAGGTTTCCAGGGACGCGCTGCCTGTAACCAGGAAGCGGGCGCGGTCCTCATAGAGGTCGAATAAGCCCTTCAGGAAAGTCCGCCAATGCTGGTACTTATGCAGTTCGTCGAAGGCGCAAAGCGGCCTGTCCGCCCGCAGACGATCGAGCCGGAGTTGGCCCGCCACCGCGTCCGGGCCCTTGAGGATCAATGCGCGGTGGGCCTGGTTGTCCCAGTTGAGGTAGGCGCTGTCGGGAAACTGGCTCACCAGGGCCTTTGCCAGAGTGGTCTTGCCAACCTGCCTAGGGCCGGAGAGAAAGGCCATCTGCCGGTTTTCGCGAAAGTGGCGGACCAGTTCGCCCAGCAATGCGCGTTCCATGACCATATTCATGTTCACCTTAAAATGGTAATAACGATTTTACGACATTACGCAAAATGGTCAAGACCGGTTCCTTTATGCGCTCCCCAAAGAGGCATCCCATGCGGGACTATGGCGAAGCGCGGAATCGCCCGTCCAGCGGCCGCGGCCACCCTACCGGCCGAGGACGATTTCGATGCCGGCAAGGAGGAGGTCGATCTTCCGTTGGGGGATACGCGCCACGCGCTCTTCAAGCAATGCCTTGTCGAGGGTTACGATCTGCGATACGTTCGCGACCGATTCCTTCGGCAGGCGGGTCATCCGCGCCGGCAGCGGCACGTTGCCGGGCGGGCCGGATTATCGGCCGCCGTCCTCGCCTTCCCGCAGCACGAAGTAGATGCGCTCGATGAATTCGCGGCGCTCCCGGTCGAGGGCGGCGCGCTCTTCGCCGCTGAACTCGTAGGCTTCCACGGCTGCGGCGCTGATCCCGGCCTTGCCGATTGCCTCGACGGCCGCGAGGCGCTCCCTGACCGCCCAGAGTTCCTGCGCCAGACCCATCGTGATCGACACCAGCTCATCGACGCCCTGCACGTCGAAGAACCGCGGCTGCTTGCCGCGGGTCAGGTCCTTCAGCCGTATCTCGGGGGGATCCTTGGGCAAGGGCCCGGTCCTATTTCCAGGCGCCGAAGCAATACCAGCGGATCGACGGCACGAGGCGCCCGGTGTTCTCGTCCACGGTTATGTCGTCCCGCGACACGTAAGCCTGAAGTTCCTCTTCGCCGTTGCGGGCCAGACTGGGCACGATGAATTCCACGAACTTCGACTCGCCGAAGCCGGCCGCCGTGCAGCATTCGACCGGACGCATGTCGCGGAAGGCCTTGTAGTAAGGCTCCTGGTTGTAATAGCTGTCCCAGTCGAAATAGAAGCTCTCGTACGGCACGGTGCGGCAGTTCGGGGGCAGCTCCATATGCAGCATAAGCCCGCCCGGGCGAAGCAGCCGGTGCGCCTCGCGGAATACGGCATGCACCTTCTTCGGCGGCAATTCGTGCAGGAACATCGACGACCAGACGATGTCGAAGCCGGGTTCACCATCGAAATCGCATTGCGTGGCGTCCATCTGACGGTAGTGCACGCGCGCGCCCAGCACTTCGGCGCGGGCGTGGGCGTACCGCAGAAGCGGCGCCGCCACATCCACCGCGTGCACTTCCGCATCGGGAAACGTGCGCGCCCAGGGCACGGTGTTCGAGCCGATGGAACAGCCCATGTCCAGAATGCGGCGCGGACGCAGTTCCGGAAACTTCAGCGCAATGAAGCGCGCGATGCTGGCGCCGATGTCGTCGCGGGCGCTGCCGAACAGCCCCATGCTGAACACGGCGGTGCCGTTGTCGTAGAGCGCGCCCGCGGCCGCGTCGTCCTCGCCGTATTCGGTGTGGTAGCAGCCCGGCATCATGTGCACGTCGTGGTTGGCCACGTACGGCGGCGTTTCCAGCTCCGGGTCGAGCGTCACCGAACCGCCTTGTCCGCCCCCGTTGGCGTTCATTCCGGCAACCTTGCGGTTCAGGTCCTCCAGGTGGCGTTCCACCGTTGGGATGACCGAACGCCAGACGAGTTTCTGGCAGTTCACCCGCATGGCCGAATAGAAGCGGTAGGCGCGTTCGCCGCGCATGGCCCGGTGGACCTCCACGCCGTCTTCGGGCTCCCGGCCCTTTTCGCGAACGAGCGCCGGTTCCACCTTGTTCCGGTACGCCGCGCGCATCCCGTTTGCCAGGTCGCCAAGGATGTGGCGGCGTATCTCGGACACGAAACGCTGGCGCGACAACTCGTCCCGGGTGGGCTCGACCCGCAGGCCGTGGCGCACGTAATCGGTCATGAAAGCACTCCTTACCTGCCTGAAATCATACTATGCATGCCGCGCCTGATAATGGTGGTGTGGCGCCCGCGTTCAAGTCGGTATAGACTGCGCCGCCTGACGCGGGGAAGAAGTGCATGGAGGTGTCTTTTGGCCGAGGAAATCATTGCGCCGGACGGGGCGCCGATGCGAGCGGCAGTTATCGGCTGCCGCGACATCGAAAAGTCGCTGGAATTCTATCGGGACCGCATCGGCTTGCCGGTTATCGCCGACGAGCCGCTTAGCGGCCATGCCTTCCAGAGCTTCTGGAACCTGAACGGCGGAGCGTCTGCCCGCGCCATCCTGCTTGGGCAAGGCGAGGAAGGTGTGGGTCAGGTTCTTCTCCTTGACTTTCAACTGCCGGAAGGCAGCGCCAGGCCCGTGGAAATCCGCGACCGCAGTATTGTCCGGGCGTACGGCTGCTTCAATCTCAATTTCTATACGGCCGATATTCGCCGCGACTTCGAGGGGTTGAAGAAGGACGGCTACGTGCTCTGGTCCGATCCCGTCCAGCACTTTTTCGGGGCCGACGTGGGCGATCCCATCGAAGGCATTTTCGAAGGTCCCGACCGGGTGCCGATCAACCTCGTGGAACTCGCCACCCGCGACACCGCGACGCGGGTGGGCCAGATGCGCGCCTACGTCGAGAAGCGCGGCTACACGCACGCCGGCTTCACGCCCATCGTGACCAGTTCGCATGGAGTGGATTCCAGCGAACGTGCTATGGGATTTTACGAACAGGTGCTGAAGATGAAGCCGCTGATCGACGAGATCCTGGGCTCGCCCGAATCCAATCAAATGCTGAACCTGCCCGAGGACGCGAAGACCCGCGTCGTGTTCATGCAGGGCAACCACATGTTCGGCAAGGTGGTGCTGAGCCAGCCGCTGAACTACGAGTGCGAGTCCCTGATCGAGCGGGCCAGGGCGCCGAACATCGGCTATCTGGCCCAGGTTTTCGCGGTGGGCGACCTGGACGCGGCGGCCGCCACGTGCCGGGCACTGAAAGCGGAGATTGTGAGCAAGCCGCAGGCCACGCCATGGCCGGGCGCGGGCAGCGTTTCCGCAATGCTGGTCCGCAACCCCGGCAGCGGCGCCCTGCAGGTACTGCTGCAGGGCACGTAGGGCGTCCGGATCAACTACGGCGAATGCGCTACGCCGGAGGGCCGCTCAGGCGCCAAGCGCGCCAGCCAGATCGCGCTCAATAGCCTCTCCTTGCCTGGCCTCAACCACCGAGATGTCGTGCAACGCCTGGAGGTTCATCCAGAACGCGGCGCCCGTGCCCAGATAGCGCCCCAGGCGCACAGCCGTCTCCGCCGTAACGGCGCGATCCCCGCGCAGGATCGCCGTGACCCGGTTGGCGGGAACGCGCAACGCCAGCGCCAGTTTGTTTGCGCTCATGTCCCGCGCCGCAAGCTCGGCCTTCAAGACCTCCCCCGGGTGTGTTCTTGGTCTTGTCATAGCAGCCTCTCCGTTCAACCCTTGTGATAGTCCTCGATCCTGACCTCGCCGGCATTGCCGGCCCGAAACCTGAAGCTGATGCGCCACCGTGCGTTAACGGTCATCGCCCAGCGGCCCTTGTGAGGTCCCTTGAGCGCGTGCAGACGTGTAGCCTGCAAGCTCCGCAAGGCGGCAAGCGAAGTTGCCGCATCAAGCGCGTCGAGCAGCATCAGCGCCCGCTCGTAGTCCAGACCACGAAATCCGCGACGCCGATCATCCTCAAACAACCGCCTGGTCGCGCCATCGGCAAACGTCTGAATCACACAACCAAGCTAGTATGCGAAGCGTAATATGTCAAGCATCTTACGTCGCACTTATGTCACACGCTTTACCTGTTCTTTTTGGGAATTATATCTATTGCTTGGCGAATTCATTGGAACCTCCTGATTTATCAGTCTTTTTCGGATAGCGCACTTTGTCACGCTTTCGCAGGCAACCCTCTTGCCTCGGATTAGGCGCCGCAGCTCGGATTCTGCCTCCAACCCGCATAGGTATTTCCGTCCGTTTCGCTCGCACCTCTGATACCGCTCTGGCGCATCAATACCCCATAGCCGAATCTTCTCGTTGCCAATCTGAAGAGTGTTGCCGTCAATAACGCGCGCCTCGTCCGCAGCAGAGGCGGTTGCGACGCAAATTAGCAGAGCAAAGACGGAAAGTGACCGGATTGAAGGCGAATTACCCGCAAAGCCCGCAGGTCGGCATAGGCGTTTCCGCGGAAACACATCGAATGATGAAATCGCAGACCTCATCAGTCGGCAACCTGCCGCAGGGCTCGCCAGCGCGCTCGCGTAGGCGGCGAGAAAGAAAATCAAGAGTCCACTACTGCGCGTCATACTGTTCCTTCCAAGTGTTTATCCAGGCCGCATAGACACCCAAGCGCTGGCCTATCGGAGGGTTCTCTCCCAGTTAGTCCAATTCTTCCAGGATGGTCATCCTCGCTATGTCCCAAACACCTTTCTGGCCATTCAGCATCAGGTCAATCGCTTCGGTTTGGGACATCAACTCCGTGAGTTCGGGCTCTTCTTTGAGCGCATACAAAATGCATGGAATGATCGCCAACTGATTGATTTCCTCGATAAGCGTCTCCCGAGTGGAATCAACTGAAGACCCCGACGGGAGTGGAACGAATTCAGGTTCCGTGATCGCTGCAGCCGTCGCTCGTTGCCGCGTGATCGCAGGGGCTGGAATGGAATCCCTTGGCTGTGCTGGCCCGTTCGTTATCGAGGAGGCATGAGTGTCGACCGTCGCTCCTCCGCTTGCTATGCGACTTTGTACGGAATTGACAAATCTCTGAACGTGAGCCGCATCCTGCTTGATCCACTTCATTCCCACGTTGCTGCCGGCCATGTGCAGGTTGATCAGAAATCCTGTCTATTGAGATAAATCACGGTGGCGTCGGCCAAGGCCAAAGTGTCGGGGTTGTCCCGTTCCCATTTCGACCGACTCATGAATACGATAGCCTCCGCGCAGTGAAGACTTTAGCCCGAAACATGCTCGCAATGCCGTGTTTCGGATATTTTGGCAGACAACGCTCTCACCTACCCGCCAGATTAGCTCGGTACCCTGCTCTTGCCATACTTCGCAGAGATTCTGCCCAAGGTGTGAAAACGCCAGAATCAACGCTGACAGCTCCACTGCTATACTGCGCGCCGCATCAATCGGAACAACAACAATACCGAAAACTGAAATGATGCGGTTCGCCACAGCGCTTTGCGCGGCGCTTTTTCTCGTTTCCACGATCGATGCCGGGCAGGTTCGATTTGCGACGCTGAACACCTGGTGGTTGTTCGACGACGAGCCGCCGCACCTGAATTGGGCGAGGCAGCGCGACGGTCAGTCCTGGGAGGAATCGATTGCGCATGTGGCCGATGCGATCGTGGAGATCGACGCCGATGTGCTCGCCTTGCAGGAAGTAGAAGACCGCCATGCGGTGGAGCGTCTGAACGCCGTCCTGGAGAGTCGCGGCAAGGGCTACCGTTTCTACTGGGTGGGTGCGGGCGACGACCCCTTCACCGGCCAGGATGTTGCGATCCTGTCGCGGTTTCCGAGCCTGACCGAACCGGTGCGCGCGTATCCGGCCATGCAGGAGAATTTTCACACCAACAGCGGTTATCCGCGGGTGGCCGGACTGCACAAGTTCATGCGGGTTGATCTGGAGGTGGAAGGCGAGCCCGTGACCGTGTTCGCGCTGCATCTGAAGTCGAGGCTCGGCAATCAGATCACGTCCGACGGCGAGCGGCTTGCACAGGCGCGGATGGTCCGTCGCCTGGTACGCCCGGTGCTGGAGAAAGGCCGGCCCAACGTCGTCGTGATGGGCGATTTCAACGATGTTCCGGGAAGCTCCGCCCTGCGTGAAATCCGGGGATTGAACGACGCCTCATGGAACCTGTCCAATGCCGCCGAATCCGAACATATGAACGGCGAGGCCTGGACCTACGACTACCGCGGTCAGAAAGACCAGATCGATCATGTGCTGCTGAGCAAGTTCCTGTTCGACAAGATTGCCGCCGCTTCCGTCATCCGCATCGACAATCAGGCCAGCGACCACGACGCCTTCACGGTGGACATCGACTTCGGCGAATAAGCGCGCTCCCATGGCAGGCGCGTTATTGCTTGCATATTCGGGCCGCGGCGCGTGAAATAAAATTTGGCAAAGCTGCTGGAGGCGGATATATGAGCGTTTACGGGATGACTTCGGTGACGGTGGGTGTCAGCGACATGGACGAGTCGCTGCGGCTGTTCCGCGACGTAATGGGTTTGCGGTTGGAAAGTGACGGAGAAGCGCCTCGCGCGCTGCTGGACGCCTGGGGACTGCCAGAAGACGTTACAGCGCGGCTGGTCACACTGTCCTGCCGCGGCTACCCGGCCGGGCATTTGCGCCTGGCGCAATACTCCCCCGCCCCATCGGAGTCGGTGCGTCTGGACCATGGCCCGGGAGCAGTCGATTCGTCCACCGACATCGGCCCAAAGGCGATCGATTTCTACGTGCCGGCGCCGATGAGCGCGGCCGTCGAGGCCATCACGGGCGCAGGATATGCGTTCCGCTCGGAGCCGATCCGCTACGAGGTAGGCGACATCGAGAGCGAGGAATGCCTGTTCTCGGGACCCGACGGCGTTCCGGCCCTGCTGATGATCGGCCACCGCCATCCGCCCGAATCCATGCGTGAGTTACCCGCCGGAGTGCGGTTCTCGGAAATCGCCACGACATCGGTCGTATGCGCCGATCCCGAGGCCGCCCGCCGGTTGTATTGCGACGCGCTGGGCATGGAGGCCGGGACCGACGCCTGGGTGCCGGAGGAAAACCTGGACCTCGCGCGCCGCCTCACCGGCGTCGGCGCCGCGGCCGGCATCTATTTTCTGCTCGTGGCGGCGCCCGGCGAACCCAGCGGCAAACTCCTCTTCGTTCATTTCGCGGGCGTGCCCGGCAAGCGGCTGACCGGACGTATGCGTCCCGGCAAGCTGGGCGTGAACCTGTTCAGCTACACGGCAAGCGACCTGGACGCCAC
The DNA here is from genome assembly GCA_009844425.1 of Gammaproteobacteria bacterium. Taxonomy (GTDB): domain Bacteria; phylum Pseudomonadota; class Gammaproteobacteria; order Steroidobacterales; family Foliamicaceae; genus Foliamicus. Next base: position 135,257 of record VYBN01000019.1, on the reverse strand, counting down.
GCTCGAGAAGGGCTGCAAGGCCGGAGCCACGCTCCTGCGGGGGCCAGCCGACGTGAGCGGCAGACGCATTGCCCTGCTGCTCGGCGCCAACGAAGAACTGCTGGAATTCGTTGAGATCAACTGAATCGAGTGCTGGGAGCGAAGGCGTCTCGCCTTCGTGGAGGGCGGAACGCCCTCCCTCCGGCTAAAAGCGTTTGCGCAGACGCAGCATGAAGTGCATGGCCTGCTCGGTCTTGCGCTCTTCCACCGCGGTAATGGCGCCGCCGGCGCGGCCGTCTCCGTAGATTTCGCGGATTCGCGTGCGCCGCGCCGGTGTAAAGTTCATGATCTCGAAGCGAACGGAGAGGTCCTCACCGAAGGTCCGGTCCCACCAGATATTCATCGGCAAGGGTTTTTCCCGAATAAGCCGCTCCTCCGAAATGCGCCAGACGCGCTCCTGGAAGCCGATGAATCCGTCAAGACCCACCACGGAATTCCATCGCGGCAATTCCCAGGTCAGGCCGATGAACCCGACGAACGAATCACGGCGCGATTGCCGCCGTGATTCGCCGGTAAAGGGGTCGGTGACCCGGGAATCGAAGTGCACCGTCCTCGACCGCCAGGTCGCTCCTTTCCAACCCAACGGGTCCAGGGGAAAATTCGTCGCCAGTATCCACCTGCCGCGGGCCGCACTGCCCGCGTTGCCCCGCGCGTCGAAGCCCAGGCCAACGGGAACGAAATCCAGCGCGTTGTCATACTGGTAACGCGTGTAGGTCAGGATGGCCGACCCCCTGCCCCAGAACCTGCGTTCGAATTGCAGTTCGTATTCGGCTGATTCTTCCGGTTCCAGGTCGGCATTACCGGCGGCCAGAATGTCCCACTCCAGGTTCGGCGATGCGGCGAACGAGTAGAAATCGAGTTGCCCCACGACTTTTTCCACGCGCAGCCGGACATCGGTCACGCTGTTGATCGACCAGGTCGCCGTCAGGCGCGGCTTGAGGTAGTCGAAGTGCTTGCTGAGATTGGCGTCGCCGCGCTGTTCCAGAGCCGAATGCTCGAACGCCAGGCCGGCTTCGAACGACAGATTGGGCCGGGCTCGGAAAATGGCCTTGGCGAAGGCCTGATAGCGATCCTCCTGAACCGTGACGTTGTCGTTCGGCAGCTCAAGGGGCGCGTCGCCTACGCTGACCTCGACCAGACTGTCCAGCTCGTTGAATGCGGCCTCGGCCCCGAATTCCAGGCTCAGGGGCGCGGACAGGTCCCACCGGTATATTGCGCGCGCCGCGGTCTCGGTCCAGTCGAAATCGTCGTCCGCCAGGGTTTCCAGGGAACCGACTTGCAGATACGAGTCGCTGCCCAGGGACTCCATCCGGTGGAGCAATTTGGCGTTCAGGCGCCGGTTCCCGGCCAGGTTGATCGCGATGTCCGAACCCACTTCGAATACGTCGTTCCCCCTCTCGATATCGACGACCTGAGCGTACGGCTCACCGCCCGCAGTCTCGTAGTCGCCCAGCCGGTCCAGAAGCAGGGTCGACGACTTGACCGTAAGGTTCAGCCCCAAATCGAAACGGTCCCATGCGTAGTTGCCGCTGGCCGTGGCGTGCACGCTCCTGTCCCAGTCGTCGATATCGAACCGGCCACTGAGCGAGGACTCGGGATCCACGGCCGTAAGGGTGTACGGCCCCTCGCCCGTTCCCCATTCGAATTGTTCGTTCTCGTAAACCAGGCTCGCATCGAAATTGAAGCGCCCCGAACTTCTTGAGTACTCGGCGCGCGCCGTACCGCCAAGGCCGCGATCATTGTCGGTGTACTTCTTGACCGCCGCTTCGGTGATCAGCGTGGATTTGCCGCCCGCCTTGCGAACGACGTTGACGACGACCTGGCGGCCCATCGTGTCGAAATCCGCGGCGTCCGCGCGTATCACCTCGACCTGCTCGATGACCGCAAAAGGAATGGCGGTGAGCACCTCCTGCAGAGTGTTGGCCTTGATGGTCGGCCAGCGGCCGTCTATCAGCACGTTGCCCGCGGCGCTCTCCAGGCCGCGCATGTCGTTGTTTCCACGCTCGAAGATGAAACCCGGCGTCCGATTGATCACGTCCATTGCGCTGACCGGTTCGCCGTCGGCGTAGAACGACGCCGGGAAGACCGTAATGCCGGTGTTTTCCGCGGCCGCCTGCTCTTGGGAAAGGCAGGCCGAAGCGAGAATCAGTTGTGCCGCCAGCGCACCGATTTTTGCGGTAATCGAGTCCATGGTGAGTAACGACAGGATAACGCAGCAGCTTACGGCGAAGCGCTTGTGTCTTGTGCGGCGGACGGAACCGCGCCGTGACGCAGCTTAGTCCGAACCTCCAAAAGGGGCAACAGCGCTACATTGCCGCTGTGCGAAAATGAAGGATGGATGCCGCCGGGCTGGCGCCTGCCCCTGCCTTGTCAACCGGGAGTAGTGGGTTCGATCCCCACCGGCGGCTTCCTCCACAGGAGTATAGCCCAAGTGGAGGGCGGATGCGTTGCGTCCGCGCCTGATAAGATGCCGTGGGCGTGAGCCGGTGACTGCGGCTCTGGAGGGTACGAAAGTATGGCAATACGGGAAGCCGGCGGCCTCGTCCGCCGGAGGATAGTGCAGGGACTGATCTCGGCGCCTGTGGCGTTAGCCTGGCCGTGGGCGCTTGCCGGCGCCGACGGCCACGTTGCGGCGCGCCGGCGGATCCGCCGGCGCTATGTGGACGGGCGCTTCGGCCAGGTGCATGTGCATATAGCCGAATCCCTTGATGAAACCGCACGGCGCACGCCGTTGATGTGCTTTCATCCCACGGCTCTGTCGGGGGACTTCTATCGCGATTACGTGCTGGTGATGAGCGCCGACCGGCGGGTCATGGCGATGGATACGCCGGGCTACGGCCGATCGGATCCGCCGCCCGAACCGCAGCCGATGAGCGAACTGGCCGGCGCTGCGGCCGATACGCTGGACGCACTCGGCTACGGGGCGGATGGCGAAGGCGCCGTGGACGTGATCGGCTACCACACGGGAACCTTCATCGCCGCGGAACTGGCCATTGTCCGGTCGGATCTGGTGCGCCGCCTGGTGCTGCCCGGCATCCCCTTTCGCGTTGGCGAGGAGCGCGAGGCGCTTTATGAGCAGTACGCGCGGCCGAGCGAACTCAAGGAAGATGGCTCGAACGCCATGGAGGTGTGGCGCTTCTGGGTGACCGATCGGCACCCCGATGTATCGTTGCAACGCGGCGCATCGCACTTTGTCGATCACCTGCAGTCGGGCCCTTACGCATGGTGGGCCTATCACAGCGTGTTCAGTTATCCGGCCGAGGAGCGCCTTCCTCTGGTGCGCCAGCCCGTGCTGGTGCCCAACACCCACGGCAATCTCCAGGAACAGTCCCGCGAAGCCGCCAGACTGCTGAAGGATGTGCGGGTAGTGGAAATGCCCGAACTGAGCCACGGGGCGTTCGATGTGGGTGCGGACCGGCTGGCCAACGTTTCCCGCGAATTTCTGGATCAATGAATCATGAATTTTGAGCGAGTCGCAAAACTGGGCGCCGAGGTTTCGGGCATCGAGCTTTCCCCGGACCTTGCACAGGCCGTCATCGACGAGATAGAAAAAGGAATACTGGAACACAGAGTTCTGTTTTTCCGGGATCAGGGCCTGAACGGAGAAGAACTCGTGGAGTTTTCCCGGCGATTCGGCGAAAGCTTCATTCAGCCGGCGCTGGCGCACAAGTACCAGGAACTGCTGTTTCTGGAGAACGACAAGAGCAAGCCGCCCACGCTCAACACCTTTCACCAGGACATGACCGGCCTGGCGCAACCTCCGGCGCTGCACATGCTGCACGCGCTGGTGGTGCCCGACGGCGGCGGCGACACGATGTGGGCCTGCAACTACAGCGCCTACGAATCCCTGTCGGACGAAATGAAGCGGATACTCGGCAGCCTGACTTGCACCCACACCATACTCGGCTACTACGAGCCGATCGTAAGGACCTGGGACAACGCCGAGGAAGCGATAGAGGAATTCAAGAAAATATTTCCGCCGGCCACGCATCCGCTGGTGAGGACCCACCCGCAAACCGGCCGCAAGTCGCTGTTCGTCAACCGCTTCTTCACCAATTTCATCAACGGCTTCACTCCGCAGGAAAGCGAAAACCTGCTGGAGTTCCTTTTCCGGCACATCGAAACTCCCGAATTCTGCGTGCGGCTGCGCTGGCGCCCAGGCACGCTGGCGATCTGGGACAATCGCTGCACTTCCCATTACGCGCTGGCCGACTACTGGCCGCAGCACCGCAAGATGCAGCGCGCCTCCGTCTCCGGCGACACCCCCTTCTAGGCGCGGCGCGGCCTCAGGCTGCGTGCTGCGCCAGCGCGGGTTTGGTGGAGCGAGCGTCCTCCAGGATCATATAGAGGCATGGCAGGAGGAGCCAGGTGTTAACGGTGGCGAATAGAACGCCCCAGCCGAGAGATATCGCCATCGGCACGAAGAAGAAGGTTGCCGGGTTGTCGTTGAGCATCAGGGGCATCAAGCCGGCGAAAGTGGTGGCTGATGTGATCAGGATAGGCCGGAAACGCACGATGCAGGCGCGATGCACGGCAACGCGCAGAGCCACGCCGGCGCGCCGCTGCCGATTGACGTAATCCACCAGCACCAGGCTGGAGTTGACCGCAACGCCAGCCAGCGCAATCAGCCCGAAGATCGATGTGATGATGAATTGCTCCCCCATGACGATATGGCCGATGATGGCGCCCACCGCGCCGAAAGGGATGACGCTCATGATCAGCAGCGGCTGCAGATAGGAACGCAATGGAATCGCGAGCAGCGCGTAAATCAGCAGCAGCGCGACAGGGATGAAGTTGATCAGGCCGGTAACGGACTCGTTCTGCTCCTCCTGCTCGCCCGCAAGCGAGTAACTGATCCCGCGGTAGCGGGACAGTATCTCAGGCAGGGCGCCGTCTTCAAGCGAGCGCAGGACCGCTTCCGGGGTGACGGCTTCGCGGTCCACGTCAGCGCGCACTGTAACCACCCGCTGCCGGTTTACGCGGGTTATTTCGGAATAGCCCCGGCCCAGTTCGATGTCGGCAACGGCCGCGAATGGAATCTCCGCGCCATCCCCGGCGCGGATGCGCATGTTTTCGAGATCGCCCAGCGACCGCCGCTCCGCTTGCGGATAACGCACCATGACCCGCACGTCCTCGGCGCCCCGCTGCACGCGCTGCACTTCTTCGCCGTAGAAGGCCTGACGCGCCTGACGCGCCAGATCGTTGAGCGTCAGGCCCAGTTGACGGCCTTCGGGCCGGAGCGAAAGCCTGGCCTCCTGCTTGCCTGACCGAAACGAGTCGGAGATATCCCGCACTCCGTCGAAACGCGCCAATTCCCCGCGCAGCTCCGCTGCGGCGCGGGCCAGGTCGTCCACGTTGCGTCCCTGCAGGCGAATCGAGATCGCATCGCCCACGGTCAGGCCCGTTGTTGAGAAAGTTAGTGAAACGCTGTCGTAGATCGGGCCCGCGAGTTCGCGCCAACGGCCGGTCATTGCCGTTACTGAAATATCGCCGCGTTCGCTCAGAGGAAGAATGGAAAGCGCCACTTCGGCCACATGGCTTTGGGGACGATCTCGAAAACGCCCACCCAGAGACTGGCCCACCGAGGTAAACAAATGCCGGATGAGAGAAGGACGGCCGGGATGCGCGGCATCCAGCTCGGCTTTCAATGCCAGGGCCGCCGCCTCGATTTGCCGGGCGGCGCGGGCAGTTTGATCCACATCGGCGCCCTCGGGCATTTCGAGTTGAGCGATGATGTTGTCGCCTTCAAAGGCGGGCAGGAACTGGACCTGTATCCGGCCGCCCAGAATCAGCCCGAGGGCAAGCAGAAGGATGCTCAAACCGATTGCGAGCGCCGTGTGCCGCCACTCGATCACGCGCTCGAGGGCGGGGCCGTACCACTCATGAGTGAACCGTTCGAGCCCGCTCGCGACCTGTTGCTGAAAGCGCAGCCATAAGCGAGAGGCAGCGTTAACGCCGCCTTTCGCTGACGGCTGCTTGCGGTGCGCCAGGTGAGCCGGAAGGATCAACTGCGACTCGATGAGGCTGAAAACCAGGCAAATGGCAACCACGTACCCGATGACCGACAGCAACTGGCCCAGATTTCCGGGGGCGAACATCAGCGGCGTGAAGGCAGCGATAGTCGTAAGGACGCCGAAAATGACCGGAACCGCAACCTCGGCAGTGCCTTCGACGGCCGCCGCGAATCGGTCCTTGCCCTGGATTTCGTGGGCATAGATGCGCTCGCCCACAACAATCGCGTCGTCCACCACGATGCCGAGCGCCAGGATAAAGGCCACCACCACCAGCGTGCTGATCGTGATATCCAAGGGTCCGAACACGGCGATAGTGCCGAGTATGGCGATGGGAATTCCGGCGGCAACCCACATGGCCACGCGAAATTGCAGCGGCAGGGACAACAGCAGCAGCACCAGCGCCAAGCCTGTGAAAGACGCCCCAAGGAGAATGTCGATTCGATCCCGCAGCGTTTCGGACTCGTCCCGCCAGATGGTCACAGCAATTCCGTCGGGCATGCGGGCGCGGGCCTCCTCGGCGTATGCCCTGACCCTGGCGCTGATCTCGACCAAATCTTCATCGCCCACCTGATTGACCCTTACAATCGCCGCGGGTTTGCCGTCGAACCGGGCCCGGGTCTCGCCTTCCTGAAAGCCATCACCGATTGCCGCAATCTCTTCCAGGTAAACCCGCGTTCCATCCTCACCGGAAACCACCACGACATCCTTGAGGTCATCCGCGGTGTAGGCCTGACCCCTGGTCCGAAGCAGAACTTCTCCGGCGCCTGTCCTGATCGATCCGCCTGGCATATCGAGCGACGTGTTCCGAACCGCGTTGGCAACCTGGTCGAATGTCAGCCCCATCCGGCGCAGTGTCTGCTCGGAAACCTCAATGGAGATTTCATCGGCGCGGACATAGGCCACCTCCACGCTGGAAATGCCATTCATGGCGACGATCTCTTCGCGCATCTCCAGCGCGAGTTCCTTCAGCGTGCGTTCGTCGGCGTCGCCGCTGATGGCAATTTCAACTCCATCGTTGATCGGCGCCACCAGCGAAACGACCGGTCTTTCCGTCTCTGCCGGGAAGGTGGAAATCGCATCCACCCGGCTCTGGATCTCGTTCGCTACCTGGGCCAGGGACGCGCCGGCTTCAAGTTCCGCTCCAACATAGGCGACACCTTCGCTGGAGGTGGAGGTCACTCTGTGGATTCCCTGGACGCCCTCAAGCGCCTCTTCGATCCGCACGCTGACGCCGCTCTCCACCTCCTCCGGCGCGGCGCCGAGGTAGGGAACCGTAACCAGCACCACATCCAACTTTATTGGCGGCAGGTCTTCCTGACGGATCTGGAAGACGGAAATCAGACCGCTCACAATGAGGATCGTCATCAGGAGGTTCGTGGCGACCGGGTTGCCGACGAACCAGGCGATGGTGCGTTTCATGGTCCCGGGCTGCTATTTCGGCGTGCCGGACTCCGCATCGGCGGCGCCCGCCGCTGCGGAAACGCCATCCATGACCACTTCAACGCGCATGCCATCGACCACCGCCTGCAGCGCCGAAATGCACACCCGTTCGCCCTTTTCCAGGCCGCCGTCGATGTAGGCGTCGTCGCCGTAGATCCGGGCGACGCTGACCGTGCGCAGCCGCAGGCGATCGTTTTCGTCCACGATCAGAAGCTGGTTGCCGTTGCGGATGGCAGAGCGGGGCACGATCGCGACATTGCCCGCGGACCGTCCCTGGATTTCGGCCTGCACGAACAGGCCCACGGGCGGCGGCGCGTATTGTGGATCGCCGTTGCCGGCGCGCACTCGCGCCACCACGTTCACCATCCGGCTGCGCGCATCGATCTCCGCCTCTGTGCGTGCGATGCGGCCGCGCCAATTGTAGTGCTGTCCGGCGAAATCCGCGGACAACTCCACCCCGGGGGCCAGCGATTCATCCAATTCCCCGCGCTGCATTGGCGGTATGTCGAGGTAGGCGAGCTGCTGATCCGCGATCGGCAGGCGCACCTCCAGATAGTCCACCGCGTAAAGCCTGGCGATAACGTCGCCGCGGCTCACGAACTGGCCCGGGTCAACCTGCTCGCTGCGCACGAGGCCCGCGAACGCGGCGCGCAGTTCGGTGCGGGACAAATCGAGTTCGGCCTGGCTCAAGGCCGCGCGGGCGGAGGCCAGGTCCGCTTCGGCCACCCGGGCGGCTCTGATCCCCGTTTCGATATCGGACGCGCTGACGAGATTGCGTGCCTCCATTTCCCGGAGGCGCTTCAGATCGAACCGGGCGAATTCCTCTTCCGCCATGGCGCGGTCCACCGCCGAGCGGGCCCGCTCCAGGGCGTTCTGATAGTCCCGGCCGTCAATTCTCAGCAGCGTCTCGCCCGCCTGGAAATAACCGCCGGCGACGAGATTCGGAGATGTCCACAACACGGCGCCCGAAACCTCGGGAACCAGGTCCGCTTCGGTGCGGGGCAATACCGTTCCCTGGCTGTGGACCACCATGCGCTCGCTGCCGGGATTGACGCGCAGCACCCGCACGGCAGGAGCCACGGGCTCCGGCGTGCTCGGGGCGATCGGCTGCCGTGTCGCCAGCAGCGCTGCCGTGATGGCCGCCGATACCGCCAGGGAGGCGAGCGCGACCTGGGTCGAGCGTTTCATGATTTCGTTTTCCCCTCGTGCCAGATTCTAATTTGACCGGGCGCGATCCGCCATGCCTTACTCATGCAATATCCGGCCTAGAGCGGCATAATATGGCATCCGAAAAGTCATGCTTCCAAGAGGCGTTTTGAGAGGGTCGGCGTCACGATGGGCATTCCACTCTTTCCGGACACGCCGTTCGTCGTTTCGGAGAGTCTCTTCGTAAAGCCGGGATGCCGGGGATTTCGGCTGCCGTACCATGGGGAAGGCGCCGATCATTCGAAAATGATGGTAATGAAGCCGATCCGGGTTCACGACGCACGTGCCCTCGCACAGGCGCCCACCGTCAGCCGTACGGGGTTCGAGCTCGTGGATGCGCCGATTGACATCGACTACGGCGATCACGACAGCGTTGTCTCCCGCTTCTACGACCATTGCGCGGAGCTGGTCATGGCGGCGACAGGATGCCTTTCCGCACGGACCATGCAGCACGAGTTCCGGGTCGGCGCGCCGGTCTGGCCCGGAGGCGCCGGGACCTATGCGGAAAAGGCCCATGCAGACCTGACCCCGTATGTCGAGGACGTGCTTGACATTCCGGACCGCCGTCACTTCGGCGTGTACAACGTATGGCGCAGCACGGACCCCCTGCGGGCGATCGAGTCGAAGCCCCTTGCCATGTGCGACCCTGCGACCGTCTCTCCCGGCGACATGATAAGTTCCGATGGACGGCGCCTGACCGAGCCCAGCACCCGCGTGGTGCTGTACCATCTCGTTCATGACACGGCCCAGTGCTGGCACTTCTTTCCGGGAATGGAGCCTGGCGAGGCGCTGATCTTCCGGCAGTACGATTCCCGCATCGAGGATCCGGCCTCCCGGGTGACCTTTCACACGGCCTTCAACGATCCGACGACCCGGGACGATGCGCCGAGGCGACGTTCCGTCGAAGCCCGGGTCGCTGCGGTCTTTGCTGAAGACGATCCGCCAGAAAGGAAGTCAAGGTACCAGGCCGAGATTCCGACCTCCTATCCGGATGGCAGGCCGTCATCCTGGCCCTACGAGAGAATGGTCGACTGGGGCGCCAGCGGGAAGCACTGCAGACCTGCGTAGGCTTTTGACCGCAAGTGCTCCGCGTCCATCACGATCTTGATGTGATTGATACCCATGCGCAGCCCGCAGGTTCCGTTCGCCCCGTAGAGGATGCGTTGCTTCGGCCAGGACAGAAGCCCGTCGGCCTTCGCCTGCAAGCACAATCCCATTTCCACCAGCCGATCTATCAGGCCGCGCCAATGGTAGCTCCTTGTCGTGTGCCAGGCCGAGAGCAAGCCTCGAAAATCCCGGTCGCCGGCGGCAGTCGGGTAGATTTCGAAACCCAGTCGCGGCAGGGCGCCTTCAGGGGCAACATCGAATGCCATCATGAAGCGGTTGGAGACATCGTAGAGTTCCGACAGGAAGTGCAGAACTGTGGGTATCGAACCCGGCCACCGGAGTCGATCGAGAAATGGCCCCACCTGAGCTGCCGAAACCTCCGCGACAACCAGCCTGACGGATCGGGGCGTGCGTTCGGGGAAGGCGGCGGCGAATGTGACTACTGCGCCGGAGGGCAGCACAGCAAATGTGCGGGATAACGCGCGCTGTTCATGTCGCGCGTCACTCCGGCCAAAGACACGACTGAGCGTGCCGGCAAGGCGAGCCGGTTCGAATATCGCGCCGCCCGGGGTGAGCGAAGCGTCCGATCGCAGATTGATCGCCGGAGCCGCTTTCCGCTCTTCGGGGATGTCAATGAGATCGTATTCGAGCATCAGCCATCTGTACGCTTCCGGCTTGCTGGCCAGATAGGCGTCGAGCGAAGCTTTCAGGGATGTCGCCGCTGCCTCGTCGGTGGCCGCCAGGTAGCGGTGCGGGACCTGTGAGGAGGTCACGGTGAGCGAGAAGTCAGCAGCCGGTTCCGGGTCGTCGAGTCTCAGTTCGAAGATGCACAGGTTCGCCGCGACGGCTGCGGGAAAATCTCCGACCCGCAGCAACAGTCGGTCCCGACCCCGTCCAGCGAGCAAGGAATCGGGAATCTGTGGCCGCAGTGCCTCGAGCAGGTCCCGAAGTTGCGTCATTGCGTTCATGCCTTTCTTCCTCAGTGATCGTCGGGAGGCGTGGCATCAGACGGGTGGCGCCTTGCAGTAATCGTCAATGAACTGCTGGTGGTCAGGAAGCCGATCGACCTGCTCTTCAACCTGTCGGTGGATGCCGGCCAGATACTTCCCGAGATCGTCCTTGCTCATCGCATTGACAATAGGGTGATACTGTTCCGGAATCAGGCCCTGCCCGAGCATGAGCTGCACCCAGAACGTCGTGCCGAACAGTTCACCCGGGTTCCAGGCAATCCGGCCCGTTTGTCGAAACAACTCGATTCGGTGCGTCAGGGAGTCGGGAATGTCCATGGTCTGGCACTGTCGCCAGAAAGGCGTATCCGACCGGTCGGTCACATGGTAGTGGAAGACGAGAAAGTCCCGGATATTGTCAATCTCGTCCTGCATCTTGGCGTTGAATTCGGCGATGGCGGGTTCGCGAATTCCCTTGTCGGGAAACATCTGGACCAAGCGGGTGACGCCGCGCTGAATGAGGTGGATGCTGGTTGATTCCAGCGGTTCCATGAAGCCTGAGGCCAGCCCCAGGGCAACGCAGTTCTTGTGCCAATACCTCCGCCTCTGGCCGGCCCTGAAACGGATCAGCCGGGGCTCGGCGAGCACGGCGCCCTGGACATTATCAAGCAATCGCGCCCGGGCCTCGTCGTCGGACCAGTGTTGGGAACTGAATACCATGCCGTTTCCAACCCGGTGCTGCAACGGAATGCGCCATTGCCAACCTGCTTCATGGGCTGTCGCGCGAGTGTACGGATGCAGGGGTCCGGGCGCTGCGGTGGGTACAGCGATTGCACTGTCACAAAACAGGCAGTCGCCATAGTCATCGAAACCGACATTCAGGGTCTGCTCGATCAGGAGCCCTCGAAAGCCGGTGCAATCGATAAACAGGTCACCCATGACCCGTTGTCCAGACTGCAGGCGGAGGCCGGTGATGAACCCATTGGCCGGATCCTGTTCCACCTGGTCAATTCTTCCTTCATGGCGAATGACCCCGGCCGCCTCGGCAATCCCTCGCAAGAATTGTCCGTAGAGTCCGGCGTCGATGTGGTAGGCGTAGTTCAAGACGGTGTTCAGGCTAATGGCAAACCTGTTGCGTAAAGCCGCGGATGTTTCCAGACAGTATTCTCCGTAGCCCCGGGCCAGCCCCAGGAGGCGCCCCCTCAGCCAGTAATTCTGAAAGCCCACCGCCCAGCGTTCCTTTCCGGCCCATCCAAAGGAACCGAAGTAGTTCTCGCCCAGGTTCCGCCAGTTCTCGAAGAAAATTCCAAGCTTGAAAGTACCCTGAACGGCGCGGAGGAACTCCGGTTCACTCACGTTCATGTACTTATGGAAAAGATGCAGCGGTGGAATCGTCGCTTCGCCCACACCGACAGTTCCGATCTCATCGGATTCCACGAGGACAATGTCCAGAGTCTTGCCGAAATGGTGCGCAAACATTGCCGCGGCCATCCATCCCGCAGTGCCACCTCCGGCGATCACGAGTTTCCTGATGCTATCGTTATGCATGTCTTGTTTCTGGCGGGTTCAGCCTATCGGCTCGCAGGTCACGAGCCTGTCGCAATTCGGCAATCGGATCGGCGCACTCGCGCCAAAGGGCCAATGTGCCTGACACAGACAAGGCCGCATTCCGTACCGCTGGGGAGTGACGGGGCGATGGCAGGGCGCGCATGGAGCCACCAGCGCGGTGCCGCGGATGCCGGCGAGGGGGCCATGCCCTGCCGCTACGGAGCCGGTCGAGGCACCGCGGCACGGAGCGGAGAAAACTCCTGGCCGGACTTGCAGGCGACCGAATGCTCCTGCATCCGCTTCAAGGAAACGGTGGGCTGTTCCTCCGGGGCGTCTCACGAGTCCGTTCCGTAAGTGTTGGCGTCGGCCAACCAAGCTGCCGCCGACGGCTGGCGCCCATGCAGCGGCCTGCGTAACGACTAGCGGGGAGGGGAGACGATCGGCAGATGCAAGGCCCTGAAACGACGACGCCTCTTGTTGTCGAGCCTGAAGCGTCAGGCCTGCTGGGCACGGCGAACGATGACCACCGGAGTCATCGCCACACCCACCAGGTGTCGATGTCCCCATCCACCGGGGACACCGGATCTGAGCCACCGGTCAGACCGGTGGTTTCCCGGTCAGACCGATTCCGGCCTGCCGGCAGCAGGACCATGTTCACCAGGTGTCGATGTCACCAATACCGCCGGCCACACCGCTGATTTCCTGATCCGACAGATTCCGGCCTGCCGGCGGCAGGATCAGATGAAAGTCGGTGGCGTTGTCTTCAAGGACACGGATGTTGATGCCATCCGGAACCGAAAGTCCGGTTGCGTCCTTGATGGCCGCCTTCGGATCCTTCAGGAGCCGGGCGCGGAATTGTTCATCCTCGTCAGCCTTGGCAAGAATTTGTTCCTGGATCTGCGATTGTGTGTTCATGTCTGTTCTCCTCATTCCCGGTAATCGGCACAAGCAATGCCTTTCCAGACTTCAACAGCCAACAAGCTTATTCCCTGTCGATGTTCGATTCAACCCCCCATGCCTTCAGTTGACACAACCGCCGCCAGCCACCTGATCGAGCCAGGCGTCGGTTATCCCGGCCGAGGGCGGCAACACCAGATGCGCGGCCTGCGCATAGTCCTCGTGGGCGACGAAATTGAAGTCTTCCGGCAACTCGACGCCGATCCCTTCCCGGATCGCGGCGTTCCGCGCGGCGTTCAAGCCAAAAGAGCGGTGATTCCTGATATAGTATGAATACATTGTCATCTTCCGGGGGAAAAGAATATGAAGACGGTTATGGAAATTGAAGACATGATCCGTGCCAAGGCGGATGAGGATGAAGCTTACCGCGGCCGGCTGCTCGAAAACCCGCGCGAGGCAATCAAGGAAGCCAGCGGCCTGACCGTGCCGGAAGGGTTTTCCATTAATGTGCATGAAGAAAGCGCGACCGAATTTCATTTGGTCTTGCCGCCTGCCGGCAGCCGCCTGTCCGACGATGAACTGCGTGGGGCGGCGGGTGGCTTCGCTCCGACCAACGATTCGTACTAAGCATACGACTGGCGGCTGGCCACCGGTTGCGGCCGGTCGCCATCGCACTATTTAGGCCGTCAAACAAGTTGACGGCGCCTGTCGGCCTTCGCCAAATTTCCGCTGGAGGCAAGTACTTGCCGTGTCTGACAGAAGCATTTATCGCCGCGAAGCGCTGATCCGCAGCGCGCAACCGGAAGCGCTGGATGATCTGCTGCGAGTCACGGCGCCGCTCGAAAGAGTTTTCCTGCTGGCTTTTGGAGTATCCATCCTTTTCGTTCTGGTTGCCGCCGCTGCCTTTCTGAATTAGCGGTTAGCATCATGCGCGGCCGCACCCCACTGGTCATGCAGTTGGAGGCCACCGACTGCGGCGCCGCATGCCTTGGCATCGTGCTTGCGCATTTCGGTTGTTGGGCGCCCCTCGAAGAACTGCGTGAGAAGTGCGGCGTGGGGCGCGACGGCACGACACTAGAGAATCTGGCGCGCGCCGCCAGGAATTATGGCCTTAAGGCGACCGGCTGGTCGAGTCAGATCAGTGGCCTGGCCCGTCTGCCGATGCCCATGATCCTGTTCTGGGGGTTCAGGCACTTCGTCGTGCTCGAGGGAATCGGGCGGGGGCGCTATTACCTTAACGATCCCGCCGAGGGGCACCGGGTGGTTGATGCCCAAACCTTTAATCGCGACTTCACCGGCGTCGGCCTGTTGCTTGAGCCGGACGCCGGATTCAGCGCCTACGGCGCGCGGCCGGGCGTGCTGCGGCGATTGTGGCCCTGGCTGCGCAATTACCGCGCATTATTGAGCCGCGCAACTGTTTTCGGCTTGCTGCTCGCCCTGATCTCACTCGCCTTGCCTGTTCTGCTCGCCTTGTTCGTTGACCGGGTGCTGCTGGCGCAGCAGACGGACGCGGGCATCATTCTGACCGTGGCCATGGCAGCCGCCGGCGGACTTGCCTTCCTCTTCACCTGGCTGCAGATGCGTTCCCTGAATGACCTTGTCCTGCGCGTGTCCACCGACCAATCGGACCGCTATCTGGATCACCTGCTTCGGCTTCCCATGCGGTTCTTTTATAAGCGTTTTGCAGCAGATCTGGCCGTGCGCATGCGGCTGATCGATCAGGTTGCCGACGCGGGCGCCGGCCAACTCGTGCGGCTCGGCGTCGATCTGGCGATGAGCGCGGTCTTCCTGGCGGCGATGCTTGCTTTCGATTTTCTGCTGGGACTGACCGTGGCCGGCCTTGGCGCTGCTTGCGTGGTTTCGATTCATATGCTGACCCGTCTGCGCCGGGACCGGAATCATCAGGTGCGGCGCGAGCAGGGGATCTTCACCGGCATGAGCGCGGCAGGCCTGCGAATGATCGAGACCTTGAAGTCAACGGCCAGGGAGAACGATTTCTTTTCGCGCTGGAGCGGCAGACAGGCTCGCGAACTGGGCGCCAGGCAAAAGTTCGTGGAGCTTGGCCATGTGACGGCTGCGCTGCCGCAAATGTTTCAACTGTTCGCGGCGGCGGTGGTGTTCGGCCTTGGCGGCTGGCGCGCCATGTCCGGGGATATCGGCATTGGCGCCTTGATGGGATTCTATGTGCTGGCCGGCAATTTCCTGCGGCCGGTCTCCAGCATTGGCCAGTTCTCCGATCTGCTGGCGACGCTGGAGGCGGACCTGGCGAGAATGGACGATGTTTTCAACTCGCCGCAGTCAGCTTCCCTGATGAAAGATGATGCCGGCTCGCAAGGCCGGGTCCGAGCGCTAAACGGCCGGCTGCGGCTGGTCGGCCAGCTGGAATTGCGCGCTGTCACCTTCGGTTTCCAGCGTAACCGCTCGCCACTCGTGGAAGACTTCAATTTGACGATTGAGCCTGGGCAACGCGTGGCGGTGGTGGGGGCCAGCGGTTCCGGCAAATCCACTCTGGCGCTTCTCGCGGTGGGTTTGCATCAGCCCTGGTCCGGCGAGGTGCTGTTCGACGGGCATCCGCTCGCCGACATTCCCAGGGAAGTGTTCTGCCGCTCGGTTTCAATCGTCAATCAGCAACCCGTGCTGTTCGCCGCCAGCATACGCAACAATCTCACCATGTGGGACACAACGACTCCGGAGCGGCACGTGACCGCCGCCGCGAGGGACGCCGCGATTCACGAGGTCATCATCAGCCGGCCGGCGGGATACGAGTCTATGGTGGAAGAAGGCGGACGCAATTTCAGCGGCGGCCAGCGCGCCCGGCTCGAGATCGCCCGGGCTTTGGTCAGCAATCCATCGCTGCTGATTCTGGATGAAGCGACCAGCGCGCTCGACCCGGCAACCGAGTTGCTGATCGACGACCGCATCCGCCGGCGGGGCTGCTCCTGTCTGATCGTCGCCCATCGCCTGAGCACGATCCGCGACGCCGACCTTATCGTCGTCATGGACCGGGGCCGCATCGTCGAGCAAGGCGCCCATGAAGAGCTCTATGCCCACGACAGCATCTATCGCAGGTTGATCCATGGGGAATGAGAATCACTCGGGAGGCCGGCTGGCCGATTTCTTCGCAACCATGGGCGAGCGCCATGCCGCAGCGGGCAACCGCCCGGTCAAGCTGAACGATCCCGGTCTCGTCTGGTTCGTCGAGGAAGGCGCGATTGATATTCTGGCAACGGAGCTTGCCGACGGCCGGATGGAGGCGCCGTACCGGCATGTTGCGCGCCTGGACAAGGGCCGGCTGGCATTCGGAGCGGATCAGTCCGGGCATTCGATGCTGCTCGTCGCCAAGGGCGTTCAAGCCACAAGCCTGCGATGCCTGCCGCTTGCGGAATTGCGTGAGGAAGCCGTGCGCGGCAAAGGAGCCGGCGGCCTCGCGCCCGAAGTCATGGCCCAGGTGGACGCGTGGATCGAAGATCTTGCCGCCGCAGTGGCGGACGAAGTCGAAAGCCGCCCCCGCATTGAACTGCGGCTCGGTCCCGGGAGCGAGGCGGGAGATGGAATCTCATCCGCCGAGCAGGGCGTGGTGTGGCTGGCCGCCGATCGTCTGGACGCCACTTTCCTCGACCTGGCCGACTCCGCCTCCCGGCCGCCGGGCCTGATGCCGGCCACGCGGGATAGCTGGATCAAGCTGCATGCAACCGCGGGCGTTGTGTGCCGCTCATCGCAAGAGCTTGGCGCCGGCCTGTTGCTTGACGCAGGCTTGCCTGAGTTTCACCGCCTCGCCCTGGGCGCCGAATCGCTGCATCGCCGCCTGCTGCTGGTGGATGACGCGAATCTGCAGGTGGCCCAGGCCGCCTTGCGCCGCCGCGAGAAATCCATGGCCAGAAAAGCGCTGGCGGACTTGCTGAGCTTTCGCGCGCATTCCGAAAGCCATACGCCCCTCGATAAAGCCTTGCGAATCATCGCCCGGCATGAAGGGCTCGATATCCGCGCGCCGGGCGTGTCCGGCGAAGGCTTGCCTTCGCTGGACGATTACTGCGAGGCGTCGGTGCTGCGCCGGCGAAGCGTGCGATTAACGGTGGAGGATCGCTGGTGGCTTGGCGACAGCGGCGCGATGCTGGCCTTCCGGCGCGGCGGCGGCCAACCCGTAGCGCTGCTGCCCGGCCTTGCCGGCCGCTACCGCGTGGTGGATCCGGAAACCGGCAAGTCCATGCCCGCCAATGCCAACACCGGCGCCGGGCTTCGCGACGCCTGCCTGCTCTATCCCGCGCTGCCCAGCGATGGACCCGCCACGATGCGCGATCTGCTTCGCGCCGGAGTGGCGCCAATGACTGCGGCGATCCTCCGGCTCACGGCTTTCGGTCTCGGCGCGGGACTGCTGGCGCTGGCGCCCGCAATCGCGGTGAATGTGCTGGTCGCTGAGGTCATTCCCGCCGGAGACACGATCGCACTGATCCAGTTCTCCGCCGTTCTGTCCGGAATCGCGCTTACGGCGTCACTGGCCCGGGTGCTGCGGGGGATGGCTCTCATGCGCCTTGAAGGGCGCCTTGCCGCGCGCATCGGCGCTGCCATCCAGGACCGTCTGCTGCGTCTACGGCTTAAGTTTTTTCGCCGCTTCAGCGCCGGCGAACTCGCGGCGAGAGCCATGATCTTTCAGGATATCAGGAACCATGTGGCCGGAGTGACGGCCGATGCGGCTTTATCCATGCTGTTCGCCCTGCCAGCGCTCGGCCTGCTGTTTTTCTACGACGCGGCGCTCGGCTGGACGGTTGCCGCGCTGACTTTTGCTGTGCTCGCAATAACCTTCGGCTACTGCGCCAGCATGGTTGAACAGCAGCGCCGCTACTTGCGGTCTTCACGCCAGCTTCTGGGCGAATTGCATCAGTTCCTGACCGGAATTGCGAAGCTGCGCGCCACCGGCGCCGAGGACATGGCTTTTGCCGCCTGGGCAAGGCGCTACCGCGAGCACAAACACTCGGAAATCCAGCAGGCCGCTTTAAGCGAACGGATTGTCGCGATCGCGGCCGCAGTTCCTTTCCTCGGCAGCGCCGCGCTGTTCGCCACGGTGATTGCACAGGGGGCAGACGGCCTTGGCACCGGCGGCTTTCTTGCGGTTCAAACCGCGGCCATGACCTTGTTCATGGCCCTCGTCATGCTGGGCAATTCAGCCCGTTCCGTCGCTTTCGTCAGGCCGGCCTGCGAGCAGGTGCGCCCGATTCTGGCCGCCGAGCCCGAGTCCGGCGTGGCGCGTGGCGCGCACAGGACGCTGCAAGGGGAAATCCTGCTCGACAAGGTGAGCTTCGGATATTCGGAGAATGCCGAGACCTTGCGGGAGGTAACTGTTTACGCGAAGCCCGGCGAGTTCATTGCGATCGTGGGCGAATCCGGCGCCGGCAAGAGCACCTTGCTCCGGCTCGCCCTTGGCCTGGAAAAGCCAAGCGCCGGGGCGGTGTACTTCGATGGCCAGGACCTCGAGCGGCTCGATGTCTCCGCGGTGCGAAAGCAAATCGGCGTCGTTCCGCAGGATGGCTTGCTGCAAAGCGGCACCGTTCTCGACAATATCATCGGCTACGACTCGGAATTGAGCGAAAACGACGCCTGGCGCGCCGCCCGGCTTGCCGGCGTAGAAGACGAAATCCGCGCCATGCCGATGGGCCTGCACACGCCGGTGGACGAGAATTCGGCGACTTTCTCCGGCGGACAGAACCAGCGAATCCGTATCGCCGGCGCGCTGATCCGCAAACCCCGCATTATCTTTCTGGACGAACCCACAAGCTGGCTGGACACAAAAAGCCAGTCCCGAACGATGCGGGCGATAGAGGAGTCCACCAGCACGCGCCTGGTGATTGCGCATCGGCTTTCCACCATACGCGGGGCGAACCGGATTTATGTGCTGCAGGCGGGCCGGGTGGTTCAGGCAGGCCGCTTTGAGGAATTAGCCGCCGAGGAAGGCCTTTTTCGCGAACTGATCCAGCGGCAACAGGCGTAAGCCCCCGTAGGCCTTGGCCCGCAGGAGTTCTCCCTCGACCGACAACTTGACGTGGTTGATTCCCATATAGAGCTGAAACGCCCCGGCCTCGCCAAAAACCGTTCGCAGGCGGGGCCAGGAAAGCAGGCCTTCGGCTTTGGAAGGCAGGCACCAGCCCCGGTCAACCAGGCGCCGGATCACAGGTTTCCAGTCGTTTTTCGAACTGATCAGCCAGGCCGAGAACAAAGCCCGGTCGTTCGTCACGCGCTCCCGCAGCGCGTGCATTTCAAATCCGATCCGCGGCAATGCGCCGTCCTCGTTGATGTCGAAGAGGAGCAGGAAGCGCCCGCAAAGATCCGCCATGCCGGACAGCAAGCGGTCAACGGCGGCGATCGATCCCCGCCATTGCAGCCGCTCAAGCAAAGGCCCGACTTCACGGGCGCCGATGTTCGCAGCCAGCAGCCTTACCGATCTGGGCGCGCGATTGGGGGTCGCCGCGACGTACGCCAGCCTGGCGCCCGCCGGCAAGGCGCCGAGGGCTCGCGCCAGCGCACGGCGCTCGGGTTCGCTGCCGCCGCGCGCGCAAGCCGCGGCGACCGTGCGCGCTATTGCCGCAGGCCCGGCGGCTATTCCGCCTTTTTCGCGGCCCGGCAACAGCCGCAGATAGACCACCGGGGGCTCGGGGCGCCCGGCAGGCGCACCGATAATGTCATAGGCCGGCAATACGGACTCAAGCCAACGATCGGTGGCGGATGCGTTCTTCAAGTGCGCGGCGAGCCAGGCCTCGACCGATTCCGGCGCCGCCGCTTCGCCGCGGGCGATGTAGTGGCGCGCCACCCGGCCCCCGGAAACCGGGTTCGAAAAGTCCGCCGCCGCCGCCGGTTCGTCCAGTCTGAACTCAAAGCCGCACAGCGAGCAAGCCGCGGCGGCGGGCAGGTCCCCCACCCGTTCGAGCAGACGGTCCCAGCCTTCTCCGGCAAGCAGGGATCGGGGAATGCGGCCGCGCAATGCGGTCAATACGTCCCGGAAGCGCTCCACTGGCTCGTGGTTTCCGTCAGGCTAACCCGCCGTCTTTACGGCGATGATTTCGCCCCAGTGAATGGGCAAAACGGGAAATGTGCGAAAGCGGGGAAGGCCGAAGTGTTTTTCCCTGGGCTTGGGCGCAACCATTGGCGTAATGTCCAGCATCGACCTGATCGTAAAGCCGGTTGCGGCCAGTGCCGCAGCCATTTCTTCCATGGGCGGCGTCGGTTGCACGTAGATCCTGCGAAACAAGTCGATCTGCTTCCATTCCTCCACAGTCAAATTTCCGGCCCTGCAAAACACGTCCTTGATATAGACCTTTCCTTCATCGCGCAGCACCCTGGCGATCTCGGCAAAGAGTTTCTCAAGCTCGAAAGAATATCCGGCGGATTCGAGAAACAGCGCACAGTCGAATTTCCGGTCCGGAAACGGCAGCTTGTGGTAGTCGGCCGCCTGCACGTGGACGCGCCCGGCGGCCGGGGAATCGGCGATCAGCTCCCGGGCGAGTTCCGCCTGATAGG
The DNA here is from genome assembly GCA_009844425.1 of Gammaproteobacteria bacterium. Taxonomy (GTDB): domain Bacteria; phylum Pseudomonadota; class Gammaproteobacteria; order Steroidobacterales; family Foliamicaceae; genus Foliamicus. Next base: position 114,553 of record VYBN01000019.1, on the reverse strand, counting down.
GCGAGAGGGTGATTCCATGAACTTCAAGGTCCGGCACGCGCAAGGCCGCATACAGGGCCGGTCCGCCGACGCCGCATCCGGCGTCAAGCACCACTTGGCCGGCGCGAAGCCCGGACCGCCTGACAATGGTTCGATTATTGTCGTCGTAGGATTCGCCGGCGGCGCCGTCGTCTCGAAAAATCCCGGCCTGGATGGTGGTTCCGAACTTCAGATAATGATCGGTCGTCTCGCGCCAATAGCGAATCTGCTCCTGCTTCCACCACTGCGGGTCGCCGGGGTTTTCCGCGATACGATCGTTCATGGATTCGGAATTCGACCGGCGCGCTCGCCGTGCGCAAGGAACGCAACGGTACACAAAGCTGGCGCGGCAATCAAACCGGAAATTTGGCCCCGGCCATGTCCCGAACCATGAGAAGAGGGTTGCCGCCGCTGGTGGACGCGCCGTTTGTAGTTTCGGACAGCGTCTTCGTCAATCCGAAGTATCGGGGCACGCGGCTGGCAGGCGAGGAAGCGTTCGATCCGGATGGCAGCCGCGAAGCGATTCGCCGCATGCAAATCCGGATCCATGACGCGCGTTCGCTGAAGCGGGCGCCGGGAATCGAACCCGAAGGCTTTCAGTTGGTCGAGGCGCCGATTCGTCTGGATTTCAGCAGTCCATCCCAAGTGACAAGCCGCTATTACGAGCATTGCGCGAACCTGGTCAAGGCCGCCACCGGATGTCAGGCCGCCAAGGCCGTGCAGCACGAGTTCCGCGCCGGAAGAGTGATAGGCCCCGCGGGCGTGGGCCGCTACGCGGTGGTGGTCCATTCCGACTTTACCCCCTTCATCGAGGATTTTGCGGTCGTGCCGGACGGCCGGCACTTTGCCCTGTACAACGTCTGGCGGGGAACGAATCCTGACCGTGAAATCGAGTCGATGCCGCTGGCGCTATGCGATCTGACCACCGTCGCAGCTGAGGATATCGTTTACGCCGATTGCCTGCGGCGCACCGAGCCGCGAACCCGGCTAATCGATTGCCGCCTGATCCACAATACCGGTCAGCGCTGGTATTACTTCCCGCGAATGAAGCCTTGCGAGGCGCTGATTTTCAAACAATACGACTCGCGCCGGGAAAACGCGGCGCGGCGCGGGGTCTTTCATGCCGCATTCCACAACCCGGCCGCCCGGCAGGACGCGCCGTTGCGGGAGTCGGTCGAAGTGCGCGTGCTGGCGGTTTTACCCGGGGCCGACCGGGAACGCGAACGCAGAAAGGCGACATTCCAGGCGCAAGTTCCGAACGTCCGGCTGGACGGCTCGGTTTCCACCTGGCGTCAGGAGCCGATGGTGGACTGGAACGGCATGCAGCGGCGGCCGCCAATGGCGGCGGCGGATCCCGCGAATCAGCGGGAGTCCCGTAACTCCCGCGCTCCGGATAACCTGGCCAGATGAAAGAAGTCGCGTTGGATTACGTATGGACCAACCCGTATATCGTGTTCGACGAATTTTTCGAACCGGAAGAATTCGAAACGGTAAAGAGCGGGTTTGGCGACATTGACCGGCGTTTCAACCCCAGGAGAGGGTTTCTGGTTCTCAAGTGCGCGTTCGACTTGTCCGGCCGGTGCGTATATAACACCACACGCTGCACTGAGGACAAACTGCGTCCGATCAATGAGAGGCTCGCAACGATACTGCTGAACGTGCTGGGAGCGTTGGCCCCGCATAAACTGGAGCAAGCCAGATACGTCGACTGGGGATTTCAGACAACTCCGAAGTCTCTGGGGCAATCCATTCATCCGGATATTCCGGAAAAGCTGTTATCGGCCGTTGTCTATTGCAAGCCCGAGGAGAATCTCGGAACGTTTCTGTTTTCCAGTCAAGCGGGCGGCGACCGGTTCGAAGTGCCGTGGAAACCCAACCGGGCACTGATATTCAGCAAGGCCGAGGACACCTGGCACAGCTATCGCTGCAACGCTACCGAGCAAAGATGCGCGCTGGTATTGAATGTCATGAGCAAAGTTGATCCAATGGAGCCTGGATGATCATGAATGGCGGCTGCGCGACGTAAACGGCGCCAACGGCTAGCACCGGGGCGGGCATGAAGCGATACTCCGCGCTGGGGCTGCTGCGCAATGCGCTTGACTACAACCGGAACTGGCCGGCCGCGTGGCGCAGCCCCGAGCCGAGGAAAAGCTATGACGCGATCATCGTGGGCGGCGGCGGGCACGGTCTGGCGACCGCCTACTACCTGGCCAGGGACCACGGTATGAGAAACGTGGCCGTGCTCGAGAAGGGCTGGATAGGCGGGGGCAATACGGGGCGAAATACGTCCATCGTCCGCTCCAACTACCTCTGGACCGAGGCGTCGCTGCTGTACGAGAAATCGCTGCAACTCTGGGAAGGGCTGAGCCGGGACCTGAACTACAACGTCATGTTCAGCCAGCGCGGCGTCTACAACCTGGGGCACTCGCTGCAGGACATGCGCGACATCGAACGGCGCGTCAATGCAAACCGGCTCAACGGGATCGACGCCGAGGTTCTTGGCCCGGCCGAGGTAAAGAAGGCGATTCCCTGCATCAATACCTCGCCCGGCGCGCGCTATCCGATACTCGGCGCATCGCTGCAGCGCCGTGGCGGCGTCGCGCGCCATGACGCCGTTGCCTGGGGCTTTGCGCGGGCGGCCGACGCGCTCGGCGTGGACATCATCGAACGGTGTGAGGTCACCGGCATCGATGTCCGGGCCGGCAGGGCCGTGGGAGTCGCGACCACGCGCGGGGCGATCGCGGCCGATCGCATCGGCGTCGTGGTCGCCGGCAACGCCGGCGTGCTGGCGGGAATGGCCGGCCTGCGCCTGCCGATTGAGAGCCACCCCCTGCAGGCCTTCGTTTCCGAGCCCATCAGGCCGGTGCTGGACACCGTGGTCATGTCCGGCGCCGTGCATGGATACATCAGCCAGTCCGACAAGGGCGAACTGGTGATCGGCGCCGGCATCGACGCCTACAACGGCTACGGCCAGCGTGGCAGCTTCCCGGTGATCGAGCATGCGATGCAGGCGATCATCGAACTGTTCCCGGCATTCAGCCGCGTGCGCATGCTCAGGATGTGGGGCGGAATCGTCGATATCTGCCCGGACGCCTGTCCGATCGTGTCGAAAACACCGGTCGAGAGCCTGTACTTCAACTGCGGCTGGGGCACCGGCGGGTTCAAGGCGACTCCGGGCTCCGGGTGGGTGTTCGCGCACACGCTGGCCCACGACCGCCCCCACGAACTCAACGCGCCCTTCAGCCTGGATCGGTTCGCATCGGGTGCGCTGATCGATGAACACGGCGCCGCGGCGGTGGCGCACTAGTACCGTGCTGCTGATCGAATGTCCATGGTGCGGCCCCCGGGCCGAGACCGAGTTCAGCTATGGCGGGGAAGCCGGCATCGAGCGTCCCGCCGACCCGTATGCGCTGAGCGACGCGGAATGGGCCGACTACCTGTTCTTCCGCCGCAATCCGCGGGGCGCGCACCGGGAGCTGTGGAATCACGCCCAGGGCTGCCGGCGGTGGTTCGGCGTCGAGCGCGACACCGTCAGCTACCGCATCGAGAAGAGCTACAGATTGAGCGGCGCCGGCAGCGCCCGGCCGGCCGCTGCCCATATTGAAGCCAGCGAAGAGAAGCGCCGCTGACGATGGCCGCCGCCCAGCCGAATCGTTTGCCTCAGGGCGGGCGGATAGACCGTTCGCGGCCCCTGGCGTTCTCCTTTGACGGCAGGGCCTGCGAGGGCTTTGCCGGCGACACGCTCGCGTCCGCACTGATGGCCGGCGGCGTATCCCTGGTGGGGCGAAGCTTCAAGTTGCGGCGCCCGCGAGGGATCGTCGGCAGCGGCGCGGAGGAGCCGAACGCGATCATGCAGATCGGCGAAGGCGCCGCGGCGCAGCCCAACCTGCAGGCGACGCAGGTCGAACTCCGGGAGGGGCTGAAAGCGCGCTCCACCAGGGGCTGGCCGGGGGTCCGCTTCGATATCGGCGCGGTCAATAACCTGTTCGGCCGGTTGCTGGGCGCCGGCTTCTACTACAAGACATTCATGTGGCCACGCTCCTGGTGGAAGCACTATGAGCACGCGATCCGCAAGTCGGCGGGCTTCGGGCAGGCGCCGGACGGGCCCGATCCCGACCGCTACGAGCACATGAACGCGCACTGCGACGTGCTGGTGGCCGGCGGCGGGCCGGCCGGCCTGATGGCGGCGCTGACGGCGGCGAAGTCCGGCGCCCGGGTGATTCTCGCCGACGAGCAGAACGAATTCGGCGGCAGCCTGCTTGCCTCGGACGCGAGCATCGACGGGGTCCCGGCCGCTGAGTGGATCGCCTCCGTGGTTGCTGAACTTCGAGGCCTGGAAGACTGCGTATTGCTGCCTTCAAGCACGGTTTTCGGTTACCACGATCACAACTTCCTGACGATCGCCGAGCGTTGCCCGGTCCGTCCGGGCGGCCAGGCCGGCGCCGGCGTCCGGGAGCGGCTCTGGCGGGTCCGGGCCAGGCAGGTGGTGCTGGCGCAGGGCAGCCTCGAGCGGCCGCTGGCGTTCTGCAACAACGACCGTCCCGGCGTGATGCTGGCTTCGGCGGTCTCGACCTACGTCGAGCGGTACGCGGTCCTGCCGGGCCGCCGCGCGGTGGTCTTCACCAATAACGATTCCGCCTACCGGACGGCGATCAGCCTGTCCGGGGCCGGCGCCGAGGTTGCCGCCATCGTGGACAGCCGTCCGGGAGGCGCCGGGGAACTGGGCGTGCGGGCGCAGGCCCTGGGTATTCCGGTGCTGGCGGGGCACGTCGTGAGCGAGGTGGCAGGCCGGAGCCGCGTCACGGGCGCCGGCATCGCGCGGTGGAGCGGCGACAGTTGGAGCAACGTCAGGAGCACAATCCGCATGGACTGCGACCTGGTGGCAGTGTCCGGCGGCTGGAGCCCCGTGGTGCACCTGCACTCGCAGGCGGGCGGGCGGCTTGCCTGGGACGAATCCAGGCTTTGTTTCCTGCCCGCCGAAGCGCGCCAGGCCCATGTTTCCGCCGGCGCGGGCAACGGCAAATGGTCCCTGGGCGAATGCCTGGCCGAGGGGCTGCACGCCGGCGCTGCGGCCGTGTCGAAGCTGGGGCTGAAACCGGCGGGCGTCATGACGCCGCACACGGCCGCCGGCGCCGGCGAAAACCCGATCGAGCCCTTGTGGCGGGTACCGGCTGCCAGGGACGCGGATCGATGCTCCAGGCAGTTCATCGACTTCCAGAACGACACCACCGTGGCCGACATCCGCCTGGCCGCCCGCGAGGGCTATCGCAACGTGGAGCACGTCAAGAGATACACGGCGCTCGGTTTCGGCACCGACCAGGGCAAACTCGGCAACATCAACGGCATGGCGGTGCTCGCGGACATTCTGGGCAAGCCGATCCCCGAGGTCGGGACGACCACGTTCCGGCCGGCCTACACGCCGGTGAGTTTCGGCGTTTGCGCCGGGGAAAGCGTCGGAGATCTCTACGATCCGGTTCGCACGACCGCGATTCACGAATGGCATGAAGCGGCGGGCGCGCCCATGGAGACCGTCGGCCAGTGGCGCCGGCCCTGGTACTTTCCGCGGGACGGCGAAGACCTGCACGCCGCGGTGGCGCGCGAATGCCTGGCGGTGCGCAAGTCGCTGGGCGTCATGGACGCCTCCACCCTGGGCAAGATCGATGCCTGCGGACCCGATGTGGTCGAATTCCTCGAGCGCATCTACACCCACAACGTCGGCCGGATGAAGGTCGGACGCTGCGCCTACGGCGTTATTCCGGGCGAGGACGGCATGCTGATGGACGACGGCGTGATGGCGCGAACCGGCGAACAACGGTTTTACCTGACCACGACGACCGGCGGGGCGGCGGCGGTGCTGGACTGGATGGAGAAGTGGCTGCAGACCGAGTGGCCGGAGCTCGAGGTCTACCTGACGTCGCTCACCGATCACTATTCGACGATCGCGGCGGCCGGCCCCAACAGCCGAAGCCTGCTGGAAAGGCTGGGCTGCGATATACCGCTGGACAAGGAGAGTTTTCCGTTCATGACCACGAAGCCGGCGGTGCTGGCGGGCATACCCGTGACGCTGTTCCGGGTGAGCTTTTCCGGCGAACTGGCGTTCGAGATCAACATCGACAGCAACAACGCGCTGGCTATGTGGCGAAAGATCATGGAAGCCGGCGCCGAATTCGATGTCACTCCCTACGGAACGGAAGCCATGCACGTGCTCCGCGCCGAGAAGGGATTCATCATCGCGGGCCAGGACACCGACGGCTCGGTAACGCCCGTGGATCTCGGCATGAACTGGCTGCTGTCAAGGGAAAAGGACTTTCTCGGCAAGCGTTCGCTGCAGCGTCCGGACTGCCTGCGCGAGGACCGCAAGCAATGGGTGGGACTGCTGTCGCAAGACGGCCGGACCGTGCTGCTGGAGGGCACGCAGCTCATCGGCGATACCGGCAAGCCGGCAGCAATGTGCGGTCATGTCACGTCCAGCTACTTCAGCGCTTGCCTGGGCCACCCGATCGCGCTGGCGCTGGTGGCCGGCGGACGGCAGCGCAAGGGCGAGACCATCCATGCGGCGCTATCCGGCCGCGACCCCCTGCCGGTCCGGATCGTGTCGCCGGTCTTTTACGACCCCAGGGGAATGCGCCAGCATGTCTGACAACGGCCTGCCGCTCTCGGGCGTCGCGATCAGCGTCCGTTCCGGCCGCGGGTTCCTGAACCTCAGGCTGAATCCGCACCACGGGCAGGCCGTCGAGACCGCCGAGCGAGTCCTCGGCCAACCGATACCGCAGGCCGCGAATACATTCACGAACGGCGGGCACGAGGTCTACTGGCTGGGGCCGGACGAGTGGCTGATCGCGAACGTCGCGGAGCGCGCCGCCGCTCTGGGCAGCGAACTCGCGGAAGCGCTCGGCGGTTTCCACGCCGCGGTCAACGATGTGAGCGGGGGCAATGTCGAGCTGCTTGTGCGCGGCGCGGAAGCGCGCGCCGTGCTGGCGAAAGGCTGCGCCCTCGATCTCCACCCGAGGGAGTTCGCCCCGGGCCAATGCGCGCAGACAGGCCTCGGGAGGGCGGCTGTCCTGCTGGCCGCCGTTGACCCGTCAAGCTACGCAATCGTCGTTCGCCGAAGCTTCTCCGACTACGTGCACCGCTGGCTGGAGAATGCCGCGCGCCCCCACCGCGCCCGTTTCTCGGCACCGTAACGGCGCGGCTCCCCCTGGGAACGAGGGCGTTCAGCCCAGGAAGGCCGTTACTTCTTCCGCGATGGCGGGGGCGCCCTCTTCCATGACGGCCCGGGTCACGTCCCTGCGCTCGACGAAGCGGGCGTCGGGGATATCGGCCGCGGCCTTGCGCGTGTGTTCCTTGAGCATGTACTGGCTGGCGACGACAAGCGTTTCGTGCCGAACGGCGCTAAAGCGCGGCGCGCAATCGTAGGTAAGCGTGGCGTGGTATCCCCAGTTGGCCCGCTCCCCCGCGCGCAGGAGTTCCACGAAGTTGCCGAAGGCGCGGTTGAACGGCATGCCGTCCAGGCGCCTGGCCACGCTGAACTCCCAGGCGTCAGCCAGGCTCGTCAGGTCTCCATCGTACCGAACCGGCGCGGTGGACTTCGGGTATCGGCCTTTCTGCTCCTCGGCGGTGAAATAAGGCACGTCGATGATCGCAATTCTTCGCACGCGGGAAGGCTCCAGCCGCGCCATCTCCACCGCCAGCAGACAGCCGCTGTGAAAGCCCATTAGATCCACGGGGCCTGCCGGCGCCTCGGGCGCTCCTTCAAGCGCCTCAAGGACGGTTTCCGCGAGTTCCTCCATCGAGAGCATCCCTTGAGGTGCGTCCGATCCCCCGAATCCGGGGCAATCCGGCGCCAGAACCCTGCGCCGCTCGTTCAATAGCGGCACGATCGTCTCGAAGAAAGCGCCGCTATAGGGAAACGGGTGAAGGCAAACGAGGGGCGTGCCGGCAGGCTTCAGGCGCGATTCGATATACCGCAGGTGAATCTGACCTCTTTGGGTCGATACGTAGGCCCGTTTCATGTCGGCCGTTTGCGCGCATCAATCCCGGCGCAGCGCCGGGGCGTGGGCCAGGTCCGGCTTGCGGGCGGCGAGCACCTCGTCGGGACGCCGGACCGGCATGCGGTGCGGGGCGGAGCGAACCGCCTCGGGATCGCTCAGGGCCGCGTCGCGGATACGCACCATGGCTTCAATCAGCGCATCCAGCGCTTCGGGGGACTCGGTTTCGGTCGGCTCGATGAGCAGGCACTCGGGAACCAGCAGCGGGAAGTACACGGTGGGCGCATGAAAGCCTTCGTCCAGCATGGCCTTGGCGAAGTCGGCGGCGGTGACGCCGGTTTCATCGCGCAGGCGCTTCAGGCTGATCACGAACTCGTGCCCGGCGCGCCGTTCGGGATAGGCCAGATCGAAGCCCTCTTCCGCGAGCCGGAACGCCAGGTAGTTGGCGTTGAGCACCGCGTGGTCGGCCACCCGCTGCAATCCCTCGCGCCCCAGCATCCTGAGGTACACCCAGGCGCGCAGCAGCACGCCGATGTTGCCGCCGTTGGCCGCCAGCTTTCCGATGCTGTCCGGACTGTCGCTGCGCCACCGGTACTCCCCTTCGGCCTTTTCAACGTAGGGCACGGGCAGAAAGGGCTGGAGACTGCTTGCCACGCCCACGGCCCCCGCTCCCGGACCGCCGCCGCCATGCGGCGTGGAGAAGGTCTTGTGCAGGTTCAGGTGCACCGCGTCAAAGCCCATGTCGCCCGGCAGCACGCGGCCCAGCAGGGCGTTGAGGTTGGCGCCGTCGTAATACAGCAGGCCGCCGGCGGCGTGAACCCGTCTTGATATCTCCAGGATGTGGCGCTCGAACACCCCCAGAGTCGATGGGTTGGTGAGCATGATTCCGGCCGTGCGCGGGCCCAGGGCCGCATCCAGCGCGTCGAGTTCTATGTCCCCGTCCTTGCCGGTGGCGATTTCCCGTACCTTCAGTCCGCACATGGCGGCCGTGGCCGGATTGGTGCCGTGCGCGGCGTCGGGCACGATGATTTCGTCGCGCGCGTGGTCTCCGCGGGCATGATGGTAGGCCTTGAACATCGCCACACCGGCGAACTCCCCCTGGGCGCCGGCCATCGGCGCCAGCGTGATGGCCTGCATGCCGGTCACCGCGGCCAGCATGTCCTGCAGTTCGTGGAGACACTGCAGCAGACCCTGAACGGAAGCGTCCGGAGCGGCCGGGTGCACGTCGAGAAATCCGGGCAGCGAAGCCAGGCGGTGGCAGGCCCGCGGGTTGTATTTCATCGTGCAGGAACCCAGCGGGTAACTGTTGGTGTCGATCGAGAAATTCAACTGCGAAAGGCGCGTGTAGTGGCGCACGACATCCAGTTCCGAGACTGCGGGAAGGGGAGCTTTCCGGTCCCGGATCAATTTCGCCGGCAGACCCGCCGGAGCGGCGCTCTCCGCGGCAGGCGCCTGCGCCCGGGCCCGCCGGCCGGGACGCGACACATCGAATATCAGCCTGCGCGTCATGTCAGGTCGTTTGGCCGGAATCGTCCGGTTCATGTTTCGTGCGGCGCGCTGACGTGGCGCGACGATTTCGCGCGGCGCGCTGACGTGGCGCGACGATTTCGCGCAGCGCGCGGGCGTAGCAAATAATGTCGTCTTCCGTGCGCATTTCGGTTGCGCAAACCAGTAGCGCATTGCCCAGTTCGGGATACTCGGAGGAGATATCGACGCCGCCCAGGATGCCCTGCTCCGCCAGGGCGGCCAGAACAGGGGCTACCGGGCGGTCCAGGCAAAGCACGTCTTCGTGAAAAAAGGGAGCGTCAAAGGCCCGCCGCACGCCCCCGATGGCGGTCAGCGCCTCCACCAGTTGCGCCGTCCGCGCATGACAGGCCGACGCGACCCGGCGCATTCCCTCGCCTCCGAGCAAAGCCATGTACAAGGTAGCGGCAACCACCATCAGCCCCTGATTGGTGCAGATGTTCGAAGTCGCCCGGCTGCGGCGAATATGCTGCTCGCGCGCCTGCAGCGTCAATACGTAAGCGGTGTCGCCGGCCGCGTCCACCGTCCGCCCCGCCAGTCTCCCCGGCATCTGGCGAATGTACTGGGCCTTGCAGGCCAGCAGGCCCAGGAAGGGACCGCCTCCGGACATGGGAATGCCCAGCGGCTGGCCTTCGCCGCACACGATATCGGCGCCGAACTCGCCCGGCGGCCGCAACAGGCCCAGCGAAACGGGATTGATCCCCACCACCAACAGCGCGCCCTCCCTGTCCGCGAGCGCGCGCCAGGCCTCGAGGTCGGGCATTCCGCCAAGGTAATTCGGCGCGGCCACCGCGATCGCGTCGAATCCGCCGCCGACATTCTCGTACACGTAGTTGAAATCGGCGCGTCCGGAATCGTCCAGGGGGGCTTCCACCAGTTCGATCCCCTGGCCGTTCAAAAGCGTCCGCGCGACCGCCCGCCAGGCCGGGTGCAGCGAGCGCGCCACGGCAATCCGGCGAGCGTCCGACTTCCTGTTGCAGCGCACCGCCATGAGGCAGGCCTCGGCAAAAGCCGTGGCGCCGTCGTACAGCGACGCATTGGCGACATCCATGCCGGTCAGCCCGGCGATCATGGTCTGGTATTCGTAGGTGAGCTGCAGCGAGCCCTGCGCCGCCTCGGCCTGGTACGGCGTGTAATTGCTGTAGAACTCGCCCCGCGATGCAATGTCCCAGATTGCCGCGGGTATATGGTGTTCGTAGGCGCCTCCGCCGGCGAAGCAAAGCAGCGGTGTATTGTTGCCGGCGCGCTCGCGTGCGATGCGGGTTACGCCGGCCTCATCCAGCCCCGGAAAAATACTGGGCGGCTCGTCACGCAGCAGACTGTCCGGAACCTCGTCGTACAAGTCCCGGAGCCGGGCCAAGCCCATACGGTCGAGCATTTCTTCCGCTTGTTCGCCGGTATGCGGGACAAAGGGCATTAGCTATACGGAGACTTGCGGGGACGCAGTGATTTGCGGTGGCTTGTAGCGTGCCGAATGGTACCCGCATTTCGGTCCAACGGGTAGCTTCTGGAACCGGCGGCCCGTATGAGGACTGGCCGGAGCGCGGACAGGGTTACTCGTCAGACTCCCGCAACCATCTCGGTATGTCCCGTGCGCCATGAAGGACGCGCCAGACGTCAATCTCCGTGTTTCTTTCAACGTAGAATATCAAGTAAGGAAACTTGCCCACCTTTCGACAGCGCAAGCCGACCATATCCAGCTCATGGGCGTATCGCGGCGAGCCCGCTTTAGGCTGACTGGAAACAGATTGAATGGTTGCCTGAAGCGTATCGGTAAATTGATTCGCGATTTTCGCGCCGGCTTCAGTCAGATAGTGCTCTATCGCCTCGTCAATGTCGCGGCGGGCTCTCTCCCTGAGCGCTGCGGGTTTGGGCATTACCGCCCGCTGGCTTCAGCATCAATCCGGCTGCGAAGCTCGTCAAAGTAATCCGCATCCGCCACAACTGCCCGAGGCGACGCTGCGCCATCGAGAATCAGTCCGCGCAAAAGCTGGCGGTCGAGGTCTTTGCGAATCAGCTCGCGAACATATTCACTCGAAGTGCTATAGCCGCGGGCGCTGACCTGAGCGTTGACAAAGTCCTTCAGGGATTCGGGAAGCCGCAAATTCATCGTGCTCATGAGCTAATCCTAGCGGCGGCGGCGACGTTTGGCAACGAGCCAACTATCAACACATGCCTTCCGTCAATGAACTCAACTTTGGGGTGCGTCAGCGCTCTTGGGGGCAGCGTGCAGGCGTTTCAGCCCGTCGTTTTGGCTTTCCATGGCCATAACGGCAACGGTTGCGATAATCGGGATTCTAGCCGAGAGAGAGAGTTGACTTCAGGGTCATAATGACGCTAGAGTCATTATCTTGTCAATGAATAAGGCAAGGTCATGAATTCGCGGAACTACTACAATGAGAGCGAGGCCGCGCGCACTCGAGAATTCAATGCAGCATGTACAGCGGACGGGCGCGAAGTACTCACACCGCGCGAGGCCGCGAAGCTGTTTGCTTGCGGAGAGTCGACAATCCGAGAGGCGGCACGGAAAAAGCGAATCGAGCCCGCTTTCGTGTTGCGGCTGACAAAGGACACACCGGTCTACCGGCTCTCCGATCTTCAGACGTACTTCGCCGACCGACACCAAGTTGATCCCGATACGCTTTCGCTAATGCGCGAGAACGGTTGCGGCTTGGGAACCCGGTTCGGCAATTGGTTGATCCTGAGCTTCGAGAAAACCGTCTATACGACGCCGGAAGGCAGGCGGCACGACGAAGTGGAAGATCGGCCATATTGGGAAGAAGCCGAATGATCGTCGCAATCCATTCCTCCGATACAGAGCTTGGCCGGCTGGCGGCAACTATAGGCATGGTGGCCGATGCCCGTTCCTGATTATGAGTCGTTGATACCTCCGACCTCGCTGGTCTTGCGAGGCGTGGACTGGTTTATCAACCGCCGCGCCGCAAAAGCGCTAAGGCTGGAAGTCCGGGTCAGTAACCCTTCACGCTGGTCACGGATCAGAATCCTGAATTCGGGCAAACGGCCGGTCACCATCCATGCAACCGACTGGTGCATCGGTAGAAGGCGGAACCGCAGATCTTTCGACGGCGTGACGTGGGACCGGGAGATCCTGCCCAACGAAACACTGAAAATAATCTTCTCGCCGTATGGTGTATTCCGCGAGAATGTCCGGCGATTATGCCGGGACAAAGAACTCCACACTCTACGTTTTCGCGCTCACATCAGTTCTGGATTGATGCGTTTCTTACACCCAGGCAGGGAATTGATTGACTGCTGTCTAACGCAACCTCACCAAGGCACTTTGCCTAGATGCTGAGCGTGGCGACTTGGAGAGTAGCAGACCAGTCCGCGCGTGGCGCGAACCGCGTAGCGCCGCGCCAATAAAGGTGGACTGATGCGCCTGTCCTGGAACGAGGTCCGTGTTCGCGCGGCTGCGTTTGCGGAGGAATGGAAGGATGCCGCTTACGAGAAGGGCGAGACCCAGAGTTTCTACAACGACTTCTTCGGCGTATTCGGCATACGAAGGAGTTCCGTCGCGCGCTACGAGGCGCGTGTGTCCAAGCTCGACAACAGTTCCGGCTATATCGACCTGTTCTGGCCCGGCGAACTCATCGTTGAACAGAAAAGCGCCGGGCGTGATCTGAACAAGGCGCGTGAGCAGGCCGGCGAGTATTTCGATGCGCTGCCGGAACACGACCGTCCCCGCTGCATCCTACTCAGTGACTTTCAGACATTCGAACTGCATGATCTGAGTGAGAGAGAAGTCGTAAGCTTTTCGCTGGCTGAACTGCCGGCGAATGTGGAGGCGTTCGCCTTCATGCTCGGGTTGCGGCGGCGTGAATTCCGTGATCAGGATCCGGTCAACATCAGGGCCGCCGAGTTGGTGGGCCGGCTGCGCGATGCGCTTCACGAGTCCGGCTACCGGGGGCACGATCTGGAGCAGTTCCTGGTGCGGGTCGTGTTCTGTTTGTTCGCCGATGACACCGGTATCTTCGAGCGCGACATTTTTCTGGACTTCATTGACGACCGCACCGGGAAGGACGGCTCGGATACGGGCGCCCGGCTGATCGAGTTGTTTCAGGTTCTGGATACGCCGGAGGACGAACGCCACGCGACCCGAGATGAGGACCTGCTGCGTTTTCCGTTTGTAAACGGCTCCCTGTTTGACAGGCCGCTCCGCATTCCCGCGTTTGATTCAGACATGCGCGAAAAGCTGCTGGGAGCGTGCAGATTCAATTGGTCGAATATTTCGCCCGCCATTTTTGGGGCCCTATTCCAGTCGGTCATGGATCCGGCCGAGCGCCGAGCCCAGGGCGCGCACTACACCACCGAGAAGAACATCCTCAAGGTGATCGAGCCGCTGTTCATGGATGACCTTCGCGCCGAGTTCGAGCGCCTGAAATCCCGCAAGGACACCCGCCGCCGGGCGGACCTAGAGCGCTTTCAGGAAAAACTCGCACAACTTAAGTTCCTCGACCCGGCCTGCGGCTGCGGCAACTTCCTGATCATCGCCTACCGCGAATTGCGCGAACTGGAGATCGAAGTCCTGAAGGAAATTCACGCCAAGACTCTCCAGCGACTCAGCCAACTCCGAGGCGGTTCCAATCTCCCGTCCGACCAGCTTTCCCGTATCGACGTCGATCAGTTCTACGGGATCGAACTCGGCGAATTTCCGGCGCGGACCGCGGAGACCGCACTATGGATGATGGATCACATCATGAACACCCGGCTTAGCCTGGTTTTCGGCCAGACTTATGCGCGCATTCCGCTCGAGAACTCACCAAACATCGTGCAAGGCGATGCACTGGAAACGGACTGGTCCGAATTGCTGCCGCCCAATGAATGCTCGTTCGTCTTGGGCAATCCTCCCTTCGTAGGCGCGAAGTTCCAGACCCCGGAACAGCGCGCCCAGGTTCGCGGAATCGCGGCGCTCGGGAAGAGCGGCGGCACACTAGATTACGTCGCTGCATGGTTTATCAAAGCCGGAGAGTATGTGCAGGATGCAGATGCGCGCATCGGTTTCGTCGCAACCAATTCGATCACTCAAGGGGAGCAGGTCGAGCAACTCTGGCCGATTTTGTTCAAACGCTGCACGTTGGAAATTGCGTTCGCGCACCGCACTTTCGCGTGGGGATCGGACGCACGTGGCAAGGCACACGTGCATGTGGTCATTCTCGGTCTCGACCGTCGGGAGGCCGCACGAACCGAGAAACGCCTTTTCAGCTATCCCGACATTAATTCCGAACCGGAGGAGAGCCTTCACGCAGCTCTATCGCCGTACCTGTTCGACGCGGGCGGCCTGTCCGATGCGCATCTGGTGGTGCGGGCGTCAAATGTGCCGATAAGCGGGTTGCGCGCCCTGCGGTATGGGTCACAGCCTATAGATGGTGGACATCTGATATTCGATTTGGAAAAACGCGCGACTCTATTGGAGAAAGAGCCTGAGGCCAAGCCCTATCTCCGCCCATTTGTTGGTGCGCGCGAGTACTTGCAGGGAGGTTCGCGATGGATTCTGGCTTTGGCTGATGCTCCACCCGAAAAGCTTGCGCTGTTGTCAGTTGTACGAGAGCGCATTGCTGCAGTTCGAGAATATCGTCTGCAAAGCAAACGCGCTGTTACCCGGGAGCTTGCTGCTTATCCCACACAATTCGCGTTCTCCACCATTCCCACCAAGCCATTCCTTGTCGTCCCAGAAGTCAGCTCATACCGGCGCGACTATGTGCCCATAGGTTGGCTCGAACCGCCGACAATTCCGAGCAATCTCGTGCGCGTCCTTGAGAATGCGACGCTCGCGGACTTCGCCCTGCTGACCTCGGCGATGCATATGGCGTGGCTGCGCCAAGTAGGTGGTCGGCTGAAGAGCGATTACCGGTATTCCATCGGCCTCGTCTACAACACCTTCCCGACGCCGGCGGGCTTCGCCGACCGAGAGCTGGACGTGTCGAAACTGGTGCCGCTGGCGAAGGCCGTGCTGGATGCTCGCGCTGCGCATCCGGATGCAACTCTGGCCAATCTCTACGATCCCGACCTGATGCCGCCGCAGCTCCGCAAGGCACATCAAGCGCTTGACCGCGCCGTGGACCGGCTCTACCGGCGAGGCGGCTTCGCGTCCGAGCGCGAGCGCGTCGAATACCTGTTCATGTTGTATGAGAAGATGCGCAATCGAGTTGAGGTCGCGGCCAAAGCGAACTCGAGCCGAAGACGCTTGAGGTAGAAGGCAACGAGTTCGACTAGAGAACTCGGCACCGTTACTGCACTCGGAGTCATTATGGGACAAGAAAATGAGTAAAGATATCGCGGCATGGGCCTTCATTGAACAGGCGGTACTTGCTTCGGCGGAGCGCGATGGCAGTCTCCAGAACCATGCTCAAAAGGTGGAGAGGGAGTATGGTCTGCCGCCTAGATACTTGGCAACCGGACTCATCTGGCAAACACGGGCTCTATCGCTCTTGTATATGCTCATATTGTTTCCAAAGGAATATTGGAATTTGGATCAAAGTGATCCCATATATCGAGACATTGAACAACGGTGGTCTGTGGACGAGGTGAGTGTCGTTACACCTGACGAGAAGTATGGAAGTACCGTTTACGGATTTGTGCATCGACTGCGAAATGCGCTGGCTCATGCCCGAATTGCGTTTCAGGGAGACGATATAGAGATTTGGGATACTTCGAAAAGTCGAGAAGTCTACCGGGCACGTATTCCCAAGAAGGAAGTTCAGAAATTTATGGAGATTGTCGGGTCCAGACTGGCAAACCTGAGAAATCGGACAGTGAATTAGCGGGTTTTGTTTCATTCAATTGGCGATACCTTAGTTCACTTATTTAAGACTAAGGGTAGCGTGGGATTGGCCGGCAACGACGGCTGGTTGGGTGCCGACTGCGAAACTCTGTTTCAATAGGGCCATTGAGAGCTTCGGAGAAAATGAAATGCCGATCAGCCGAGAATCGACCGGCACCGACGATGCGGTACGGAAACGAAGTGGACACCATGGCCGATAGCGTCCGGATGTCCGGCGGTCTCATCACGATGGACGAAAACAAGGTTAATCAGGAATGGGCGAGATTCCGCCACGAGACCGTGGTTCGCACTGATACGCTGCTCTACGTTCTGAGCGGGATTCGCATGTATTATCAGGCTCTTAGCACGGCGATTGTCCGCGCGCATGGCCCTGACGGACTCGAGAACAAACGAGCTCGCGGGACGTTCATTCCACCTGAAGGAATGGACATTCGCTCCAGACCTTTCTTGGTCGGCGAACCCCTGATCGACCGGATGTCGCCCGGCGGGCTCGCCGAGCAGATGGTGTACAAATCGTGGGTTGCCGAGATATACGGTTTGTGGGAAAACCGCTACCGCACTAACCTCAAAGAGCACTATGGCGACGCTCCCGGCGCGATCCGTCCGCGGCAACAAGTGCTCGGCGACCTAAGGCTGATCCGCAACAATCTCCTTCATTCCGAGTCAAATTTGTCCACGAGCGATCAAGCCGGGGCCTGCGCAATCCTGACTTGGTTTGCGACCGGCGAAGTCATGCAATTGAACTTCGACCATGTGCTCGATTTTCTCAACCAAATGGACTGGTTGGTGGACCAGCCAATGGTCATCGGCGAATCGCCGGAAGTGAAGGTCAACTGTTGGCGGTTCGATAAGAAGGCGATACGTGCAAGCGTAAATCCTCACCCCCGCTTGGTGTCCGTACGGCCGATTGTGGGCGAAGACGACGAGCCGGAAGTATTCCGTTACGGAGCCAGTGTCGCCTTCTCTGACGGCATCTTCGGTCGCATAGCCATGGGTATTCCTTTTGGCGGGGCGTCCGCCTCGAATGACGGCCTGTGGAACGGGCTGACGGTCGGCTGCGACGGATACGCTCTGATTTTGCCCGGCACGGAAATTTGTGAGCCGAGCGTTTTACTTTATGAGGCCTGTCTTTCCAAGTCGAACAGGATAGAAGGGCCGGGGCTGTGGTCGCGTCCGTACCAAATCAGGGATAGGTCATCGAAGACATAGTGTCCGGCGACGCATCGACTTGCCGCGATTCTCTTGGGCCGCGAATAACGGCCATGCGCACGGAACAGGGATGTCACATCCAGTCGATGCGATAGCGACGACAAGGCTGGGCTAAGTCTTGTTTGCGATCTGTTCGATCCGGCGAATTGGACCGATTCTACGTGGTCCCGAGACCAAATTGGCGAGGTGGGCGTGGCCAAAGGGGATAGCGGATACAGAAGTGTTGTAGCGTGTTCGCGTAAAGCAAACAATCGGAAAGGGGCCACAGATGCCGAGGATTTACTTTTTCGCCTGCACCGCCAAGGAGCATTCGACGTCCATAAACTGGGAGACCGAATCAACGCACTGAAAGGACTGAAGGCTGTTCGTTTTAGACTACGGATGCCAACCTCTTAGTGTGCTGGCCCGGTTGCAGCCCGATATCGCCGTTCCTATAGCGCGGGCTGCCAGAGCGGGTTAAGGCTCTACGCCGAATCCAGCAGTTCTTCGTACTGGTCCGGGTCCAGCAGGTCCTCCCATTCGGCCGCGTCTTCCGGCGCTATTTCGAACAGCCAGCCGTCGCCGTAAGGATCGTTCGAAATCTGTTCCGGTGAATCCTGGAGCGATTCGTTGACCGCCACGACCTCACCGCCGGCGGGCGAATAGACGTCGCTGGCCGCCTTGACCGATTCCACCACGGCGCAGACGTCGCCGGCCGCGAACGATGCTCCAACCTCCGGAGTATCGACATAGACCAGGTCGCCGAGCTGTTCCTGGGCGTAGTCGGTCAGACCCACTACCAGCGTCCCGCTGTCTTCCCTGCGCACCCACTCGTGTTCGTCGGTGTACTTGAGGTCGGTCGGTATTTCTGACACTGCTGTTTCCTCTTCAACTTTCTCTGTCGCCGTGCGCGTCAACCAGAATGCGGCCGCGGCGCACGAACGGCGGTTTTACGACGGCGCACGTGACTCCAACGCCGCGGATTTCCACCTCGCAATCGGCGTACGCACCGCGCGGAACGCGCGCCAGGCCGATCGAGGCGCCCATAGTAGGCGAATAGCCGCCGCTAGTCACGACGCCCGGGCCATGCGGAGTCCGCACCGTTTGACCGGCGCGAAGCATACCCCTTTTCTTCAGTACCAGGCCCTTGAATGCCGGCAGGTTTTCGCTGTCCGCCAGTTGCTCCAGCGCACGCCTGCCCAGGAAGTCCCGCTGCGGCGGATCCATCGCCACGGTCCACTTCAAACCACAGTGCAGCGGCGTTACCGAGTCGTCCATGTCCTGACCGTACAGGCACAGGCCCGCCTCCAGCCGCAAGGTGTCGCGCGCTCCCAGTCCGCACGGCGCCACTTCGGCCTCGAGCAGCGCCTGCCACAACGCCTGTCCCGTTGCCGCGTCCAGATAGATTTCAAAGCCGTCCTCACCCGTATAGCCGGTTCGCGCAGCGAGAAAGCCGCGCGATTCCATCGCATTGAAGGGCTTCAGCGCGGCCAATTCGCTAGCGAATTCGCCGCCAAGCACCGTCGTCGCCGCAGCAGCGCCTGTTTCCATGGCTTGCGGACCCTGGACCGCCAGAGTGACCCGCTCCTCCTCGGGCACAAGCGTTACGGGAAACGCGCGCGCGATCTTCTTCATCTGGGCGTGCACGGACTCCGCGGTTGCGGCATTGCTCACGACGCGGTAGCGCTCATCCGCCAGGCGGTAGGCGATCAGGTCGTCGATTACGCAACCGGAATCATTCAGGAGGCAGGTGTAGAGGCCCGCAATCCGCTCGCCCAGGCGATCGATGTCGTTGGCAAGCAGGCGTCGCAGATAGGACTTGGCGCCGCGTCCGGACACCATCGTCAGGGCAAGATGGGAGACATCGAAAACCCCGGCGGCCCGGCGCACGGCATGGTGTTCGGCGACCTGCGAGCCATAGTGCAGCGGCAGCTCCCAGCCGGCGAAATCGACCAGGCGCCCGCCGCAAGAGCGATGCTGTTCCCGCAGCGGCGTCGCTTTAGCCGGCATCGAGCGAGCGGGCGATGAAGCGGTCGATCCGCCTTTCCAGGATCGGCAGCGGCAGCGCGCCGTTGGCAAGCACGGCGTCGTGAAACGCCCGCACGTCAAATTCCGCTCCCAGGGCGTCTTCGGCCCGCCGGCGCAGTTCCTTGATCTTCAGTTCACCGAGCTTGTAGCCCAGGGCCTGGCCCGGCCAGGCGATATAGCGGTTGATTTCGTTTTCGACGTTGGTCAGGCTGAGCGAAGTGTTGTCCGCCAGGAAGGCGACCGCCTGGTCGCGCGTCCAGCCTTTGGCATGAATTCCGGTATCGATAACCAGCCGGCAGGCCCGCCACATTTCGTAGCTGAGTCGGCCGAAATGCTCGTACGGGGTCGTGTAGATGCCCATTTCGATACCGAGCCATTCCGTATATAGCGCCCAGCCCTCGACAAACGCGGTGAATCCCAGCGTGCGGCGGAATTCCGGCACGCCCTGAAGTTCGCGCGCCAGCGCGATCTGCAGATGATGGCCCGGGACCGCCTCGTGGACCGTCAACGCGGGCAGCTCGTAGAGTGGGCGCTGGTCGAGCGCGTAGGTGTTCAGCCAGTAATACCCGCCGCGATTGCCGCCGCGGGGGGCGGACCAGTAGCGGGCCGTGGTTCCGGTCGGCGCCATTTCCGCGGGCATCGGCATGATGCCGTACGGGGTGCGCGGCAACAGGTTGAACCAGCCCGGCAGAATGCCGTCCACCTTCTTGGCGATCAGCGCCGCATGGCCAATCAACTGTTCCGCGGTCTCGGCGTAAAAGCGCGGGTCCGTGCGCAGAAAGGTAACGAACGCATCTATGCCACCCTGGAATTGAAGCTCCTCGACGATGGCAAGCATTTCCGAGCGGATACGCGCCACCTCGGACATTCCGATTTCATGGATTTCATCCGGGGAAAGATCGAGCGTGGTCATGGCCCGAATCCTCTGCCGGTAGTATTCCGCGCCTTCGGGCCACTCCGAAGCGCCGATACTGTCGCGGGCGTGCAGCCGGTATTCCGTGTCCAGAAACTCCGCCAGCCGTCCCAGCGCCGACAGCACTTGCCCGCCGATGACCTCGCGGGCTTCGGATTCCAGCCGGGCGCGGTCCGTCTCGCTGAGCGAATCCGGCAGGCTCTTGAATGGTGCGAAAAACGCGCTATCCCCCACTGCCTGTCCGGCCGGCGCGGTAATGGTCGGCAGCACGCTTTCCAGCACAATCCGGGGCGCGACGAATCCGTCGGTGATGCCGGCGCGCATGTTCGCGATGTTCTGATCCACGTACCGGGGGATTGCCCGCAAACGCAGCAGGTAATCGTCGTAATCCCCGGGATTGCGAAAATTCACCCCGTCCGCCGCGCGCAACAGGCCGGAATGAAAGCCGCTGTCGGCGATAAAGGGAATCCGCTCCGGGTAATAGGACGCCGATTCGATGCGGTTGCGCAGCATCCACCCGAACAGCTCATAATCCAGCCGGCGACCCTCCGGCAGCGCCTCAATGTCAATCCGGGCGAGGCGGTCCATGAACGCAGCCGTCTGGCGCCTGCGGCGATCGATATCGTCCGGGGACGCGCCAGGCAGCCGGCCGTTGTAGTCGGTCACTCCCATGGACGTGGCCAGCAGCGGGTTCTCACGCAAGCGCGTCGCCCATTCGTCCGCGAACAGGGCGCCCATCTGCTGCTCTGCCGACGGCTGCTGGGCGCCGGCGGGGACGACGCCCGCGGTCAGCAGGACCGCCAGAATACAGATCGGACCGGATACCGTTCGCATGCACTCACTCCTTTTGATGCATCGAGGGCGAGACGCCCTCGCTCCCGGGGTGGAGGACGACACGCCCTCCCTCCAGGCTCTCATCTCTCTCTATATACGATGCGCCCTTTGCTCAAATCGTAGGGTGTCAATTCCACCGTGACCCGGTCGCCGGTGAGGATGCGGATGTAGTGTTTGCGCATCTTGCCGGAAATATGCGCCATCACCATGTGGCCGTTATCGAGCGTGACGCGGAAAGTCGTGTTGGGCAGCGTCTCCGTGACCACCCCCTGCAACTGTATCGGTTCCTGCTTCGCCACTGAGCCGCTACTCCGCCGGGGCGCCGTATCGCCGCGCAGACCTCACTGGTCCTCCTCGGCCATCTGACGCTCATCCACTTCCAGCGCCAGTCCCTCGCCCGACTCATCGAGTTGCACCAGCAGGCGCCCGCCCTGTTGCAGGTCGCCGAACAGCATCCGCTCGGCCAGCGGCTTCTTGATGTGCTCCTGGATAACTCGCGCCATGGGTCGGGCGCCCATTTTACGGTCATAACCGCGCCTGGCAATCCACTCCCGGGCCTCGTCCTCCAGCACCAGGGTCACGTTCTTCCCCTGCAATTGCGCCTCGAGCTCCAGCACCAGCTTCTCGACCACGCGCAGCACCGAATCGTGCTCCAGCGCCGCAAACTGGATAACGCCGTCGAGGCGATTGCGGAACTCGGGCGAGAACATTTTTTCAATCGCCGACATGGAGTCGCTGGAATGGTCCTGCGGCGTAAAGCCCATCGACCCGCGGGCCGCCTCGCGAGCGCCGGCGTTGGTGGTCATGACCACGATCACGTGATTGAAATCCGCCTTGCGGCCGTTGTTGTCGGTCAGCGCGCCGTGGTCCATGACCTGCAACAGCAGGTTGAACACGTCCGGATGCGCCTTCTCGATCTCATCCAGCAGCAATACCGAATGGGGATGGCGGGTGACGGCCTCGGTGAGTTGTCCGCCCTGATCGAAGCCCACGTAACCCGGAGGCGCTCCGATCAGCCGCGACGCCGTATGGCGCTCCATGTACTCCGACATGTCGAAACGCAGCAGTTCCAGGCCAAGGCAGTAGGCGAGCTGTCGCGTCACCTCGGTCTTGCCGACGCCGGTGGGACCGGAAAACAGGAAGCTTCCGACCGGCTTTTCGGCTTCGCGCAAACCGGATCGGGCCATGCGTATCGCCGATGACAGCGCATCGAT
Organism: Gammaproteobacteria bacterium; assembly: GCA_009844425.1. Taxonomy (GTDB): domain Bacteria; phylum Pseudomonadota; class Gammaproteobacteria; order Steroidobacterales; family Foliamicaceae; genus Foliamicus. The sequence continues at coordinate 92,044 of VYBN01000019.1, read as the reverse complement.
GGCCGGATCCTGACCGAAGATCACGCGCTTCAGATTGCTTTCCAGCTGCTCCAGCAACTCGCGGTCGGAGGCCGAGACGGTCCGGGGCGGTATGCCGGCCATCTGCGCCACCACCGCCTCGACCTGTCCCACGTCCACGATGAGTTCCTCATCCTCCGCGGCGTTCAGTTTCAGCCGCGCTCCCGCCTCGTCGACCACGTCGATGGCCTTGTCCGGCAGGCAGCGGTCACCGATATGGCGGTCCGAAAGCTCGGCGGCGGCGCGCAGGGCGTCGTCGTCGTAGCGGGTCTTGTGATGGTCCTCGAAGCGGCTCTTGAGTCCGCAAAGTATTTCGTATGTCTCTTCAACGCTGGGCTCGGGCACATCGATCTTCTGAAAGCGTCTGGCCAGCGCCCGGTCGCGCTCGAATACGCCGCGATACTCCTTGTAGGTGGTGGAGCCGATGCAGCGCAGATCGCCGTTGGCCAGCACCGGCTTGATGATGTTCGAAGCATCCAGCATTCCGCCGGAAGCGGCGCCGGCCCCGATAACCGTATGGATTTCGTCGATGAACAGGATGGCGCCTTCTTCCTCGGCGAGTTCGTTGACCAGCGCCTTGAGGCGCTTTTCGAAATCGCCCCGGTAGCGCGTTCCGGCCAGCAGCGCGCCCATGTCCAGCGCGTAGAGCGTGCATCCGTCCAGCGACGGCGGGACGTCATCGCTCACCATCATCATCGCCAGGCCCTCGGCCAGCGCGGTCTTGCCGACGCCGGCGTCGCCCACGAAAAGCGGGTTGTTCTTGCGCCGGCGGCCGAGCACCTGCATGGCGCGCTCGATTTCGCCGGCGCGCCCCACCAGGGGATCGATCTTGCCGTTGCGGGCGCGCTCGTTGAGATTGGCGGCGTAGGTCTCCAGCGCCCGTTTGCCACGCGCATCGGTGGCGTCTTCGGCCGGCTCCCCCGCGGGAGAGCGTTTGGCCCGCGAAATACCGTGGGAAATGTAGTTCACGACATCCAGGCGCGTGACGCCCTGCCGATTCAGCTCGCTCACCGCGAAGGTCTGGTTCTCGGCGAACAGCGCCACGAGGACATTGGCGGAACTGACTTCCTTGACGCCGCTGTTCTGCACATGGGCCATGGCGCGCTTGAGTATCCGGTCGAACGCGCGCGTGGGCCGGGTCTGCCGGTCCGCTTCCACGCCCAGAGTCGGCATGGTCTCCTCGAGATGCTCCTCCAGCGCCCGGGCCAGATCATCCACGTCGGCTTCGCAGGCGGCCAGTATCTCCGTCACTACCGGACTGCTGGTCAGGGCCAGCAGCAGATGCTCCGCCGTCAGGAATTCATGGCGGCTCTCCCGGGCGCGCACCAGCGCGTTGGACAGGCAGATTTCGAGTTCGCGGCTCAGCATTCTGGTAAATCGTGGCGTGGGAAGAACACTAGGCTTTCTCGACCACGCATGCAAGCGGGTGCTCGTGGCGGCGCGCGTAGTCCAGCACCTGGGCGGCGCGGGTCTCGGCGATCTCAAAAGAAAACACTCCGCATACGCCCCGTCCCTTCATATGCACTTCCAGCATGATCCGGGTTGCCTTTTCGCGTCCGTAACCGAATAATTTCTGCAACATCTGCACGACAAACTCCATCGGCGTATAGTCATCGTTGAGCAGCACGACGCGATACAGTGATGGGCTATCAACATCCGGCGGCGCGACTTCGGTGTCCGGAGCGCTGCCGAAAGCGGGCAGGCGATCTTTATTGGTTGGCTTGTTCATTTCCGGCATGCGGGATTATGCCTTTTCTGGCATCCGGAATGATGCCTTCATGGCATCTGGAATAATGCCGTAAAGTTATCACAATCTCCCTGCAAAAATGCGGCGCAAGCGTGGATATTTCGCATGAGTTTCGAGAATAGCGGCAGACTGCTTCGGCGCTTGCCGGCACTCGCGCTGATGGGCGCAGCGGCGTGGCTGCTGGTGGAAATCGCGCTGACCGGCTGGGGCATGGCGCAGTTCGAGCCGCCGTCCGCAACAGGCGTCCGCCCCGCGGCTTCAGAGCGGGAGACCGGCCAGGGCGCGCCCGGCAACAGGCTCTTCGGCCTGCCTGCTAAGCGCGGCAATGCAAAACAGGCGCCTTCCGTGATTCGTAACGGCAACTTTCGCCTCACCGGCGTGGTGGCCACGGCCAACAGGAAACTGGCGCACGCCATTATTGAAACCGGCGGGGTTTCGGAGACCTACTTCCTTGGCGACACCGTGGCTTCCGGCATCCTTTTACAGGAAGTGCGGCCGAATGAAGTACTGCTTCGCAGGGGCGCCGATACGCTGCGTCTCCCGCTCAGCGGCCTGGCTCCGGCCGTGAGCGGGAGCGGGTCGCCGAGCCGGAGCCGAAGTCCGATCTGGTCCGGCGCGGGCGGCGTCAGCGACGATTTGCTGACACTTCCGCGGGAGACGCTATCGCAACTGATCAACATGGAGCCGGTCATGAATGCCGACGGCAGAATGGAAGGCTACCGGCTTTCCCCCCGCTCGCGCAGGGCATGGTTCGACAGCCTGGGACTGTTACCGGGCGACCTCCTGGTCGCGGTCAACGGCATTGCCTTCGACCCGGACAACCTGGCGCAGGCCCGGCGGGAAATGAGCGGCGGAAACGATATGATGCTCACGGTACTGCGCGGCGGGGAACAGTTGGAAATAGCCGTGGGAAGCGGAAACTTCGGCCTGCTGGCCATGTGAGGGTATGCAGATGAGTCCCATCCGAAAGAAACCTGTCCGGCGGTGGCCGGCGGCTGCTCTGCTGCTCGCCGGCGCGGTATCGGCGCAGCAGGACACGGTCCGTCTGAACTACCGCAACACGGACCTGCAGGAGGTGGTGGAGGCCGTTGCCGAAGCTACCGGCAGGAACTTCGTGATCGATCCCCTGGTGGGCGCGGACAGGAAGGTCAATCTTTTCGGATCGCAGCCGTTGTCCCCCGAAGCCTACTACCAGGCCTTCCTTTCGATGCTGAGCGCGCACGGCATCGTCGCCGTGCCCTCGGGGCCGGTCATCCGCCTGTCACCGGACCGCACCATGCGGATCCTTGCCGGCGCCGGCCCGGAGTCATCGGAGAACGACGAACTTCAGACCCTCGTTCTGCCCGTAACCAACGTGGATGCCCAGGGCCTGGTGCCGATCGTCCGCCCGATGATGTCGCCCGGCGCGCATGTGGCGGCCCACCCGCCCACGAATGTCCTGATCCTCTCCGACCGCGGCTCCAACGTAAACAAGGTGGCGCGCGTAATCGGGCGCATCGACCGGAAGAACGGCCGGCCCGTGGAAGTGATTCCGCTGGAACACGCCAGCGCGCGTGACGTCGTTCGTGTTCTGAATGAAATGGCGGTGGGAGCGGACACCGCCTTCAACCTGGCCGTAGCGGACGACCGCACCAACAGCGTGCTGCTGGGCGGCGAGCAGAATCGGCGCCTGGAACTGAGAGCCCTGGTCGCGCACCTGGATGCGCCTCCGGTTGAAGGCGGCGACACTCGCGTTCGTTACCTGAATTACGCGGATTCCGAAAACCTTGCGGCGCAACTCTCGGCACAGTTCCAGGATGAGGGCACCGACGACAAGCGGGTGCTGGTGACTGCCGACGTTGCGACCAACGCTCTGATCATGGACGCGCCGCCGGCCACGATGCGACAGATGCTTTCCGTGGTCGATCAGCTCGACATCCGGCGCGCGCAGGTGCTGGTCGAGGTCCTGATCGCCGAGGTCGGCGCGGACCGGGCCAACCAGCTCGGCGTCAACTGGGCCGCCTACGACCCTCAGCGGGTGCTGGGCAGCACCGATTTTCCGGCCTCGGGGACCAGCTTGCGCGAACTGGTGGCCGGGTCCCTCTCCGGCGCCGACCAGGGCCGGTCGGTGGCGGCGGAAGCGTTGGGCCCCGGCGCCGGCTTCGCGGTCGGGCGCGTGCGCGACGACGGACTGAGCTTCGCGGCGCTGATCAGCGCCGTGGAGAACACGGCCGGCTCCAATATCCTCGGCACCCCGATGGTGGTTACGCTGGACAACCAGGAGGCCACGATCAACGTGGGCCAGAACGTGCCCTTCATCACCGGCAGCTATGCCAGTTCCGGCATCAACCCCAGCAGCGCGGAAGGTCAGATCCGGCCGTTCACGACCGTGGGCCGCAATGACATCGGCCTCACGCTCACGATCACGCCGAGAATCAACCAGGGCGACGCGGTGCGGCTGGAGATCGACCAGACGCTGTCCGAACTGGCGCCGTCGGTGGCGGGCGCCGTGGACCTGGTAACCAATACCCGCGAATTGAAGACGGCGGTGATCGTCGAAGACGGAGGAACGCTGGTGCTTGGAGGACTGATCCAGGACAAGATCCGGGAGAGTCGCCAGTCCGTGCCGGTGCTGGGCAGCCTTCCGCTGATCGGCGCGCTGTTCCGCGCCAGCGGCCAGACCCGCGAGAAGACCAACCTGATGCTGTTCATCCGCCCCACCATCCTGCGCGACTCGGCCCAGGCGGACGCGGCCACCAACGTCAAGTACGACTATCTGCGCCGCCAGCAACTCGCGCAGACGTTCTCGGGAGGCAGCACGCAAATGCCCGAACTTGAGGATGCCTTCAGTCTCGGCGAAGAGGACGAGGACGAGGACAAGGCCGGGACCGAAGACGCCGACAGCTCCGATTCGGATTGAACGCCCTGCCCTTCAGCTTCGCGCAGCGCCATGGGGTGCTGCTTGCGCCGGGACCGGATGGTGAACTGATCGCGCTGGTCCGGGCCGGCGCCGGGCTGGCCGGGCTGGCCGAGGCCGGCCGCGTCGCGCGCCGGCCGTTGCGGCCGAAACTGATCGACGCGGAAGAATTCGACCGCCGCCTGAGGGCGCGTTACGAAAGCGGCGCCGACAGCGCGCTGTCGATTGCCGAAGACCTGGGCGAGGACACCGAACTGGGCGCGCTGGCGCGGGAGCTTCCGGCTCCTTCCGACCTGCTCGACAGCGAGAACGACGCCCCGATCATCCGGCTGCTGAACGCGGTGCTGGCGTCCGCGATCCGGACCGGCGCCTCCGACGTGCACCTGGAGCCGGGCGAGTTCAACCTGAACGTGCGCTTTCGCGTCGACGGCGTGCTTCGCGAAACGCTGAAGCTCCGCCGGGGACTGAGCCCGCTGGTGATCTCGCGCGCCAAGGTCATGGCTGACCTGGATATCGCCGAGAAACGCTTGCCGCAGGACGGCCGCATTTCCCTGCGCATCGCGGGCCGCGCGGTGGACGTGCGGGTTTCCACGCTGCCCGGCATCCACGGCGAGCGCGTGGTGCTGCGGCTGCTGGACAAGCAGTCCGGCAGGCTGGACCTCGAATCGCTGGGCATGGACGCGGGGACGCTTGAGCACATGGAGCAGCTCATTCAGCGCCCGCACGGGATCGTGCTGGTCACCGGCCCCACGGGGTCGGGCAAGACCACCACGCTGTACGCGGCGCTGGAGCGGATCAACGACAGCACGCGCAACATCATGACGGTGGAAGACCCGGTCGAGTACTACCTGGACGGCGTCGGCCAGACTCAGGTCAATACCCGTGTGGGCCTGACCTTCGCCCGCGGTCTGCGCGCGATCCTGCGCCAGGATCCCGACGTCGTCATGGTGGGCGAGATCCGTGACCTGGAGACGGCGGAAATCGCCGTACGCGCCAGCCTTACGGGGCACCTGGTTTTCTCCACCCTGCACACCAACACTGCGGTGGGAGCGGTGACCCGGCTGCGCGACATGGGGCTGGAGCCCTTTCTGATTTCCTCCAGCCTGCAGGGCATCCTGGCGCAGCGACTGGTGCGCCGGCTCGATCCGGAAACGTACGAGGCGTATTCGCCGGGAGAATACGAGTGCGGGCTGCTGGGAACGAGTTCTCGCGAGGCGCCGACGCTCTACCGCCCCGGGACGGTCGCCTCAGCGGATGGCGGCGGGTACCGGGGCCGCACCGGAATTTATGAGCTGGTCCGCGTCGACGACCGTTTGCGCAAACTCATACACGACGGAGCGCCGGAACAGCAACTGGAGGAGGAAGTCCGGAGGAGCACGCCGGCGCTTCGATCGAATGGACTGGACAAGGTGCGCAAGGGCATTACCTCGCTGGAAGAGGTAATGCGCGTTACCAGCGAGGATTAGGGCGGGTCCCCGGTGGCCCAATGGAGTTTCGCCGCGCTGGACGAGGCCGGCCGACGCAGGCGCGGCACCGTCGAAGGAGACAACCCGCGCCATGTGCGCGGCCTGTTGCGCGAGCAGGGCTTGCGGCCGCTCCAGGTGCGGCCGGCGAGGCCCGGTATCGCCAGTCGCTTCCGGCTCGGTAAACGGCGCGCACTCGGCAGCGAGGCCCTGGCGCAGCTGACCCGCCAGCTTGCCACGCTGCTGCGCGGCGGACTGCCGCTGGACGCGGCCCTCAACGCGCTGGCCGCCCAGCGCTCTCGTCACAGCGAAGTCCTCGTGGGCATGCGGGCCCGCGTGCAGGAAGGCTACAGCTTCGCCGAGGCCCTTGACGCGTCGCGTCGCGCGTTCCCGGAATTGCTCGTCGCCACGGTCGGCGCCGGCGAACGGATCGGCCGCCTGGAGGAAGTGCTGGAGCGGCTGGCCGAGCACTTCGAGAAACGCCAGGCGCTGCGCCAGCAGGTACGGGCGGCCCTGGCCTACCCGATGGTGCTCACCGTCTTCAGCCTGGCGATCGTGAGCCTGATGCTGGTCTATGTCGTGCCGCAGGTTACCCCGGTATTCGTCGACAGCGGCGTGGAACTGCCGCGTCTGACGCGCGTACTGATCACAGTAAGCGATTTTGCCCGCGCCTGGGGCTGGCTGGCGCTGTTGGCGGCCGCCGCGGGCTGCGGTCTTCTCGCCCGGGCGCTGCGCCTTCCCGCGGCGCGCCTGAAGTTGCACCGGCTGCTCCTGCGCACTCCGCTGTTCGGCGCACTTTCCCGCGAACTGAATTCGGCCCGCCTGATGCAGTCGCTTTCCACGCTAACCGATGCCGGCGTCTCCGTCTGGGAGTCCTTGCGGGTGGCTGCGCGCATGCTGACCAATCTGCCCATGCGCCAGGCCGCGATGGACGCGGCCCGGGAAGTCAGCGAAGGCAAATCGGCCGCCGAGGCGCTGGACCGCAACGGGCTGTTTCCGCCGCTTTGCATCCAGCTTATCGCCAGCGGCGAGGCCAGCGGCGAATTGCATCAACTGCTTGGCCGCGCGGCGGAAACCCAGGAACGGGAACTGTCGGCGCGCATCAACACCCTGACCTCGCTGCTGCAACCGGTACTGATCATGCTGGTGGGGGGATTCGTGCTGCTGATCGTGCTGTCCATACTGATGCCGATCTTCGAAATGAACCGCCTCATCGGCCAGTAGCCTGGGCGGAAGGACGTCCCATGCCTGGCCTGGGAGAGAGGACGCCCCGTCCTCCGGCGAAGGCGCGACGCTGCGAGGGACATGCCCTCGCTCGTGGAGTTGGAAGAGAGGAGTTACTGACCGCGGATTGTGAAATGCGCGGAGTAACTGAAGGTCCCGGAAGGCCCGGACGGGCTGTTCAACCGGCGCCGAAAAGAGCAAGGCGGCCGTGATCTGCTATCGCGGCCGCCTTACGTCGGTAAGATTATTTCTGCTGGCTTTGCTCGAACATGCGGTCCATGCGTTCGCTGGTCGCGTCCGCCGAGGCACTCGCCTCCGCAGCCGCCTCAGCCGCACGTTCGGCAGTCACGCTCGCCCGCTCCACTTCGGCAGCAGTCTGACGCTGGGCCGCTTCCAGATCGCCGATCCTGCCCTCAAGGGCAGACAGTCTGCTGCCCATAGCAGCAGCGCTGGAATCGATCTTGGCGGCCATTTCGTCCATGCCCGCGGTGCAGCAGCCGGACATGGCTACCGCGACCGCCGGTGCTCCGAGCAGAGCAACAACAAGTCTGGTCTTTTTCATGAAGGTCCTCGGGTTCTCGGCATGTAAAGCGCGCCTGTACCAGCGCACCCGCGTATATTCGCCCAGCCCGCCGGAAATTGCAAGAGATCGGGGCGTTTCCGAGGCTGAAAAGCCCCGGTCGGGACGCCCGGGGGAAAGCCGGTATCAGCGCCCGACGGCTGCGGCCTGAACCTGCTCCCGGGAAAGCGATATCGGCGTTGGAACGCCGCGGCGCTCGATCAGTACCCGGCGCATCGACTGGACGTCCAGAGCGACCCGCGCCGCTTGCGCAGAAGCGCTGATCCGCTCGATCAGACTGTCGATCTCTTCCGCCCCGCGGTCCTCCAGCGCGGGATGCGCCTCGAGGTACAGCCGGCCGTCACGCCAGCCAATCTTGACCGGTTGATTGACGATGGTCACCGGCAGTCCGGTGGGAACCTGCGGAAACAGCCACTCGATGTCTTCGGGGAGCATCCGCAGGCAGCCGTGCGTCACCTGCATGCCGACCCCGCGCGGCTTGTTGGTCCCGTGGATCAGGTAACCCGGCGCGGAAAGATTGATCGCGTAGTCGCCGAGGGGATTGTCCGGCCCGGGTGGAACGACCGGCGGCAGAACTTCGCCATCGGCGGCGTACTCGGCGATTATGGACTTGGGCGGACGCCAGGTGGGGCGGGTCCGCTTGCGCGTGACTCTCCAGTCCCCCAGCGGGGTCTGCCAGTCCATGCGCCCGATACTGATCGGGAAGGTCGCCACCATGTCCTGCCCGTCACGCTCATGGTAGAAATACAGGCGGTACTCGGCGATGTTAACGACCACGCCGCGGCGCCGGGCATTCGGCAGAATGAAGGAAGTCGGCAGCAGCACCCGCGCACCGTCCCTGGGCACCCACATATCCACGTCGGGATTGGCCTGCTTCATGTCGAAGAAACCCAGGCCGTTGCGCCGTGCCGCATCCAGCAGCGACTCGCGGCGGTCGGCGTTGATCCAGTGCGATTCGCCCACAACGGTCGCGGCCGGCGACGGCAGCAGGAAAGTCTCCGCGCCGGCGGGAAGGACGGCGAAAGTCCCGGCAAGCAGGACAGTGAGCCCGAAAGACGTGATTCGCATCAGAACTGCATCAGGCCAGCGGCCCAGGTCAATCCTCCACCGAACGACACCATCATTATGCGCTGCCCACGCCTGATTCGTCCATCCCTTACCGCTACGTCCAGGGCCAGCGGGATGGAGGCCGCTCCGGTATTGCCGTGGTCCTGAACCGTCAGAACCACGCGCTCATCCGGCAGGCCCAGGCGTTTGCCGATAGCCTGGATGATGCGCAGGTTGGCCTGATGGGGTATCAGCCAGTCGATTCCACCGCGATCCAGGCCGTGCCGTTCCAGCAGCTGATCCACGGTGCGCCCCATAGTGCGAACGGCGATCTTGAACACCTCGTTGCCCTTCATGCGAACCGCAAGGCCACCGTCGCCCAGTTCCGCAGGATTGCGGGAAACGCCGGCCCGGCTGCGCAGAATATCCACGTAGTTGCCGTCCGCGCCCAGAATGAAGCTCATCATTCCCGGTTCTTCGGCTGGCTCCAGCACCACGGCGCCCGCCCCGTCACCGAAAAGAACGCAGGTCGAGCGGTCGCTCCAGTCGGTAATGCGGGAAAGCACTTCCACACCCACGACCAGGGCCTTGTTGGCCCGGCCCAGGCGGATCATGCCGTCCGCGACGCTCATGCCGTAAAGCCAGCCGGTGCAGGCCGCCTCGCAACTGAAAGCGGCGCAGGGCGGGATATCCAGGGCCTTCTGCACCAGGCAGCCGACGTTGGGAAAAACCAGGTCCGGCGTGGTCGTGCCCACCACCACCAGGTCGATCTCGTCCGGGGAGCAATTGGCGGCTTCGAGCGCGGCCCGGGCCGCCGGCACGGCGAGATCGGAACTGGCCTGTTCATCGGCGGCCATGTGCCGCCGTTCCATTCCGGTGCGCGTGCGTATCCATTCGTCGGTCGTATCGACCATCCGCTCAAGGTCCTGATTGGTGAGCACCCGTTCCGGCAGGTACCTTCCGGTACCCGCGATTCGAGAATGTCTCAGGCCGGCAACCGGGCCCGCTATGCCGCCAGGTTGCTCCATACGCCCTGGATCCGCTCATTCAAACCTTTCGCCACCTCGCGCATGGCCAGCTGTATGGCCTGCTGCCAGCCGACCTCGTTGCTGGCGCCATGGCTCTTGATCACGATACCGTTCAGCCCTACCAGGGCGGCCCCGTTGTGGCGGTTCGGATCCAGCCTTTTCTGGATGGTGTAGAGAAAGGGCCAGCACGCCAGCCCGTAGGCGCGGCTGAGCCATCCGGTCTGGAAATACGACTTCATCTGCGCGTATACGAACTGCGCCGAACCCTCCATCGTCTTGAGCGCGATATTTCCGGTAAATCCATCGCACACCACGACGTCCGCGCGGTGCTTGAATACGTCGTTCGGTTCCACGAAGCCGTGATAGTTGAGATGGCTGTCGCTGAGCAGGGCGCCGGCGGCCTGCACCGTCTCTATGCCCTTGATGTCTTCTTCGCCGTTGTTCAGCAATCGGATCGCCGGGTTCTCGACATTGTTGATCGAGGCGATCACCGAACCCATCACCGCGAACTGCAGCAGGTGGGTGGGCGTGCACACAGGGTTGGCGCCCAGATCCAGCATGTAGCAGGCGCCGCTGAGCGTCGGCAGGGCGACCAGGATGGCAGGCCGGTCGATTCCGGGAAGCATCCTGAGGATCAGCCGTCCGATCGCCATCAGGGCGCCGGTATTGCCGGCGCTCACACAAGCCTGCGCCTCGCCGGAACGGGCAAGTTCCAGGGCCACGCGCATCGAGGAGCGCTTCTTGCGCCGCAGGGCCTCGGAAGGCGTATCCTCCATCGACACTACCTGCTCGGCGTGGTGAATCTCCACGCGCCTGGACTCCTTGCCCAGCCGGCCCAGGTTGCGCCGCACGGTATCCGCGTCGCCCACCAGGATCAAACGCAATTCCTCGCGATTGCGGAGCATTTCCAGGCTGCCGCGCACCGCCACGGCCGACCCCAGGTCGCCGCTCATGGCGTCCACTGCTATCGTTACGAGCTTGCTCATGGCAAACGCCCGGCAGGCGCAGGTCGAACGACCGCTGCCCTGAGAATCACGATTGCCGCAGCCCGGCGCGAAGGCGCGGGGTCAGCCTTCCATCTCCTCCTCATCCGCCTCCGGGGGTGGCGGAATGATCTCGCGCCCGCGATAGAAGCCGTCGGGCGCAATGTGGTGGCGGCGGTGCAACTCGCCGGTCTCGGGATCCATGGAAAGCGTCGGGCGGCCCAGCGCGTGATGCGACCGGCGCATGTCCCGGCGTGAGCGCGATTTGCGGTTTTGTTGAACTGCCATTGTCATTCCCCTTGGAACAGGCCCAAAGTGCGGTTAAATCTACTCTTGCCGAAGCAGTGCCCCGAGGCCAGCCAGCGGCCTTCTTGCATCCGGCGATGAGTGGGTTTCCGCTACCCCCGAGACCGTGCAACCATCGTGTACGGGCGCCAGAGGCAAGCTGGTCAATATCTCATCCTCCAATATTGTACCCAGCGCCAGCCCTCCCGGGCCGGCCACCACGGTGTCGTAGGGCGAAGCGACCTCCCGAATCTCGTTTTCGCCGGCCACGATGGTGAGCTTGCAGTCCACCTCGACGGGCAGCCGAACCGGCGCCAGGCAGCGCTGGCATTTGAGCTCCAGGGCGCCGGCGGCTCGCACGCGCACCTGCGGAAAGCCCTCGAGTCCCGATTCGAAAGACCAGCTCGCGTGCAGCCGCTCGGCCAGCCCGCTGCTCGGGCACAGGTCGGCCAGACGCGCGGAGTCGCCTACGTCAAACGTGGTTTCCACGCTATGGCGGCGGCCGGCCCACTCACGCAACTTTCGAAATGCAATGACGTTACGCTGAATCACGCTGATGCCCCAAGTGTCGTGTCCCGGAACTTACGGAAATGACGAAGGAAGCGGACACCGCTATCATAGGAAGCTGTCTTTACGCTGTCAATTCAGCGGGTTAGCCCTGATTCCATGTCTTCAAAGCTGGTACTGGCGACGCAATCACCGTACAAGCGCCAGTTGCTCTCACGGCTGGTCGGCGATTTCGTGGCCGATCCCTCCGGCATCGACGAAAGTCCGCTCGCCGGCGAAAACCCGCCCGACCAGGCGGCGCGGCTGGCCGAGGCAAAGGCCCGCGAGGTAGCGCCGCGCCATGCCGGCGCGTGGATCATCGGCGCGGACCAGCTGGCCGAGTTGGACGGCCGCGCCGTGGGCAAACAGCCCACTGCGGAGCAGGCGCGAGCGATGCTGATGTCACTCTCCCGCAGGGCGCTCAGTTTCCACACGGCCGTGTGCGTCCTGGACCCCGCGGGCAATGCTCACGCCCATACCGACCTGACGGTGGCGCGGTTCCGGCCGCTGGACCAGGCGCTGGTTGAGCGCTATCTGGCCCTGGATGAACCCTACGACTGCACGGCGGCGTTTCGCGCCGAGGGCGCGGGACCGCTGCTGCTCGAGGCGCTCGAGACGACGGACCCCACCGCCATCGTCGGCCTGCCCCTGATCTGGCTGGCCTCGGTCCTGCCCCGGGATTGAACGAAACCTGAGCCCGCAGCCTCACTCCTCCCTGCCGGGAGTATGTGAGCCATGGATGGCGGAACCAAGCCCCATGGATGGGTTCATGCGTCTCCCGGCAGGGAGGAGTGAGGCTGCGGGCGGGAGGGGCGGTAGCCGGAAACGATCGGATAGCGCCAGTCGCGGCCGAAGGCGCGCTGGGTCACGCGCACGCCCGGCGGCGCCTGCCGGCGCTTGTATTCGCTTCTACGCACCCGGTCGAGCACCTGGCGCACGACGCCCGGCTCGAACCCCCGCTCGGCGATGTGCTTCACCGAAAGGTCTTCCAGCATCAGCGCGTCCAGCACTTCGTCCAGCACCTCGTACGGGGGAAGCGAGTCGCTGTCGAGCTGCCCCGGGCGAAGTTCCGCGGTGGGCGGGCGGTCGATGACGCGCTGCGGTATCGCCGGCGACAGCGTGTTCCGGTAGCGCGCCAGGCGATATACGCGGGTCTTGGTGCAGTCCTTCAGCGGAGCGAAACCGCCCGCCATGTCGCCGTACAGCGTCGCGTAACCGACCGCGTACTCGCTCTTGTTGCCGGTGGCCAGCACCAGGTGCCCCTGCTTGTTCGATATGGCCATCAGCAGCATGCCGCGGCAGCGCGACTGGATGTTCTCCTCGGTCACGTCTTGGGGAAGACCCGCAAACAAATCCGCGAGCGTGCCGCGCATCGCCTCGACCATTCCCGAGATGGGCAGCACCTCGTATTGCGCGCCAAGGCCCCTCGCCTGACTTTCGGCCTCCTCGAGGCTCAATGGCTGCGTGTAGCGATACGGCATCATCACGGCAAGCACGCGGTCCGCGCCCAGGGCGTCCACCGCCAGGGCAAGCGTGAGCGCCGAGTCGATCCCGCCCGAAAGTCCCAGGACGACGTTTTCGAAGCCGCTCTTTCTCACGTAGTCGCGAATCCCGGCAACGAGGGCGCGGTAGACCTCCTCGTCTTCCGGCATGAACGCGGCCAGGTCTCCCCGGCGGGGCCGCGCGGGTTCGCCGCCGGGCACGTCCAGCCGGCAGTACCACAAGCCTTCTGCAAAGGCTTCGGCGCGAACGCAGGTCCGGCCCGAGCCGTCGATCACGCAGGAGGCGCCGTCGAAAACCAGCTCATCCTGACCCCCCACCTGGTTGACATAGGCGAAAGGCAAGCCGGTCTCCGAGGCGCGCCGCGCCAGCAGCTTCTCGCGCTCAGGCTGCTTGCCCAGCTCGTACGGGGAGCCGTTCGTCACGACGATCAACTGGGCGCCGCCGTCCGCCAGGCGCCGGGGCACTTCGGGTTCCCATACGTCTTCGCAAACCGCGAGACCCAGCCGCAACCCGTCCAGGTCCACGCAGTCGGCATCCGTGCCCGGCGCAAAGTAGCGCCGCTCGTCGAATACGCGATAGTTGGGCAGCACGTTCTTGCGGTGCAGGTGAAGCCGGCGGCCTTCGGCGAAAAGAGCGGCGGCGTTGAACCACCGGCCGTCCTCCCGGTGCGGGTAGCCGATCACGACCGCTATGCCGCGCGAAGCGTCGCGTACCTGGCGGATGCCGGCGGCGAGGTCCTCGCGCAGGCCCGCATGAAACAGCAGGTCTTCCGGCGGATAGCCGCACAGGGCAAGTTCCGAAAACGCAACCAGTCCGGCGCCGGCCGACCGCGCCTCGTCGATCGCGTCCAGAATGCGCGCCGCGTTTCCGGGCACGTCTCCCACGAGGAGGTTGAGTTGCGCCAGGGCGATCTTCATGGTGTGCTGATGCCGCCTTTCCATGCCCCCTTCTTCCGGGAGACGCATGAATACATCCCTGTAGCTTGCTCCGGCATCCCTGCCTCCAATACTCCCGGAAGAAGGGGGCATGGAAAGGCTACGGCCGGAGAAGTGATGCGCAAGGGAGCTGTGTGCTAGGAGAGCGCCTTCGCCATGGTTGCGCCGATCTCCGCGGGGGAACGGGTCACGGCTGCCCCGGCGGCTTCAAGCGCGTCGTACTTGGCTTCCGCCGTGCCCTGCCCGCCGGCGACGATCGCGCCCGCATGGCCCATTCGCTTGCCGGGAGGCGCGGTCACGCCGGCGATATAGGCCACGACCGGCTTGGACACCTCGCTTGAGATGTATTCGGCGGCCTTCTCCTCGTCGGTACCGCCGATCTCGCCCACCATGACGATGCCCTCCGTCTCCGGGTCCCGCTCGAACATCTCCAGGCAGTCGATGAAATTCAATCCGCGCACGGGGTCGCCGCCGATGCCGACGCAACTCGTCTGTCCCAGCCCTTGCGCGGTGGTCTGGTGCACCACTTCGTAGGTGAGCGTTCCCGAGCGCGAAATGATGCCGATGCGGCCCGGCTCGTGGATAAAGCCGGGCATGATGCCCAGCTTGCATTGCCCCGGCGTGATCACGCCGGGACAGTTGGGCCCGAGCAGGCGGCAATCAAATGACTTCAGCGCCGCCTTGATGCGCACCATGTCAAGTACCGGAACCCCCTCGGTAATGCAGACGATGAGACGGATACCGGCGTCGGCGGCGGCCATGATCGCATCGGCGGCGGCGGGTGCGGGGACGAACACCAGGCTGGTGTCGGCGCCGGTCGCCCGGACGGCCTCCTCGGCCGTATCGAAAACCGGCAGCCCCAGGCATTCCTGGCCGCCCCGCCCCGGGGTCACGCCGGCAAGGATGCGCGTTCCGTAATCCAGGCACTGCTCGGCGTGGAAGCGGCCCTGGCGGCCGGTCAATCCCTGGCAGATCGCCCGCGTGGATGAATCGACCAGGATGCTCACGCCGCCATCTCCACGGCGATGCGGGCCGCATCCGCCAGATCCGAGGCTGCCGTGACCGTCAGTTCGCTCCCGTCAAGCATGGCGCGCGCTCTCTCGGCATTCGTACCCTCCAGGCGGGCGATGACCGGAACCTCCACGCTGGCCTCGCGCACGGCCTGCAGAATGCCCTCCGCGATCACGTCGCAGCGCACGATGCCGCCGAAGATGTTCACAAGGATGGCGCGCACCCTGGGATTGGAGAGAATCAACCGGAAGCCGGCCGCAACCCGGGCCGAATCGGCGGCTCCTCCGACGTCCAGGAAATTGGCCGGCTCGCCGCCCTGCAGCTTGATCAGGTCCATGGTCGCCATCGCCAGCCCCGCGCCGTTGACCATACAGGCGATCGAACCGTCCAGGGAAACATAGCTGAGGCCCACTTCCTGCGCGCGCCGCTCCAGCTCGTCTTCCTGCCCCGGATCCCTCAGGCCGGCCAGGTCTGGCTGCCGGAACAGCGCGTTGTCCTCCACCGCGATCTTGGCATCCAGGGCCAGCAGCCTTCCCTCCCCGGTAACCACCAGGGGATTGATCTCGATGAGGCTTGCGTCGCATTCGTCGAACAGGCGATACAGGGCGCCGGCCAGATCGTGCATCTCCCGGGCCGCCGCGTCCTCAAGTCCAAACACCCTGGCCAGGCGCCGGCCCGCGTAGGGCATGATTCCAGTGGCCGCCCGCACCTTTACCCGTGCGATTTTCTCCGGCGTCACGCGGGCGACTTCTTCTATGTCCATGCCCCCGGCGGCGGACCCGACAAAACAGGCGCATTCATCGGCCCGGTCGATCAGCAGGCTCAGGTAGAGCTCGCGGTCGATCGAACTGGCCTGCTCGACATAGACCTTCTGGACCGGTAGCCCCTCCGGGCCGGTTTGCGGGGTCACAAGCCGCCCGCCGAGCAGCCGTTCCGCGGATTCGCGCACGGCCTCCGGTGAATCGCAGAGTTTGACGCCGCCGCCCTTGCCCCGCCCTCCGGCGTGCACCTGGGCCTTGACGACCCACCTTTCGCCGCCGAGATCGCCTGCCGCCGCCGCGGCATCCTCCCCGGAGGACACCGCCCTCCCGGAGGCGACCGGCACGCCGTAGCGGCTCAGCAGCGCCTTTGCCTGGTATTCGTGCAGATTCACGCGGGCATTCTGAATCAATAGCGCAAAGTCGCGCAAGCGAAGCGCCGGATCGGCGCCGGAAATTGCGCTCAAACGCGGGCGAATTCGCGCTTGCGCGCCCCCTGGGCCTGCCTTATTCTGGCGGCCTTTCGCGCATAAGGATTGGATGCCATGCAACACAGGTCACAAGGATTCACCCTGGTGGAATTGCTGATCGTCATCGCCATCATCGGCATTCTGGCGGCCCTGGCGATTCCCGCCTACCAGGACTACACGATACGCGCTCAGGTTCAGGAAGGCTTGGCGCTGTCTGTACAGACTCGCAATGCCGTCACCGAGACCTATGTGGGGAGCGGCGGCGGGCCGGAAAACCGGGAAGAAGCCGGGTTGAGCGCAGATGCGGCGGACACGCAGGGACGTTATGTCGCCTCCGTGGACATCGTCGACAGCGAAGTGGTCGTCACCTTCGGCAACGAAGCCAATCGCATCATCAGGGACAAGATGCTCTACCTGACGCCGTATGTGGCGGACGACGGCGCGACCCTGGTATGGAGGTGCGGCAACGCGCCCGCACCGGCAGGGCAAGCGCTTGGGGCGGAGGCGGCCGCTACCGACCTGGAGAACTCCTACCTGCCTCAAACCTGCCGCTCCTGATCTCTGAGTGCCGTGATGGAACACGGCGCGCTCACGAGCCCGCTCGGCAAACGCCTGATGGCGCTGGGCATAGTGGGGCGCGACACGCTGGCCCTGGCGGAACGCGAGTTGGGCGTCGCGGACGCGGGCCTCGTCGCCTGGCTGGCCGAACGCGACGAAGTCGATGCGGCGCGGCTGACCGGAGCGATCGCGCGCGAGTTCGGCCTGCCCGTGCTGGACCTCGACCGCCTGGCCGGGCTGACGGCGCCGGCCGGCGGAATCGATCACGATTTCCTGGCCTCGCATGGTCTGGCCGCCCTGGCGGCGGATGGGGACAGGCTGGTCCTCGGCCTGGCGGATCCCGCGCAGATCACGGTGCTCGATGAAGTGCGCCGGCGCACGGGCCTCAAGCCCTGCGCCGTCGTCGTGGAGCATCGGAAACTGACGGCGCGGTTGCGGTCGGCGGACGCGGGTCCGGCGGAGGGCGATTTGCTGACGGACGAATTGCCGCCCATGGAGTTCGAGGCCGAAACGCCGCAGGAGGAAGACCCGGCCATCGTGGCCTCCATTGACGAAGCGCCGGTCGTGCGCTTCGTCAACGGCATCCTGCTGAACGCCATACGCCAGGGCGCATCGGACATCCACTTCGAGCCGTACGAGGACGAATACCGCGTACGCCTGCGCATCGACGGCCTGCTCAGGATCGCGGCCAGGCCGCCGGCCGGGCTGGCGGCCAAGGTCTGCGCGCGGCTCAAGGTCCTGGCCCGGCTGGACATCGCCGAAAGGCGCGCGCCGCAGGACGGAAGAATCCGGCTGCGCCTGCCGAACCGGCGCAAGGTCGATCTGCGCATGAATACCCTGCCCACACTCTACGGGGAAAAAGCCGTGGTGCGGATCCTGGATTCGGGCGCGGCGCTGCCATCGTTGGATGAACTGGGCATGACCGCGCGCCAGCAAGGTCACTTCCTTGCCGCGCTGGATCGCCCCCAAGGCATGATCCTGGTTACCGGACCCACCGGCAGCGGCAAAACCGTGACGCTGTACGCGGCCCTGGAGCGCCTCAACGTGCAGGAACGCAACATCAGCGCGGTCGAGGATCCCTGCGAAATCCAGCTTGCCGGCGTCAACCAGGTCAATGTGAACCGCGCCGCCGGGCTGACCTTCGCCAGTGCGCTGCGGGCATTTCTGCGGCAGGACCCGGACGTGATCATGGTGGGCGAGATACGCGACGCGGAAACCTCCGCAATCGCCGTGCGCGCCGCCCAGACCGGCCATCTCGTTCTTTCCACGCTGCACACGGAGGACGCTCCAGCCTCGCTGACCCGCCTGCGCGACCTCGAGGTTCCGCCCTACGCGGCCGCCTCGGTCCACCTGATCGTCGCGCAGCGCCTCGCCCGGCGGCTGTGCCCCGAATGCCGGCAGCACTATTCGCCGGATGAGGAAGCGCTCCGCGGTCTGGGGGTCGGCGAGGACATCCTGCCCGCCGGCACACGTCTCTACCGCGCCGCCGGCCACGGCGCCTGCCGTCACTGCGCCGACGGTTACCGCGGCCGCGTGGGGGTGTTCCAGGTCATGCCGATTTCGCCGGCGCTGCGGCTCCTGATACTGGACGGCGCTCCGATCGCCGACATCGAATCCCAGGCCCGCAGCGAGAACGTCTCCACGCTGCGCGAATCCGGACTGCGGAAGGTCCGTAACGGCATTACCAGCCTGGAGGAAATCAACCGCGTGACCACATCCGGAACAGGCCCGGATTGAAATGGCCAAAAGCACCTATTCCTGGCAAGGCCGGGCGCGCGACGGGCGGTTGCTCAGGGGTTCGCGGCGCGACATCAGCGCGGCGAACGTTCGCGCGGAACTGCAACGTGACGGCGTTACGCCCATCAGGATAAGCGCCGCACGGCCAAGCCGCAGTCAGCGCCGCGCAATCAAGCCGGCGGATATCGCGTTCATGGTGCGCGAACTCGCCACCGTCCTCAGGGCAGGCCTGCCGGTTGTCGAGGCGCTCGATATCACCGCCGAGAGCCAGCACCAGGTCCGCATCCAGGATTTGCTGGAAACGCTCTCGCGAGAGGTCGCCGCCGGCAACCCGCTCAGCGACGCCTTGAGGCGCCACCCGAAGCACTTCGGCGGTCTTCATGTAAGTCTTGTGGCCGCGGGCGAGCGCTCGGGACGCCTCCCGGACCTGCTCGCCAACCTGGCCACCTGGCTGGAGAGGCGCGAGCGGATCCGCAAGAAGATGTCTTCCGCGCTAAGCTATCCGTCGGCTGTGCTGGGGATCGCCACCGTGGTGGTCGGACTGATGCTGATCTACGTCGTACCGGAATTCGAGCGCATGTTCGCCGGATATGGAGCCGGACTTCCGCCGCTCACCCGTCTCGTCGTCACCCTGTCCGAACGCCTGCGCGACGACGGGCTCGTCTGGCTGGTCACGGCAGGCTCGGCCGTCCTGTTGCAAGCATGGCTGCGCAAGCGCCTGCCCGGGCTGCGCATGCTGGAGGACCGGCTCAAGCTGCGCCTGCCGATGCTGGGCGGACTTTTTGCCCGCGCGGCCCTGGCGCGATTCATGCGCACGCTGGCGACCCTGCTGGACGCGGGCCTGCCGGCGGTCGAGGCGCTGGACGGAGCCGCGGGCGCCTGCGGGAGCCGGGTATACGAATCGGCCATTCGGCAGGCCCGGGACGACGTGGAGACGGGCCAGAGCCTCACGCGTTCAATGGCCTATGTCCAGGCGCTGCCGCCCGCGCTGGTCCGGATGCTGGGCGTGGGGGAGGAAACCGGGCGGCTGAGCGAAATGTGCCTGCACCTGGCGGAGCGCTACGAGGAGGAACTGCAGTCGTCCGCCGACCGCCTGGGTGCGCTGCTGGAACCGTTGCTCATGGCGATACTCGGTGTTCTGATCGGGGGGCTTGTGCTGGCCATGTATTTGCCGATTTTCCGGATGGGCTCGGTCATTTGAGCGCGGCGGGAGCGACAGCCCTGCGGCCGCATCCGCACCCGTCCTTCCGGAACACGCCGGCAAGCACATCCCTGTGGGCTCTGCTCGGCCGTCCTGGCCTCGCAAGGTTCCGGAAGGAAGGGTGCGGATGCGGCCTTCAGTTAGCGCTGGGGCGATAATTCGAGGCACACGCAAACGCCGGAAGAACGGAACGGAACTTTGTACTGGAATATTCAGCTTGGGCAAACGGCCCCGGCATGGACGGCGCTCGTTGCGGTCTTCGCCGGGCTGGCCCTGGGCAGTTTCGCGGGCATGCTGGTTTACCGGCTGCCCCGCGGCCTGGCGCTGGACAAGCCGGGATCTTTCTGTCCGGGATGCCGGATCCCCATAGGCTGGCGGAGCAACATTCCGCTGGCCGGCTTTCTCCTGCAACGCGGCCGCTGCGCGAATTGCGGCAAGCGTATCCACTGGCGGTATCCGCTCGGCGAACTGCTTTGCGCACTGCTCGCCCTGGCCGCATGGTATGCGTTCGGAGCCTCCCCGGAGGCGATCGCGGCACTCGTGTTCTGTGCGGCGCTGGTGGCGCTGGCGCTCATCGACTTCGAGCACGGCCTGCTGCCGGATCGCCTGACTCTGGGTCTGCTGTGGGTTGGACTCGCCTACAGCCTGGCGCCGAAATCGGGCGGCGGGGCTGCGCCGGCCCTGCTGCCCTTTCCCGGCCCCGGGCAGGCGATCGCAGGCGCCATCGCAGGCTACGCGTTCCTCTGGCTCTTCAATCGCGCCTGGCGAATACTGCGGAAGAGGGACGGGCTGGGCCTCGGCGACTGTAAACTGCTCGCCGCAATGGGGGCGTGGCTTGGATTCAACGGACTGCCGCTGGTGATGGCGCCGGCGGCCGTTGCCGGCGCATTCTGCGGGCTTCTCCTGATTGCCCTGGGACGCGCTTCCCTGTCTCAACCTATTCCCTTCGGCCCGTTCCTGGCGGCCGGCGGCGTGTTCGCGCTGTTCCTGGGACCCAACGTGGCCCTGCTGCCGGGATGGACCGGGCCATGAACACGCGATTTACCGTGGGGCTCACGGGCGGAATCGCCAGCGGCAAGAGCCTGGCCGCGGATCGGCTGGCCTCTCTCGGGGCGGCGGTCGTCGATACCGACGTCATTTCACGCGAACAGACCGCAGCCGGCATGCCTGCCCTTGCGGAAATCGGCCGTGAATTCGGTGCGGGTTTGATCCGCGGCAACGGAACGCTGGATCGCGCCAGGCTTCGAGAGCATGTGTTCTCCAACCCTGAAGCGCGAAAACGCCTCGAAGCCATACTGCATCCGCGCATCCGCAAGGCCGCCTGGGAGCGCGCCGGCAGGACCGCGGGAAGCTACCTCGTGATGGTCGTTCCGCTGCTCGTCGAAACCGGCTTCATCGACGGAATCGACCGGGTGCTGGTTATCGACGCGCCGAGGAAACTGCAAATCGGACGGCTGCGGGAGCGGGACGGCGTCACCCGAGGCCAGGCGATGGCCATTCTTGCCTCGCAGGCAAGCCGGCGGCAGCGCCGCGCCATGGCCGACGACGTCATACTCAACGACGGATCGCGCCGCCGGCTTATCGGGAAAGTTGACGAAGTCCACGCCGTTTATGTCCGGCAGGCGAAAGTCTTGCGCGAACACTAGCGCCGTGGCGCCGGAAAGCGTTTGCGCGATAACATTGCCGACGATGGCGCTGCCGCACCTCGAATGAACGACTCCTTCGGTCCGCACTCCTCTACGGGCATCCTGTACGAGTTCCCCTTGCGCGACGCCACCCGGCTGCTGCTGCGCCTGGAGGTCCTCGACCAGCAACTGAAGCAAGCTCGCGGCTATCGCGGCCGGGAACGGAACCGGTTCGCGGCGCATGCCGTATTGAGCGCGCTGGATCTGGTTTTTCGCGAAGACTTGCGCGCCCAGCTCCTGCAGCAGATCTACTACCTGCAGCGCAACTACGAAATCCTGCGCGCCCACGAAGACATTCATCAGGAAGGACTGCAGGCGACTCTCGCGGAACTGGAAGAGTTCCGCAACGAGCTGACGCAACTGAAAGCCAATGAAGTCAGGACGCTGCGATTCGATCCCCTGATCAGCGCGTTGCGCCAACGCGACTCCGTGACGGATGCGGCAATGGCCGTGGACCTGCCGATGTACCAGTGGTGGCTGAGCTCAGGACCGGACCGGAGGCAGGAGGACATCCAACGCTGGACCGAAGCCTTTCAGCCGCTGATGGACGCAAACCGCCGGTTCCTGGCGCTGCTGCGCCAGCGCGGCGAGTACCGCGATTGCTCGGCCAGCCGCGGCGGGTTCACGGCTTCCATTACCCGCGGCCATGAACTGTGGATGGTTCGAGTGGCGATGCCGGCCGACGCGCCCTGCTTTCCCCAGGTTAGCGGCGCTTCCGAAAGCAGCAAGATTCACGTCCGATTCTTCAAGACACCCTCCGGAAAGGATGCTTCGGAGCCTTACCGGGCGGATTTTCCCTTCAGGCTGGCGGTCTGCTGAATCAGCAATTCGACCAGCGGGCGGTCCGCCGGCAGGAATCCCAGAGCACCGAGATTTTCGGGATATTCCCAGCAGATTTCCTGCCCTTCCCGGCCGCCGGGGCTGCCGTCGTAGTCCTCCACCGCGAAGAAATGAAGCTCGACCAGGCGGTCCGGATACTGCTGTTCGTAGTTCATGAGCTCGGTCGAGCGGCGAACGGAAATCCCGAGTTCCTCGCGGAGTTCGCGATCCAGCGTCCGGCGCGGCGTTTCACCCTGCCTGACCTTGCCGCCGGGAAATTCCCAGGCGCCCGCCATGTGCTTGCCCCGCGGGCGGCGCGCAACGAGCACGCGTCCGTCTTCCCGCCGAATGACGCCGGCGGCTACCGTGATCCTAGTGTGCATAATGGAAGGAACACATTCCGCTACGAGTACATGGAGAAACGGCATGCAGCTTAACTTGAGTGGCCATCATCTGGAGATCACACCGCGCACCAGAAAGTACGCCAGCGACAAGCTCAAACGCATCAAGCGGCATTTCAGCCGGGTCACGCAGATTCACTGCGTATTGTCGGCGGAGAAATCGCACTACAAGGCCGAAGCGACCGTCCATCTCAGCCAGGGACGCTTGCACGCCGACGCGGTCCGCCACGACCTCAGGGCGGCCCTGGATGAACTGGTCGACAAGCTGGACCGACAGGTCCGGCGCCACAAGGAAAAACTCGCCGACCATCGCGCCCGGGAAGCGCCGCGCCACGGTCTGACCTGACCGCGGGCTAGAGGAGGAGCATGGTGGCGAGGCCGAGGAAGGCGGCGAATCCGACCACGTCGGTGATGGTCGTGAGCACTACGCCGCCCGCCAGCGCCGGGTCGATGTTGATGCGCCGCAGAATCAGCGGCACCAGCACGCCGGACGCCGCCGCCGCCAGCAGGTTGATCGCGATCGCCGCGCCGGCGATGAGCGCCACCTCCAGGTTGCTGAACACACCCAGCGTGACCAGCGCAACCACCAGCGCCCAGCCCAGACCGTTCAGCAAACCGACCGCGATCTCCTTCCAGAGCAGCCAGCGCACGTTGGAATTCTGAACCCGTCCCTGCGAGAGGCCGCGCACCATGAGCGTGAGCGTCTGGCTCCCGGCGATCCCGCCCATGCTGGCGACGACCGGCAGCAGGACCGCCAGCAACGCCACGCGCTCCACGGCCGGCTTGAACCACGCCACCACGCCGGCCGCGACCAGGGCGGTCACCAGGTTGAGACCTAGCCAGAGCGTGCGGCGGCCGGTGCTGACCGCCACCGGAGCAAACATGTCGTCTTCCTCGTCCAGGCCGACGGAACCCAGGATCTCGTGATCGGTCTGTTCCTGCAGGGCGTCCACGACGTCATCGGCGGTGATCTGTCCCACCAGCCTGCCGTCGTCGTCCACGACCGCGGCCACTGAACTGTCGATGTTCTGGAACTGCTGAATGACGTCCGACGCGCTGGTATTGCAATGGATGGGACGCGCCTCGGTATCCATGAACCGGCTGACCCTGGCGTCCGCCGCGCCGCCGAGGAGGTCGCGCACCTGCAATACGCCCCGGTAGCGGCGCCTGCGGTCAACCACATACACGCAATACAGGTCTTCGGGAAGTTCGGGGTGCGAGCGAAGGTAGCCCAGCACTGCTTCCAGGGTCATGTCCTGGCGAACCGAGACGACCTCCGGCGCCATGAGGCCGCCGGCCGAATCCGGCGGGAAAACCAGGACCGATTGCAGGAGTTCCCGTTCGTCCTCATCAAGCGAGCCGATGATGCGCTCGGTGATTTCATCGGGAAGGTCGGCGACGAGGTCCGCCAGATCGTCCAGCGGCAACCCCTCGGCGGCATCGACCAGGGCGGCCGACTCCATGCCTTCCACGATCTGGGCGCGCACCTCGTCGTTGAGCTCGACCAGGATTTCACCTTCGTCCTCCTCGTCGACCAGCTCCCAGGCGAGTTCGCGCCGCCCCGGGGGCAGCGACTCGATCAGTATTGCGGCTTCGCGCGGACTCAGCGCGTGTACGAGACGGCGCAGGCGCGGCTCGGTGTCCGCCGCCAGCAGGGCGCGCAAGGCTTCGCGCGGAGAGGAGTCGCGCGCATGCTCAAGCATCTCTGATCGTCTGTCTCGTTCATGACGGGCGACATTCTACCGGACTTCCCTATTCAGCGTTCGGCGGGAAACCGGCGCAGCGCGGCAGGAAAATCAGTCTTCTATGGGAAGCACGGTCATCGAATCGGTGTGGCCGGAGACGCCGGTAATCGCGCCCTTCGTGATAATCACCAGGTCGCGGGCCTCAAGCCCGCCCGCTTCCCGCAGCCGCTCGAATACGGCGCGAAAGAGCTTGTCCGGCTGGGTCTCGGTCACGTCGAAGGCCACCGGGACCACTCCGCGATAGAGCGTGACCCGCCGCTGCGTGCCGGAATGGCGGGTCAACGCGAAAATGGGTATATCGGAGCGGATGCGCGACATCCACAGCGCCGTCGCGCCGGATTCGGTCAGCGCCGCAATCGCCCGAACGTCCATATGGTTGGCGGCGTACATCGCGGCCTTGGCTATACCCTCGTCCACTCGTTCGAACGCGCCTTCGGTGACCGGGCTGGTTTCCATGCGGCCCGGCATCCAGGCTTCGGCGCCCTCGCAGATGGAGGCCATGGCGGCAACGGCCTCGGCCGCGTACTCGCCCACCGCGCTTTCCGCCGACAGCATCACGGCGTCGGTGCCGTCCATGACCGCATTGGAAACGTCGGAAACTTCCGCCCGGGTCGGCATCGGCCGGTCGATCATCGACTCCATCATCTGCGTCGCGGTTATCACGACCCGGTGGCGGTGCCGCGCGCGGCGGATAATCGACTTCTGCTGGCCGATCAGGCCCTCGTAACCGGTCTCTATCCCCAGGTCACCGCGCGCCACCATCACGGCGTCGGCGGCATCCACGATTTCGTCGAGGTTGTCCAGCGCCTCCGACCGCTCGATCTTGGCGACGATATGGGCGGAACCTCCCGCTTCCCTGATCAGCCGGCGCGCGGTCTCGATATCGGCGCCGTCGCGGACGAAGGAAACGGCGATCCAGTCGAGTTCGGCTTCGGCCGCAAGCTTCAGGTCCCGCCGGTCTTCCTCGGTGAGCGCGGGCACCGCCAGCAGCCCCCCGCCCCGCTTGTTCACGCCCTTGTGATCCGAAACCACGCCGCCGTGGACCACGCTGCAGTGCACTCTGGATCCGCGGGTCTCCTCGACCCTGAGTTCCACATTGCCGTCGTCCAGCAACAGCGTGTCACCGGGCACGACGTCCTCGCCGAGGGTTGTGAAGTTCAGCCCGACGCCATGTACGTCGCCCGCGTCCGGGTCCAGCTTCGGATCGAAAAAGAACACGGCGCCGTCATCCAGCCGCACCGGCCCGTCTGCGAATCTGGCGATTCGGATTTTCGGGCCCTGCAGGTCGCCCAGGAGGGCCACGCAACGCCCGACTTCCGCAGCGGCCGCGCGCGCCTCGGAAATGCGCCGGTAGCGCACATCCCAGTCACCATGCGAAAAATTGAGCCGCAGGGCGTCGGCACCGTTTTCCAGAACGCCGCGAAGGACTTCCGGCCGGTCGGTCGCGGGACCCAGGGTCGCAATGATTTTCGTGCGCCGCATCAACGCTGCATCATACAGGCGTGTCCTGCTTCCTCGCCCTTCGTTCGCCCCCTTACCGCGCCTGCTGAAGCCCTTCTTTCGTCCCCCTCCTCGTGGGAGCGTTGAAGCAGGGACAGCGAGAATCGAGCCAGGATGGCGTCTCCAACGAGGAGGGGGACGAAAGAAGGGCGAGGAAGCACGAACGAGGAGCGCGAAGGAAAGGCGTCAGCGCGTCTGGAGGACGGATATGCCGGGCAGTTCGCGCCCCTCGAGCCAGGCCAGCATCGCGCCGCCGCCCGTGCACAGATGATCGAGTTCCGAAGCCAACCCGAACTCGTCCAGGGCGCGCAAGGTGTCGCCTCCCCCGGCAACGCGGAATGCGGGACTGGCGGCCACCGCTTCCGCCACCTTGCGGGTGCCGCCGGCAAATGCCTCGACCTCGAACAGCCCGAGCGGGCCGTTCCAGACGACGGCGCCGGCGTCGGCAATCGCCTTTGCATAAAGCGCCGCCGTTCGCGGCCCGATGTCCAGGATCATTTCCTCCGGCCTTACATCTTCGACCGGCGCGATGCGGGCGTGACCGGGCGTGTCCGGCGAAGGCGCCAGCACGGCGTCCACCGGCAACAGCACCTCGGCGCGGCCAGACAGCACCTGCCGCGCGTCGGTAAACATTTCCGGCTCGGCAAGCGACGCCCCCAGCTCCACGCCGGCCGCGCCCAGCAGGGTATTGGCGATTCCGCCGCCCGGGATCAGCGCGTCCGCCCGCGAGACCAGCGACCGCAGCACGCCGAGCTTGCCGGAGATCTTGGCGCCGCCGGCGATGGCCGTCAGCGGCCGGGGAGGATCCGAAAACGCCGCCTGCAACGCCCTCAGTTCGGCCAGCAGCAGCGGCCCCGCGCAGGCCTCCGGCGCTGCCCGCGCAACTGCGTGAACGCTGGCCTGGGCCCTGTGGGCACTGCCGAAGGCATCCATTACGAACAGGTCGCACAGCGCCGCCATGCGCTTTCCGAGTTCCGGGGAGTTGTCCTTCTCCCCGGCGTTGAAGCGCACGTTCTCGCACAGTACCGCCTGTCCGCCGGAAACGTCCACGCCGTCCAGCCAGTCGCGCCGGAGCGGCACGGGCCGACCCAGGGCGCGGCTCAGCGCCTCGGCGACGGGGGCCAGCGAATACCGGGCATCGAACGACCCTTCCGCCGGGCGCCCCAGGTGCGAAAGCACGATCACCGCCGCATCGCGATCAAGGCAATGGCGGATTGCCGGCAGCGCCGCCCGTATGCGCTGATCGTTGGCAACCCGGCCCTTTTCGATCGGGACGTTCAGATCCGCGCGAATCATGACCCGCCGTCCGGTGACGACGGCGGAACTCAGCGCGGGTAGCTCCATCAGGGCGCTTCGAGCAAGGCCAGCGTGGTGTCCAGCATGCGGTTGGCGAATCCCCATTCGTTGTCGTACCACGAGCACACCTTGACCAGGTCATCGCCCAGCACCTTGGTCATGCCGGCGTCGTAGACCGACGAATAGGGGCAGTGGTTGAAATCGGTGGAAACCAGGGGCTCGTCGCTGAAGGCGAGCACGCCGCTCAACTCGCCGTCGGCGGCCGCCTTCATGGCGGCGTCGATTTCATCCACCGTGGTAGCCCGCGAGGCGCGGAACGTGAGATCGACCAGGGAAACGTTGATCGTGGGCACGCGTACCGAAAAGCCGTCCAGCCGGCCGTCCAGTTCCGGCAACACCAGCCCCACGGCGGCTGCGGCCCCGGTCTTGGTCGGAATCATCGACTGGGTCGCCGACCGGGCGCGCCGCAGGTCCTTGTGGTAGACGTCGGTCAGGACCTGGTCGTTGGTGTAGCTGTGGATGGTGTTCATGATGCCCTGCTCGATGCCCACCGCCGCGTGCAGCACCTTGGCCATGGGCGCAAGGCAGTTGGTGGTGCAGGAAGCATTGGAAACGATCGTGTGGCTCGATCGCAGCACCTGGTGATTGACGCCGTAAACCACCGTGGCGTCCACGTCCCTGCCCGCCGGAGCGGATATCACCACCCGTCCGGCTCCAGCGCTCAGGTGCATTCCGGCCCTGTCGCGCGAGCGGAACAGTCCGGTGCATTCCAGCACCACGTCCACGCCCAGCTCCGCCCAGGGCAACTGCGCCGGATCGCGCTCCGCCAGCACCCGGATGCGGTCTCCTTCCACCAGCAGATCGTCGCCGTCCATCGCGACCTCGGCGCCGAAGCGCCCGTGAGCGGTGTCGTAACGCGTCAGGTGCGCGTTGGTGTGTGTATCGCCCAGGTCATTGATGGCGACGATCTGTACCGCGTCGCGCTTCCCTTCTTCGTAGAGCGCGCGGAGGACGCAGCGCCCGATTCGACCATACCCGTTGATTGCTATTCTTGCCGCCACTTCCCTACCTCAACTTGAAGCAAGTCCGCGCACTTCGGCGACGGACTCGCGGGCCAATGCCGCCACCGCTTCCGCGGTGAATCCAAAGTGTTCGAACAACTCGCCGCCCGGCGCCGATGCGCCGTATCGGCTAATTCCCAGCACGCGCCCATTGGGGCCGGTTATGCCGGGCCAGCCTCGGGGAACGCCCGCTTCGATCGCCACCCGCGCCTTCACGCCTTCCGGCAGCACCGACTCGCGGTAGCCGGGCTCCTGCTGCATGAAAACGTATACGCAGGGCATGGAAACCACCCGCGCGGCAATGCCCTCGCCCTGAAGTTCGGCGGCCGCGGCCATCGCCAGCTGCACTTCCGAGCCGGTCGCGATCAGCAGCACGTCGGGCGCGGGCGCCGCTTCCCGCTGCAGCACGTAGCCGCCGCGGGCCACCTGGGCCAGCTGCTCGTCGCTGCGCTTCTGGGCCGGCAGCCCCTGGCGCGTAAGCACCAGGCTCGTGGGGCCGTCGCGGCGCTCGATCGCCGCGCGCCAGGCCACCGCCGTCTCGACCGAGTCGCACGGCCGCCATACGCGCATGTTGGGAATGATGCGCAGCGATTCCAGGTGCTCGATCGGCTGGTGCGTCGGACCGTCTTCACCCAGGCCGATCGAATCGTGCGTGAAAACGAATATGCAGGGCTGGCGCATCAGCGCCGCCATGCGGATGGCGTTGCGCTGGTAATCGGAAAACGTGAGGAAGGTGCCGCCGTACGGAATGAAGCCGCCGTGCAGCGCCAGGCCGTTGAGCATGGCGCCCATGGCGAACTCGCGAACGCCGAAGTAGACGTAGTTGCCGCCGCCTTCGCCCGTGATGTCCACGGACCCGGAATGGCGCGTGCAGTTCGACCCGGTCAGATCCGCCGAGCCGCCCACCAGTTCCGGCAGCATCGGCGCGAACGCCTCCAGGGCCCCCAGCGACGCCTTGCGCGTGGCCTGGGTCTTGTGCTCCGCCGCGATGTTCCCGATCGCCCGTTCCGCCGACGCCTGCCAGTCTTCCGGCAACCGGCCGTCCATGCGCCGCTCGAAGTCCGCGGCCTCCGGCGGAAACGCCGCGCGATAGGCGGCAAATTTCTCGTTCCATTCATCCACCTGCCGCTCGCCACGATCGCGGATGTCCCAGCCGCGGCGGATGCCGTCCGGCACCTCGAACGGCGCATGTGGCCAGTTCAGCTCCTTGCGCGCGGCCTCGATCTCGGCCTCCCCCAGCGGTGCGCCATGCGTATCCGCCGTGCCCTGCTTGTTGGGCGCCCCGAAACCGATAACGGTCCGGGCGCACACCAGGCTGGGCCGGTTCGCGTCCGCACAGGCCTGGTCCAGCGCCTCGCGCAGGGCCTCCGGATCATGGCCGTCGACATCGCGAACCACGTGCCAGCCGTAGGCCTCGAACCTGCCGGGCGTATCGTCGCGGAACCACGCGCCGACTTCCCCGTCGATCGAAATGCCGTTGTCGTCGTAGATGCAGATCAGCTTGCCCAGGCCCAGCACGCCCGCCAGCGAACAGGCCTCGTGCGATATGCCTTCCATCAGGCAGCCGTCGCCCAGCAGAACCCAGGTCCTGTGGTCGACGATTTCATGCTCCGGGCGGTTGAATTCGGATGCCAGCAACCGTTCGGCAAGCGCCATTCCCACCGCGTTGGCCAGGCCCTGACCCAGTGGCCCCGTCGTGGTCTCGATGCCGATCTCGACGTTGAGTTCCGGGTGGCCGGCCGTGTGCGAGCCAAGCTGCCGGAAGGCCTTGAGCTGGTCGATGTCCAGGGCGTAGCCGGCCAGGTGCGCGGCGCCGTACAAAAGCATGGAACCGTGCCCGTTGGACAGTACCAGCCGGTCGCGGTCCACCCAGTGAGGCTGCCTCGGCGCCACCTTCAGGTAGTCCGAGTACAGCAACTCCGCAATGTCCGCCATGCCCATGGGCATGCCGGGATGGCCGGAGTTGGCGCGCTGCACGGCGTCCATGGCCAGCGCGCGCAGGGCGTTGGCGCGCGCCCGGCGCGCGCCGGGCGACACTAGCTGCGCCACTTGATGGAGCAGCCCTGGCTGGAATTCTGGCTGCGCGGGCCTTGTCCCGTCCTTGCGATCCGGACCATGGCGTCGAACAGTTCGCGCGGCGTGTCCGGTGGCGCGGCGCACGACGTGCTGGAATCCAGCCGCCCGCGGTACTGCAGTTCAAGATCGGCGTTGTAACCGAAGAAGTCCGGCGTGCAGACCGCGCCGTAGCTGCCCGCCACTTCCTGCGATTCGTCATACAGGTACGGGAACTCGAAGCCGGCCTGCTCGGCCAGGGCGGCCATTCGCGGCGGCGAATCCGCCGGATAGCGAACCACGTCATTGGGCATGATCGCGACGCTGCCGATGCCATGCTCGCGCAACTCGGCGGTGTCGCGCGACAGTTTGCCGAGGATGGCCTGCACGTAGGGGCAATGATTGCAGATGAACATCACCAGCGTGCCGTTCTCGCCGGCGCAGTCCTCAAGACTGAACTCGCGCCCGGACGGGTCCGGCAGGTTGAAACGCGGCGCGGGGGCGCCGAAATCGCAGGGAGGCGGGCCCATCAGCATGAAATGCTCCTTCGTAGCGGCCGGGAGAGGGAAAGGCTGGATGGCAAAGCGGTGACGGATCAGGACCTGAGTCAAGGCGGTTTGAACTGGCCGCCGGAAGCTTCCACGAAAGGCCGGAAGTTTATCACGCAGGCGGTTTCCGATAAACGCCGAACGGGTGTTTCCGGAGCCGGTCGGCATATTATTGGCGCATGCGCACCGGCACCCCACTGTTTCCCCTGCCCACGGTCCTTTTTCCGGAGGGCCCGCTGCCCTTGCGGGTGTTCGAGCCCCGCTACGTGGACATGGTCGGAAGGTGCATGCGCGACGACGAACCGTTCGGCGTGATCCGGATCGAGGAAAACGGCGACTCGCCTTCGGAAACGGGGCTGTGCAGAATCGGAACGCTTGCAATCATCGCCGACTGGTTCCAGAGCGACGGCGGCCTGCTGGGAATACTGGCCATCGGCTCGCTCAGGTTCCAGCTCCACGCGACGGCCCGGCAGCCCGACGGATTGCGGGTCGGCGACATCGAGGAACTGCCGCCGGAACCCCAGGTCCCCCTGCCGCCGGAGTTCGTTTCCATGAGTTCCGCGCTGCAGCACCTGATTCAGAAGCTCGACCGGCTCTACCAGGGCATCGAAACGCGATTCGACGACGCCAGCTGGGTCAGTCTGCGGCTGGCCGAGATTCTGCCCATCGGCCTGGAGCACAAGCAGCATTGCCTGGAGCTTGAGGACCCGCTGGAGCGCCTGCGGTATCTCCGCCCCCTGGTGCGATTGAGCCGCTAGGCCCGCGGAAATGCCGAACGACATGCTGCAAGTGGAAGAGCGCGACGGCGGCCTGCTGCGTCTCACGCTCAACCGCCCGCGGCAGCACAACGCACTGAGCTTCGCGCTGCTGGAACTATTGCGCGAAACGCTCGAAAGCTACGCACAAGACGCGGCGCTCAAGTGCGTAATCGTCACCGGCGAAGGCGACAAGTCCTTTTGCGCCGGGGGCGATCTGCACGAACTCGACTCGATGCGGTCGCTGGATGACGCCCGCGAAATCTCCCGCATCGGGCGCCGGGCGCTCGATGCGGTGCGCTATTTCCCGGTGCCGGTGGCCGCGGCGCTGAACGGGGACGCGCTGGGAGGCGGCGCCGAACTGGCTCTGGCCTGCGACTACAGCCTGGTCGCAAGACATGCGCGACTGGGCTTTCTGCAGGCGCGTCTCAACCTCATGACCGCGTGGGGCGGGGCCGCGGACGTCCTGGCGCGCTGCGGCAGCGCCAGAGGCATGATGATGCTGCTCAAGGCGAAGAGGCTGGGCGCCTGCGAAGCGCTTCAGGCGGGTCTGATAGACGAGGTGGCCGATGAAGGCCAGGACGTGGACGAACTGGCGCAGGCCTGGAGCGCTGCAATGACGGCGCGCAGCCGCGCGGTGCTGCGCGGGCAGAAAGCCCTGGCGGTGGTCATGCGCAGGAGCATGCAGGAGGCGCTGGCCGAGGCCGAAGAGCAACACATGGCCAATGCCTGGACCGATCCCGCGCACTGGGAAGCCGTGCGGCGGAGTTTCCCCGGCAAGAAGGCATAGAGGAGTCGCGCGGGACATGAATACGGGTTTTCGCTGGCCGGGCGGCGCCGGCCTGGCGCTGTCGATAGTGCTCAACATCGAGGAGGGCGCCGAGGCCAGCCCCAAAGACGGCGATCCGCGCCCGGACCCCGTGGATGAGCTCGGCATCGCGTTGCGCGGCTCGAGCCGCAACCTGCCCAACGAAAGCAACTACCGGTACGGCGTGCGGGCGGGAGCGCCCCGACTTCTCGGCATCATGGACCGTTACGGCGCCCCATGCACGGTGGCGGCCGCGGCGCTGGCGCTCGAGCGCGCGCCGGGGCTCGCCGAAAGACTTGCGCAAAGTCATCATGAAGTCTGCGCGCACGGGTTTCGGTGGGCCTTCCAGCACCGTATGGAGGAAGCCGAGGAACGCGAGTTCGTCCGCAAGGCCGCCGACAGCATCGAGTCCTCCGTCGGGCGCCGTCCGCAGGGCTGGCTGTCGCGCTACCTGTTTACGGAAAACACGCGACGGCTTCTCTCCGAGGAGGGATACGGCTATCACATGGACGACTTCAGCGATGACCTGCCCTGGTGGGACGTTGACGGACCGCAGCCGATGCTGGTGTTGCCGTATGCGCTGGACACCAACGACATGAAGATGTGGAACGCGCCCTCCTACACGGCGAGGGCTTGGCTGGACTACCTGAACGACAGCCTGGACCGGCTGCTAGAGGAAAGTCGCACCGAGCCCAGGATGATGTCGGTGGGCATCCACGCCCGCATCGCCGGCCGGCCCGGCCGGGCGGCGGCCTTCGACTCCTTCCTGGCGCGCGCCCTGACCCGGCCGGGCGTATGGCTTGCCACCCGACTGCAGATCGCCGAGGCCTGGCGCGAGGCACACCCGCCGCCCGGCTGAAAGCCGCGGGAGGCGGCGCCGGTGTTTTGTCAGGACGCTAGGGAACGAGGACCGCGGCGCCGTTGAGATGGCCTGCGCGCAGGTCCGCCAGGGCCGTGTTGGCCTCCGCGAGGGGATAGCTCCGGACGCTCGTGCTGATCGGCGTCGCCGCGGCCAGCGACATGAATTCATCGGCGTCGGCGCGGGTCAGGTTGGCCACGGAGCGCAACACGCGCTCGCCCCATAGCAACTCATAGGGGAAAGCCGGAATCTCGCTCATGTGGATGCCGCCGCACACGACGGTTCCGCCCTTGCGAACCGCCGACAGGGCCGCGGGAACCAGGCCGCCCACCGGCGCGAAGATCAGCGCCGCGTCGAGTTTCCGTGGCGGGCGCCGGTCCGAAGATCCGGCCCAGACCGCACCGAGTTCGCGGGCGAACGCCTCGCCCTGCCGGTCTCCGGGACGGACAAAGGCATAGACTTCCTGGTTCTGCGCCAGCGCCACCTGGGCGACGATGTGGGCTGCCGCGCCGAACCCGTAAATCCCGAGGCGGTCGACCGGCCCGGCCAGCTTCCAGCTGCGATAGCCGATCAGGCCCGCGCACAGCAACGGAGCGGCGTGTTCGTCGGAGTAACTCTCCGGGATCGGTACGCAGTAGCGTGCATCGGCAAGGATGCCTTCCGCATAGCCGCCGTGGCGGTGAAAACCGGTGAACTGCGCGCTCCCGCAAAGGTTTTCCCGGCCTTCTCCGCAGTAACGGCACTTGCCGCAAGTCCAACCCAGCCAGGGCACGCCAAAGCGCTGCCCGGGCCGGATGCGTTCGACGTCGCTTCCCACTTCTTCGGCGATCGCTACCGCCTCGTGCCCCGGGACGATCGGGAGACTCGGATCGGGCCGTTCGCCGTCGACGAGGTGCAGGTCGGTGCGGCAGACGCCGCAGGCCAGAACGCGGCCCCGTACCTCGCCTGCGGCAGGCTTCGGCAGGTCCAGTATTTCGGAATGCAGGCCGCCGCGCGGACGGCTGAGAATCATCGCGCGCATGGCGCGATTGTGGCATGAGAACCTGCCGGCCGCCTTGCCGGGAGGGCCCAGGCGGGCCGGCAGGGTTTGAGTACCTGCCGACCGCCTTAGTTGGGAGGGCTCAGGCGGGACGGCAGGGTTTGAGTACCTGCCGACCGCCTTAGTTGGGAGGGCTCAGGCGGGACG